>CAWJEL010000001.1:0-441575 GCA_963841825.1 uncultured Chloroflexia bacterium
ACCGCCGCCATCGCCTGAGGCCAGTCGGGCGCGCCGTAGGCGACGATGGTCGATTGCATGTCGAGGGCGGCCACATTCATGCCGTACAGAAACGGCGCGCCCGGACGCACCAACTGGGTAAGCAGCAGCCCGACCAGGCTTTCGGCGTTACCCAGCGCCAGCGCACCGGCCATGGTGATCGGCCCGCCGCCGCCCGTGTTGGGGGAAGGCAGATACGCGCCCGGGATCCCCTTCTCCGCGGAGAACATCAGGTTGCCGACCGATTCCTGGTTGAACAGCAACGGCGAAATCGGCTCGGCGTAGAGCAGCAGGAAGGGTTTGGCGCGCGAATTCCGCCTCGCCGCCGGCCACCGCGCAGGCGATAGCGTAGATGTCCTGCATATCCTGATGGTTCTGCGCGGTGTAGACGTTCGGCTTGACCGTGCCGCGAATCATCTGGATGAAGCTGTGGACGTAGTGATCCATGGCTGGCACGTCGCTCGGGGTGCCCATCGACATGACGAAGTCGATCTGGTCGAGCCCGTCGGCAAGCTGTGCGAAGCGACGGACATCCTCGGCCACCGCGGGGCGTCGCTCCCGCGTTTCGAGGTCCCAGGTGAACTGACAGTCTGACCCGGTCCGAAGTAGACCTTGCCCTCTTCCAGCGGCATCGTGAGTTGACCCAGCCGGTTGTGCATGGGGATGCGCGACGGCGCGGTGTGTAACGCCTGCGTGATCAGGTGTTCGGGGATTTTGATGCGATCACCCGACTGCCAGGCGCCGGCGTCCAGCAGCAACGCGTGCGGGCGCCATCGTGCCGCATCTCAATGCCTGTGCCGGACAGGATGTCCAGGCTGGTGTTGTGGATGGTGCGAATCTGCTCGTCTGAGAGCATGCGGAGGGTTGGGCGAAGGGTCGGACATGCGATCTGTTCGGTCATCGTAATGAAACTCCGGTGGCGAATGCGCTTGGCGCAACAACTCATCTTACAATGAATTGCCACGACCTGAGAGGTCATGGCAATTCACTGGTTGACTTTTATAGGGTCAGGTGCAACCTACCCCATAAAGGTCTCTATTTGACTGCGAAGCAGCTCCGGTAAATCCTCTCGTAGCTTTGTTTCGTCAGATCACGCGGGTTCCCGATCGTCTGCGGATCGTTGTACGCCATGTCGACCAGCATCGGGATTTCCTCTTCCTTGACGCCCAGCTCGGCCACCGATGGGATCTCCAGGAGCTTCACGAAAGCGGTGACGGCATTGACAGCCTCCGCCGCCGCCTCAAGCATCGTCATGCCCCAGGTATTGACGCCCATCGCCTGCGCGATGCGGGCATACTTGGCCGGCTCGCCCAGATAGTTGTACGCCATCACCGGCGGCAGCATCGCCGCGGTCAGCACGCCGTGCGGCAGGTCGTAATAGCCGCCCGCGGTCTGGCTCATGGCGTGGACCGCGCCCGCGCTCTCCGTCCCGTACGACATGCCGGCCAGCATCGCCGCCATCGCCACTTTGTAGCGCGCCTCCTGGTTATGGCCCTGTGCGAAAGCGATGGGCAGCCACTGCGCCAGCGTCTCGATCGCCCACAACGCCACGGCATCGGGCCAGGGCTGGGCGTAGGCGCAGGTGTAGCATTCGATGGCGTGGGTCAGCGCATCCAGCCCGGTGCTCGCCGTGATATGCGCGGGCATGTCCAGCATCAGCAGCGGGTCGATCAACGCGAACATACGGCGCGATCAGCCCGGTGCCGCCGACGTTGTATTTGATGTGGCGGGCCGGATCGGTGATCACCGACCAGAGGGTGACCCTCGCTGCCAGTGCCCGCGGTCGTCGGCACGGTGATCAGGGGCGGGATGCGCTTCTTGATCGGCTGCGGATCCGCCCACTCGTACTCCAGGATCGAGCCGCCGTTCTTCACGACAACGCCGATCGCCTTCGCCGTGTCCATCGGGCTGCCGCCGCCCAGGCCGATCAGGCTGTCGCACCCCTCGCCGAGGTAGCGCATGGCCGCCTCGTTCACCAGCCGGATGGGCGGGTTTGCGACGACCCCATCGAAGAGGAAATAGTCGACACTGCCGGCTTTCAGTACGTCGGTGACGCGCCAGCGATACCGGCCTTGACCAGACCGCCGTCGGTGACCAACATCGGCCGCTTGACGCCGAGCGCCTTGATTTCATCGGCCAGGCATTCCACCGCGCCTGGGGCATGTTTCACAACAGTCGGAACTTCGAATGAACGTAGGTTGACCATAAAGAGTCTCCTCTGACTGAAATGGATATGGGCACTTGCCCGACTGATTTCCACCACAAGTAGAGGCGAGGTTTTCGTACGCCGCGCACTCTGCCTTCGATGGCAATTATACGTCAAGTCTCGCTTTCCGATGGCGCGGAGGAACCCGCGCCTACACCTGATTTTGAATACGTGCGATCCACACCTACCGCTGCACCTCTTCAACTTCATCGTACCAGGGCACCTTCGTGCCCAGCCTGGCGCGTAATTTCCAGACCATCGGCTTGGGCGCGCGGTCCATGGCCGCTTGCAGCTTGTCCAGGCGGCCGGTGATCTCCGCCTTCAGTGGTTCGCTCAGCAGCTCCGCCTCGCCCCGCGCCATGAACTCGCGCAGCTTGCCGATAGTCAAAGACACCGTGGTGTACAGGCCCCAGTCCTTGGCGCAGAGGCCCGCGATCACGTCGCTGTTGATGGTCTCTGCGTCGCTCGGCCCGACGTCGTGATCCAGAAGCAGTGCCAACAGGTCGAGCACATCCTTGCGGTTCAACTGCACGATCTGCGCCTTGGAAAGGAAAAGCTCGGCCAGCGGGATCGTCAGCGGCTCCACGTCAAGGCGGTCGGCGAGCGGCAGCTTGTGGCACATGTGGAAATCGCCGATGAAGATATCGATCTGTCGATTCCGCGCCATGTCGTAGTAGAGCTGGCGGTGATCGCCGCTGAGCGTGTTGAACGTCTTATTGGGTGTGTACCCCATGTCGACCAGGAAGGATTCCAGGCGCTGCGCTCCAGCCTTGTCGGTGACGAAGTCGATGTCCGGGTAGTCACGCATCAGGGCGCGGTGGGTGGCGCGATCGCAGTGCATCTTGACCGCCAGGCCGCCGATCAGGCGCAGGAAGATGCGCTGCCGTTGCGCCTCGTCCACCAACCGGTGCATCTCATCTTCCAGGAGCGGCAGTGTGCTCATGGTCAGGGTCTTCATCACTGTAACGCTAGACCACGCAACGAGCGATGTCACCCTGAGCGGGTAACCCGTGAGGTTCGTTTTGGCGAGGTTCCAGCGAAGGGTCTCTCGTGGCAGGAGATTCTTCACTGGCGTCAGCACGCGACCTTCGACGAGCTCAGGGTGCTCAAGCGGTTATTCGGATGGGCTCTACTCCACCGGGATCTCATCATAAATCTTGCTGACGTCGATCCCCTGGCGTTTACGGTAAATCCTGAAGCCGATGTAAATCGCAAGCGCCAGAACGTACATGGCCGCCATGTAGATGACCGAACTGGTATTCTTCAGCCCGATCCCATACAGTTCGTTCGGGTCGATGATCCACTGATAAAGCAGGAAGCACAGGAACCCGCCGAAAATCACCCCGGCGATGCTAATCAGCGGGATGCCGAGGATCTTGTACTTGGCGATCGGCGACGCCGCGTACAGGTCCTTCTTGATGAAGGGCAGCAGGATCGCGGCGACGGTCGAGCCGAGGTAAGTGACGGCGATGACTAGCGTCGAACACAGCGTCAGCGTCTGGAAGTTGAAGACATTCCAGGCGAACAACGCGCCGATCAGGAGCGATGGGATCACCATCAGCAGCAGGGCGTAGATCGGTGTCCGGGTGCGCGGCTCGACTTCGGCGACCTTCTCCGGCAGCAAGCGATCGAACGCGGCCGCGAAGATGACGCGCGTGGAACTGAGGAAAACGGTGCCCGCCCAGCCGAACCACCAGGCGCTCATCGCCAGGATCACGATAAACTGGATGATCCGATTCGGGGTCATGAAAACGGCCAGCAGCGCGGGATAGGGCCAGATGGGCAGGGGCGGCACGACGTCCGTGTATCCCCAGCGATAGTTCCACCAGGCGCCGTTGGCGGCCATGAACCACTTCCAGGTGAAGGTTTTGTCGATCAGCAGGAACAGAACGATCGCCAGCAGGGTCGTGGCGAGCAGCGCCCAGGCCATGCCGCTGAAGTTCCGCTTGAAATCAGTGGCCCCGCGGACTTCGCCGTAAAGCGTCGCGCCCCAGTTGGGCCAGAGGTTGAAGAAGACCATGTAGCCCATCGCCAGGAAGATGGCGACCATGCCGCCGCCCATGAGCGGGGCGATCGCGCCGGCCTCCTCGCCCGCCACCAGCGTCGCCTCGTAGACCCCCGGCTGCGCGCCGAACATGGCGACGGCCTCGCGTTCCAACCCGGCCTGGAAGGCTGCGTTGTTGCCGAACAGCAGGAACAAGAGCACCACCCCCAGGCCGCCGATGCTGATGTAGAAGCAGAACTTCTGGAACCGTGAATACCACTTCATCCCTTTCGCGATGAAGAAGGTCACGCAGGCCAGCATGATCACGATCGTGAGGAAGAACGCCACGGAGGTTTGAGAGAACCAGAGCGCCGGGTCCTTCAGGCCGAGGATGCCCAGCAGCGGGGTGAAGAAGATCTGGCGCAGCATGTCACTGTAGAGCGGCACCCACAGCCAAAGGATAAACCACCAGCCGGTGACGGCCAGCACGAAGCCGATCCCACCGCCCAGGATACGGCTCTGCCACACATAATCACCGCCGGCGCGCGGCATCACCGAGATGAGGCTGGCGTAGACGATGATCTCGAAGATCAGGAAGACCGCGCTGACGAGCAGAGTCGGCAGCAACCCGCCCTCGAAGTAGTACATCTGACTGAAGCTGTACAACCCCAGGGTCACCAGGTTGATGGAGAAGAAGGCGTAGACGAAGGCGTCGAAGACGGACCACGAACGCACAAGGCCGGTGGCCTTGCGAAGAAAGAGGGTCGAATCCTGGGCACTGGCGCCCGACGCTGGACCTGCCATGATGCTACTCTCCTTGTCTGCTTTGACTGGATAAGCTCAGATGACTTAGCGAAAATTTCGGCGCAGTTGGCTGGCACTGAAACCGATAGGCGCCTCCTTCGGATGGGTTGATCGCCGTGACAGGCGTTACCCCGTGGTCAGGATATAGTTCTTGATCTTGTCACGATCCAGATTGATCAAGGCGCCGAGCAGGCGGCCCTGTTCGTACATGCTGCCCGGGTTGATACAAAGCGTCTTGCCCAGGCGGACCGCGCCTTTGCCCTCGTGGACGTGGCCGAACAGCCCCAGCAGGGGCTGGTACTGGTCGATGATCTTGCGGACGGCGCGGCTGCCGACCGGGATGAGCGACCGGCCGGCGTCCTTGGGCCGCAGATTCGCCGTCAGCTCAGGCGCCTCATCCAGGGTTGAACCGTAGGGCGGCACGTGGATGTTGAAGACGCTCTGCCGGGGATACTTGAGCTTGGTCAGCATCGCATCGTAGCGCGCCTGAAGCTGCTCCTCGCTTTCTTCGCGATAGGTGCGCCAGGGTGTCACGTTGCTCCAGCCGGAGTTGATCATCTCGTGGTGCGCGTCCAGTTGGACCACCATTCCCTCAACCAATTCGACCTGTTTGGACGCCCGCACCAGGTCATCCAACTCGAACATGTCGTCATTGCCCGGCGAGACGTAGCAGCGAATGCCGGTGCCGGCCAGCTTCTCGTCGGCATAGGCCAACCACTGGACCGCGCGCTGCAACACTTCGGAGGCGAAAATTTTGTCGATGCGGTCGGGATGCGCGCCCAGTTCGACGATTTCTTCCGGCGTCGTGCGGTAGGGATAGTAGCCGCGGCTGGTGATCTTCTGGGCCATGTCATCTACTTCGGCCTGGCCGTTCAGCATGAAGTCCTGTTGCAACAGCACTGCCTTCCAATTCTCGCCGCCCTGGTGAATGATCGGCACAATGGCCTTGCCCGTCATGTCGCCGCCCAGGATCAGCACCTCGGCCTTATAAAACTTCCCAGCGCTGATGAACTTTTTCCAGCAGATGTCCGAGCCGTGAACGTCCGTCGCGAAGAAAATGGTAGTCACTGCACGCTCCTCTGGCCCTGGGGCAGCTTAAACGAGCGAGCCGTCACGTGCGGCGGTATTCCGCCTCAGCCGTGACGGCTCGATGAAGGTCGCGAGGGCGTGCCCAACCGCCCAGCGTGACCGGCAAGTCTGGAGGTCTGGGGAGGCTAACATCGGACAACACTCACGGTGCATAGGTCGGTCAACTCCGATGCTGTGCGCGCGGCAGTTGGCTGTCATCAGGAAACCAATATGAAGCCAGTATATGCCCCTTAGAAAGGGTTGTCAAATGACTCTTGCTCAAGAGGTCGGCCATTACGAATTTTGACAAAGACCGTCTCGCTCAAGCCGCTTGCGCAATTTGACAAAGACCGTCTTGCGCACGATAATGGCTTTTAAGACCACGCATGCATTGCGGCGATACGCCTGCGATGATTTTCTATTTCCCCCCAATACGGCTCCCTGATATGGCTCCCTGAGTAATATTTGCGGCTGCCTGCGAACGCGCTTCGGCGACCCCGGCTCATCGATGTGTTGGACAAAGAGGCAGAATCAAAACCATGAACGACATGCGAATTCCGATCCACCATCCTCGCACCGCGGCCCGACTCTTTTCGGGCGAGGCGGTGATCATCAGCCCAGATGAGAACACCGTGCGCCTGCTCAACGAGGTCGGTTCCCGCGTGTGGGAGCTGGCCGATGGGACGCGTACGCTGGAGGAGATCGCGGGTGTGCTGACTGCGGAGTTCGAGGTTGACCTTCCGCAGGCGCGCGCGAGTGTCGCCGCGTTTGTCGAAGATCTCGTGGGCAAAGGGTTGTTGACCTGGGCATGACGACCATCGAGCTGCTTGGCCTGGAGATCGTCGGCATCACGTTTGGCGTCTACCTGCCATCTGGCGGCGTGGCGCGCGGCGTTGGCCGACGCGCTACGCGCCGTTCCTGGTTTCTGCTGCGCCGGTCTGGCAGGTCATGGTGGACTACGATCCGGCGCTGGCCGACTCCGGAGGACGCGGTGGATCCGTCACGAAGGCGCGCTGACGACGTTCCACCTAGCAGGGATGCGTGGGGTTGCCGACCTGGCGGCTCACCGTGCGCAAGCGAGCGTTTCCTCGGAGACCTATATGGCCGCCCTCGTGGAGCGCTTGCTGGCTTTCATCTGCGTGGAGATGCTGCCGCGGGAACATAGACGCGTTCCTGCTCCACGCTTCAGGTGTGGTAATGAGTGGGGTGGGCTATGTGTTCTTCGGCCGGTCCGGGATCGGGAAGACCACCGTGGCCGGCCTGGTGGGGGATCGTGGAGAGGTGCTGAGCGACGAGGTGGTCGTCGTGCGCCTGGGGGCCGACGGGCCCGAGCTGGTGAGCACGCCGTTCTGGGGCGCTTCGATCGCACCGGAACGCATCCGCCGCGTGAACCGCCGCGCACCGCTGGTTGGGATCTTTGCGTTGGCCCAGGCTGAGACGTTCAGCCTGGAGCGGTTGAGCGCCACGGAGGCGATCCTTGCGCTATTGGGCATGCAGAAGGCGATGACCGAGCTTTTGGAAAGCACGCAGGCCTGGTTGGCCGTAGCCGAGCAAATGGTTCAGCAGGCGCCGGTCTACCGCCTGGGCTTTCGACCCACTGCGGAACTGTGGCCGTTCCTGGAGCGCGCACTGAGATGAGCCAGTTCCTGAATGCCTTCCCCCGCCGGCCACCCAGTGGGGGAGACCTTTGACGCTTGCGAGGTACGCTCGGTCCCGACCGACGCATACCAGGCGTTGCTGGCGCGGCTGCGCGACGAGCACGTGCCTTTCTACGTGCAGTGGGAGCTGACGCACCGCTGCAACCTTCATTGCGTGATGTGCTACAACCGGCCGCAGCCGGAACCTGAGTTGAGCACCGCCGAATGTTTCGACGTCCTCGAACAATTGGCCGGCGCCGGTGTCCTGCGGTTGGGGTTGACCGGCGGTGAGATTCTGACGCGGCCCGACTTCTTTGCCATCGCAACGCGCGCCAGGGAGTTGGGGTTCGCCCTGGACCTGAAAACCAACGGCACGCTGATCACGCCGGACGTCGCCGACCGGATCGCTGCGCTGGCGCCGGTGCAGGTCGATATCAGCTTGTTGGGCGCCACCCCGGGTACCAGCGATGCGGTGATGAGGGGCCAGAACACGCTGGCGGGTGTCCTGCGCGGGGTGAAGCTGCTGCAGAACGCGGGGCGTGCGTGTCAAACTGAATACCTTATTGCTTGATCTCAACATCGCTGAGCGCCAGCAAATGCTTGACATGGCGCTTGAACTCGGTGTATGCTACACACAGGTCTTCAAGGTCTCCCCCACCGATAACGGCGTCTACGAAGCCACCGAGCATCAGCTTTCACTGGCGCAGATGGCGGAGGTTCTGGTAGCCGATCGCACGCCATTTGCCCTACGAGAGTCAGTGCCCGGCACACGCACCTGCAGTGTCGGGATCTCATCGTGCCTGATCGATCCATACGGGAGGGTATACCCTTGTGTTGAATTGCGCGCGCCATCAGGGGACCTGCGGCGCCAGCGCTTCGTCGAAGATCTGGGCCGACGCGCCGATCCTCCGACAGTTACGGGAGCGGCATACCCACGGCAACCTGCCCGAATGCCGGGTTTGCCCCATCAACGCCTATTGCGAGGGGCGCTGCGCCGGACTGGCCTGGAAGGAGCACGGCGACCCTTACGGCGGACACACGCTGGCGTGCTGGCACGCACAGGCGCGCTACGCGCAGCAGCGCCCGGGCCAGCCGATCCCGGAGACGCCGTTCCAATCAAATAGAACTAGAGTAGAGCCTTCAGGCGGCTCTCGACCGAGTAAGGCCTTGATTCCGGAGTGCAATTCGAAAAAGCCACACCTGGCCTGCCGCAGTTCGATCGGAAACGCTCTTGTGGCGTGCTCCTAATACTGTGGATTCCCCGCTCAACCCGGAGGGGAGGACGGTACAAAACGCTGGGAAAGGGAGGTCTTTATGGAAACAAGTGGCTCTGTCAACGACATGCTTGTCACTGCTCGACCCTTGCGCAAGCGCTGGGAGGCGCCTTGCATCGTGCTGGAGCGCTCGCTGGAAGTCGCAGCGCAAGGCGGCGGCCCTGCCGATCCGCCGGCGCCCGGAGGGCCGAGCGGGTTCCTCGGGCCGTTAGGGGGCCCGCCTAGTCTTCCTTGCTCATAAGTGCTTTCATGGTTCTGCGAATCGACGCCGGCGGGCCCATCCTGGCAGGCCAGAATCTCAGCCGCGGCGAGCCACGTCCTCCCGATAGGCCAGGGCGCATCCTGGACTTCTGTTGGCCTGATGCTTCCAACGCTTTTTCCGCAATGGACGGCTGATAATGTAGCAGTTTATCTTGCGATCCGATACTTGGATCGAGGTAGCGTGATGGGCTACCAGCGATGGCATAGGAGGCGCCTGTGGATGGCCGTGCTCGTGACCCTGCTACTGGGCGGGCTGCCCGGCAGCTGGGGTCGCCGCAGGGGGGCGCTGACGCTGCTCACGCAGCGCGGAGATCACCCCGAGCTACATCCTCGACGAGCAGGGCCCCCGGGTGCCGGGCTACGCGATGAACGACGCGCCCGGCGCGCCCGCGGCTGCCGGTCTACGGCACGGTGGTCGAGCTGCCGTCTGCTGGCGACTGGGTGCTGGCCGTGCAGACGGCGGGCAGCTACACCCTGCCGCAGCGCCCCACCATCCCCGCCGTGCCCGTCCCGGACGTAGCGCCGCCGGGCCCGGAGAGCTGGATCGAACAGCAGGACCTGCCCGATGCGATGCCTATGATTGACCGCCCCGACCCCGCTATCTACCAACAGGACGCGTTCTACCCTGCTTCCCCGGCCGTGGTCGGTGATGTGCAGTGGCAGCGCGGTCGGCGCCTGTTGGCGGTGCGCGTCTTCCCCTTCCAGTACAATCCTGTGACACACGAGGTGCGTTACCATCCCGAGGTCGAGATCACGGTGCGCCTGTCGGGGACGGAGCGGACAGGAGTCAGGAGTCAGGAGTCGGGGTCAGGCGGCAGGCGATCTGACGCCAACTTCGCAGGCGGCGGCGCTGGGCGCGGTGCGCGTGCGCACGGGGGAACGTGGGCTGTATCGTCTGACGTACGATGAGCTGCTGGCCGCTGGGGTACCGCTGACGGGGACGGACGCGGTAGACCCGCGTTCCTTCTTCATGACGTATCGCGGCCAGCCCGTGCAGATCCAGGTGACGGGCGAGGCGGACGGCGCATTCAACCCCGGCGACCGGGTGATCTTCTACGCCGAGCCATACCAGGGCCGGTACATGACCCAAAACGTGTATCG
Organism: uncultured Chloroflexia bacterium; assembly: GCA_963841825.1. Lineage (GTDB taxonomy): Bacteria > Chloroflexota > Anaerolineae > CG2-30-64-16 > CG2-30-64-16 > CAWJEL01. The sequence continues at coordinate 10,354 of CAWJEL010000001.1, forward strand.
GCTGTACTGGGGGCAGGATCCCGCCGCGTCGCTGAGCCGGATGAGCACCCGCACGGTGACCGCCACCGGCGCCGAACCAGCGGTCAATGCGATCACACAAACCCTGCACATCGAATTCGACAAAGCGTACTACAGCGACTATGCCCTGTCGCAGAACGCCGATCACTATTTCGACAGCCCGATCTACCCCACCAGCTCCTCTCCTGTGGTGACGCGCACCTACACCCTGGCGCTGGACGATCCGCTAACCACAGGGAACGTGAGTGTTCGCGCCCAGCTCTACGGCGGGCAGAGCCGATCGGCGGCCCCGGATCAATCGGTCGCGCTGTGGCTGAACAGCGGCTACGTGACCACCTGGCAGTGGGACGACCGCGTGGGCTATGTGGGCACGGCTATCGCGCCGGCCGCACTGCTGAACACCACGGCAGGCGCGGCCAACCAGATGCAACTGGTGGCCGCGCTGAGCCAATTGCCGGGCCTGGGCGAGTACTGGGTTTACCCGGACTGGATCGATGTCTCGTATCCGGCGCTGGCCTGACGCGGAGCTGGACCGTATCGTCATCGAGGGCATCGACCTCCCCGGGCCCACGGCGCAGATCACCGTCACTGGCTTCACCACTGAGACCGTGCGCGTCTATGACGTGCGCCGGCCGGGTCAGCCCGTGCAACTCCTGGCCACTGACGCCAGCCGCAACGGCCTAAGCTACGCGTTGCACTTTCGGGACGCCTGGGCCGCAGGAGACCCCGCGGCCAGCTATGCCTTGGCGACGCCGGATGCGCTGCTGGCGCCCGCGGCCGTAGAGCTGGACGCACTCTCGACCTGGCGGACCGCGACCGTCAAGGCAGACTACATCGCGATTGTGCATCGCGACCTGTGGGACGCGATCCAGCCTTTGTTGAAGTATCGTGCTGACCAGGGGCTGCAGGTGGCCAAGGTGGATGTGCAGGACATCTACGACGAGTTCAACGACGGCCTGGTCGACCCGGAGGCGATCCGCGCGTTCCTGACCTACGCCTACCGCAACTGGAACTCGGGCGGGGAGCGGCCGCGCTACGTGCTGCTGGTGGGAGACGGCCACTACGACTTCAAGTTCGTGAGCGGACACGAAGCTGCCGAATCTGATCCCACCCTACCTGATCGATATCGACCCGTGGATCGGCGAGACCGCGGCCGACAACCGCTACGTCAGCGTGGACGGCCCGAACGACTATCTGCCTGAGATGGCGATCGGCCGTATCCCGGCCAACACGCCGGCCGATGTGACCGCCGTTGTCAACAAGACGATGGTCTACGAAGATGCGAACCAGACCCCGGACGGGAACTGGCAGAATCGAGTTGTCTACGTGGCCGACAACTACGCTGATGCGGCGGGCAACTTCCACGCGTTGAGCGACGAGGTGCGTACCAACTGGCTGCCGCCATCTTACGAGACCCGGCGCGTCTACTTCCGCATGGATGCTGCGCACGATACAGGCGGCGAGATGTGTGCGGCCATCAAGGACGAGTTCAACCAAGGCGCCATTTATCTGCAATGGTTTGGCCATGCCGGCTACGTAAGGTGGGGTATTCGGCCAGCATGTACAACTACAACGATCCGCCGGCTCTGAGCCCCAACAACCGAACTCCCTTCACCGTACACTTCTCCTGCTGGAGCGGTTATTTCGCCTGGGCCGAGAATCCGTATGGCAAGGGACAGGCGTTGGCAGAGGTCATGGTTGCGACTGCTGGCAGGTCTTCCGTGGCCGATCTCGCGCCGAGCGGCGAGCATGTCGGCAGCGCACTGCTGACGTTGGACGAGGGGCTTGACCCAGGCGATCTTCCGCGACCGCATCCGGCCGGTCGGCGACGCGGTCAATGCGGCCAAGCAGTACTACTTTGCGAACAGCACGGCGTGGCACGATGTGATCGACACGGAGATCCTGTTCGGCGACCCGGCGCTCAAGCTGCGCGTGCCGATCACGCCGCCGACCGCGCCGCAGGTCGCCATCGCGGCCACAGGGGACCAACGCCGAGCTTAGCCTGGCGGCACGAGCTGGACAGCGCCCAATATGAGGTCTGGCGTGACACTGCGCCGTACTTCGCGCCGGAGGCGGAGGGTGTCCAGGTGAGCACGGTGGACGCCGGCTTTGTGGGCGGCGGCGCGAGCTTCGCGTTCGTGGACGACGGGGAGAGCTCCTCGCCCGCCGTGCAGATCATCGGCGACGCGGCGTCCAACTACTTCTGGGTTCTGCGGAGCCGCAATGGGGACGGCGTCTCGGGCCTGTCGAACCGGGTGGGCGAGTTCGACTTCAACCTAGTACCCGGGGAATAGGACGTCGATTCACATGATTGGCCTGATTGCTTTCTTTGTCGTGCTGAGCGTTTTGGCATTCTGAACGCAGTGAAGAATCTCACGCTGTGGCGAAAGACGGTTGACCCGGCTCGGAACGAGGTGAAAATGACCGAATTCCTATCCAAGCGCCTGACTCACGCCCTGGTTCTGCTGTGGGCCGTTGCGCTCACCGCGGTCGGCGGCGCGGCGGCCTTCGCCCGTGAAACCCCAGGCGGCGGGCTGGGCCGGACGCCGCGCCCAACCCGCCGCCTATCAGCATCGAGAAAGCCAGCAGCTCCAGTATCGCCCTGCTTTGGGATCACACCGATCAGACTGCAACCACCTACCAGGTGTGGCGCAGTGAAAGCCCGTACTTCGACCCCAACGCGGGGCAAGGTACGATGATCGACGCATGCACATTCCCCAGTGGCTTATACGGCCAGGGTGCCGAATTCCGCTACGTGGACAATGGCTCGTGCGGCTATTATTCCGATCCATCGAGCGCCCCGGTCACCTGCCGCTACCCGCAGAACCCTACCGCCACCGTGCTGGGTGACGTGAAGCGCAACTACTTCTGGGTCCTGCGCGCCGGTAACAGCGGCAGCGAGTTCGAGTTTGACAATCGGGTGGGAGAGTTCGATTTTCGATTCGTGACTGGGAGTTGAGGGTGATGTTGGAAGCTAGACTTTTAGGGCTTGGGCGAGAGAGGCAGCGCCGCGGCTGATCCCCCACCGGCTGGCCGGATCGGGTTGGTCGGATGTGATGATGACGAGCAGTTCGACTTGAGGCCCTGCCCGGGGTAGCCGGCACTTGAGGAGGAGGTCATGAAGATGTAGAAACACATATTCATCCGCGCCTGGGTTGAGTAAAGAGCACATATACATCTGGCTCGACGCGCCCGTGGCACAGGGCACCTCTGTTGATAAATACTGAAGGACGTGGCGCTGGACGTCAGGGCACTGACGGAGGCGCAACTCCTGCGCATGAGACGCAGATCCCCCCGCTGCGTACCAACCGTGCGCCAGGCCTAACGGGTGCCCGGCGGTCGCCCATCAGGCCTGGGCTACTCATTCATCCTGACCATCCGTTGTTCTATCTCATGCACTTCACTGGGGGGGAAGATATGAAACACAAATGGGTTCTTATGGCGGTTGCGTTGATCCTGGCAGTGACCGCGTTCGGAGTGGTGCCGGCACCGCGGGCATTTGCGGCGAATATCTGCATTTCGGCTGCAACTGGAAACTGGAATGCAGCGGGGACCTGGAGCGGCTGTGGAGGTGGAACTCCTGGTGCCGCTGATGAGGTTTATGTTCAGGCTGGACATACGGTAACATTGACGCAGAATGAAGCGGTTAGCGATTTGCATATTAGCACGGGTACAACAGGCGCTACTACGGGCGGTGACGGTCAGGTTGCGCTCGCCACTTACACTCTCCAAGTCTACGGTAAGCTCAGGTGCTACTACGCATCCCTCGGCGCGACACCGGGCACGAGTTCCACTACTCTTCCGGGCAGCCCAATCACTATGACAGCCGGAGGCGCTGGCAAAGTGAGTTTCGTTGGCACTTCAAGGAATATCACTAACTCCGGTGAATGGGGTGCCGGCAACACCGGCGCGACCACGACATTCGCTGTGGAGATCAATATGGATTCCGGACAAATCGCCACAATGGGGACTACGATCAAGGCATCTGCCTGGGATGTCGCCATGGGGACACTTGGCGGGGTCCGAATCGTATCGCCGCGGACACAGGCGCTGCGGGTTCGGGCAATGTGACTATTCAAGGGGGGGCCACGGTCACTTCTTCAGCCAGCGGCACGATAGGAAGTGCTGTAATTGGACGAACAAGCAACGCGACAACGGGATATGGCGGAACGCTTACCGTGAATGGAACGCTGAGGATGAGCGGCAGCTCGCCGACCATCGCTATGAGCACCATCAACTTCAATGGGACTGTAGAATACAACGCATCTGCAGCGCAAACTCTCGTGGCAGCAACGGGTGGAGGAGCGAGTCCCAACACCTATACGAATCTAGAACTGAGTGGCGTGAGTGCGAAGACGCTCAGCCAAAACACCGCTGTAAACGGCACACTGACCCTCACCAGTGGCCTGCTGACTCTCGGCGCGAACAACCTGACCCTCGGCGCGTCTGCCTCGGTGAGCGGCACGCCGTCGGCGTCCAACATGATCGTCACCGACAGCACGGGCGAGCTGTGCAAGGCGTATAGCGGGGCCGGCAGCTTCACCTTCCCTGTCGGCGACAACACCGGCACGGCCGACTACTCGCCTGCCACTCTGAATTTCACCAGCGGCATGTTCAGCAGCGGGCGGGCCTGTGTCAACGTGACCGATGCCAAACACAGCAGTAACACCAGCACCACCGATTACCTCACCCGCTACTGGACAGTGAGCCAGAGCGGTATTACCGACTTCTCCTGTGCGACGACGTTCAACTACGTGGCTGCGGATGTCGCGGGTACTGAGGGCAATATCTACACCAGCAAATTGGATGGCACGACCTGGACCTTATTGAACGTGGCAGACACAGCCAACAACACGATAGGCGGCACGGTCAACAGCTTCTCCGACTTCACCGGCGGCGAGCAGACCCCCATGGCCGTAAACCTGGCGTCCTTCACCGCAGAGGCGACCGCTGATGGCGTGATGTTGGCGTGGGAGACCGTCTCCGAAGTGGACAACGCCGGGTTCAACGTCTACCGGGCCGACTCGGACGCGGACTCCTGGGTGCGGCTCAACGACACGCTGATCCCGACCGCCGCGCCGGGGTCGAGCGAAGGGCATGCGTACATCTGGCTAGACGTGTATGCGACGCCTAACGTCGCATACACGTACATGCTGGAGGACGTGGCCCTGGACGGGACCGTCACGCGCCATCCGCCAGTGACGACCGCATTGAAACCTGCCGCCGCGCCGAACGCGGTGGGGCTGGCGACTTTTCGCGCCACGACGTCCAGGCCGGCGCTGGCCGGACTCGTTGCATTTGTGATCGTAACGACTTCAGCCGTTCTCGCCGGACGCCGTCGGAAGCACGAGTAAGGCTAAGCACCCTACATACTCCTTCCGCGACCGGAGACGGCGCACCGAGACGTCAGCCTTCTCGATGCGGAGGGCTGCCTGGAGATCCCAAAGGGGCGCTGCGCGCTACATCGCCCCTACCTCTACGTCGCCCGTCAGAGGCCAGGGCATCTAGATTCCAGCTTGCGTCGGGTGTAAGCCATTTCGGATATCGGGCGTCCAGACATCTAACGCCTGGCATCGCCGGCTAATCCTCAGAAGCTGTTTGAAAAGCTCACGCCAAGCCGCAAAATCGCAGAGAAACCCATCGTCTGCGGCCGTTTCGATTGCCGATTTGCGTTCTTTGCGCCTCTACGTGAGATGCATCCGGCCTTTTCAAACAGTTCCTAAAGGGGGCTTCACACAGCCTCGCCTCCCAAAGATTATCTGAACAACTATACCTCACTGGGGCGGTAACGGAGTGGTAGCGCGGAGGCCTTCGAGGTTGCACAAACCTCGAAGGCCTCCACGCGTCAACGTGCTGCCAACAACACCAGCAATTTCAAATGTAGCGCCGCCATTGCCGGCCACAGAGATCACAGAGGCGTCAGAGGTGCTGATCAAGGGCCGCATGGTCTTTCATCTCGGTGTGCTCGGTGTCCTCTGCGGCTCATTCGCGGTTACTTTTTGAATTCCTGCAACAACACAGGCAGGTACGTTGCAACTGGCGGCAGCCGCAGCCGGGTGGCCGGATCTCCCAGCAGGATGGTGGTGTCGAGGAGGTCGTGCCAGGCGCTGCTGTTCGTGAAGTAGAACGTCTTGGCTGCGTTCACTGCATCGCCGACGCGCGGCGTCCGGTCAATCAGGAGTGCTTTGATCAGCCCTTGATTCAACAGCAAGAGCGCCTCGCCGGTGTGCAGGCCGCTCGGCGAGAGATCTACGAGCGCGCCGCGCCCCGGTGCCAGCAGCAAGGCTTCGCCCAACGCCAACTCACTATTAGCGTACAGCCGGCTGCTTTGAATGTTGATGAAGTAGCCGGACCAGCAACCATAGTGCGCAGTGAAAGGCAGGACTGTGTTCGAGGCCAGCATTGCTGGATCCAGCACATCGAACATGCTCACCGAGCCCCAGCGCTGGCGCGAGGCATGGCCATACCACTGCAGTAACAACGCTCCGCTATTGAACTCGTCTTTGATCGCGGCGCGCATCTCCGCGCCGGTGTCGTGCGCGGCGTCCAGGCGATAATACACCGGCCGCCCCTCGTAGCTCGACGGCAACCATCCCAGGCGGACATTGTCGCTCAACGCGTGAAAGTTGCCCGCCGGGTTACTGTAGTCGTCCGCCACGAAGACTGCGCGGCGCTGCCAGTCGCCTGAAGGCGTTGTCGTTTCGTAGGCGATGATCTTTGCGACCACAGCGGTCACTTCGGCGGGCGTCTTGGCCGGGATACGGCCAATGGCCATGTCGGGCAGATAGTCATCGGGACCGTCCACGCTGACATAGCGGTTGTCCGCAGCCGTCTCGCCGATCCAAGGGTCGATGTCCAGCAGGTAAGGCGGGATCAGGTTGGGTAGATCGGGCCGTTGCACACCCTTGAAGTCGTAATGGCCATCGCCCACCAGGAGAACGTAGCGGGGCGGCGCTGCGCCGCCATTCCATGCGTGATAGGCATACGTCAAGAACTCGCGAAGTGCCTCCGGGTCCACGCGGCCGGCGCTGAACTCGTCATATACATCCTGCACATCCACCTTCGCCACCTGAAAGCCCTCGGCTGCGCGGTGATCGAGCAACGGCTGCACCGCGTCCCACAGCGACCGATGCACGATGGCGATGATGTCAGCCGTGTGGGCTGGAGACCGCCAGTCAGACGGCGTGTCGCGCTGGATGGCAAGCGGCGCCAGCAGGGCCGCGTTTGAGCTAAGGACGTAGCTACGGCCGGGCAAGTCGCCTTCCCACAGATGCACAGCATAACCGACGCTGTCGGGAAGCGCGGCCACCTCGGTCAGGTGCAACGGGTGACGGGCGTCGCTCACATCGTAGGCGCGTACCGCGGCGGTCGTGAAGCCGGTGGCGACAAGTTCCTTGGGGCCGTCCGCGGCGGCTTCGATGGCCAGCCGATCCCCCTCAGCATCTGCCAGCGCTGGATACGTCACCTCGACCCAGTCCGGAGATACCCAGTAGCTGTCCAGCCCTGGCAGTTGGTCGAGCGCAGCGGTCAGGGTCAGGTTGTTGGCGGCGCCATCCAACCACGCGGCCGGAACAGCGGCCGTCGCCAGGTGGTTGACGCTGCCGTCCCATTGGAAAGTGCCCACAGGATGCCCATTGAGCGCCAGGGCCACCGATTGATCCGGGTTCTCGGCTCGCGCCGTCCCGCCGTGCAGGGCGGTGCGCAAAATCAGATGGCCGGCAGGCAGTGGATCGTCCAGGGGCAGCGCATAGGTGACGCTGACGGCCGCTGCCGCAGCGTTGGCGTAGAGCGGCTCATCGAACCAGTGATCGTCCGTGCGCGGCCGGTGATAGGTGCTGTAGTAGCTGCGGTCGATCTCAACGTGCAGCGTCTGCGTAATGGTGGTGACTACGGGCTCGTTACCCGTGCGCGACACTGCGCGCTCAGCTATACGCCCGCCCGCGACGCCATCGCCGTAGACGAACCAGTAGACGTTACGGGTCATGTAGCGGCCCGTGTAGGGTTCCGCGTAAAAGACAATTTGATCGCGCGGATCGAAACTATCATCCGCAGCCCCGCTGACCTCGATATCAATCGGCTGGCCCAGGTAGCACATGATGAAGTTGGCAGAGAGGAGGGTGCTGACGGGAACGCCCGCCGCGACCAGGTCGGCATAGGAGAGTCGATACAGGCCGCCCGCCCCGGTGTAGACCCGGAGAGCGCCCTGAGCAGCCAGGAAACGCACTCCCGGCGCGGCCCAGGGTGTCTCGTACCTGCTGCTCCGTGAATCGGAACGTCGATACTGATCTCGCACCGTCTCAGGCGTGCAGGGGCTTTGCAGATTGGCCTGAGTTGCTGTGTCTCCGCGGCCGGCGATCATCGGCGCCGCGTCTTGCTCCGACCGAGCCACTTCTATCGTAATTCGCAGGTCGGGATAATAGCGCAGCTCGCCGGTGCGCGGGTTGTATTGGAACGGGTACACGCGCGACTGGCAACAACCGCCGGCCGCGCTGCCATTGCACTGGCCCGAACGACACCGGCTCGGCAGGGTATAAGGCCGCCTGCGCGTAGATGGCCGGGTCGGGCCGGTCGAGCATAACCACTGTATCGGTGAAGTCGGAGAGGCCGGCCGGTCCCACCAGACCCACCTGCGGCACGGGCACCGCTGCCAGCGTCCGCTCAACGTCCAGGTGTTGCTCCTCGGACGCATCGTAGCTGATTTGCGGTTCGCCCACGGCCGGCAGCGCGATCAGCGTGGACCAGACCGGCAGCGTGGGTGCGCCTGGACGATCTTCCGTCCCGAAGCCTGCCACCGTCAGTGTCGCCGCCTCAAGCTGGTAAACAGGCGTCAGCACGTGGACTTCAGCTCGCCACGGTCCCGCGCCGACCTCCGCCTGAGCGCTCGCCGGCAGAGGCACGCTGACGAGAATAATGCTCAGGAGCGCTAACCGCGCGATCAAACAGGTCATCCTGCAACGCATGCCCACACCTCAGTTGCCCGGCGCCAGCGCAAAATCGAAATATCCACTTGCTTGCAGGCTCTGAGCTGAGAGAAGTTTTCCGATATAATCGGGCAGAGGTCGATTACAGAAGCACTTGGTTTGTCGACGATCGGCTAGCGCAACCAATTAAGAAACAGCCGGCGCCTGGCAACCCTTTCCTTCAAAGACGCCGGCTGATATTGTAGTTTCTGCATACCTTACAGGTCACGCCTGCGGACTACTTGACGTGTTGATTAGAACAGCCCGACGACGCGGCCCGTCTCCAGGTCGAGGTCCACGTCGTAGAACACCGGTCGCGTCGGCAGCCCCGGCATGGTGCGCATCTCGCCGCACAGCGGGTAGAGGAAGCCGGCGCCCACCGACGCCCGGATGTCGCGCACCGGGAAGACGTAGCCCTGCGGCCGCCCCTTCAGCGCCGGGTCGTGGCTCAGGCTCAGGTGCGTTTTCGCCATGCAGATCGGCAGCTTGTCGAAGCCTAGCCGGGTGTAGAGTGCGATCTTGGCCTCCGCCTCCGGGGTGTACGAGACGCTGCCCGCGCCATAGATGTCTTTGGCGATCTGCTCGATCTTGGCCTTGATGCTCCACTCCAGCGGGTAGAGGAACTGGAAGTCGCTCGGCTGCTCGCACGCCGCGATGACCGCCTTGGCCAGCGCCACCGCGCCGTCGCCGCCGTCGGCCCAGTGGGTCGAGAGCACCGCATCCTCGGCTCCCGCCGCAATCGCCCGCTCCCGGATCAGCGCGATCTCAGCCGGCGTGTCGTCCTTGAACATGTTGACCGCCACCACCACCGGCACGCCGTAGCGCTTGGCGTTCTCGATGTGCGCCACCAGGTTGACGATGCCCTTCTCCAGCAGCGGCAGGTTCTCGTTGGTGTAGGCGTGATCCAGCGGCTTGCCCGCCACCACCCGCGGGCCACCCCCGTGCATCTTCAGCGCCCGTACCGTCGCCACCAGCACCACGCAGTTCGGCACCAGCCCCGAGTAGCGGCACTTGATGTCCATGAACTTCTCCATGCCCATGTCGCCGCCGAAGCCCGATTCCGTCACCACGTAGTCCGCCAGCTTGAGCGCAATCTGGTCGGCGATGATCGAGGAGTTGCCGTGCGCAATGTTGGCGAACGGCCCGGCGTGCACCGTCGCCGGCTGCCCCTCCACCGTCTGCATCAGGTTGGGCATGATCGTGTCTTTCATCAGCACGGTCGCCGCACCTGCCACGCCCAGGTCTTCCACCGTCACCGCTTCCCCGGCCTTGCTGGTGCCGATCACGCAGCGGCCGATCCGCTCGCGCAGGTCTTCCAGGCCGGTGGTCAGGGCCAGGATCGCCATCAGCTCCGACGCCACGGTGATGTCGAAGCCGGTGATGCGCGTATGCCCCTTCTCGTCCGGCCCCAACCCCACCTCGATTTTGCGCAGGAAGCGGTCGCTGATGTCGATCACCCGGTTCCAGGTGATGCCTGCTGGGTCGATGTCCAGCACGGCGAAGCGCGCCCGCTCCTCCGGCGTCAGCGCCTCCGGGTCGGTCTTTTCGATGCCCAGCTTCGCCAGCCGGCGCAGCATGGTCGGCGTAAAGGTGCGCTGGCCTTTTTTGTCCTTCGGGCACAGCCGCTCGAACATGGTCTGCGGGTCGGTTCCGGCCTCGTGCAGCATGCGGGCGTCAATCGCCGCCGCGATCAGGTCGTGTGCCGCGGTGATGGCATGGATGTCGCCGGTCAGGTGCAGGTTGAAGTCCTCCATCGGCACCACCTGGCTGTAGCCGCCGCCGGCCGCGCCGCCCTTGATGCCGAAGGTTGGCCCTTGCGACGGCTGGCGGATCGCCGCCACGACGCTCTTGCCCAGCACGCCCAAACCCTGCGTCAGGCCGACGGTCGTGGTGGTTTTGCCCTCGCCCAGCGGCGTCGGTGTGATCGCCGTGACGTCGATATACTTGCCCTGCGGCCGGTCGGCGAATTTCTCCAGCACGTCCAGGTGGATCTTGGCCTTGTACTTACCGTACAGGTCCAGGTCGTCGGGGCCGAGTCCCAGTGACGCCGCAACGTTGAGGATCGGCTTCAGCTCCGCAGCCTGGGCAATCTCCAGGTCGCTCGGCACGGGGTTCAAACGCTTCATTTTTCCTCCCAATTTACTGATAGGTTAGAGTGTGGGTTTGCTGATAAAAAACGGACGGGTTGTCGGGGCATAAGCTCACCGCCCGCAACAACCCGTCGATGATGATGCTGGACGGACTGGCGCTCACCGGGCCACTCACTCTCTCTGATTGCCTGGTGGTACCCCCCATCGCGCTTCCATACGAGTCAGGCGGGAACGGGAGTAGCTGCGGCAGACAACTTCCGTTTGACCGCCAAAGGCAACGTGAGCAGGATGAACCACGTTTCCGGGTACAAGTAATCCTCGCCTGACTCGTCAACGATCCTGACATAGTTTTCTTTGGCCGCGGCCGCGTCAGGTAGGACCTGATAGAGCTTACGCACCTCCAGGTCTTCACTGTGATCGTTTCGGATACAAATCGCATACTGCGATTCTAAATCTTGCTCTCTCATCGTCTTCAATCCAAGAATCGTTTGATCTTGAGCCGTTTCTTGCCTATGCCAGTCGCTTCATACCAATGCACTTCAGCCAGATGAAGATTGCCATTTACCAGTCGCACGGTTGCGATGCCTTTTAGCTTGCGCCAACGTCCCACACCGTAGCTCTCCTGTAAGCGCGCAACATCTCGGATCGCATTGCCCACCGCGATGGTCTCGATATCGGTCATCTCACCGACGATTTCGAAGTGCATGGCCGTGTGCCTGATCTCAGCTACAAATTTATCTTAGCATCAGACGCTAATCTAAGCAAACGAGATGAAATGGTGCGGTGGTGCGACGCCCTTCCGAAGGGCGTCGCACCATGAATCGAGGAGGTTCACACCACCGGTCGCGGGTACAACCCCAACATGTTGCATACCTGCGGCACAGCCGCGGGCCAACTGACAGCCATAATATGCAGGCCGCGCACGCCTTCGATCTCGCGCACCTGGTTGGCGACCTCGCAGCAGATGTCGAGGCCCGCCTTCTGCTGATCTTCCTTTGACAGCCCATCCAGCCGCTTGAGCACCCAGTCGGGCACGTCCATGCCGGCGACTTCGTTCTTCATGTACTCGGCCGCCCTGCTCGAGCGGATCGGGCCGACACCGGCCAAAATAGCGATCTTCTCATGCAAACCCAGATCGACCACCCGTTTCATGAACTCGCGGAACCGATCGACGTTGAAGATGAGCTGCGTTTGGATGAATTGCGCGCCCGCGACGATCTTCTTCGCCAGACGATAGGGCCGGTACTCGTACGGTGGCGCAAATGGGTTTTCCACCGCGCCGATGAAAAAGTCCGGCGCGATCTTTGGGATCTGCTTGCCGTTCTCGAACACCTGGTTGTTGCGCATCATACGCGCCATGCGGATGATGTTAAGTGAATCCATATCGTAGACCGGCTTGCACTGCGGGTGGTCGCCCCAGATCGGGTGGTCGCCGCTGAGGCACAGGATGGTGTTGATGCCGAACACCGACCCGCCCAGCATGTCACCCTGGAGGCCAAGCCGGTTGCGGTCGCGGGCGGTAAACTGGATCACTGGTTCCATCCCCGCCTGCTTCAGCATGATGCTGACCGCCAGGCTGGAGACATGCACCATGGCCGACTGGTTATCGGTCACGTTGTAGGCGTCGCCGTAGCCCTTCAGCGTCTTCATCTCGCGCTGGATCGCCTCGACGTTCGGGCCGACCGGCGGTGAAACCTCGACACACACCGCGAATTCGCCCGCATTGAGCACCTTGGCCAGATTGCTGCTGGCGCCGGTGAGACCGGTTTGGATGGGTGCGGCGGGCGCGACTGGAGGTGTTGGCGCGTTCATGCGGCGTCCTCCTTCGGCAGCGCCTCATCGGCGTAGCGGATCGCGACATCGGTGCCGGTCGGAATCTGGTCACGTCCGAGCGAATAGGTGACCCACGAAGCCTGGCCCTTCAGCCGCCAGTCCACCGGCGGGTTCAGTCGCAGCATTTCATGGCCGTAGGGGGTCTTCGGGGCACGTTCGATCCCCTTGACCCACACGCAGTCCATCTCGGGCTTGACCTCGCAATGTCCGTTCAACCGCACGCCGCCGCACGGCCCGTTGCGCAGGTTCTTCGGGCAGTTCATCGGGCAGGTCATACCGTTGTAGTGCAGCATGCACTGCGCGCAGTCCTGGCAGTCGAACAGGAGGCCTTTGATGACTTCTTCGGGCACCTTGACGATCTTCGATGACGTCTCCATGCCCATTTTGGCAAAGATTGGCTTCACCAGCCGCAACGTCCAGGCGGTGGCTTCCCAGGCCCAGACGAGGGGGGTGGGGTGGTCTTGGATGTAGGTGCGTAGTGACATTAATCCCTCCAAGGATGGGGGCTGTGCTGCGTGCTACGTGCTACGTGATGCGTGATGCGGCGTGCGTGATGCGTGGTGAGATGATGCACAGCATACGACGCAGATTCACGTAGTACGGCTCACGTTTCACGCAATCCCGTGCTGCAACTTAAACGCCCTCACCGTATTCGTCAACAGCATCGCGATCGTCATCGGGCCGACGCCGCCTGGGACGGGCGTGATCGCGCCTGCGACCTCGACCGCCTCGGCGAAGTTCACGTCGCCGACCAAGCGGAAGCCGCTCTTCTTCGATGCGTCTTCGATACGGTTAATGCCCACGTCAATCACCGCGGCGCCCGGCTTGATCCAGTCGCCGCGCACGAACTCCGGCCGGCCGATGGCCGCCACCACGATGTCAGCGCGGCGCACTTTGTCGGGCAGATCCTTCGTCCGGCTGTGACAGGTGGTCACGGTGGCATCGGCGTTCTGCAGCAGAGCCGCCACCGGCACGCCGACGATATTGCTGCGCCCCACGACGACAGCGTCTTTCCCCGCGATGGCGATGCCGGAGCGGACGAGCAGCTCGATGGAACCGGCCGGCGTACACGGCATGAACTGCGGCGTGCGCCCCTTCATCACGAGCTGGCCGATGTTCATCGGGTGGAAGCCGTCCACATCTTTGTTCAGGCTGATCAGGTCGAGCACCGCCTGCTCGTCCAGCCCCTTCGGCAGCGGCAGTTGCACGAGGATGCCGCTGACGGCCGGGTCGGCATTGAGCGCCCGCACCAGGCCTTCCACCTCTGCCTGGGTGGCTGTGGCCGGCAGCCGATGGGTGATGGAACCCATCCCGGCTTCCTCGCACGCCTTGCCCTTGGCGCCGACATACGTTTGTGAGGCCGGGTTTTCACCCACCAGCACCGCAGCCAGGGTGGGCACTTGCCCGGTAAGGGCCTTCAAGCGCGCCGATTCCTCGGCCGCCTCGCGGCGCACCGCCTGGGCAATCGCTTTGCCGTCGATCAATTGTGCTGTCATTTCTGTTATTCCTCCTGAACGTTGAGAACAATAAGTTCGCGGTCCGAAGTGGTTCAGATGTGGCGGCGAACCGCGTCGCCGAAATCACGGATGTGTCCGAGGATCGCTTTCTCGGCCCGACCGACATCCTTGGCTTCCAAAGCGTCCACGATCTCGGCCAGGTCGTCGAAGGCAAGATCGCCCCGATCCAGTCGATCCAAATAGAGATACCAGATCCGCGCGGACAGATTGTAGAGCATCTCGAGCTCAGTTGCGAGAAGCTCGTTGCAGGAACCCCGTGCGAGTAAAATGTGAAAGCGTCGATCCAGCGCCATCAATGCCTTTAAGTCACGCTTTTCTGCCTGAGCCTGCCCCGCTGCCGCCAGCGAACGCATTTCGGCCAACTCCGCCGGCGTGACGCGCGCCACGGCTAACCGGACACACAACGGATCGAGCACCGAGCGAATCTCCTGGATCTCCGCCAGATCGGAGATGCTGACCCCGCTGACGAACATGCCGCGCCGCGAGGAAACCACCACCAGCTTCTCAGCTTCCAGGATCTTGAGCGCCTCCCGAACTGGCGTGCGCCCAAACCCCAGCTCCGCCATCAGCACCGCCTCCTGAATCACAGCGCCGGGCGGCATCTGGGTCGTGATGATGCGCTCCTTGATGCGTTCGTAAGCGCGTTGCGTGTCGGTGACTACCAATACGAGACCTCCGGTGCGGGCACGCAGGAAAGGATCGAGGGAAAGGTGCGAATAACATGCTGACCGATTGGGTATATTGCTAATATATCTTCAAAGTCCCCCGGTGTCAAGTCACGTTAAGCGAAAAACTCTTTGACAGGTCAGGGGCAGCGTGATACAGTAGGCAGCACACTGGCTCTTTTGCTCGATTGTCCCCACGTTGTTGGAAGGAGGAACCCGATGCTCGTTGGCCGTAGGATGTCCCCGGACCCCAAGACGATCGCCCCCGATGTTTCGGTTGCCGAAGCGACTGATCGGATGCAGCGCGAGCGGGTGCGCCGGTACCCGGTGCTCGATAAGCGCGGCAAGCTGGTCGGCATCGTTAGCCTCGATGACCTACTGCGCTCATCCCCTTCAGCCGTCACCTCTCTGAACATCTGGGAGATCAGCTATCTGCTCTCGCAGGTGAAGGTCAAGGATGTCATGACCAAACAGGTGCTCACCGTCACCGAGAGCACCCCGCTGGAAGAGGCGGCGAAGATCATGCTGGAGCGCAAGATCGGCGGTCTCCCCGTGATGCGCGGCGCCACACTGGTCGGCATCATCACGGAGTCGGACATCTTCCGCACGTTCAGCGAGATGCTCGGCGCGCTGGAGCCCGGCATCCGCCTGACAGTGCTGGCGCCCTATATCAAGGGATCCCTGGCGCAGATCAGCCGCGCGATCACCGAGCACGGGGGTGAGATCACGGCCTTCAACATCTTCAAGGGTGAAGATCCGAGCAACTGGGGCGCCCACATCAAGGTCGCTGACATTGCCAGGGATGAGTTGCTGGCAGCGATCAAGCCATATATTATCGAAATTCTGGATGTCAGAGAGATGTAGATCCCGGTTGGGCAGGCAAGCGGGGCCTCGTCGATCAGCCTCTCGCGAGACCCCGCTCAACGTATCTGGCTTGCTACTGGCGCTCGGACAGCCTTTCGGCCACGTACGCGTTCAGCTCAGCAAGCGATACCGCCTGAACCTCGGCCTGATCGCGCCGTTTGACCTCGACCGTACCGCCTTTCAGCCCGCGGTCACCCACCGCCACCCGCAGCGGCGCGCCGATAAGGTCAGCATCGTTGAATTTGACGCCGGCCCGCTCGTCCCGATCATCATAGAGCACGCCGACCCCGGCCCCGGTCAAGCCGGCATACAGCCGATCGGCGGCGGCGGTCACCTCGGGTGTGGCCTTGCCCAGGGTCATGAGATGGACTTCATAGGGCGCAATCGGCGCCGGCCACAGGATGCCGTGCTCATCGTGGTGCGCTTCAGCGAGCGCAGCCAACAGCCGATCCACGTGGACGCGATAGCGGCCCAGCGCCAGCGGGTGTGCGCGTCCCGCCGCATCCAGGTAAGTCGCTTCCAATGTCCGGGCGAGGCGATCGCCGGCCTGCCACATCTCCGCCAGGGCCACACCTGACTCCAGCGCCAACGGACTGCCGCACGCCGGGCAGGGGCTGCCCTCCTGCGCCATCGCGATGTCCGTCACGACGGTCGCCTGGTAATCGCGGCCGTGATTCACGTTGAGCGCGTGGTAACCCGGCCGGTTGGCGCCGGCGACCAGGTTCGGTGAGTGCGCCGCCAGCTCATCGACAACAACCGTGACACCCGTCAGCCCCACGGGAGAACCATATCCCGGCTCGGCGCCGGCCTGCCGGATCTCGTCCTCGGTCGCAGGGCCGAGCGCATCGGCATTGAGCACCGCCTTGAGCTTCTGCTCGTTGAGCGCGGTATCCCCGCGCACCACCGCAAACACAAACCGATCGCCTTCGCCTGCGATATTGGCCACCAGGAAGACCGCCTTTGCCGTGCGCCAGGTCGGGATGTTCAAAAAGTCGGCCAGTTCGGCGATGGTCTTGCAGTTCGGCGTCTCGACGGCCTGCATGGGCAGAAGCGCCTCGTCGGATGGGACTGCGGCGGCGAGACGCACGCCCTGCGGATCGGCGGCATAGCGGCACGCAGCACAGCGCGCCACGGTCTCCTCGCCGCCCGCGACGGGGTAGATCAGCTTGTGCGCCGTCGGGCTGCCGGCCGCGTCCTCAGCCGCGATCGCCTCGTATGCGCCTACGTCCCACGTCATGCAGGCGGCGGTAAGCGCCTGACGGATGCGCAGGTAGCCTTCATCCAGGGATGCTGCGTCCGCGTGCAGACTGTAGGCATCGACCAGGCGCCCTTCACGCGGCGCCGAACACCCCCCCAACCAGACGCTCCTCGCCGCGCAGTTGCTGCCACGTCTCATACAGCACGACGGGAAGCTGTCGGTAGGATTGAATGACGCCCTCGGCCGCAGCCAGGATCGCGCCTTCATGCCCGGCCTCGATGACCATCTCACGCGCTGCCCGGTCACGAAAGCGGATCGGGCGGCTGTCAGCATCTGCCAGCGCGGCCGCGGCCTGTTCGGCGGAACGAACAAGGGGAACCGAAACAGGCTGCCCACCCGTCGCGCGCAAGGCGTCACAGACCGCCGCCTCAATTTTCTGGCGTGCGCTGATCCCCAGGGGCAGGATTGCGTAGCCCCCACCCAGGCTCCGGACGAACCCGGCCCGGACCAGGAACTGGAACCCGGGCGTGCGCGCTTCGCTGGGCGCCTCGCGCAGCGTCTGAAAGAACAGTTGAGACATCCGCATGGCAAACTCCAAAGCCGTTCAAAAAGAAGGTGAAATGTTACGGGGCGAATTCCCAGATCAAGGCCAGGGCAGCAATCGTGATCAACCCATACTCCAGCACCACGCGGCGGCGGATGCGTCCCTGGAGGCCGTGTTGCGCCAGGCCGACCACATTATAAAAACCGATCAAGAGCACCAGACCACCGGTCAGGCTGTCCAGACGCCAGTAATTCAGCGCCCACGTTGCCTGACCGAGCACCAGCCCGGTGATGCCCGCGTAGAGCGCCACCAGAACGGTGGGCCGATCCGCTGCCCCGCAATAGCTCTAGCGCGAGCAAACCGCTCACCAACATCACCTCGGTGGCGGAGACGATGCTGCGCACACGGGTACGATAGACCACCAGGAACAGCACCAACGCCGCGGCGTACGTCAAGGCGTTCAGTCCCAGGCGTGCGCGACGGTAGCCGGGCTGAAAAGGATCAACCGTGTAGTAGATGCCCGTCAGGCTGAACCCCAGCGCGAGACCCATCGCGATCAAGCCGATGACCCAATACACGACCGATGGCGTCAATGGGAGCAATAGTACAGCTACAACGGTCAGGGCAATGGGCAGGCCCCAAAATACCCAATGATCGCGGCTGACCGGATTAATCCACTCGACCCTATCGCCAGCGCTGGACAAAGCGATAGATGAAACAGTTCCGCCCCCGCGTGTACTGCTGCGCTGGCTATGGGGATGGGCCCGTAACACTGCTTCGGTACCACTAGCCACCAACCCTGCCAGCAGCATGGCCAAAATCACGCTATCCGTGATGTTCAGCGTGACCGGCGATCCCAGAAGGGTAGTGGTGAACGAACGCGCGGGCAGAGCCAGGAACCGCTGAGCGGCCAGACCCATCAGCACCACCCAAATCAAGACACTGGCCCGGTCTCGATAATCAATCAGGTTCGTCGGAAAAGTGCGCTGCAAGAATCCTCCCGGAAACAGCAACCCGCCACGAGTGTTCGCGGCAAGACCGCCCCATTCTAGCCGGGGGGCTGGGCTTTGTCAACCATGCGCGGCACGCACCAGGGTCATTCAATTCTTAGAGATTGTCACCCTGAGCGAGTTCAACGAAGAGACGTTGATACGCCAAATAGATAGCGAAGGGTCTCGTTCCGGTGCGCGAGATGCTTCGCTGGCGTTTTGTTGCAACGCGGATTGCATCGCAAACTCGCTCAGCATGACTATAGTGGAGAATTGAATGACCCTGGGTCGTTATACCAGTGTGGTGGCAGTCCGGCGAACTTCCTGCTATAATGCAGTTCATGGACGAGATAACTTTCGAAGAATTGGTTGATGAGGCCGTGGCGTCGATCCCCGATGTCTTCCTGGAGATGCTGGACAACGTGGCCATCGTCGTGGAAGATTGGCCCGACCGCGAGACGATGCGCCTGGCGCGCGTGAGCTCGCACTACCAGTTGCTCGGTTTCTATCACGGCATTCCCAAGACGGGACGCAACAGCGGCTACAACCTCGTGGCACCCGATCGCATCAGCATCTACCGCCGCCCCATCGAGGCGCAGTGCCGCTCAGAAGCTGAGTTACGGGAGATGGTGCGGCGCGTGGTGTTGCATGAACTGGCCCACCATTTTGGCATCGATGACAGCCGGCTGCACGAAATCGGCGCGTATTGAGCAGGCAGGCGAGAGCAAAGCGCGGGTAGGTGGAGCATCATCAGCGACATCACACCCCACCGTTCACCGAAAAACGGCGTCGTGGCTTCTCACGGCAACTTCGTGCCCGGTCCGTAGAGATAGACCGCCTGCCACGGCCGGTACTTACTCACGAACTTGTTCTCCTTCACCTGCCCATCAGGGTACTTGATGAGCCGTTTTACCGTGACGTCCATGCCTTCCTTGGCCCAATCCACCTGCTTGATCGTGCCCGCCGGCAAGGTCGCATCCTGCTGATAGAGCGGCTTGGGCGCCGGTTGTTTGTTTGTGATGACCGACTTCGCAGCCTCGACAACACGATCCGGCTTGGTGCCATAGAAATGGAAAGTTATACGCCCCTGCTTGGTGTCGACCTCCGACTTCACCAACAGGTGGTGACCGGTGTCATTGAGGAAGCGAAAGTCCGCGCTCGGGGTGAAGATGCTGGCGTCATACCCTGGTTCACCGTACCAGCTCACCACGTAGCTGTGCGGATAACGTTCAACGATCGGGAAACCGCCCCAGAACGCGGCCCGGAATGCCGTCGTGGACACCTGGCACACGCCACCGCCGACACCTGTTTCCGTCCGGTTACCCGAAATGATCAACGAGTCCACGAAGCCGTTCGCCGCAGACACATCACCGACGATCGTGTTGAACGAGAACTCCTCGCCCGGTGGGATGACCGTCCCCTTGAATTTTCCTGCCGCATTGACGATGTTTTGGACCCGTTCGCGCGGGAGCCCTTGAAGTAGGTCGTCCCCTCGCTCACCTGTTCGATGATGCCCATCTCAGCGATCTTGTTGCTGTCAACTTTCGGTTGCACGATCGTCAGCGGCGCGGTGATAACTTGCGTGGCGCCGAGTGAGGCTGCCGCGCCGGTCGCGGACTGCTGCACGGGATCGGGCAAAACTGCCGCCACAATTGCCGCCACGCTGGCTTCCACGTCGAGGCTTTGCCCGGCCTGGCTAGGCTCCAGCACAATCACCTGCCCGGTCGCGGGATCGAAATCCAGCGCCGCGTCGAAGGCTGGACGGTTGAGCTGTTTGGCGGCCTGTTGTACGAAGGTCCGCACCTGCTTCTCGTCCAGTGAAACCTTCAGACCCACCTCGCCATCTTGCCCCGGAACCGGGAGGAGCGTCAGCCAACTGCGCAGGGTTGCCGGGTCGATGGCGAAACGCTGCGTCCCATCGACCCCTGCAGCGACCAGGACCAACGATTTGCCCAGCAAAGCCCGCGCCTGAGCAACCGCAGCATCCACGGACATCACGGCTGGCAGCCGCTCATCGACTACCAGATCTACCGTACCGCCCGTCCCCGCTTCCAACAAAGGGGCGATGGCTGCCCGCGTCCTGGTCTGATCCAGCAGCCAGCCGGGCTCCCCGGACGCGCCGCTGACTTCCAGGCCCGAAATGCTCAGCGTGCCTTCACGTGGGGGAAGGTCAACCTCTCTGGCGATTTGTCTGATGTATGAGTGTCAGGCGATTTTCATCGAAACGGACGATCGGAGGGAACGATATCCCCGCAGCCAGTGCATGCCACTGCATCGTGAGATCCTCGCGCAGCCCTTGCAGCAGAGCAAGCAGTGACGTGCCGGTGTCAGCCAGCGCGCCCTGTCTGCCGACGGCAAAAGCCTCAGCCGCCAAAGCCTGTGCATCCACGGAGACGCCCAGATCGGATGGGGACAGCAACCAGGTGTGATCGCCGTGGCGCAGTGTGATCGTTTGACCGGGGAAGGGTGTCAGTTCGTCGCGGATGGTGTCGGCGGCTTCATCGATCGTCAGGCCCCCCAAAGGGATACCTGCGACCTCCACGCCCTCATAAACCTGATTACTGTAGCGCAGCTCGTGAAGCGTAAGCGTAGCCACGCCAGCCAACGTCAACACACCGAGGGCTAACACAAAAAAGACCCAGATATTAGAACGGGGTCGGGAAGGCGGATTGTCGCCCATCGCTTCCTTCGGAACCGGCTACTGCAACAGTAAGATCGGATCTCGCCAGCAGGATCAAGATATAGTGGAATTCTACCAGAGAGACAGACGGTTGACAAGGAATAGAGGTTCCCATTACTGGTGAGTTGGCGCGCAGGAGATGTAGGCATTAAACCCAACGGGGCTGCTGCCACATTGCTGACAACAACCCCGTCAAGGTAAGACCCAGACAGATGACTCCCCCAAATCACCTATCTACAGTGTAAAGAGCCGATAGGGGGAGTTTCTTACAGGTCTCGCGATGAGTTTTGCAAATTCCGCGCGAACTACTTGATCTTGACGGTTGCGCCATCAGCCTCAAGCTTGGCCTTCGCATCGGCAGCCGCGTCCTTGGAGACGGCCTGGAGCACGGGCGCCGGGGCGCTCTCGACCAGGTCCTTGGCTTCCTTGAGCCCGAGGTTGGTCAACGCGCGCACGACCTTGATGACGTTGATCTTGTTGGCGCCAAAGCTTTCCAGGATCACGTCGAACTCGGTCTGCTCCTCGACCGGCTCCGGCGCAGCCGCAGCGGCCGCAGCCGGCATGGCGCCGGCCATCATCATCGGGGCAGCGGCGCTGACACCGAATTTCGTTTCCAGGGCCTTGACAAGCTGTGACAGTTCAAGTACGCTCATCGTCTCAATCGCGGCAATCAATTCATCCTGAGTCATAGTGTTTCCTCCTAGTAATATCGCTGAGTGATTAGTTGATAACAGATAATCGACGATAGACCATTGACGATGGAAGATTTGCATGGGGTGATCCCCATACCATGTGTTCCATGGTCAATCGTCCATGGTCGGCCTAAGCGGCCTTCTCTAACTGCTCTGAACGCGCGTTGAGCACATTCAGGAAGCCGCGCAGCGTGCCCGACAGGACGTTGACCAGCCCGACAATCGGCGCTTGCAGCGTGCCGACCACCTGGGCCCGCAACTGATCCTTACTGGGCAGTTCGGTCAGGGCCTGGACACCCGTCTCATCGAACACCGATGAGCCCACCATGCCGCCGCGGAGCACCATGATCTTGGAGTCCTTGGCGAACTTGGTAAGGATCTTCGTCGGCGCTGCGATCTCGTTGTAGCAAAACGCGACGGCGGTTGGTCCCGTCAGCAGCGCCTCGGGGACCGGCAAACCGACCTCCCGCAACGCCCGAGCCAGCAGCGTGTTCTTGCTCACCGCCAGCTCGCTCTCGCAACCCCGCAGGTCGCGGCGCAAGCCTTCGATCTGCTTGTGGGTCAGACCGCGATACTCGGTGACAATCACGGCCTGGCTGCGCTGCAGCCTCTCGACATACCCGCTGACCAGGGTTTCTTTCTTCTCACGATTAATAGCCAAGCGAATTACCTCCTTTCGCATTCGTTCCGCGTCTCCGATGACCGGTTGTCATCGAAGCAAAAGAGCCTCCGCGCCCGAGATAAACAGGCGCGGAGGCTCCATGACGCAAGGTCAGGACTCCAACTCGCCTCGGCAGGTCCGCTGCTGCGGATTAAGTCCTCCTGTGAGGACGCCTACTGTCTCAAGCGCAAAAGTGCAGATCGATTGTCAAAACTACGCGTTCGATGGTTTCAAAGCCGTCGCGGCCAGCGTGTCGAGGCGGATGCCGGGCGCCATCGTCGAGGTCAACGTGACTCGCCGGATGTAGATACCCTTGGCGCCGGTTGGTTTCGCCTTGTTGACCGCTTCCATCAGCGCGGCCAGGTTGTCCAACATCTGCTGCTCGGTGAAGCCCATCTTGCCGATCGGCACATGCAGATTGCCGGTTTTGTCGACCTTGAATTCCACGCGGCCCTGGCGCGCTTCCGTGATCGCGCGGCAGATCGTCGGGCTGCACGATGGTGCCGGCCTTTGGGTTTGGCATCAGGCCGCGCGTGCCGAGGATACGCCCGAGCTTACCGACCTTGCCCATGACCTGAGGCGTCGCGATGGCCATGTCGAAATCGAGCCAACCGCCCTGGATCTTGGCGATCATGTCGTCCAGACCCACATAGTCGGCGCCGGCCTGCTCGGCTAAGCGCGCGCCGTCACCCTCAGCAAAGACCAGGATCCGGACCGTCTTGCCCAGCCCGGCCGGCAACAGCACCGTGCTGCGCACCTGCTGGTCAGCATGCCGGGGATCTACGCCCAAGTGAAAATGCACCTCGATCGTGCCGTAAAACTTGGGATAGCTGACCTTTTTCAACAACTCAACAGCCTCGGCCGGAGCATAGTTCTTCGCCCGGTCTACTTGCTTGGCTGCCTCAATGAACTTCTTACCGTGCTTTGCCATGATGTCTCCTCTACCTGGATGCTTCATACTCACCCAAGCGTGGTACTAGCGGGCTCAGGCAGCTTATCGCCCGGCAACCCTCCCATGTCGGCAGACAGCAACGTGGAGGTGACGCGTCTGCGTCAATCTACTACGTTGATGCCCATGCTGCGCGCTGAACCTTCGATCATCAGCATCGCACTTTCCACATCGTATGCGTTCAGATCCTTCAGCTTCAGTTCGGCGATATCGCGCACCTGCTTGCGGGTGACCGTGCCGACCTTGTCCTGGTTCGGCTTGCCCGAGCCCCGCTGCACACCCGCCGCCTGCTTGATCAGATCAACAGCCGGTGGCGTCTTGGTCACAAACGTGAAAGACTGGTCGGAGAAGATCGTAATCTCGACTGGGATCACGGTGCCGGCCTGGTTCGCCGTGCGCGCGTTGTATTCCTTGCAGAAGCCCATGATATTGACGCCGTGCTGGCCCAACGCAGGGCCGACCGGCGGCGCCGGGTTCGCCTTGCCGGCTATAATCTGCAACTTGACAATCGCCTTGACCTTTTTCGCCATGATAAATTTACTCCTATGACAGACAGAAACCCACTAAGCAGGCTTCTTATAAGCGCTCGATCTGCAGCAGATCCACCTCGATCGGCGTTTCCCGATTAAGAAGGAAACCAACACGCGGGCTTTGCCCTTGTCGGGATAGACCTCGTCCACAGTGCCGTTGAAGTCCTGGAAAGAGCCTTCGACGATACGTACCGCGTCGCCCGTCTTGACCTTGACTTGCGCCACAGGCTCTTCAGCCTCCATGCGCTTCATGATCCGGTCGACCTCTTCTTGCCGCAGTGGCGTCGGTTTGTTACCGATACCGACGAAGCCAGTCACGCCGGGCGTATTACGCACCACATACCAGGATTCCTCGTCCAGGATCATTTCCACCAGGACATAGCCGGGGTAAATCCGGCGCTCGACGACGCGGCGTTGACCGTCGCGCAGCTCGACCTGTTCCTCGGTGGGCACGATCACTTCGAGGATGTGAGTTTGCATCCCCATGGACTCGGCCCGATGCTCCAGATTCTTTTTGACCTTGTTCTCGTAGCCCGAGTAGCAATGCACGACGTACCAATACGCCTTGGCCGCATCAGTAGCGTCAGAGAGATCTTCGTCCGGAAGCTGATCTTCCAGCGGCTCATCCGCTGAACCTAAGGCAGGGGACGCGCCCATATTTGCGCCGAAGTCATCCGGCACATTTTGAGGTTCGAAATCATCCACAGGGTCAGAGTCCTGCCAAGTGTCCATGTTCACCGCCATCCAGTTGCCAACCAAGAACTGCCGATCGGAAGTGTCAACTCAGGATCGCCGCGATCAGGTTAGCAAACACCCAATCCACCCCGCCGAGAAAGAGCGCCATCGCCACGGTCACAGCAAGCACGATCAGTGTCAGGTTCGTCGCCTGCTTGCGCGTCGGCCAGGTCACCTTGCGAAGTTCACCGCGAGTGTCGATGAAGTATTCTTTCACCCGTTCGGTGATCTTCGGCTTTTCCTGCGTAGTTTCTTTGCTCACGCGATCCTCCGCAACCGCCGGCGCTTTGCGGGGCACCCCGCACCAGCGACGATCACTGGTCGTTTACGATTTAAGACACCGTGCCGGTGGGCTGTCTGACACCACTGCCGTTCATCAGAAAGCCGTGCCGAGACGGTGTCTTGTCGGAAAAGGGCCGTTCTGTTCAGACAGGCGTGGCAGGACTTGAACCCGCAACCCCCGCTTTTGGAGAGCGGTGCTCTGCCAATTGAGCTACACGCCTAGGCAAACGAGTACGCTAGTACGTTAGTGAGATAGTACGATAGTGTATTAGTGAGGTGGTCCGGCAGGTGTGTACATCCAAACTTCACACGATCTCACTATTGCACTACCACACTATCTTACTATTTCGTCTCGCGGTGCGAAATATGCTTGTGGCACCGCGGGCAATACTTCTTCAGTTCCATGCGCCCCTGGGTATTCTTCCGGTTCTTCTCGGTTGTGTACGTCCGTTCCTTGCACTCGGTGCAAGCCAGCGTGACGGTGAGCCGATTTGCTTTCTTACCAGCCGCCATATTTTACCTCGCTATAGGCGTGAAGTTGAAGGTCGAAGGTTACAACTTACGCCTTCAACCTTCAACCTGTAACTATTCCAGAATTTTGGTGATGACACCCGCGCCCACCGTCCGGCCACCCTCACGGATGGCGAACCGCGAACCGACTTCCAACGCCACCGGCACGATCAACTTCACCACCAGGTTCACGTTGTCGCCCGGCATCACCATCTCCACACCCGCCGGCAATTCGCTCTCACCCGTCACATCCATCGTCCGAATGTAGAACTGCGGCCGGTACCCCTGGAAGAACGGCGTGTGCCGCCCGCCTTCCTCTTTCTTCAACACGTACACTTCGCTCTGAAACTTCGTGTGCGGCGTGATCGACTTCGGCTTCGCCAACACCTGCCCCCGCTCCACGTCGTCCCGCTCGATGCCGCGCAACAGACAGCCCACGTTGTCCCCCGCCAGCCCCTCGTTCAGCAGCTTGCGGAACATCTCCACGCCCGTCACCACCGTCGCCCGCGTTTCCTTCAACCCGATGATCTCGATCGTCTCGCCGACCTTCACCGTCCCCCGCTCGATCCGCCCCGTCACCACCGTCCCGCGGCCCTTGATCCCGAACACATCTTCCACCGGCATCAGGAACGGCTTGTCCGTCTCGCGCACCGGCGTCGGGATGTAGCTGTCCACCGCATCCATCAGCTCCCAGATGCACTTGTACTCCGGCGCGGCCGGATCCGGCGACGTACACTCCAAAGCCTTCAAGGCGCTGCCCCGGATGATCGGAATGTCGTCCCCAGGGAATTTCTGCGCGGTCAACAACTCCCGCAGCTCCAACTCCACCAGCTCCAACAACTCCTCGTCTTCCATCAGGTCGGCCTTGTTCAGGAACACCACCATCGCCGGCACTTCCACCTGCCGCGCCAGCAACACGTGCTCCCGCGTCTGCGGCATCGGCCCGTCCGGCGCCGCCACCACCAGGATCGCCCCGTCCATCTGCGCCGCACCCGTGATCATGTTCTTGATGTAGTCCGCGTGCCCCGGGCAGTCCACATGCGCATAGTGCCGCTTCTCGGTCTGGTATTCCACGTGCGCAATCGCAATCGTGATCCCGCGCGCCTTCTCTTCCGGCGCATTGTCGATCGAATCGAACGCCCGGAAGTTCGCCCAGCCCTTCATCCCCAGCACCTTCGTGATCGCCGCCGTCAGCGTCGTCTTGCCGTGGTCAATATGCCCAATCGTCCCCACATTCACGTGGGGCTTGTTGCGCTCAAATACCTGCTTCGCCATTGGTAGTAACCTCCTGCTTGAACGTAGCCTTTGGGCGACAATTCGCCGCCCAAACCCTCAGCCACAGGCCGAGGCGGCGGCGATCATACGTAACACTGATGGAGCCCACGATCGGATTTGAACCGATGACCCCGTTCTTACCAAGAACGTGCTCTACCGACTGAGCTACGTGGGCGAACTGGCAAATAGCTTTATAGCAAAAGGCGAAAACAAACCAGGGTTTGCTTTCAACAATATACTATCAGCCACGAGCCATACGCTATTCGCGAGATGGGCAGAGGCGGATTCGAACCACCGAAGGCGTTGCCAGCTGATTTACAGTCAGCCCCCTTTGGCCACTTGGGTATCTGCCCAGGTTGATAAGGTGCACGTAAGCCGACGGCCGGAATCGAACCGGCAACCCTCGACTTACAAGGTCGATGCTCTGCCGATTGAGCTACGTCGGCGTGAAGTGTGTTTTATTAATGAAACTCACATACACCCGCACCGGTCGTTGCGAAAGGTGAGTATATGCGCGGGGGCATGAAAAGTCAAATATCTGCCCTACTGGCGCGCGTCTGAAATCGATTGTGCGGCGCGCGCCTGGCGTGCCGCGGCCACGACGATCGAGCCGGCAACCGCCGCATTGAGCGAGGCCACCTGACCGTACATCGGGATGGCCAGCAGCCAGTCGCAGTGCTCGCGCACCAGACGCCCCAGGCCCGCGCCCTCGGCGCCCACGACGAGCGCCAGCGGCCCGCGCAGATCGGCCTGGTGGAGGGGCACGGCGCCCGGACTGGCATCCAGACCCACCACCCACACCCCTTCTTGCTTCAAGTGCTCAAGCGTCTGCACCAGGTTGCCGATCTCCGCGATGCGCAGGTGTTCCACCGCCCCGGAAGACGTGTTGACAACCGCCGGTGTAATAGAAGCCGCCCGGCGGTCGGGCAGTAGCACACCGGTCACGGCCATGGCTTCGGCGGTGCGGAGCAAGGCGCCAAGGTTCTGGACGTCCTGCAGGTGATCCAGCGCGAGAAATAACGGAGCCTCGCCATCCGGCGCCGGCAGCAGCGCGTCCAGGTTTACGTATGGATACGGCCCCGCCTCAGCTACGACCCCCTGGTGGTTCACCGGCCCAGCACGGTCGAGCACCTGCCGCGACGCCGCGGTCACAGGACAACCGCGCTGCTGAGCCGCCGCGAGGATCTCGGCGACGATGCCCGTTTGTTGCGCGCCTTGCCCCAGATAGATGCGCTGGATGCGGCGTCGCCCAGCACGCAGCGCTTCCAGCACAGCATGTCGCCCGTAGAGGAGTTCCATCACAGCAGCCGCCAACCGCTCCCCTGCGCGCCATCTTCCACGGCCACACCCAGCGCCTTGAGTTCATCCCGAATCTTATCGGACAGCGCCCACTGCTTGGCCTTGCGGAGATCCTGCCGAATAGACAGGAGCAGCTCGATAAACGGTGCGCTGGATTGACTTTCCGAGGTCGGCGCCGCACACCGCAGGCCGAGCACATCGATGAGCGCCCGGAAGGTTTCCTGCGCCGCGCCAAAGGGTTGGCCGCCCACCTCAGCGTCACGCGCCGTATTGATGGCTCGCACCAGGTCATAAATCGCAGCCAGCGCGCCCGCGGTGTTGAAGTCGTCATCCATGGCGGCTTCGAACGCGACGACGGCAGCCTTCACCTCGGCGTCGAGCACCTCGACGGCAGGCCCTGCGGCCGCCTGGCCGGTCGGCGGACGCAACGCGCTGCGCAGACGCTCCAAGCCGCGCTCACCGGCAGTGATCACTTCCTCGCTGAACACGAGCGGCTTGCGGTAGCCGCTGCCCACGATCACCAACCGCAAGACATCGGCGTCATGCTCGGCGGTGAACTCATCGATGGTGACCAGGTTGCCCAGGCTCTTGGACATCTTCTCGCCCTTGAGCTGGAGCATGCCATTGTGCAGCCAGTAACGCGCAAACGGCTTGCCGGTGTAGCTCTCGGTTTGAGCAATTTCATTCTCGTGATGCGGGAAGATCAGATCGTTGCCGCCGCCGTGAATATCGATTTGCTCACCCAGGTAAGCCAGGTTCATCGCCGAGCATTCGATATGCCACCCCGGCCGGCCTTTGCCCCAGGGGCTATCCCAACTCGGTTCACCCGGCTTCGCCGCCTTCCAGAGGGCGAAGTCGCCCTCGCCTTCTTTCTCCCCGCTCGTTTGCACCCGCGTGCCCGAGACGGCATCTTCCAGCTTGCGCCGCGAGAGTTTACCGTAATCGGAGTCGGAGCTCACGCGAAAATTCACATCCCCGTCCGGCGTCACATACGCGTGGTCGGTCTCAATCAGATCGGCCACCATGCGGATAATCTCGGCGATGGTCTGCGAAACCCGCGGGAACACGGTTGGCCGCCGCACGTTGAGGCGATCCAATTGGTCTTTGTAGGCTTCGGCATAGCGGTTGGCCAACGTCGCAGGATCTTCTCCCAGCTTGGCCGCCCGCGCGATGATCTTGTCGTCCACATCCGTAAAGTTCATCACGTGGCGAACATCGTACCCACGATATTCCAGATAGCGGCGGATGAAGTCGAATACGATGGACGACATTGCATGTCCCACGTGCGCGTCGGAGTACACGGTCGGGCCGCAGACATACATCCGCACCTTGCCCGGTTCAAGGGTTTCGAAAGCTTCCTTCTCGCGACTCAGAGTATTGAAAACGACCAAAGCCATGATGAACTACCTCGCGCAAATCGACGAATGGAAACCCGTGGCGGAACAACGGTCACAGCCAACGCGTTCCCTGCCCTACACCCTGCTGCCGATCACCTGCGCAGCATGCACGATCAGCGATACCGCGGCTTCGACGGGGGTCGGGCCGGTGTTGATTACCAGATGATACAGCAGCGAATCCAACCAGTGCTCGTTATGGAACCGAACCAGGTAATCGGAGCGGGACCGATCGTTGTTAACCACCTGGCGCCGCGCCGCCGCGACGGACAGCCCTTCTCGCTCGGCGAACCTTTTGATGCGCAGTTCCAGCGGCGCCACTACCTGCACGTGGCACACACCCACATAGCCGTGCAGCAAAACCTGCGCCCCCTGACCGAGAATTAACGCGTTGCCCTGGCTGGCGATATCCTTGATCACCAGTCCGATCGTCGCCGCAGCCTCCTCCTGGCTGATCGCGGTCGGCGGCAGCATCGGCGCGTAGAGGCCCAAGAGCGGCGGCGGCGCCTGCTTGGGCGCCGTGGTTATCTCATTCGGTCGTCCGCCAAGTGAATCCAGGATCTCAGCCGCCAGGCTGTTCTGGCCCTCATACATGAGCTTCTGGAGCAGATTGCCCGATACCCCGGCCGTCAAGGCAGCCCGAT
The DNA here is from genome assembly GCA_963841825.1 of uncultured Chloroflexia bacterium. Lineage (GTDB taxonomy): Bacteria > Chloroflexota > Anaerolineae > CG2-30-64-16 > CG2-30-64-16 > CAWJEL01. Next base: position 40,683 of record CAWJEL010000001.1, read on the forward strand.
AGACGTACTCGCGATCCACCAGCGTCAGGCCCAAGGCGGCCGCGACACGGGCAGCGATGACATCGCCGCCACTCCCAAGCTGGCGCGAGAGGGTGATGATCATGAGGCTGCCTCAATGATTCGGCGTCGCAAAAATCATCCGGCCTGCGTTGGTTTGCAGCACTTTCGTGACACTCACTTCGAGGTCACTATCCATGTAGCGCCGGCCGTTTTCGATCACAACCATCGTGCCGTCATCCAGATAGGCGATCCCTTGCCCGGACTCCTTGCCCTCCTGGATGACCCGCACAACCATCATCTCACCAGGCAAGACGACAGATTTCACCGCGTTGCTCAACTCGTTCACATTGAGCACCTGAACGCCCTGGAGTCCTGCCACGCGGTTGAGATTGTAATCATTGGTTACCACCGGCGCATTCAACTGGCGGCCCAACTGCACTAATTTGGCGTCTACCTGCCGGATCCCTTCGACATCCATGTCCACAATGCGCACGGGGACAGGGGAATCCTTCTGCATGCGGTTCAGCATTTCCAGGCCGCGGCGGCCGCGATTGCGACGCAAGGAATCGGGCGAATCGGCGATGTATTGAAGCTCAGCCAGGACAAAGCGCGGTATCAGCATCGGCGCCCGCAGGAAACCGGTCTGGGCGATGTCCGCGATGCGGCCATCGATGATCACGCTGGTATCCAGCAGCAGCACATCTTCGTGGGGCAAATTCTCGTCCTCGGCCGCGGCCCCACGATCAATGACAGCCACGCCCCGCCTGCCGAAAAGGGCGAGTAGGTCCCGGCTGCGCAGGGTCATCACCGTGATGCCCAGATAGCCAAAGACAATCGCCAGGATCGTGGGCAAGACGCTGCTGAACGGCGGAGGCAAGTAGGATAGGGGCAGCGCGAGCAGCGCAGCAATTACCAGCCCGACAACCAAGCCAATGCTGCCCGCCAGAATCTGCGTTGCCGATAGTTCGCGCACGATCCGCCGCGCCCAGGCCGCGGGCCGTGTGGTCAACCAGGGCGCCACCAACGCGCCCAATATGGCGCCACCCACGGTCAGTGGGAGGATGTACCGTATCGAGGTCGCGTTCAGTTGCGTGGTCCCTGCCCAAGCCGTGCCGGCCATCCAACCGATAATACCGAAGAGGATAAATCCAATGATACGAAAAATAATGTCGACGGTCATGTGGGCTATTCCTTTCATGTAGGCGAACGGTTGCCGTTGTCACCAGGACAAAGCGGCAAGTTGGTGACGTATTAAACCTCCTTTCTGCTCCACCAAACGCTTCAACTGATCCCGATGTGAAACTCGCAGCTTTCAAGCGTTGGGGCTGTAAGATCTCACGCTAGCCCAAGTTTATTCGCTATGATACATCGATTCAATCTTTCGTGCAATCAGCCCGCTTACAATCGCGAGGCCGCTCTCAGCCAAAGGGCCGTCAGCAAAAGAATGGAGGATCGGCGCCACCCTGCGGAAATCCTGGCACAAAAACGAGAGCAGGGACAGTCCCCACTCTCGTTCTCATGCTCGCCTCACAACATCCGGCTCAGCGTCTCGGTCTAGTAATGGACCGCGCGCTCCATCTGCGTGGCCTGGTCGACCCAGTCCGCCACCTGCGCGGCAGAGGGTGCAACCTGTACCAGCCCGGCATCCTGGTTGACGGATACCAGACGCTCATGCAGATTCGCCGCGTTGCGGTTCGCCAGCTCGATTACCGTATCCACCCCGGCGGCTTCCAGGAGCACGGCGGAGTCCGCGTCGATACCGTTGATGCGGGCCAGATCGGCACGATTGACCCAGGTCAGAATCAGGTCCGAACTGATCTCCGTTGCGGCAGCCAGCTCTTTTCGGCCTTTGGGGGTGGCGCCACGTTCCAATAGGTCAGCCAGTGATGTGACACCGTAATCAATCAAACGCTGCGCATCCGCCTCGGCAATCCCGTTGATGCGGTGCTCGCCCGTGACGAAGCGCATGCCGCCCATGGGAGTCAGTCGCACCACGCCGCTACGCACGGCCTTCGGCTGGGCTGCAGCTTCCTTGGCGACTTCAACAACCCGAGTGAACGCTTGCATGTCACGCACAGCCAGATCGGCCAAAATCTTGCGATCCAGCCGGATGTCGGCCGTCTTCAGCGTGTGCATCAGCCGGCTATAGGTGATGCCGTTCAAACGCGCGGCTGCGTTGATGCGGGCGATCCACAGCCCACGCATATCGCGTTTGCGGGTGCGCCGATCACGGCTGGCGTAGAACAGGGACTTCAGCATGGCCTCATTCGCGCGATGCCACAGCAGGTGGCGCGACATGCGCTGTCCCTTGGTAATCTTCAGAATTTTGTTGTGGCGGCGACGGAGCACCACCCCGCCCTTAGCTCTAGGCATGATTATCTCCTCTCGATGGCGGCCGGCTTATCCGGCACTTTGTAGTGGCCATGACGCTGCCTATGACTTCCGGCAGCTAACTCGTAGCCTTGCGTTCAGCCTTGATCGGGTCTTGGTCTTGGCGCGACCTTGACCTCAACCTTGGCCTCAGTCGATGTAGGGCGCCAGCTTTTGCACTTGCTTGTCAGCGGACGTACCCTCGATGACCTTGGTCACGCGATACTTCCGCAAGGTGCGCGGGGCTTTGTGGCGCCGCAGGTGGCCGCGGCCTTGATGCATGGCGACCAGTTTCCCGGTGCCCGTGCGGCGGAACCGCTTGGCTGTAGCCTTGTGCGTCTTGATCTTCGGCACGGTGAATCCCTCCCAGACAGAATAAAACGTAAAACGCAAAGCACACCGCCGTTTGCGTTTTACGCTTTACGAGTTACGCTCGGAAACTATGTAACCTTCACTCTGCCGCGGGTTTTTTGGCAGGGTTAGGGCTCAGAAGCATGAACAGATTACGCCCTTCCATCAAAGGCTGCAATTCGATGATCGCCGCGGCGCCGACCTTCTCGGAGAACTCCGCCAACTGATCGCGCGCGATCTCCGGATGGGTGATCTCGCGGCCACGAAAACGCACGGCCACTTTAACCTTGCTGCCGTCTTCCAGAAAGGACACAGCCTGGCGCACTTTCGTGTCCAAGTCGTGCTCGCCAGTACGCGGACGCAGACGGATCTCCTTGATCTCAATGATCTTCTGCGCCTTGCGAGCCTCGCGATCCTTCTTCTGCTTCTCGTACTGGAACTTTCCGTAGTCGAGCAAGCGACAGACAGGTGGCACGGCATTCGGTGCGACCTCGACAAGATCCAGGCTGCGTTCAAAGGCGAGATTCAAGGCTTCTTGAATCGGCAGGATGCCAAGCTGATTGCCTTCATCGTCAATGAGCCGCACTTCGCGCACCCGGATCTGCTGGTTCACGCGGGTAGTCTTGGTAGTTACAGTGGTAATACTACTTCACCTCAATGGTTGCAGAGGTTCGCACACCGGCGAACCTGGCCGACAAAAAATCGAGCGATCTCGCCATCTGGCCAAGCCGCGTCGAAGCGCCACTATAACATAACGGGAGGCGGGTGTCAAAAAGCGAGGCCAAGCGCCAGCGGCCGCCTGTCGGATCCTGCCACCCGGTTTCCCCTTGGAATCTAGATTAGCATCTTACGCGCCACCACATCTTGCGCATACGCCACGAACTCAGTCACAGGCAGCGTGCCCCGCTGCTCGCCCGTGCGCAGACGGACGTTTACCATGCCCTCGGCCGCTTCACGGTCACCGATCACTAACATGTAGGGAATCTTCTGTAGCTGGGCGTTCCGAATCTTCGCATTCATGCGGTCGGAGCTGTCATCCACTTGGGCGCGCAGCCCAGCGGCCTTGAGCTGACCGAGCACCGCGTGCGCCGCGTCGTTGTGCCGGTCGGCGATGGGGATTACTGCGACCTGGATCGGGCTGATCCAGACCGGAAACGCGCCGCTGTAGTGTTCGATCAGCACGCCGAAAAAGCGTTCCATGCTGCCCAGCAGCGCCCGGTGGATCATGTAAGGGCGGTGCTCCAGCCCATCCTCACCGACGTACTTCAGATCAAACTTATCAGCCATGTTAAAGTCGAACTGAATCGTACTCAGTTGCCATTCGCGATCCAGCGCATCGAGCATCTTCAGGTCGATCTTCGGCCCATAGAAGGCGCCGCCGCCCTCATCCACCTCAAACGGAATTCCTGCACGTTCCAGGGACGCGCGCAAGGCTTGCTCGGCGGCTTCCCATTTCTCGTCCTCGCCCACCCGTTTCTCGGGCCGCGTGCTCAGATACGCGTTGAATTCCGTGAATCCGAAGCCCGCCAGGATATGCAGGCAGAAGTGCAGGACCCGGTCAATCTCCGCCGGCATCTGGTCAGGCCGACAGAAGATGTGCGCATCATCCTGCGTGAAGCCACGCACCCGCGTCAGGCCATGCAGCACACCGCTGCGCTCAAAACGATAGACCGTGCCCCATTCCGCGAATCGCAACGGCAGATCGCGATACGACCGCGTCCGCGTCTTGAAGATGCTGAGATGGAACGGGCAGTTCATTGGCTTCAAGTAGAACTCCTGGCCCTCGATCTCGATCGGGGCGTACATGTTCTCCTTGTAAAAGCCCAGGTGTCCGCTGGTTTCCCATAGGGTGGCCCGGCCGATATGAGGCGTATATACCAAGTCGTAGCCGCCGGTCAGGTGCTCGCTCTTGCAAAACTCTTCCGCCAGGTGGCGCATCAAGCCACCCTTGGGATGCCAGAGCACCAACCCGCCGCCTACCTCGTCCGGGTTCGTACTGAACAGATCCAACTCCTTGCCGAGGCGGCGATGATCACGGCGCTTGGCCTCTTCGAGCTTGTTCAGATAGGCTTCGAGTTGCTGTTTGTTGGGCCACACTGTGCCGTAGATGCGCTGCAGCATCGGGTTGTGCTCATCACCGCGCCAGTACGCGCCAGCCACGCTCAGCAGCTTGAATGCATCCGGCGGGATCTGCCCCGTATGCTCCAGGTGCGGACCTCGGCAGAGATCGACGAAGTGATCATGTTGGAAGGTAGAGATGACCGGCGACTCTTCAGTCTTCTCACCGTACTCATCCACGCCACCCTGCTCCAATCCCTCGATCAACTCGGTCTTGTACGGTTGGGCCGCGAAGAGCTTCTTGGCGTCGGCCGCGCTGATTTCCTGCCGGATGAATGGAAACTTGCCGGCGACGATCTGGCGCATCCGCTTCTCGATCGCCGCCAGATCCTCCGGCGCGAACGTCTTCAGCGAGCCATCCGGGTTACGACCCAGGTCGAAGTCGTAGTAGAAGCCGTCTTTAATGGGCGGCCCGATGGCAATGTGTGCTTCAGGGAAGCGCTCGATCACTGCCTCAGCCATGACATGCGCCGTCGAGTGGCGTAGCTTGTAAAGTGCTCCGTTATCCTGCTCTGAATTATGTTTGCCGGCCATGGTGGCCTCCTTACCGCATCTCGGTTTGCACAGTGGTGATTACGGACGATCGCCGCCTCTTGAAGAAACAAAAACTCCCCACCCATTGGGGCGAGGAGCTCGCGATTCCACCCAAATTGGCGCGCCATCTGACGACGACGTGCCATCTCTGAAGGCTGTTAACGGGGCCAGCCGGAGCGCCATACTCTCACGTGATTTGGGGCGTTCACTCCCGGGGGGTTTTCGATGGGCTTCGACGAGGCGGATTCTCAGCGCACCGACCCGCCCTCTCTAACGTACCCACGCCACCTACTCGTCCCGGTCAACGCTTTATGTTTATGAAAGGTGGGCGGTATAGGGCTCGAACCTACGACCTCAGCGATGTCAACGCTGCGCTCTAGCCAACTGAGCTAACCGCCCGAACAAAGAAGATTATACGCGGGCCGCCGCGATTTGGCAAATCTGGAAACTAGAAACTGGTTGCTGGGTACTGGAAGCTGGAGATTACGCCGTCTGTGAATTTCCCGCTTCCAGCTTCTAGCTTCCAGCTTCCAGTCTCAGCACTGCGTACAACCGGTCTTTGGCCTCCGGTGGCACCGGCTCATGGCCGTATTCGCGATATAGCGATACCGTCTTGCTGAGCGTGTCCACGACCACACGGCAGTTGCCGCAGCCGGCCATGTGCTGTTCGATCTCAGCGCAGAGCTGCGCCTCCAGATCACCATCAATGTAGTCTGACAGGCTCCCCAGCATCTCCTTGCAATACATCGTATTATCTCCCCATCTCGGTACAGGCGACCACCGGACGGACATCAGCCAGAGATGGCGACAGATAGGCCGTCAGTCGCTCGCGCAACGCCAGGCGCGCGCGATGCAGCCGCACTTTGGTATTGGTCTCGGTCAGGCCCAGGACGACGGCCGTTTCCGCGGTCGAGAGACCCTCGATGTCGCGCAGCACAAACACACTGCGCAGCGACTCAGGCAGGGATGCCAGCGCCGCGTCGAGTTTGCCGCGAAACTCCTTGCTCAGCAGCAGCTCATCCGGCAGGGCGGTCCAATCCACCAGTTGTCGCGGCGGCATCAGTTCACCATCCTCCGTTTCGCGGGCCTCGTCCAACGATTGCACCGGCACGCGCCGCTTACGCAGCCGCATCAGGGCAGCGTTGTAGGCGATACGATACAGCCAGGTGCTCAACTGGCTGCGGTCCTTGGAAACGATCCAGCGCCCGAAACGCGCTGATGAACGTTTCCTGCAGCACGTCCTCGGCCTCTTGGGGGTCGTTCATCAGCCGCAGCGCCAGATTGTAGACCGTGCCTGAGTGTCGCTCCACGATCTCGGCAAAGGCATCCTGCCGGCCAGCCCGCGCCGCTGCAATCAGTTCGATCTCGCTGAGTTGCGATGCGTTCGTAGGACACTCCTTTGATGCCAGGAAGGACCCGACCGTTACACAAATCCGCCCGATGGAACGCTGAAATCCATCGGGCGGATAGAGTCAAGACCGCCAAAAGTCTGCCCTGGCTCGATCAGGAGGCCGGCCGGAGCAAGCAGGCGAAAAAACAGAACACCGGGCTCAGGCCAACTGGCGTTCGAGCTTATTCTTGAGTGCGCTGTAGTTGGTCATGCCGACCTGGCGATCCACTTCCCGGCCGCCCTTGAAATAGATCAGGGTCGGGATGCCCATGATGCCGAAGTTCTGCAGAATCTCAGGATATTCGTCGGCATTCACCTTGGCTACGAGCGCGCGACCGTCATAATCTGTCGCCAACTGCGCCACCGCCGGCGCGACCGCGTGACACGGCCCGCACCACTCAGCCCAGAAATCGACCACCACCGGGATTGCTGAGCCGGAAACGACCTCGGCGAACTCAGGGCCGGTCAAATGGCGTGGTTCCACCGTCGCAGCCTGACTCCCGCCGCTCGTACTCGTTTTTGTGTCTGTCGAACGCTTGAAAAAGCTCATCTCCACTCCTCTCAGAAAATCAATCGCACCATGGCCGTTGAGTCACTCCCAACCAGCGCACAGCAGCTTTCAACTACTTTCCGGGTCATTTGGTTCAGAATTCTGCGAGCCGCCCGCACGGGGCTGGCATACACCTGCCGACGCTCAGCCACCGCCACGAAACATGCTCACCAGGAGAAAGATAACCAGAACACCCAACAATAAATCCCCTGCCGTCAAAGTATCCTCCTCATTCCAGCTTGCGCAGAGTCGCCATCAGTTGATCCAACATGGCATCCATATCGCCGCGGGTCGGCTCCATCAGACAACGCGCGGCGTAAGAACGGGCCAACACCAGGCTGGCCTGATGCATTGCCGAACGAATCGCCGTCATCTGCTGGAGGATATCCGGGCAGTCACGCGCCTCTTCGACCATCTTTTGCACGCCGCGCACCTGGCCCTCGATGCGTTTCAGTCGCACCGTCAGATCCGCCTGGACCTCCGGCGATCGCAATTCCATCTTTCCCTCGATTTGACATGCTGTTCGTGATTCACTATACTGGGGTATAGTATATTGATCTTGATCTCGCCTGTCAAATGAAGGGGGTAGGATGTCTGAATACAGCGCCGCCAAGCCTTATGGGGTCGGGCTGCCGCTTTCTGCCGCAGAGGTTGTGGAGCTCAAAATGATCGTGCAGGACGAGGACAGCGAGGGCGCATTGGATTTCGCGCGCCGGCTGCGCAGGAAGGTCCTTGAGCTGGAGCGCCATCACTGCGGCGATCCGAACAAGCTGCCGGGCCTGGATTGAGCTACCCGTTTGATCAGAGGAGTGCCGCCAACTTCTGTTTTGACGCTTCGTACATTTGCGCGTGCAGGCTCTGCCCGTGGGCGTCCATGGTCACTACGACCGGGAAACCCGCCACGCGCACGACCCAGAACGCCTCAGGAACACCCAACTCATCCTTCTTGTAAACGGTCAATACTTCTTAACGTAGCTGGCGATGAGGGTCGCTGCGCCGCCGATAGCGTGGAGATAGACCGCCCCATACTGCTGACAGGCAGCCAACGTCTTCGGCCCCATCCCGCCTTTGCCGATCACCGCGCGCAGGCCGAAGTAGGCGATCACATCCGCCTCGTACGGCTCCTCGCGCGTGCTGGTGGTGGGACCGGCCGACACGAAGCGCCAGGCGCCGGCGTCATCCCGGCTCACCACCGGCCCGCAGTGATACATCACACCCCCCTGCCACAGCCGCTTCAGCGCATCATGCACCTCCCGCTCGCCTTCCGGGATCGGCCCGTGGAAGAAGGTATCCTTCATGTACTTATGCGCCGCATCGCGCGCCGTGACGACGGTGCCGGAAAGCCGCACCTGGTCGCCGACGTGCAAGGCGCGCACGGCGTTCTCACTGATGGGGATGTCGAGGTTGACGATGGACATGCGAGGAACTCCTTGGCGGGATAGGTGATGCGGGATACGTGATACGTGATGCGTGATACGTGATGCGTGATACGGAGTCAGCCGGCCATACTTTTCGTAGCGCCACCAGCGAGAATTTCACGCAGCACGTGGCACGCATCACGCTCACTCGATCGTGACCTGCCCGTCGCGGTACACCAGCGTCCGCCGCCGATCCGCCCAGCACATGTACGATGCCGTGACGAAGTAGCTGGCAGGCAGGCGCTCCAGCGAGTCGATCTTCACCGACAGTACGGTGGTTTTGCCCCCAAACCCCATCGGGCCGATGCCAAGCGTGTTCGCTTCTGCCGTCAGGCGCTTCTCCAGCGCGGCCAGCTTCGGGTCCGGGCTCTCGTCGTCCAGTGGACGGTAGAATTGCTCCTTGGACTTGATGTAGCTCGACGCCCGGTCGCCGCCGACCGCGACGCCGATCACGGCCGGCGCGCAGCCCATGCCCTGCGCCTGTTGGACCGCGTCCAACACCGTGCGGCGCACTCCTTCCAGATCGCGATTGGCGTCGAGGTGTGTATCGGGCAGGCTGTACTGCGCGCCGACGTTCTCGCAACCGCCGCCCTTGAGCATCAAATCAACCTTGAGGTAGTCCTCCTCCCATTCCTCGAAATGGAAGTAGGGAAAATCGTCGCCCAGGTTGTTGCCGGGATTCTTGCCGGTCAGCGTATCAACCGAGTTGGGTCGCAAATAGCTGCGAACGGTGGCTTCGGCGGTCGCCTCGCGGATCTGTTTCTTGAGAGCCAGCGTGGACCAACCGGTGGGATAATAAACGTAGAAGATCGGCGTACCGGTGTCCTGGCAGATGGGGGTTGATCCCTGGCGGGACATCTGCACGTTCTCCAGGATGGCGTCCAGGGTGGTTTGAGCGGCGGAGTCAGGGTCTTCGTTCGCCCGCGCCCGGCGCAACGCGGCTTCCATATCCGCCGGCAGGTCAGTGGACGCCCGGCGGATCAGCTCGATGAAATGCGGTACGAGGTTTTCCATATCTGGCCCCCGTGTAAATTCAGATGATGCGATGCCGTGTCGCGTTGGCAATGCGCTGACGGGGCCACTATAGCATCGGGTGAAGCTGGTGTCAATCGTCGTGTGAGTCGTCGCTGAATCAAGGGCGTCGAAACACTCAGCTATCATAATGGAGTGAACGAGCAAATATGAAGTCTCGGAAACCTTGTGCTATAATACCGCTTGTTTTCCCGTGGAAGAAACAGCAATGACCGACAAAGTGACCAAACAAGCCATCGAAATGATGGTGACGCGCCTGGTGGATCGCTTCGATCCCGACCAGATTATTTTGTTCGGCTCGCAAGCGCGCGGCACGGCGGGGCCGGGCAGCGACGTAGATCTGTTGGTCGTTATGCCTGTGACCGGTTCGAAGCGCGCCAGGCAGCTTGAGATGCGCTTGGCGCTGCATGATATCGCTGTCGCGAAAGACATTATCCTGGTGACGCCGGACGAAGTGGCTCGGCGCCGCGACATCGTCGGGACGATCATCCGCCCGGCGTTGCGCGAGGGTAAGGTGCTCTATGCTCGACCTGGATGATGAAGTTCTCGCCGTAGCCTTCCAATGGGCCGCGAAAGCTGAAAATGATCTCAAAAATGCTGCCCATACGATCCGGCTGAAGACGGATTGTCCTACGGATACTGTCTGCTTCCACGTCCAACAGTGCGTCGAAAAGTACCTGAAGGCGCTACTCGTTCTGAACGACATCGAGTTCTCGCGTACGCACCAGATCAGCACGCTGCTCGCACTCGTACCTGCCCAGGTGCGCCCCACACTGTCTGAAGAAGAGCAGGATCGCTTGACAGAGTACGCGGTCACGACCCGCTATCCTGGCGATTATGATCCCATCTCGCACGAAGAAGCGCGGCAGGCCGTGCGGATCGCACGACGCCTCCGCAACCAGGTGCGTCGTCGCTTGCCTGAAGCGGTCCGGAAAGCGACCTGATCCTATGATACAATGTTGCCATGCGTCCCATCCTCCGGGTTGACCTCCATATCTGCCAGACATGCACTACCTGCCAGGCGCGGACGGCCTGCAAAACCCGTGCCATTGTCCAGTATGAGCGCGGCGACCTCCCGGCGATCGACGCGACCCGCTGCCGCGGATGTATGGTATGTATCCCCGCGTGCCCTTTCGGCGCAGTGCGCCGCGTCGATTTAAAACCCGCATCGTCCGATTCTTAACCGATCAATTCTCCCCCGAACAGCGCTCCATCGATTGAAGGCGTTAACCCCTTATAAGTTTAGCTTGGTCCTGCCATAATTAGTTTTTATGATTCAGACTGAGCAAGATCATAAATAAAACTGACTTCTGCAGATATAATGTTTGGTACATTGCCACACTAAGGCACATCTATCTCACATAGGATCACTTGAGGAGGACTACGTCATGAAGCGACTCGCATTGTTAGCACTGTTGGTTATTCTGTTGTTCAGCATTGCTGCGCCGGCTGCGCTGGCCCAGGATGGCAACCCTGTCCAGGCTGCGGCTCAGCAGTATTTCAGCGGTGGCGCCAAGACCATCAAGGCCGCCGACCTCTACGCTAACCTGAACGATGGCGATGCCAGCAACGATCCGTTTATGGTTGACATCCGCGCCCCCGAAGATTACGCTAACGGGCACATGCCTGGCGCGATCAACATCCCGGGCAAGGACCTTTTCACGACCGACGGCCTGGCCAAACTGCCCAAGGATAAGCAGATCGTCCTGAACTGCTACTCCGGCCAGACGGCCAGCCAATCCACCGCGGCCCTGCAGATGATGGGCTACGATGCCTACAACTTGCTCTACGCCGTGCCGTCCTGGGGCACCAATGAAAAGGTGACCTACCCCTTCACGGCCGCTCAGAGCGGTAACTACAAGTACACCACCGATGCGGCGCAATTGGAGGGAACCTACCCCGCCCCGGCGCCGTTGGGCGCCACCCCAGAAGCCGCCGCGATGGCTTACTTCCCTAACGGCTTCAAGGCTGTGAAGGCCGCGGATGTGTTCGCCAACCTCAACGACGGCGACGCCAGCAACGATCCGATCATCCTGGACACCCGTAGCGCCGAAGACTATGCGCTCGGTCACCTTCCTGGTGCGGTCAATGTCTCGCCCAAGACGCTGTTCACCCCTGAGAACCTGGCCAAGCTGCCTGCCGACAAGCAGATCATCCCCTACTGCTACTCGGGCCAGACCGCCAGCCAGGTTACCGGCGCGTTGCGTATGCTGGGCTATGATGCCTACAACATGCAGTTCGGTATGCCGTCGTGGGCGATCGTCCCCGGCGTGTCGGTTGGTGTGTGGGATGTGAGCAAGAGCCTGAACCAGCCGCTGGTACTCGGCGCTGACCCGGTCGCATCCGCGGCCACTGTCGCCGCTGCAGACGCCGCTCCGGCTCCTGCTCCGGCCCCCGCAGCGCTGCCCACCACCGGCGCGCCGATCTTCCTGGGCCTAGCCCTGGCTGGTCTGGGTTTGGTGAGCGCGGGCGCTGCGTTGCGCCGCCGCTAGTCCCTGCGGCGATCTAAGAATGTGGGACGTGGCGCGTATACCGGCTTGCCGAGCTACGCCCACGTGCCACATCTTTGTTTTTGGAAGATGGAGGAGTACCATGTCCCGCACGACCCGGAGTTGGGTGGGGACGCTTGCGTTGTTGGGTCTGCTAATCATCGCCCTGGCCGCGCTGGCCGGTTGCGGTGGCCAGCCAGTCGCCCAGCCGACGGTCGTCGCACAGGTCGAGACGGCGGTCCCACCGACTGAAGCCGTCCCGCCCACGAACACGGCCATCCCACCGACACAGCCGCCCGAGCCAAGCCCCACCCTGGCGCCCACCGAGACACCTGAGCCTGAGCCGACCGCCACGGCCACCGAAGCGCCGGCCGCGGAGCCGGTCGCGATTGACTCGACCAACTGCATCGCCTGCCACACCAGCGAAGAAACACTTGCAACAAGCTTGCCGTCGAAGAGGAACCCGCGGAGAGTCTTTCTGAAGGGGAAGGCTGAGGGGGCGAAGTGCCTCCGTTGGAGGCATGGCAAAAGGTTTTCGTCAGCCAGGACAAGTTTGTTGACAGCGATCCGCACGCCAAAACGACCACCTGCATCCAATGCCACGGTGGTGTGAGCGGCGCTGAAACCATGGAAGAAGCCCACATGGGCGTCGTTGTTGACCCGACCCAAGATCAAGAATCGGTCGGCAAATTGTGCGGCGCGTGCCACACCGAGATCGCGGCCGCGCAGGTTAAGAGCCTGCACTTCGATTCACACGGCTACGATACCATCATCAGCCAGCGATTGGGCGATGCGCCCGAGTCGCACCAGGCCTGGGAGACCGCCCAGGCGAACCATTGCAGCTCATGTCACACGACGTGCGGCCAGTGCCACGTCAGCCAGCCCACCAGCGTGGGCGGCGGCCTGGTCAGCGGGCATCAGTTCAAAGCAACCCAGGCTTTCACGCGGCACCTGCACGGGCTGCCACGGCTCACGTGTCAACGCTGAGTACACCGGTCAAAATGAAGGGATCCCCGCTGATGTGCACTGGACCCAGGCTGGCATGCCGTGCTTCAAATGCCACACCGGCGATGAACTGCATGGTATGACGGGCGAACAGTCTGAGCGTTACGATGGCAAGCCCGCGCCTGCCTGTCTCGACTGCCATCCCGATGTGGCCCCCGGCAAGGGGCAGGTCACCCAGCACAACGTCCACGGCGAGAAGCTGGCCTGCCAGGTGTGTCACAGCGTAGAAAACAAGAGCTGCTATAGCTGCCACGTCCAAACCAACGACGAGGGTACGCCTTTCTTCAAAATCGATCCAGCGGTCATGGCGTTCAAGATCGGCCTGAACCCGCAGAAGAGTGAAGACCGGCCGTGGGAATATGTCGTGCTACGCCACGTGCCGATCGACCCGGACAACTTTGCTTTCTACGGCAAGGATGTGCTGGCCAATTATGACGCGCTGCCGACGTGGAAGTACGCCACGCCGCACAACATCCAGCGCAATACGCCGCAGACCAAAACCTGCGATAGCTGCCACGGCAACGCAGATCTCTTCCTCAACGAAAAGGACCTCAAGCCTTATGAATTAGAGGCGAATAAAGGGGTCATTCCGCCAAATCTACCGCCCAAGATGGGGCAATAGCCCTACGCCAGCCAGGATTCCGGGAGCCTGCCAGCCTGCCGGAATCCTGGTTCAAACTTCCGGCAGACGCCGGATCGCCTCGTTCGCCGGATCGAACGCGCACTCCCAAAAAGCTTGCTGCGGCGGTGTGGCGGCCAGACGCTGATGCCGCACCATATAGATGGTACGATTCAGCGTCATCCCTTGCACCGGCACCTCCACCACCCGCCCCAACGCGATGCCGCGCGCCGCAGCCATCCGCGAGATGAACGCGGCGCCGATCCCGGCCTCCACCGACATTTCGATCGCCTCCGCGTTCGCCAGCAAAAACACCGATTGAAGCTGACTGATGTTGAGCCCGTGTGCGGCGAGGCCCTCTGCTACAACTTCGTAAGTGCCGGCCATCGCTTCACGCATGATAAACGGGATCGTGAGCAGATCCGCAGGGGTCACCAGCCGGTGATCGGCCCAGGGATGGCCGGGGGGCACGATCAAGATGACCTGGTCCTCCAGGAAGGGCGCGCTCTCGACTTCGCTGTGGGTGGGCTTCGCCGACACCACTGCGATCTCAGCACGTCCACCCAACAGCCATTCGACGGCAGCCCGACGGCTCATTACATGGACGCTCACACGGACATCGGGATACCTGCTGCGAAACCGCGTGACCAGCCGCGGCAAGATGTACTTGCCCACGGTGGTGCTGCAGGCGATGGGCAATTCGCCGATCATCGCCCCCTTCAGCCCCGTCATCGTTTCCTCGATATGCTTCAGGTTCCGCAACGCTTCCTGCGCCAGCGGCAGGAGCACTTTGCCGGTCTCGCTCAACGCAATGCTGCGCCCTTTGCGCCGAAAAAGCTCCAAGCCGAGCTGCTTTTCCAGGTTGGCGATCTGCAAGCTGACCGCGGGTTGGCTGAGATGGAGCCGCCGCGCCGCCACGGAGAAATTCTGGGCCAGCGCCGCTTCGACGAAAACGTTGAGTTCGTGAAAGTTTAACATCGTCTCTTTCTCCGACCGATCCTCCGTTGCGGAAATCCAGCAAGCAGCACGCAGACGGGACAGTCGCGCTCATGATACCGGCAACAGCGTCTCATGGCTATGACTGCCGTCATCATGGTGTGATTGCGAGTAGGGTCCTTGCTTTGCCCCTCGGCCATCCTCCCTGCCTCAATGAGACGGGGAACACGAGTTGGGACCAGGTGGCTCGAGAATTGAATCACCTGAATTTCGACCGGCAATCTAATCTGCGCCCATCTGCGTTATCTGCGGTTGAAATGAGACCGCCCAACCGCAGATGGCGCAGATATACGCAGATAGGATCATCCGAGTCGCCGGCGCGAAAAGCTGAGCCGTACCCGCGGATTCGTGTGGATTGTGTGTGCGATGCGCCTATGATAGAATCACTTTGGCCCGCATCCCCCGGCGGCGACATGACTTACTGGCCCATCATTAACCCATCGCGCCGGAGGTCCGCTATGTTACGCAAGTTGGCGTTCTTGTTTTTTCTGTTGCTGGCGACCGTGTCGCATACGACCGCTGAAACTCAATCACCTGACTCAGCACATGCGGTCTACCTGCCCCTGGTTGGACGCAATTTCTATACCGGTGATCCTCCGCTGCTCATCTCCGCGTTGTTCTACGACACCTATATCGCCGGCGAGCCGGATGAGGCGTTTCAGATCTACAATCCGCTCCCGTCCGACGTATCACTGGCAGGCTGGAAGGTCACGACCGGCAGCCGGACGGTGACATTTCCACCTGGGATCACCCTGAGGGGAAACGCAAAGCTCTGGTGCTCCCGCCAGGCGAATCATTTTACGCTAACCTTCGGGAGTAAGCCTGGTTGCGAATATGGCGGTGATACCGATCCGGCCGTACCGGATTTGACCGGCGCGGCGCTCACGCTCGCCAACACGGGCGGGCGGGTCACGCTGGGCAGCCCGAACGGCAGCTATGCCGACGTTCTGGTCTACGAGGCCGGCGATGTCTGCGCGCCCGGTTGGCAGGGGCCGGCGGTGTTTCCTTACAAACCGTCCACCAATTTTGGTGAGGAGGGCCAGATCCTTTATCGCAAGCTCGACCAGCGGACCGGACTGCCCGTGCCCGACACTGACACGCGTGCGGATTGGGCGCAAGACCCGGATGATCTCATCAACGGTCGCAAAGCGCAGTATCCCGGCTGGGAACTGGAACGCTTCTTCCTACCCGCGCCGCTCGCCCAAACCGCAAGCTTGTCCGCCTTCGTAGCGCCGGATAACACATTCGAGGCGATGAAAACGCTGCTGGAAGGCGCGCAGCACAGCATCCGCTTCGAGGGGTACACGCTCGACAATGCCCGGTTGGGTGAGATCATCGTGGCGCGGGCCCGCGCCGGGGTCGTGGTGGAAATCTTGCTGGAAGGCGGCCCGCCGGGCGGGGTCAGCGATCAGCAGTTGTGGGTCGTGCAGCAAATCGTGCAGGCGGGCGGCCATGTCTACTATTCTCGATCCAACTCGGCGGCCGACATTCACGACCGCTACACCTATCAGCATGGCAAGTTCTGGGTGCTGGACGGCGGCACGGCGTTGATCGGCAGCGAGAATCTCAACTCCGAGGCGTTCCCTGATGATCCCAAAGCCGACGGCACCTTAGGCCGCCGCGGCGTCTACCTGGCCACCGATGCGCCGGCCGTGGTGGCGGAGCTGGCCGCGATCATGGATGCGGATGTCGCACCGGGTATGCACCGAGACGTCTGGGCCTGGGATGCGGTCGATCCGATCCTGGGCGCGCCGCCGGGCGACTTCGTGCCCTCCTACGATTCGGGCGGCAAGTTTTATCCGGTGCAGAAGCCGGCGCCACTCATTACTGAAGGCTCCTTCACTTTCCAGCTCATCCACTCACCAGAGCAAGCGCTGCGCGACCAGGACAGCCTGTTGGGGCTGGTCAACCGGGCCGGCGCCGGTGACATGGTTCTCGTCGAGCAATTATACGAAAATCTATACTGGGGCGCCGAGAGCAGCAACATTGTAGCCGATCCGAACCCACGGCTGCTGGCCTATATCGCCGCCGCGCGCCGCGGGGCAAAGGTGCGCGTGTTGCTCGACGCTTACTTCGATAACCAGGACCTCGACAGCCCGCGCAGCAATTTACGTACGGTGGAATATCTGACTGCGGTGGCGCAGGCCGAAGGTCTCGACCTGCAGGCGCGGCGGCGCAACCCGACCGGCCAAGGCATCCACAACAAAATGGTGCTGGCGCAAATCGGTGGCCAGGGGTGGGCTGTGGTCGGCAGCCTCAACGGCGGTGAGGGATCGGCCAAGCTCAATCGGGAGATGGCACTGCTGGTGGGGTCCGACGAGGTTTACGGCTATCTGGCCGACGTGTTCTGGTATGACTGGGATGTGACGCCGTGAGGGATGCCGCATGGATGATCATGGCGCGCGACACAAAAGACCTGCGCGCGGTCATTCCGGCTTAAGTTTAGTATCTTACCATCCGTCACAACTCAAGCTCCGGCCGGACTTGTCAAGTATGGTACGGGCACGTGTTCGCTGCGGTCGGGCTTCTTGCGTAAGCGTTTGAAGACCCCCAAATCGCGATTTGCGGGGGCCATCAGGTATTTGACCCAGTCCGTGGCTTCACCCCGCGTGGCGATGTGTTACACAAATACGCCTTGGCTGTCGCGGCGACGGGTTGTTTTTTCTAACTTCGCCACCACCTCCCGCAAGCTTTGCCCGGCGGCTGGTTCGAACAGAACGCGCAATGGTTCTTCTGTGCCTTCGTGGGCGAGCGTGACTTTCAGCCAGAGATCGCTGTCTGTGCGTTCGAGCGTTATTGCGCCAATGCGATCGTGCGGATAGTAGCGGGTGATCAGCCCGTAGTTGGCCGAGCCAGCCCCGGTATCCTCCTGGGTTATCACGAGGTGATAGTTGGTGAGGGCCAGCGCCAGCGCGGGCGCACGTTTGCGCCGGAAGGGGCCCCTACGCGCCGTCCAGATGTCAGGCCGATAGACCAGCGCCTGAATCTCCTCGTCGGGCAACAACAGCCGGTGAGGAATCAGGTTCTTGAATTTGTACGGGAGATTCGCCAGGCGCTCCAGGCCGCGGCCGCCTTGCGGCGGCGGCAGGTCGGCGTCGGCGATCAGGCTGCGGCGCAGGAAGGCCAGCGTATCCCAAAATAACCGGTCGCTGACGGTGTTGAAGTAGATGCGTTGGCGTTCCAGCCGTCCTTCGTTGGCCCAGGTCCAGTCGAACCACGAGAAGAGCAGGATGGTCCCTAGCTCGAAAGAGAGGAGGTCGGCGATCGGGGTCGAGGTCACGATGGGTTCTGCGTCGGCAGACGTGCTGGCCGCAGCGAGCAACCGGGCATGGGTGACAACCAGGGTCCAGTCGGGCGTCCAGTCCCAGGGCAGCACGGCCGCCAGCCAGCGTCGCCAGCCCACGACGTTGGTGCCGAGCACATGCTGCCGGGGCGCGGAAATGATTTGACGGATCGTCTCGCCCGGCTGCAAGTGTGCGTCGAGAGCGGTCTTGATGAGGGGAGGGAGATCATCGAGGGATGCGACGGGCGCCGCATGCCAGCGCAGGCGCCGGTCGGTCCACCAGATCCCCGGCTCACCGGAGGGCCGGATTTGGGCTGGGATTCGAGCCGAGCGTTCGCCATCGTCCGCACCTCCGCGGCGTGGCCGCCCAAGGGCGGGAATGGGAGTCTCGCGCTCCCCATCCCCGCCCTTTGCAGTCAGTCGTTACTGTCGGAAAGCCCCGCGGCCGGCGTACACCGCGGCGCTGCCCAGCGATTCTTCGATGCGCATGAGCTGGTTGTACTTCTCCACGCGCTCGCTGCGTGCCGGCGCGCCGGTCTTGATCTGACCGGTGCCCATGCCGACCACCAGGTCGGAGATGAAGGTGTCGCCGGTCTCGCCGCTGCGGTGCGACACCATGGCGGTCCAGCCCACCCTGCGCGCCATTTCGATCGCCGCGATGGTCTCGGTCAGGCTGCCGATCTGATTCAGCTTGATCAGGATCGAGTTCGCCGCGTTTTCCTTGATGCCGCGAGCCAGCCGCTCGACGTTGGTCACGAACAGGTCGTCGCCGACGATCTGGATCTTGTGGCCCAGCTCTTTGGTGAGCAGCTTCCAGCCTTCCCAATCATCCTGCGCAAAGCCGTCCTCGATGGAGATGATGGGGTACTGCCGGACCCAATCGGCCCACAGCGCCACCATCTGCTCAGAAGTCAGTTTCTTGTCGCCCTCACGGCGCAGCAGGTAGGTGCCGTCGTCCTGGTAGATCTCGCTGGCGGCGGGGTCCAGGGCGATGCAGATGTCCTCGCCGGGCTTGTAGCCGGCCTTGGTGATGGCCGTCAGGATCAGCTCGATGGCTTCGGAGTTCGCCTTCAGGGTCGGGGCAAACCCGCCCTCGTCGCCGACGCCGGTCGGATAGCCCTTGCTCTTCAGCACGGATTTCAGCGCCTGGTACGTCTCGGCGCCCCAGCGCACGGCCTCGCTGAAGCTAGGCGCGCCTACCGGCGCGATCATGAACTCTTGAAAGTCGGTGCTCTCGAAGTTAGCGTGCGCGCCACCGTTCATGATGTTCATCATCGGCACGGGCAGGGTGTGCGCGCCGACGCCACCCAGGTAGCGGTAGAGCGGCAGGTCGAGACTCTCGGCCGCGGCGCGGGCCACAGCCATGCTGGCGCCCAGGATGGCATTGGCGCCCAGCTTGGCCTTGTTCGGCGTGCCGTCCAGCGCCAGCATCGTTTGGTCGATGGCCACCTGGTCCAACGCATCCATACCGAACAGCTCTTCGGCGATCTCTTCGTTAACGTTCTCGACGGCCTTCAGAACACCCTTGCCGCCATAGCGACCCTTGTCGCCGTCGCGCAACTCCAGCGCCTCATGCACGCCCGTGGACGCGCCGGATGGCACTGCGGCCCGACCCATCACATCGTTTTCCAGCCAGACCTCCACCTCGACGGTGGGATTGCCGCGCGAATCCAGGATCTCGCGGCCGATGACATCGGTGATCATGGTTGACATTGTGAATTTCCTCCAGAGAGAATGCAGATAAAAGCCTCTACCCCTGAAACAAGAGAAGTAGAGGCCACTGTCAGAGTGGAACTGCGCGTAGTTTACCACAGGAGCTGGGGAACGGGAAAAATGGGAGCGTATTCCGTAATACGTCAATACGTCCTCACTTCTGCCGCAGCAACCGCGACGAATTCCCCAGGATCCCCAGATCGGGCAGCGACTGCGCGGCCGCGGCAAGGATGGGCGGTAAGATGCCGAACGCGGCCAGCGTCAGTCCGACGACGTTGTACGCGCCAGTGAGGCCCAGGTTCATCCGTACCACGCGCATGGTGCGCTGGGCGATCCGAAAGACCTCCGGGACCAGCATCCAGTCGTCGCGCATCAGCGCCACGTGGCTGGCCTCGATCGCCACATCCGAGCCTGCCGCGGCCATGGCGATGCCGACGTCGGCCTGCGCCAGTGCCGGCGCGTCGTTGACCCCATCACCGATCATCACGACCGTGTGTCCCTGCGCCTGATACTCCTTCACGATGCGAATCTTGTCTTCGGGCAGCAGGTTCGCCCGGCAGAGTACGCCCAGATCGGCCGCCAGCGTGTTGGCCGCTCGCTCGTTGTCGCCGGTCAGGATCTCGATGTGGCGGATCCCCAGCGTCCGCAGCTCCGCCAGCGCGGCCGGCACTTCGGGCCGGCGCGTGTCGGCCGCGGCCAGGATCCCCGCCAGTTGACCGTCGAGGGTCACGAACAGCAGCGTTTTGCCCTGGGCTTCCAGCGTAGCGGCGAGACCTGACAGGTTTTGGCGATCACCGATCCCTCGGGCTAATTTCCCATCGAAACCTGCCAGGTCCTGCACGAGCCGCCGGCTGCCCACGACCACGGCCACATCATCCACCGTGGCCCGCACCCCCACCCCCGGTTCGGCGACAAAATTGCTTGGCTCGGCCAAGGTCAGCCCGCGCTCGTGCGCCGTCACGCGTACCGCCTCGGCCAATGGGTGCTCGGAATAGCGCTCGGCCGACGCGGCAAGGCGCAGTAAATCAGTTTCCAGTTTCGGGCTTCCAGCTTCCAGTTTTCCTGTTTGAAGCTGGAAGCTCGAAGCTGGAACAATGTCCGTGATCTGCGGCTTCCCCAGCGTCACCGTCCCCGTCTTGTCTACCAGCAGCACGTCCGCTCGGTCGAGCAGTTCCAGGTAGCGGCCGCCCTTGATCAGCAGGCCCCGCCTGGCCGCCGCGCCCACCGAGGCCAGCACGGCGATCGGCGTCGCCAGCGCGATGGAACACGAGCAGGCCACCACCAGCACCGCGGCAGTCGCCAGCGGATCGCGGCTGAGCAAGAAGGTCAGCGCGGCGATGGCCAGAACGATCGGCAGGAAGTAGGCGGAGAAGCGATCGGCCGCGCGCTGGATGTCGGCCCGGTTGGCTTCGGCCTCCTCGACTTGCCTGATCACGCGGCCGTAGGTGGAGTCGGCGCCGGCGTGCGTGACCCGGATGCGCAGGTGGCCCAGCCGGGCGAAGGTCGCCGCGTAGACCCGGCTGCCCGGCCCGGCCTCGACCGGCAGCGACTCGCCGGTGATAGCCGCCTGATCCACCGTCGCCTGCCCGTCCAGAACTTCGCCGTCGGCCGGGATCTGCTCGCCGGGGCGGACGATTACCGTATCGCCGGGCTGAAGTTGATCGACGGGGATCTCGACCTCCGCGCCCGCGCGATCCACGCGCGCGGTGCGCGGGGCCAGTGCGGTCAGCGACTTGAGGCTGCGGCGGGCGCGCTCGGTGGTGAAGCGTTCGACCGCATCGCCGACGCGGATGAAGAAGACCACTACCAGCGCCGTCATCCATTGGCCCACCGCGATCGCGGCGATGACACCGATCGTCATCAGGGTGTGGGAGATGATCTGGCGGTGCAGTGTCGCGCGGATCACGTTGCGGAAGATGGGGTAGCCGGCGATCACCACCAGCGCCAGCCAGATCGGCCAGGGCACGAGCTCGGTGAGCCGGTCGAAGACGCCCAACCCTTCGCCTACGACCGCGACGAACAGCACGACGGCAAACAGCGCCGTCAGCAGCAGGCCAAGCTGGCGGGTCAGCGCGCGGCCTGAGGCCTCAACGGCCGCGGCTGAAGGGGACGGTGCAACGGTGTACCCCGCGCTTTCTACCGCGCCCCGGATCGCGTCCAGGTTTACCTGTGCGGGATCGAGCCGGACGGAGGCCTTTTCAGACGCAAGAAATACATCCACGGAGGTTACGCCGGGCAAGCTGGCGATCGCGTGGCGGACGTGCTCGGTACATTCGGCGCAGTCCATGCCGGCGATCGGTACTTCCAGGACGCGTTGTTCACTCATAGGGGGGATTATAGCATGACTGGACGCTGGCAAACCGTAGGCTGCGTTCCGGCGCGTTCATGGGAGGGGGCAGGGGCGTCGTAGAAACGAACCGGCCGTTACCTGGGAAGGTAGCGGCCGGTCGCTTACATCAGCTCACGAATGGGCTGTGTCTTACTTCTGCACTGCGGGGCGGACCATCCCGGTCATATCGACCTTGACGCCACCCGCGGCCAGATCCTCCAGCGAGTCATAGAGGAACTGTGCGGCGTAGTCCGGGTTGTGTGCGAACAGGCCCGGATCCTTTTGAGCGTACTGATAGTTGTACGCGGCCCTCAGCAGGCGCGGCGTCCACTCAGTGTAGGCTTTCTCGTCCTTGTCGATCTTGCCGTTGCCGTTGGCGTCGGCGAAGAAGTACGGATAAGCAGCCGCGTCGTAGACGATGGCGGCCTTGGCGACATCCTTAGCGTACGCCTGGATCGCGGCGTAGAGCTTCTCTTCCATGGTCTTCAACTCGCCAGCCACACCTTCCTTCACATCCTTGTCACCGTCGAGGTCATCTTTGGTGAAGCGGATGTCCTCTGGGGACTTGGCGCCGGCATGGCAGGTGACACACTTGTCGAACTGGAGGCCCAACTCGTGCGTGCTGTGGCACTGGGTGCAGTCCTGGAATCCAGGCGCATGCATGTTGCGGCCCGCGTAGTCCTTGCCGGCGTACTGGTAGGCGACCTGTGCATCGTTGCCGAACAGCGAGGCGCCCGCGGCGAAGTAGTGTACGTTGGAGAAGCTCAGCTTCTTCTCGGGCACCTTGTCGTCGTCGTTCTTGCCGATGCGGGCGTTCAAGGCTGCCGTTGACATGCGGCCCTGGTGGCATTCCAGACACAGGTTGGCGCCGACTGCATCCTTATAGGCGCCCTTGTCATCCTTCTCGCTGAAGGAGACCGTCTTCCCGCTCGGGAACGGCACGCCTTTGACCGGATGCAGGGTGTACGTGGTCAGGTCGTTGTGGCAGGTGGTGCAGGCGAGGCCGTTGGAGAGTTCGGCCTCCGAGACGCCGGTGGTCACCACCGAGCCGCTGCCCGTGACCGCCACTGTGCCGTTGTTCGCGATGAACTGCGGCAGGCCAGCGGCCGAATGGCACTTGGCGCAGTCGGCAGGCACCATCCCTTCCGCGTCCCAATGGCGGAACGCCTCAGCGGTCCCATCGAAGTGGCCGACATCATTCCGGACGGCCTTGGTGATGTCGATTGGCTTGGCCAGCTTGGTGTTCAGGTCCGCGATCGAGTCGTGCTGGAGCTGGATGATGTACTTCGCGTTGTGAGCCAGCGCACCCGGGTCCTTGGTCGCGACCTGATAATTGTAGGCGGCCTTCAACAGGCGCGGGGTCCAGGCGTTGTAGCCCCCCTCGCCCTGGTCGAGCTTGCCGTTGGCGTTCTTGTCCAGGAAGAAGTAGGGATAGGTGGCCGCGTCGTAGCCGATGTCGGCCTTGCTGACTTCCTTGGCATACGCCTTGATGGCCGTCAGCAGTTGCGCCTGCAGGCCGGCCAATTCAGCCGCCACGCCTTCCTTTACATCGCCGTTGCCGTTGTAGTCCACCAGAGAGCCGCTCATGCGGATCTTGGCGAGGTCTTCGGTCGTCTTGACGCCGGCATGGCAGGTGGCGCATTCCGCGACATCGAGCTGAAGGGTGTGCGGGTTGTGGCAGCCGGTGCAGGTGTCGTACGGCTCGGGATGTTGGAACTTGCCGTCATACAACTGGCCGTCGTACTCGTAGCCGCCCTTCGCCAGGGTGCCGTACTGCGTGGCCGCGGCCGCGTAGTAGTGGACGTTGCGGAAGCCGAAGGTCGTGGTGACGGTCTTGCCGGCTGCGTCCTTGGTCACCAGTGGCTTCACGACGGTGTCTTCATCCGCGGGCTTGAGCTTGAAAGTGTCGGTGATCTGCTTGTCCACGCTGAGCTTGGACTCGCGGCCCTGGTGACATTCCATACAGCGGGATTCGCCGCCCAGGTTCTTAAGTTCAATCCCCGAGGGGAAGACCACACTGTGTTTGTTGATGGTGGCCGGGTTGTGGCAGGCCACGCAGTCGACCACGGTATCGACCGCGGCATTCTTGTCGACCTTGCCGGCTGTGCTGCCGTCGACGCCCAGGAAGTCCTGGTAGCCGCCGGAGCTGTGGCACTTGGCGCAGGAAGCGGGCACTTCCTGCGGGTCAGTCTGATCCCAGTGGCGGAATGCCTCGGCTGTCACGTCGGCATGGCCAGAGCCCTGCCATTCCTTCAAGCCGGGTACGGTGGGATTCTTGGTGTCCACGACCGGCGCGGGTTTCGTCGGCGCCGGGGTGGCGGTTTGCGCTGTAGGTGCAGCGGTGACCTGGATCGCGGCGAACAGGGCAAGCAGCAGCACAAGCGCCAAAACGATCCATAGGTTACGTGAAATGACCTTCATCGGTCCTCCTCTTTTTCGTTCCTTACTAGGTCTGTGATTCCTGGGTGGGACAGTGTGAAACTTGACGGATATGTGGCAGCAAACCACCTCCTCGATCAGTAAATTCCGTGGGCCGGCAACTGTGCGGCAGAAGTGCTGTGCAGGCCCTCATCCGATCCTGCTTATATCCATTGCGGACGGGTGGTGGACCCGTCTCGCAAGTGTGTCAGCAGGCAGAGCGAGCAAGAGAACCACACCAGCGTGAATCGTAGCACTTGACTACTTTAAAGACGCACGATCTGAATCACATAGGACTTACGCAAGACAGCTCACGCACGCACTCTGAGCTTGTCGAAGAGCGTCTGAGTGAGCGCCCTTCGACATTCAGGATGCTTACCCAAGCGTCTTGCGTAAGTCTTGCCACATTGTGCTGTACGTCACGCGGGTTTGATGCTCCAGCGGCTGCGGATGCCTCGATTGAATGAGTGGATTCTACATCAATGTAGCGAAAACTACAAACCGGCAAATTGATGCCCGGTATTGGGCTCATGTTCTTGCTTCGAAATCGGCGGTGAATAGGCATATCTTTTACGAGAACAGCATGGCGAAAGCGGATTTTGACGGCTTGACACCGAAGCCGTAATGTGATATTTTATCCATTGTCCCCACCTTGTTAGTGTCTGTATGCTCCAACCCACCCATCCTTCAAAGGAGAAGAAAGGAAAAGACCTATGAAGAAGGTTATTGTCCCACTGCTGGCGCTCATCGTTGTATTGGCCCTCGTGGCCGTTGCAGCGGCTGCCAGACCCGCCGCTGCCGATCTGCCCGCGCAGGCCGGCCCGACCGCTGCAACTGACACCCTGGAAACCTGTTCGATCTGTCATAAGAACTCTGGTTCCACCCACCAGACGTACTATGACCAGTTGTACCAGGACGGGGTCATCAAGGTCAGCGACGTGACGTACGCATTCAAGGCCGGCCCCCGACACCACCACGATCACCTTCAAGCTGCTTCAAGATGGGCAGCCCCTGGACCCGACGCAGGCTGACAACCTGAGCATCTACTGGGTCCCGTACAAGGACGGTAAGTTCCAATTCGAGCCGGCCGCGGATCGGTTGTCGCTGAAGGGGAAGATTACCGCTGACGGCAAGGGCACGGTGACCAGCACGCTTGTCGAACTGCCTAAAGACGACAAAGCTTTCGTCGACTACACCGACGTGAGCAAGACCCCCGGCCTGGTGGTGATCTACGGCCGCGACGGGACGGTCGGAACCATCCCGAACTCGCGCGTCGCGCAGAACAAGTACCCGTTCGCGGGCCTGCTGCAGACCGGCGCCGGCGTCGACTACGCGTCGTCGGCCAACGTCGCCGGCTGCGTGAAGTGCCACACCGATCCGTACCTCAAGCACGGCTACATCTACGGCACGGTCGATGGCGACGCCAAGACCGACTTCTACACCTGCAAGGCCTGCCACCTCGACAACGGCGAAGGGGGACATTACGAGTGGCAGTTGCTGGTGGACGATCCGGAGCTGGCCGCGAAGTTCCTTGCTGCGCCAGAAGAAGAGGCGTTGGAGCTGCTGTCGGAAGAGCAGAAGAAGCTGTACGCCTACGAACACGACCGTCATGAACGACGTGCACATGTCGCATGCCATGGAATTCCCGTACCCGCAGTCCATGGCGAACTGCGTCACGTGCCACGAAGGCAAGCTGGATAAGATCCTGACGGACGCCAACTTCACAGATCGCGACCTGCAAGAGCTGCCATCCGGTGACCGGCGCGGTAGCGGCCGTGCTAAGGAAGGCGAAAAGCCGGCGTATGACACGACCAAGCTGGCGCTGAAGACCATCATACCCGAAGCGCTCCACGGCAAGATGGATCTGGCCACGACCGATTGCACCACCTGCCACGGCGAAGGCAAGCCGGCCCCGAGCTTCAAGCAGATCCACACCGGCTATGACAAGGCGATCTACACCGCCGACGGCCTGAAGTATTCGGATGCCATTTCCGTCACGATCGAAAGCGCCGCGCTCAATGGCAACAAGTTGAACATCAAGTTCAAGGCCGCGCAGAAGCCGGACGTCAAGGATGTCGACGTCACGAAGAATATGACGCCGACCGTAATGGTGGGCCTGTACGGCTGGGACACCCGGGACTTCGTCGTCGGCGCGCACGAGCGGTCGTTCGACGACAACAAGGATGGCGCGGTCGACAGCAAGGACAGGCGGAACCTCGAGGCCGCAGGTAGGCGCCGAGCATCCGCGCATGAAGACGATCTCGGCCAAGGACGGCGCCTGGGAAGTTGAGGCCGACCTGACCTCCTGGGCCGATCTGCTCAAAGACGGTACGGTGAAGCGCGTGGAGGTCGGCGTGCTGCCGCTGACGGTCAACGCGGACAAGACCGAGGTCGCCGTCAATGCGGTGTCCAAGACGTTCGATGTCAAGGGTAACAAGTTCGACGACAACGCCTTCGCGCCGATCGCGGAGACCGCGAAGTGCGAGAACTGCCATGCGGCGCTCGCGACCAACTTCCACGAGCCGAGCTACGGTGGCAGCGTGACCGTCTGCCGCGATGTGCCATATCGTGAAGAGCGGCGCGTCGCACCTGGAGATGCAGTCGCGCTCGCTGGAGTCCTACGTCCACGCGGTCCATTCGATGCAGGCGTTCGACGTGGCCGGCATCGACTTCAAGGACCCGGTCGAGGCCTTGCACTACGAGCACCACATCACGATGCCGTACCCGACCCATGAGATCGGCAACTGCGAGTCGTGCCACGCCAAGGGGACGTACGACGTACCGAGCCAGTACGAGGCGCTGCCGGCGATCATCTCGGCCTCCGCCAAGAACGAGACCTGGGATCGCAATATCGGCACTGTGCCGTCGGTTGTCACCGGGCCTGCGACGACGGCCTGTGGCGGCTGCCACCGGGCGGACCTGATCAACGAGGACATGGCCGGCGAACTGGCGGTGCTGAACAAGCACTTCATCCAGGGCGGCTACGAGGTTCCGGCCGGCGACAAGCCTCTCGACACCTGGACGACCGTAACCGACCAGGTCATGTCGCTCTTCAAGTAATTGAGGCACGGGTAGGGGACTGTAGTTCAACTTAGCAGGGAAGAAGGGTCCTTCGGGGCCCTTCTTTTCATTTCCGAACTTAAGCCCGAAGCTCAGTGCAAATGGGGTGAGCTGAATTATTGAGAAGCCCCGCTTGCTGCTATACTGGCGTTTGATCGCACGAGTGATGTCATGAATCGAGACATCCATAAGTAAGGAAGAGACCATGCGAATCCGAGCTTACGCCACGCTGCGTGATCTTCTGGGAGCCAGTAAATTTGATATGCCCCTGGACGCTACACCAGGAGCGCCAGCGACGGTCGGGCAGGTGATGGACCGGCTGGTTGATGATCATCCGGCGTTGGCCAGCAAGCTGTGGGCTGACGATGGCCATTTGACCGGTTACATCACTATTTTGCTGAATGGGCGCTCGGTCGAGTATTTGCAGGGTATGGCGACACCCGTCGCGGATGGTGACACGTTGTCTCTCTTCCCACCCGTGGGTGGAGGGTGAGAGTTTCCTCAGCCTTAACCTCATCCTATTCCTGATGTGGGCGGGGATGAGCGCAGAATGGCAACCCGATGGTTCGAGATGAGCGCTCGCGGGGCGTTTTGACCTGCTTTTACTTGCCCAAAACGATACTCATTTGACAACTCGCTGAGCAGCATGTTATTCTATATTACCTCCCTGTGTTGAGGAAGGCATTTTTAGTGTCGCTCATCCTCGGGTTGCTGTTAGTACGGCAACTCCAGGCGATGCTCTACTGTGTGTAACGTATCCACTTCGGCGTTCTCGGCTCCGACTCGAGTTTGAACTTCTGAGAAGGAGGTGATGTCGAGGCAGGCGAACCGCGATTGCCCGTTTTTCGTGTCGGCATGCAGTGTCGGCGTTAGAGCGCGATCTGCAAACGTGCCGCCCCTCTGGCGGCGAAGAGACCCCATATCCAATAGGAGGAGAAAATGTCTGTTAAGAAGCTGTCTGTATTGATCGCTGTGCTGGTGGTCGTCAGCATGGTCCTGACCGCCTGCCCGGCGCCTCAACCCCAGGTCGTCGAGAAGATCGTGACCCAGGTGGTTGAGAAGGAAGTCAAGGTCGTCGAGACCCAGGTTGTCGAGAAGCAGGTCGAGGTCGAGAAGGTCGTGGAGAAAGAAGTCGTCAAGGAAGTGGCGGCCGAAGACTACACTACCCCGCACCCGATCCTCAGCGACATCAAGGTCCGCCAGGCGATCGCCCACTGTATCAACCGCGATGAGTTGATCGCCTCCGTTTATCCCTACCTCAGCGACGAACAAAAGGCCGAGCTGCGGATGGACACCAACCTGCCCAAGACCCACTGGGCGTACAGCGGCCCGTACACCGACTATGAGTATAGTGTTGAGAAGGGCGGGACCTTGCTGGATGAGGCCGGCTGGAAGCTGGCCGAGGGCGCGACCTACCGCACCAACGAAGCGGGCGACACGCTGGCGCTGAAGTTCACCACCACCACCGCCGCGTTCCGCCAGACCTGGGCCGCCGTGGCCGAGCAGAACATGCTTGGGTGCGGGATCCAGATGATCCGCCAGCACGTGCCCGCGTCCTGGTGGTTCGGCGACACCACCGGCCTGGCCCGCCGCGACTTCGAGCTGGGCGCGTACGCCTGGGTCGGCGAGTCCGATCCCAAGGGCCGCACCCTCTACGCCTGCGATCAGATCCCCCTCCCCAGCAACAACTGGGTGGGCCAGAACTACATGGGCTGGTGCAACAAGACCGCCAGCGACGCGATCGTCTTGGCCAACAACACCTTGATCCGCGACGAGCGCATCAAGGCGTATGACACTTTCCAGAAGGAATTTGCCAACGACATGACCTCGCTGCCGCTGTTCCAGCGTCTTGAGGCCGATGCCTGGGGCAACAATCTGGAAGGCATTACGGTTTCCCCGACCGAGTACGCCACCGCCAGCGTCGCAGACTGGAAGTTGACGGACGGCGGTGACACCGTCGTGATCGGTTTCTCGCAGGAACCGGCTTCCATGTACACCCTGGTCGAGAGTGCCGCGGTGCAGCGCATGGCAGCCCAAATCGGCATCGGCGTTGCGAACACCCAACACAATTACGACTACCAGCCGGCGTTGCAGGATCCGCTCAGCACGGTCGAGAGCGGCCTGGCCAAGAATGACGCCGTCGAAGTCAAGGCTGGCGACATGGTCTATGATTCGTCCGGCGCGGCGGTCGAGCTCGCGCAGGGCGTCAAGGTCTTCGATGCTGACGGCAACGAGGTCGAGTACGACGGCTCCAGCCCGCTCAAGATGAAGCAGCTCACGGCGACCTACAAGTTCAAGGACTACACCTGGAGCGACGGCACCGCGGGCTCGGTCGAGGACTTCAAGCTGGGCTACAAGAACGACTGCGACAAGGAGTCGGGCGCGACCACCTTTGAGACTTGCGATCAGATCCAAAGTGTGGAGTTCGGCCCTGGCCTGGAATACACCGTGACCTGGCTGCCGGGTTCCCAATACTCGCTCTATTTCCTGGCTCCTTTCGGCACCGGGCAGGCGGGTCTTTACCCCAGCCACCAGGTGTTGGCCGACGGCCGCAAGCTGGCCGACGTCCCGGCGAAGGAATGGGCCACCCTGCCCGAGATCGCTGAGAAGCCGTTGAGCTACGGCGCGTACATGTTGACGGATTGGAAGAAGGGCGAAAGCATGACCTTCGAGGTCAACCCGCACTTCCAGCCGGCTCCCGCCTTGAAGAAGATCGTCATCGTCATCGTGCCGGACACCAACCAGGCGGTTGCGCAGCTTCTGAGCGGCGACCTCGACTACCTGGACAAGTCCACCCTCGGGGCTGGCCCAGAAGTAGGGACCATCCTGGAAGCTGCCGCGGCCGGGAAGGTGAAGGCGGAGGTCTCCGCCAGCCCGACCTGGGAGCACATCGACATGAACCTGTTCAGCAAGTAGCGTGTTCTGGGATCCCGATTTCTTCTTCGGATCGGGATCCCAGACTTGAAATGTAGAAGCGGGCGGGGGGATCCCGACGGGACACTTCCGCCCGCTTTTTAGATCGCACCTGTCGCCCTGTTGAACCGGGGTAGTTCTGCAATCCACCGGCTTGTGCCGTTGCGGTACGATTTGTTGTGACGCCCGCCAGGCCCTTGATGTGAGGTCACTATGACCAACTACCTCATCCGCCGCATCCTCCAGATGATCGTGGTCATCTTTGTGGCGGCCCTCTTCGTCTACTTCCTCTTCAATATTTCACCCGGTGGTCCGCTGGCCGGGCTTCAACAACAGCAGCGGCGGCTGACGCGCGAGGATCTCGCCCGGCTGCGCGCCCAATACGAGCTGGATCTCTACTGGCCGGTGCGCTTTTCGCGCTGGCTGGTCGGCTTTCCGAGCGGCCCGATCACCGTCGGTGGCCGGGAGTTGTTTGCTGAGGTGCCTGTGGGCTGCTATCTGCCGCGCAGCGCGCAGGGCGAGGTCACGGCCGGCTGTGATGACTATGTTTACCTCAGTGAGATGCCCGAGCTTCACCCGCCGCTCAAGTCGAGCCGCGGCCTCCTGCGCGGCGATTTCGGCCTTTCGACCGTCATCCTGAAGGACCGCGCGGTCAGTGAGTTGCTCCGTAGCCGGCTCAGGGCCACCCTGCAACTGATGTCCATTTCGCTGCTGCTTTCGCTGTTGATCGGCGTGCCCATCGGTATTTACAGCGCGGTCAAGCAGTACTCCCGCTTCGATTACTTTTTTACGACCACCGCTTTTATCGGCTCTGCCATGCCGACCTTCTTCTTCGCGCTGCTGATGATCTTGCTATTTTCCGTTTTCCCGGTCTACTGGAAGGATACCATCCCCTGGATCCCGCGCATGCCGGCCGGGCTGCGCGTTGCCGTGCGCCCCTATGATATCGCGTCCTGGCTCCCTACGATCCAGCCCAGTTCCTTCGCCGACCAGTTGCTGCATCTCATCATGCCGGTGGCCGTGTTGACGCTGGCCAACATGGCGCCCTGGAGCCGGTTCGTCCGCTCGTCGATGCTGGAGGTGTTGCGCCAGGACTACGTGCGCACCGCGCGGGCCAAGGGCCTTTTCGAGCGGGCCGTGATCCTGAAGCACGCCCTGCGCAACGCCCTGATCCCCTTCGTGACGATCGTGGTGCTGTCGATCCCCTCGCTGTTCGCCGGCGCGATCATCACCGAGACGGTGTTTGCCTGGCCCGGCATGGGGCGGCTCTACTACGACGCGCTGAGCCGGAGCGACTGGCCGGTGGCGCTGGCTTTCATCTTCATCACGGCTCTGCTGACTGTGGTCGCGACCCTGATGGGTGACATTCTGTATATGGTGATTGACCCGCGGATTAAGTTCACGTAGCTGGTTAAACTGACAAATCGCGTTTGGCCGCGGATTAGCACGGATTTCCGCGGATCAGATACGAAAGATCTGTGCAAATCCGCGTAAATCCGCGGCAGTTTTCAACTCAGAACGCTGTCTTTCACCGGTTTCCAAGTTTTGTCAGTCATTCAGGTTCACGTAGAGTGGAGTGACATATCATGACCGCTGCCACCCAAATGATCACCCGGAGTCGGGCCGAGGACGCCACCCAAGAGAGCCAGTTGCACGTGGTCTTCCGCCGCTTCCGGCGCCACAGGCTGGCGATGCTCTCGGCGTTGCTGCTCGTGCTGATTTTCGTGGTCTCGCTGCTCGCGCCCGTGATCACCACCTTCCCGCGCGACGCGGTGGATGTTTCGTCAGCGGCTCGCCCGGCGCCGCCCGGCACAGTGTCGAACGATGGCCGGATGCATATCCTGGGTGTCGACCAACTCGGCCGTGATCTGTATACCCGTGTCCTCTATGCGGCCCGTGTCTCGCTTTCGATTGCCATCCTGGTGGTGCTGCTCAGTGAGAGTTTCGGCACGCTGATGGGCGCGCTGGCGGGCTATTACGGTGGTCGGACAGACATGGCGCTGTCGCGCATCAACGAGTTCATGTTGACGATCCCGCAGTTGCCGATCCTGCTGATCATCTCGGCCATCCTGCTGAAGCGCGACGTGGTGCTGCCGCTGCCGCCGTTCGTGAACAAGTTTCTCAGCGCGTTGATGTTGGCGCCGGAACGTGAGGCCCAGAAGGTGGTGGTGTTGATCCTGATTCTGGTGATCTTCGGCTGGCTGAGCTCATACCGCCTGATGCGCGGGATGGCGCTGTCGCTCGCCAAGCAGGATTTCATCGAGGCGCTGCGCGCCGCCGGCGCCTCCGACGCCCGCATCATCTTCCGCCACATCATCCCGAACGGACTGGCCCCGATCCTGGTGAACGCCAGCCTTTCGCTGGGGGCAATCATCGTCCTGGAATCGGCGCTTAGCTTTCTGGGGCTTGGGGGTGCAGGATCCCACGCCGACCTGGGGCAATATGCTGGACCAGGCCCGGAGCTACATGTTCCAGCATCCATGGATGCCGCTGATACCCGGCGTTTTTCTGGTGGTCGTCGCCATCGGGTTCAATTTTATCGGTGATGGCTTGCGCGACGCGCTGGATCCGCGGCTGAAACGATAGGAGACAGGGGACAGGGGACAGGAGACAGGGACAGGGGACAGGAGCAGGACAGGGGTCAGCAGACAGGTGTGCGAAGCTTGGCGCTAGATTTCAGTCCCCGGTTTCCAGCTTTCAACTTCCAGCTTCCAGTTTCCAGTCCTACCCAACAGGCGAAGGACAACGATGGCTACGAATAGCGCAGACGATAAGGGCCCGATCCTCGACGTGCGCGGGCTGAAGACTTATTTCTATACCGAAGATGGCGTGGTGCAGGCGGTCAACGGCGTGGACTTCGCGATCCGCGAGGGCGAGGTGATGGGCCTGGTCGGCGAGTCCGGCTCGGGCAAAAGCGTGACCTCGCTTTCGATCATGCGGCTGCTCGCTGCTTCCGGCAAGATTGTCGCGGGCGAAGTGCGCTACAAGGACCGCGATCTCGCGAGCCTTTCTGAAGATGAGATGGTGAAGATCCGCGGCGATCAGATGTCCATGATCTTCCAGCAGCCCACGAGCTGTCTGAATCCCGTCTTCCAGATCGGCGCGCAGGTGGCCGAGGTGTTGGAGATCCACCACGGTCTCAACCGAGAAGATGCCTGGAAGCAAGCCGTCGAGATGTTCCGCAAGGTCGGCATCCCCGACCCTGAACGCCGCGCCCGATCCTTCCCGCATGAAATCTCGGGCGGCCAGGCGCAGCGCGTGATGATCGCCATGGCGCTGGCATGTGCGCCCGATCTGTTGATCGCCGACGAGCCGACCACCGCGCTGGATGTGACCATTCAGGCGCAGATCCTCGACCTGATGCGTCGGCTGCGCACGGAAACCGGCACCGCCATCCTGTTGATCACCCATGACATGGGCGTGATCGCCGAGATGGCCGATAACGTGGCGGTGATGTACGCCGGGCAGATCGTCGAGTACACGGACGTGTACACCCTGTTCGAGGAACAGTTGCACCCCTACACCGAGGGCCTGCTGGCGGCGATCCCTGTTCTGGGCGAAATCCGCGAGAGCCTGGCGGTGATCCCCGGCTTCGTGCCCAACCTGATCAATCTCCCGCCGGGCTGCAAGTTTGCGTCGCGCTGCCCGTACGTGAAAGAGATGTGCCTGCAGGCGGTGCCGCCGTTGGTGGAGGTCGTGCCCGGCCACAAGGTGCGCTGTTTCATGCGGTTGCCGGAAACGAAGGCTGAGTGGGGCGAGGTTCAGCGGGCCGACTGGCGCTTCTTCGGCGACGAAGTTATGGCCGCGGCATAAAGGGGCTGCCGCAAACCTGTCAGGGGCCGGTCGCTGAGCCTGTCGAAGCGTGCCGTGGTGACCCTTCGACAGGCTCGGGCACGTTTTCACCGATAGTTTTGCGCTTCACCCGGCAAGAGGCATATCAGACGCGTTGGGGAGTCGGCATGGCGACGATTACGGCGGCGAAAAAGGACCTGTTGGTCGTTCAAGACCTGAAGAAGTACTTCCCGATCCGTTCCGGCTTGCTTCAGAAGGTCACCGCGTGGGTGCAGGCCGTGGATGGCGTGAGCTTCACGGTGCGCGAGGGTGAGACCTTCGGGCTGGTGGGCGAATCGGGGTGCGGCAAGACAACGATCGGCCGGACGATCCTGCGTCTGACCCCCTTCACCGGCGGCTCGGCTTTCTTTGACGGTGAGGATATATTCTCAAAGAAAGGCGCCGAACTGAAGGCACTGCGGCGCAACATGCAGATCGTCTTCCAGGACCCCTATTCGTCATTGGATCCGCGCATGCCGGTGGGTGAAATTATCGGTGAGGGCTTGCAGATTCACGGCATCGGGACTAAGGTTGAGCGCGCCGAGATCGTCACCCAGATGCTGGCCAAAGTGGGTCTGAACCCCTATCATGCCCGCAGGTATCCGCACGAATTCTCCGGCGGGCAGCGGCAGCGCATCGGCATCGCCCGCGCCCTGGCGTTGAACCCCAAGTTTATCGTCTGCGACGAGCCGGTATCGGCGCTGGATGTCTCGATCCAGTCGCAGGTGCTCAACCTGTTGAAGAAACTGCAGGATGAACTCGGCCTCACCTATCTGTTTATCGCGCACAATCTCAGTGTGGTGGAGCACATCAGCAACCGGATCGGCGTGATGTACCTGGGCAAGATGGCCGAGCTGACGGACCGCGAGGTGTTGTACAAGAACCCGCTGCACCCGTACACCCAGGCGCTGCTGTCGGCGATCCCCATGCCGAACCCCCGGCTCAAGCGCGAGCGCATCGTGTTGACGGGCGACGTGCCCTCCCCCTTGAACCCGCCCAGCGGTTGTCGCTTCCATCCTCGCTGCCCGATCGCCGTGGAAATCTGCAAGCAGGTTGAGCCCGTGTTCGAGCAGAAAGCGGCTGACCATTGGGTGGCGTGTCATCTGGTGCCGGCCAGCGGGGTGTGGCAATAGGCAATTTAATGGTTCAAACAACAAACGGCGTGCCTCTTGACGGGGCGCGCCGTTTGCTGTTTGAGGCACGTCATCGAGGGGCACGAGTGTCGTGTGGTCGCCATGGCAACTCGTGACAGCGGCCCGTTCCAAAATTAAAATACTGCCGAAATTGAATGCGACTTGACACACAGTAGGCGCTGTGCTATCATCATCCTGCTCCTAGGTTTACCCCAAAATACTGCTCGGAGGCAATGCATGACGAAATTGCTGGAGGTGAAGGGGCTCGAAACGCGCTTCTTCACCCAGGACGGTGTCGTCCACGCGGTTAACGGCATCTCTTACAGCTTGGATGAAGGGGAAACCCTGGCGATTGTGGGCGAAAGCGGTTGCGGCAAGAGCGTGGGTGTGATGTCCTTGATGCGGTTGATCCCCCAGCCGCCCGGCAAGATTACCGGCGGCGAGGTGTGGTTCGGGACGGGCGATGATCGCAAAGACCTGCTGAAACTGAGCGATGACGAAATCCGCCAGGTGCGCGGCAATCGGATCGCCATGATCTTCCAGGATCCGATGACCTCGTTGAACCCCGTGCTCACCATCGGTTTTCAAATCTCCGAAGCGCTGATTCTGCACATGGGGATGGACAAAGCAGCCGCCGCGCAAGCGGCTCGGTCGAACTGCTGGAATTGGTCGGCATCCCCCGCGCGGCGGATCGGCTCGACGATTACCCCCACCAGTTTTCCGGCGGCATGCGCCAGCGTGTGATGATCGCCATGGGCCTGAGCTGCAACCCGCAACTCCTGATCGCCGATGAGCCGACCACCGCTTTGGATGTGACGATCCAGGCCCAGATCACCGACCTGGTCAAACGCCTGCGGGACGAAATCGGCATGGCCATCATCTGGATCACGCACGATCTGGGCGTGGTCGCCGGGCTGGCGGATCGTATGATCGTGATGTACGCCGGCTTCATCGTCGAAGAATCGCCGGTCAAAGACCTCTACGCTAATCCACGCCATCCCTACACCATCGGGTTGCTGAGCTCGCTGCCGCGGCTGGATGAAGCCCGTGCCCATCGCCTCACCTCCATCGAGGGCCTGCCGCCCGACCTGGTTGACCTGCCCAAAGGCTGTCCCTTCTATGCCGCGCTGCGACTATCGCCTCGAAAAGTGTGCGACCGAGAATCCCAAACTTGAACCGGTCAGCCCCGGCCACAAGACCGCCTGTTGGGTGGATGTGCGCACGGAGCGCACGGAGACGGCGCCGGCCGGGGAGGCGATATGAGCGACAGCAGCAGCACCACCCAGAAATTGGTCGAAGTCCGCGGGCTGAAGATGTGGTTCCCGATCATGCGGGGCATCCTGCAGAAACACGTGGCCGATGTCAAGGCCGTGGATGGGTTGAACTTTGATGTATTTCAGGGCGAGACGCTGGGCCTGGTGGGCGAGTCGGGTTGCGGCAAATCGACCACGGGGCGGGCGATCCTCCAGCTCTACAAGCCGACCGGCGGTTCAGTGCTTTTCGAAGGGGCAGACCTGGTCGGTCTTAAAGGCGAGGATCTGCG
Source organism: uncultured Chloroflexia bacterium (assembly GCA_963841825.1). Classification (GTDB taxonomy): domain Bacteria; phylum Chloroflexota; class Anaerolineae; order CG2-30-64-16; family CG2-30-64-16; genus CAWJEL01. The sequence goes on from CAWJEL010000001.1 coordinate 77,778, forward strand.
CAAGATGCGCCGGCGCATGCAGATGATCTTCCAGGATCCGTATGCCTCGCTCAACCCGCGCATGACGGTCGGCAGCATCGTGGCCGAGCCATTGGAAGTCCACAACATCGGCACCAAATCCGAGCGGGTGGAGCGCGTGCGTGAGTTGCTGAAGGTGGTGGGTCTGAACCCGTACTTCATCAACCGCTATCCGCACGAGTTCTCCGGCGGCCAGCGGCAACGCATCGGCGTGGCGCGTGCGTTGGCGGTCAACCCGGCGTTCATCGTGTGCGACGAGCCGATCTCGGCGCTCGATGTGTCGATCCAGGCCCAGGTCATCAACCTGCTGGAGGATCTGCAGGAGCAGTTCGGCCTCACGTATCTGTTCATTGCGCACGACCTGTCGGTGGTGCGGCACATCTCGGATCGCATCGCCGTGATGTATCTGGGCAAGATCATGGAGCTGGCCGACCGCGAGGAGCTGTATCGCAACCCGATGCACCCGTACACCCAGGCGCTGCTGTCGGCCGTGCCGATCCCTGACCCGGTCATCGAGGAGAAGCGCCAGCGCATCATCCTGGAAGGGGACGTGCCGTCGCCGGTGAATCCGCCGACGGGCTGCAATTTCAGCACCCGCTGTCCGAAGGCCCTCGCCATGTGCAAGGAACAGGAGCCTGAGTTCCGTGATTATGGGGATGGACATTGGGTCGCCTGTTGGCTGCATCAGAAGTAGCGGACAGGGGAAACAAGGAAACAAGTAGACAAGGATGCGCAACTCGAAAGGGGGTGATGTCGCTGCGAAGGTAATTTACGGAGCCCATTTGTAGCCAAATGCGAGTTAGCCTATATCTCAAATTGGAGGAGAAAAACATGTCACTCAAGAAGATGTCTGTGGTGCTTGGCGTGTTGTTGATCGCCAGCATGGTCCTCACGGCCTGCCCGGCGCCTCAGCCGCAGGTCGTCGAGAAAGTCGTGACGCAGGTCGTCGAGCAGAAGGTCGAGGTCGTCCAGACCCAGATCGTCGAGAAGACGGTCGAGGTCGAGAAGGTCGTCGTCGCGACCCCAGAGGCGGTGCCGATCGAGAAGAAGCTGCGCATCAACCTGAACAGCTATCCCGACATCATCGACCCCCAGAAGAGCTCCTTCGTCAACGAAATCGCGCACCTGAAGTTGATGTACGAGGGCCTGACCAAGCTGGACAAGGATCTGAAGACGGTCCCCGGCGCGGCCGCGCAGTGGGAATACAATGCGGATGCGACCGAGCTGACCTTCACGCTGCAGCCCGATCTGAAGTACAGCGACGGCAGCCCGCTCAACGCGGCCCGCTTCGCCTACTCGATCAAGCGCAACATCAACCCCGAGACCGCGGGTGAGTACGCCCAGATCACCGATGAGATCAAGGGCGCGCCCGAATGGCGCGGTTGCGGCGACGATGCGGCGGTCTGCGAAGAGGCCATGAAGACGCTGGATGCCAGCATCATGCCGCTCCATGCCGACGGCCAGCCCTGCGACGCGGAGAACCCTTACGAGGATGCGGCCTGTGATACGCTCAAGCTGACCTTCTCCAAGCCGGCCCCCTACTTCCACACCGTCATGTCGCTGTGGGTCACCTACCCGGCCAAGGAAGAGAACATCTCCGAGGGCGGCGAGAACTGGTGGAACAGCTCCAAGTTCCAGATCGGCAACGGCCCCTTCGTCCTGCAGAGCCTCGAACCGTTCGTCAGGGGCTACTTCACGCCGAACGCGAACTACTGGGACGACAAGGCCAAGACCGATATCGAGTACTCGTACATCACCGACTCGGCCGTGTCCTTCGAGGCCTACAAGAATAACGAGTTCGACATCATCAATCCAGGCGCTGAGGATCTCCCGGTCATCCAGGCCGACGAGACGCTGAGCAAGGAACTGATGACCTATCCCGGCTCCTGCACGTTCGCCGTCATGTTCCATCAGTTGAAGGAACCGTTCACCGATCAGAAGGTGCGCGAAGCATTTGCCCAGGCCTATGACCGCGATGCCTGGGTGGCGGATGTGCTGAACGGCCTGGGTTCGCCGGCCCTCACCTGGATCCCGCCTGGGTTCCCTGGGTTCGACGCCGCCGAGAAGCGCTGGGGCTACGATCCTGAGGCGGCCAAGAAGGCATTGGCCGAGTCCTCCTATGGCAGCGCCGATAAGTTGCCGCCCATCACCTTGACCTTCAGTGACACCCCACGCAACCGCAAGCGCAACGAGTGGTTGGCCGCTAAGTGGCAGGAAGTTCTGGGTGTGCAAGCCACGCTGAACCCGGTCGAGCCCACGACCTATACGTCGCTGACCAAGGACATCGCGACTGCGCCGCAGATCTTCATCCTCGGCTGGTGCGCCGACTACCCGGATGAGCAAAACTGGCTGAGCGTCTACTGGAAGACGGGCGGCTTCGGTGAGCGCATCGGCTACTCGAATGCCGATTTCGACAAGCTGGTCGACCAGGCCGACACCGAGCTCGATCCCGCGAAGCGCACCCAGTTGTATGCTGACGCCCAGAAGCTGTTGACCGACGGCGCCCCGGTGGCGTTCGGGTGGAACAACGTGAACAACTACCTGGTGAAGCCGTGGGTCAAGGGCATCGTGACCACGCCGCAGGACTCCGACTTCCCCGGCAGCACCGGCGGCGTCACGCAGATCGATATCGACACCACCATGTTGCCTCAGTAGGCGCTTTTACCCGGCAGCGGTCAATCCGCTGCCGGGTAAAAGTTGACCGAGAGGTGTTCCGCAATGCCTCCCGGTATCACCCCAACATAACCAAGACAAGCCAGGTTTCGACAAGAGGCCTGGTTTGTCTCGTACACCCGGAGGGTGGATATGGCCACCTATCTTGTACGTCGTCTTGCGTGGATGATTCCCACGATTTTTTTCGTGGCGCTCATCACCTTTGTTCTGATGCATGCGGCGCCCGGCGGCCCCTGGGATCGCGACCTGGAAGCGCGCCAGGTGGATAAGACGACCCAGGAACTGCTCAACAAACGCTTCGGCCTGAATAAGCCGCTGTTTTTCAATACCCAGGGCGGCAACCCGCTGGACAGCCAGTTTTTTAATTACATCTGGGATGCCCTGCACGGGGACCTGGGACCCTCCTATCGCCAGCGTGGCATGGACGTCCAGGATATCCTTTTCAAAGCGCCTGAGGGCAAACCTTTCTGGGACAGTAAGTTCGGCTATTCGCTGCGTCTGGGCCTGCTTGCTACCGCGCTGGCGGCGCTGTTTGGCATCCCCCTCGGTGTCATCGGCGCCCTGAGACGGAACAGTCTCATCGACTATTTTTCACTGTTCATCTCGACGATCGGCGTATCCGTCCCGAATTTCGTCGTGGCGATCTTCTTCATCATCATCTTTGCCAGTAAGTTGAAATTGGTGAAGATCGTGCAACAGAACTGGAACAGCCCCGGCGCGTGGCTCATGCCGGCGGCGATCCTGGGCTTCGGCACGTTCGCGCTGATCACCCGCATGACACGCTCGTCGCTGCTCGAAGTCATGCAGCAGGACTACATCCGGACGGCGCGTGCCAAGGGTTTGCACGAGCGCGTGGTGGTGCTGCGGCACATGCTGCGTAACGCGCTGATCCCGGTGATCACCATCCTGGGGCCCGCATTGGCAGGGTTGGTGGTTGGCTCCTTTATTATCGAGCAGATGCTGGGCTTCCCGGGCAGCGGCCGGGCTTTTGTGCTCTCCATCCAGCAAAGGGATTATTCCATGATCATGGGGACGGTGCTGCTCTATGCGGTCTTGATCGCCGTGGCGAATCTGTCCGTGGACCTGGTTTACGGTTTCCTGGACCCGCGCATCAAAGTGGGAGATTGATCGTATGACCGTCCAATCTTCAACGCCCCCGTCTTCAACGCCTTCGTCCGGGGTCATAGTTCAGACGATCACTCGACCGCCGCGCTCGCTGTGGGGGGATGCCTGGCATCGCCTCCTCAGGAACAAGGCCGCGCTCCTTGGGGCGGTGGTGATTCTGTTCTTCACCCTGGTGGCCCTTTTTGCGCCGTTGATCGCGCCGCATAACCCGCTGAAGATCTACAGCGGCAAAGGGAGCCTGCCTCCGTCATGGGAGACCCGGGTCCCACCGGCAAGGCGGGCGAAGCGGGGTTCCTCTTCGGCACCGACAGCTTGGGACGCGATGTGTTGAGCCGGACGATCTACGGCGCGCGCGTCTCCCTCATGGTGGGGCTGATCCCCGCGGTGATCATTCTGCTCATCGGTGTGGTTGTCGGCCTCGTTGCCGGGTATTACGGCAAGGCCGTGGATAATGCGCTGATGCGGTTCGGGGACGTCATCTACGCGTTCCCCGATCTGCTTTTCTTCATTATCGTGATGGCCGCGCTGCGTGAGACGCCTATCGGCGCGGCGATGAACGGGTTGCTCCTGTTGTTCGTGGCGCTCTCCATCGTCAACTGGATCGGGTTGGCCCGGCTGGTGCGCGGACAGGTGCTGTCGCTCAAACAGAAGGAGTTCGTCGAGGCCGGCCGCATGATCGGCGCGGGCAGCACGCGCATCATGTGGCGCCACCTCCTGCCGAATTGTATGGGCGTGATCATCGTGTCCATGGCCTTCCGCATCCCGGCGCTGATCATCACCGAGGCCATCCTGGGCTACCTGGGCCTGGGGCTGCGGCCCTCTACCGATCCCCGGGCGGCCTTTATCACGAGTTGGGGATCGCTCCTGTTAGACGGACAGTCATCGATCAACGCGCAACCGTTTCTGCTGTTGGTTCCGGCGATCTGCGTCGCGCTGGTCGTGCTGGCGTTCAACTACGTGGGTGACGGCCTGCGGGATGCGCTTGATCCGAGGATGGCGGGAACGGAGTGAGTTGGGTAGATTGGGAATTGGGAAACGGGGGAAACAAGTAGACAGGGAGACAAGGAAACGAGTATGTGAGGGGAAGGGGCGGTAAAGGCCCCTTCCTTTTTTGTTGCCAGGTTGACGCTGCTGAGACGCTGTGCTAGACTATTAGCTGTGTTGGCATTGTACTGTAGAGGTGATGAGATGGCTGTCCATTCCTTAACTCTGAGTCTTCCCGGCTCGCTCTATGAACGGCTGATCCGTCGCGCCGAACGAACGCACCGTCCAGTGGAAGTTGAATTGCTGGAAGTTGTGGCGACTGGTATGTCTTTGGATGAAGATCTGCCTGCCGAATTGGCTCAGGCTGTGTCTGCGCTCCATCTTCTGGATGATGCCGCGCTTTGGCGTGCTGCGCAAAGCCCTCTACCGAAAGAAGTCGCCTCTAAAATAGAGGGCTTGCATCTGAAACGGCAGTTCGAAGGCCTGACGGCAAATGAAATGCAGGTGTTGTCTACCTTGATGAGGCGGTATGAGCAGACCGTGCTTGTACGGGCTCAGGCGGCCCTTCTGCTCAAACAACGTGGGCATGATGTTTCACAACTGGTGGCAGCGTCGTGACCCCGCATCCCTATGTGCCACAAGCACTGCGGGAACGCGTCGCTGTTCAAGCTCGGCAGCGTTGCGGCTATTGCCTGACGACTGAACGGATCACCGGCGCGCCGATGGAGATAGACCATATCATCCCGCACTCGCTCGGCGGACCGACGGAAGAAGACAACCTCTGGCTGGCTTGCTCGATGTGCAACGATCACAAAAGCAACCAGATTGCGGCTCTTGACCCGTTGACCAGCGAGGATGTGCGCTTGTTTGACCCGCGGCACCAGACATGGGACGATCACTTTGCCTGGTCAGCAGAAGGCGATCGCATCACTGGCAAGACGCCATGTGGGCGCGCAACTGTGCATGCATTGAACTTGAACCGCCCGTTGCTGGTCAGATCGCGCAGGATTTGGATAGCTGCAGGTTGGCATCCTCCCAAGGATTGAAGGTGACTGTGAAACCCACTTCATCGCATCGGTTCGTGATGGCGATTATAGGAATCGTTTGCATCGGCGTTGTTGCTGCCGGCTGTTCAGCGCGCAAGTCCGATTCGTCGACCAGCGAGGCGGCGGCGGTTACTACCGCGCTGCCTGTGATCGAGACGCGCGTGGTGACGGAGACGCTCAAGATCCCGGTAACGGTCGTAGTGACCGCCACGCCGGTGCCCACGCCCATGTATGCGTCGAAGATCAACGCGGCATCCGGCATATTGGTTTACCCAATCGCAAGCGAGCCGGCCAGCCTCGATCCGCAAGAGGCGGACGACGAGGTTAGCACATTGGTGGCAGCGCAGCTCTACGAAGGGCTGTTTGACCTGCGGGAGGACGGCACAACCGAGCCCGCAGCCGCGCAGGACCTGCTGGTGTCGCCCGACAGCAAAACTTACACCGTCACTTTACGGTCTGGCATGACGTGGTCGGACGGGCAGCCTGTGACCGCGCAGAACTACGTGGACGGCGTCTGCCGGCTGCTCGACCCGGCGGTCGGCAATCCCTACTACTACTTGCTTACTGATATCGCACCGATCATCCGCGCGGGGGAGTACGCCAGCGGCGATCTGGCCGACTGCACCGAAGTCGGCGTTAAGGCAATCGACAACCTGACACTGGAGATCGCGCTGGAACGGCCGGCCGCATTTCTGCCGAAGCTGCTGGCGATGCCGGTGTTTTGGCCAGCGGCCCCAGCGCCTTCTGCAGTCATCAGTGGAACGGGTGTGATCAGCGGGACTGCGCCGATCTCGGCTACACTGTCGATCGGCCCGGTCGTCAATGGACCGTATTTGTTGGTCGAACAGGTCGCCAACGACCATATCACCCTGAAGAAGAATCCGAATTACTGGAACACGGCCCAGGTGGATGTGGAACAGATCGAGTTTCGGGTTTTGCCGGACCCGACCCGGCAGTTGGCGCTGTACGAGGCGGGTGACTTGCAGGTGGCTGAGTTTCCTGCCAGCGAGACACCGCGCATCGAGGCGGATCCGGGCTTTGGACGGGAGGTGCAAAGACTCGTCCGGCCCGGTGTCAGCTACCTGGGGTTGAATACCCAGTCCGGGCCAACCGCCGATCTTGCGGTCCGTCGCGCCATGGCCCAGGCCATCGACCGCCAGTTCTTGATCGATGAGGTGTTGAAGCAGCCCTGGCATGTACCGGCCCAAACGCTCATCCCGCCGGGCGTGCCCGGCTACCAGGGCGACAACCCTGACGTAGGCCTGTCATACAACCCGGAGGCGGCGCGCGCCGCGTTGGCCGAGGCGGGCTACGGTCCCGACAAACCCGTACCCCCGGTCGAACTGTGGTACAACCGGGAAGGCAACAATGAGGCGATCTTCAAGGCGGTGGGCGAGATGTTGGAGGCGGTGGGCATCCCCGTGCGCTTGGTCTCCAGCAATTGGGACGTCTACCGAGACGCGCTGGATGCCTGCAACCAGCCGAACCGCGCCGGGGCAGCCAAAACGCCAGCTCAATGCTCGTACAATCTCTATCGCATGGGCTGGGTGCTGGACTACGCCGATCCGTCGAGCATCCTGGATGTGGTGCTCAGTCCCCAATCGGCGTTCCAGTACACCGGCTGGCAGTCGGCGGACTACGAAAAGCTGATGGCCGAGGCCGTCGCCGAACCCGACGAGGCCAGGCGCGCTGAGTTGTACGGCCAGGCCGAACGTATCCTGCTGAACGACCAGGTGGCGGTGATCCCGCTTCAGTACTACGACCGCACCGTGCTGGTCAAGGATGGCGTCGAGTTCAACTATCCACCATTCGGGCCGCCACGGTTCAAGGATTGGAAGGCGCCGTGAAACGTGAACCATTAAACGTGGAGCGCGCGAGAAACCGCGCATTGAAAAAGCGTCTCCTCAGGCCTTGCCCGTGGGAGACGCTTTTTTGTGGGGCCGGTCTGCCTGGATCGATGGGCTCAGCGCACGACCACCGGCAGGTAAATATGGCGCGGCGATGCGGGTTGGGTGGCTGTAGGCGTTGGCGTTGCAGTCTGTGTCGGTGACGGGGTTGTCGTCACGGTCGGTGTGGCGGTCGCGACACCTGGGCATGCTTCAATGCCGATGTCGTCGAGGTAGAAGTCCGTGGGGCGGTCGCTATCGGTGGTCGCGCGGAACGAGAGACGCACCGTCTGTCCCGCGTGCGGCGTCAAGTCGAGAACGGCCTGTTGCCAGACCCCGGTCGGGTCTCCGTCGGTGATCCGCAGCAGGCGGACTGGCGTCCCGCCGCCGATTGGTGTGATGGTCACGTTCAGCTCATCCCACGGGTGATTGACCTCCGATGTTGTCATCTGCCACCAGAGGCGCAGCGTGAGCGTGGCCCCGACGGGCAGCGTCACGGTCTGAGATAGTTCGTCGTTAGCGCTATTGTAAGCGCCCAGCACTGCGCCCCATTCGCCGGTATGTGGCAGGATGCGGCTGATGAGGGCGTATCCCCCGACCGAAACAGTCTGCCAGGATGCACTGCCGGATTCAAAGCCACCGTTTGTCACCTGTTCGATACAGGCGGAGCCCGCGTGCGGTTGCTGGGGCCGGCTGAAAGGCGGGGTCAGTGCCAGCGAGAGGACCAATAAGACAATTGGAGCAATTTGGGTTCCGATCACAACTCCTCCTTGTGCAGATAAGCTTCCGGCGTCTCACCTATGAGGCATCGGAAGCTTGGATAGGCGCCGACTGACAGATCGATTGCGCGTGTCAGAGGTACTGTGCATCGTCAGAATGATCACCGCAACCTGCGGCAGCATGGCGACTAGAAGCACCGTCGCCTCGATGCCGTCCATGCCGGGCATCTCAACATCCATAAAGATGACATCGGGTTTCAGGTCCCTCGCGAAAGCCAACGCTTCGGCGCCGGTGCCTGCTTCACTGATGACGGCCGCTGCTGGCTCCAGTTGAAGCAGCAACCGCAGCCCCTGTCGCACTGCCGGATGATTGTCGACCAGCAGGACGCCGACGTCCTTTTGTGCGTCGATACTAGCGCCGATATCAGGCTGTGGAATCATCGCGACTATGTTCTTGGTTCCTGGGATGCACGAGCATCATTCTGCACGGCGAGATCGCCGACGCACTCAGTCCGAGTTGTACAACTCGATCACCGTCGCAGCAATCGACTTGGCGCCCGTTCTCAGGCCCCGCACTCTCACCTTGGTGCCGACGCGATACCGGGCGTGGTCGCCCAGAATCTGCGTGGCCGCGGTGACAGCCACTGTTTGATCGTCGACTTGCCACGAGCCGATCAGATTACCACCCGGCAGGCTCTTGATTTCGCCGATCATCTTGGTTGTGGGTGGCGTTGCGACGGCGTTTTCCACCTTGATCTGCAACGCCAGGACCTGGCCGTTGGAGTCCTGGTATCCCACGACTGCTACCTTCGCGCCGACGACCGCGGGGCCCTTGGACTCATCGAAGCGGGTGCTGCGGTCCACGATCACGTCCCGGTCAGCGATGCGCCAGAGACCCGTTCGTCCCACCGGTCGCGCCTGTACCAGCCCCTGAAATTCGACTTTCATCCGATCTAGGGTTCGAGTTGGCGTGGCTGTGGCGGTGCCCATTGCCGTCGCGGTTGGCGTAGCCGTCGGCGCCTGGCTGGTTGCCGTTGCCGTCGGCGCTTGGTTGGTCGCTGTCGCCGTCGGCGTCACCGCCGGACGGATGCCGTGCGGGCCGGGGCCATCGGGTACGGTAACGTGGCAGACCGTGCAGTCGCTCAACGTGCCCGCGTGGCCCTGAAGCGCAATGTTCTGGATGTTGTCGTTGGGTTCAATGCTGGGCAGGATGGCGTGCGGACTGCCGTGACATGCCTCGCAGTATAGTCCGCCGTGCCCTACCGAGTTTCGGTACAGTTTGCCCGGCTCTTCACCAAACTTTTCGGTGTGGCAAGTGGCGCAACGCGGCTCATCAATCCAGGGACGGCGGGCCGGGTTCGCCACGTCGGCCGTGCCGCCGTGACAATTTATGCAAGTCATACCCTTCGCATACATTACGTCGCGCAGGCACTGGGTCTGCTGGCCAGGATGACAGAGGTAGCAATTGTTGGTGCCTTCGCTCGTGACAGCCGACGGGATCGCCGACGAGTCGGCATTGTCGGTCAACCCGACGCTGTCGATCAGCGCCTGGGTAGCTTCGAGAAATGGTGAAGCTACCGCCGTGCCGTCTTCTGGGGCATGCTTCTTGTGCATGGCGCGCGACAGGTTGGGGATGCCCGGTTTGCCGGGCGCACCGAGGGCGTTCGAGCCGTGGCAGCCCGCACACAGCACCGGTCGGGAGCCCATCAGGTTGGTATCTTCTTCCTCGTCATGCAAAGTCAAAATGTTGGTCTCGACGTTACCGGTGCGGATTCCTTCCTGCATGCCGTCACTGTGACAGGTGTCGCACCGCATTTCGGTGGAAACCGGCGCGACCGTCGTGGTTTCGGCCAACACCTGGCCCGTGACGCTGTCCCGAGCGATCAATTTGGCGAGCTGATAGGGATACCAGTTTTGCGGGCCAGGCTGCGGTGCGCTGTCGCGGTACGGCGTCAGGGGAACTCCCTCGATGGCGAAATGGTCGCCTGCGATGTGCATCTGGCCGGCCAGCGTGGCGCCGGTCAACCCGACATTCGGTGCCAGGTCGGCGCCGAATAGCTGTTTCGCATACTGCCAGAAATCGGTCTTGCCGACCGAGTATGTGTTGTCAATGATGCTGTACTCGACGGTGACGCCGGAGGTCACGATCTCCGGGTTCGGGCCCTGGCGAATCACCTGTGCCCATAGATTGTTGTACGGCGGCAACACCGCCAGGTTGGCAAAACTTTCGTTCATGCAGTGCATGCCCAGGTCGTTCCAGCCGATCAGCCGGTACTCGCCCGCAGCGGGCGGCGGCGGGGGGCCGCCCGGCGTAGGCGTTGCCGTGGGCGGGGCGGTCGTTGCGGTGGCTGTAGCCGGCGCGCCGGGGAGATCGGTGGGATCGCCCGGCCAGGTCAGCGCGATGATTTCAGCCAGGTTTTTCGCACCGTCACCATCCGAGTCGAGGGCTTCAATGGCGGCGAAGTTGTGCCCCAGCCGCTTGTAGTCGGCCCCGTACGGGTTCAGGGCCGGGATGTTCGCGGTGTGGCACAGGGAGCAGTTATCGAGCTTACTGTTGACTGCTGCCGGGTAAGTGTTCAGGAAGGCGTCCTTGTAGCTGCTTTTGGCCTGGGCAAGCGTAGGACGCCCCGCCATCCACAGGAGCGCGCCTGCTAACGCAAGCAGGCCCAGGATGACCGAAGCCATCAGGCGAAAGCGCTCGGCGCGTTGTGCTGAAAAGCGTTTGCGGAATTGGGATATCACAGGTTCCTCCTCATAATAGGCAAAATCGCTGGCAGCGATTTCCTGGTGTCAAGCCAACTGAATCCTTCCATGCTATGGGGTGGTCTTCGCACAATACCCCCGTGGGGCTGATCGTGCCCAGGGCGGGTACCAGCGGGAAGGCTTTGCGCTCAGAGTAGCCCCGGCGCTATTCGGATGGGCTTCTATGGGACGATGATCGCATTGTAGACATCGGGAGTGGTGGTCGGTTCGGGTGATTCGGTTTCGCCCGGCTCCGGTGTCTTGGTCGATTCGGGTGGTTCCAGTGTTTTGGTCGGCTTTGACGCCTCGGTCTCGCCCGGTTTCGGCGTCTTGGTCGATGCGGGTGGTTCCGGTGTTTTGGTCGGCTTTGACGCCTCGGTTTCGTCCGGCTGCGGCGTCCTGGTCGATGCGGGTGGCGCCGGCGTTTTGGTTGGCTTTGGCGTTTCGGTTTCGTCCGGCTGCGGTGTCCTGGTCGATGCGGGTGGCGCCGGCGTTTTGGTTGGCTTTGGCGTTTCGGTTTCGTCCGGCTGCGGTGTCCTGGTCGATGCGGGTGGCGCCGGCGTTTTGGTTGGCTTTGGCGTTTCGGTTTCGTCCGGCTGCGGTGTCCTGGTCGATGCGGGTGCCCCCGGCGTTTTGGTTGGCTTTGGCGTTTCGGTTTCGTCCGGCTGCGGTGTGCTGGTCGATGCGGGTGCCCCCGGCGTTCTGGTCGGCCTTGGCGTCTCGGTTTCGCCCGGCTGCGGTGTCTCGTTCCGTTCCGGGGACTTCGTGCTCGCCGGCCGCGGCGTGGGCATGCGCACCGGTGGTGTTGACGCCTCAGCTTCAGGCGTACGGGTGGCCGGAACCGTTACTGCGGTACCGGTTGCAGTTGCGCGGCGGGCCTGGCGTGACTGTGACGCGGGTCTCCGGCTCGTTCGGCAGCATGGTCGGCAATGCCGATGCCGTGGCCGTCGCTGAAGCGGTTGGCTTGGGCGTGGCGTCCTCAGGCAGAGTGACGGCTGTTGGCGCGGCGGTGGGCTGGGTGATAGTGCGCACCTCGCGGCCGGGCCAGGCGATCCAGGCGCTCGCGGCCAAAAACACCAATGCCAACGCGACGCCGAACTGGCGCCAGCCCGAACGCCACCAGGCCATGCCCGCACCGCGCCGATGTTTTTCCAGCTCGGCATGCATCCGCTCGCGCCCGTGTACACGACTCCCCATTGACAGTGCAGGCCAATTCGCGTCGCGCAGCCGGATGGATGTCTCCAGTAACGGCGTGAGCGCCTCGGCGTACTCAGGATAGTGCGCCAGCGCCTGGGCCGACGACAGCCCTGCGTCCAAGTCATCCAGGCAGGCGGCGAACGCCTCGTCGAGACTGCGGACAGGTCGCGGCACTGCGGCGCTCATTCGAATGCCTCCGGCGCCAGGATGCGACGCAGATTTACCACGGCTCGATGCTGTAATGCCTTCACGGCGCCCACGGTTTTTCCCATCAATTCTGCAACCTCGGGGAGGCTGAACCCCTCGGCAAAACGGTACAGCAAGACTGACTGCTGCTCGCCATCCAGTTCCGTCAAGGCGGCCTTCAACCGCTGGCTCTCTTCTGCGGCAGCGCTGTGCTGAAACAGGCCCGGTGCGCGGTCGGCGAGATCCAACTGCGTGTCGATGTCCTGATGGTTGCGATGTTTCTGCTTGCGATATTGGTCGGTGAGTAAGTTGCCGGCGATGCGATAAAGCCAGGCTGAAAACGATGCTACGGGACGCGCTCGGTTCACCCGGAAGCGCGGCAGAGTTTGCACCAGACGGACGAACACATCGGCAGTGAGGTCTTCGCAGGTCTCGCGCTGGTTGAGCCGAGCATACAGGTACCGAAATATCTTGTCGGCGTACAGGTTGTACAGCCGATCGTAAGCCGCCGCCTCACCGCGCTGGGCTTTCTCCAGCAGGGCGAGCATCTCGGCATCCGTGCAGACGTCTTGCATGTATGCCTCAATCGTAGCTAACGGATGAGACGCTAGAAAGGTTACGCCGGCGCGGCGAAGAAGCGTGGAGAAGTGAGCGGGGCGCGGCCCTGCGTCTGTCCGCCGGGCAATGCCGCAAGGCCGCGCCCCGATGCTCTCATCCACTTGGGATAACGCTTGATTTCAGGAAATCTGGATACGCTGGGACCTGTTGTTAGCCTTTGAGCGACTCCATGTACTGCCGGATGGGCGGGATCGCGACCAGACGATCGTGGAAGAAGTTGTTGACGATGTTGATCACCCGCTGGCGCGTGGCGTCGGCTTCAGTGGTCAGCACAGCCCCGGCGTGGCTCTGGGCAATCGCGTTGCGCAGGCCGAGCAGGTGGCGGACGATTTCGCTCTCCTCCGCCCCTTCCAATACGCCGATCACGTCCAGGATCAAGCGATCAACCTGGGCGACCAGTTGGTCGGTGGAAATGCTTGTTTCGCCGCGCGCGCTGCATCATCGAGCGTGCGAATGAGGGACCACACCTGGTACAGGAGGCTGGCCGGCTCATCGAACAACTCGCGGATGAACATGGCTTCGGTGTAACGCCCGGTGAGCCGGAAGATGTTGTACATGCGCTTGGCGGCCTTGCCGTAGTTGATATCTTTCGTGAGGTACTTCTTGGCTTCGCGCTCCAGTGCAGTCACATAGTCGTCCAGCGCGTCGGCCGAGACGTGCTGCGCCAGCTTGGAGAAGATCGGGACCGACTCGGCCTCCAGGTAGACCTCCTGGAAGTACGGATCGAGATAGCCGTCCAGGGGCGTGATCGCGCCGTCGGGCGCTTCCCACGTCACATCCAGCATGTTGCTGGCGTTGGCCAGGCGGCTGCGTACCGGGTCTGCCACGACCCAGTCGAGCTTGCACCAGCCGGGCTGCATCGCAACCTCGTCCCAACGCACCACCACTGCGCTCCCATCCGGTCGAAAGCCTTCGATCTGTCCGGCCGCGATTTGCGCTGGTTTCCACGCGATGGGCGAACCGGTCTTGGATGTCCAGCCGTCGGCAACCAGCTCGAAGGGGTAGGATCCGAACTTCACTTCGATGAGTTGATAGGTTGACCCCTTCACTGTCGACAACGCTTTGTCGCGCATCAGGCCGGCCAGGATGCGGCAGGCTGCTTCGCGGGTGGGCGCGAGGATGTTCACGCGCTCGAAGTAGTCACAGTCGCCGGGGTAGGTTTGGATCTTGGACTGGGCTGAGGAGCCGGAGAGCGCCAGGGCGGTCTCCACGACGCCCGGCTGGTCTGCGAACTCCACCAGCCGGCCGATCTCACGGAAGTAAGCCAGCTCGTCGGGGCTGAAGTCGAGCATGACGACCTTGTGGCCGAAGATGCCGGTGCGCGCATCCACCTGCAGGGCCTCTTGCGTCTGCCACGAGGCGATATTCGTCAGCCACTGGAGCGCTGCCTCCTGATCCATTTCGACGCCGAGACGCCGAGCGGATGCGACAATCGCATTGAGGGATTCTGTTGAAATCGACTGTGAGTCAGGTTTCATGGGTTTTACCTCCGGGGATTAGTCTGGGATCCAGGCCCAGCCGCGCTGCCGGGCCTCGCCCAGCATCTCGCGGAACAAGCCGGCCTGGTCCAGGGCATCGGCCAGGGCGTTGTGTGTCAACTCGGGGCGACACCCGTAGCGGGCGGCGACGTGATGAAGCGAGGTTTCGGACCAGCGTGCCCCGGTGAGACCCATGTAGAAGGCCTTCAGGTCCAGGGCCGAATGGCCGAAAGGGTTGCGGCCGAGGTAGCGGTGAAAATACTCCGCCACGAACAGCCAATCGAACACGGCGTTGAAGGCCACGAAGATCGGCCGTCCGCCGGGCGGCGTCTGGGCGAGCGTCCAGGCCGCGAACTGCGCCATCGCTTCAGCCGGCGGCACGCCATGCTCGGCCAATTCACTGAGCGAGAGATTGCTGATCGCAAGCGCCTCGGGCACGGCAGCCTGACGGTCGGGCTGCAACTCAAGGTAAAACGTCTGCCCGGGGTCATGCACCAGGCACGCGCCGATAGACAATAACGCATGGCCGCCCGGGTGCGGCCCAGCAGTTTCGACATCTACGGAGATGAAGATTTCGGAGGTTACTGGCATAGGATCCTATGAGAGAAGATCTTAATTGTACAGATATTATACCTACACCACGGGTTGGACACAAAACTCTGTATGGAAGCCTCTTGAGGTTGTCCGCAGCTTGCGATCTGCAAATCTATGAGGTATACTCACATCATAAGTTCTTAACCTACTGTTGACAATTCCTTACACCTCCATTAAAGTAGCCTTAGACGTGTGCTGTTACCCTTGTGGCTGTATGCCAAGTCATACTCGAGTGATGCAACACTCATCAAAGGAGGAACCATGTCACGTGCAACAAGGCAAACCCCACTTCTTATCGTCCTGATCGTCGTTCTCAGTCTGCTGACGGGCTGTGTGGCCCCCAGCGCACCGGCTCCGGCGGCAACTCAGCCGCCTGCTCCCGCGGCTACCGAACCACCCGCACCGCCCGCTGACCCGATGGCCGATCTCATCCAGGCCGCCAAGGCGGAAGGCATGCTGACCACCATCGCGCTGCCTCACGACTGGTGTAACTACGGTGAGGCAATCGAGACCTTCAAGGCTAAGTACGGCCTGGAGGTGAACGAACTGAACCCCGATGCCGGTTCCGGGGATGAGATCGAGGCCATCAAGGCCAACAAGGACAACAAAGGCCCGCAGGCGCCCGATGTAATCGATGTCGGTCTTGGCTTCGGCCCACAGATTATCGAGGAGAAGCTGGTCCAGCCGTACAAGGTCGCCACCTGGGACACGATCCCGGCCGAAGCCAAAGATCCCGATGGCAATTGGTACGGGGATTACTACGGCGTGCTGGCATTTGAGGTCAACAAAGACGCCGTTGAGAACGTGCCTGAAGTGTGGGCGGATCTGCTCAAGCCCGAGTACAAGGGGCAGGTGGCCCTCGCCGGCGACCCGCGAGCTTCGGCGCAGGCTCAGATGAGCGTTTACGCCGCGGCCCTCGCCAACGGTGGTTCACTGGACGATGTGATGCCGGGCGTGGAGTTCTTCAAAAAGCTGAACGAGGCCGGCAACTTCGTCCCCGTCATCGCCTTGCAGGCCACTGTTGCCAGGGGTGAAACCCCCGTGATCATGCGGTGGGACTACAACTCCCTGGCGGATGCCGCCGCCCTGGACGGCAACCCCGAGATCGCCACGATGATCCCCAAGGACGGCGCCCTGGCGGGTGTCTACATCCAGGGCATCAGCGCGTATGCTCCCCACCCCAACGCGGCGAAGCTGTGGATGGAATTCCTTTACTCCGATGAAGGCCAGCTCATCTGGCTGAAGGGTGGCTGCCACCCGATCCGCTACAACGACCTGGCGAAGCGCGGCGTCATCCCGGCCGAGATCGCGGCCAAGCTACCGCCGGCCGAGCTCTACGCCAACGCAGTGTTCCCGACGATCGACCAGATCAACAACGCCAAGCAGGTAATTAACGACAACTGGGACAAGGTCGTCGGCGCGGATGTCAAGTAGCAGTTCCCATGTGATGGTTTCGGGCGCACGGCGCCCGAAACCATCCTTCCGCTTTTCCTGGGATTGGCTGGGGGTTGTCCCCTTCTTTGCGTTCGCCATCCTTTTCCTGTTCTTACCCTCACTGGTGTTGTTCGTGGGCAGCTTTCAGGATGCCAAGGGCAACTTCACCCTGGCCAACATCACCGGGCTGTTCACACCTTCCATCCTGAGCGCCTACTGGATCACCATCCGCATCAGCGTGGTGACGGCGCTAGCGGGCGGCGCATTGGGCTTCCTGGTGGCCTATGCCGGCGTGATCAGCGGGTTGCCCCGGTGGGTGCGCACGTCCATGATGACCTTCTCCGGGGTGGCCTCAAACTTCGCTGGCGTCCCCCTGGCCTTTGCCTTCATCTCCACCCTCGGCCGGCTGGGATTGGTCACGATCTTCCTGCGCGAAGTTCTGCATATCGATATCTATAATGCCGGTTTCAGCCTGTACAGTTTTGCAGGCTTGAGCCTCACATATATGTACTTCCAGTTCCCGCTGATGGTTTTGATCATCACCCCCGCGCTGGAAGGACTCAAGCCCGACTGGCGCAATGCAGCGGAAAACCTGGGGGCTACTAACTGGCAGTACTGGCGCCACGTAGCCTTCCCCATCCTGTTGCCCTCGCTGTTGGGCACCATGATCCTGCTCTTCGGAAACGCCTTCGGCGCCTATGCCACGGCCCTCACGCTGACCGGTGGGATGATCAACCTGGTGACCATCCTGATCGGTTCGCAGATCAAAGGGGATGTGCTGCACAACGTTGGGTTGGGGTATGCCCTGGCGCTGGGCATGATCGTGGTGATGGCGGTCTCCATGACGGGTTACTACCTGCTGCGCCGCCGCAGCGAACGCTGGATACGCACCTAAATGAGAAAACGGAAGATCAATTTCTGGGGCTGGCTCTGGGTCTTGATAGGGTTCTCATACTTCTTCGTGCCGATGATCGGCACGTTCGAGTTCTCGCTGCGCGCCAGAAAGGGAGAGCTCAGCCTGCTGGCCTACCAGCGCGTGCTCGAAGATCCGCAATTTGTGCGGACTTTTACCTTCTCGATAGGGATGGGCGTGCTGACCATTATCGCCAGCTTGATGCTGATCGCACCCACCGTCTACTGGGTTCGCCTGCGCTTGCCGAAGTTGCGGCCGGTGCTGGAACTCATCAGCCTGATGCCGTTCGTGGTACCGGCGATCGTGCTCGTCTTCGGGTTGATCCGGGTCTACAGCGGCGGTTTTCTTTCCCTGACCAATACCGTGGTGGGCACCGATGCGCTGCTGGTGGGGGCGTACATGGTGCTGGCCCTTCCGTACATGTTCCGGGCGGTAGACACCGGCCTGGCGGCGATTGACGTGCGCACCTTGACTGAGGCGGCTCAAAGCCTGGGCGCAGGGTGGGGCACCATCCTCTTTCGGGTGATTTTTCCAAACCTGCGGGGAGCGCTGCTCAGCGGCGCGTTTATCACCCTGGCGATGGTGATCGGTGAGTTCACCATCGCCAGCTTCCTGGTCGGGATGAACGCGTTTGGCCCCTACATGTCACAGGTGGGCCGGAACAAGACTTACGAGTCCGCCTCGCTGGCGATCATCAGTTTCGCCCTGACGTGGCTTTTCATCGGCATCATCCAGCTAGTGGGCCGCGGTAGGACCGGCGAGGGACCGGTGGTCGGCGCGCGGTAGCAAGAGGAATTCCAAGCTATGTCATTCTTGACCCTCGCGGACATCTCCAAAGCCTTCCGCGATACCCTGGCGGTGACCGACTTCAACCTGGACGTCACGCGCGGGGAGTTCATCTCCTTCCTGGGGCCTAGCGGCTGCGGCAAGACGACCACATTGCGCATGATCGGCGGGTTTGAGACACCTACGACCGGCTCCATCGTGATCGACGGCGAAGACATCACCTACCGGCCGCCCAACCGGCGCAACGTGGGCATGGTGTTTCAGTCCTATGCGCTCTTCCCCAACATGACGGTGGCCGAGAATATCGGTTTCGGCCTCAAAGTGGCCAAGCGCCCGGCGGCCGAGATCCGGAAGACCGTAGCCGAGATGCTCGACGTCATCCACCTGCCGGAGCTCGGCGCGCGCTACCCCTACCAGCTCTCCGGTGGCCAGCAGCAGCGGGTCGCGCTGGCGCGCGCGCTGGCCATCCATCCCCAGGTGTTGCTGCTCGATGAGCCGCTCTCGGCCCTGGACGCCAAGATCAGGGTGGAACTCCGCTCCGAAATTCGCCGCATCCAGCAGGAGCTGGGGATCACCACGATCTACGTGACCCACGACCAGGAAGAAGCGCTTTCACTCTCCGACCGGATCGTCGTGATGAACGCAGGGCGGATGGAGCAGATCGGCGCGCCGTTCGAGATCTACAACTATCCCAGCAACAGCTTTGTGGCGTCGTTCATCGGGCAGTTGAACCAGCTTCCGGTGGTGGTGCAGGACGCTGTGGCCGGCGCGGTCGCCTACGGCAGCCAGATCGTCCTCGCCGGGCAGCCGATCCAGGCTGCGAATGGCACCGCGGCTCGGCTGTCGATCCGCCCGGAAGAAATCAAGATCGCCCTGGCTGGCGTTGCGCCGACGGCCGGCAACCGCCTCAGCGGCCGGGTGGATAGCGTCACCTTCCTGGGCGCCATCGTGCGGGTCAAAGCCGCGGTGGATGGGGAAGTCGAGGGCCCGTCATTGATCGTGGATTTGTTCAACGACCACCAGCTCGTCCTGCCGAAGCCGGGCGAACAAATCGCGCTGGTCTTCC
Organism: uncultured Chloroflexia bacterium; assembly: GCA_963841825.1. Lineage (GTDB taxonomy): Bacteria > Chloroflexota > Anaerolineae > CG2-30-64-16 > CG2-30-64-16 > CAWJEL01. Next base: position 97,243 of record CAWJEL010000001.1, read on the forward strand.
CGCCGCATGCGTGCTGGGTGGGACTGGAAACTGGAAGCTAGAAACCGGGGACTGAAATCTAGCGCCAAGCTCCTGTCTCCTGTCTCCTGTCTCCTGTCCCCTGACTACTCCGCGTCTTTCTTCACCGGCGGCTGACGGTCATAGATCATCGTCAGCTCGCGCAGCCGGGCGCCCAGCGTGTCGGTGAGTTGCTCGGATGAGTAGCGCCACTGCCAGTTGCCGCTGGGCACGCTGGGGAAGTTCATGCGCGCCTCGTTCCCCAGGCTCATGATATCCTGAAGGCACGCCACCGCCTGGTTCGCCACCGAACTCCACGCCAGCCGGATGAAGTCCCAGGCCAGATCGCGGCCATCGGTGCCCAGGTAGCGCAGACAGTTCCATTTCTCCGGCCCCGTGCGCATCGCCTCGTTGAACCAGCCGATCACGGTGTTGTTGTCGTGCGTGCCCGGGTAGACGATGAAGTCCTTTTCGAAGGTGTGCGGCAGGTATTTCGGGTTGTTGTCCAACGCAAAGCCGAACTGCAGGATCTTCATGCCGGGGAAGCCGAAACCGGTGCGCAGCGCATCCACCTCCGGCGTGATCACGCCCAGGTCCTCGGCGATGATCGGCAGCTTACCCAGCGCCGCGTTGATTGATTCAAACAGCGTCGCTGCCCGGCCCTTTCACCCAATGGCCGTTGACCGCGGTCGGCTCGTCGGCTGGAATTTCCCAGGCGGCCTCGAAGCCGCGGAAGTGATCGATGCGCACGATGTCCACCACCGCCAGCGTACGGCGGATGCGGTCAACCCACCAGCGGTAGTCGTCCCGCGCCATCACGTCCCAGTGGTAGTGCGGGTTGCCCCAGCGTTGCCCCGTGTCCGAGAAGTTATCCGGCGGCACCCCGGCGACCACGGTGGGATTGCCGTCGCCATCCAGTTGGAACTGGTCGGGCCGCGCCCACACATCCGCGCTGTCCTCGGCCACGAAGATCGGGATGTCGCCAACGATTTGGATGCCCAGATCGTTGGCGTGCTGCTTCAGCGCCGACCATTGATCCGCGAACAACCATTGTAGGTATTCATGATGGACTGCCCACTCGCCGACCTGCGTGCGGTAATGCGCGAGTGCGCCCGGCTCGCGCACGCGGATGTCGCGCGGCCAGGCGTGCCAGCTTCCCCCGCCGAAGTAGCCCTTCAACGCCATGAAGAGACCATAGTCGGTCAGCCAACCCGCGTTGCGCTGCTGAAAACTTGCGAACCCGGCGCGCTGCGCGGGGGTGGCGTGGGTCTTGAAATGCTCGAAGCTGCGCCGGAGCAGCCCCTGCTTGTGCGCCATCACCGCACCGAAGTCCACCTGATGCGCCGGGAAAGAAGGCACATCCGCCAGCGCGTCCGCCGGCAGCAGCCCCGAATAAATCAATCCTTCCGGGCTGATCAGCAGCGGGTTGCCCGCGAACGCAGAGAAGCACTGGTAGGGCGAATCGCCGTAGCCGGTCGGACCTAGCGGCAGCACCTGCCAGAGCTGCTGTTTGGCGGCTGCCAGCCAGTTGACGAAATCGTAGGCGCCCTTGCCCAGATCGCCGATGCCGTGCCGGCTGGGGAAGGAGGTGGGATGACACAGGATGCCGCTGGAGCGTGAGAAAGCCATAATTGCCTGCCTTGTTGCACAGTCGTGCGCGTCAGTGCGCCCGTTGGAAGAATGCTTCACGGTCAGATCAGCTAAGTATCTGTCCGAAAATCACCATTGCACGCCCCCTGAGACTTCGGCGTGAGCTCAGTCGAACGCTTGTCGAAGGGGGCGTCCTTCGACAAGCTCAGGACACGCATTTGGGTTTTCGGATAGACTCTAAGTATACCTGATCGGCAACGAAGGTCAAGAAACCCGTGCATATCGTCGGTCACCGGCGCAGGATGTCAGTCGTTTTCGGCGTGGCCACGTAGATCAGCGGCGACGCGAGTAGCAACTTGGCCTGTGCGTGCAGCACCGGCATACCGGCGATCCCCAGCGTGATCGCCGGCAACAAGGGCCACATGCAGATATCTCCCAGCAGGGCGGCGGGACGCCAGCCCGGGCTTCGCCTCCGACACAGCATGTGTTCGGAGAGCGTCATCGCCACCATGCCCACGCCGACCACGATATTTCCAACAGTCGCCACTGACACCAGGGCGCGCAGTGGTCCCGGCTGTGCGATGCTCGAAGCGCCGTGCAGCGCAAGCAGCAAAAACGACACCGCACCCACTACCAGGCCAGCGGTCGTGAGGATCACGTGATCGTGTACGACTTTCGACAGGTAGAGCAGCTTGACTGCGAACGGAGTCTGCGGCGATCGGCGCCACTGCTGGAGGATGTAGCCGATATCCTGGGCGCCCCACGCATGGCGCAACCTTTGGCGGTAGGTGTTCATGATTGATTGCCGCGGAGTATCCCCCATCGCAGAGTCAGCCGATGTCGGGAGAAAAATCGGTCGCAGGCTCACCTTGCCGCTCGTGGCGAACAGACAGCGCAGGAACATGTGCCAGTCCTCGGAGATCACCGAACCGTCCCAGTATCCTGCCTCATTGGCGAGCTTGAAGCTCAGGCTATAGGTGCTCAACGGCAGATCGAGCGTCAGGGGATCGGCCAGTTCCGAGCCGAGCGTGGCGTTCATGAAAAACGCCAGTAATCTGAGCGGCGCAGTCAACTGCCAGGTGTTGTTATCAAAGCGTATGGGAGACTGCCAGAAACGCCGGTGACGTTGGGGATCGGCAGCAAAAAGGCGGGCGAGTGTGGCGAAGTAGTAGGGATTGAACACGGAGTCAGCGTCACACGATGTGAGGGTCATGTTTTCTATCGGCATCCCCAGCCGATCCACCAGTTCCTCCTTGGCCCGGCGTGCAGCCCAGTTTTCGTTTGATCCTTTTCCGGCGACCTCGTTGGGCAGGCCGGTGGGATGAAAAGTAACCAGGAAATGGGCAAACTGGCCCTCGAACTGGGACTGCAAGCGGCGAGCCTTCGCAGCCCCGTCCTTCTCAGACTCCTCCAGCGCCAGCACGACCGTCAGTTGGTGCCGGGCATTCTCTTGGACGGCAAGGGCGTGTAACGTGCGGGCCAGGATCGTGATCGGTTCTTTGTAGGTGGGTATAAGCACCACGTGGTGTACGCTGCCGGCCGGTCCGGCCAAAGACGGTCCCATTGTGGGCTGCTAACCTGGCCCGGGCTTCCCACCTGCGACTTCGTATCAGGCTGACGGGGTAGAAGATGACGACCAGGGCGATGCGGAGCATCAGGTAGAGGCCGATGAGCTGCAGAACCACCAGCGCAAGATTGGGAATCAGCACCGCCCCGATGACGAGCACGATGAAGACCAACCAGGTGGACATGCCAGGGATCTTATAGCCAAAGTGCCGGAGGTCGCGCACGGCATCCAGCGAGGTCGTGTCCCGGCTGCCGTCTTTTGCCGGTTCGATAGGGGGTATATCATCGGGATCTGCAATAGTTTCCGCCTTTCTAGGCGTCGTTAGTTTGGATCGGGAGTCTGAGCTGGTGACTGACCGCCACGTTTTTTCCATGAATCGCCTTGTTGTCCTTCGCGCGCTGTCATGCGGTTTCTGTGCTGGCAGAGGGAGCACGCAGACAAGTATAGCTGAGTGGCGTGCAACGTCAAGAAGTGGTGGCAGCGTTGTGGATCAGCAGCGTCATATGACGGACTCATTCGGATGGCGCACGCGTAGAAGGGTCACGCACCTGCACGCAGCGGGTGTGTGACCCTTCCAGGATTTCTCGCCGTTTGCTGGGGCCGGGCTATTGCTTTGGCGTCGCGTGCTCCGCGCTCAACTGCGCCTGGCGGGCAAAGTCGATCGCGTTTGCCAGGACGCGGGCGGCTTCCTGCGGGCTGTGGAAGCCGGTGCTATTCTCCGACATCACGAAGTCATAGCGCATCGAAGCCTTGCGATGGAAGTCGCGCGCTTCGGTGAGCTTGTCATCGGTCGCGCCGGCCGCCATTGCAGCCACGATTGCGTCCATCGCCTCGCCCATCGCCACCTCGGTGCTGCGCAGCAGGCTGGCGGTGTTGTTCTGGATGATCAGGATACGATCTTTCAACGCCTGCTCGTCCTGCTTGTGGCAGGTGCCGCACGCGGCGTTGACGTTGTCCAGCGGGCTGCGCACCCAGTGATCTGAGACTTTCACCGACCCTTCGCGCATATACGGCATGTGGCAGTCGGCGCAGGCGACGCCGGAGCGGTAGTGCAGGCTGGTGCTGAACATCTCGAACTCGGGATGCTGCATCTTCAGCATCGGCGCGCCGGTTTCTGCGTGCGTCCAATCCTTGAAGCCGTACTCGTCGTAGTAGTCGTTGATGTTCTCGATCTGCAAGCCCTTCTCCCAGGGGAAGGTGAGCACCTTGTTTTCGCCCTTGAAGTAGTACTCGACGTGGCACTGCGCGCAGACATAGGTGCGCATCTCCTGGCGCGTGGCCTGGCTCAGGTCGACGCCGCGCGCCTCCAGCGCATTCTTGAATGCGGGTCGGGTGATACGCAGTTCCATGGTGGTCGGGTCATGGCAGTCGGCGCAGGAGGATCCCGTGTGCAGCGTGCCCGAGATCTCCTTGTAAGGTGTCTTATTGAAGTTTTCCCAGCCCATCTCGGCGATGAGTTGCGGCGCCTCCGCGGCGTGGCAGTTGGCGCAGGCGGCCGGTTGCGCCACCACTTCCTGGCGTTTGGTCTCCTTCTGATCGGTCAGCGTGTAGTAGTGGCCCCGCTCCTCATTGAAGTCCTTGCTGAAGGAATAGCCCGCCCAGACGCGCTTGAGGATCGGGTACTTCGCCAGCTTGTCGTACGGGTTGGAGCCGCCGTACGGGGTTTCGACTCCGTCGATCTCAGTCTTCTTGAACGAGTCGTACTGGCGCGGGAAGTTCTGTCCCCACACCGCAGGGTCGAGCTCGTTCTCCGCGATGGCGACCGTCTTGAGCGGGTACTCAACCTCCTCATTCTTGTGGGTTTGGATGTTGGTCAACAGGAACGCGATGCCGGCCATGGCGACCAGGCCGATGAAGAAGGCCAGGGCGACCCACAGCCAGGTGAGGCGGCGCCCTTTCTTGGGTTCAGGTGTTGTCATAAGAGGTTCCTCCGGATGATGTACGTGGTGGGATGATGTTACTGCCCGTGACCGACACCGGGATGGCAGCGCAGGCATGCGGTCGGCTCTGCGCTGGTGTTATGCGCGATCATCGAGGTGAGGTCGCTGTGACAGGAGCGACACGCGTGCTCGGTCACCTCACGGTTCAGCGCGGTGATGCGGATCGGCTCGGCAAAGTTGCCGGTCGTGAAGGCCAGGCTGTGCCGGAAGCCGTTCAGCGCCTTGACCGCATACTTGGCCACGACGCTGTTGTGGGGCGTATGGCAGTCATTGCACGTCGCCACCGCCTTGTGCGAGCCGTGATTCCAGCCTTCGAACTGATCCCGCATGATATGACAGTTCATGCAGGAATCCGGATCGTTGGATAAGTACGAAAAGCCCTGGGCATAGGTGAACGTGAAACCGCCCAGGCCGACGACGGCGCCAAAGAGCAACGCCAGCAGGATGATGACCCACAGCGCGACAGGTTTCTTGCGTCGGCCGCCTTCCTGTTGCGCCGGGGAACTTGGGGGGGCATTCTGCATACAAAGCCTCCGTCAGAATAGTATCTTACCAATCGGATGCCGGCATAAAAAACAAGAATCTCACCACAAAGACATCAAGACACCAAGATCACTCAGAATTCTACCTTTGTGGACTTCGTGCCTTTGAGTCTTTGTGGTGAAGGCTTGGTTCCGGCTCGCCCGGGTTAGGAAGAAGTTGGATAAAGTATAGCGCAATATGGCACATGCGTCCAAGTCGCGCCAAGCCCGACCGCCGCTGAGTGCGATCGGGTTCAACAAGCCATATTACTGGATCGAGACGAGCTCGGTCGTCAGCGGGATGTCTTTGCCGCTGAGCGCCAAGGCCTGCTGGGCGATGAAAACCAGGCCGCGGCAGCAGGGCACCTCCATGTAGGCGACCTTCAAGCTGCGGATGTCGTTGCTTTGCAAGATTTGTGTCACTTTGTTGATATAGGCCTGGCCATCGTCCAGTTTGGGGCAGCCCACCGCAATCGCGGAATCGCGCAGGAAGTCGGCGTGCATGTTGGGGTTGGCAAACGGCACGCAGTCGGCGACCAGGGTGAGGTCCGTGCCCTGATAGAAGGGCGCTTGCGTGGGCACCAGGTGAAGCTGCACGGGCCACTGGCGCAGTTCCGATTTGACGCGGCCTTGCTTTGCTTCGTCCTTCGCTGTCAACCCTTCGTCCCAAGCTTTCATCTGCACCGAGGGGCAGAGCGGGATGGCGACCGCCTGCGGCTTGATCGCGGGCTGGTACGATGACTGCATCCCGTGCGCGCGCAGATGCTCGACGTGCCGCTCCACCGCGTCGGGGGCGGTTTGCTGGAGGTAGCCGAGCACAGCCGGCTCGTCATAGGCCTCGACCTCCAACGTCGTCACGTGCAGCGCGTCTTGAGGGCAATCACCGAGGCACGCGCCTAAGCCGTCGCAATAGCTTTGCTTGACCAGCCGCGCCTTGCCGTCGATCACCTGCAGCGCACCCTCGACGCACGCCGGCACGCAATTACCGCAGCCATCGCATTTCTCTTCATCGATTGTGATGATCTGACGTTGAACCTTTGTCATCAATTCGAACCCCTTGCCTACTGCTTCTTGTACTTGTTGACCATCTCGGCGCCGAAGCACGACTCCGCATAGCGGCACCACTGGATGCACGACAGGACGTTGTTGTAGACGACGAACCCGCACTTATCGCAGGCCACCTTCCGGTCGATGGAAAAGAGCTCGACATCTGCGCCGCATTCGGGACATAGCTTGATGTCGAGAGTGATATTGTTGCGCAGGCTGGACGAGCCCGGGCAATAGGTGTTATTCACGCGCCACCTCCTGGCATTCCCGGCCGCTACGCGAGCACGATCACATACGGTATCTGGATCGCGCCTACGGAACAGACCGGTTCGCACTCGCCATCATAGATGCACAGCTCTGGCCGCGCCATCACGGCCTTGCCTTCGGCCAGCGCCAGCGCGCCCGTCGGACAGACCGCGACGCAGTCCCCGCAGCCGGTGCAGGCATCATTGTCGATCTCTGGCAGTAGCGTTGCGGCCATGTGTCACCTCTCGCGGAATAGCGCCTTCGAGCGTCTTGTCGGGTTGGTGGGCCGCCCGCAGATGGCTGACGGGTACACCGCAAAAGTGTCGGATGCACGGTCGCTGAGCTTGTCGAAGCGCCACCCTTCGACAAGCTCAGGGTGCGTGGTTAACCGACAGTTTTGCGCTATACCCCTGGCTGACGCGAACTTCCCACTGTTACTGGCTATCATAACAGTGGGAAGTCTGATTGTCAGGGACTTTTATCACAAGACGCACATCATTTCGCGCGAATCAGGGGGCTACAGCCCGTCCGCCACGTCCGCCAGCCTTTTTTGATCTTTGATCACGATGCGGTGGCGGTCGAAAACGATCAACCCATCGTCGGCCAGGTCGCGCAGCACGCGGCCGATCATTTCGCGGACGGTGCCGAGGCGAGCCGCCATCTCGGCCTGGGTGATCATCTGGCTGCGGTCGATTTCGCCTGAGGCGGTTGAGCGTTGCGCCTCGACCAGCAGCAGCCGCGCCAGCCGCGCCTTGACAGAGCGCAGCGACAGATCCTCGACCATCAGCACCAGGTGACGGGCGTGCCGGGCGGTGCTTTCGATGAGCGCCCAGGCGAAAGCAGGGTAGGTTTGGGCCAGACGCCGGATGTCCGCACGGGAGATTACGCAGACTGTGGCATCGGTGACCGCGGCCGTGCTGGCCGGGTTGGGGCCGCCATCCAGCACGGGTACCTCGTTGAAGGTGCTGCCAGGGCCGAGCTGGCGGATGACTTGCTCGCGGCCCTGGGGTGACAGCTTGAAGACTTTGACCTCACCGGCGGCAACGATATACAACCCCGCGCAGGGTTCGCCTTCCTCGAAAATGAGTTGGCCGCGCATGAACTGGCGCTGGATGCTGACCGCGGTCAGCGCGGCCAGCACGTCGTTGCCCAGGCCGGCGAAGTACGGCACCCGGCGCAGGAGTTCGGGATCGGAACAGATGGCATGTGACATGGCAGTGGCGCGAGTATACAGCACGCGACCGGCAGGCACAAGTCGCGGAATGCTGCTCGAATCGGTGAGCGTCCTTACGGCGCGCTTGACCATGTGGCGCGAATCTTATGCTACAATTCCGGCCTCGGTTGTCCGTCAGGGGAGGCGCAGATGCAGGATGAAAGTTCGGTTGTGGATCGCATGCTGGAGCGCATCGACCGGTGGGACCGGGCCAACGACTCACGCGCGGTCTTCTTAAGCTGTTACGCGTCTGATGACCCGGAACATGCTCGACGCGGTTGACGCCGGTGCGTTCGCCGACGCGGCCTGGGTCTCGCACTTGCTCCATCACTTCGCCGGCTACTATTTCGACGCGCTGGACACATATGAGGCCGAGGCAGAAGGCGCGCCGCCGGTCTGGCGCTGCGCCCACGACGCGGCCTGCCGATCCAATGCGCCGGCTATCAGCTTGCTCCTCCTGGGCGTCAACGCGCACATCAACTACGATCTGGTGCTGGCCGTCGCCGATCTGCTTGAACCCGAATGGCCGGCCCTGGCGGACGAGGGACGGCGTGCCCGGTACGCAGATTACTGCCACGTCAACGACATCATCAGCCAAACGATCGACAGCGTCCAGGACGATATCCTCGAAAAGGGCGAGCCCATCATGGCCCTGGTGGACACGCTCTTCGGCCCTGTCGACGAGTGGCTGATCGCGCGTGGGATCACCGAGTGGCGCGAGGCTGTGTGGGGACATGCGGTGCGGCGGGTGGAAACCACCGACGATGCTCAGCGCGAGGTTTTGCGGCTGGAAGTCGAGGCAGCCGCCATGCGTTGGGCGCGGCTGTTTGATTTGTGATGACCTGACTTTGGGGTAATCGAGACGGGGGTGGGTTTTCTTCGCTGCAAGCATTCTTCCGTACGATGGGAGTTATACCGTTAAGTCCGGCTTGTCCGCTGTGTGAAGAAACCCACCCCTACGATCGATGGTGAATGCACCCGAACCAACGGCGGTCGCTCAGCCGCCGACCGCCGGCTGACCCTCCCTCCCGGCCATTTCCGCGCTCACGGCGCGCCCGTGGCGATTCGCCGCCCATACCAACGCCACACCGCCAAATGCCAGCAACCCACCGCCCACCAGCAGCGGCATCCGCAGCACGTTGACCCAGTTGGCGCCGTCCGGGCCGATGTGCGTCGGTGTGGCCCACAGCAGCGTGGTCAGCATCACCAGGCCGCCCGCAAAGGCCGCCAGGCCGGCGGTGGTGGCTGCATCGCCTCCGCCGCGCTGAAACCCACCGATCAGCTTCCAGATAGGCGGCAGCCGCAGGAGCAGAAAAGCGACCAGGGTGAAGGTGGTGAGATAGAAGCGCATGTTTTGCGGCGCACCCTTGCCGCGCAGCGCGATCGACGCGTAGGTTTGCACGCCGGCGAACAGGGCGCTCAGCACCAGCACGCTCAGCGCGTCACGGTATGCGTGGCGCTGCCCGCGCGCCAGGCCGATCGTCACCACGATCCCCCAGACCGAGACGGCGGTCGCACCGATCATCAGCAGGATGTACAGCCATTGATACGGCGCCAGCTTCGCCATTGCCAGGCCCCATCGGGTCGGGTTCAGGGCTACGCAAGCGGTACCGATGCCGCCCATCAGGTTGAAGAAGGTGGCCAGGGCGAAGAGGATGATGGCTGCGGTGCGGAGGATTTTGCCCCCAATGGAAGACGTCGGTGAGGTCATCGTTGAATTCCTTTGCACATGAATGTTGGGCTCGAATCGCACGTCGCGTAGATGTCTGGACCTGCGCACCACGCCGCGGCCCCTGAGGGTGAGGCGTGAACCCCGGAGATAGCGCGAAGGTACCCCTATAGGCCCTTACCAATCGGATTCCGGCATAAAAAAACAAGAATCTCACCACAAAGACACCAAGACACAAAGAACACTCAGAATTCTATCTTTGTGGACTTCGTGCCTTTGAGCCTTTGTGGTGAAGGCGTGGTTCCGGCTTGTCCGGGTTAGGTCAGGGTACATAAAAATCTCCGAATGGACTCCGTGCTCTCCGTGCCTCCGTGGTGATCTTTAGGCCGTAACCGCCACGATGAGCATGGCGCCGAGCATGTACACCGACGCGAACTTGAACAAGGCAAAGCTGGCCTTCGGCGACGGTCGTACGATCCCAACGATCGCCAGCCCCAGCAGGATCAGGCCCAGGATAGCCAACGCCGCCAGCAGCCCCAGCTTGGCGCCGATGGCCGCGGCGATCCAGGCCATGACCAGCGCCGCGGCCAGGCTCGACACGGCGATGATGACGCGGGTGGCGTAGAAGCCGTACGCCGCGGGGAAGGTCGGCACGCCCGCGGTCTTGTAGTCGTCGTAGTGGCGCATCGAGAAGGTCATGATGTGCGTGGGGATCCAGAACACCACGCCCAACGCCAGCATCACGCCCACCAGATCGATCTGCCCCACGGCCAGCGTGCGGCCCGCGAGCACCGGCATCCCGCCCGCCAGCCCGCCGATAATGATCGAGTAGGGCGTCCGCCGCTTGAGCCAGATCGTGTAGACCACCACGTCGAAAAACAGCCCGGCGAACACGATCGCGCCGTAGAGCGGCTGCATCGCCAGCGCCCAGCCGACACCGAGCGCCGACAGCACCACGCCGAGGAAGACCGCCTCACGCACGCTCACCTGGCCCGTCGGCAGCGGCCGCCAGCACGTGCGCTTCATGCACGCGTCGATGTCGCGGTCGTAGGCCATATTGAGCACCGTGCTGCCGCTGATCGCCAGGAACAGGCTGCCCATCAGGCCGAGGATCGTCAGCCAGTGCCCCGCGGGCCGCACCACGCTCAGGTAGCCGGCGACGCCGGTCGCGAGCAGCAGGCCGGTCTGGAGGCTCTTGATCAGCGGCCAGTAACGGCGTGCGCGAATTGCGAATTGCGAATTGCGAATTACGGATGGCATCGCTTTCATCTTGTATCCACTGCCCCTGTCTACCCGCTTCCTTAGTTTCCTTGTTTCCTTGTCTACCCGTTTACCAATCTACCCGTTTACCAATCTACCCGAATTTTACCAATCTACCAATCTACCAATCTACTACCTCGCACACCGAAACCCCACGCTCGGACTCACATAATCCGGCCGGGCCGCGTTACGCGTCCAGATGCGCAGGTTATAGCCGTAGACACCCTTGCTGCCCCCCTTCAAGGGACGGTCGTGGATGCCTTCGGTGATGTCGCTGGCCCACTGCCAGACGTTGCCGGCCATGTCGTACAGACCGTACGGGCTGGTAGCGTCCATCGTCTGATAGCCGTTGTAACTTTTTCCGTTGTAGAAGCCTACGGGCGTGGTGTCGCCCTGCTTCCCGGCGGTCGCCTCGAACGGGTCGCGGCTGGCGTAGAAGTTGGCGTTGTTCAGCGCGATCTCGTCGCCCCAGGGGAACGGCCGCGCATCGTCGCCGCGCGCCGCCCGCTCCCATTCAGCCTCCGACGGCAGCCGGCCGCCGGTGAAGTCGCAGTAAGCTTTGGCGCCGAACCAGGTTACGACGGTCATGGGGTGATTTTCGTAACCAGGCTTCACCCCGAAGGTCGTGCCGTCGAACGTCAGCCGCAGGCTCGGATCGGTCAGCGGCACGTGCAGCCAGTCGCCCGCTGCGATCTCGATCTCGTGCTTGTGGCCGTGGAACGGATCCCCCGGATAATACCCGACCACGCTGTCGCCGTCAATCTTCACCGCGTCCTTCGCCAGCGCCTCATTGAGGTAGCGCGCGTACTGGGCGTTGGTCACGTCGGTCACCATCATCTCATACGGCGCGGCGATCGTCACCATCTCCTCGTGCTGGCCGAAGTGAAACATCCCCGCCGGGATCTGCGCCCACGCTTCGGGATCGACGCCGGTGGCCCAGGTAGGGACTGGGGGCTGGGGACTAGGGGCTAGGGATGTGCAGCCGTTGAGTAAGATGGTGAACATCACCAACAAGATGATAGCGCCCGCTGGCAAACTGCCAATTGCCTTCAGCACCCCACTCGTATTGTCATGCTGAGTGCTGCCATGACACCCGATGGGTGTCATGCGGGTAGAACAAGAAGTGCTGATTGTCATGCTGAGCGAGTTTGCGGCACAAGATCCGATGCGACATATCGCCAGCGAAGCATCTCGTGCTTGTACTTCATGAGCAGCGGGTCTTTCACCCAAGCTACGATACGGCAAGCCACCAGCGAAGCATCTCGTCTCCGAATCGGGAGACCCTTCGCTGACCTTATGCTGCAACGAATGTTCCAGTATTAACCCGCTCAGGGTGACAGCGGTAGGTCCTGTTGCGCTCATCGCTCCACCTCTGCGTCCGCGTCTTCCAACCCCGTCTCCGTGGCCTCCTTCGCCCAGCGCCCATTGCGGCGGAACAGATCGACCAGCCGCCAGATCATCAGCGCGGCCAGGGCGATCAGCACCGTCGCCAGCCCCGCGTCGCTGACGATCATGGTGACATCCACGAGCGGCTGCTGACCGGCTTCGCTGACGTACAGGCGCTTGGTCTCGAAGAGCGTCACGGCTGCGAACGCCACGTCCGCGGCGATGAGTACGATCCAGCCAAACCACTGTCGCGGCTTCCCCTTCAGCCCGGCTAGATCAGCATAGAGCAAGAGGATGATGGTGGCAATGATCCCGGAAAGGATGTGCCAATGGCCGGTCAGGCCCACCCGCTCATCGCGCAGTGACCAGGTGCGGATCGCTTCGTCCAGCCGGATTGCCATGAAGATGCCGACCGCCGTGACCACGGCGTTCATGTAGACCATCTGCCACAACATGCCGAACTTCACCGGGTCGTGCAGCAGCGCGGCAAGCCACTGCCCAAACTGCGCCTTGCTGATCCCGCGCTCGGCCAGCCGCGCCGCCGCGATCTTACGCCAGCCGAACCACACCAGCAGCGCGGAGGCGATCAGGGTCGGAAATGAGCCGATGTTGATGATCATGTGGGCGATGGGTTCGAACGGCACCACGGCCCACACGCCGCCCGCGACGATCAGCGTGCCGATGATCATCAGCGGCATGGCCCATTTGTGCAGCTTGCCTTTGAAGTCAAACCAGCGGCCGACGATCAGCGTCAGCGCGACCGCGATCAGCTCCAGCATGATATGCAGGTGGCCGATCACGGCGAGTTGCAGCGCGGTCTTGACCGGCTGGCGCACGATGTCCTCGGCCAGGAACGTCTCATGGCCCTGGCCGTACAGCGAGCCGGGCACCGCGCCGAAGAGCGCTGAGATCAGCATCACCACGGCCATCGTGAAGAAGGCGACCCGTTCCAGGTCAACCCCGCCGCGGGTATGGGCGTAGGCCGGATCGGTAACGTGGTATTCCTTGCGCCAGGGCCACAGCGCCACAGCCAGTTGCAGCCCTGCGAAGAAGACTAACACCTGTCCCGTGATGAACAGGCCGTGAAACACGAAGTTGCGACCGAAGTAACCGAACGCCAGGCCGAACACCAGCGAGGTGATGTAGCCTACGGTGATCGTGGCGTTGATGTTGGCCTGCTGGTGCGGCTTCATCGGCACCAGCGCGGTGATCAGGTAGGTCTCGATGGCGACGACGGCCATCGCGATGGTATGGTAGAGCAGGACGATGCGCGCTTCCCGCTCGGCTTCCACCAGCTTCATGCCGTAGAGCTTAATCGCGATGTCGCTGATGCCCCACTCCTTCAGAGGCCCTGAGAGCATGCCAAACATCGCAGTGACGATGGCGATCAGCGCGATCGCGACCAGGATGAGGCCCTTGGTGGAGCGGAAGAGGTAGTTGAAGCGGTCGATGAGTGCTTTCATGCGAGTGGTTTCGGCTGGCTCCTTTGCAGGGTGCGTCGCGACAACGCGACAGGAATGATCTCAACGGAAGCCGAACGTATGGCGCAGCATATCACACCTGCCAAAGATGGTCATTGACTTTTGTCATGTCAGGCGAGGAGATTTCGAGAGCCTCAGGTGCGTGGCGTCGAACCTGAACGCTCGGCCAGCGTAACCAGGTCTTCGATACAATGTACTGCGATTGCGCTGCGCGTGGAGGTGATGCAGCCGTTTCGTTTGAAGGTGTTGAGGGCACGCGAGAACGCTTCGGGGACGGTGGTGATGCGCGCGGCCAGTTCGTGGTTGGGGTGCTTCCGCCGGTCGATGGGCTGCGCGCCGTAGTCGCTCAGGTCGAGCAGTAGTTTGGCCGCGCGCGCCTGTACCGTGCGGAACGATAGGTCCTCGACCTGTGAGACCAGGAAACGATTGCGTTTGGCCAGAACTTGTAGTAAGCCCAGGCCGATCATTGGGTAGCGCGCCAGCAGTGCCTGGAAACTGTCGCACCCGATCTGCCAGACCGCGCAATCTTGGGCGGCCACCGCGGTCGTCAGGTTGGCGCCGCCGTCGAGCACGGCAACCTCGTTGAACATGATCACCGGCTCGATGACCGCCAGGATCGATTCCTGGCCCTGCGGCCCCAGCTTGCGGAGGTGGACCTGGCCAGTCAGCAACACGAACATCCCGGCGCACGGCGCGCCTTCGCCAAAGAGGGTCTCGCCCACGGCAAAACGCCGCACACGACCGGCCGTCACGATGGCTCGTACATCGACCTCGGGCAGCCGTTTGAAGTGATCGACACGTTGAAGTTGCGCGATCAGGTCGGGGGAATCGGGCATGCCCATCATCCTTTGGCCAGCCTGGCAGGGTGATGCAGCATCTCGCGGTACACCGCGGCTGTCTCTGCGGCGATCTGCGCCTGCGTGAAGTGCGCCAGCACGCGCGCGCGCCCGGCCGCGGCCAGCGCGGCGCGTTGCGTCGGATCGCCGGCCAGCTCCCGCAGGATATTCGCCAGCGCACCGGCATCGCCCTCCGAGAAGATCCGCCCGGCGTCGCCGATGACCCAGGGGATTTCACCGCTATGCGACCCGACCACCGGAACGCCACACGCCATCGCCTCGGTGAGCACGCGGCCGAACTGTTCCACCCAGTTGGGCCGGCTGAGCGAGGGGAGCGCCAGCACATCGAGCGTCTGATAGAACAGGGGCGTTTGAGCCGAGGGCACGCGGCCCAAGAATTGAACCCGTGGCTCGATGCCCAACTCACGCGCACTGTCGGCCAGGCGGCCGTGTTCGGGGCCGTCGCCCAATACATGTAATTTCCAGTCGAGCGCAGGCGGCAGCATGGCACAGGCGCGCAGGAGCACGTCCACACCTTTCTCCGGCACCAGCCGGCCGGCGTAGCCGATGACGAAGGCTGAAGGTTGAAGGCTGAAGGCTGAAGGATCGCTGTTTTGTTTGAGCATGAGGGTGTCGACGGCGCGGGGCGTAAAAATACCCGGATCGACCCCGAACTGGGGAATGACAGTTACCGGGCCGCGATAGCCTTTGGCGCACAGGACCTCGGCGGCGGTCGGATTGCCGGCGATGGCATGGGCCGCCGCGGCGTGAACGCTGCGTTCGAAGCCGCTGAACGGCCATGGGTAGCGCCGTTGAAGATTCTGCCAGGTGAAGAAGAGGCAGCGGGCGCCGACGGCTCTCCCCTGCCTGAGCGCAAGCCAGGTGGCCAGGTTATACGGCTCTTCGTCCATGTGGAGGATGTCGGGGCGCAGTTGCCGCAGGAGCCGGCCCAGGGTGGGGTAGAAGTGGAGATGGAACTGCCCGTTGAATGCGACCGGCGCGACCAACAGATCGTAACCCTGCGTGTGTGTGCGTTCCAGGTGCGCCAGGTTCCGCCCTTCGCGCCAGGCCGGCGGCACGATGACCGTCAAAGCGATGTCTGCCTGTTGGGCCAACTCTTCCAATTTGCGCTGGTATGCTCCCACGACCAACGCCTTGGATACCATCACGACTCGCACGGAGCTCGATTCTCCTGTTCGGGGCACGCCGGTTGTTGTGGATCAAGCAGTCTTGATTTTGCACAAGATTGGCTGTAGAATAGCTTGCATACGTCCGAAGCAGATTACCATCCGTTTACCGCGGCTCCTCACCCTTAGGAGGCACCCCATGGACGTCATCAAAGTATCGGCTCATTCCCGCTCCACCGCAGTCGCCGGCGCCATTGCTGGGGTGATGCGAGACCACCGTCACGCGGAGGTTCAGGCCATCGGCGCGAGTGCGGTGAACCAGGCGATCAAAGCGGTCGCGATTCGCGCGCGGCTACCTGGCGCTGGATGGCATCGACATCGTCTGCTACCCGGAGTTCGTCGAGCTCGACATCGAAGGCAAGGAGCGTACGGCGGTCAAGCTGATCGTTGAGCCGCGAACTTGATCGCCGATGTCGCGCGGGTGCATTTCAATCCTGGGCGAAACGTACCCTGAGCTTGTCGAAGGGTACGCCATATGCCGCTTTGACAGGCTCAGCCAGCGTGTCTGCCCCAAAACTGAAATACACACCGTCGCGCGCGCAGGACATGTCCTCAATGTCATGCACACCGCCACGGGAACGCGGTTAGCGTTTCTTCCGGCGGGAGCGCGACCGGCGCGGTGATCCGTCCTGCGCAGCCGAGTCTGGCTCCGAGGTTTCTGCCGAAGCCGCTGCGGCGCTCCCCTTCTCTTGGGGTTGATCGCTGCGGACGGTTGGTTCTGAGAAAAGCGCACGGGCGTCACTGCTTGGTTTCATGCCCAGGTCAAAAATCGGTTCGGGCACCGGCATATCCACCCACTGCCGGGAGTCGTTGGGGCCCTCGACCATCACCTTGATCGAGTTCGCTAGCACATGCACCTGGCGCACTTTGCCGGGACCCTGGGGCGTCTCCACCATGCTGTTGATGCGCGGCATCTGCTTACGGGCTTCCGTGTAGAAGTCGTTTTCGTAGGCCAGACAGCACAGCAGCCGGCCGCAGACCCCGGACACCTCGGGCGCGTTCAGGGGTAGGTCCTGCGTTTTGGCCATCTTGATGGAAACCGGCGCGAACTCGCGCAACCAGGTGGCGCAGCATAGCTCGCGGCCGCAGCGCCCGAAGCCACCCAGGAATTTCGCCTCATCGCGCACCCCCACCTGGCGCATCTCCACCCGGGTTCGCAACGTTTGTGAGAGATCATGCACCAGGTTGCGGAAGTCCACCCGCTGTTCGGACGTGAAGTAGACCACGGCGCTGCTGCCGTCGAAGCTGAATTCCACGTTGATGACCTTGATGTCCATCCTGAGAGCGTTCACACGCTCTCGGCAGATGCCCAACGCCTCCGGCTCGCGGTGAACCATTTGATCGTGTTGTACCATGTCCCACGCGGTGGCCCGCCGGACGACCGGCTTCAGTGTGCCGCTGATCTCCGACTCGGGCACGGCGCGTGGGGCAAGCGCGACCTGTCCCAGCGTACGCCCGCGCGAGGTCTCCACGACCACATAATCGCCCACCGCCAGATCGTCCTGACCGGCCGGGTCAAAGTAATAGACTTTCGTCACAGGTTTGAAAGCTACACCAACAACTAACGGCATTGGGGGCCGCTCCTTAATTATCTTGTTTATGCTGCGCTGCTCGGCTGCCGTAAGTTCCGGTTGGGAACGTTCGGCAGACAGCAAAACGCATCTGCTTTGGCTTTCAGGCTACTGCTGAAACTGGCAGTCGCAGCAGCAATACATCCAACGCCAACCGGGCGTTCACGTTGGCCTTGATTCGCCGCGCGGTTAGCAGCAGGTCGCGCAGCGCACCTTCGACCTGCTCACCGTGAAACAGGGCGGCTTGCTGGAGCAACTGCGCCTTGCGATCCAGGTTGAGGACATCGTCGCTCAACGCACGCTGAACCAACAGCACATCGCGCCACCAGGTTGCCCACAACCCCAGCGCCGTCTCGATATCGCCCCCGGCGCGGCTCAACGTCTCGGCGTAGGCGAGCCGGCCGAAGCGCCCTTCAGCCGTCAAAGCTAGTAGATCGTCAAGATACTTCGCGCGCGCCTGCCACAGCTCGGGATCCGTGTGCGCAGTGACGGCCCATCCCAGCCGGCCGCCGCTCAGCCGGGTCAGCAGCGTCGCACGCTCCTCGTCTACGTGCCACCGCTCCCGCAGCGCCGTTTGCACCTGCACCAGGGGCAACGGGCGCAGTCCCACGAGTTGACAGCGGGACAGGATGGTAGGCAGCACCTGATCGCGCCGCGTGGCGGTGAGCAGCAGGATCACCTGCGGGGGCGGCTCCTCCAGTGATTTCAACAGCGCGTTGGCCGCGGGCAGCGTGGCGCGTTCGATCTCCCGGATGATGAAGATCTTGCGCCGGCCCTCCAGCGGCGCCACCGCCGCGTCCGCCTGGAGTGCGCGCACCTGGTCGATCTGGATCGCGTTCTTCTCGGCGGCGATGATCTGAACGTCGGGGTAGCGCCCCTGCGCCACGCGCTGGCAGGTGCGACACGGGTCGAAATCCCCAGCGCACGGCGCGCCCTGGCCGGTCTCGCAGAGCAACGCCTGCGCGAAAGCGCGCGCAAGGGTAGTTTTGCCCACCTGGCTCGGCCCGGTAAAGAGATAGGCATGGCTGGGTCGGCCGCTCCTGATGGCTTGCGCCAGCAACGCGGTCGCCCATTCGTGTCCGATCACGGGCCAGGGGGACATGGGACTCCTTGTGTGATGGACGCTGTACAATGTGCAAACTGCAAATTGCAAACGGCAACATACGTCATGGCATTAACCAACGGCAGGCATTGTAACATAACAGCGGCGAGTGCGCCAACGGTTCGTCCGTGATGGGTACGGTTCAGCTTTTCGCGCCAGCAGCTCTGATGATTCTATCTGCGCAAATCTGCGTTTTCTGCGGTTCCCACGAAGTGACAAAACTATCTAACCGCAGATGACGCAGATGGTCGCAGATCAACCGCCAGCAGGAGTGTAAGTGGTTCGGATGCCTGTTGGGCGGCCGCGTGAAGATTCTCGGCCACCACAAATTCAAAGAACGAAGCCCTTCGATTCCGGGCTGCGGCCCTCCGCTCACGTGAAGCGTGCTCCGCTTGGACTGTGTAACGAAGAGGCAACACTTATTTCTCGTTACGAGTCCTTAATTTCAGCGGACTCATGCTGTCGGTTTCAGCTTAATCAACATCGACCAAGTCCCTTTTTGTGTCGTCTCGCCCCGCTGGTTGAGGACTTCCACGTTCATCGTGACGAGCCCGCCGCCGAGACGGGGCATGTTTTTTTTCTCCGCGATCTGCGCCTGCACATGGATGGTGTCGCCGATCTTGATGGCCCCGCGGAATTTCCAGTCGATGCCCATGAAGGCGATGACCGTGTCCTCGATGAAGCCAAGCTGCACGGCCAGCCCCGAGGCGATAGAAAGGCCCAGCAGCCCATGCGCGATCCGCTCGCCAAACATGCCGGTCTTGGCGTATTCGGCGTCCACATGGATCGCGTTCCAGTCGCCGCTCAGCGCCGCGAACCCCACGATGTCGGCTTCGGTGATGGTGCGGCCGGCGCTGGTGACGGTGTCGCCGATGTTGAATTCCTCGAAATATAGACCGCGTCTGATTGCGATTTCAGCCATGATTTTCTCCTGTCAGATACGAAGTTTAATCTTTGACCGGCGGGCGGGCGGGCGAAGTGGGCAACGCAGATGCGCCCACCGGCGTTGAATGCACAATTTGCACAGGCAGACCCATGGGGAGGTCACGCTGTCGTGCGTGGGCCACCAGCGCTTGTTTCAGATCCGATTGCACCTGCGCCCAGACGGCGTTGGGCGCCTGGCAGATCAGCCTCAGGTCATACGAGCCGTTGCGAATGTCGCCCACCAGCACTTGCGGCGGCACATCTGGCGTCAAGCGTGGTTCAGCAGCGGCGACCTGGAGCAGAATTTGTCGGGCCGCCTCCGCATCCGCATCCAGGGGCAGCGTCCAGATCGTTTCGATACGCCGGTTGGGATTGATTGTGAAGTTGGTGATCGCATGGGCCGCGATGATACTGTTCGGCACGGTGACTACCGGCCCATCCGCCGAGCGGATGCGGGTGCTGCGCAGCGCGATGGTTTCGACGGTCCCCTGCACATTGCCCGCAGAGACGGTATCGCCCAGGGAAAAGGGACGGTCGGCCAGCAGCAGCATCCCCGAAATCAGGTTGGCTGCCACATCCTTGACTGCAAAGCCGATGATGATGCCCGCGACGCCGGCTGCGGTCAACATGCTGGTTACCATCGATGTCAGCCCCAACGTCGCGAGGGTGATCAGTACGCCGATCAGGATGACCGCCGTGTCCAGCAAGGTGCGCAGCACGTGGATCCCGGTGCGATCGGCGGTCTGATCGGCCACGCGCTCAAAGAAGCGGGTGAGCCACCGGTTGACGTAACGCATCAGTAGCCAGACAACTAACCAGGTGACTGCGATCACGACGACGCGCGTGGCGATGTTGGACCAGTTGATATCGGGGAGAGATAAAAAAGACGACACAAGGCCTCCGGGAAAAGAAAATCGACGCGAGAAAGTGCCCTGATTCTAACCGGGCACGCCGTGGGTGTCAATCAGGCTGCCTGCCCGCACAAATTGCATCGGGTGTATTCAAAATCAGTTAGCATCACCCGAGCGGAGCACCCTGATCCTTCGACCCGGCTCAGGAGAGGGCCGCAGCCCGTAGTCGAAGGGTGCGGAGCGGTCTATCAGCAGAATCGCATCCTTCGACTACGCACGGCGCCGACTGTGGGTCACGGAACGCTGTGGATCTCGAGCGCCGTGCTCCGCTCAGGATGCTTCCATAACTAACTTTGAATACACCCAATTGCATCTTTGCTTCGCCCTACATCTGGAATTGCTGTGTTAACCCAGGGTGATTTCATGTTGCAGTTCATGGGGCAATCGGCAACCGTGGGTGCGCAAAACCCACCTAACGATGTCATGGCGAGCGGAATCCGGCACGCTTTTCGCCGGATGGAGCGAAGCAATCCCTGACTTCGGCTGAGATTGCTTCGTCGCTCACCCCGCTCCTCGCAACACCTGCACCCACCGGCAGGTGCGGTGTGACTGCTGCATGATGGAATCGCCGTCTGCACAATGACTTCGCCCTGGTGTTAACCTTTGCCCCGGTGTTTTTCATGTGCTAAAATGAGAGACGGCTGAGACAATTGAGACGAACGCGTTGGGACGCAACATGGACGCAGCAGGCTGTCATTATCGTGGTCGGCAGCGTTTCGCCGAAGCTGGGGGCTGGAACTCAGCGCAATCCGCAGCCCGGGAAGATGGCTGGCGCGCTCCTCTGATCACCAAAGGCTTCTTGGTATAGCATTGATGACCGACCCATCCGCTCCGCCGGCGACATCGCCCCTGCTCACCACCAAGCTGTACCGGCCGCATGCGCCGGCCACATTGGTGTCCCGCCCGCGCCTCCTGGAAGCCTTGACGGCCGGTCTGGACCAGCAACTGATCCTGGTCTCCGCGCCAGCCGGCTACGGTAAGACGACGGTCATCAGCCAATGGCTCGATTCGGTCAACCTTCCCTGGGCTTGGATGTCGGTAGACGAGCATGACAGCGAACCGGTGACCTTCCTGCGCTACTTTCTAGCAGCCGTTCGTTCCGTCTACCCGGATGCAAACAGTTCGACTGAGCCGCTGCTGAGTGCCCCGTATCTCCCTGCCCCTGACCGACTGGCGGACTTCTTACTGCATGATCTGGGAGCGCTTCCTCGTCCGCTCGTCCTGGTGCTGGACGATTACCACATGATCCAGACCGCTGATGTCCACGCCATGATGACTCGGCTGGTGCAACACCTGCCGCCCCATGTACACTTGATCCTCGTGACCCGAGCCGACCCACCCCTGCCGTTGGAACGACTCCGCGGCCGGCAGCAACTCACTGAGCTCCGCAGCACAGATTTGAGTTTCACGCTCGATGAAGCGGGCCAGCTTTTGCGCCAAATGATCGGCCCGGCAGCGACCGCTGAGACCACAGCGGCGCTGGTGGAGGGCACCGAGGGCTGGGCCGTTGGCTTGCAACTCGCGGCCATCTCAGTGCGTGATCGAAGCGATCCCGTTGCTTTCGCCCGTAGGATCGCGCAGAGCGGCCACCAGCTTGTCACCGATTATCTGCTGGCTGAGGTCCTGGAAGGGCTGCCGGAAGCCACGAGGGCGTGCCTCCTGCAGGCTTCACTGCTGGATCGATTCTGTGCGCCTCTGCTCGACGCGATCCGGGGCGAAGCCAACCGCGAGCTCGCCGGGGAGGCGTTCCTCCGCAGTGCCCGGAGGTCCAACCTCTTTTTGGTGCCCCTGGACAGCGAGGGGACCTGGTTTCGCTACCATCATCTCTTCAGGTATCTGCTGAGCGCCCGGACACGCGAGCGCTACGCGGACGCCGAGATCAGGAACTTGCATGCCTGCGCCAGCGCGTGGTTCGCGGCGCACAATTTGCTGGATGAGGCCATCGCCCATGCCGTGAAGGCCGGAGACATACTGCGGGCGGCAGAGTTGGTCGAAGCGCAGGTCCATCCTTCGTTGGACAGAGAAGACTGGCGGCAGGTGGAGCGTTGGCTCGGCCTTCTACCGCCCGAGGTATTGCGGCGGCCCAGATTGCTGTTGGCACAGGCCTGGATCCAATATATCAGATTCGGTTTGGCTGCGCTGAACACGATGCTCGACGACATCGAAGCGGTCCTCGCTGCGGAACCTGGCCCGGTTGCCCCGGCCCTCTCTGGGGAGATCAACGCACTCCGGGCTGCACTCGTTCACGCTCAGGATCGAAGACAAGAGACGGTGACCTTGGCGCAAGCCGCCTTACAACAACTTCCACGCGAAATGAAATATGCTGTCAGTATAGCCAGCATGTACTCCTTGCTGGGTCTGCAAATGATTGGGCAAGGAGCCGAAGCTGTCCGGTACGGGCAACAGCAGCTCGCCATTCTAGGCCCAAACGAGTGGCCAATTATGATGCGCGTGCTGCTAGGCCTGATGAGTTACTCCTATGAACAGGCAGACCTGCCCGCCCTGCAATCCGTTGCGACCACCCAGCGCCGTATGGCCGCCGAAATGAAGCTGGCGCTAAGCCTTCCGTGGTCGAGTTTCGCGTTGGGCTGGCTGTGCTATCAGCGCAACGAATTGGGCGTCGCTGAGCAGCATTTCCGGGAACTGGCCGGTATGGCCTACTCAGCCCACGGGATTTCGCTCATAAATGGTTTCACCGGCTTAGCCCTGACGCTCGCCGCGCAAGGGTGCCGGCAGGCGGCCCAGGAAGCAGCAGGCCAGCTTCGCATCCATTTGCTGGAACGAGGTATGTTGGCGTATCTGCCCTCAGTGGATTCACTTCAGCATCGCCTGGCGGGCGCCCCATCAGATTCGGCGACCTGGCGCTACGATCCGCGGACGGCCAACCTCTCTCTGCTGTTTTGGGAACTGCCGATGCTCACACAGGCGCGGACACTGCTCAACAGCGGCACGCCAACCGACCTGGCACAGGCTGCCAAGTTGCTCGCTGACTGCCAGGCGAGAGCGCTGGCGCGCTATGATAACCTTAAGCTGATCGAGGTCAAGACGCTCCTGGCCCAGCTCCTGATGGCTCAAGGCCAGGAGTCGGCTGCCCTGGCAGTGTTACGAGATGCGATCCAGCTTGCCATGCCGGGCGGCGCTCTGCGCTTGTTCGTGGACAGCGGACCAGGTCTGATGCCGTTGTTAAGGAAGTTGGCCGCCGAGAGGGAAGCGCCTGCCTATATTCAATCCATCCTGGCCGCCTTTGGTTCTGGGCCGGAACCAACGTACGACGGGGATATCGCGGCCGCGCCAACGCCCCGAGCGCCGGCAGAACTGCTGACGAACCGCGAGATCGATGTGCTGATGCTGCTGGCCGAGCGGTTGACCAACAAGGAAATCGCTGAACGACTTGTGCTCTCGCCGGAGACGGTCAAGAAGCATACGGCACACATCTACGAAAAGCTGGGCGTGGACAACCGGCGCGCGGCTGTGGCTAGAGGCTCGCCGCTCGGGCTTGATCTAGGCACATGCTCATACCTCCTTCTCCCTCGAATACCCCATAATTACCCCTTTTGCGGGCTGGACAACCCAGGTTCAGCCCTGGTACAATAGGGCCTGTTGTGGATCAAGTCCCGCGTATTCCGAACCGCCGCCGTGGTGCCGGCCTAAACATGACAACATGACTCAAGCAACCCATCCGGAGCGATACCAGATCTTAGTAGAAGGGGCACTTGATCCGAGATGGTCTGAGTGCCTTGGGGGACTCGCGATTTCTGTACGCGAGGGACCCGAACAGCCGTTTGTCACCGAGTTGACCGGCGCTCTCGAAGATCAGGCGGCGTTGCAGGGCGCCCTCGACACCTTGTTTATGCTCAACCTGCGACTCTTGCATGTCGAACGCCTTCAGTCAGCGCCTTAGGCGCTTACTAATATCTTACTAATCGGATTCCGGCATAAGAAACAAGAATCTCACCACCAAGACACCAAGATCACTCAGAATTCTACCTTTGTGGACTTCGTGCCTTTGAACCTTGGTGGTGAAGGCGTGGTTCCGGCTCGTCCGGGTTAGGGTTCATCCAGCAGGTAGACGGAGAACGTGGTCGACAGCTTTTGCAATGCAACCGAACCGGGCTTCGGTCCTGGTTGACCTGCTGCCTTTAATGATCGGGGCCGCTGTGGTAGCCCTGATCATTATCGTTGTCCTGCTGCTGGGCAATCAGGGCAGCCTATTGAGGGGGGACGGTCTCTGTCGGCGACGCTATCGGCGTGTAACTGGCACTCGTCACGATCGCGACGGCGAGACGGCAGGGGATGTTGGCGGAGCATCGAAGGTTGCTGGGGTGGATGTTTGTGGCCAGCCTGATGGCTGGCGCGCTCCTCGGCTACCGGGTGCTTCAGCATCGACCTCTGGAACTGCGGATGATGTTGGTGGCCCTGGCGTCGGGCTTCCTCATCACGACCGTGGCGCAGGGGATCATTCCGGAGGCCAACCGGGAGGGCGAGCCGGGATTCGCCGGCGTGCTGTACATCGGGGGGCTGTCGCTGTATGCTGTTGATGTCGCTGGCGCTGAAGTAGCGCCTCTGGACTGCAAGGTCCTCAACTTACAATATGTGTCAGAAAGGAACACCTGAAATGAAGAAACTGACTCTCTTCTCGATCCTGATCCTGCTGGTGCTGTTGACCGCCGCGTGGGCGCCGAGTGCGCTGCCGGCCCTCCAGCCGGCGGCGGGTCAAGCGGCGGCAGCCCAACAGGCCGCCACGGCGACGCCTACGGCCGCGACGCAGGCGGTCGCGACGCCTCTGCCCGAGCTTCTGACCCCGACACCTGCCGGGCCTACCCTGGGCGGGACGTCGTGGATCATGAGCTCGCTCAACGGCGCGCTCCCCATCGCGGATGCGACCGTCACCCTGCAGCTCGGGGCTGACGGCTCCGCGAGCGGCTCGGACGGCTGCAATCGCTACTGGACGACCTTCGAAGAGGACGGCCAGAACCTGACCTTCAGCCAGCCGATGGCCGGGGGGATGATGGCGTGTGAGAAACCGGTGATGACTCAGGCCAGCGAGTACCAGGAAACGCTCGCCACGGTCACCAGCTTCATCAGGAGCGCTCGTCAACTGGTGCTGATCGCGGGCAACGACATCGTGATCACCTACATCGCCGATGCCGAGACGCTGGCAGGCACGGCGTGGAGCGTGGTCAACTACAACAACGGCCGGGAGGCGGTCGTCGGCGTGCTCGATGGGACGGAGATCACGCTGAACTTCGATAAGGCCGACTTGTACGGGAACGCCGGGTGCAACAATTACTTCGCCGGCTACGCAGTGAAAGGCAAGCATATCGTCGTCGACCCGCCGGGCGCGACGATGATGTTCTGCGAGGCGCCGGAAGGCGCCATGGCGCAGGAGTCCGCCTATCTCGCGGCCCTGGAGAGCGCCGCCACCTTCCGCATCGAGGGCGACCAGCTTTGGCTGCGGACCGCCGAAGACGCCATCGCGGTGATCGCGGTCAAGAAAGCGATCGTAGACCTGCCCGCTCCTGAGCCCAAGACGCCAACGGGCACGGTCACCGGGGCCAATGTGCTCAACATCCGCTCCGGGCCCGGCACGAACTTCCCGGTGATCGCCGCCGCGCGCAACGGTGACACCGGCACGATTGTCGGCCGGAGCCAGGATAGCCGCTGGTGGGTGGTGGACGCGCCGTCCCTGCCGGGTGGCGTGGGCTGGGTGTCGGCCGACTTCGTGGCCGCGACCAATGCGGACGACGTGCCGGTGATCCCATCGCCGCCGCCACCTCCGCCCACCCCGACCCGCGTGCCGCCGCCGACAGCCGTGCCGCCCACCGCGACGCCCATCCGGCCGACCGCTGTGCCGCCGCCCGGGGCGAAGATCAGCTTCTGGGCCGACCGGACGCAGATCAACCGAGGCGAGTGCGCGACCCTTTTCTGGGATGTGCATAATGTGCGGGCGGTGTGGGTGTACCCCCAGGGCTCGGACTTCAATGCGTTCCCGCGCACGGGTCAGGGCAACGAGCGGGTATGTCCCGCAGCAACCACGACTTACGAGATGCGGGTGCAGCTCACCGACGGCTCGACGCAGTTCCGCCAGGTGACGATCAACGTGACGCAGCCGATCGCAGCGCCGCAGCCCCCGCCGGTGACGCAGCCCATCGCGCCGCCGCAGCCCCCGCTGGCTCGTGGATCCGCTGGCCGGGAGCCGCTGGACCGTGGTGAACTTCAACAACGGCATGGGCGCGGTGACAGGGACCATGGCGGACACTTCAATCACCCTGGTGTTTGAGGCGTCGGGCCAGGTCTCGGGCAACGCGGGGTGCAACACGTACTCTGCGGGCTATCAGGCCGGCGGTAACTCGCTGACCGTCGACCGGCCAAACGCGACCTCGAAGTGGTGCGAGACGCCGGAAGGTGTCATGCAGCAAGAACAGCAGTACCTGGCTGCGCTCCAGTCCGCCGCGACGTTCAACCTCTCCGGCGACCAACTGCAGATCCGGTCGGGGTCGGATGCGCTGGCGGTGGTGGCCACGCGGGCGCGTTGACGCGGCTAGCGCGCCTGAAATCAGTCGGACCTGCCAGATCCATGCGCCGGCGATGCTGGCGTGGGACCTGGCAGGTCTTCTATCTTGTGGAGC
This sequence comes from uncultured Chloroflexia bacterium, assembly GCA_963841825.1. Taxonomy (GTDB): domain Bacteria; phylum Chloroflexota; class Anaerolineae; order CG2-30-64-16; family CG2-30-64-16; genus CAWJEL01. The sequence goes on from CAWJEL010000001.1 coordinate 124,320, forward strand.
AAGCACGCCGGATGCGCTGTATTCGCCTCGCGAAGTCCCTTGTCGCCTTTACTGTTCTCGCGGCCGCGCTCTCTGCCTGCGTTCCGCTTCCGCCGGCTGCACCTCCTCCGGCGACCCGCATTGCAGCCCTGCCGGCCGAAGGGATCGCGCCGGCTTCCCCCAGGGCTGTCGAGTACAACCTGGGCGAGACGACCGATCGTCCAGGAGCGTTTCCCCGCAGAGAGCCGCTTCCGCAACATGCCCGTCCGGCTCAATGGGCTGATCGCCGTGCCGGACGAGGGTGTCGGGCCATTTCCGGTCGTCCTGATCCTTCACGGCACGCATCCCGGCTGCCCCCTGGATGAGATGAGCGTGGACCGCTGGCCTTGCGCCCCCGAGGTGGAGCAGCCCAACTACCGCGGCTTCGAATACCTGGCCCGCGCGTTGGCGGCGCAAGGCTATGTGGTCCTCGCGCCCAATATCAACGCCGAGAATACCTTTGGCTTCGGCGAGCCGGTCGCCGGCGAGCGGTTACAACAACTGGTCGACCTGCATCTGCAAGCCCTGGCCGAGGCCACGGCCGGCGGCCCCAATGACTTCGGCGTCGAGCTGACCGGCCGCGCTGACGTGAGTCGCCTGGCGCTCTTCGGCCACTCGCGCGGCGGTGAGGCCGCCGTGGCTTTGGCCCGCAACCCGGGGAGATGGCCGGTGGCCGGCGTGCTAATGATCGCCGGGGCCGTGGCCAGCGTCGATCCATGGCTGGGCATCAATGTCCCGTTGGCGACCATCTTGTCCGCGTGTGACGGAGACGTGACCGACCAGGATGGACAGTTCTTCTTCGAGGGTGCGCGCCTTGCGCCGGGGGAAAACACCTGGGCGACCTCAGCCTGGCTGGAACGCGCCAATCACAACGCTTTCAATACGATGCTGCCCGGCGATCCCTTTGGTACGCGAGACCGACCCGACTGTGAGACGCTGTTGGAACCAGAGGCGCAGCGCGCCTGGCTGGTGAGCTACGCGGGCGATTTCCTCAAGACGCTTTTTGACCGAAACCTGGCAGCCGCGGCGCGCCTGGGCATGGATGTGCAGGCTCCGGCCCCAGATGAGCTCTATGGCTTGCCCACGCGCGTGGCGACCCTGGCGCCGGCAGCCGACCGCCGGCCGGTGCTGATCCCCGCCGCCGCCGAGGAGTTGACCACCCATCTGCTGGGCGGCGATGTGTCAGCCACGGACGTAGCCACTCACTTCTGTCCCAAGGGTTTTTACAACGCCCAAAGCTTGCCCGGCAGCGAACCGTGTCGCCGCAACTACGTGACCATCCCCGGCCAGCCGTCCCATGCCGTCGTTTCCTGGGAGAAACCGGGCGCCGTACTGCGCTTCGCTCTGCCTGCGGGCGCCGGCGACCTCAGCGGCTACACCACGCTCAGCCTGCGGGCGGCCGTCGACCCGGCCTCGCCGCTCAACGCCGCCGGCCGCCCGCAAGCTTTCAGCGTGCAGTTGACCGACCGCGCCGGCCACCGCGCCACGGTACAGACCCGGCCTGGCGAGCCGGCGCTGGGCTTTCCACCCGGCACGATGCAAAGCGATACCAGCATGCCGACCGGCTTCTTCACAGGCCGCGTGCCATTGACAACCATCCGCCTGGCGCTGAGCGACTTCGCCGGTGTCGATTTGAGTCAGATTGACGAGATCGCCTTGGTCTTTGACCAGACCTCTAGCGGCGCTCTGTTTCTGGCCGACCTGGAATGGGCGCGACGACCGCAAGCGGGGAACCCAACGCAATGACATTTGGGGCAAATCCTGAAGCGCTCGACGATGAAAGACCAGGGCCTACTCACCGAGGAAGAGTTCCAGACCAAGAAGAGGCAGATTCTCGGCATCTGGCGCAATGCCCAGCCAGTTCGGCCCCACCGCCGATCGGTGCCTTCAGCGTCTGCAGGAGGAGAGCGTATGTCACAAGAAGAAAAGCCGAATAACGAGAATCATAACGTCGTGATCGCCTTCTTTGCCGATCGCGCCGCGGCCGAGAGCGCCATAGAAGGGATCAAGCAGTATGATCGAATCAACGCTTACTTCGAGCTGGGCGCCATCGGCACCATCAGCAAGGAGGGCGACAAAATCAAGACCCAGGTGGGCCGCAAGACGGGCAAGGGCGCGACCATCGGCGCTGTCGTGGGGGTCATTGGCGCGGTGCTGACCGGCGGCGCGTCGCTGATCGTCACGGCCGTCGGCGCCGGCGCACTGGGCGGCGCACTGGGATCCTTCTTCAAGAAGTCCACCCACTTGACGCAGGAAGAGATCACCCAGATCGGGCAGGAGTTGGATGAGGGGCGCGTGGCCGTCGTCGTGACGTGCGATGACTTCGAGATCCCGCTGGTAACCGAATTCATGGTCAGCTCGAAGGGTACTGTGCGTACCTACTCCGTGCCTCAGGGGGCCGTGGCCGAAGCAGCCGGCGCGCCCGAAGTCATGGACGCGGTGGGTGAAGCAGCGTAAATCTTTCGATTCGTCGTGCGATCGGATCGGAGGCAGAGAGAGACCCCAATGACAACCACATCTGAAGAACCAGGTGCGGCAGCAGATGGGATGCAGGCCGGCGCCAGCCTGGACAGGCTACGCCTGAGCGTGCTGCTTGTCTCGCTTCCCTTCGGTATGCTGGTCTTCGGCTTGCCCCTCATCGCCCGCGAGCTGGGGGCCAGCGCGCTTCGCGATCGGCGGGTTGCTCTCTGCGTATGCGCTGATTGTCGTCGCGGTTCAACCCATTGTCGGATATGGGCTGGACCGCTTTGGCCGGCGACCTTTTCTGATCGTCGGCCTGTTGGGCTACGCCGTCTCGAACGCAGTTTTCGGGCTAATCACCGGAGTTGGAAGCCTGTTTATTGCCCAGATGGCGCAAGGCGTGGGATCGGGGCTGCTGTGGCTGGCGGTCTTGGCCGTTGTATCCGATCTGGCGCCTGACGACTGCCGCGGCCAGGAATATGGCCGGGTGGAGGAAATGGCCTTCCGCGGCATCCTCATCGGCTCTCTGGTGGGCTTCGCCCTGCTCTACCTGCTCAGTCGCGACGCCTTCGCCGGCGGGTTGACGCTCATCGGCGGCTGGCGCGTGCTCTTTCTCGGGTTCACCGCGGCGACGCTGCTCGCGGCTGCCATTGCCTGGCGCGGGATCCCAGAATCCCTTGAGCGGAGCGGCCGCCGCAGCGACAACCGCCCCGAGGCGGCGCCCGCCACCCCCAAGGATCAACAGGTTGAGATGGCCGAAAAGTGGCATCTTCCCGGCCAACTGCGCATCCTGCTGGGGATCGTGGTATTGACGGCGATCGCCAGCGGGATCCTGAGCCCAATTCTGATCCCACACCTGAGTGACAGCGTCTCGGCCGACATGTTTACCATCGCGCTGGCCTTTCTGCCGGCAGCGCTCGCGGGGTCAGTGCTGCCCTCGCGCCTCGGCGGGCTCAGTGACCGTTTCGGGCGGCGCCCGCCGCTGATCATCGCACTGCTCGTGAGTGGCCTCGCCGCATTGGCCGTTCCGCTCGTGCAATCGCTCTGGCCGTTGGCGCTGATGTGGCTGTTCGAGGCAGCGGCCTTCGCGGCGGCGACACCCGCCGAGGAGGCGCTGGTGGTCGACATCGCGGGCGACGAACGACAGGGCACGGCGTTAGGCTACTACACCGCCGCCGCCGGGCTGGGCGGCGTGATCGGTCCGCTCATGGGCGGTTGGCTATACGACCGCTTCGCCGCGTTGGGTGCGTTCGGCATCAGCGCGCTATTGATGGTGCTCGGCGCCGTGCTGGTTCTGCTTTTCGTGCGCGAGCCGTCACGCGCGCAAGCGCCCGCGTTGTGAGTGTGAGTGCGGAGAGGACACGGTTCCCCAATCGGCATCCGCAATGCCGGTATTCGTCAAGTGGTGTGAGCGAGCGCACCTTACTACCTATCCTACGAGGAGGCTATCACCATGACCCTAAAAGAATACAAGCCCGGAACTGCTTTCAACGGCGTCATCGGGCGCACGTTCGACACTTCTGAGCAAGCCTGGCCTGAACCGAAGCGCGCCAAAGCAGGCGCTCCCAATGTGCTGTTCATCGTCCTGGATGATGTCGGCTTTGGGCAGCTGGGTTGTTACGGCAGCCCACTCCATACCCCCCAGATGGACGCCCTGGCCGAGAACGGTCTGCGCTTCAACAACATGCATACCACGGCGCTCTGTTCGCCCACGCGGGCCTGCGTCATGACCGGGCGCAACCATCACTCCAACGCGATGGCCTGCATTACGGAAGGCTCGACGGGATTTCCCGGCTACAACGCGAACATCCCATTCGAGAACGGTTTCCTCTCTGAGATCCTGCTGCAGAACGGATACAACACCTATGCCATTGGCAAATGGCACCTGACGCCCGCCGATCAAATCTCTGCGGCCGGCCCGTACGATCGCTGGCCCTTCGGGCGCGGGTTCGAGCGCTTCTACGGCTTCATGGGGGGAGAAACCCATCAGTATTACCCCGAGCTGGTCCATGACAACCATCAAGTGGAACCCACCAAGACGCCTGAGGAAGGCTATCATCTGACCGAAGACCTCGTGGATAAAGCAATCAGCTTCATCGCCGACGCCAAGCAGGTGGCACCCGATAAACCCTTCTTCATGTACTTCTGCCCGGGTGCGATGCACGCACCCCATCATGTGCGCAAGGAATGGTCGGATAAGTATAAAGGTCAGTTTGATGAGGGCTGGGATGTCTACCGCCAAAAAACCTTCGCCCGGCAAAAAGAGTTGGGCCTCGTCCCGGCGGATGCTGAACTTTCCCGCCATGATCCCGATGTGCAGGAATGGGATTCGCTTTCGGCGGATGAAAAACGCTTATACGCCCACATGATGGCAGTCTTCGCCGGCTTCATGGAACATACCGACTTCCATCTGGGCCGGCTGTTTGACTTCCTGAAATCGGTCGGCGAGTTTGACAACACGCTGATCATGTTGGTCTCCGACAACGGCGCCAGCTCTGAAGGCGGCCCGACCGGCTCGGTCAACGAGACCCTGTTCTTCAATAACATCAAAGAAGATTTGGCGATCAATCTGGCGCACATCGACGAACTGGGCGACCCGACCACGTTCAATCACTATCCCTGGGGCTGGACGTGGGCGGGCGACACGCCTTTCCGCCGTTGGAAGCGGGAGACCTATCGGGGCGGGATTTGTGATCCCTTCCTCGTGCACTTCCCCAATGGTTTCAAAACCAGGGGCGAAGTCCGCACCCAGTATGCGCACGTGATCGATATGATGCCGACGGTGCTGGATCTGATCGGGATAGAACCCCCGGCCAGCATCAAGGGCGTCGCGCAAGCCCCGATCGAAGGTGTCAGCTTCGCGCCTGCTCTCGATGATGCCAGCGCCGCGAGCAAGCATCACACTCAGTACTTCGAAATGCTGGGGCATCGCTCCATTTACCACGATGGGTGGCGAGCGGTCTGCCCCTGGCCCGGTCCTTCCTTCACGGAAGCGGGCACCGGCTTTGGCAATCCCATCCCGGCGGCAACATTGACCGAGCTGGATGCTAAAGGCTGGGAGCTCTACCACATCGCCGAGGATTTTGCCGAGAACCATAACATCGCCGAAGGGAACCGCGCCAAGCTGATCGAGATGATCGCTACCTGGTATGTCGAGGCAGGGAAATACCACGTGCTGCCGGTGGATGGCCGCGGTGTGCAGCGCGTAGCGGATGAACGCCCGCAGCTCACCAAGGACCGCACGCATTACACCTTCTACCCGCACACGCAGGCCGTGCCCGATAGCGCCGGCCCGCGTTTGCTCAACCGCACGCACAGCATCGCGGCCGACGTAGATATCCCCGCCGAGGGTGCCCAAGGCGCTCTGGTTTCTTGTGGAGGCGTTGATGCCGGGTATGCATTCTATGTGCAGGATAACAAGCTCCAGTATGTGCATAATTACGTGGCGCGCGACTACCTGCATGTGGCCAGCACGGTTCCGGTGCCGGCCGGACGCCACGAACTGCGCTTCGAATTCGAAGTGACCGGGCAACCGGACTTTGCCAATGGCAAGGGCACCCCCGGCCGCGCCCAGCTCTACATCGATGGCAAGCTTGTCGGCCAGGCGGATTTCCCCCACACCACGCCCTTCATGTTCGGGGTAACCTCGGCGATATCCGTCGGCGCTGATCCTGGCGCACCGGTCGCGCCGTTCTACGAGACGCCCTTTGAATTCACCGGTACGATCCACAGCGTGACGTTCGACGTTAGCGGCGATGTGATCGAAGATAGCGAAGCCGAGATGCGCATGATTATGGCGCGCCAATAGAGATCGATTTAAGGAGAATTGCACCATGAGCAACAAATTTCCCGAAAAAGTGGGGAACAACGTTTACCCCCGCCCCGAGTATCGCTACCCGGATGCCAAGATTGGCCTGACACACAAGGACTCTGTCGCCGATTTTCCCAAACCCCGGCGGGCGCCGGATGGCGCCCCTAATATCCTGCTGGTGATCCTGGATGATGTTGGCTTTGGCTGGCCGAGTGCCTTTGGTGGAATGATCGAAATGCCGACAGCAGACCGTTTGGCGAACAATGGACTGCGCTACAACCAGTTCCACACGACTGCGCTGTGCTCGCCAACCCGGGCTGCGCTGCTGACCGGACGCAACCACCACACCGCACATAGTGGAAATATCGGTGAACTGGCCACGGGCTTCCCCGGGTATGACGGCATCATCCCCAAAAGTTGCGCCACCATCGCCGAACTGCTCAGCCAGAACGGTTACGCCACCGGCTGGTGGGGCAAGAACCACAACGTCCCCGACAACCAGACCAGCGAGGCAGGCCCCTTCGAAAACTGGCCAACCAACCAGGGCTTTGACTATTTCTATGGCTTCATCGGCGGCGAAACCGACCAGTTTTTGCCGGCACTGTACCGGGGCACGCGCGCTGTGCCTGTACCCTATTCCATCGAAGAAGGCTATCATCTGGACATCGATCTGGCGAACGACTGCATCGACTGGATGCGCCGCCAGAAAGCCATCGCCCCCGATCGCCCCTTCTTCGCCTACTTCTCGACGGGTTCCGCCCATGCTCCCCACCAGCCGCCGAAGGACTGGCGCGGTCGTAATGCCGGCAAATTCGATATGGGCTGGGACGAATACCGCAAAGTAGTCCATCAGAAACAGACTCGAGATGGGCGTGATCCCCGCGGGTACAGGACTGACCAAACGCCCGGATGAGATTCCCGCCTGGGACTCTCACAGCGCTGACGAGAAGCGACTCTTCGCTCGCTTTGCCGAGAATTATGCCGATTTCCTCCAGCACACCGATTACCAGGTTGGGCGCGTGGTGGATGCGATCGAAGGGATGGGCGAACTCGAGAACACCTTGGTGATCTATATCATCGGCGACAACGGCTCCAGCGCCGAAGGTTCGCTTATCGGTACGTTCAATGAGTTCATGACGATGAACGGCTTCCTCCCCACCGTCGACCAGCTCCTGCCACGTATCGACGAGATCGGGTTGCCCGGCACTTCCGTCCACTATCCCGTGGGCTGGGCCTGGGCTGGTGATACGCCCTTCCAGTGGACCAAGCAGATCGCCTCGCATTTTGGCGGCACCCGCAACGGCCTGCTGGTCTCCTGGCCGAAGCAGATCAAAGAGAAAGGGCAGGTGCGTTCCCAATTCCACCATGTCATCGACATCGCTCCCACCCTGCTGGAAGTGATCGGCATTGCCGAGCCCAGTATGGTACACGGTGTGCCCCAGAAACCGATCGAAGGCGTCAGCATGGCCTATTCCTTCGATGACGCCCAGGCATCTGGCAAGCGTTACACCCAGTACTTCGAGATGTTCGGCAACCGCGCCCTCTATCACGATGGCTGGATGGCTTCCTGCCGCCACGGGCGTCTGCCCTGGATCAACTTCGGCTCATGGGATTTTGCCGACGACAAATGGGAGCTCTACCATATCGCTGAAGATTTCAGCCAGGCCGTCGATCTGGCCGAACAATACCCCGAGAAACTGCGCGAATTGCAGGATCTGTTCTTCGCCGAAGCCGCCAAACACAACGTGCTCCCGCTGGATGACCGCTTCGCCGAGCGAGCCGATGTTTCCTTGCGGCCCAGCTATTTCTACGGGCGTGATTCGGTCACCTTCTATCCGGGCATGATTCGCCTACCCGAAGGCAGTGCGCCCAAGACCCATAATATCACCCACACCATTACGGTTTACGCCGAGATTCCCCAAGATGGAGCCGAGGGTGTGCTGGTCTGCCTGGGTGGTGATACCGCCGGCTGGTCCTTCTACATCATGGATGGCAAGCTGGTCTACCATTACAACTGGTTCGATATGGAGCGGTACGAAGTGGTCTCTAATGTGGATGTGCCTGCGGGCAAGGTGGAACTCCAATGCCACTTCGTCAACGAAACCAAGATACTGGGCGGCCCGGCCAGTGTGACGCTCTTCATCAACGGCGAGCAGGTCGGCACGGGCAAGATCGAGAAGCAGGTGCGCGGCCGCTTCAGCGTCGAAACCCTGGATGTGGGCGTCGATACCCTGACCCCGGTCAGTAAAGCCTACCAGCACAAGCGCCCCTTCTGGTTCACTGGCAGTATCGAGAAGGTGCACTTCGATTTTGGTGATGGCACCGAGCTGAGCGCAGAAGAGAAGATCAACCTCAAACTGGCGATGGATTAGCATTGTGCCGCTGCACCAAGCCGACAATCCACTGAAGCGAGGAGAGACTGGATCGTGATGGAGGCAACACTGTCGGTACTGATCCTGGCGCAACAATAATCAGCACTCAGGACTGGTAGCGCTCCCCGCCCTGCCAGTCCTGAGACGTGATGAGGCAGGCTCTGAAACTCAGTCACCCGAGCCTGTTGGCTCGATCGGTCACAGCAGGGATGCTAGCGTAAAGCGTCACGAAGCAGAATTGAGCCGACACATGCATATGAAGCGATGGATACCATGACCACATCCTTTCCGGCGGCACCGCTCACCTGGCCTGTCGGCGCGCCGCCGGCCTTTCATCTGTTGGCCAAGCCGACCGGCGCGATCTGCAATCTGGATTGCGCCTATTGCTTTTTCCTGGACAAGGAGGTCTTCTATCCCGGCAGCAAGTTCCGCATGAGCGACGACGTGCTGGAGCAGTACATCCGCCAGCTCATCGAGTCGCATCAGACGGATAGCGTCAACATCGCGTGGCAGGGGGGCGAGCCGACCCTGATGGGGCTGGATTTCTTCCGGCGCACCATGGACCTGGTCGAGAAGTATCGGCGGCCCGGCATGACGTTTCCTGCACACCATGCAGACCAACGGCACGCTGCTGGACGACGAGTGGGCGGCCTTCTTCAAGGAACACGGTTTTCTGATCGGCATCAGCATCGACGGGCCGGCCAAGCTGCACGATGTCTATCGCGTCGACAAGGGCGGCCAGCCCACCTTCGACAAGGTGATGCGCGGCCTGCGCTTGCTTCAGAAGCATGGCGTCGAGTACAATATCCTCACGACCGTGAATCGGGTGAACGGCGACTACCCGCTGGAGGTCTACCGCTTCCTGCGCGACGAAGCCAAGACCGACTGGATGCAGTTCATCCCGGTGGTGGAGCGCATCAACGCGGACGGCCTGACGCTTTATCAGGAAGGGCACTACGGTCTCCGAGCGATCGGTGCTGCCGGAGCAATTTGGCCGTTTCCTCAGCGCCATCTTCGACGAGTGGGTGCGCCACGATGTGGGACAGCATCTTCGTGCAGACCTTCGAGGCGGCGCTGAGCAATTGGCTGGGGCGGGCCAATTCAGGGATGTGCGTCTTCAACGAGACCTGCGGCACGGGGCTGGTCATCGAGCACAATGGCGATCTCTATTCGTGTGACCACTTTGTCGAGCCGAACTACTTGCTGGGCAATATCCGGGAACAGCACATGATCGAGCTGGTGGCGTCGCCCCAGCAGGTAAAATTCGGCCAGGACAAGCGCGACACGTTGCCCCGTTATTGTCTGGAGTGCGATGTGCGCTTTGCCTGTCACGGCGAGTGTCCCGAAGAATCGCTTTATCGAGACACCGGATGGTGAGCCGGGCCTGAACTATCTGTGCGCCGGTTTCAAGTTGTTCTTTCAGCATGTCGATTTTCCGATGAAGCTGACTGACCGGCCTGATCCGGCGCGGCCGCGAAGCTCAGGAGGTGATGGCGATTCTGGATCGCGCCTTTACCGAACGTGCATCGCAACGATCCCTGCCCGTGCGGCAGCGGACGTAAGTTCAAACAGTGTCATGGGCGGGCTCAGACCCAGCCCCGGCGGGAAGGCGTTGCCCAATCCGCAGTCACGTTCGGGGGTGGCAGCGGGGTAAGTTGGTAGATTAGCAGACTGGTGAAGTGGTCACGACAACCCCACCAATCTACCAATCTACCATCTACCAATGTCCAATCCCAATCCTACCAATCACCAATCTACCAACAAGGAGAGAAGATCATGCCAAACGAAAAACCAAACATTCTCGTCCTCTGGGGCGACGACATCGGCTGGTGGAACATCAGCTACAACAGCCGCGGGCAGATGGGCTACCGGACACCCAACATCGACCGCATTGGCAATGAGGGCGTGGCCTTCACCGATTTCTACGCCCAGCAAAGCTGCACAGCCGGCCGCGCCGCCTTCATCACCGGCCAGAACCCGATTCGCACGGGCCTGACCAAGGTCGGCATGCCCGGGTCGAATCTGGGACTCCAGGCGGAAGATCCCACCATCGCCGAGCTGCTCAAGCCGCATGGCTACGTGACCGGCCAATTCGGCAAGAATCACCTGGGCGATCGCGATGAGTTCCTGCCCACGAATCACGGCTTCGACGAGTTCTTTGGCAACCTTTATCACCTCAACGCGGAAGAGGAGCCTGAGGACCCGGATTATCCGAAAGGATCCGGAGTTCAAGAAGCGCTATGGCCCGCGCGGGGTGATCCACAGCTTTGCCGATGGCCGCATCGAAGACACGGGGCCGCTGACGAAGAAGCGCATGGAGACGATCGACGATGAGGTCACCGAACAAGCGCTGCGCTTCATCGATGAGGCGCACCAGGCGGACAAACCTTTCTTCATGTGGTACAACACCACCGCCATGCACTTCCGCACGCACCCCGCCGAGAAGCACAAGGGCAAGAGCGGCCAGGACGACTACGGCGACGTGATGGTGGCTCACGACGAGAACATCGGCCGCATGCTCGACAAGCTCGACGAATTGGGCATCGCCGACAACACGATTGTCATGTATTCCACCGACAACGGCCCCCACTTCAACAGTTGGCCGGATGCCGCCATCACGCCGTTCCGATCTGAGAAGAACACCAACTGGGAAGGCGGCTGGCGCGTGCCCGCTTTCCTGCGCTGGCCGGCGCAGGATTAAGGCGGGCACGGTCTGTGAATGGCATCGTCACCCTGCAGGATATGCTGCCGACCTTTCTGGCCGCTGCCGGAGATCCGGATGTCACAGCGAAGCTCCTCGAGGGTTACACGATCGGCGATAAGACCTATCAAGGTTCACCTCGACGGCTTCAACATGCTGCCCTATCTGGCCGGCGAGGCGAAGGATAGTCCGCGGAATTACTTCTTCTACTTCAGCGATGATGGTGAACTGCTGGCGATCAGGATGAACGACTGGAAAGTGGTGCTGATGGAGCAGCGGGCGAAGCAGTTGATGGCATGGCTCGAGCCTTTCGTGCCGCTGCGGGCGCCAAAGATGTTCCACTTGCGCCGCGATCCCTTCGAGCGGGCGGACGAGAACTCGAACACCTACTGGGACTGGATGATTTCGCACATCTACAAGATATACGAGATGCAGGGGTTGGTGGCCCAACAGATTCAGGACTTCGTCGAGTATCCACCGCGCCAGAAGCCGGCTTCATTTAACCTGAACGCCGTGATGCGGCAGTTGGAAGAAGTGCAGAGCAGCAAAGGGCATTAGGTTGCGCTGAGGGCTGGGTTTCCTCGGCGAGATCGACAACACGCCGGAGAACCCCAGCCCCAGTCAACGTCGGTTGAGAGGAATTTATCCTGCGGAAGGAGGCACACCGTGCCACTGGCCGATTTCTTGATCACCATTGGGTAATATTTTATTTCAGCAAACAGGCTACACAGCGGCCCGCCGCTGAATTTCGACATTAGCTAGACACATACTCACCATGAACTACCAGGAAACGAGAAGCTACATGACCTTGATCGCGATTAACGTATTGTTGGATCCAGATGCGGCCACGGTTGAGAGGGCACAGGCGGCGAACGCTCGGCTACGAGAGGACTATCCGGACGGTTTCGCCCTCGATGCCAACCACGCGCCGCACATCACCATTCTCCAGCAGATTTGTGCGAACGGCGGATCTCGACGAGGTCGCGAATGCTGTGGCCGAAGTGTTGCGTGTAGAGCAGTCGATGAATTGGGAATGCCATGCGATCGGCTACTATGCCCTGGCCGACAAGGATCTCCGGTTGGTGGGCATCGTCATTGAGCCGACCGAGGATATGCGCCGACTTCAGCAACGGATCATCGACGCCGTCGCCCCGTTCGCGGTGGAGAAGGGGACAGGCGAGGCCTTTGCGCCTCGCCCCGACGGCGGGGCGATCAGCCAGCCGACAGTGGACTACGTGAACAACTTCGTCGGACCCCGCACCGGCATGAACTACCACCCGCATCTGACCGTCGGTATCGGTACCCGTGACTTTGTGGACGCTCTGAAAGCGGAGCCATTCGAGGCCTTCACCGTCCGGGCCGTATCCGTGAGCCTCTACCAGGTGGGGGATTACGGTGTCGCACAGAGGAAGACTCTATGACCTCCACCGCTGCTGATCCGCTGCCCTCCTGGAACGATGGCCCCGCCAAACAGGCGATCCTCGCGTTCGTCGCCCAGGTGACAAAGGAAGGATCACCCGACTTCTTGCCTCTGGCAGAACGCATTGCCGTGTACGACAACGACGGCACGCTCTGGCCGGAGAATCCGATGCCGTTTCAGGCAGCCTTTGCTATCGACGAACTGAACCGACGCATCCTCACTGAGCCCAAGCTCGCTTCAGATCCCATGGTGCAAGCCGCCTTGGCCGGTGAATTTGCCGAACTTCTGGCAGGCGAACACTTCGATGGCCTGATGCAGGTCTTGGCGCTCACCCATGCAGGGATGACGACCGACGAGTTTCGTGACGCCGTGGAGGCATGGCTCACATCGGCCAAACATCCGCGCTATGGCAGGCCCTATGACGAACTCACCTACCAACCCATGCAGGAACTCCTGCGCCATCTGCGGGCAAATGGCTTCAAGAACTTCATCGTTTCCGGTGGCGGCGCGGACTTCATGCGCGTCTGGGTGGAGCGCGTTTACGGCATACCACCGGAGCAGGTTGTCGGCTCGACCGCGCGGACGACATTCGAGCTACGCGACAGCGGACCGGTGCTGACAAAGACACTCGACTATTTGTTCGTAAACGACAAGGAGGGCAAGCCGGTCGGCATTCATCAGTTTATCGGCCGGCGACCGACGGTATGTTGTGGGAACAGTGACGGCGACCACGCGATGTTGCAGTACACCACGATCAACAACCCGCGCCCTAGTTTCGGCCTCATCGTCCACCATACCGACAGTGAACGCGAATATGCCTATGACGCCGAGACGAAGAGCACCGGCAAGCTTGTCGAAGCCCTCAAGGAGGCCCCCCAGCGCGGCTGGCTCGTCGTGGACATGAAGCAGGACTGGAATGCCATCTTCCGGCCTGAGTAGAGGAAACTCGTGGAAGGGCGCACTGCTCGGCGTCAGTTTCTTGTAATGGCGGCCTTCATGGGTCCAACACGCAGCCAACTGCTTAGAGACCCAGGAATATACGCTGAATTTATGATCGGGTTCCGCTGTTGAATACCAAACTTGATTCGAGCTCGCCCGTTGTGGCGGATATTGTCCGGGACTTCTACGACAAATATCCGTATCCACGGCCCATCGATAACCTCGATCAATATCGGCGGCGCTGGCACGATCCCCAACGCCGCCGCGCGGATTATCGTCTGTTCTGGCCCACCCGATCATATCGCGACGATTACACGATTCTCATCGCCGGATGCGGTACTTCGCAAGCGGCCAAGCATGCCCTGCGCCAGCCTGCCTGTCAGGTGGTTGGCATTGACATCAGCGAGACGAGCGTTCGTCATACCGAGACGCTCAAGCGCGCATATCGCCTGAGTAATCTGGAGGTCTATCAACTGCCCGTCGAACGGGTGGGTGAGCTGGGCCAGCGCTTCGACAAGATCGTCTGCACCGGCGTGCTGCACCACCTGCCGGACCCCGACGCGGGGCTGCGGGCCCTGCGAGAGGTGCTTAAGCCGGACGGCGCCATGCACTTGATGGTCTATGCGACCTACGGGCGGACCGGCGTTTACATGCTGCAAGCCTATTGCCGCCGCTTGGGGATCGGGAATGCAGAAGAAGAAATTCGTGACCTGGCCAACACGCTCCGAGCCCTGCCTCAGGATCATCCTCTGGCGCGGCTATTGGGCGAGTCCGCGGATTTCCGCAGCCCGGCAGGGCTTGCCGACGCGTTGCTGCACCCTCGAGATTGCGCCTACACGGTGTCGGAGCTGTTTGACTTCATCGATCGCGCCGGCCTGGTCTTCGGGCGCTGGGTGCGCCAGGCGCCCTACCTGCCCCAATGCAGCCCTTTAGCGATGACGCCTCACGCGTCCCGCCTGGCGCGGCTGCCCCTGCCGGAGCAGTACGCCGCAGTCGAGCTTTTCCGAGGGACGATGGTGCGCCACAACCTGATCGTGTACCGAGATGACCATGCGGGCAACAGTCAACCGGTGCGGTTCGACGACGAACCTGGCACGAGCTTCGTGCCAATCCGTCTGCCCGACACGATCAGCGTCCAGCAACGACTGCCCCCTGGCGCAGCGGCTGTGCTCATCAATCAGAGCGCATACCGACCGGGATCTGATTATGCCGATCACCGCCACGGAGAAACGCTTTTTGACGCAATTGATGGCACACGGAGGATCGACGACATCGCGCGACGGTGCGGCCATCCTGACACCCAACAACGTGTCATGAGCCGACAGCGTGTCTTCTTTGAACGGCTCTGGTGGTTCGACCAGGTGGTATTCGACGCATCTGCCGGCTCGCAAAGCGTCGCTAAGGTGGAGGCATAGCGCATGGGACAAGGTGCGGCGTCCTGCTGCTGGGAACGTTGGAAGGCATTCTACTGGCTGTGGTCATCTCGGTGCTCAGTCTGTTTTACCAGGCTAATCACCCCCCGGTCTACTTGCTGGGGCGCAAGCCAGGCACGGACGTTTTTCGCCCGCTGTCACCGGAGCATCCCGATGACGAGACCTTTCCCGGCCTGCTCATGACTCGCACCGAAGGCCGGCTGCATTTTGCCAGTGCGCCGCGCGGGAGATCAACTGCGACAGTTACTGCGCTCGGCCAGCCCCCGGGTGCTTGTGGCAGACCTCAGCGCAGTGCCCGACATCGAGTATACGGCCCTCAGGATGTTGGCGGAGTTAGAAGAAGAACTCCGGGAGCAGGGAATCAGTCTCTGGTTGGCGGCGCTCAACCCGGAACCCCTGGCAGTCATCCAGCGCTCATCCCTCGGAAAGCTCCTGGGGCGCGAGCGCATGTTCTTCAACCTGGAACAGGCTGTCGAGGCCTACCAGGAAAGGCAGAGAGGAATGGAACCCAGCCAATGACTACATCACTTGTTGAGAAGAAGTTCCGACGGTTAACCACGCCGCGGGCCGCGGCAGTCGCCGGCATCCTGTTCAGCCTGCTGTTTTCGACCAGCCTGGTGTTACTCCGTCTTGCCATCCCGGAGGACCCGGCCGCGGAGATGGACTGGATAAAGGCGGGCGCCAACCAAATCACCCTCGCACTGCAACTGATGCCTTTTGCCGGCATCGCTTTCATCTGGTTTATCGGCGTGATGCGCGACCGCTTGGGCGAGTATGAAGATCAATTTTTCGCGGCGGTGTTCTACAGCAGCGGCCTGTTATTCCTGGGCATGGTGTTCGTCTCGATGGCGATCGCCGGCGGGATTCTTGCCACCGCGCGCTTCATAGAAGACGCAACCATCGAGAATCAGGTCATCTATTTTGGCCGTGTCGTGATGTTCCAGATCAGCAATGTCTACGCCCTGCGCATGGCGGGCGTCTTTATGATCTCGCTGGGCACTATCTGGTGGCGCACCGGCCTTATGCCGCGCTGGCTGGCGTTAATCACCTATCTGCTTGCGCTGACGCTGTTGCTGATCATTACCCGCAGCTTGTGGGTCCAGTTGGTCTTTCCCGCTTGGGTCGTAGTGATTGAAGTGTGCGCCCTGCTCATGAATCGCAAGAAGACGATTCAATCAGCGGGATGATGAGAGGAGCCCCACATGCAGAAACTTGGGACCGCGACGCAGAACCTGAAGCCTGAGCGCCGCCACCTTACCGCTGATCTGATCGCCGGGCTGACGTTTGCCGTGGTCAATGTGCCGCAGGCGATGGCGCATGCGCTGCTGGCGACGGTCAATCCGGTGTACGGCATCTACACGCTGATGATCGCCGTGCCTATCGGCGCGATCTTCACCAGCTCCGTCTTCATGAACGTGTCCACCACCGGCGCGCTGTCGGTGGCCGCAGGCGCCGGGCTGGTAGGCATCCCGGCCAGCCAGCGGTATGAAGCGCTGGCCGTGTTGGTGCTGCTGGTGGGCATGATCCAGTTGCTGGCCGGCCTGTTCCGCCTGGGTTTCCTGCTCCGCTTTGTCTCCAACGCGGTGATGACCGGCTTTCTCAACGGCGTGGCCGTGCTGATCATCCTGGGGCAGTTGGGCGATCTGACGGGCTACCGTAGCGTGTTCTCCAACAATGTGGTCAGGTCCCTGGATCTTATGTTGAATCTTGGCCAGATCAACGTCCCGACGACGATCATCGGCGTGCTGACACTGGCGCTGATCGTGCTGCTGCTGCAAACGCCTTTGCGCAAGTTCGCCTTCCTCATCGCGATCGTCGTGGCGACCGTTTTGCTGACCCTTTTGACCCTGCCCGCGCTGGCCACGGCCACCAGCTTCGGCACAGTGCGGACGGTGGGCGATGTCGCCACGATTCCCCGTTCGTTGCCCAACCTGGTGCTTCCCCGGCCGTCCTTGATCTTATCCATGTTGCTGCCCGCCTTCGCCGTGGCGATGATCGGCCTGGTTCAGGGCGCGGGCGTCAGCCAGGGCACGCCCAACCCCGACGGCAAGTACCCGAACGTATCGCGCGACTTCCTGGGCCAGGGCGTCGCCAACTCGCCACCAGCTTCGTCGGCGGGGTCCCGGCCGGCGGGTCGATCTCTGGTACGGCGCTGCTTATGGGCGCCGGCGCCAAATCGCGCTGGGCCAACATCTCCGCCGGGTTGTTCGTGGCGGTCGTCGTGCTGCTGGTCGCGCCGCTCGTCGAGCGCGTGCCGATGTCCGCGCTGGCCGCCCTGCTGATCGTGGCCGGGTTCCAGGGCCTCCGCGTGCAGCAGGCGGTGATCACCTGGAACACCAGCAGGGTTGCCGCGGTGATCATGATCATCACGTTTGTGGCGACGTTGCTTGTTCCTCTGCAATTCGCGGTTTTGTTGGGGATAGTCCTCAGCATTGTGCTCCATGTGTTTCGCCAATCGAATAAAGTCGTGGTCACCCAGTGGGTGCTGCAGCCGCAAGGGTTCCCGATAGAGCAGCCGGCGCCCAAGCAGGCCCCCAGCAACCAGCTTACGCTTTTGCACGTCTACGGCAGCCTCTTCTTCGCCGCAGCCAAGAGCGTCGAGGAAATGCTGCCGGATGTCAGCCACACCAGCCGCGCTGTGGTGGCGCTCAGTCTGCGCGGCCAGGGTGAGATCGGCAGCACGTTCATGACCGTGTTGCAGCGCTATGCCGAAGCCCTGCAGGCCCATGACAGCAAGCTGATGCTGGTCGGCGTGGACGCGGCCGCGCGCGATCAGCTTGCCAAGACCGGGGTGCTCAAACTCATCGGCGCGGAGAACGTTTTCATCGCCACGCCGCAGATTGGCGGCGCGCTGAACCGGGCAGTTGCTGCCGCCCATGCCTGGCTCGGCCAGCAACCTGTTGGCGTCATCTGAAACACACCTTTGTCTTAACCAACCTGTTACCCAGGAGGAACAGTATGCACCCATCCATATCTTTCATCCGAGGAGGTTAATACGACCATGAAGAAACGTTTCTACCTGACTGGAGCCCTGGTGCTCCTGCTGGTCATGATCGGTTCCGCCACACTCGTGGCAGCGGATCGATCGGTTGCTCCGCCGGTGGCGCAGGCCACCGGCGCACTGGAAGGCCCGCGCTGGGTCATGGTCTCCTATGCAGGCCCGGACGGCAAAACGCTGCAGGCGCTGCCCGGTACGGAGACCACCGCCCAGTTCGCAGACGGCACCGTCTCAGGCTCGACCGGCTGCAACAACTACAATGCGCCGTACAAAGCCACGGACGGCAAGCTGATGGTCGGTCTGACCGCCACGACCATGAAGATGTGCCCGCCGCCTATCATGGACCAGGAAGCTGCTTATCTGGCAGCTATCCAGGCCGCGGCCAGCTATAAAATCGCGGGCGATACGCTCACCATTGCCAACGCCAAGGGCAACACTGTGTTGACCTTCAAGGCGGAGATACCCATCAGCCTGACCGACGGTACCTGGGTGATGACATCGTACAATAACGGCAAGCAGGCCGTGGTCGGCGCACTGGCCGAGGCCGAAGTGACGGCGGTTTTCGGCGCCGACGGCCAGCTCAGCGGCTCGGCCGGCTGCAATCGCTACATGGCGCCGTACACGGTGGACGGTAACAAGATCACGATCGGCCTGGCAATCTCCACCATGATGGTGTGCCCGCAGCCGATCATGGACCAGGAAGCGCAGTACCTCGCCGCCATCCAGCTCGCCGCTACCTACAACATCCAGGGCACGCGGCTGGAACTCCGCAGCGCCGACGGCGCGCTCCAGGCCAGCTATGCGCACCAGCCCGCGGGAGCCTCCGCGCTGGTCGGCCCCACCTGGCTGATGACCGCCTACAACAACGGCAAGCAGGCGGTGGTCTCCGGGGTAGATGGCACCGAAGTGACGGCGGTTTTCGGCGCCGACGGCCAGCTCAGCGGCTCGGCCGGCTGCAATCGCTACATGGCGCCGTACACCGTGGACGGCGATAAGATCAAGATCGGCGCACCGGCGACGACCCGCATGATGTGTCCGCAACCGATCATGGAGCAAGAAGCGCAATACCTGGCGGCCATCCAGCTCGCCGCCACCTACAACGTGCAAGGCTCGCGGCTGGATCTGCGAAGCGCCGAGGATGCGCTGCAGGCGACCTACACGCAGCAGCCCGCGGCCGCTGCCGAACCAGTCGCAGCGGCCCCCGTGTCGGCAGCGGCTCCGGCGCCAACTGCGCAAGACCCCCAGGGCACCTACCTGACGCTCCGTCCCGCTGCGGATGGCGGGCTCACGACCCTGGCCCTGCAGCTCAAACCGGAGGGCGTGGCCGAGCTGAATTCCAGCTACACCGATCAAGCGCCGATCGTGCAGACCGGCGCCTGGGAGGACAACGGCGACGACACCCTGACCGTCACCCTGACGAATGTGGACGGGAAGGAGATGGCGACGCCGACCGTCGTCAAGTTCCAGCGTGCAGGCACTTTCCTGAACGCGGTGGAATACGACAAGGCGGTGTTCGGCGCCGAGGGCCTGAAGCTGAATCTGGCCGCGGATGTCGCCCGCAAGGTTGGCCCGTCGCTGGTGACCCTCGATCTGGCCGCCGGCTTCCCGCTCGACCCGACCTTCATGAGCGTGAACGGCGGCGGCGAAGTGGACGCCAGCCTTCTGGGCGCGGACTGCAAGGGGTACATCAACCGGAACCCGGTCGTCACGGTCAACTGGAGCGGCGAAGCGGAGCTCCTGCGCGCCTTCTTCTACAGCGACAGCGACTCGACCCTGGTCGTGCTGACGCCGGACGGCAAGCTGATCTGCAACGACAACGCCAACGAGCAACTGCTCGACCCGGTCCTGGACCTCAAGAACCCGGTCCCCGGCAAGTACCGCATCTGGGTGGGTAGCGCAGCCGACCGGCAGCGCATCCCGGGCGTCCTGGTCCTGACCACCCAGCCCGAGACTCAATCTCGACACCTTTGAGCTGGCCAAGCTGGTCCGCCGGCCGACCATCCCGGTCAACCTGGCGAAGCCTGCCCCGCAGGTCGCGGCCGACGCGGTGAAGAAGGACCTCGCGGCCGCGGCCAAGACCGCGCCCGTGCTCAAACCCGGCGCGTCCTTGAAAGTCGACGTGACTGCGGAGGGCGACATCCCGCTCTTCCAGTTCCCGCTGACCAAGACGTGTGGCGGCCTGGTGGCTGCCAAGCCCAGCTACGTATTCAACGTCGTCGGCCAGCTTCCGCAGGTGAACGTCTACTTTGACGGCGACGCCGACAGCACCCTGTTGGTCATCGGGAATGACCTGAAGACGGTTGAATGCAACGATGACGCCGAACCCGGCCAGAACATCAACCCCCAGGTGAAGTTGACGAACCCGGCGGAAGGCACTTACGCGGTGTATGTCGGCCGGCTCGATCCCGCGAAGCCAGTCAAGGGCACGCTGACGATCAGCGCGGCTATAAACGCTGAGCCGGCGCCGGCCCAGAAGTAGAGCAAAGGAGCAAG
Source organism: uncultured Chloroflexia bacterium (assembly GCA_963841825.1). Taxonomy (GTDB): domain Bacteria; phylum Chloroflexota; class Anaerolineae; order CG2-30-64-16; family CG2-30-64-16; genus CAWJEL01. The sequence goes on from CAWJEL010000001.1 coordinate 144,965, forward strand.
GAGCAACACCATGAAACGCATTCTTCTGAGCGCCGCCCTCGTGGCGGTCTTGCTGGCGGCCCTGGCCGGCGCACTGCCCGTGCAGGCCCAAAGCGGCAACACCTGGCGCATCGATTACTTCAACAACACGAACTGGGCCGGCTCGCCGGTTACAACTCAATGGAACTCGCTGATCGCGTTCAATTGGGGCTTCGGTTCGCCCAGCCCGGCCGTGCCGGTCGACAACTTCTCGGCGCGCATGACCACCGACGCCTTCTTCTACGCCGGAACCTATCAATTCACGGGCGTGGCCGATGATGAGATCGTGGTGATCGTCGACGGCGTTACCCATCTCGATACGCGCGGCCGGGGTTTATCCGGTAAACCCTTCACGGTCAACATCGCGATGTGGCAAGGAACGCACCGGGTGGAGGTGCTCTATCGTGAGTTCACCCAGGCGGCTTACGTCTTCGTGAACTGGACGCTGCTTGGGAGCGGTGGCGTCACCCCGGTGCCACCGGTGGCAACGTTCCCACCGGTGCCGCCCTCGGCCGGCTCGGTGCAGACGCAGTTCGGCAACTACACGCCCTGCCTTCAGCAGAATATCCACCAGGCCAACTGCTTCGTCTCGGACGGCGCCTGGGACTCACCGAACCTGGGTTCCATCCAGATGGAACCACAGATCGCCAGTTGGAACGTTTGCGCGGCGAATGCGACCAGCACGTTCACAAACGCCAACCAGGTTCCGCAGGAGTTTGTCTGCTCCCGCACCCTGGCCGGCTGGTTCCCGCGCTAAACGCGCCCGTATACGCTGATGTGAAGGGACGGGGCTTACTCCGTCCCTTCTGTTGTGTCCGGGGAGTAGCGGATTGCCGTCGATTTCGCAAAACCTTCACGCACGGTTATAATTGTATTTACTGGACGTTTTCTGTCAGTCGTGCCCCGGGAGATAATGATGCGCCAATGCTCCTTCCGCCTCCTCCGGCCAGCCGTGGCCGTGGTCGTGGTGTGCTTGCTCTGGCTGACCGGCTGTACCGCGCGCGCCGTTCATGTCCCCAAGCTGCCCTCAACTGCTGAACCCACCGTTGAACCGGCCGCGCAATCGACCGCGGCGCCGATTGCGCAGGACATCCTGGCTTTGCCGGACGCCTTCCGCTACGAGGTCACGATACGGCCGGCTGGCGTGCCGGATGAGCCGGCGACGGTGATCACGGGGCACTATCGGGATGGCGCCTGGGCGCAGTCAGCGCGGCGCGGGGAGGATCCGGCGGAGGAACTGATCGTGGCGCCGGATGGGCCGGGCGGCGCGCTGCAGCGCTACACCCGGCTTGACGGCGAGACGACCTGGACGCGTTGGCCTGGCGAGGGGTTCGACGCTGGTTACGGGCTGGCCTCGCCGTTCAGCGCCCTGCGCCTCTACCCCCTGGCGGACGAGCGGGCAGCAGGCGAAGCTGATCCGCTGCAGGACGTGGCCGAGGACGTGACAAAGGCGCAGATGGTATTCACGGCGGACACCGTTCAACGGTTGTTGCGCGCAGGGGCTTTTGATGTGGCAGCGGATCCGGAGGAGCGCAGCGCCTTGGAAGCGCAGTTGGCCGCCTTTTTTGTGCCGCAAACGCTCACCTATTGGGCCGGAGCGGATGGCCGCATTTATCAAGCTGCAGCGACGCTGTTGACAGCGGGGCCGGATGGCGAGCCGGCGCCGTGGCTCGAGGTTGTGTGGCGTTTCTGGGGCTATGACGACCCCGCGATCACCGTCGCTGCGCCCGCGGCATATGCCGATGCCGATGTATCAGCGGCGGCGGATCAACCAGCCCCGGCGCCTTCGCCTGAGATCGCACTGGACCCGCGCACCAATCTGCGGGTGCGTGTCTTCGCTTTGCCCGGCGTGCCGGTTGATAAGGTCAAGGTGACGGTCTACCCGGCCGGCAAGCAGAAGGCGTTGGGTTCAACCGATGCCCAGGACGCGCAGTTTGTCCTGCCCGCGGGAACCTACGATGTGCAGGTAGTGGCTGGCGGGGCCGAGGAGTGGCTGAAGGGCATCGCGATGGTCGATGGGAACGTGGTGTCTCAGGATGTCGTGTTCGACTTCGGCACGCTGGCGCTGACCGTGGTGCAGGACGGCGCAACGCCGCAGGTGGACATCGTGATCTACCCGGCCGGCCAGCGCCAGACGTGGGCCGATTACCGCGCCGAGAATCCGACTTCCGCCTATCTCCGCGCCGGAAAATATGACATCAAGGTGGCGCTGCCCGATTTCACCGGGAGCAAAGTCGTCGAGGGCATCGAAGTCCGGTCGGGCGAGACGGTGTCGCAGACGATCAGGTTGGACCAGTGAACAGGGGACGGGGGACAGGGGACAGGGGACAGGGGACAGGAGACGGGAGACGGGGGACGGGGGACAGGAGACAGGGGACGGGAGACAGGAGACAGGAGACGGGGGACAGGGGACGGGAGACGGGGGACAGGGGACAGGGGACGGGAGACGGGAGACGGGGGACAGCATGCCTCTGACCCCAGAAGGGAGGCGTTGTGGCTGTACAAGATGTGACGGAGTTGACGGTGTATCGGAAGGCGTACGAACTGGCCATGCGCATCTTCGAGGTTTCGAGGCGCTTCCCGCCGGGGGAAAGGTATGCGCTGACCAGTCAGATCAGGCGATCGTCGAGGTCGGTCTGCATGAACCTGCGGGAAGCCTGGGCCAAGCGTCGCTATGAGGCGCACTTCATCAGCAAACTGTCCGATTGCGATGGCGAAAATGCCGAAACTGATACGTCGTTGGATTTCGCCCACGATTGCGGCTACATCTCAACTGCCGAACACCAGGAATTGACCGCTCTCAATCGCGAAGTCGGCGCAATGCTCGGCTCGATGATCAAGAGCCCAGACAAATTCCTATTAAACCAGCATCCGAACACCCAATCCCTGACCCCTGACGCCTGATCCCTGTCTCCTGCCCCCCCGCTCACGCCTTCCCCAGCGCTTCCTCATCCAGCCTGTCAAAGAACTCGCGCATGAACCGTTGGCGTTCCGTGGCGATGGCGCGCGCCGTCGCGGTGTACAACCGATCGGGGATGCGGTCCAATTTGTAGACGAACTCGTGGACCGGGGTGTAATCACCCCCCAGGTCGTCGGGCGAGCGAACGGCGTTACCCTGCCCGGCGGCTATCTCCCGCCACGGTAGCTTCCACAGCGCGGTGCCGTGCGCGCCCGCGTAGGCGTACGCGCGCGCCACGCCGATCGCACCGATGGCGTCCAGCTTGTCTGCATCAGAGAGCACCTGCGCCTCCAGCGTGATAGGCGCAGGCTCGAGCGCGGAAGCGATGCGCCTCGATCGCGTGCGCCACGGCCTCAACGAAGGCCTCTGGCTCCTCCTGCAGAAGCGTGCGCGCCCTGGCCGCGCCGCGCAGATGGTGATCCTCCCGCCCCTCGCTCTCGCCGATGTCGTGCAGCAGGGCTGCCGTGCGCACGATATCGACATCGGCGCCCTCGGCTGCGGCGATCCGTTCGGCCAGCGCGGTCACGCGCAGCACGTGATCGAAATCATGCCCGCCGCCGCCGTTTTCATAGAGGGAGCGCGCAAAATCGACAGTGATCGGATACGGGTGAGTCAAGTGAGCGTCTCCTTGCGCGGACGTGATCAGGTTGATTGCGTGGCGCCCTGCCGCTTCCACATCAGCCAGAACACGCCGCCCGGCAGGCTGGCGATGATTGCCACGGCCTGCATCAGCAGCGAAACCGCGAGCGCATGTGCTGCCGGCACACCGGCCAGCCCATAGAAGAAGGGGTAGGCTGTCTGGCTCACGCCGATGCCGCCGATGGAGATCGGTATCATCAGCACCAACGCGATCAGCGGGTTGAAGAGGAAGATCACCGGCAGCGACATCTCCCCGCCCATCGATTGCGACAGGCACCAGTTGACCAGCGATGTACAGGCGATGCCGAGCAGCGCCACCCCGAAGGCGAGCGCCAGTGCGCCGTATTTGAAGCGGTAGGCGTTAAACGCATCAGAGATGCGTTCCCACAGCGGCGCCAGCGGCGCCAACAGCCGCCACGTAAACAGCCGCGAGATCAGGCCGCGCAGATGGCGGCTCAGCAGCAGCGCGAATGTGCCGGCAATAGCCACCAGCGCGACGATTGCGACCCACTCCAGATCTTTCAGGGCGATGCTGCCGGTGAGATTCACAGCTACGATGGCGGCTACGGCCGCAGTGCTCATGTAGGCGATCAGCCCGATGATGCGATCCACCACCACCGAAACAGCCGCGTCCGCGTTGCGGTCGGTATAGCGAGCCAGGCCGTAGCCGCGAATCACATCACCGCCCACGTTGGCGGGCAAGAAGTTGTTAAAGAAGAAGCCGGCATAGAGAAATTGCAAGACCGGGCCGAAGGGCACCTTTACCCCTTGGGCGCGCAGCAAGATCTGCCACTTGATCCCGTTGATGATGATGGCAACGGTGTAGAAAAGCACCGCCAGCAGGATATACCACCGGTTGGCGGACACAAGCTGCGCCGCGACTGCGGCCAGATCCACTCGCCACAGTGCGATGGTGATCAGGCCGAGGCTGACGACGATTTTGAGGAGGGTCGTTAGTTTGTCGCGCAAGGGGGGTCTCTTTGAGCGTTTCGTGAAACGTGCTGCGTGATACGTTTCATCCACGCCTTCGGTCTCACGCATCACGTTATCACGTTATCACGTATCACGTTATCACGTCTTCCGAGCCACGGCCGTCGGCCGCGCATCCTCGTCATCTTCCGTTTGCTGGCGCGCGACCCCGACATCGGTCTTTTGAGACCAGGCCATGTCCCAGACGACGTGCCGGTCGCGCTTGATCCGGAAATCGTACCAACCCAGGAGTCGGGACCAGCTTTCCAACACGGCCAACAGGAACAGGGTCCACAGCAGCCGAAAGGCGCCCCAAATCTCCTTCAGGGCTACTTTGGCGACCCGGGAGTTCTGCATGCTGGAGACGGAGTAGCCGTATTTGGATTTCAGATAGAGGTGGCCGGCGTGGTTGCGCCGGCGCTGGCGGACGAAGTCGGAGACGCTGTCCGGCCCGGTGTTGTAGACGACGGCATCGGGCGCGTAGCGGACTTGCATCCCGCGCTTAACCACCAGCGCCTCAACGAACGCCTCATCCATCGCCACGTCGGGCGGGATGCGGTCGAACACCTTGCGAAAGGCGATCATCTCGCCCAGGCGCGGGATCTCCAGGCAGAGTTGGTGCTCCAAGCGCAGCCGCAGGTGCGTGAAGAACCCGACCAGGTGATCGGGCGTGTTGACCGGGATCTTGTGCGCGCCGGTCATCCCCACGGTGGGGTCGGCGAACATACGCACCAGGTGCTCCACTGAATCTTCGTGAGGCAGCGTGTCACCGCTCTCCAGCACGCAGATGTTTTCGCTGGCGTGGGCCAGGAAGACGTTGATCGCGGAGGTCTTGCCCTCGCGCCGAGGCTGGGTGAACAGCTTGACGAGCGGGTATTCGGCAGCATACCGTTCGACGATAGGGACGGTGTTGTCAGTGCATGCGCTGGCGACAACGATGATCTCGGCGATCTCGACTTCGCGCGTATGCTGCGTCAGCAGCGCCTCCAGCAGCCGGCCGATGTTCGCCTCTTCGTTGTAGGCGGTGACGCCGACGCTGCAGCGCAGCTTTGGCATGTCGTGATCCAATAGAGCCTCCGGCGGTAACTTGCGAGGGAGATTATAGCAGAGGAACGGACGAACCACCAACATCCGTGCGCCTGCTAACCTGGCAGTCAGATGCATTTCTCGACGATAGCGTCATTTGTTGAACTTGACAACCCTCTACATCTTGATACCATACCCCTGCCATTCCTAGTAGTCCTTGTGTGGAGCGAGCGACCGACCAATAAAGTTGGTTAGCGCGTCCCACTATCTCTGGCAGCGCGCGGCGCGGCGGCGTTAAGCCGGCGCGGATGGGGAAGGGTAAGGGAGTAAACGATGAAAGCATCTTCGCTGTTCCTGGCAAGCGCGCTGGTCGTCTTGTTGGGCGCGTTTCTACCCGTTGCCCCGGTCAGTCACGCCGCGCCGCGCACGCCAGTGAGCTGCTCGTACCAGCAGTTCTACTTTGGCCAAGACATATTGTTGGTCATGACAAAGGACAATCACCTATTCAAGGCGACTCCCCGAGGTTGGCAACTACTCACGCCGCCCGCCGGCGAATATGAGGTGAATGTCACACCAGGAGGTACGATCTACCTGTATAACGACAACATCTTCAGCCTTAATGATGATATCCAGCGTTCCACCGATGACGGCGCGACATGGCATGTCAGCGGCCACGCCCCTGGCAATGGCTCTATGGTGTATTACTACCCTCTCTCGCCTTCCCCCGTGCCAGACCTGCTTTTCTTGGGTCAGGCATCTTTCCCCTATAGCGGGGGCCTTTTTCGCTCAACTGATGGCGGTGTGGTGTGGTGGCCTGTGCCGGGAATAGCCCGCGGTGACCAAGTGGTCTTTTCACCTGACTTTCGCGCGTGATGGCTTGGCCTTCGCTACGGTGATCGAAAGAATCGGGTACAGCGAATGGAAAACGGTAGATTGGGGCCAAACCTGGACCAGAACGTGGGGCTATTCCGTATCCAACCGGGCTAGAGTGGTTGTTGCCTTCTCCCCACAGTATGCCACGGATCGCACTGCTTTTACGGATCTGGTGGACGGATTCAGTGCCTCTCCCGGACTTTACAAGACAACGGATGGTGGCGCGTCATGGTTCAAGACAAATGGCTTCGCGGTCGATGGTCCGCCGGCGCGTTTCGCCGGACTACGGCCGCGATCAGACCTTCATCGTTGGCCAGGCGTCGGAATTGCGCTCATCACAGGATGGCGGGCCGCACTCTGACGCCGATCTGGGACCAAGCAAACGGTTCGGCGGAGGTCTGGGGCGTGCGGCGGCAGGATCCACTCGCCGCACCGCCGGCGCCGCCCGTGCCGCTGCCGGCTGCGCATCGTTACTACCTGCCCTTGATGCTCGGTAGCCCGCCGCCGCTGGAGTTCTGGCTGGTGGCGCAGGAAGCGACCAGCCGCGACTGCTATCTTTATCGGTCACGTGACGACGGTGTCTCGTGGCAGGAGATCGCTGTGCCGTAAAATAACACACGCCGGGGCAACGGATCAACATGCTATCCGTCGCCCAGGCGTGTACCGATGTCGCTTCGCTTACTTCACTTACTCTCGCTCACCCCGGCAGCAGCTCGGCGATCGACGGCCCCACGATGTGCGTCGGCGTGCGGTGCAGCGGGAGGAAACCTTCCGCCACCAGCGCCGGCGTGGGCATGGTCGCCTCGTCCGGCTTGTCGGAGGCGGCCAGCAGGAGGCAGCCGCGGCCGGCCAGCCAACGGGCGAACTCCACCACCTCGCGCGTCAGACACACCTCTTCCACGAGCCGCTGCGCCAGCGGTGCTTCATCGGGCAGGTGCCCCATGCGGCTCACCGTCTCGCGAAACTCACGGCGGCGAAACGCCTTGAACGGGGTAGGGTCGCCCGCGACCACCAGCCCGTAAATGTCGTCGTGCAGCCCCCGCAGCGCGTCGGACGGCAGCCGGTCGCGGCCTGCCTCCACCCGCTCGATGAAGTCGCGGAAGCTTGCCAGCCGCCCTGCATCCAGGTCGTCCAGCAGGCCCGCGAGCGGGGCCACACCCGCACTGATCATCAGGCAGATGTAGGCAACATAATCCTGGTTATCGGCGGTGAACGGGTGGTACTTCGGTACGGTCAACGCACCGTATGCGGCCCGGAATGCGTCCCGGTCGAAGGCCGCGCCGATGGCGTCGGCGATCGTGGCCTCGATCGCGGTGGTGCGCGCCCGGTCAATCGAACGGTCATTCCGGCCGCGCGCGCCCAGCGCGGTCTTGTCGATGTCGACCACGACTGCGGTGCGGGCATCCAGCGCCGCGCCCTGGGCCAGCAGCAGCGAGGCGAACTCAGCCAGCGCGCTCCAGCGGTTGGCGACGTAAACGCCTTCTTTCTCCGTGACGGCCATCTCCTCGTCCTTCTCCGCGCCGATGAACGCCCAGCCGGGCCAGCCCGTCACCGCGCGCAGGTTCTTGAACGCGTTGCCGTCGGCCATCGCGGTGTCGCCCAGGTAGACCAGCTCGGCCAGCTCACCCCCGCGCCGGTCCAGCGCGCGTGCCCGACGTAGATACCAGGCGGTGGTTTGGGCGTAGCTCGCCTCGTGTTTGCGCGGCCGCGTGGCGTCGGCCAGACCAATCTCGGCCCACGCGTCGGCGAACTGCGGCAGCCGCGCGTCCACCGGATCGAGGTTGCGGTAGAGGACCAGGTCGCCGACGAGGTCGTAGAGAGAGAGTTTCGACATCTTGTTTCCTCCTGTAGTGCGTGAAACGTGCTGCGTGCTACGTGACGAATGCTGTGTGATCTGTGCGCAGCATAAGCGTCAGAATCGACGCGTCTCACGCATCACGCATCACGAAGCACGCAGCACATCTACGCCAAATACCCTTGCGCGTACAACAGCTCGCCGTTCAGCAGCGCGCCGCCGGCCGCGCCGCGGATCGTGTTGTGGCCCAGGACGACGAACTTGTAGTCGAAGAGCGGATCGGGGCGCAGGCGGCCGATGCAGGTTGCCATCCCGTTGCCCGCCAACCGATCCAGCCGCGGCTGCGGACGGTCGGCTTCGGAATGCAGGATGATGGCCGGATCGGGCGCGGAGGGCAGCCCCAGGCGCTGCGGCTCGCTGCGATAGCTTGTGAATGCCGCGGCGACCTCGTCGAGGCTCGCCCGCCGGTTGAGCTTGACCGTGACAGCTTCCAGGTGGCCGTTGCGCACCGCCACGCGGTTGCACTGAGCGCTCACGAGGAAGTCGGCCAGCGCGATGCTGTCGCCCGCCACGCGGCCCAGCAGCTTGCGCGGCTCGATCTCGACCTTTTCCTCCTCGCCGCCGATGTACGGGATCACATTATCCAGGATGTCCATGGCCGACACGCCCGGATAGCCCGCGCCCGAGATCGCCTGCATGCTGACCACGTTGACCGCGGCCAGGCCGAAGGCGTCGTGCAGCGGTTTCAGCGCGCAGACCAGGTGGGTGGTGGTGCAGTTCGGGTTGGTGACGATGAAGCCACGATCCCACCCGCGCCGCGCTTTTTGCATGGGGATGAGCGCGGTATGGTCGGGATTGACGTCGGGGATCAGCAGCGGCACATCGGAATCCATCCGGTGCGCCGCTGCGTTCGAGCAGACGGCGAACCCGGCCGCGGCCAACTCCTCCTCGACCGGGCCGGCGTTGCCGCTGGGCAGCGCCGAGAAGAGCAGCCGCACATCGGCGGGGATTGCGGCCACTTCAGTCGGCAGGACCACCAGATCGGCCAGTGCGGGCGGCATCCCGCCGCGCAGCAGCCATTTGCAGGCATCGGCATAGCGCTTGCCCACCGAGCGATCCGACGCGGTCAGTGCGGCGATCTCGAAGTAGGGATGATCGGCGATGAGTTGGGCGAACCGTTGACCCACCGCGCCCGTCGCGCCCAGGATACCGACTTTGATCTTGCTGGAACTCATTGTATTCTCTCCTTACGTGACGATTGACCATGGACGATTGACGACAAGCCACGGTCGATGGTCAATCGTCAATTGTCTATTGTCCGACGAAGGACTAACGACGAATGACGAAAGGGCCTCACGGGTTTCGTCCTTCGTCTTTCGTCCTTCGTCGCTGTTTGATAATTTCAGTTCACTGCCAACGCCACAATATCCGAATGCACACCGGCCGCAGCCGCATCCACCCCCGCGCCGCGGCCCTGGAGGACGAGCGGCGTGTCGGGGTAGTAGCGCGTGTGGTACGCCACCAGGTTGTCGTTGCCCCGGAGTTGGCCCAGGGCGGAATCAACGGGCACGGCCTGGAGCCCGACGCTCGCCTGGCCATCTTTCAGCTCAGCGACATAGCGCAGCGTCTTGCCTTCGCTCGCGGCCGCGGCGGCCTGGGCCGCGAAGTGCGCGTCCAACTCCGGCAGCCGCGCCAGGAAGTCGGCGACCGGCAGGGAAGCAAGCTCGGCTGGGACCAGCGAGGCCACCTGAACGTCGGCCAACTCCAGTTTCCACCCCAGGGTGCGCGCGATGATCAGCGCCTTGCGCGCCACATCCATCCCGCCCAGGTCGATCCGGGGATCGGGCTCGGCGTAGCCGCGGCGCAGCGCCTCGTTCACCAGCGCGGAGAAAGGCTGTCCGGCCTGCAATCCGGTGCTGATAAACCCCAGGGTGCCGCTGAGCACGCCGCGCACGACGTCCACGCGATCCGCTGCCCGCGCCAACCCCTGCGTCGCCTCGATCACCGGCACGGCCGAGCCAACGGTGGTCTCGTAGCGGAAGCGCCGGTTGCCCGTCAAGGTGTCAAAGACAGCCTGCGGGCCGATCAGCGGTATCTTGTTCGCGATCACCGCGCCGTACCCGCGCCGCAGCGCCAGTTCGAGCGCGGGCGCCGTCGCATCGGATGCGGTCACATCGGCGACAATGCAGTCAGCGGCGCCCGCGACATCCACGATGGCGCTGAGATCCGGCTGGTAGGCAGGTTGCGCCTGTGGGAAGGCCGCGCCGGCAGACTTGGCGTCTGCAATCGCCTGTAAATCGGCGGCGCTCAGGCCTTGCTCGTCGACAGCCGCGCCGTCAGCATCGCACCAGGCGACGATCCGAAAGGTGAGGCCGTCGCGCTCCGCGTGAAGCTGCGCGGCTTCGGTCAATTGCCCAACCAGCGCCCGTCCAACCTTGCCGGCGCCGAAGATGATGAGAGGGATACGTTTCAAAGGTCGCCTCCAGTAAGCTGAAAATAAAAAGAAGCTCTTTGCCATTGGGGCAAAGAGCTTCGCGGTTCCACCCAACTTGATCGCTGGAGATCCTTCGCTCTATCTTCAAGCGTTCGAATGTCACGGCTTTGCCGTGAGGCACGGATAGGCATCTGCCCAAGTCCAACACGCAGAGCCAACTCGCTCACGTTCAGCGTGACAACCGCCGCACGTTTTGGATAGAGTGCCGAAGCATCTCGGTCTGGCGATCATCTCAACAGCCGCTAACGGGGCTAGCCGGAGCGCCATACTTTCCGACGTGATTTGAGGCGCTCGCTCCTGGGGGGTCTTCGGCGGGCTTCAACGAGGCAGGCTCTCAGCCGGTGGCCTGCCCTTTCTGGCGTGTCCGCGTCGCGTACTCGTCCCAGTCAACGCATTGCAGTATAAACCATGTAGGTTGCAGCGATTATAGCCGGACTTGCTGATCTGTCAAATACGGGGTTCCCCGGCAGTGGTTTAGGTGCGCTATCGTCATCTTATCTGCGCCACGGCTCGAACCGCTCCAGGTTCGACCCTCCGACGAACTCCCGCAGGATCGAGTTGTCCGGGATCGGATCGACCGGCACCGGCTCGAACCACTGGAGGAGCGCCAGCAGCCGTTTGGCCTCGATGTAGCCCGGCTTCCCCGGCTCAATCTGGAGCAGGAGCGGCTCGGCGAACGGCTTGAGCGCCGACAGCTCGTAGACCAGCGCCGAGTTGAACATCACGTCGGCGTTTTCCTGGTAGGGGAAGATGTGCTCGCGCTCCCCTCCGGTCACGCTCTCCCAGCGGCCGATGGTGTCCGCGGCCGAATAGCCGCGCGTGCGCGCATCCCGCACGATGCGGCGGATCAGCCGCGTGTCGGTGGTGGGCACGCGGTCGTAGCGGTCGATGTTGAGCTGCGTCAGCGCGGAGGCATAGATGCGGAAGATGCGTTCGACCGGGATGTCCGGGACCAGGTGTGGATTCAAGGCCGTGGATCCCCTCGACGATCAGGATCTGGTCCGGCCCGAGCTGGATGGTGGCGCCGGCCTCGCGCTTGCCGGTGACGAAGTTGAACTTCGGCAGCGTGACTTCTTCGCCGGCCATGAGCTGCAACAGATGGTGGTTGAAGAGTTGGAGATCCAGCGCCTCCAACACCTCGAAGTTATAGTTGCCCTGTGCATCCCGCGGCGTCAGCGCGCGGTCCACGAAGTAGCTATCCAACTCGATGGCGATGGGCCGGATACCGTTGGCCAGCAGTTGAACGGCCAACCGTTTGGAGAAGGTCGTCTTGCCGGACGATGACGGGCCCGCGATCAGCACCATGCGTAGTTGGTCTTTGCGTTCAGCGATCTGGGTGGCGATGCGGGCGATGCGCTGCTCGTGCAGCGCCTCGGCGACCAGGATGATCTCGCCGGTGCGGCCCGCCTGGATCGCGTCATCCAGCGCGCCCACATCCTCGACCCCCAGCAGGCGTAAGGTGTGACCATACTCGCGGAACACCTGGATCAGCTTGGGATAGTCCACCGCCGGCTCCAGCTCCAGGCCGCTGCGATGCGGGAAGCGCAGGACGAACCCGGAGGAAGCGGCAAACGGCGCGAGCGCGAAGTGGCGCAGGTAGCCGGTCGAGGGAACCATGTAGCCGTGGAAATAGCTGCTGATCCCGCGCAGGGTATAGAGCACGAGGAAGTCCTTGCGCCGGTGCCGCATCAGCCGCGCCATGTCGTCGTCCCCGCGGCTGCGGAAAACCTTGATCGCCTCGGCCAACGGCACCCGCTGCTTGCCGATCGGCGCATCCGCTGCCACGATCTCCCGCATCCGGGCCTCGATCTGCGCCAGCTCCTCCCCGGTGAACGGCGGCCGGCCCTCGGCCTCGCAGTAGTAGCCGCCGAAGGTCACCGAATGATCCACCCGCAGCCGGGCCGCGGGGAAAAGCTCCTGGATCGCGACCACCAGCAGGAAGGTGAGCGACCGGCGGTAAACGCGGCTGCCATCGCGGTCGTCCATCCCCAGCGGCGTCACTTCCACGTCGCGCTCGATGTGGTAGGTCAGCTCGCGCAGCTCCTCGTCGATCATCGCCGCGACGATCGGGGACGCCCACGGCTGGTCGATTTCCGCGGCGCGGATGTACTGCTCCAGCTCGATCCACACCGGCGCTTCGTAGCTGCGGCCGTCGGCGAATTTCACCTGGGCCGTGGTGCGCGGCTGGGCGGGGCGGACGACTGGATCGGTTGGGTAGTTGGATTTTGCGATGGTTGGGTAAGGGGCGGTCACGACGGATGCTCCATCAGGCGGAGTTGTTCGCGATAACCAGAGGGTTCGGCCAAGTCATAACACGGCTGTTTTTTGGGACTTGAAACAGATTCTGGGACCATCTCAGCTGGCGTGGCGATGTGGTCAATCTCGTTGCCCCATTGCGCCCAGCCGGGTCGTTGGTGCCGGGCGAAGAGTTCAAGGTATGGGCCAGGGCTGCACTCTTCGATGATTTGGTATTGTTCGTCGGGCTTGCGCGAGTGCTCCCGTTTCTGGCTAATAATGATGTTGGGCATTCGACGGCCCGGTTGCAGTGTCCGCAGGCTACCGCGCACCCCGAAAAGCACCAACTCGGTGACGTTGCGGAAATAGAAACCGACCCCTCGCCTGTCCGGCCCACCATCCTTGCGCACTTTGTACCACACCATGTTGGTCTTGTAGGTGAAGCCCCAAGCCTCCATCACTTGCAGACCTAAGGAGACTAGCGTGTTTGGGACCCAGAGATACAGGTGACTCTGCGGCAACGCCAGTTCTTTGACCGGAAGAGCGATAATCTCCTCGTTGGTCATGGTTTGATAGCGAAACAGACGTTTATGCTCAGGAGCCATTTTGCCGGTCCGGTTGGCAAATAGCCACGGCGGGTCAGCGAGGATCGCTCCGAAACGGCCAAGAGTCTTGGGGAACTCGATGCTAGACATCTTCTACGTACAACTTTCTGGTGATACCGAACACCAGGACCGGGCATCCGCCGCCGGCTCCACCTTCAAGGCGGGGGATCAGTCGACTCATATGGGTTGTGGATGGACCGTAGGATTTCCCCTTGCCGAGTTGGTCGAAGACTACCTGCAGCTCATCGCTGCGGGTGATGATCACGCCAACGCTAATCGCCTGCAGGTCGAATAGCAATCGGAAGTTATTCAGATCGCGGTCGTAAAATGGATCCTTGTTGTTCCACTCCATCTCGATACCGACGAAGTTCTTGTAGTAGTCTACCTTATGAGTCGGAGATTGTCTTCGCCGGTCATCAACGACGATTTCAGTTTGAAATTGCTTTTCGACCCAGCCTTTGGCCTCAAAAGCAGCATCCACTTCGTTAGCAATCGGTGATTTGTTGCCGCCTCCGATAGAAACTGCGCTCTTCTTGAGCCGGAAGTCGGTCAATACGGCGATAATATCGCTGCCACTCATCGGGGAAGTCCGTAGATAAAACTGCTGAAGCGTGCCGCCATTCATGAATTTCATAGTAGTCGCGAATAAAGGGAGGAAGGTCGTCTATGGTCATCCGGTGTCTCCCGTTGTTGAGTTTCGTTGAACTTACATCGCGGATTATTCTACCACATTGCAGTCATGATGGCGGAATGGCCTGATTAGAGTCTGGATGGCCACTCTCCCATTCTGGCACCACTCCCGTTTACTTCGGCTCCCCGCCGTTGATGTAGCTAAACAGCCGCGGCGCCTCGTCAATTGCGTCTCCGACCAACTCATACGGCGCAGACGTCCCACTGCCTCCCGGCCGCCGTCCTGACTTCTGGCAGCGCTCGATCGCGCTCAGGTAGTGCTGGTTGAGCATATGGCCCCATGCGCCGCGCTGTTCGTAGCGCGGCCCGGCGATGTCGATCCCCCAGTAATCCGCGCGTGGGGCCAGCATGCCGAGCCGGGCGACGATGTCATGCTCGTTGCCGAAGTTCTCGATCCATGGCACCGGCTGTCCTTCCCATGCGCCGATATAGGGCATGGTGTTGGCGCAATTGGCGAAGCAGTAGACCTCGAAGTTTGGCCAGCTCCGCGCCGGTCAGGGGTTCGAAGTCGTCCAGGTTGATCGGCTCCTGGTCGGGATAGACGAACTCCGGCGGCGCGTAGCGCGGCGCCTCCTCGAACAACCCGCGCGCTTCGGCCGCCAGTGCAGGCTCCATCGCCGCGGCCGCACGAGGAGGGCGCATTTCCGCCGGGGCCAGCTCCGCCAGCAGCCGGAGCACGGTGGCCATGATGATCGTCCCCTGGGAGTGGCAGATGACCACAACTCGCGCTTTGTGTGGGCTCTTCAGCGCGTCGTAGATGGGCGGGAAGGCTTTGATCGCCGGTTCGACGACCCGATACCCCTCCTTGCCCAGCGCACATTCGAACAGATCCGCCCACAGGGAGTCGGTCGAGTTCTGGATCATGGTCAGCGGCCGGTGGAAGAGATGGGCGAGATACGCCGAGTTGATTTGCGCCACCGAGTCGTTCGTCATGATGCCGTTGACGAAGAACCAGGCTTCGTCCGGGAAGGTGGTGTAGTTGCCGTTGTGATCCGGCCGCTGCAGGATGACGGTGGGCTGCCAGAACAGGTCGTTGAGGAAAGGTGGGCCGAAGCTCGGCGGCGTGCGCGGGATGGAAGGGATCCAGGTGTTGGCCAGGAACTTCGCCGTGCGGCCCGGCCGCCACAGGTCGATGATCTTGAACTCGGAATAGCGGTTGTGTGGGGGCAGCCAGGTCCACGGCAGCCCGAAGATGGATGAGGCGTAGAGCGGCGGGCTGATACGCAGTGCGTCAAGTGTGATCCCTACAAGGGTTTCCCAGCCTGGATTCTCTGTGCTTACAGTCGCCTCGCGGATGATTGCCTCCTTCGTGACGAGCCGCGTTTATGCGCTGATTGCCGCGCAGCCGATTACCCCCTCGTCGTACGTCATCTTCACCTGTTCGCCCCGCTGCAGGATCAGGAAATCGTTCTCCCAATCTCCGTCCACCAGCCGGCGGATCAACACCATGTCACCGGCGACGCGATCGAAGACCCAGCCGCGGCGCTCCGCCTCAGTCTGAGCCTTGGCCGCGACCTCGCTTCCATCCCCGATTCCCATCTCGATGTAGGCCGCGCGCTTGTAGTGCTTCTGCCAGGCGCCCATGACCTCCATCAGGTAGTCGGCGTTGTCCTGGCCGTACTTGCGGACATATTCATCGTAGACCTCGTTCAACTGCACATCGCTGCCGGCGCCGAGCGACAGCGCGCCGCCGGACCCGTCGTCGCGCTCGATGTAGTCGTGCGCATACCAGTAGGTGCCGGAGAAGTTCTCGAATTGGTACTGGTACTGCTCGCGGCTGCCCAGGAAGAGGGTGATGCAGTCGTGGGCGCGCGGGATCACCAGCGGGATGTCGCGCGCGATCAGCCCGGCGGTCGCTTGTCCGCAGAGGCCGTAGCCCATGACGATGGCGTCGTACTGGCTGCCGATCAGCGCGTCGATGCGCGCTTGGAGTTTGCCGCGCAGATCGGCCGGGTCGTTGTGTAGCCCGCGGCGGTACAGCTCGATGTCGACGATGTGGGGCGACCGTGCCGCGCTCAGATAAAGCGGCCGGGCCAATACTTCACAGGAAAGACAGAAGAGTCGCATCCGAACGTTTGCCTCCATAGTTGAAGCCTATTCATGATCTTCCGTTGCACGCATCCTGAGCCTGTCGAAGGGGACGCTCTTGATCAAAGGCGCATCCTGAGCCTGTCGAAGGGCGACCCCCTTCGACAGGCTCAGGGAAACGCGGTAGCTTTTCAGATCAACACCAGCACAATCCCAATCAGCGCCACCGCTGCGCCAGCGATCTCGTTCGGCTGTGGCATCTGGCTGAAGAACAGCATCCCGAGGAGCACCCCGCCCGTCACCTCCTGCGTGGCGATCAGGCTGACGACGGTCGCATGCGTTCGCCGCAGCGCCGCGTTATACAGCGTGTGGCCGACGCCCAGCGGCAGCAGCCCGGCCAGAAACACCGCCACCCATGAGCGCGCCGTCACGCCGACCGGCGTGACGGTCAGCGCGGCGGCCGGCAGCGCAAACAGCGCGGCGATCCCGTACACCGAGCCGGCGTAGGTGAACAGGCCGTACCGTTCCCGCTGCGAGCGCCCCGCAATCGAGTACAGCGCATAGGTGACCGCCGCACCCAGCGCCAGCAGGTCGCCGAACGCCATCCGGCGATCCATCCTCGGCTCAAGCCCGGTCATGATCGCGATGCCGGCTACGGCTATGATCACGCCCAGCCATTTGCGGCCGGAAACCGCTTCCTTGAGAAAAAGCACGGAGAACAGCGTCACGAAGATCGGGGCAGTGTACGTGATGGCGACGGCCTGGGCGATGGTGGTGAAGCTGAACGCCGCGATGAAACAGATGAAGTGCAGCGCCGCGATCAAACCGATGAGGACGAACAGCCGCCCGTCACTGCGCCGGGGGAGCAGCGGCTGCTGATTGCGGCGCGCCAGCAGCCATACGAAGCCTGTGCCAACGATCAGCCGGCCCGCGGCGATCACAAAAGGGCTCAGCGGCGCGGCCCATAGGGTGAAGATGGGGCTGGTGGCGAAGAAAAGGGTCGCCGCCACCGCCAGCCAGATGCCGCTGCGCTGCGCCGCGGGAGCCTTGTCCGGGGGTGCGACGTCAGCGCCGGTTGTCACGGGATCAGTTCGGCAGCGCCGCCATCAGTATAGATCCCAGCACCATGCTGAGCACGAGTATCACTGAGATCGCCAGGAACACAATCATGCGCCAGTCCCGGCGTTGCGTTGTTTTTCTACGAGCCATAGAGGATTTTGCCTTTCTGAGAAATAAATCTGTGGGAGCCGGACTGCCCACCGAGAACGATAGTATATCACGAGCGCGCTTGAGCCGCAATTATTCTGCAGCGCATTGGGCCGTACACTATAAATACAGCACGCTTACTGTCGCTCTATCGCCCTGTGGTATACTTGGCTTGTCATTGATCGCTGCCAATGCGCACCCCTGCCAGAGGAGGTTCGCTGTGCCAACCGTCGGTACAACACCCGAGGCCTCAGAATTCGCATACCTCGACTTCGAGCTGGAGATTGCCTCTGGCGAGAGCCGTGAATATCCGGTGAAGGTGCTCCGCTCTCCGGCGGGCGAGGCGCATAGCGTCCTGCATTTTCCCTACGACGAGTTGGCCCTTGACAGCCGCCTCAAAGATCTCCAGATCGCGCTCCTGATGACTGCCGAGGCGAGACGACGGCTCCCCGCATTGGAAGAGCAACCCGTGCAACGGTTCGGTCAGGATCTGTTCGAAGCGCTCCTGTCAGGAGATGTTCGCAGCGCCTACGACATCAGTTGGCGGCAGGCTGAGGCGCAGGGCAAGGGGTTGCGGGTAAAACTGCGCGTGCAAGCCCCGGCTTTGGCCAGTTTGCCGTGGGAGTTCCTCTACGACCCGCGCGAAGGCGAGTATCTGTGCCTGATGCGCGATCGGCCGGTCGTGCGCTACATCGAGGCGGTTCAGCCGGTGCAACCCCTCCAGGTTACCCCGCCACTGCGTATCCTGGGTATGGTAGTCAGCCCGGTCGGTCTGACATCCCTGGATGTGAGACAGGAGAAGCAGCGGCTGGCGGAAGCCACACAGAAATTGCAAGCCCAGGGCTTGATGGAAGTGACGTGGCTGGCGGGGCAGACGTGGCGAGACCTCCAGCGCGCGATGCGCGGTGGCCCCTGGCACATCTTTCATTTCGTGGGCCACGGTGGGTTTGACCCGGTGCGCGACGAGGGCCTGATCGTCGTGGCGGACGATGCCGGGCAGCCTCAATATCTGACCGCAACCGACCTCAGCCGCTTGCTGGCCGACCACAGACCGCTGCGTCTGGTGTTGCTGAACGCATGCGAGGGCGCGCGCGGGGGCAGTCAGGATATTTTTTCCAGCACTGCCTCCATCCTGGTGCGCCGAGGCATCCCGGCCGTGGTGGCGATGCAGTATCCGATCACCGACCGGGCCGCCGTCGAGTTTGCCCGCAGTTTCTATGAATCGCTGGCCGATGGGCTGCCGGCCGATGCGGCGGTGGCTGAGGCGCGCAAGGCGATGAGCATTGCGGTTACCGATTCCGTCGAATGGGGCACGCCGGTGCTCTTTATGCGTGCGCCTGACGGCGTCCTGTTTGACCTGGCGGTTCAACAATTTGCAGCTCCTCCCACCGACGTAACCGATATGGCAGAGTCAGTGCCGCAGCAGCCGGCGCACGCTGAGGAGCAGGAAATACCCCAGGCGCCTCCGACCCAGGCCAAGCCATCCCGGCCGGGGGGCAAAGCCGGAATGACCGCGAAATCTTCATCTCCGAAGGCCGAGCCTGCGGCGACGACCGAACCTGCTTCACAGAAGGCCAAGCCCGCGGTGATGACCCCAAAGCGCAGCGACGCTGAATCCCGCAAGACCGCCGGGCCGGCGCCGGATGTTGCACGGGTCCCGGCGCCGCAACACAGTGTCTCCCGCCTCAACCTGAATCTCTCTGTGCAGCCCGTGAGCGTCGAGGAAGGGGGCGCGGTCACCTGGACGATCACCGTGGCTAACTCCGGAGACGACGACCTCCGCGCGGTGGAGGCCAAGATCGGGGCGTTTTCGCTGGGCACGTTCGCGTTGGCGGCGGGAGAAGCCCGCCAGATGACCGGTTCGGCCGCGCTGGAGGGCGGCGCGAACCCGACTGTGCTGTGTTTTACCGCGGTGGGCCTTAACGCGTTGGGGCAGGAAGTGCGGGCTGCGGCGCAACGGGCTGTCGAGGTGCGGCCGCGGCCAAAGAGTCAACCTGCGCCCCCTGCGTCGCCAATATCCACCGCGCCGCCACCCGATGAAGTCGCGGCGCTCCTGCAAAAGTTCAAGCGCAACGGTCTTTACACCACCCCCAATATCCCGCTCGATAAGCTACAAAAGGCGCTGCGCGAAAGCCAGGCGCCCAAGAACGAAACCGGGCTGGGACTGATCGAAGGGGTCGTCTTCGGGTGGTATAGCTGTCTGGTGTTCGGTGCGCGCGGCATCTACTACTGCAACCCGAAAAACGTACTGGGTGGGCAGCCAGGGCCGGGTGCGGTGCTCTACAGTGATTTTCCGGCGTGTGAGTTTAAGGCGGATGGCTGGCACCAACGGGTGATGCTGCGCGCAGGCCAGTTCCTGGACTGTCGTAACCTGGGCATGGTGGGCGCAGTCAACCTTGACCTGATCGTTGCGATGCTGAACACCATCAAGAAGTTGGCTATGGCGCGATGAGGCAGCATGGATATCCGATAGGTGAACAAATGAGTGATTTGACCCTGACTAGCGAAGAGCAGGCCATGTTGGACGGCGCCGAGGGGCGGGGCGTCCAGCGCGCCATGGAGATCGTCGTGGCGCTCGCGCGCATCTACGGCGCGGCCGACCTGGTGCCGGTCGTGCATGCGCAGATCGCGGGCGTGTCGTACAAGAATCTGGGCGACGCGGGCGTTCAGTTTCTCAGCGAATGGGCCGATGAGGGCGCCCGGGTGCGCGTGCCGGCCACCCTCAACCCGATGGGGATGGAGCGGGGGAAGTGGCAGCAGTGGGGTGTTTCCGCTGACTTTGCCGCGCCGCAGCTCAGCGTGATCGATGCCTTCGCCAAGATGGGCGTGACACCGACGATGAGCTGCACCCCGTATCTGTTCCGAGAACACGCGCCGCATCGCGGCGATGCCCTGGCCTGGGCTGAATCCAGCGCGGTGGCGTTCGCGAACTCAGTCATCGGCGCGCGCAGCAACCGGGAGGGCGGCCCCAGCGCCATCGCCGCGGCCGTGGTCGGGCGGACCGGGCGTTACGGGTATCACCTGGACGAGAACCGGCATGCGAACTACGTCGTGGAAGTGCGCTGTCCGGTGAAGTCGGTGGCTGATTTCGGCGCGCTGAGCTACGCCGTGGGCAAAGCCGTGGGCAGCGGTGTGCCGTGGTTCGCCGACCTGGCGCGTTGGTTGCCGCCCCTGCCCGCTGACTTGACCCTCGGCGGCCCGGCCGGCGACCGGCTGAAGACGCTCGGCGCGGGTCTGGCGGCCTATGGCGCGGTTGCGCTCTATCACGTGGCCGGCGTCACCCCCGAGGCGCGCGACCTGGGCGAAGCACTCATCCGGCCGGATGCGCAACGACTGGTCATCGACGATCTGGAAGATGCTTACCGTGTCATGGATGCCGACCCCGATCTCAAGCAGATCGACCTGGTCACGGTCGGCTGTCCGCACGCCAGCCTGACCGAGATCGAGCAAGTGGCCGACTATCTGCGCGGCAAGACGTTGGCGACGCGGCTGTGGGTCACCACCGGCGAGATCACCCGCCAGGCCGCGGCCGAATTGGGCTATGTCCAGGTCATCGAGGCCGCGGGCGGCGAGGTCGTGGCCGACACCTGCGCAGTGGTCGCGCCGATGCGGATGCTGGACGTGCGCAGCATGGCGACCAATGCCGGCAAGATGGCCTGCTACGCGCCGATGCACAGCGGAGTGCGGATGCGGTTCGGGGATCTGGAGGCATGTCTGGACGCGGCGGTGACGGGCGAATGGCGTGGGAAGCGAGTAACGAGTAACAAGTGACGCCAGATGGGTGAACTGAAACAGCCCTAGTCAGGATTTGATGTAGGGTTGACAGAATCAAACGCCCGTGATAAGGAAGGCAGAGTTGTGCGCAACGCTAGTTTGATCGCTTGTTAAGTGGTCCTGGCCGACTGATAGAGTCAATCTCATCCAGCAAAAGAGAGGGGCCTTGAAGAAATCTGTTCGTAGACGGAGTTTCGGGTCATTGCCGGAGTACTCGCTCTTTTGGCCCGCACTTCTGCTTCTGACCTTTGCGGTTCTTGTTGGAGTCTACGCAAACCTGGTTCCTGTCTTCGAGGGACCAGATTCTGGTGCCCATTTCCGATATATCGCCTATTTGCGTCAGGCGCGATCCCTACCTTTGCTCGATGCTCAGACGGGGGCCATATCTCATGAACTGATACAGCAGCCGCCTCTTTACTATGCTCTGGCTGCCATCCTGACACCGACAAGTCAGATTGAGCCAGCCCTTCAGCTCGAAGTAGTGAACCCCTACTACAGTATGGGATTGAGCAAGCGAGCCACAGTCACGCTGCCGGGCGCACCGGTAGCGCCGACACTGTGGATCGCGCGCGTAGTCTCTGCCCTAGGCGGCCTGCTCGCCGTGTTCGGGACCTGGGGGCTGGTACGCGAATTGCTTCCAACCGTGCCGTGGGCCGCGCTTGCTGGGGCAAGTGTTCTTGCTTTCAATCCTCAGTTCCTGTTTAGCTCCGCGAGTATCACCAACGATACGTGGGCTGCCGCCACAGCCGTCCTGACGATGTGGTTTGCTTTTTACCTCGCGTGTCACAAGGAACGCCGCATGGTCGCGTGGTTGGGCATTGGAGCAACGGCGGGATTGGCTGCCCTCGCCAAGACCAGTAATCTCGCGATTCTCCTTCCCGTTGTCATAGTGATCGCGCCCGTGTTATGGCGTTTACGGTGGCGTCGGGGGGCATTACTGGGGCTCCTCTTTGGGGCGGGCATCTTGATCACCGCAGGGTTCTGGTATGGCCGAACCCTATTCCGTTACGGCACCATGATTCCTCTCGGCCCTATGCTGGCCGCTTTGCCTGGTCTGGCTCGAGATCAGGCCGCCACCGCGGCGGATCTCTGGCGCCAGGTTCAGTGGCTGCCGAGATCCTACTGGGGTGTCTTCGGGTACGGGGTGTTGGCTCAGCCCTGGTACTATGCGGCGACTGCCTGGGCCACGATTCTCGGCGGTGTGGGGCTGGTCCTCTATCTGGTGCGCATGAGGGGAAAAGCTGAGGCCGTGAGCGGAAGAACTATTTTCGTGCTCATCGTGTGGTTTGGTGTAGTGTTAGGGAGCCTGGTGGGTTGGATGCGTATCATACTGTATGCGGACCAGGGGCGCCTGCTTTTTCCGGCAGCATCTGCCGTGGCCATACTGCTACTGCTTGGCTGGCAAGGCCTGTGCCCCAGGTCTTTGTGGTCTTGGTTGCACCGCACGGTTATTATCTTCTTTCTTGTCCTTGCGGTTTCTCAAGTAGCTACACTGCGCGACGCCTATCGCGTGCCCAAAGCGATTGGCGGCGACTTACGCATAGACCGTCCGATGGCGGCGGACTTTGAGGCAGGCATGAGCTTGCTCGGGATCGACATGCCTGCCGGGGCTGGGCTTGCGGCGAACCAACCGATGCCCATCACCCTGTACTTCCGGGCTCGGAATGAGATCCCCAGTTTCTACACCCTGTTCATCCATCTCACTGATAGCAAGAACAACATGATCTGGCAGTTTGACGGAGTGCCTGCGAAAGGGCGGCACCCCACTCGACAGTGGCTGCCCGACCAGGTATTTGCGGACTCGTATGTCATCAGTGCGCACAGCATACCGGAAGACGGACTCGCGACCCTGAGCGCTGGCTTCTACGACGCTCGCAACCCCTCTGAACGGCAGCGCCTGATGAATTCCCCGAGAGCCCGCTGATCGCGTCGTTTTGGCGCAAGTACGCCTGCATTCTCAGCAGGACGCGATGGAGAACTCTATCATCGTCTCCGTTAGCGACATGGTCGAACGGCATTCAGCTGGCTGAAGCGAAAGTCGATAAGGATGGGACTGGGGCTCCCCGGTTCATCGCTCTGCGGTGGCAGACTCTATCTCCTATACAGGATGACTATACCGTATCCGTGCAAATGCTGGATGAACAAGGCAACTTGCTGGCGCAGTTGGATCAGGAGCCGCAGGCAGGCAGCTATCCAACATCGACCTGGAGGACCGGTGACAGCATTGAAGATCGATACACGTTCGAGCGAAGCGCCAACGGTTGGAAGCACCTAATCGTGCTACTGTATGATCGGTCAGGACAACGTCTCCTGCTGAGTGATCCCGGTGCTGCGGCCGACCACTTTGAGGTGGCAACGCGATAGATCGGCGAGCCGAGCTGAACGGCGGTCAACGCGGCCGAGTTGGCCGGAGGGACGGCATGTGATCACGCTGGCGGCCACGGACAAGGACGGCAATCACGCGACGGCCAGCATCAATGTGTACGCCGGCGGGAAGACCTACCTGCCGCTGGTCGTGCGCGGCCAGTGAGCAGCAGGCGCCCGATCCTCGCTTGCTTCACGCACCGATCGGGTGTATCATACACACGCGTTAGAGAACTGCATACACATCATCAGGCGGGAGGCGACCCATGAGAACGAATGTCGTCCTGGATGAGTCGCTGGTCGAGAGGGCCAAGGCGTTGACCGGCATCAAGACGACGCGTGCGGTGATTGACGAGGCGTTGCGTTTGTTGATCCAACAACATGAACAGAATCAGGTACACAAACTGCGCGACTTGATCCTTCAGGAAGGTGATCAGTCTGTGCTCAGGGAAGTTCCCGCGGCAATCTACGAAGTCTCCTCAGCAAGTCCAACCTCTCATTGGGTCATCGACCCTCAGCTATACAGCCGCCTCGAACAGGCAGCAAGTGAACAGCAGATCGGGGTTGATCGGATTTTTACCGATGCGATCCGCCGTTATTTATGGGAACTTGACCGGCGAAAGATTTCAGAGGAGAGCCAGGTCTACCGTCAGCGCCACGCCGAGCTGCAAGCGCAATACCTGGGCGAGTACATCGCCATGCTCGACGGCCAGGTATTGGATCATGATATGAATGTCACCGCGCTGCGTCAACGAGTACGCCAACGTTTTGGCCGAAGACCGGTGATGATCACTTTGGTAGAAGAGGTTGTCGAACGACCTCTCGTCCGACGCGGCTTTCAGCAGGAGACTGCGAAGCCATGAAATATGCCTACGCCGCTGCTTACCAACCTCCGTTCCCCGCCGCGCCGATTGTGTTGCGCAATAGTGAAGAAGGATTGCGCACCGAACAGGTGCAAGCGTTGCTCGATACCGGCTCAGATGGTTCGCTGGTTCCCATCGCTTATCTTGAGGAAATCCTGGCGCCGCCGCTGGTGGATACGCATATCCGCAGCCATTGGGGCGAATGGCGGGCGGCTCAACTGTTCGTAGTGGACATTGAGTTGGGCAACTTGCGACTCCCCGGTGTTTTCGTCGTCGGTGATGAGCAAGGGAGCGAGATCGTGCTGGGCCGCAATGTGCTCAACAAGCTGCGCGTGCTGCTCGATGGGCCGGTCGGACAGTACGATATCAGATCGTGAAGCGTAGCCAGAATTCCACGCCCGCCGGCATGGAGGTCTGCATGTACAATCAAACGAGAGTCCAACACATTCGCGAATCCGTCGCTCAATGGGAAACCACCGACGTCCGACCGTGCCGCTGTCCCGCCTCCCCGAACGTCACGATCCCTTCACCACCATCTCCGGTGTTCCTGTGAATCGGCTCTACTCCCCGGCCGACGTTGCCAACCTTGACTACGACCGCAACCTGGGGCTGCCCGGTCGCTACCCGTTCACCCGGGGCATCCATCCCACGGGC
Source organism: uncultured Chloroflexia bacterium (assembly GCA_963841825.1). Classification (GTDB taxonomy): domain Bacteria; phylum Chloroflexota; class Anaerolineae; order CG2-30-64-16; family CG2-30-64-16; genus CAWJEL01. The sequence continues at coordinate 170,157 of CAWJEL010000001.1, forward strand.
TACCGCGGCAGGCTCTGGACCATGCGGATGTTCGCGGGCTTCGGCACAGCGGAAGAGACGAACGCGCGCTTCAAGTATCTGCTCGCCCAGGGTCAAACCGGCCTGTCAGTCGCGTTCGATATGCCGACCCTCTACGGCTATGACACCGACGCGCCGGAAGCGTTGGGCGAGTTCGGCAAGTGCGGCGTGGCAATCTCGTCGCTGGCCGACATGGAGGCGCTGCTGGATAGCATCCCGCTCGACCAGGTGACGACCTCCATGACGATCAACGGCCCGGCCGCGATCATCTGGGCCATGTACATCGCCGCGGCCGAGAAGCGGGGCATCCCGCGGGCGGCGCTCGGCGGCACGACGCAGAACGACATCCTGAAAGAATTCATCGCGGAGAAGGAGTTCCTCTTTCCTCCAACGCCGTCGATGCGGCTGGTTGTGGATACGATCGAGTTCGGCGCGCGAGCTGCCGAAGTGGAACACGATCAGCATCTCCGGCTATCACATCCGCGAGGCGGGCGCCACTGCGGCGCAGGAGTTGGCGTTCACCCTGGCGGATGGCTTCGCCTATGTGGAAGCTGCCCTGGCGCGCGGCCTGGCGATTGACGATTTTGCGCCGCGGCTCTCCTTCTTCTTCAACGTCCACAACGAATTCTTCGAGGAGGTCGCTAAGTTTCGGGCCGCGCGGCGCATCTGGGCGCGGGCGCTGCGGGAGAAGTACGGCGCGGAGGATCCCCGCTCGTGGATGCTGCGGACGCACGCGCAAACGTCAGGCGTCAGCCTGACCGCGGCAGCAGCCGGAGATGAACATCGTCCGTGTGGCGCTGCAGGCGCTGGCCGGAGTGCTGGGCGGCACGCAGAGCCTCCACACCAACAGCATGGACGAGGCCTTGGCGCTGCCGTCGGCCAAAGCGGCCACCCTCGCGCTGCGCACCCAGCAGGTGATCGCCGAGGAGAGCGGCGTCGCCAGCACGCTCGATCCGCTCGGCGGCTCGTTTTACGTCGAAGCGCTGACCGACTGGATCGAAGGGGAGGCACAAGACTACTTTCGACGGATCGAGATGTTGGGCGGCGTAGTGCCCGCCATCGAAGCCGGCTTCATGCAGCGGGAAATCGCCGAGGCCGCGTTCCGCTTCCAGCAGGAGGTGGACAGTGGCGAACGGATCATCGTCGGTGTGAACGACTACGTAACCGACGAACTGCCCGCTATCCCGATCCTGGAGATGGATCCGCAGGGCTACGCGCGGCAGATTGCCCGGCTCCACCGCGTGCGCGCCGAACGAGATGGGGCCGCGGTTCAGGCCAGCCTCCGCCGCCTGGCCGATGCCGCCTACGACGGCAAAACGAACCTGATGTACCCCATCCTGGACGCGGTCACTGCCTGTGCCACCTTGGGCGAGATCACCGGCGTGTTTCGGCAGGCCTTCGGGGAGTACCAGGAGCCGGTGTTCTTCTAGCGATGGACGATGGATGATGGATCATGGTCAATCGTCTATTGGCAGCGGGGTTGTTGGCGATACAATTGTATCATGATACAATCAGGTTGTCGGGAGGTGCGCTATGACCGAATACGTCACGACCAATATCAGATTGCCCAGGTCAATGTACGAACGGATTAAGAAGTTGGCGCTTGAAGAAAACAAGAGTTTGGCCCAGGTGGTCCGGGAAAGCTTGGTTGAGTATCTGGTAGAACCGAAAACCCAAGTAGCGTTCGTAAGCGATGAGGAATTCGACGACCCTATTTACCATATCGCCGAACTGACCCGTCCAGATGAAGTCAATTGGGGTGACCGCCCCACGGACACCTCCGTGCGCCATGACTTCTATCTTTATGGCGCAGACCTGGATGAAATACCCCAGCGAGGTATGAGGTGAGTCTCCGCCCCGCGATCTTTGTGGATACCGGACCTTGGATCGCCTGGATGGATGTGCGCGATCAGTGGCGGCAAGACGCGATGCGCGAGATGAGCATCCTTAAGACTCAACGCCGCTCGCTACTGACCACCAATTGGGTGTTAGCCGAGACTTATACCGGCTTAGTGGATCGCGTAGCTCGCAGTGCGATCGCTCGTTTGCGGACCATGATCGAAGAGAGCTCGCTTATTCAAGTGGTTTGGGTTGATAAACTGATAGAAGAACAGGCTTGGCGGAAATTTCTAAAATATGACGACAAGGACGTGAGCATGGTCGACTGCACGAGCTTCGTTATCATGGAGCAGTGGGGATTAAGTACAGCTTTTACCTTCGACCACCATTTTCACCAGGTCGGATTCCAAACCTGGGCCGAGCAGTAAGGAGCGCTTCATTAAACATGACTGACCGTAAAATCCGTGTGCTCGTCGCGAAGCCCGGCCTTGACGGGCACGACCGCGGCGCCAAAGTGGTGGCCCGCGCGCTGCGCGACGCCGGCATGGAGGTGGTTTACACCGGTATCCGCCAGACGCCGGAGATGATCGCTGAGGCCGCCTTGCAGGAAGATGTGGATGTGGTGGGCCTCTCCATCCTGTCCGGCGCGCACATGGCGCTTTGCCCGCGCGTGGTGGATCTGTTGCAGGCCCAGGACATGGCTGACGTGGTCGTACTGGTGGGCGGCATCATCCCCGATGACGATGTGGCCCCCCTGAAGGCGTTGGGTGTGAAGGGCGTTTTCGGGCCGGGGACGAGCACGGGGGAGATCGTGGGGTTTATTCGGGAGCAGGTGGGAGATAGATTGGTAGATTGGTAAATCGGTAATTTGGTATATTGGTTGTTTGGTAGACGGATGAGCGATGAAACCAGTCTGCCAATCTACAAATCTACCAACCTACCAACCTACCAACCTACCAACCTACCAATTTACCGATCTACAAACCTACCAAATGGCCAACCTGCCGCCATCCCAATTTGCCAATGCATCCATCTACCTGATTCCCTTGCTCCTCAACTCCTCGCCGGCAACCGCCGCGCTCTGGCTCGCACGATTTCCCTGGTGGAGGACGGCGGGCCGGAGGCGCACGCGTTGCTTGCCGCGCTCTACCCGCACACCGGCCGCGGCCACGTTGTCGGGATTACCGGCGCGCCGGGCACGGGCAAATCGACGCTGGTGAACGCGCTGGCGAAAACGTACCGGGACCAGGATCGCACGGTCGGGATCATCGCGGTCGATCCGACCAGCCCCTTCTCTGGCGGGGCACTGCTGGGTGACCGGGTGCGGATGCGTGATCTGGCCGGCGATCCCGGCGTTTTCATCCGCAGCATGGCGACGCGCGGCAGTCTGGGCGGGCTGGCGCGCGCCACGGCCGATGTGATCGCTGTCCTGGACGCCGCGGGCTTCGACCGCATCCTGGTGGAAACCGTGGGGGTGGGTCAGGCCGAGGTCGATATCGCAGGCGCGGCGCACACGACGATCGTGGTGGAAGCGCCCGGCCTGGGCGACGAAGTGCAGGCGATCAAGGCCGGCGTGCTGGAGATCGCGGACCTGTTCGCGGTCAACAAGGCCGACCGCGAGGGCGCTGAGCATACCGTCATGGCCCTGCAGATGATGCAAGGGCTGGCGCCGGCGCGGGCGGGTCATCATCCCCCCGATGCAGTGGAGCGGGGGGACCCCGGCGCAGCGCGGCCGGCGCCGCAACACGCCGCGGCCGGCGCTCAGCCCGATGGCGCCTGGCTGCCGCCGATCACCAAGACGGTGGCGGTGCGCGGTGAGGGGGTCGCGCAGTTGCGCGACTGGATCGAGATCCACGCGGCGCACCTGGCCGCGACCGGCCAGCGTGAGAAACGCGACTTCGCGCGGGCCACGGCCACGCTGAACCACATTTTGCGCGACGAATTGCTGGCCGCCCTGCTCGCCCGCTTGCCAGCCGGACAGATGTCAGAGATGGCGGCCGCGGTCGCCCGGCGCGCGGTGGATCCTTACACGGCGGTCGAGCAAATGCTTGCCGCCTTCCTGGATCAGTCGGCCGCCGGGATGCCCGGACCGGATCGGGCTGCCGGATCGTATCCATAGTGCCCACTAAAGCATAACTTGCGGCTCCGGCCATTCTCCGACCGAGCCAGTAGGGTGACTGGTTCCAGGGATTCCAAATGTAGGCGTTTATGGGATCTGGAGTAGAGGCTTTGGCCGGTGTGGTTTGCGGCTTTATTGGCCAGATAAACCGGCTGAAGCCTCCACTCCGGAAGTATTTGGAATTACTGGAGTTGTTCTTGGCCGCTTGTAACCATAGAACGTGGGTGTATGAAAGCGATTGTTATCTGTAATCCGGCCGCGGGCATGCACTCCTGCAGCAATGATGTGGAGCAGGCGGCCAGGCTGCTTGTTTCGCGGGGCTGGGAGATCGACGGCATCGAAGAGACGCGTGGCAGCGGGGACGCCACGACCTTTGCGCGGAAGGCGGTTGCAGAGGGATGCGATGCTGTGTTTGTGGCCGGCGGCGATGGAACCCTCGCCGAGACCGTGGATGGTTTGGTCAACACGGAAACGGCGCTCGGCGTCTTGCCTGGCGGCACGGGCAACGTGTTTGCACGCCAGTTGAACTTGCCTATCCCCGGCGGCCTCCATCCGCGGCCGATCACGGAATCGGTGCGCCTGCTGTTGGCCGGGCAGGTGCGCCGGGTGGATGTCGGTCGCATCACGCCCCACGGGGCAGATGCCCCGGCCCGGCACTTCATCTGCTGGGGCAGCGTCGGCTTCGATGCGCAGGTCAACCGCGCGGTGGAGGCAGCACCGGGGCGCAAAAGACGTCTCGGTCCGGGTGCGACGGTCGTCACCTCGTTTCTGACGCTGCGCGATTTCGCGGGAACCTCGGCGGTTGTGCGCATCGACGGCCATCGCGTCAGCCGGCGTATGATAATGCTCACGGCCAGCAACATCCAGCTCTACGGCATCATATTTCGCATGGCGCAGAACGCGGTCATGGATGATGGTTTTCTGGACATTTACTGTTTCCAGGGGAGCAACCCTCTTCGCACCCTGGCGCATGTGGTTAACATTCTGATCAACCAACACATCCAGGACCCCAGGGTGGACATCTACCGGGCGCGCCGCGTTGAAGTCCGCACCTACCGGCCGCTGCCCGTGCAGGTAGATGGCGACTATATCGGGCTTACGCCTATCGTCATGGAAGTTGTTCCGCGCGCCATTAATCTGATGGTTCCGCCGCAGGCGCCCGCCAGCCTGTTTGTGGACGGCACCGGCCTGCTGGCGCGCGAAAACGCCTGGGCATGGGTGGTTCGCCAGGCCAAGGATGCGCATGTCGCGCTTAGGGCAAGGAGTAGCAAACCGTGAAGTATGTCAATCTGCTTTTGATCTTCGCCCCCGTTGCGATCATCGGCAGCTTTTTGCATGTACCCGAAACCTGGCTGTTCATCGCCTCTGCGCTGGCGGTGATCCCGGTGGCCGGCATCCTGGGCCGTGCGACCGAGGAACTGGCCGTCCATACCGGGCCGCGGCTGGGCGGATTGCTGAACGCCACCCTCGGCAACGCCGCGGAGCTGATCATCACGATCTTCGCCATCCGGGCCGGCCTGCTGGATCTGGTGAAGGCCTCCATCACCGGCTCGATCATCGGCAACGTGCTGCTGGTGATGGGGGCCAGCCTGCTGTTCGGCGGCCTGAAGAACGGCGTGCAGCGCTTCGATCGCACCCATGCGGGGGTCAACGCCACGCAACTGCTGCTGGCGGTCATGGCGCTGCTGATTCCCTCGCTCTTCTTCTTCGCGCACACCGAGACCACGGGCCCGGTGGAGTCGCTGAGCCTGGGTACCGCGGTCGCGATGCTGGCCATCTACGTGTTGGGCCTGCTCTTCGCTTTTCGTTACACCAGCCCCGAGCCGGAGTTGGCCCGGGAGGTCGAAGTTGAACACGCCGGCAGTTGGAGCATCAGGCGGGTGGTGTTGATTCTGGTGGCCGCCACGGTACTCATCGCCTGGCTCAGCGAGATCCTGGTCGGCGCCGTCGAACATACCACCGAGGCGCTCGGGATTTCGGAGTTCTTCATCGGCATCATCGTGGTGCCGTTGGTGGGCAACGTCGCCGAGCACGTCGTGGCTATCCAGGCTGCCGTGAAGAACAAGATGGAGCTGAGTATGGCGGTGTCTGTCGGTTCGAGCCTGCAGATCGCGCTCTTTGTCGCCCCGGTGCTCGTGTTCCTGAGCCTGCTGATGGGCAACCCGCTGACGTTGGTTTTCAATCCGTTCGAGATTGTCGCCTTGTTCGCCGGCGTTCTGATCGCCGTGTTTGTGTCACAGGACGGGGAATCCAATTGGCTGGAAGGGGCGCAACTGCTGGGCCTCTACGTGATCCTGGCGTTGGCGTTTTTCTTCGTCCCGGCATGAGCGCCTTGAGCGTGTCGAAGACTGCTTATCCAGGCGTCTTGCGTGAATCTTGCGCAGTTGCAGTTCTTGTGCAGTCGCAGTAATGGAAGCTGAACAGAACCGCGAGGAGCGGCGTCATGCCACCATCCAACGTCTACACCGTGTCGCAGGTCTCCGCCTACATCAAGTCCTTGTTTTCCGAGGATTTGCTGTTGGGCGACGTGTGGCTGTCGGGCGAAGTGTCCGGGTTCACCCAGGCCAGCTCCGGGCACTGCTACTTCACCCTGAAGGATGGCGGTGCGGTCCTCAAGGCGGTGATCTGGCGCACGCAGGCCGCGCGGCTGATCCTGCCTCGCAACGGGGATCAGGTGATCGTGCATGGCGCGATCTCGGTGTACGAGGCGGGCGGGCAGTATCAGCTCTATGTGGATCATCTGGAGCCGGCCGGCGCGGGCAGGCTGTGGCTGGAGTTCGAGCGGCTGAAGGCGCATTTGGCCGCTGAGGGGCTGTTCGACGCCGCGCGCAAAAGGCCCGTCCCCGCACGGCCGCGGCGGCTGGGCGTTGTGACCTCTGCGACGGGCGCCGCACTGCGCGACATCCTGCGCACTCTGGCGACCCGTTACCCGTTGGTGGACGTCATCCTGGCGGCCGCGCCGGTGCAGGGCGCGGATGCGCCGCCGGGCATCGTGGCTGCGCTCGCTGCGCTCAACCGCTGGGCGGCCGAGCAGGAGCCGCTGGACGCCATCCTCCTGGCGCGTGGGGGCGGCTCGGTCGAAGACCTCTGGGCGTTCAACGACGAGCGGGTGGCGCGCGCCATCGTCGCGTCGGCCGTGCCGATCATCACCGGGGTCGGCCACGAGACCGACTTCACCATCGCCGACTTCGCCGCCGATCTGCGCGCGCCGACGCCCACCGGCGCCGCGAACCTCGCCACGCCGGATCGTCGTGAGTTGGCAGCGGCCGTGCGCGGGCTGGCGGCAGCCGGCGCAAACGCAAATTCAGGCGCATCTGATCGCAGCGCGCTCGGGGACGGAGGCGCAGGCGCATCGGCTGGGCCGCCAGTCCCCCTTGTTGCACATCGCGCATGACCGTCAGCGTGTGGACGACCTGAGTCAGCGCGCCGGGCTGGCGATGGCCGCACGCCTGCGCAGCGCGCGCGAGCGTCTGCGGAGCCAACGCCTGCACCTGTCGGCCCTCGATCCGACGGCGGTCCTGTCCCGCGGCTATGCCATTGTCACCCAGTCCGACGGCTCAGTGGTCAGCTCGATCGCTCAGGTGGCGGCCGGTGATGCGCTCAACGTGCGCGTGGCGGACGGGGAGTTCGGGGTGACCGTGACGGACGTGAGACGAATGACGAATGACGAATGACGAATGACGAAAGGCCTGCGAGATTGGTCTTTCGTCATTCATCTGATACAACGAGGTTCCCATGCCCAAAGACAAATCCTTCGAAGATCTTTACCGCGAACTGGAAGAGACCGTCCGCAAGCTCGAAACCGGCGAACCTTCGACCGGCTCAGGGCAGGCTCTGCCGCTGGCCCAGGCGCTGGCGTTGTTCGAGCGCGGGACGACTTTGGCCGAGCAGTGCAACACTCTGCTGGATAGCGCCGAGCTGCGCGTCCGCCAGTTGATGACCCGACCCGATGGGGTGCTGGCGGCAGAGTCCTTTGAGGATGGTCAGAGCGGATGAAACCGACCTTCGCGCAGGCGCTGGTTGAATTGGCCGGCAACCGGACTGTATGGGTGCCCGTGCTGATCTGGTTCGCCGTGCAACTGTGGAAACTCCTCTCGCCTCTGATCTTCCACCGCAAGCTCGACCTCAGCCTGCTGTGGGCGACCGGCGGTATGCCCAGCTCTCACAGCGCACTGGTGGTGGCCCTGGCGATCACCGTTGGGGTCGAAACGGGTTTCGACTCGCCGCTTTTTGCAGTCAGCGCGGTGCTGGCGATGATCGTGATGTATGACGCGGCCGGCGTCCGCCAGGCTGCGGGCAAGCAGGCGCAGAAGATCAACCGGATCGTCGAGGAATTATTGGCCGGCCATCCTTTGAACGAAGAACGTTTGCGTGAGCTGCTCGGCCACACCCCTTTGCAGGTCGCAGTGGGCGCGCTGGTTGGGTTTGTGGGCGCTCTGCTGCTGAATCGTTAGGCGAATTGTTAGGCGAGCGCAGGTTGACCTGGCCCCTACGCTATCACTTGAGGAGTGTTTCCATGGAATACCGTACCCTCGGTCGCACGGGCGTGCAGGTCTCGCGCCTGTGCTTCGGCACGATGTCGTTCGGCGGCGACGCGGATGAGGCCACGTCAGCGGCCATGTTCCGGCGCTGCCGTGACGCTGGCGTCAATTTTTTCGACTCTGCGGACGTTTACCAGGCCGGCCGGTCGGAGGAGATCCTGGGCCGGCTGATGGCCGGCGGGCGCGATGAGCTGGTGATCGCGACCAAGGCGCACTTTCCGATGGGACCCGATGTGAACCAACGCGGGCTATCGCGGCGCCATATCATGCAGGCTGTGGCGGGCAGCCTCCGCCGCCTGGCGACCGATCGCATCGACCTCTATTTCGTCCACGGTTTCGACGCGCTCGACGCCCATTGACGAGACATTGCGCCGCGCTGGATGATCTGGTGCGTCAGGGGAAGGTGCTCTACATCGGCGTCAGCAACTGGGCGGCGTGGCAGATCGCGAAGGCGCTGGGGATCTCAGCAGCGAGCGGGCTGGCGCGCTTTGAGTGCATCCAGCCGATGTACAATCTGGTTAAGCGTCAGGCCGAGGTGGAGATATTGCCGCTGGCGTTAGCTGAGCAAATGGGAGTCATCTCCTACAGCCCATTGGGCAGCGGCCTGTTGAGCGGAAAATACGGTCCGGGGATGCAAGCGGAACGCGGCCGACTGATGGAGAACCCAATGCACCGGACGCGTTACAGCATTCCAGAGTATCTTGATGTCGCTGAACGCTTCACCGCCCACGCGCAAGCGCGCGGTGTGCATCCGGTGACACTGGCGGTGGCGTGGGTTATGGCGCACCCGGCGATCACCGCGCCGATCATCGGCGCGCGCAGCCTGGAGCAGTTGGAACCAGCGTTGCAGGCACCGGCGCTTGCACTGACGCCGGAGTGGCGGGCTGAAATTGCAGCGCTTTCACCCGAACCGCCGCCGGCCACCGATCGGAGCGAAGAACGCCTGGGGATTACCTACAAAGGGGCGAAGGAAAAAGAGTAAACCGATCCTGCGCAAGCCAATTACCGTCTCAATTTTCTATCCGTCAGGAGCCAGGAGCGCCTCATGACCCAACCAGCCAAGCTCACCGCCGCGCAGTTGCGCCGCCGCTGTGACCCTGCACAGTTTACGTTTGCTACGACCGCCGAGGCCCTCGGCAAAGAAGCGATCATCGGCCAGGAACGCGCCACGCGCGCCATTGAGTTCGGCATGGAGATGCCCTATCCGGGCTACAACGTCTTTGCGACCGGCCCCGCGGGCGCAGGGAAATCCAGCATCCTGACGCGTTTCCTGGAGGCCAAGGCGGCTGCCCGGGGCGTGCCGCCCGATTGGGGCTATGTCCACAATTTCAGCGACCCCGATCGCCCGTGCGCAGTGCGGTTGCCGCCGGGCGGCGGCGTCAAGCTGCGCGAACAGGTGAACGCGCTGCTCGGACAGGTGGCCGACGCGCTGGACAAGATGTTCGCCAGCGACCAGTACGCCGAGAGCCGCAATGCGCTGGGCCGCGAGCTGGACAGTCAACGCAACGAGCGTTTCCGCGGGTTGGATGCCACCGTGCGTCAGCAGGGCTTCGTGTTGGCGCGCACGCCGACGGGCATGATGGTGGCTCCGGCCAAGGACGGTGAACCGCTTACCCAGGAGCAGTTCGATGCGTTGCAGGAAGCCGAACGCGAGGCGTTATCTCGAGCGCGGCATTGGGCTACAGGAGACGTTGGAGCGAACCTTGCGGCAGGTGCAAGAGCTTGAAGAGGCTGCGCAGGCGCGGCTCAACACCCTTCAACAGGCGATCGCCAGTGCGGCCATCCAGCCCTTCTTCGATCGGTTGGCGCCGGAATACGCGGATTGGCCCGATGTGCTCACCTATCTCGTAGGCATCCAGGCTCATCTGGCTGAGCATACCGACGACTTTGGGGCTGCCGCGACGCCCGCCGAGGGGGAAGAGGCTGCAAGCCAGCCGTCTGATCCGATGCCGGCCTGGCTGCGCCCACAGGCCGCCTCACCGTTCGACCGCTACCGGCTAAACGTGATCGTGGACAACAGCGGTCTGCAGGGCGCGCCGGTGATCGCGGAGACCAACCCCACCTATCCCAATCTGATCGGCAAGGTGGAGATGCGCGCCGAGTTCGGCACGCTGGTCACGGATTACCGGCACATCAAGGCCGGCGCGTTACATCGAGCCAACGGCGGCTATCTCTTGCTCGATGCGCGTGTACTCCTGCGCCAGCCATTGGGCTGGGAGGCGTTGAAACAGGCTTTACGCAACGCGCGCGTCCGCCTTGAGGACCTGGCGCAGCAGATGGGCGTGCTGGCCGCGACGACCCTGGCCCCGGAGCCGATCCCGCTCGATGTCAAGGTCGTCCTCATCGGCGACCCGGAGACCTACTACGCGCTCTACGCATTCGACGAGCAGTTCGAGAAGCTGTTCAAGGTGCGCGCCGATTTCGCTGCGGAGATGGCCTGGACGTCGGATAACGAGGAGCGCATCGTCCGCTTCATCCGCGGACGCTGTGAGGAGTACGGGCTGCCCCACTTTGACCCCAGTGGCGTGGCCAAGGTGATCGAGTACAGCGGCCGCCTGGTGGAGGATCAGCGCAAGCTCACGACGCGCTTCGCCCACGTCGCCGACGTCATCCAGGAGGCGGCGTTCTGGGCGGGGCAGGCACAGCGCTCCGGGCCGACCACGGTCAGCGCGGCAGACGTGCAGCGTGCCATCGATGAGCGGGTCTACCGCTCCAACCAGTACGAGGAGCGGATGCGCGAGCTGATCACCGACGGCACGTTCATGGTGGACGTTACGGGCGCGGCGGTGGGGCAGGTCAACGGCCTGGCAGTGCTGGAGTTGGGCGACTATGCCTTCGGCCGGCCCAGCCGGATCACCTGCGCCAGCTATCAGGGCCGCGCCGGAGTGATCAACATCGAGCGCGAGGCCCGGCTCAGCGGGCGCACCCACGACAAGGGCATGTTGATCCTCACCGGCTTCCTCGGCGGGCGCTATGCGCAGGACAAACCGCTCAGCCTGTCGGCCAGCATCGCGTTCGAGCAATCCTACGAGGGGATCGATGGCGACAGCGCGTCGTCCACCGAGCTGTACGCACTGCTTTCCAGCCTGGCCGATCTGCCGATCCAGCAGGGGATTGCAGTCACCGGCTCGGTCAACCAGCGCGGTGAAGTCCAGGCCATCGGCGGGGCCACGGCCAAGATCGAGGGCTTTTTCGACGTGTGTCGCGCCATGCCGGGCGGCCTCACCGGCGAGCAGGGGGTGATCCTGCCCGCGACCAACGTGTCCACGCTGATGCTGCGCGAGGATGTGGTTGAGGCTGTGGCGCGGGGGCAGTTCCATCTCTGGCCTGTGCGCACCATCGATGAAGGCATCGAGCTCCTGACCGGCGTGCCGGCGGGCGAACGCGGCCCCGACGGCGCCTATCCGCCTGACACCGTCAACGGCCGTGTCGATCACCGGCTGCGCGAGCTGGCGGAGAAGCTGGAAGCCTTTGGGGAAAAGCAGGACGAGGCAGACGCCAAAGACGCGGCGGATCGTGACGGGGAAGATCAGCAGGGTGACGAAGCGCCGACAAGCCCCACCGAGCCGCCGCCCGGCGAACCGGATCTGCCGGGGGATCTGCCGGAGCCGGTGGCTGGCTGATAGCAGATGGCGGATGGCAAATAGGTGTATTCAAAGTTAGTTGTGAGCACCCTGAGCGGAGTCCCGCCGCGGTACGCGGGACGTAGTCGAAAGGCGCGATCTTGGCAACAAGACCGCTGCGCACCCTTCGACTCTGCCGGGTTCCCTACTCCGGCTCCACTCCGGGTGCTCCGCGATGGCGTTGGTCATGTCGCCGACTTCACGCGCAGGCCGAAGCCTTCTTGTCCGGTCACAACCACATGCTCGCCGGCAGCGATCGGGCCGGATTCAGACTCGGCGTGCCACAACTCGCCGTTGACGTACACCATGCCATCGGGTGTCAGCGCCTGGCGCACCTCGGCGGCCTTCCCGATCAGGCTTTCCTTACCGGTCGTGGGCGGGCGGCGCTGAGCAGCCAGCGATTTGGTTAAGGCGAAGGCGAAGAACGCGGCGGTTGTCAGTGCCAGGGAGATGATGGTCGGCCACGGAACTTCGAGCTCGGGCGTGTTGAACAAGAGGAACGCGCCAAACACGAACGCGGCGATCCCTCCGACGGTCAGCGCGCCGTGGGTGGGCGCTTTGATGTCCAGCACAAAGAGCACGAACGCGATCACGATAAACCCCAGTCCCGCCCAGTTCGCGTTCAGCGTGCCCAGCGCATAAAGGGCCAGGAGCAAACAGATCACGCCGATGACCCCGACCGCATAGCCGCCTGGACTGGACAGCTCGAACAGGATGGCGTTCAGGCCGATCGTCAGCAGGATGGCCGCCAGTGCCGGGTTAGTGATGGTATTCAGGAAGCCCTGGATCGGCCCCAGCGGCACTTCTTCCACCGGCGCGCCCTGTACCTTGAGCGTGATCTCCTCGCCGGCCACGGTCACCGTTTGGCCCTCCAACTGTTTCAAGAGATCGGGCACATCTACGGCGATCACATCGATCACGCCCAAATCCAACGCCTCGTTGGCGGTGGCTGCTGCCGCTTCGGCCACAGCCTTTTCCGCCCAGGCAGTCGCCTTTTCACCGCGGCGGGCGGCCAGGTTCTTGATATCAGCCACCAGGATGTTGGTCGCCTTGGCCTTGAGGGTGTCGGGGAGATCGGCGCCTTCATTGCCCACCGGACTGGCGGCGCCGATGCTGCTGCCGGGCGCCATCGCAGCCGCATGGCCGGCCAGCGTGATGAAGGTGCCGGCAGAGCCCGCGTGCGCGCCGGTCGGGGCCACATAGACGATGACCGGCACCCGGGACGCGGCCATGCGTTGGGTGATCTGTTTGGTGATGTCCACCGATCCGCCCGGCGTGTCCAGCTCGATCACCAGCGCCGCCGCGCCGGTCTTCTCCGCGTCGGTGATGGCCTGGTCGATGTAGGTCTGAAGGATCGGCGTCACCGGCCCCTTGAACTTCGCCAGCTTGACCGCGCCTTCCGTTTGCGCGGCTGCCTGGCCGAAGATCAGCGTGACTGCCAGTAGCGCCAGCAGCCACAGACTGCGCCTCCGTTCCAGTTGTCCCCGTCTCATCATTCACCCCCTGGCGATGCCGCGTCGCCGTGCCTCTCCATTCCTCTGGGTTTCCCCCATCTCCGCATCACCGCTTGAATCGTCCCATCAACTTCGCTTCAGCCAGGATGTGCCCTTTCATCGCGGCCTGCAGGTCTTTGGCTGTGGCGGTATTGCCCAAGGACAGGGTCGTTTCCAACGCATACAGCTTGAAGAAGTAGCGGTGTGTGCCGCTAGGTGGGCAGGGGCCGCCGTAACCGATCCGCCGCCAACTGTTCGTGCCCTGCGTGCCGCCGCCGGGTAGCTGCTTCGCATCCTTGATCCCTTCCGGCAGGCCGCCCGCGGTCACCGGCAGGTTGAACACCACCCAGTGCATCCACGTTCCGACCGGCGCGTCCGGGTCGTCGGCGATGAGCGCCAGCGACTGCGCACCTGCAGGAATATCACTCCACGCCAATGGTGGCGAAAAGTCATCGCCTGCGCAGGTGTATCGCGCGGGGATCAGCGCGCCCTCAACAAATGCCGAACTGGATAGCTTCATCGTCGCATCTTCTTGTGCAAGACTCATCGCGGGTGGACTGGCCGGCGCCCCGGCATAGCCCGAGAGCATGAGCAGCCCGCAAAGCAATGCCGAAAAAGGAAATCGCATACGTGTGTTTTCGACCTCACTTGTCATGGGTAAGCGCCCATAAATCCTTTGTCAGAAAGTGCTGGAAGTCAAAGATTTGCTCACGTAGTCGCTCGTTGATCAGCATTTCTGGTCTCGGATCAACATAATAGACACCGTCAAGCCTGTTCAGGGCCACCGTATAGCCCAGGAAGTGATTGCTCTTGAAGGTTGAATTGATGCCAAAGATACTGTTGCCTCTTCGGGCTCGCTGAACGTCATGGAGAAAAATCGCGACTACTGGAATCTCTCGGCCGAGAAGTCTGGTCAGTAAATACTTGTCAAGGAAGATTTTATCGATCCGATCCTTGCTGGTGGTCTTCACTGAGCCGACAATCTCGTTGGGATGAATGAACTTCGTCTCAGAAGTGAGAATGGCTTTCTCGCGCGAGAAGACCAGATCCAATTCGTATGACATTTCGTAACCGGGATTGTCTGGTATGGGGACGTTGATCGTGCGCGGCTCACATTCGACGCCGGCCTCCTGGAGAATTAGCTTGATCAGGGTCTCAAACAGTTGTCCAGCGCGCTTTCTGGACTGGTTAGCATCCTCAAATGAGTCACCGATGCAGCCGACCGATTGTTGGAGGGTGTAGACCATCCGGTTGATCGCGCGCGATTCAATGTACTTCCTGTTGCTTGCCTGATCACTCGCGACTGCGTGATGCTTACTAAGATCGCTCAGAAAATCCCTGAACTGGCTAAACGCCGACTCGAAATCAGCCGCCGACTCGATGAATAAATCGGTATTGATAGGGCGCGTGATTTTGTGGCCGTAGCCCTGGCCGTACTGGAAGAACACATAGTTGGTGTGCGATGGCGAGACGATGCGCGTGGGCTGCTCTCGCGCGAACAAAATCAAGGAAAGCACTCACGATCACCCGATAGTCATCCAGTTCCTTAAACGCTGACCTATCACGCACACTCTCTTGCAGATCGCCCAATGTAGGCTCTGTCATCGGATGGACTTTCTCCGTTCGGCGTTTTGCTGATCGTATTCAACCCACTTTTCAACCGGCCAATCTTCGACCAGTTCAATCCTTTCTGCAGCCCAAGCGCAGTATTCCGGGGAGGTATCGCAGCCTTTCCATTGACGTTTGAGCTGTTCTGCGACCACGACCGTCGTCCCGGAGCCTAGGAATGGGTCGATGACGAGTTCACCGGGATTGGATGATGCCAGGACGATCTGCCGAAGCAGTTCCTCAGGCTTTTGTGTCGGATGCGGCGTCTTCTCGTGCATCCCGTTGCAGGTTGTCGGGATTTCGATCACATCCTTGGGTTTGGCTCCTTTAGGATGCGGGTGCCAGAGGCGATCTTTGCCGTTCCCCTTGCCGTATTGGCTGGTTTCGGCCTGCGGATGTTCGGGATACTTCAACGTATGATTGCCATAGGGGATACGCACATCATCAGTGTTGAAGGTGAAATCCCGGCTTTTGCGGAAATGCAGGATGCTCTCATGCGAACGTCCCCAATCGTGACCCAGATTCGCCTTATTCTTGTAGTGCCAGACCAACCAGCGGCATCCTCGAAAGAACTGTGAGGCTGGCAATCTCAGATCCGCCAGAATCTCGGAAAAGCCACAGATGTACAGCGTCCCGGTTGGCTTCAAAACTCGCGCGGCCTGTTCGATCCACTGCAACGACCATGTGACATATGCCTGTTGCGACTCAAAAGTGTCCCATTCCGCCTTGCCGATATTGTATGGGGGATCAGCAAAGATCAAGTCGACCGATTCGTTTGCGAGCGAACGCAGCCAAAGAATTGCATCCCCGAGCCAGATTTCACCGTCAGGATGTGAATAGAAAATGGTGGGTGTCTGAGGATCTGACCGGGCAGGGTCAAGTGCCGCGTACGCACCCTTCAACATCGGCTGACCGAAGAAGGTCGGAATCTGTGTATTTCGTGCATAAGCGACGGCCGGCTCGCGGACTTGCGGCGCGCTCGTTGTACTGCCATCTGGTATCATTGTTTAGCTCCGTCTTTGACTTCCCTATCATCATAGCATACACTCCCGACAGCGTCAACGCATTTTCACCGGAAGCGACCCATGTCTCTGATTATCGACGGCCACAATCTGATCGGCATCCTGCCGGACATTCAGCTCGACCAGCCTGACGACGAGCGGCGGCTGCTGGAGCGCCTCCGCGCCTACCGCGCCTGGAGCGGCGGCCGAGCGTTGATCGTTTTCTTTGACAGCAGCCCGTCGAGAGTCCTGGAGCGGACGCTCTATCCCCAGACTACCGATCTGTCCAGCCCCGGCATCCAGGTGCGTTTTGCCGAGCCCGGTCAAACGGCCGACGACGCGATCGTGGAATATCTCCAGGGGCGCGCCCAGCCCGGACAGTACGCGGTGGTGACCAACGATCAGGGATTGAGCTGGCGGGTGCGCGACGCCGGCGCCAGCGTGCTTTCCAGTAGCGAGTTTGCCGTCCGGCTGCGGCCCGCGCATCGGCCAGCTTCGCCGGGGGCGGAGCCAACTCAAGATCCGCACGATCCAGCCTTCGCGGATCTGTACGCGGGCTTCATCGAAGCAGAGAAGGTTCGGGTGCGCTTCCGCGGGGAGAAGCAGACGGATCTGGCTATCTGGATCGAGCGGCTGTACGAGGGCGATCCTCAATTAGCGGAGCGGGCTGCGCGCTGGTTGGGTAATTTCGGTGGGAAGGCTGCGTTGGAGCCCCTGCACGATGCCCTGACGCACGATGATTCGGGTGTACGGGCCGCGGCGCTCCTCGCCTTGGGCGATCTGGGCGATCCGGCCGTGCTGCCCGATCTCTGCGATCGTCTGGGCAACGACGGCAATAGCATGGTGCGCGAGGCCGCGGCACAGAGCCTGGGCCGGATCGGAGATCGCACCGTGGAGAAGGCGCTGGAGTGGGCGATCAGTTCAGATCAAAAGAGCAAAGTGCGCAAAGCGGCGCGGGAGGCTTTGGAGCAGATTCGGGCGCGGAAGGGCGGTAGGTTGGTAATTGGGTAGATTGGTAAATTGGTGGGGATACTCAAGATTACTCATCAACGCACTAAGTCACAAGTGCCCAATCTACCAATCTACCAAAGTACTGGTATTACACCGTCGGCAAGCTGCGCCGCATTACCACATAGTTCTCCAGCGCCCTGCCCGCACCGAGTGCTACGCAGGCCAGCGGATATTCAGCGATGAACGCGGGCACGCCGGTTTCCTTCGTCACCAGCCGGTCGATATTACGTAGCAGTCCGCCGCCGCCGCTTAGCACCATGCCGCGATCGATGATGTCGGCAGCGAGTTCGGGGGGAGTCTTTTCGAGCGTCTGGCGGATGACGCCGATGATGGCGCCGAGCGGCTCGGCCATTGCCTCGGTGATCTCGCTCGAGGTCAGCATGATGGTTTTGGGCAGCCCCGCTACCTGGTCCCGGCCGCGGACTTCCATGCTGAGTTCTTCAGGCAGCGGCAGCGCACTGCCGATCGTGATTTTGATCTCCTCAGCGGTCTGCTCGCCGATGATCAGGTTGTACTTCTTGCGCACGTAGGCCATGATCGATTCATCAGTGCGGATACCGCCCACACGCACGCTGCTCCACACCACGATGTCGTTCATTGACACCACCGCGGCCTCGGTCGTGCCGCCGCCGATGTCCACCACCATGTTGCCCGTGGGCGTGCCGATGGGCAGCCCGGCGCCGTAGGCAGCCGCCAGCGGTTCGGGGATCAGGTAAGCTTCTTTGGCGCCGGCCTGCATGGCGGCGTCGTGTACGGCGCGGCTTTCCACGCTGGTGACACCCTTTGGCGTGCTGATCATCACCTTCGGGCGGAAGAGCGGGTTGCGGCCGACCACTTTGCGGATGAAGTAGCGCAGCATCGCCTCGGTCACGACATAGTCGGCGATCACGCCGTCGCGCATAGGCCGGGCGACCTCGATGCTCTCCGGCGCGTGGCCGAGCATGTCGCGTGCTTCCTGGCCCACCGCCACGATCTTGTTATCGTGGATCGAGATGGCCACCACCGACGGTTCGCGCAGCACGATGCCGCGGCCGCTGACATATACCAGCACATTGACCGTGCCCAGGTCAATGCCGATTTGTCTTTCAAACATGATTGCTCCTGGCCCGACAGACAAGCACGACGCACTTTCTGTGGTGCGTCGCACGTAAGGATAATACCATTATAAGCGAAACGCGACCGCCGCGCAAAAAGAAACGTGCAGCGCCTCCTAAGAACGCGCTGCACGCACCGTCACCCTGATTTGGCAGGACCTACTTGCCTTCCCCGCCGAAAGCCTCGTTCTCTCCCGTGCCTGCCGGACGCCAGCCGCCGCGCCTGCCCGCGACTTTCAGGCGGATCTTCGATCGCCTGAGCGCCATCTCCAGCCCGGTGCGATCCTCGCGCGGAATGCCTTGCGCCAACAACGCTTCGGCGCTGGCCCGGGCGGCCTCCGCACGCTTCAGGTCGATCTCGTCGGAGCGTTCAGCCGTCCGCGCCAGGATCGTCACATGATCGGGCCGTACTTCCATCCAGCCGCCGCTCACGGCAAAAAAGAGGTCATCTTCGGCCGTGGCGCTTGACCATCACTTCACCCGCGGTCAGGATGGTCATCAACGGCGCGTGCTTCGGCAGGATGCCCAACTGGCCGTCGATGCCCGGCGCGACGATTTCGTTCACATCACCGGAGAAGACCATGTGGTCCTGGGAGACGAAGTCCAAACGGATGCTCGGCATGGGATTACTCTCACAGATCCTTGGCTTTTGCCACGGCGTCCTG
Source organism: uncultured Chloroflexia bacterium (assembly GCA_963841825.1). Taxonomy (GTDB): domain Bacteria; phylum Chloroflexota; class Anaerolineae; order CG2-30-64-16; family CG2-30-64-16; genus CAWJEL01. Next base: position 189,169 of record CAWJEL010000001.1, read on the forward strand.
GATGGAGCCGACCATGTAGAAGGCCTGCTCGGGCAGCTCGTCGTACTTGCCGTCGAGGATGTCTTTGAAGGCGGCTACATTGTCTGCCACCTTGACATAGACACCCGGCCGGCCGGTGAACGCCTCAGCCACGAACATGGGCTGGGTGAAGAAGCGCTGGATCTTGCGGGCGCGCGCCACGGTCAGCCTGTCATCTTCGCTCAACTCTTCGACACCCAGGATGGCGATGATGTCCTGCAGATCCCTGTAACGCTGTAACGTGCGCTGCACCGCGCGTGCCACGTCATAGTGCTCCTGTCCCACGATCAGCGGATCCAGGATGCGGCTGGTGGAAGCTAGCGGATCCACAGCGGGGAAGAGCGCCTGTTCGGCCAGATGAACGCTCCAGGCTGATGCTGGCATCCAGGTGGGCGAAGGTGGTGGCGGGCGCCGGGTCGGTGTAGTCGTCGGCGGGCACGTACACGGCCTGCATCGAGGTGATGGAGCCGGTCTTGGTCGAGCAGATGCGTTCTTGTAGCTCGCCCATGTCGGTGCCCAGGGTCGGCTGATAGCCTACGGCGCTGGGCAGGCGGCCCAGCAGCGACGACACCTCGGAACCGGCCTGCACGAACCGGAAGATGTTGTCGATGAAGAGCAACACATCGCGGCCCTGGTCGCGGAAATACTCGGCCATGGTGACGCCCGTCAGGCCCACCCGCAGGCGCGCGCCCGGTGGCTCGTTCATCTGCCCGAAGACCATCGTCGTGCTGCTGATGACGCCGGAATCGCGCATCTCGTGCCACAGATCGTTGCCCTCACGGCTGCGCTCGCCGACACCGGCGAACACCGAGTAGCCTGAGTGGAACTTGGCGATATTGTGGATGAGCTCCTGGATGACGACCGTCTTGCCGACGCCCGCGCCGCCGAAGATGGCCGTCTTGCCGCCCTTGGTAAACGGCGCGATCAGATCGATGACCTTGATGCCGGTCTCGAATACTTCGGCCTTGGTGGATTGCTCGACCAGCGACGGGGCCAGGCGGTGGATGGGGTAATAGTCGGAGGCCTCGACCGGTGCGGTGGTATCGATGGCATCGCCCAGGACGTTGAAAATTCGGCCCAGCGTGCCCGGCCCGACCGGCACAGTGATGGGCTTGCCCAGGCCCACAACCGGCATGCCGCGGCGCAAGCCATCGGTGCTGGACATAGCTACCGAGCGCACCCAACTGTGGCCCGATTGTCCCTGCACTTCGCACACCAGCTTGCCCCCGTCGTCGAGCTGGATCTCCAGGGCGTCGTAGATGTCCGGCAAATCTTCGAGGGCGAACTCCACGTCCACCACCGGGCCGATGACCTGGACCAGTTTGCCGATTGCGCCGCTTTTACCCATGCCTTATTCCTCCAACGAGTCCGAGTTGCTTTCGGATCATTTCGCAAAGCAGATCATCAATCTCCGAGTGACGGGGGATCGGCGCCTTCCGACCATTTACCGGGTTGCGGTATATATCGTGGCGGGAACCGTGCCGCTCCAACTGGCATCCTGCTTCCGTTAGTTCTCGGATCAACCTGTTTCGCTTCACCCCGCGACCTCGAGCACCTTCGTGTGAACTCCTGCGCGGGGCACATCTGCTTCTTCGTCTTCCACCATCATCGCGTAAGCATCACGGACGTTCTCTTCCAATTCATCAAGGGTCTTACCCTGGCTGAATACGCCAGGGACTTCCTTTAGCTTACCCACATACCAATCTTGAGTTATCCAGTATTCCAGCGTGAATTGGTTTCCCATCGCCTCACCTCACATCCCAGCAATCGTTTCATATACATATCCAGTGTGCGATGCTCATTTCGTCGCAGACCGTTCTCATGCCTGCGTCAACGCACTCGCTCCACCGACAATGTCCAGCAGTTCCTTGGTGATCGCTTCCTGGCGGGCCTTGTTGTAGGATAGGGTCAGTTGGCCGATCAGATCGTTGGCCGCCTCGGTGGCGTTGCGCATGGCGACCATCCGGGCCGATTGTTCGCTGGCGATCGACTCGTATATCGCCTGTAGGATCTGGAGCTCGGTGAGACCGCGTAGCACTTCATTCAGGATGGTCTGCGGGTCCGGCTCGAAGATGTAGTCGGCCGTCATCGGCATGGTGGGTTCAGCCGGCGTGATGGGCAACAGTTTCCTGACGATCGGATCCTGCCGCAACGTGCTGTGGAACTCAGTGTAGGCTATGTAGACCGCATCGAATTGGCCGACGACGAAGTCCTCGATCAGAATGTTGGCCACCGGCGCCACGTCGTTGCTGGTTGGTCGGTCGCTGAGGCCGGTGAACTCGGCGAGCAGCGGCGGGCCGTGGCGCAGCATCCAATCGCGCCCCTTCTTGCCGACGGTGATCAGGTTGACCTGCACCTCGGCCTTCTCCCACTCGGTGATCTGGGCCGCGGCCTTGCGAAGGATGTTGGCGTTATACGCGCCCGCCAGGCCCCGGTCGCCGGTAATCAGGAGCAGGCCGATCTTCAGAACCGGGCGCTCCTGCAGCAGCGGCTGTTCGGTTGCATTGCTCCGGCGCAAGCGCGCCAGATAGGTCAGCACTTCCCACGATTTTTCGGCGTAGGGACGGGTCGCCAACACCTGCTGCTGGGCCTTGCGCATCTTGGACGCGGCCACCGTCTCCATCGCCTTGGTCACCTTGGCGATGTTCTTGATGCTGCGGATGCGGCGGCGGATTTCGCGTGTGCTGGCCATGACTAGCTCAGGAACATTTGGTTGAAGTCCTGGATCGCCAGTTTCAACCCATCGGTGGTCGTGTCGTCCAGCTTCTTCGCCGCTGCAATGGCCCGCCCGATACTGGGATGGCTGGCGTCCATATAGCGAATGAAAGCCTCTTCCCAGGCCTTGATCTTGTCCAGCGGTATCTTGTCCAGGTAGTTGTTGGTGATGGCATAAAAGACCATCACCTGCCGCTCCAGCGACACCGGCTGGTACTGCGGCTGCTTGAGGATTTCCGTGATGCGCTGGCCGCGGTCAAGCTGGCGCTGCGTGGCCGGATCCAAATCCGAGCCAAATTGGGCGAAGGCCGCCAGCTCACGGAACTGCGCCAGCTCCAGCTTCATCTTGCCGGCCACCTGTTTCATGGCCTTGGTCTGCGCAGCGCCGCCAACGCGGCTCACCGAGAGGCCGGGGTTCACCGCGGGGCGGATGCCCGCGTAGAACAGATCGCTCTCCAGGAAGATCTGGCCGTCGGTGATGGAAATAACATTGGTGGGGATGTAGGCCGAGATGTCACCCGCCTGCGTCTCGATGATGGGCAGCGCGGTCAGCGACCCGCCGCCGAACTCCGGCGCCATGCGCGCGGCACGCTCGAGCAGGCGGCTGTGCAGATAGAACACATCGCCGGGGTAGGCTTCGCGGCCGGGAGGACGGCGCAGCAACAGTGAAACCTGGCGGTAGGCCTGGGCGTGCTTGGACAGGTCATCGTAGATGATCAGCGCGTCCTTGCCCTGTTCCATGAACTCCTCGCCGATAGCGCAACCGGCGTAAGGTGCGATGTATTGCAGCGCGGCCGGCTCGGAGGCGGTGGCCGCCACGATAACCGTGTATTCCATCGCGCCGTACTTTTCCAGGGTGGCGATCACCTGGGCCACCTGCGCCTGCCGTTGCCCGATGGCAACGTAAATACAGATCAGGTCTTGTCCCTTTTGGTTGATGATCGTGTCTATCACGAGGGCGGTTTTGCCGGTCTGCCGGTCGCCGATGATCAACTCGCGCTGCCCGCGCCCGATCGGGATCATGGCGTCGATCGCCTTGATGCCGGTTTGAACGGGGGTGTCCACACTCTTGCGGCTGACCACGTTGGGCGCGATGCGTTCGATGGGTCGGAAGGTGTCCGATTCGATCGGTCCCTTACCGTCTACCGGCTGGCCCACCGCGTTCACCGCGCGGCCGATCATCCCATTGCCCACCGGGACCGAGACAATGCGGCCTGTGCTGCGCACAAGCTGGCCTTCGGCGATGCCGGTGCTTTCGCCCATGATGATGACGCCCACGTTGTCGGCTTCGAGGTTGAAGACGATGCCCAGGGTGCCGTTGTCAAACTCCACCAACTCGGAGGCGCGCGCGTTGGTCAGGCCGCTGAGGCGGGCGATACCGTCGCCCACCGACAGCACGGTACCCACGTCGACGGTGCGCGTCGGCGCCTGGAACCCCAGGATTTGCTGCTTGAGCTGCGCGACTAGATCTTCGGTCCGAACAGCCATCTATGTTCCCCTTCGTGCGATAGTGAGTTAGTGCGGTAGTGAGATAGTGAGATAGTGAGATAGTGCGGCATTTCATCGGGAAGCCACCATCGTATTACTTCACTACCGTACTATCGTACTAAACCACTAACTCACTAGCTCACTAACTCCCAACGCCTGCTTCATCGCCGCCACCTTGCTCGCCACGCTGCCGTCGATCAGCTTGTCGCCGACGCGGACGATTAGGCCGCCCAGGATGGAGGGATCGACCCGGTAGCTGTAGCTCAGGTTGGCGCCGTACTGTGCTTCCAGTTTAGTGACCAGGCTGCGGCGCTGTTCATCCGTGAGCGCGATCGCACTGACGACTTCAACGGGTACCGGCGCAATTTCAGCGCGGTGAACCCGCTCGCGCAGGGCGATGACGATCTCGGGCAACAGCTTTAGCTCGCCGCGCTGGACCAGTGTGAGCAGCAAGTTGCGCACCGGCAGATCGGCGTCACCCGGGATCACCTGATCCAGCAGGTGGTGGCGGGCGGCGAAGTCTTCGACCACGTAAGCCACGCGCTCAGCTAACTGCGGATTCTTGGTTGTCGCCTCTGCCACGCCATCCAGGGCCGCCGCCCACCGCTCCAGCGCGGCCTCAAAGAAAGCGCTGGCATAGCTCTGCACGCGTTCATCCGTGTTCATGGCTTTGCTGCGCCCAGTTCGGCCAGGAAGCTGTCAATCAGCTTGCGCTGTGTGTTGGCGTCGATCCCCTGGCCCAGCACACGCTCGGTCGCCGCCATCGAGAGGCTGGCGATCTGGCTCTGCACTTCGGCGAGGATGTGCGCCCGCTCTTGCTCGGCTTCTTCACGCGCCTTCAGACGGATCGCATCAGCCTCGCGCTGCGCTTCGGCCTTGATCTCGCCACCGACCTTATCGCCGGTTTGCGCGGCCTGCGCGATGATCTCCTGTGCCTTGCGCTGCGCCTCGGCGACCTTGCGGTCGTATTCCTGCTGCGCCTTGGCCGCGGCTTCACGTGCGGCGTCGAGGTCCGTCATGCTGCGCGCGATACGCTCCTTGCGTTGAGCAAGCATCCTCAGCACGGGTCTGTAGAGCAGCAAATAGAGCAGTACCGCCAACAAAGTGAAGTTGACAAGCTGCGAAACGAGTAAACCCAGGTTGATGCCGAGACTCTCCAAAGGCCCCTCCTCAGTACGCTAGTAAGTTAGTGTGATAGTGAGTTAGTGTGATAGTGAATTCGCCAGTGAATGGCGACTATTGCACTACCGTACTATCGTACTACCGCACTACTAGACGAACTTGACGATCAGCGCGACGACCAGGGCGTAGATCGCCACGGCTTCGGCGAAAGCGATCGCCAGGATCATGTTGGTGCGGATATCGCTCATCGCCTCGGGGTTGCGGCCGATCGCTTCCATGGCCTTGGCGCCGATCATACCGACACCGACACCGGGACCGATCGCACCGAGACCGATCGCCAGAGCCGCGGCCAGGGACTTCATTCCTTCAACTTCCATGTGTAACTCCTCTGATAAGCAGGATGTTCTAATGCAAAGATCATGTTTTGGCGCGAATTGCAGACCGCAGATTGCAAATTGCAGAATAACCTTGCCGACCGATCTGCCATTTGCCATTTGCTATTTGCCATTTGCCGTTCGCTATCTCAATGGTGCTCCTCGCTACCGTGCCCTTGCGTGGCCAGGGTGAAGAAGACGAGCGCCAGCATCATAAACACCAACGCCTGGATGAAGCCGACGAACAATTCCAGCCCATAGAAGGGCAGCGACGCGATGTACGGGATCAGGAACGCCATCACGAGCAGCAGCACTTCGCCCGCGAAGACATTGCCGAAAAGACGGAAGCTAAAGGAGATGATACGAGCGAATTCGGCGATCAGCTCCAGCAGGCCGACAAAGACCATGATCACGCCCATCATGGCGCCCTGTTTGAAGCCGCTGAAATCAAAGAACTTCTTGAAATAGCCCAGCTTCTGTGTTTTGATGCCGAAGTATTGCGAAAGGCCGACAGCAATCAACGCCAGCGCCAACGTGAAATTCAGGTCGGTGGACGGCGCGCGGAAAAACGGCACGAGCACGAATCCCTCTTCACCCGGCCCCGCCGGTTCAGCGGTCATGACGATGCCGTCGGTGACGTAGCCGTGGACTTCGGTTGAATGCGGATGCTCCAACCAGCCGATGGTGCCGACACCGGGCAGCAGGCCGAACCAGTTGGAGGTGATGACGATAAAGAAGATGGTCATCACGATCGGGAAGAAGGTGGCCGTCCACTTTCCTGCCACGCTTTGAGCCAGCCCATGCATCCCCTCGATGACCCACTCGATGAAGTTGCTGAAGCCGCTGGGCACGAGCTCGCTGTTTTCGGCCTTGTCCAGATCTTTAGGATACCGGCGGGTCGTGATGAGCGCGATCACGATCAAAATGATCATCACGATCCAGGTGGTGAAGAGGGCATTGGTGACCACAAACGACCCGATGTGGAAGATCGGCTCGGCGGCAATGAAAACCTCGGGGGGCGGGACTTCCAGCCCCAACAACCCGGAGATGACGAACAGGGCGATCACCCCAAGAAGAATCACCAGGTTGCGGACGGTGAACAGCTTCTTCAGCACTACGCTCCATCCTCCTCCCCGCATGCGGGACTTTCAGGGTACACCTCGACCTGGGGCGGCGTGCCCAAGGCTTCGAGCCTGCGGCTGGCGATCCGGACGACGCCGATCGTGCCGCCGATGATACCGAACACTGCAAAGATTAAGACAAACAACGGCGTCGTGCCGAGGCGACGGTCAAGCAGAATGCCCAGGACGAGAGGAATGAGCGTGGTAAGGACGACCACCCACCCCATTCGCAAGAGATAACCCGTGTCAGGAGTCTGCTTCAAACCATGCCATCCCGGAACACCGACGGATCGGGCCAGATTATAGCAGGGAGTGCGCGCAGGCGCAAATCCCGGCTGGGATTACTGTTACATTATTGAGGCTAATTCACTCCGCCGGTCGGTCGGGAGCGCATTGGTTTTTTGGCTAGGCTCTTAGTCCGATAATCGCACTTGCCGCCAACGAGCCTTGAGGCTTCGCGATCGAAAGGCGCGCTCTCTGAAGTGAAAGTGGCGCTTCGAAGGCCCGACCGTGTCGAGGAAGATATCGGTTGTAGTGTTAGCCCTCGTAATGAATCTGCCGGCCATGCCCGCGGGTGCCGCGACGCCGGACCTGGCCCAGGCCTTCTTCTCCGGCGCGGCGCAGCGCCTCCACAGGCACCTCGGCGCGGTTGGTCTCGCCCAGGAAACGCACGAGGATGCGGACGCGCTCGGCGGGACCGACCGGTCCCTGGAAGATGCCGCGCAGCCCGGCCAGCGGCCCCTGGTCGATCACAACCACGTCGCCCGGCTTGAAGGAGTGCTGGGGCAATCCGCCCGCGGCCGCGATCTCGGCCAGGCCGCGCTCGATCAGCGCGATCGCCGTGTCCGGCACCACCGCAGGCCGGCCGCCGAAGCTCAGGATGCGCCGCAGGCCAGGGATCCATTGGAGGTTCTCGATCCCGATGACCGACATATCGCAGCGGACAAACAGATAAGCAGGAAAGAGTGGGCGCAGGCGCTCCCCAGGACGCGAGGGCAGCAACGGCAGAAGAACGGTCAGCCCGCGCGCCATCAGTGTGCGGGCGACCAGCGCTTCCGCGTTCGGTTTGGTGTAGAGCGTGTACCAGTTTTCCACAGTTTGATGCATCCCTATGAGGTTCAGCGCGGGTGCATGGTAGCATCGCCATCGGGCGTTGTCAAAGCGGCCAGACAGTGTGCTATAATACGCCCGCTTATGTCGGAACCGTGCCCTCCCCTGCGCGTCCTGCTGCTCTCGGCGGTCGGGACCAACACTAATCCTTATATCGGCCTGCTGCGCGATGGGTTGGCGGCTGCCGGCGCCGAGGTGCGTCTGATCGCCAACCTCGATTCCGCCGTGCTCGCGGCATTCCGCCCGGACGTGATCCATCTGCACTGGTTGGAGCGATATGACCTGCCGCGACCCATTACAGCCGCCAGTCTGCACGATGCGCCGGATCTGCCCCGGCAGGCGCTCCGGCGCATTACTGAGCGCACGGCAAACGCCGCCGCCATCTACGCGTGGCGGCGGCGTTTGCACCTGCAAGGACTGTTCGGACAGTTGCGCGCCTTCCAGGCGCGCGGCGGGCGGGTTGCCTACACCATCCACAACGTGGATCCCCATGAAGAGGTCGGCGCGGTCGAGCGCTGGGGCACGGCGCAGATGCTCGCTCTGGCCGATCTGCTGCATGTGCATGACGCCGGCACAGCCGCGCTCGTGGCCACCAGGTTTGAACGTCAACAGGGTATAGTGATCGTCCCCCACGGTCATTATTTGGGCTGCTACCCGAACACAATCAGCCGTGACGAGGCTCGCGCTGCGCTTTCGTTGTCCGCAGATGCCTTCGTTTTTGCTTGCTTGGGCTTGTTGCGGCCTTACAAGGGTTTGGAAGAGTTGCTGCCGGTCTTCCGGTCACTGCCGGAGCGCGACCTGTGCCTGCTGTTGGCCGGCAAACCTGGCTCGAAAAGCTATCTGAATTCTCTGCAAATCCTTTCCACAGGCGACGATCGGATTCGGCTGGAGCCGCGCTTCCTCCATCCCGAAGAGGTGCAGGTTTATTTGAACGCCGCGGATGTCTGTGTGCTTCCGTACCGACAGATCACCATGTCGGGAGCGGCGCTGCTGGCCTTCTCCTTCGGGCTGCCGGTGATTGCGCCGGCGCTGGGAGCATTTCCGAACCTCGTGCGGGACCGGCGTGGGCTGCTCTACGACCCGGCTGAGCGCGGCGCACTGCCGCGTGCGCTGGTCCAGGCACGGCACACCGACTGGTCCGGGGCGCGGGAAGAGATCATGACCTGGGTCGCGCAGTTCGATTGGGTCGAAATCGGGCGAAACCTGCTGGCAGCGTATCGATCATGAGGAAAGGTGACCCGGACGGAGTGAGGACGCGACGGCTGAGTTTTCGCTTGCAAATCACGCGTTACGCATTATCGGATACACCATCACCGATAACGCCTGGCCGGTGGGGCGGAACCCCAGCGTCTCGTAGAGCCGGCGCGAGACAAGATTGCTGGCCTGGGTGTTGAGCGCGAGGCCGGTGGCCCCGGCGGCTTGGGCGTAATCCAGCGCATCGGCCACCAACTGCCTGCCGATGCCGCGGTCGCGATACGCCGGCAGGGTGGCAAGCCGGATCAAGTAGGCGTATTCATTTTCTGGGTTGCGCGACGTGAGTGCAAAGCCGGCCACCTGCCCATCCATCTCAGCCAGCGCCGCATGATCGGAGGTGAGCAGCCAACTCAGGATGGTGGCATCGCCGTAGCGCCAGAACGGCTCGAAGGCTTTCGCATTGACCGCCAGGACGGCATCGATATCCGCTGCTTGTGCAGCGCGGAGCGTCGCGGCGGGGAGCGCCGGCGGCACGGTGCGGCCGAAGTTGTGCGCATACCCCACCACCCGATCGACCTGCACGAATTCCGCAGCCATCAGCCCATCTCGAAGCCAACCCTCTCCTGCCAGGCAGGCAAGTCCCGTGACCCCATGCCCACGCAGCGCTGAGAGCACGGGTCCCAGCAGACTTTCCAGCACCTTCCCGACGGGCCGGTCGGCTGCCACGGCGGCCAGAGCCAGGTCAGCCCAGGTCTCTGCGGGCGAACCGGCCGGCAGGCGGGCTGAGAAGCCCAGGAAGCCCACCGCATCCTTACGCGTCAAGGCGATCGCACTCAGCCCGCTGCCAAGCAGCGCCACCTGCTCCTCAACCGCCAGCGGACCTTGCCGCCGCCAGGTATCGGCCAGCAGCGCAGACAACGCCGGGCGATCCGCCGGCTCTGCCAAGCGTGCAGTGAAGGTCTCGTCGCGTGAATTCCGCCACCAGCTCATGGGCCAAGTATGCCATAACGCGGGCGAATGGCAAATGGTTCGACAACGGACGATCGACGATCGACGATCGACCATGAACGACGGTCCATCGTCCATCGTCGATCGTCTATCGTCCGTCGTCCATCATCGCGCGCACCTGCCGATCCTCCAACGTCCAGATGGTGGTCGCCAGCCGTTCGATGAAGTAGCGGTCGTGGACGACCGCCAGCACGGTGCCTTCGAAGCGCGTCATGGCGCGTTCGAAGCTCTCGCGCGAGGGGATGTCGAGATGGTTGATCGGCTCATCGAGCAGCAGGAAGTTGCAGCCCTGCACAGCCAGCAGCGCCAGCGCCAGCCGGCTGCGCTCGCCCCAGCTCAGCCGGCCCACCGGCACGAACACCTCGTCACCCGCGAACAGATAGTAGTGCAGATAGCTCCGCGCCTCGGTCTCGTCCAGCGGCACGGCCGCGCGGATCAGCGCCAGCGGCGTGGCAGTCCTATCCAGCGTTTCCTGCTCCTGCGCCATATAACCCACGCGCACGCCGCGTCCCAGGCGCACCTCGCCGGCCCAGGGCTGGAGCTGGCCGGTGATGCAGCGCAGCAGTGTCGTCTTCCCCGCGCCGTTCGGGCCGATGAGCACCGCGCGCTCGCCGTAGCTCAGGTGCAGGTTCACGTCTTCCAGCAGGAGGCGGTCGCCGTAGCCGGCGCGCGAGATCGCTGATGCGCAGCACATCCTGGCCGCTGCGCGGGGTGTCGGCGAATTCCAGCTTCATCTTCCAGGTTTGGCTGGGCTTTTCGACCGTCTCCTCGCTTGCCATCATCCGTTCCAGCCGGGCCTTCTGCACGACGGCGTGGCGGGCCAGATCCTTGGCGATGCGCCGCCAGTAGAAGTGGATGGTTTCCCCCTCGATGTTTTTGGCCTGGCTGCTCAGCTTGCGGATTGAAGCCTCCAGCTTGCGGAAGCGCTCCTGTTGCTCCCGGTAGGTGGCCCACTGCTTCTCCAGGCCGCGGTCGATGGCTTGGGCGTAGACGCTGTACCCCCCGGCATACTCGTGCAGCGTGTGCGTCGCGTCATCCAGCGCCAGGGTCCGGCTCACGGTGCGGTCGAGAAACGCCCGGTCGTGCGAGACGATCAGCACGGCGCCGTCGTAATCGGCCAGGAATCCCTCCAGCCAGTTCAGCGCGACGATGTCCAGATGGTTGGTCGGCTCGTCCAGCAGGAGCAGATCCGGCTGGGCGAGGAGCAGGCGCGCCAGCCCCAGGCGTGTCTTCTGCCCGCCGCTGAGCGCGGTCACAGGGCGTGACTGATCTACGTCGGGCATGCCCAGGCCAACGAGCACGGCATCGGCGTCGGCCTCCCGCCGCGCGCCGCCCAACGCCTGGAACTCGGCCAGGGCGCGATCGTACTCGGCCAGGGCCGCGGGCAGCTCATCGCTGCGGGCGGCCGCGACCGCCTCGGCCAGACGGTCGAGCCGGGTTTCCGCCGCCTCGCGTTCGTCCAGCGCCGAGCGGAGCACGTCCCCCACCGTGGCGTCCGGCGGGAAGTCGAGCGCCTGCGGCAGGTAGCCTAGTCGGAGCGTCGCGGGTGCGCGCTGCACGCTGTCGCGGTCGGAGGCCAGCTCACCGGTGATGATCTTGAGCAGCGTGGTCTTGCCGCAGCCGTTCGGCCCGATCAGGCCGACCCGGTCGCCGCGGTTGATGGTGAAGTTGATGCGGTCCAGCACCTTGACGTCGCCGAACCATTTGGTGATGTCGCGGATTTGAAGCATGGTGTCTCCGGGATGGCGGGTTGCGTATTAGGTGATACGTGAAGCGTGCTGCGTGAAGTGCGCCCGCGGATCGGGTGTTGCCTGCCGGGCGAGTTGCCTGCCGGGCCAGGTTAAACGAAAACGCCACAAGCGCTTGGCCTGTGGCGTCTGAGACGAGCTTGTTGGATGCAAAAGGTGAACGGTCACAGCAGGCGCGCGGCCTCGCCATGAACCTGCCGGATCGCGCAGTACAAGGATGTGCGGCGCGCCGGCGAGGTGGTTTCCCGGCAACCGGGAAGCGAGGCAGACCTTAGGCTGCGGCCAGTTCTGTCATGCGTGGATACCCTCCGAAAGGATGATCGAAGTATGCCACAGTGTCTCGCAGAGCCCCAAATTGATTACATCATGGTATGACTGCCAACAGCGCCGAGCAGAGGAAATCGGGTATGATCACCTATCAGGTATCAGGTATCAGGCGTCAGGCGTCAGGCGTCAGGCGTCAGGCGGCGCTCAATTCGATATGCCCGTTGCATACACCGGGTTCGGTTGGGACTTGCGTCGGTTTTGTGGCATAATCAGCAGGTTTGTTGTGACGTTCAACCACTCGAAGGAGGGCCGCAGTGGCCAAAGAGTTATCCAAAAGCGATCTGCTCGAACTCTACCACCAGATGGTGCTGATCCGGAGATTCGAGGAAAAATCCGCTGAGTTGTACGCCGAGGGCAAGATCGGCGGCTTCCTGCACCTGTACATCGGTGAAGAAGCGATTGCCGTGGGCGGCTGCAAGGCGTTGCGCACCGACGATCACCTGTTCACCGCCTATCGCGATCACGGCTGGGCCATCGCGCGCGGGCTGGATCCCAAGCGGGTGATGGCTGAGCTGTTGGGCAAAGCCACAGGCGTCAGCGGCGGCAAGGGCGGCTCGATGCATCTGGCGAGCGCCGGGCATCGCTACTGGGGCGGCCACGCGATCATCGGTGGGCACCTGCCGCTGGCGACCGGGGTGGGGATCGAGATCCGCTATAACGAGAAGCCCGATGCGGTCCTGTGTGTCCTGGGTGAAGGTACCACCAACATCGGCTATTTCCATGAGTCCGTGAACCTGGCGGCCGTGTGGAAGCTGCCCGTGGTGTTCCTGGTAGAAAATAACCAGTACGGTATGGGCACCGAGGTCGGCAAGGCGTCGGCGGTCTCCAATATCTACCAGAAGGGCTGCGCGTACGATATCGCACATCGCCAGATCGATGGCCAGGATGTGTTCGAGACCTACCAGATCATCGACGAGGCGCTGGAGTTGGCGCGCGCCGAGGGTCCTGTCCTGCTCGAGGCGTTGACCTACCGCTATGTGGGCCATTCCATGGGCGATCCCGAGCGCTATCGCACCAAGGCCGAGATCGACGAATGGCGGGCGCGTGATCCGATCCTGCGGCTGGCTGAGAAGTTGCAATCCAAGGATATGGCCACCCAGCCCGAGCTGGATCAGATCCACAAGGCGGTCGAGGTTGAGTTGGCTGAGATCGTCAAATACGCCGAGGAAAGCCCGGAGCCGGATGACGCGGCGTTGTGGGAGCACATCTTCGTGAATCCGATCGGGGATCGGTAAGAGGTAATGATATGACACGCATGTCAGTACGTGAGGCCATCAGCCAGGCCCTCCGGGAAGAAATGTACCGCGACGAGCGGGTGTTCATCATGGGCGAAGAGATCGGCAAGTGGGGCGGCACCTACGCCGTCACCCGCGGCTTCCTCGACGAATTCGGCGAGAAACGGGTGAAGGACACCCCGATCGCCGAGGGTGTCATCGCGGGCGCGGCGGCCGGCGCGGCCATCGCAGGCCTGCGCCCGGTGGCCGAGTTGATGACGATCAACTTCGCCTTCCTGGCCATGGATCAGATCGTCAACCACATCGCCAAGCTCCACTACATGTTCAACGGTCAGATCAAGGTGCCGTTGGTGATCCGCACCGTCGGCGGCGGCGGTCGGCAGCTTGGCGCCACACATTCGCAGACGCCCGATGTGGTCTTTGCCCATTTCCCCGGCCTGAAGGTCGTTGCACCGGGCACTGCCGCCGACGCCAAGGGCCTGTTGAAGTCGGCGATCCGGGATGACGACCCCGTCTTCTTTATCGAGCACGCCACGCTTTACCAGGCCAAGGGCGAGGTCCCGGACGACGAGGACTTCCTCGTCCCCATCGGCGTCTCGGACATCAAGCGTGCGGGCAAGGACGTCACGATAGTCTCCTATTCGAAGATGCTGCAAACCTCCCTGGAAGCCGCCAAGGTGCTGGCCGAGGAAGGCATCGAGGCGGAGGTGATCGACCTGCGCACCCTGCGGCCGCTGGACACGCGCCCCGTCGTGGAGTCGGTCAAGAAGACCAATCGCATGGTCGTGGTCGAGGAAGGCTGGCGTGCCTTCGGCGTCGGCGCGGAGGTCGCGTCGCGCGTCACCGAGCTGGCGTTCGATTATCTGGATGCGCCGGTCCGCCGCGTGGCCCAAGCCGAAGTGCCGCTGCCCTACAACCGCCGGCTCGAACAGATGGCGCTGCCCCAGGTCGCGGATGTCGTCAGCGCAGTCAAGGACGTGATGTACCTGAAGTAGTCGTCAGGATTGTCATTCTGAGCGGGTCAACGGCTCAGCATTCGTTACGATGAGTGTCCAGCGAAGAATCTCGCCCTTGTGTATGAGACCCTTTCGACTGGGCTCAGGGCAGACCCTTCACTGGTGAATCGGGATACCGCAACTTGACTCGCTGACCCGTTCAGGGTGACAGGGGTCAGCAGGAGGAATTCATGGCAGAACTCATTACTATGCCCAAACTGGGCTTCGATATGGCTGAAGGCAAGCTGGGTGAGTGGATCAAGAAGACCGGTGATGCGGTGACCCAGGGCGAGACTGTCCTGCTGGTGGAGACCGATAAAGCCACCGTCGAGGTGCCCGCGTTCCGATCCGGCGTGCTGCTGAAAATCCTGGTGGAGGCGGGCGAGAGCGTGCCGATCGGCACTCCCATCGCGGTGATCGGCGAGGAGGGCGAGTCGGTCGAGGTCGAGACTGAGGTTAAGGCTGAGGTTAAGGACGTGCCTAAGGCTGAAGTCAAGGTTGAGGCCGAGGTTAAGGCTGAGGCTAAGGTTGAGGCCGAAGGTGCCGCGCCGGATGGACGACTGGCAGCCTCGCCGGTAGCGTTGCGCATGGCGGCGGAGTTGGGCATCGATCTGCGCCAGGTGGCCGGGAGCGGGCCGGGCGGGCGGATCATCAAGCGCGACATCGAGGCCTACGTCCAGGAGAACGCCAAGAAGCCAGAGAAAACTTCGGCTGTCGCGCCGCCCATGCCGATCCCGTCGTACGAACCAACCGATGAAGGCTATCGCGTTGAGCCGTTGACCGGGATGCGCCAGGCGATCGCCCGCCGTATGGTTGATAGCAAACAGCAGGCGCCGCACTTCTACGTCACCATGGAGATCGACATGGGCCCGGCGATGGCGCTGCGCGGCCAGTTGAACGCGCTGCTGCCCGAAGCCGAGAAGATCTCGGTCAATGACCTGATCGTCAAAGCCGCGGCGCTCACGCTGCGCCAGTTCCCCGGCATCAATGCGTCGTTCGCGGCCGACGGCATCCATGTCCACGATCATGTCCATGTCGGTGTTGCGGTGGCGCGCGAGCATGGGTTGGTGACCGCGGTGCTGCGCGATTGCGACAAGACCTCGCTGGCGCAGCTTGCCATCCAGTCGCGGGAGTTGGTGGCGCGCACGCGCGAGGGCCGGATGAAGCCCGACGACATGATGGGCGCCACGTTCACGATCAGCAACCTGGGCATGTTCGACGTGGAGGAGTTCAGCGCCATCATCACCCTGCCGCAGGCCGCGGCGCTGGCCGTGGGCGCGGTGAAGAAGGTGGCAGTGGTGGATGCAAGCGGCCAGTTGACCGTGGGCACGCGGCTGAAGGTGACGCTCTCCGCCGATCACCGTGTGACCGACGGCGCCGAGGTTGCCCAATTCCTGCAGGCGCTGCGCGGTGTACTGGAGCAACCGCTGCGGCTGGTGCTGTAGGCGAATCGGAACGACGCCCTCACCACAAAGGCACAAAGCACACCAAGAGCACGAAGACCAGAGCTTTCTTCGTGTCTTCGTGTCTTGCTGTCTTTGCGGTGAGATTCTTGTTTTTATGCCGGAATCCGATTGGTAAGATACCAGCGCGTTTTCAAGCACAGGCGTAGGATAACAGGTCTTGCCAGTGATTTCCAATGTTTGTACTGAAGGCTTCGTCGGCGTCAATCCGAAAGACGATGCAATCCTTGCGCTGGGACTTCAACGGCGGCGCAACCGCTGGCATGGCCTGACTCTAGTTGATCCCGCGTCGGGCTGTTGCGCTGCCCCAGATTAACGTTTCGGAAGAAAGCAACGATTTTACTATACGCATGCTCATTCCCGCTGGCGATCCGCGATGATGGCGTATCGCTCGTCCGTGACCTTTTTACCCCAATACTCAGGTTGATCACCCAAGTCTTGAACCGCAATCATTGTAACCGACGAGGGCAATGCGTTAACAAGCTCCGCCGCGTGTAAACCGCCCCCTGCGCTCCAATAGCCTTCGATCAACATGAGGCGGCCGCCTGGTTTGAGAAGATCTGTCCAGGTCTGAAGTACCTGTGCAGGATCCGGCAGCGTCCACAACAGGTGCCGGCACACGATGGCGTCAAAAGAGTGCGCCGCAAATTGGGGCGTCGCGGCATCCATGACGTGGAAGGCGCTCGGATGCCCAAGTACCTTCCCTTTCGCCCGCGCCTGAGCGAGCATGGTCGGCGAAAGGTCAATCCCGGTGACCGAGTATCCAAGCCCGGCTAGAATAACGCTGAGCGATCCGGTTCCACAGCCCACGTCCAATACAGCGATCTTGTGGGCAGGCAGCCATGTCTTGAGCAACTCCGTCCAGGCGTGCAGTACTTGGGGATCGTGCAGTCCATGATCCGGCTCGTGATCGAATGATGCGGCAGCCTGATCCCAATACGCACGCGTCTCATGCAATCGTTTCTCATTATCTGAACTGCGATCCTGCTGCATGCTGTCGTTCATGAACATCTGATTGGCCCCGCCCGGCCATAGTTTCGTTGCATTCGCTGTCTGATCACCTTCGCAGTAACCCGCTCTGCGTGCCACGCGCTATACTTCCGCCAGCGCGGCCAGCAACACGTCGGTCTGCTCCGGCCGGCCCGCGCTGACGCGGATGCAGTTTTCCAGTCCCGATTTGGCGTAGTGCCGCACCAGGATCCCCTGCTTTGCCAATGCCTCTTTCAGCGCCTTTGCATCCCGATCGACCACCCGGCAGAGGACGAAGTTCGCCTGGCTGGGATAGGGGCGCAGGAACGGGAACGTCGCCAACTCACGGAACAGCCGCTCGCGCTCGACGATCAACGCATCCACGGTTTGCTGAATCTCCGCCCGATGCGCCAGCGACGCCAGCCCGGCCACAGTCGCGGCGACGTTGATGTTGTAAGGCTGCTTGGCCTTCCACAGCGCCGGCATTAGCCAGCCCGGGAAGATGCCGTACCCCAGCCGCAGCCCCGCGATCCCCGCCCACTTGCTGAAGGTCCGCAGCACGATCAGGTTCTCCCGCTCCGTTACCCAGCGCGCCACCGACCGCTCCAGCCCGGCGAACTCGATGTAGGCCTCGTCCACGATCACCAGCAACGGCAGTTCCAGCAATCGGCGCAGGTCGGCTTCTGGGAGCAGGCAGCCGTCCGGGTTGTTGGGCGAGGTCAAGGAAAAGCAGTTTGGGGCAATCGCAGTTTGCCAGTTTGCCAGTTTGCTATTCGCTCCACATCCACGCTGAAGTCCGCTCGCCGCGGCACGGACACGACACGCGCACCCGCCAGGCCCGCGTCGAATTCATACATGCCGAAGGTGGGCGGGCAGTTGATGATCGCGTCGCCTGGTCCCAGGAAGATGCGGCAGAGCAGGTCGATCAGCTCGTCGGCGCCGTGGCCGGGGAAGATGTTCTCAGCCGGCGCGCCGGTGTACTCGGCCAGGGCCACGCGCAGCGCACGTTGCTCCGGGTCGGGGTAGATGTGCGGGAACGGATACGCCGCCAGCGCCTCGCGCACGGCCGGGTGCGGGCCGTACGGGTTCTCGTTGGCATCAAGCTTAACGATCTGCTCCGGGCTGCGCCCCAGCCGCGCGCTCAGCACCTCGAACGGCTCGATGGGCGTGTAAGGCTCTATGTCCGCGATGTGCGGGAGGAGGAGCGTGATGTAGGGTGAGTCGGTCAATGGGTGGCTCCTTGGATGACGGGGAAACAAGTAGACAAGGAAACAAGGAAACAAGGAAACAAGGCGCCCATCCTTGTCTACTTGTCTACTTCCTACTTGTCTACTCGTCGATAATCCGCCGCTGCCGCGTGCGCCGTCAACCCCTCGCCGCGGGCCAGGACGGACGCAGGCGCCGAGAGCCGTGTGCCGGCCTCGCGGGTGAAGGCGATCAGGCTGATGCGCTTGACGAAGTCGGCGACGCTGAGCGGACTGGCGTAGCGCGCGCTGCCCTCGGTGGGCATGACGTGGCTTGGCCCGGCGACGTAATCGCCCAGCACCTCGAACGAGTGCTCGCCGACGAAGATGCCGCCCACGTTGACGGATCTGCCCGACCAGCGTCCACGGCTCGGCCACGAGCAGGCAGAGGTGCTCCGGCGCGTACAGGTTCGCCAGCTCGACCGCCTCGGCCAGGTCCACGGTGACGACGATGCCGCCGCGGTCGGACAGCGACGACGCCGCGATCTCGGCCCGGCTCAATCCTTCAAGCTGGCGCGCGAGTTGCGCGGCGACTTGTTCAGCCAGCGCGCGGGAAGGGGTGAGCAGGAGCGGCGACGCCAGCACATCGTGCTCGGCCTGCGCCAGCATGTCGGCCGCGGCCCAGGCCGGATCGGCAGAGTCGTCGGCGATGACCAGCGTCTCGGTGGGGCCGTAGAAGCCGTCGATGCCCACGCCGCCGAACACCTGGCGCTTCGCCAACGTGATGAATAGCCCGCCCGCGCCGACGATCTTGTCGACGCGCGGCACGGTCTCGGTGCCGTAGGCCAACGCGGCGATGGCCTGCGCGCCGCCCAGGGCGAAGAGGCGATCCACCTGCGCCACATGCGCCGCAGCCAGGATCAGGTCGTTGACACCCGCGCTCCCGGCCGGGGTGCAGACGACGACTTCACCCACGCCCGCCACGCGCGCCGGGATGGCGGCCATCAGCAGGGAGGAAGGCAGCGGCGCGGTGCCACCTGGGACGTAAACGCCGGCGCGATCCAGCGGCCGGATCAGTTGGCCCAGCGTGCCATCCGGCCCCGTGTCCACCCACGAAGACATGGGCTGCTTGCGGTGGAAGGCCGCGATGCGTTCGGCAGCCAGATCCAATGTCGACCGCTGTTCCTCCGGCAAACGCTCGTAGGCTGCGCGCCAGACCTCAGCCGGCACTTCGAGCGGACCCGGTTGCCGCCGGTCGATCCGCTGCGCCCACTCGTGCAGCGCCGCATCTCCCCGTGCCCGGACATCCCGCAGGATCGCGCGCGACCGCCTCAGCCGGCGCGATCCGCGCGCCGAAGATGCGTTCGATGCCATCCAGCACCGCTGCCGGCATCTCCTGATCTTCCCACGGGACGCGGCGGAGGATGGTGGCGCGGGCGTCGGAGGGGGTGTAGATTGTTACGACAGACATTGAAAACTCCTTTGACGTGTTGCGTGGTCCGTTTTCTTCGATTTGAGAAGCCATCCAACAATTCGAGACTACGCATCACGCACCACGCATCACGCATCACGCATCACGCCCGCCAACGCATCAATCAACTCGCGCACTTCCGTCGCGCGCAACCGATAGCTCGCCCGGTTAGCGATCAGCACGGCCTGGCTTTCCAGGATCGTGCGCAGCTCGACGAGGCCGTTCTCGCGCAGGGTGACGCCGGTCTGCACCAAGTCCACGATCAGATCGGTCAGGCCGACCAGCGGGGCCAGCTCCACCGAGCCGGACATGACGATCAGCTCGGGCGCCAGGCCGCGGCGGCGGAAATAGGCTTCGGTCAGCCGCGGGAACTTGGTGGCGACGCGCGGGCTGCGTTCCAGCCACAGCGACCGGTCAGCGTGCTCGGCCTTGCCGCAGACCACCAGCCGGCAGTAGCCGAACGGCAGTTGCAGCGGCTCGTACACGTCACGCTCGGCTTCCCGCACGACATCCAGACCGGCGATGCCCAGATCGGCCGCGCCGTACTCGACGAAGGTCGGCACGTCGCCCGGCTTGACCATCACGAAGCGCAGGCGACCGTCCGCGCCGTCGAGGATCAGCTTACGGCTGCCATCACCGTTCGCCGGCGGCGCATAGCCGGCCTTCTCCAGGAATGCCAGCGCATCTTCCGCCAGCCGGCCCTTTGGCAGGGCGATGGTCAAGGGCGCTGGCGCGCTCATCGGCTCTGCCATCGAGCCACCTCCTCCCAATCGTCGGCCGCGATCCGGCGCTGCCCCGCGGCGTCGCGCACGATCAACGTGCCTGCATCCTGATGGATCACCGTCCGCGGGATGCGCCGTTCGGCCGCGGCCTGCCAGAGCGCCTCCGGCTCCAGCTCCAGCGGATCGACTTCGATGTTCAGGCCGCGACGCCGCGCCTCGGCGGCCCAGGCGAGACATGCCGTGCATCCCCTGGCCGACAGCAGGACGTCGGAGGCCGGCATCTGGGGCGCGACCCCCTGCAACTCCCGCGCCAGCAAAATCCGGTCGAGGGTCAACGCCCACCCCACGGCGGGGCACGGCGGGCCGAAGTGGCCGATCAGATCATCGTAGCGGCCGCCGGAGATCAGGTTGAAGCCCAGGCCCGGCGCAAACCCCTCGAAGGTGACGCCGGTGTAGTAGTCCAGATCGCGCACCTCCGCCAGGTCGTAGCTGACGGCATCCGTGACGCCGTAGGCCGCCAGCAGCTCGGCCACGGCCCGCAAATCAGCCAGCGCGACCTCCATCGAGGCGTTAACGCAGAGCGCCTCAGCCTCGGCCAACACCTCGGGGCCGCCGGTCAGGCGCGGGAGGGCGAGGGCCGCCTCGCGCACGCCGGGGGCCGGCCGCGGGACTTCCTGCAGCAGCGCGGCCAGCTCCGCCTCGGCCTTGCGGTCCACCGCCGAGCGGAGGCGGGCGGCCAATCGTTCCGGTGCGGCCAACGCCAGCAGCAGCCCGCGGAAGAAGCCGACGTGGCCCAACGTAATGCGAAACGCCGGCAGGCCGACCGCGCGCAGCGCGGCGACCGCCAGCGCGACCGATTCAGCGTCGGCCGTCGCGCCGCGCGCGCCCATCAGCTCGACGCCGGCCTGGATGAACTCGTGCTGCCGGCCGGCCCGTGGCGGCTCATGGCGGAAGACGCTGCCGATGTAGCTCAGGCGCAGCGGTTTCGGCTGGTCGTGAAGACGGGTTCCCACCACGCCGCGGTGGGAATGGTCATGTCGGGACGGAGGGCCAGCGTGCGGCCGTGGCGGTCGAAGAAACGGTACATCTCCGCGTCAAGCCCTGCGCCGACATCGGTAGATAGCGTGGCCGCGTACTCGAAGGTGGGCAGGATGATCTCCCGATAGCCCCACGCGTTCCAGGTGGCGCGCAGGCTCGCCGCCATGCCCCGCAGCGTGGCCGCGTCGGCGAACAGGAGGTCGCGCACCCCCTCGGGGAGCGGACGGTCGGCTGAAAACGGTTGGTCAGGCATATCAACTCACATTAACAAAAAAGGACTGGTTAGTCTCAACCAGTCCTTGGGCAAGCACAAATGCGACGTCGGCTATGCCGTGCGCCTGCCCATACAATGATGATGATGGCTAAATGCTGGTACGTACTTCATATGCTACGATCTCTCCAAGCGGGCGGAGTATAGCACCGGCCGCGGAGGCTGTCAAAACGCAGACAGCAGTGCCAAATGTACCGAAGCATCCTGAGCGGAGCAGCCGGTTAATGGCTGCGCAGTCGAAGGATGCGGCTTATGCACGACCGCTCCGGCATCCTTCGACTGCGTCCTGGCCCACAACCCGTCAGGACTCCGCTCAGGATGCCTACGCTCAGGGGTATATTTGGAATTGTTGAAACGCAGAAGTCTCGCTGTGGACGGCTGTTTGGTCATCGGCGGCCAAAGGAGGCGTCTTCCTGGTCATCCAGGAAGTCACCGATGAGCGCGGCGATGACTGCCGCCGCCTTGTCATTCAGATGAATATGATCCGTCAGCAATGCCAGGCCGTGGTCAGCCGACACCGCGTCCCAGCTTTTGCGCTGCATAAAGTGCTTGATCCAGGCCCGGATCACAAGACTCTTCTTGCCTTCATAAGGGGGCGGCGTGTGATTCTGCGGCAACAAGGCTCGTAACCTCTCGTGTAAAGGCAGAGAGGTCACTCGTTTCTCAGTCGCGATGGCTCGAAGTACCGCATTGTAGTCGGTCACGCGCCGGTTCATCTCGCTGGCGAGGTCTTCGCCCAGCATGGGCAAATCCAACAGGGCAATCTTGGCGTCGGTTTCAGTTTGCAGCCTGTCGATGATGCGTTCGACGTTCAGGCGATACCAGGCGAGCGTCGGTTTTTCGGGAAGCTTCTGTTCCTTGCGATAGCTGTCTTCCCATGCCTGGCTGAACGTAGCGTTGACGTCATTCGTGCCGATCAAGACGGTCACGACATCGGGACGACAGGCGACGACATCGTCCATACGCTGCAACAGGTTATAGGCGAGCTGGCCGTTGACGCCCGCGTTCACGAATTCGTAGCCATCCGCGGCAAACCGCCGTTCGAGCATCTCGACATAGTTCGCGCTCACCGCGCCGCGGGTAATACTGTCTCCGGCACAAGCGACGAGTGTGCGAGTAGTTGTTTGCCGCCCGCGTTTCAAAAAGGCTTCCGGGTCGTTTTGAGGTTCACGCATCCGCGCGCGCATCTGGCGAAAATTCAAGGCAGCACGATCTCCAGCTTATCCCATGATCTCCGGGTCCGAAATCACGTCTATCTCATGTCGGTTATACTACTCAGCTTCTTGAAGGCAGGCGAGCAGGAAGGTCGTTCGCTCCCAATTCTTGACAGAGCTGGGCGAAACCTGGTTGTGGCCCCCGCCACTTCAGCGCATCCAATGTGTCCGTCAGGGGAACGTCGTCTCGCAGCCTGGTCAGCCGGCGGTACAAAAAAGCCTCCTCCTGATGGGCCATGAAGTTTTCGTGCAGACGCCGGGCGCCTCGAACGGTGACCTCCCAGTCTTCCAACTCAGCAGGGATGGCTTCGAGATGTTGATATTTCGAGAGCACGGTCGCGGCCGATTTCGCACCCCAGGAGGGCACGCCAGGAATGCCATCGGCAGCGTCCCCGACGAGCGCCAGCCAATCCGGGATGGTGTGCGGGGCGACGCCGTATTTTTCAAGGACAGCCGGCTCGTCATAGACGATGTTCCGGCGGCGGTCCCAGCAAACGATCCGGTCGCGGGAGACCAACTGGGCGAGATCCTTGTCTGGGGAGCAGATCACGACCTGGCTAACGGTGGGATCCTGCTGACAACGCAGGGCCGCGGTCGCCAGGGCATCATCGGCCTCGAATTCCACCATCGGCCACACCACAATCCCCAGGGCCGCGACGGCGGCTTCGGCGAGCGGAAACTGGGCCAGCAGATCAGGATCAATCCCTTCGCCCGTCTTATATCCTGCGAACAGGTCGTTGCGAAAGGATTCAATCACACGATCAAAGGCGCACCCGAGGTGCGTTACTTCTGGGTCGGAAAGCAGCGCCACCAGACTCTGCAGCAAGCCAATGGTCGCGCCGACTTCGCGGCCATCGGGCGCTTTCCTGGGCGGGGGGCCGTAGAAGCTACGGAAAAGTTCATAGGTGCCATCAAGTAGGTGGACCTTCATGTTTTGCTCTTCAGCCTCACTGCGAGCCGTCATCCGGGCCGGGCGATGACGCCTTCCCCTTTTGCGGCTTTTCCTCTCTGGATCTTCCTTGTTCCAGCGACCACGAGATTGCTGTCATCGCCTCTTGTCGCCCTGACGCTACTCTGCCGGCTGGCGGCTCTTCTTGGAGGCCCTGGCCAGGTTCTCCGCGACCCTGAACGCAACAATGCGGCGGATCAAATCCGTTGGCAAGGGTTGGTCGAGGGGAAACTGCACCGAGCCTTTCCCGCTCTTGTAGGGCTTGAGGTCTTCCTGGAACGCCTCCAACCCGCTCGGCGCCGGATAAAGCCCGACGTGTCGCGCGTAACCCGCGAAGTGGACGAGGTGTTTCCCGTTTAGGTCGAACGTAGGGATCGCATAGCTGATCGTCTCCGTCGCGCCGGGCGCGCAGGCCTTGATGAGCGTGCGCAACTCTTTCAGCGCCGCCTGCGTATCAGGCGGGAATCCCGCGATGTACTCGTCGATGGAGCTGGCCGTCGATCGATTTGCCATTGTGTACCTGCCTTTCGATTATCATCCGCGCAACCTCGCAAGGGGCTGCTGCGCTACCCATTCCCCGGCCGCAGCCCCTTTAGCCGCGCATACAGATCCGCGCAGAGCGGGTAGTGCCACGTGTGTCGATCCATGCTGGCCCAGAAATCATCCAGCCCGCGGCTGCCGCTGAGTTCGTAGCGCAGACATTGGATCATCATCTCCACCTTGTCGGCGTCCCGCACCAGCTTCCCTTCAGGCGTCGACTGATCCTCGAACTCGCGCCACAACGCCTGGAACGACGCTGCGGAAGGCAGCGCCGCGGTAAGCATTTCCAGCGCCTTAACCTCAGCCTCGGCCTTGACCTCGCGCGGGATCAGATGTTTCGTCGGCCCCGGCAGGTCGGTCAGCCGCGCCTCGGGCAGATCGTGCAGCAGCGCGATGCCGAGCGCCTTCCCCGCATCCAGCGGCGCGGGCAGCGTGCCGCTGGCGTTCAGCACGTCGGCCAGCGCCAACACGACGAACGCGGTGCCGAAGCTGTGTTCAGCGATGCTCTCCGCATCCGGCACGCCGCGCAACAGCCAGCCGGTGCGCGGCAGGCGCTTGAGGACAGTCGTTTCGATGAGCAGGGCGATCAGGCTGTCTTTTTCCATTTGTCCTCGCTCGCGGGTTATTCCTCCCATGCGTCGTCATCTTCCTGCGGTTCGACATGGATCGTCACCGTCGTGTTCGCCAGCCTGTTGTGAATCTCGGCCTCGATCACTTTGCAGCGATCGTGGCCGGTCTGGACGGCAATGTCGCCGGGCACGAGCAGGTGAAAATCGACGAAACGGCGCGAGCCCGATTTGCGCGTGCCGCAGGCCGTGGAAAATCGCATCAGGGCCTTCCTTCGCCCGGATCGCTTCCTCGATCTGCGCGACCTCGCCGGCGGGCAGGCTGGCGTCCATCAGCCCGGCCATCGACCTGCGGATCAGATTCACACCCGTACGGATGATGTTGAGGCCCACGATGATTGCAATGAGAGGGTCGAGGACGGCCCATTGCGGCGGCGCAAACATCACCACCACCAGCGCCGCGACCACGCCGAGGGAGGTCCAGACATCGGTCATCAGGTGATGAGCGTCGGCTTCCAAGGTGATGCTGTCGAACCGTTTGGCCGAGCGGAGCATGAAGCGTGAGACGCCGAAGTTGATGCCGGAGGCGATCAACGAGATGGCCAGGCCCAGGCCGAGGTCGGTCAGCGGGGCCGGATTCATGAAGCGTTTGACCGCGGTGTAGATGATCGTCGTCGCCGCCACCAGGATCAGCGCGCCCTCCACGCCGCTGGAGAAATATTCAGCCTTGTCGTGGCCGTAGTTATGCGCCCGATCTGCCGGCCGCGCGGCGACGGTCAGCGCACCGAAGGCCACCAGCGCTGCGATCAGGTTCACCGAAGATTCGGCAGCGTCGGATAGGAGGCTGACCGAGCCGGTGAGGAGGTACGCGCCGAACTTGAGCAGCATCGTGAGAATGGCCGCCGCAATGGACAGGCCGATGACGCTCCGGGGAGTCGAGAAGGTGGACTTCGCGGTAAGTGGGGCGCCGGCCTCGTGTGTCGTGTTCAATAGATACCTCTGGCAGGTGGGACAGTCAGTGAAAACTGAACCACGGAGGCACGGAGAGCACGGAGTTTCCCTGGGATCTCTGTGTTCTCTGTCTCACAGGGACCCTCGGGCGCGCTGCTCCGTGGTGTTCTTTGAAGCAGGGTTGGATAAATCAGAAGACCGTCAGCACCGCCTCGATGTGCTCCAACGCCCAGTCGACTTCGTCCTTGGTAATGACCAGCGGCGGGGCCAGGCGGATGACGTGCTGGTGGGTCTCCTTGCACAGCAGGCCGCGGCCCATCAGCGCCTCGCAGAAGCGCCGCGCGCCGCCCGCCTCGGGATGTAGTTCCAGGCCGATGAGCAGCCCCTTGCCGCGCACTTCCTTGATGTGGGGGCTCTTGATCGCGGCCAGTTCGCCCATCAGGTAATTGCCCATCGCCGCGGCGTTCTCGATCATTCCCTCTTCGACCAGCACCTTGAGCGCCATCCTTGCCACCGCGCACGCCAGGGGATTCCCGCCGAACGTGCTGCCGTGGTCGCCCGGCTGGAAGACGCCCAGCACCTCTTTATTGGACAGCACCGCCGACACCGGGTAGAAGCCGCCGGAAAGCGCCTTGCCGATCATCGTCAGGTCAGCCTCGATCCCGTCGTGCTCCTCCGCCAGCAGCTTGCCGGTGCGGCCCAGACCGGTCTGGATCTCATCGGTCACCAGCGCGATGTCGTGCGCGGTGCAGATGCGCCGGATGTCCCGCAGGTAGCCCGCGGGCGGGACGATGATGCCGGCCTCGCCCTGGATCGGCTCCACCATGAACGCGACCGTGTTCGGCGTGATCGCGTCCTCTAACGCCTGTGCGTCGCCGAACGGGATGATTTTGAAGCCGGGCGTGAAGGGTGCGTAGCCGTCGCGGTACTGCTGCTCCGTGCTGAAGCCCACGATGGTTACCGTGCGGCCGTGGAAGTTGTTTTCGCAGACGATGATCTCGGCCTGGCCATCGGGCACGCCCTTGACCTTGTAGCCCCACTTGCGCACGGCTTTGATGCACGACTCGACGGCCTCAGCGCCGCTGTTCATCGGCAGGGCGATGTGCGAGTGGGTAAGCTCACACAGTTCTTCGTAGAAAAGTCCGAGTTGATCGTTGCGGAACGCGCGCGAGGTGAGGGTGATCTTCTCGACCTGCTCCTGCATCACCGCGGCGATCTTGGGGTGGCAATGGCCCTGGTTCACCGCCGAGTAGGCCGAGAGACAGTCCATGTAGCGTTTGCCTTCAACGTCCCACACCCAGACGCCCTGGCCGCGCGTCAAGACCACGTCCAGCGGCTTGTAATTCGTTGCACCGTAACGGTTTTCCAGCGCGATGTAATCTTGCGTGTTCACTGCGAGAGACCTCCCTGTCTTCAAGGTGCGTATGTTGCTCATCATACCATAGATGACGCAGATTCACGCAGAGAGGAGGTCTAATTCGGCCACCAGCGGCACGTGGTCGCTCCAGGTAATCCAGTCATGCGGATCGCAGACCTCGAACGCGGTCAGGCGCGCGACCGCGGTGGCTGGAACGAAGATGTAGTCGACCACGAAGCCGCGCGCGAATTTGCGCTGGTGGAAGTGCGTTCGGCGCAGCGCCGGCTGGCCCGAGGCGTCGCTCATGGCGAAGTCGGCGTTGGTCAGGCCGGCCCCCGCCAGCAGATCGACCATCGAGCTGCCGGGGCCGCCGCGCCGCACCGACATCTGCTGGGGCAGCCGGTTGAAATCACCGGCGACAAAGGCCGGTCCCGCGGCGAGGAAGCTGCGGTAATGGCGCAGCGCGGCGGCCGGATCGTTAGTCGCGCCGTCCGGCACCTTGCGCGGATCGGCGGCCCACAGACCCAGCAGGTTGAAGCGACACCCGCCCGCCACCGTCACCGGCAGATAGAGGGCAAACGTTTGCGAGTAGGAGGCGTGCCGCGTCAGCGTCAGGTCGCCGAAGGTGAAGATGCCCAGCCCTTTGTCGGGGTTGAAGCCGATCCAGTCGTAAGCCGCGCAGTCGGGGCGCCAGCCTTTCGTGCCAGCGGGGTCGGCGCATTCCTGGACGACCGCCACATCGGGCCGCAGTTCAAGCAGCCGGTCGAATTTCTGGCGGAGCGCCATGTTGCAGTTCCAGGTCACGATGCGGAGTTTGATGGGGTCCCTCCGGGGGCGCAGACCTGTCCGCTTCGAAAACCAACAGGTCCTCAGATGGCTGTGATCTGGCACAGATGCTGCTGCTGCTGGGGAGATTATAACTGTAAGGCGTACCTGGAACCAAAACATACCTGGCGCTGCGCAGTGGCTTTGTGGGTCTTCGCAAGTGCCAGGTATGCGGCCGAACAAATCTCAAATTCTTGGCGATACCTTCGCGCTCAGTTCTGCTGGGCCAGGAACGTTTCGATGGCCGCCGCGCGTTGTGACACGAACGCCTTCAGGTCGGTGATGGCCGAGTCGAACGACTGCGTTTGATCGGCTTTTTCGGCATACGGCTGAAGCAGTTTAGCCCATGTATCAATCTCTTGCACCAACGTGCCGGGCACGAAAGCATCGGTGAGCGCGCTTTGCAGATAGGCCAGATACGCGGCTTCGTAGATTGGATCGTCCAGCAGGTAGCGGATCAGCGGCCAGTTATCGCCGACGCTCGCTTTATCCAGCGACGTATCGCCCCGGCCGCGACTCGAAAACGCCTCGTTGTGATCCCACGAAATCCACACCAACCGGTCGTTCGACGGGTCGTGGTACAGGTAGTAGTTGTGGCTCATCGCGCCGTAGGTGTCCCAGTCCTGGATCACCGCGTTCATGGCCAGCCATTCCAGGAACGTATCCACATCGAAGACAGTTTCGAGATTCGCGCGCCATTTGGCTGGGTCCGATGTGCGGATGGTCGCATGCAGCGCATCGTACAATACCTGGATGTCGGACCAGTCCGCGGCGTCCTCGTTGTTTTCCTTCTGGAAGCTGGTTTCGATTTGCCCATCGGTGCCCGCGGCCAAGCTGGCGGCCGTGCCGTCTGCCTCGTAGATGTTGCCGTCCGCGTCGGCGAACGAACGCTCGATGACGGTATCATCCACCACTTCCACCGCGGTGTATAGCCCCAGGCTCATCGGTCTTTCGCCGTAATCGAGGATGACCTCGTAAAACGCAGTCTCCGGCGTCACCAGCCCGGCGTCCTCCATGATGTTGTAGGCCAGGGTATCATGCAGATAGGTCGCGTCATCCAGGTTGTTGGCCAGCGACAACTGCTTGAATCCGTAGAACCGCTGGTTATCGATCGTCGGGTACTCATCCTCGAACTCATCGAAATCGAGCTTCAACGGGAGCTTAGCCGAGCCGGACTGCCACGCCTTTGTCAGAGTCGAGTTGCCCTTGTAGCGCACGCCGACGTGCGTCCACGTTTCGCCGTTGAAGGTGATAGTGCCCTCGACCCAGGTCGGGTTCACCGGGGTCATATCCGGATTACCGCCCATCCTGCCCGACGCCTCGCCTCCGCCCGGGAATTCCCCGCCCTCAGGCGGTTGCATTTCATCGGCGGGTGACTTTTGACCCCCTGCCGAAGGCTGCGTCCCCTGTGCGGGCGCCTGACCTTCCGCCGGCGGCTGGCCCTCTGGCGGCCGCATACCGCCACCCGGAGGTGGCTGACCGTTTCCGCGGCCGCCGGGGATGCCTGCCCCACCCCGCCCGCTGCCAGTGCCAGCCTCGCCAAACAACGTCACCATATTTGCCTGCATCGCAGCCCAGTTCTCGGGATCGATGGTGATAGTGACCTGGTTGACCTTATCCTGTGGAAAGACGAGGTCGTAGTTCGGATCGCTGTCGTTGCTGTGGGAGGCCTCACTCCAACCCGTGGGCCGCTCGACCGTTTGCTCGGCAGCCGCGACAGTGTCTGTAGTGTCCGCAGTCATTGCTCGCGGCTACCGATGGGTCTGTCGTCTTGGTTGTCGCCGCAGTTGTGGTTGTGGCGCTCATGCTTGCGTCAGCGGTCTGACCGTTGCGGCCGCAGCCGGCGGTCAGGATGGCCATTATCGATCCAACGAGCAGGACTGAGATGAAAGGTTTCTTGAGAAACATGTTTTGCCTCCTGTCGGCTTCATGTTATTCCAGTTGATAAGGATGAATGCCTCACTGGCCTCTATGCATTATCGATGGTCAGAGCCAGCTCGTCGGTCAGGCTCGTATCGTCCCGGCGCCAGCGTTGAGCACGCGGCTCATCGTAGAACACCCGCAGCTCGGCGGTGTCGTTGAGGAAGTTGAGCCGGCCGATCGCGACCCGTTTGATCGGCAGCCCGGTGCGCAGCCGGAGATCTTCCAACAGCAGGTCTTGGTTTTGCGGCGTGATCAGCTCGATGCGGTCGTAGCGGATCGATTGGCTGCTCTCGTAGTGGAAGCCCCATTCTCGCTCCAACACGAAGATCACCGCGACCACCACTGCGTTCACCGCCAGCAGCACGCCCCATGCGTCTTCACGCATCACCAACGAGTTCATCACCGGCAGCGCGATGACGACGAACAGATACGTCATCTCGCGGGTCGACATGGTGTTGGTGCGGTAGCGCAGCACCGAGAAGATGGCGAATAGCCCGAAACCTACTCCCAGGCTGAGCTCCGCACTGGTGAGAAAGCTCATCACGAAGTAGATGACCGTGTTAAAGGCCAAGTAGGTGAAGACGTAGTTCTTGTTCGGGCTGGTCGGGTAATAGATGAGGCGAATGATGACCAGCGCCACCAGCAGGTTCACAGCGAACCCGATAAACAGGCTGGGAAAGCTCATTTTCTGCTCCTTGCGTTGGTAACTCGTCACGTGCCTGGCACGTGCGAGACCACTTTCATGTCGGCGGGTTTACAGCCCTGCGGGGACGGAGTTGCTGTTTTCCGTCAGGCGGGACACCAGCCGCTGCTTGGCCTTAAACCTGTTGTGCTTGACATCGGGATAGAGCAGGCTGACGCCCATGCAGTACTTGCTGAAGCTCGTCCCGCGCACGTGGTGCTCGCGCATCAAGCGGGCGAATTCGGATGCGTGCCGCGCGCCCTGGTACTTCACTTCGGCCACTACGATGCCCGGCATGCGCCGCCCGGTCCCCTTCCCAGGTGAAAGCCAGGTCCAGGTCCAGTGTGACGCGCTCGGCCCGCTGCTTGCTGACCAGGGTGATGCGCGTGTAGTGATTCCACAGCGCGGCGGTCAGTTGGTCGGCCGGATAGGGGCAAGCATCGGCCAGGAAGTCGGCGGCCTGCGGGGTGAGTGCAGTCACAAGATCTTCAGTGGGGATGCGGCTCTTCACCGTACGTCGCCCGCCCGTCTTGTGCTTCACCTCCAGAAACGCCGCGCGCGAATCCACATACTCCCGTGCTCGCACCTTGTAGCGATCCGGTACCCCCGCGTGATGGCGGCGGTATAACTCCAGATCGTCGGTATCGAAATAGAGGGTGCGATAGCGGCTGAACGGCTGTCCTGCCACCACCAGTACTCGATAGGCATCGCGCAGTTCGGCCAGAACGGGCAGCAGCAGGCTCGTCGGCAGCACGTATTTGAGCTCCGAGCGGTCCAGCAGCGCTACGCCGTTCATCTGCGCCAGCGTGATTGGCCGGAAGGTAGCGAGCACACCAGGCAGGGTCTGCAGATCGGCTGCCGTGGGCTGCGCAAACGCCGCTTGGGCATAGGTTCCTCGCCAAAGATCCACGGTTGGCGACTGTGAGTCACGCGCTTTCATCATGGTCAGCATCTATCACTCCTCGAAGCAGCCATCGCATCCTCGCGAGCGCGACGGCTGCTTCTGTGGCGGTTCGTCAGGATCCGGGCTAATTCTCGTTCTGCCCACTCCTCTTGCGTCGATCATAGTGCATTCGACTGAGACAGGGCTTAGATATTCCTGTGTGTTTGCTGAGAGCAAAACGGGACCAGCCATACTCTCCGGCCTCATCGAACGCGATTGCCCATCGTCATTACGACACTCGAAACCGTAAAACTCCCGTATTTCGTGCCGAGAGCGTATGCTCCCCCCTGGTGCGGACCGTCCTCCGCGACCCCGGTTGAACTGCCCCCATTCTATCTCCTATTCTGTTTCATGTTTCCCGCTCATCGATGATCGATTGTCCCACCTCACTCTGAGACGAAGCTTAGCGGATCCCGTGCATTTGTTGAGAAGATACCGAAGGGCCTTCGCGACCGTCGTGGCCCCCTGTCCACAGTCGGGACCAGTGAGCCGATCTGCACAGACTTTTTTCCATGCCAGTCAGCGGCAATTCTGTACAAAAAGAAGCCCACAGCATCATGCACTATTTCGATGCACGATACTGTGGGCCAGACGATCAACCATCACCGGTAGGCCGCAATGCAGCCAGTATTCAGGACGCGGTCTTTGTCGCTGTGTCGGGCGCGCCTGGGATCAGCGCCTCAAGAGGAACGATAGAACATGGCCTCGGCGCCGGTGATGTAGTGCTCCAGATGGCCGATAGTGAATTCCTGCTGGGCGATGATGGCCCGACCAACGTCGCCGATGGAGACGACACCGACCACGCGGTCATCATCTCCCACCACAGGTAGATGCCGGATGTGCTTCTCCGTCATCAACGCCATACATTCCTCCGCGCTCTGGCGGGCGCTTACGCAAAGAACGCGCGGTGTCATGACTGCGGAAACTGGCGTGTCGTTGGCGCTTTTGCCCGGGAGCAAAACCTCGCGAGCGCAGTCGCGCTCCGACAAAATGCCCACCAGCGCCTCGCGATCCAGCACCAGGACTACGCCGATGTTCTTTTCCTTCATCAGTGTGAGCGCGTCGAATACCGATGCGTCGGGCCTTGTGGACCAGACTTCCGATCCCTTGTCACGTAGAAGATTACCAACCGTTGCCATAGTTTATCCTTTCTGATTCCAATCTGGCAGCCAGGGCCAGGAGACACACGAGGAGTCTTGTCATTCTGATGCTTCGACCCGCGCATGGGTGCGCAGGTGTTTTTCGGATAACGGGCTGATTCTTATGTATCACGATCGTGCCATGCGTACGCATATGCCATCTGCGGGAAGGGCAAGGCAACGGTGGTTGCATAGTAACCGCCGTGTGCGCACGAAACGCAGTATGCCTGCTCGCCCACCATGACCTCCCGTTCGTTGATGATCTCCTCACCGCAAGCCACGCAGTTCGTCCGTACCCCGGGCCGGCTGATCAAGTCCGTTACGGGTACGCTCAGCATGACCGGAGTCAGTGAAAATAGCTCTTCATCGGGCATGACCTGGTACCCGACGAGCTGCGCAAAGTAGTGACGCTTCTCGTCGGGAGCATAGTCCAGGGCGCGTAAGCGCACATCGAGCCGGGGCGCCAGACGGATCGCTTCACCCGTTTTCACGTCGATGAAGGTCGCCGCGATCTTGCCGTAGTCCTCGATGCGCAGGGTGCGGCGTCCGGGCGACACCCCGGCTGCGACCTCCAGCCCATCGAGGAAACAGCCATCGCTTTCCGCGATCACCAGCAGGTTCTTGTCCTTCCGCGGGATTTCCAGGCTCAATGCCCGCGCCCCGGCCTGTGCTATACGCACCCCGAGCACCTGCCGCGGGCAGAGATGCGAATGTCGAGCGGCGCTGTGCTTCAATAATTCATCGAGGGTTTGCATACGACACCTTCCAATGGAGGACTCTCGTGCCTCACCCTGATTATCCGGGTTTCGATGTCATCGCGGTCAGCGATTCTTTAGCATCCACGCGACTTTGCTGTTCCAGTAAAGCCTTCCGCTTCAGGCCTAATACGGTCAGATGCAGCCAGCCAAAACTGACAGCGACTAGCAGGAATAGAACCAGGAATGTGGTCTGCGGGAGCCCTGTCCTCTCGTACACTGCGGCAAATATCAATGGCAGGAAGAAACCGCCCAAGGCGCCAAGCATCCCCACCAACCCGCCTACGGCGCCGACATCTTTGGGGAAGTAATCCGGGATGTAGCGGTACACCGCCGCTTTGCCGATGCCCATACCAACGCCTACGATGACGACCAACACCGTAAACCAGACCGGCCCCAGTGCCAATGACAACAGCAGCGTCGCGATCAGCATGACGCTGAAGACCGCGTACATCACACGCCGCGCGCCATACTTATCCGAAAGATAACCGCCGACAGGTCTGAGCAGACTCGCTGGAAAGATGAACAGCACGGTCAAGAAGGCTGCCGTCTGTAAATTCATGTGATAGACGTCCACGTAGTATTTCGGCAGCCACACTGAGAGGGCGACATACGCGCCGAACACGACAACATAGTACAGGCTGAACCGCCACACGCGCACATACTTCAGCGGCTTGAGCATCTCCATGATGGGCCGTGCGGCTCCGGGTTTGTGGTCGCGCCTCGGCGTGAACAGCCATATTGCGATCGCTAACACGCCCAAGAGCACGCAATATAGGAACGGGACGAATCGCCAACCACCCGGGATGAATCCGCCGGCCAGGCCCGCCGCAGGGACCAGAGCGATCAATGCCGGCCCAATCAGCTTCGTCACCGATGCGCCGACGTTCCCCGCGCCGAAGATGCCCAACGCAAGGCCCTGTTGCGCGGCTGGATACCAGGCCGAGTTCCAGGCGATGCCCACTGAGAAAGAGTTACCAGCGATGCCGACGAGGAACGCCCACACCATCAGCTCAGTGTATGTCGATGCCTGACTGATCATGTAGGCCGGGATCATCGTCGCCAGAGTCAGCAACAGAAAAACTTTGCGCCCGCCATAGCGATCCGCAAATATGCCAAATGCCAAACGCCCGATCGAACCGCTCAAAACGGCGATCGCCACCAGCCAGCTCAACTGAATGTCTGTCAGCCCAAATTCCTTGCGAATCGGGATACCCAGCACCCCGAACATCACCCATACGGCAAACATCAGCGCAAAGCCGATCGTGGACACGACCAATACGCTGGTCTTGCCTCTCCCCGTGGTTCGTTTTGTTTCTGCAGCAATCATGCCAATGTCCTCCGTGCTAGATCAGGAAGGTTTTTCACAGCCCGGGCGGGTGTAGTACCACCAGTTAACGGAGGTGGCAACGATATAGAAAGCCACCGCCCCGAAGAAGAAAATCACTGGCGAACCGGTCTGCGTGATCGCAACGCCGATCAGCGTCGAGAAGAGGAAGGGGCCATATGCCGCGATCGCGGCTGTCCACCCGATCACCCCGGCGCCCTGGCGGGGCGAATCGGAGAAGATGATCGGATACTGTCTGAACGTCGCGGCGTTCCCGATGCCGGTGAAGAAGAACAGTACCAACATGATCGCCACGAACGTCGGGAACTGATCCAGGGATGTCGGGGTCAGCACGCCCGTGAACACCATCGCCAGCGTGCCGATGATCAATACGATGCCCGTGATAGTCGTCAGGATCGCGCCGCCGACTTTATCTGCCACGGGGCCGAACAAGATGCGCGCCAGCGAGCCAACCAGCGGCCCTAAGAACGCATATGTCAGCGGATCCGGCGCGCCAGGAAATGAGCCGTATAATGTCTTGATCAACAGTGGGAATGCCGCTGACAGCCCCGAGAACGTGCCGAAGGTCATCATGTAGGTGATGGTGCAAAACCACGTGTGCTTGATCCTGAAAATGTCCCGTTGTTCTTTGAACGACGCCTTGATCGGAACGCTTCTCAAGAAGATCCATGCGACCGTCCCGATGACCAACAGGAACGGCACATACCAGAGCGCCGCGTTCTGCAGCCAGATTTCTTGAGTCTTTCCCCGGGAGACCATGGTCTGGGAGTCACCGGCCAACGCACCGAACATCGCAAAGCCGATGATCCACGGCGTGATGAATTGCGCCAAACTCACGCCGAAGTTGCCGATGCCCGCCTGGATGCCGAGCGCCGTTCCCTGAAGCCTATTGGGGAAAAACAACCGGGTGCTCGGCATGTAGGACGAAAAATCGCCGCCGCCCAGCCCTGCCAAAAGCGCCAGCATGACAAACACCCAAAACGGCGTCGCGGAATTCATCACCGCCAGGCCGATGCCCACGCACGGGATCAACTTCAAGAAAGTTGTCACCGTGATGACATGGCGCGTACCGTAGATCGGGATCAGAAACGTGTTGATGATCCGGAACGTGCCGCCTGCCAATCCCGGCATCGCCGCCAGCCAGAACAACTGCATGGTATCGAACTTGAAGCCGATCTGGGGGATGCGCACCACGACCGCGCTCATCATGAACCAGGTCGCAAAGGACACGACTAAGGCGATGGTTGTGATCGTCAGCGTGCGCCAGGCGATCTTGCTGCCGGTTGCTTGCCAAAACTCGGGCTTATCCGGTTCCCATTGTTTCAACCATGTGCTCATCGGTTCCTCCTCAACCTCAGCCTTAACCTCAGCCTCAGCCTCAACCTTGCCCTGTACGCGGCCGGCGGTTCGCGATCACAATCTGCCAGGGCCGGAACAGGTAGCCGAATGGGTACATCACAATGTGGATCAGCCGCGAGAACGGGAAGACAGCCAGCAGCACGAAGAAGTTGATCACGTGCAGCTTGATCACCCAGGGCAGCGGCGCCACCAGACTGACTTGCGGCTGGAGGGTCAGCACCGACCATAGATAGGGCGTGAACACTACCGTGAACCAGGACGATCCAAAGCGGTAAACCGAAGCGGTCAGCACGCCGGTGATCACTGAGATCAACAGCAGCACGAGGATGACGATATCCATCGGCGTGGTGACGACCTGCACTCGCTTCTCGCTCAACCGCCGCCAGATCAGGATCACCAGGCCGATGAGCGCCCAGAGGCCCAGCGCGAGGCCGGTCGCCTCCAGCAGATAGAGCCGGATCGGCACGGCGTTCCACAGTCGAAGGCTACCGGGCAGCAGGAGGGCCAGCAGATGTCCCAGCAGCACGATCACGATCCCGTAGTGAAACGGGACGGAGCCCCAATAGAGCTTCTTGCGCTCCAGGAGTTGCGAAGAGATGCTGGAACCGGTGAAGGGCCGGTAGACCCTGCGATACAAGCCCACGGCGACAAAGATCGCCAGCGAGATATAGGGAAGGATCACGAAGAAGACGGTATCCATGTTCATACGCCCTCCTTCTTGAGGCCCGGGTTGAGGCCCTGACACTGTGCCTGCACCGCTTGCAGCAGGCTGACGTAGGGGTTGTCCGGCTCCGCCTTGCGCAGCGCCGCGAGCATGCGCTCGATTGCCGGGCCGAGCACCTCAACCATCTCGGGCAGCGGGACAGGCGCGGCCGCGAGATAGCGCAGGGTCGGGGTCAGATGATCGGGCAATTCGCCGTCCGTATCCACACCGGTTTCGGCAAGCGCACGGTTCATCTGCGCCAGGAACGCGCCGCGCTGGTAGCTTTCGCCCCAGGTCTGGTAGCCGACGTACGGCGCGGCGGGCGGGTTCAGATCCAGGGTGCGGGTGTGCAACTCCTCCCAAGCACCCAACGGCAGCCGGTCAATGCCGCTGAGGAAGGCCGCATAGGCGTCCTTGCCGGCGCCTTTGGGCATCGCAGCCCCGCCGCGCTTCAGCGCCTCCAGCCGACCCGGGGCCGGGTAGGAGAAGGCGTCCGCCAGGGTCACGTAGGCATCACGCAGGGTCGCTTCCATCTTACTCACCTCTCGCCGGGCCTTGGACGTAGCCGAAGCCGGCATTGCCTTTGCGCTCCAGCGGATCAGTCCAGGCCTCCACGGCCATCTCCCGGTGGTACTGCGGGATCACGAAACGTTCCGCCAGGGTGGGCAGCGTGGTCAGCCGGTAGATCGCCTCGACCTCTTCGAGGGTCGTGCCGGCCTCGGCCAGGAGCGCCAGCGTCTTCTCGTCCACCGCGTGGTCGACCGTCTTGCGGCGCATATAGGTGCGCACGGCCAGCAGTTTGCGCAGCGCCGCGCGCACGGGCGCTTCGTTACCGGCGGCGAACAGGTTGGCCAGGTATTGCACCGGCAGCCGGGCGGCATCCAGCCGTTCGAAGATCTCGAAGTCGCGCTGTTCCGGGCTCACATCGAGCTTGAACAACTCCTCCTCGATGACGCTGATCACCGGGGAGAGCGGTGGGATGTAGTACATCATCGCCATGGTGCGATATTCGGGGTGCAGCGGCAGGGCCAGGCCCCATTGTTTGACGAACTTGTAGGCCGGCGAGTTCTGCGCCGCGCTGAGCCAGCTTTCCTCGATCCCGTTGGCGCGCGCGGCCGCGAGCACGGCCGGGTCGAACGGGTCCAGGATGGCGGCGCGCTGCGCCTCGACCAGTTGGGCGTCGGGGACCAGCGCTGCGCCGGGGATTTGATCGGCGTCGTAGAGCAGCACGCCCATGTAGCGGATGCGGCCCACACACGAGTGCGCACAGGCCGGCGCCTGGCCGGTCTCCAGGCGGGGGAAGCACAGGATGCACTTCTCCGACTTGCCGGTGGACCAGTTGTAGTAGACTTTCTTGTAGGGGCAGGCGGCCACGCACATGCGCCAGGCCCGGCACTGGTTTTCGTTGACCAGCACCACGCCGTCCTCGGCGCGCTTGTAGATCGCGCCCGATGGGCACGCCGCCACGCACGACGGGTTGAGGCAGTGGTTGCAGATGCGCGGCACGTAGTTGAACACGATCCGCTCCAGCTCGGCCATCTGTGCGCGGACGTGCTCCGGCAGCTCCGCCATACTCGGGTCGTTTTTAGCGTAGATGCCTGAGCCGCCCAGGTCGTCGTCCCAGTTCGGGCCGGTTTGGATATCGATCGGCTCCCCTGTTATCTTGGAGATGGGGATGGCGGTCGGCTGGTCATCGCCGGCCGGCGCATTGAACAGATCCTGATAGCGGAAGGTGAACGGCTCGTAGTAGTCTTCGAGCGCCGGCAGCGCGGGGTTGAAAAATAGCTTGGCAAGGCCGCCGAGCTTTGTGTGGAGGCGCAGGCGCAGCTTGCCGTCCTTCAGTTTCCAGCCGCCGCGGTAGTGCTTCTGGTCTTCCCACTGGGTCGGGTAGCCGGTCCCGGGTCGGGTCTCGACGTTGTTCCACCACATGTACTCGGCGCCCTTGCGGTCGGTCCACAGGTTCTTACAGGCGACCGAGCAGGTGTGGCAGCCGATGCATTTGTCCAGGTGGAATAACATGCTCATGTGAGCGCGAACGTTCATGATTCCCCCTAACACAATTCAATGTAGGGCGGGTTGCCAACCTGCCCTACATTCTTAGAAACTCGGCGCGTCGATGCGGCGCACGAAGACGAAGGTGTCGCGGTTCACGCCGGTCGGGCCCCAATAGTTGAAGGCATAAGTGAACTGCGCATACCCGCCCGACATCAGCACCGGCTTGAGCCGCGTGCGGGTCAGCGAGTTGTTCATGCCGGCGCGCTTGCCGCGCAATGGCGACTTGGGAATGCCGACCGTACGCTCGGTGGCATGATAGATAAAGACAGTCCCGGCCGGGATGCGGGCTGAAACGATGGCCCGCTGGACGAACACGCCGTTGTCGTTGTGTACCTCGACCCAGTCGTTGTCGGCGATGTCCAGCTCGTCGGCATCTTTGGGATTCAGCCAAACCGGGTAGCCGCCGCGCGAGAGGGTCATCATGCGCTCGTTCTCGGAATAGGTGGAGTGGATGCTCCACTTGCCGTGCGGGGTGATCAGGTTGAGCATGATGCCGCCCGCTTTGCTGCCCATCCGGCTCATCGTCGTCTGCATTTCGTCGAGCATCATGTGATCCGGCCGCGGCTTGTAGGTCGGGAGATGCTCGCCCCAGGCCAGGTAGTTCTCGTGGTCGAGATAGAAATGCTGGCGGCCGGTCAGCGTGCGCCAGGGGATCAGCCGCTCGACGTTCAGCGTGAACGGGGAATAAGCGCGGCCCTGGTTGATCACCGCGGACCAGGTGGGGGTCGTGAGCACGCGCCGCGGCTGACTGACGATGTCGGCGAAGCTGATGCGCACGTCGCGCAGGCCTGCCGCCAGATCGGTCAGCGGCACGCCGGTCTTGTGCTCCTCGGCCTCGAACGCGCGGTGAGCGAGCTCGCCGTTGGACGCCGGGTCGAGCGCCAGGATCGCCTCCGCCACCTCCCGCGCCTCGACCAGGGAGGGCAGGGTCTGGCCGTCCACCTGCCGCGGTTGGCGTTGCGTCAGCCGGGCGTATTCGTCGGCGACCGGGATGGTCAGCCCGTGCGCGGCGACGCCGTTGGCCGCCACGCCGGCGCCCAGCGAGACCATCTGCTCGTAGAGCTTGGCGTAATCTCGGGTGACCATGCGGAACTTGGGCATCGTCTTGCCAGGGATGGCCTCGACCAGGCCGAGGCCGCCCTCGGCCCCGCGCTTCCAGTCGCGCACCTCCGGCTGAGCCAGCTCGTCGGGCGTGTCGTGTTGCAGCGGCAGCATGACGATGTCACGCACCGGCTCGGGCAGATGTGTCGCGGCCAACTCGCTCACCCGTTTGGCGACGGCCTTGTAGATGTCCCAGTCGCTCTTTGACTCCCAGGCCGGCGCGACGGCTGCCTGCATCGGGTTGATGTAAGAGTGCAGGTCGGTCGTGTTCAGGTCGTCCTTCTCGTACCAGGTGGCGGCGGGCAGCACGATGTCGGAGTAGAGCGCCGAGGTGTCCATGCGGAAATTGAGATCCACCACCAGGTCGAGCTTGCCGGTCGGCGCCTCGGGGCGATAGACCACCTCGCTGGTGTGGCCCGCGGCCATCTCCGGCGCGATGGCGTTGCTGTGCGTGCCCAGGTAGTGGCGCAGGAAGAACTCGTGGCCTTTGGCGCTGGTGCCGATCGCATTCCCGCGCCAGATGAACCACACGCGCGGCCAGTTCTCCGGCGCGTCCGGGTCCTCGACCGCGAAGCCGAGCTTGCCCGTCTTGAGCTGATCGGCCACGTAGTTGATCACCTCGCCGTCGGTCTGCGCGCCGCTGGCAGCGGCCTCCTGCGCGACCGTCAGCGACGAGCGGTTGAACTGCGGGAAGAAGGGCAGCCAGCCGCGGCGCACGGCATCCACCTGCATGTCGATGGTATGCCCGGAGGGCTTGTGCCCCTCCCGCGTCGGCAGCGTATCGTACGCGGTGAAGCCGCGCTCGTAGCGCCACTGGTCGGAGTGAACGTAGTGGAAGGACGGCGTGTTTTGCTGGCGCGGGGCCATGCCCCAGTCGTTGGCGAACGCGATCGCACTCCACGACGCCTGGCTGACCAGCTTCTCCTGGCCGACGTAATGCGCCAGCCCGCCGCCGTTTACGCCGACGCAGCCGGTCAGCATCAGCGCCACGATGCCGGAGCGATAGAGCAGGTTGTTATGATACCAGTGGTTGGCCCCCGCGCCGATGATGATCAGGTTCTTGCCGTTCGTCTTTTCCGCGTTTTCGCCCCACTCGCGCGCAAACTGCACCAACGTGTCGCGGTGGATGCCGGTGTACTTCTCCTGCCAGGCGGGGGTGTAGGGCAGATCGTCGGCGTAGTCGTGCGGCAAATCGCCGCCCGGAACGTCGTCGCCCTCCCCCGGCAGGCCGCGCGCGACGCCGAACTGGGCCATGACGAGATCGAACACGGTGGCGACCGCCACGCGCCGGGTAGAGACGTCCGGGCCGGACGTTCTCTACGAATCGCACCGGGACGTTCCGGCGCAGCGGCGTGCCCGTGGCGAAGTCGTCGAAGTGGACTTCCTGCACTGCGTCGTATGCATCAGCAAAGGAGAGCTCAGGATCGAGGTCTTCACCGGTGATCGGATCGTGCATGCGGAGGTTCCACTGCCCCGGTTCCTGTTTGGCCCAGCGAAAGCCGACCGTCCCCTGCGGCATACGGGGCTGCCCGGTATCCTTGTCCCAGACCAGCAGCTTCCAGTCGCCGTTTTCGACCGTCTGGTATGCGGAGACCTGGTTGGCGCGCAGGTAGCGGCCGGGGAGTGCGCCCGCCGGCGACGCGTCCCCGAGTTCCACGAGGAAGGGCATGTCAGTGTACCGCTTGAGATAATCGACGAAATACGGCACCTGCCGCTGGACGTAAAATTCCTTGAGGAGTACGTGGTTGACCGCCATCCAGAACGCCGCATCCTGCCCGGCATGCACGGGGATCCAGTAGTCGGCGTATTTCGCCACCTGGGAGAAGTCGGGGGAGAAGACGGTGAGTTTGGCCCCGGCGTGGCGCACCTCGGAGATGAAATGCGTGTCTGGGGTGCGGGTCATGTTCAGGTTGGCGCCCATCACCGCGATGAAGCGACTGTTGTACCAGTCGGCCGACTCATGCACGTCGGTCTGCTCGCCCCAGACTTCCGGGCTGGCGGGCGGCAGGTCGCAGTACCAGTCGTAGAAGCTCATCGCCACCCCGCCGAGCAGCGTCAGGAAGCGGCTGCCCGCGGCGTAGCTGACCTGCGACATGGCCGGGATCGGCGAGAAGCCGACCACCCGATCGGGCCCGTGCGCCTTGACCGTGTGCACGACCGAGGCCGAGATGATGTCGAGCGTCTCGTCCCATGACAGGCGCCGGAAACCGCCTTTGCCGCGCGCCTGCTGGAAGCGGGTACGTTTCTCCGGGTCGTTGACGATCGATTGCCAGGCGGCCACCGGATCGGCGTGCGCGGCGCGCGCCTCGCGCCACATATCCACCAGCACCCCGCGCACGTAGGGATACTTGACGCGGATCGGGCTGTAGAGGTACCACGAGAAGCTGATCCCCCGCTGGCAGCCGCGCGGCTCGTAGGGCGGCAGGCCGTCTTCCAGCGCAGGATAATCGGTGGCCTGCAGCTCCCAGGTGACGATGCCATCCTTGACAAAGACCTCCCAGGAGCAGGACCCGGTGCAATTCACGCCGTGCGTCGTCCGCACGCGCTTCTCGTGTTGGAAGCGGTTCCGGTAGAACTCTTCCCATTTGCGCTCGGTCGGCGCAGTCGTTTCTTTCGTCCAATTGCTCATCAAAGCCTCCGTCACAGAACCTCTCCCCCAACCCCTCTCCTGCCAGGAGAGGGGCATCGTCTCCCCCTTCCCTCGCAGGGAGGGGGCGGGGGGGTAGGTCAATCCTTCATCTCACTCAGCGTTATGACTGTGGTTGGCCCGCAACCGGGCCGACGCGCTCTGCCGCTGCCGCGGCCAGAAGAACGCCAGCAGCACAGTCAGGGCGACCGCACCGGCCAGCCCGACGCCCAACACCCGCCAGGTGTTCGCCGTGATCGCGCCGGCCGTGAATGGCGGAGCCGATGCCTGCCCCTGGTCTGCCTGAGCGAGGAACGCCACCAGATCGGCTTCTTCCTGGGGGGTCAATGACCGGTTGGCGAAAGGTCCCACCATGGTTGGAAAGGGAACACTCCGCAATACGGCCGCCAGGCCTGGCCCTGGATAGCGCTGCGCGGCATGGGTCAAATCGGGGCCGAGCGCGCCGCCGCCGAAGCTACCGATCCCGCTCACCGTATGGCAGCCGATGCAGGAGGGGCCGCCGCCGGCCAACGCCAGTTCGCCCGTGAAGATGCGCCGCCCGGACGCGGGATCGCCTGCCGCCGCGATCGCTTGAGCGGCAGGCGCGGCAGCGCTACCGACTGTTGAGCTTGCGCCGTCGAGGTATGCAACCAGCGCATCCACCTCGGCGTCAGTCAGGCCGAGCGCCGGCATCTTGACGTTGTTGCTCTCGCTCAACAACTGAAGAGCTATCGGGTCGTTGGCGGCGAACAGTTTGTTCGGATCGGCGATGAAGCTTTTGAGCCACTG
Organism: uncultured Chloroflexia bacterium; assembly: GCA_963841825.1. Taxonomy (GTDB): domain Bacteria; phylum Chloroflexota; class Anaerolineae; order CG2-30-64-16; family CG2-30-64-16; genus CAWJEL01. The sequence goes on from CAWJEL010000001.1 coordinate 232,567, forward strand.
TGCGTCCCGCTGCGCCGTCACGTCCTTCAGGTCAGGGCCGACCAGCTTTCCTTGGCCGATGGTATGGCAGGCGATACACTTAGTCTGGAAGATTGTTTCGCCGTCCGTGCCACCTTGACGCGCTGGCGCCGCCTTGATGTGCGTGAACGAGCCAGCCAGACCGGCCAGGAGCAGGGTCGCCATGAATGCGACGCGCAAAGATCTGGCAACTCGTACGCGGGATAAACCGTGAAGCGGCATATTCACCTCCGGTATTGAATTATGGTTGGACGTTGGTGAAGGATAGATGGGAGCGGAATTGCTGTGAGCGTAGGATACCCGGTTTATCCAGGAAGCGAAAGGACAAATGTCACACGAAGTCGGGATAAAAATCTCGCATATTTCTGGCAGGTGTTTCACTGGTGCGACTTTTGTCGTTGTCCAGAAAATGAGTAACTGGTATAGTGGCAAATCGTCAGAACCCCGCCGCGTTCAGTTCGGGTGATCTGACCTTCACAGGGGTAAATCTTGGTGCAACGTCTACGCTATCCGCTGCTATTGACTGCACTCCTGGCCTTGCTCGTCGCGGCCTGGGCCGGGCTGCTGCGCATCGGCTGGCTGCTGCCGACCACAGGCGGCCTGGCCGCGGCGCACGGCCCACTGATGGTCTCCGGCTTCCTCGGCACGCTGATCGGGCTGGAGCGCGCGGTGGCGCTGGCTGCGCTGGGGCGGCGCTGGGTCTACGTCGCGCCGATCCTCTCGGCGTTGGGTGTCGTGACCAGCCTGCTCGGGCTGCCGATCGGCCCCTGGCTGTTGACCGCCGGCAGCATCGCGCTGATCGCGGTCTTCGGCGAGATCATCCGCCGCCAGCCCGCGTCCTTCACCTACACGATGGGGTTCGGCACGGTGCTGTGGGCGCTCGGCAACGTGCTGTGGCTGGCCGGCTGGCCGATCTTCCAGGTTGTCTGGTGGTGGGGCGGCTACCTGGTGCTGACCATCGCGGGCGAGCGGCTGGAGATGGCCCGCCTGACGCGCTTCCCGCGCTGGGCCATGCGCGCCTTCTTCGCGCTGGTCGGGGTTTACGTCGTCGGTCTGCTCGTGCTCACGCTTCAGCCCGCGCGGCGATCTCGGCACCCGGATCGTGGGCCTGGCGCTGCTGCTGATCGCGCTCTGGCTGCTGCGCTTTGACATTGCCCGCAAGACGGTGCGGCGCACCGGCCTCACCCGCTTCATCGCGCTGAACCTGCTGATCGGTTACGTCTGGCTGGCGTGAGCGGCGTGCTCACGCTGATCTTCGGCCAGCAGGCTGCCGGCCCGATCTACGATGCGCAGTTGCACACGCTGTTCCTCGGCTTCGTGTTCGGGATGATCTTCGGCCATGCGCCGGTGATCTTCCCGGCGGTGTTGGGGCGGGAGATCCGTTACGGCTCGCACTTCTACGGCCACGTCGGTTTGCTGCATGCGTCACTGGCGCTGCGCGTCGCTGCTGACCTGGCGGGCTTGATCGTCCTGCGCCGGTGGGGCGGGATGCTCAACGGGATCGCGCTGCTGTTGTTCCTGGTGGTGACCGTGCTGGCGCTGCGCAAAGGCCGCGTGGAAAGCCGTCAACCGCAGGCGAGCGCTGCGGCGGGGGACAGCGGATGAATCCGCTATCTGACGATCTTGAAACCTGCTGACGAAGGTTGGCGACGCCGTTCTCAACCTGCTTCAGCAGGTTTGGCGTACCAGACACCGATTTCAATCGGTGGCGGTTTCCCAGGAGATACCCATGAATCAGACTCTCTTCTTCCCCGATTGGCGCGAGAAAATCATCTTCTCTGCGCCCGGTCCGCAGCCGCAAGTGTTGCATGAGGATGACAAAATCAAGGTGGTGGTCGTGGGCCTTGAACCCGGCGGCCAGATCCCCGCGCACCCTGGTGGCGCCGGCGTCTACCATTTCCTCGAAGGCGCGGGGCAGATGGCCGTGGGCGATGAGATCTTCACGGTGCAGGCCGGCGCGACCCTGGTGATTCCCGACGGCGCGACGCCGCGGCCTGCTCGCGCAGACGCGGCTCGCCTTCATCGCGGTCAGGATCGCAGGCTAGGTTAGTCCAGCGCGGCAAAGATAGGTCAAGAGCCAGCCAGTAGCGAGTGCAAACCGGCTGGCGCGCTGCGTTTACCACGGCAGAGAGCGTGCGACCGTCATCCCCAGCACTGCGACTGCCAGCAAGATCGCCGACACGATCCCGGCTTCGCGCATCTTCGCCTGCAGGCGTCCCATCTCGGCCAGTTGCGCCGGGGTGGGCGGCCCGCCGGCTGCAGCGATCTCCTGGCCCAACTGGGCGATGCGGTTCGATGTCCGGCCGGTGACCAGGCCGCCGTGCAGGAATGCCGCGATCCCCGCCAGCCCGCCGATAGTCCAGCCGATGCCGATCCCGGTGGTCATCCAGGCAGGGCGGAAGCCGGAGTCGATGATGTAGAGGAGAATACCCGGGATGGTCGTCAGCAGCGCGGCCAGGCTCATGTACTTCGAGATTTGCGTCTTCTGGGCGAACTGCTGCATGAAACGGCCCCCTTCCGGACCCATCTTGGCGACCGCCGGTGTGAACACCAGGGCGATGAAGAAGGCCACCCCGGCCCAAAAGACGCCGGCGAAGATGTGGATGACGCGTAGGACGATGTGGATGGCGAGCATGGTGTTTGCCTCCGTAGTTGGGCAGAGTAGTAGATTGGTAAACTGGTAGAGTGGTGCGCCTGTCAAGTGGTTTCGGCTTCAGCCTGCCGTGCAAACAGCACGCCCGTAACGATGATGATCAAGTGGATGACGATGAAGGGGATGTAGCCGCCGGCGCTGAAGCCGTTGGCGATCAGGTAGAGATCATCCACGACGCCGTGCAACAGTTCCAGCCAGACGATGAGCCAGACCGCGCCGAGATATGTGCCGCGGGTTGCGTGCGGCCCAGAGCATGAACGTTCCTAACCCGACGACCTCAAAGGCGAAGGGGGACCAGCCATCCACGAACGCCTTGACGACCGCGGCATCGGCCGGATACGGCAGATTGTTCGCAAAAAACGCGTGGTTGACGAACATGCCGTACAGGTTCATGAGGCCCAGCAGCAAGTAGAACGCGCCGACGATGATGAACCACCACTTCAGCTTTTTCATGGCAAATCCTCCCAGTTCATGTTGCTGGCCTGACAGGGATCTCGGCCCCGCCAGGCCAGTTCTTATTTCTCACTTCACAGGCGCCTTGAGATAAGCGTACAGTGCGGCCAGGTCGTCATCGGTCATCTTTGCGGCGTTTTTCCATGGCATCCCCTCGGAGAACGCCGCGCCGCTGGGGCGCACGCCGGTGCGCAGGGTTTGGACGAACTGCTCCTCTGTCCATGTCCCGATGATCGGCCGCGGGTTGGGGACGGCCGGGCCGACCGCGCTGGCCTCGACGCCGGTCATATCCGGCCCGTGGCAGCCGCGGCACTCGCCGAAGGTGGCCACGTACTTGCCGTACTCGGCGGTGATCCCTGCCGGCGGCGCTTTCACCGATGCCGCGCCTGGAACCGAAGGCGGAAACATCCCGGAACCCATCACGACTGCGCCGATGAAGTTGAAGCTGTCCCCGGTCTGCGAGACCGATGCCGCCGGCGGGAGCGAGCGCAGATAGGCGATGAGCGCCTGCGTGTCCTCATCGCTCAACTCTTTGTAGGGCAGGAAGTCCATGAAGCCGAGCTTGTGCCCTTCCTTGCTGATGCTGTGGCGCATGACGCGGAATAGCTCGCCGTCGCTGTAGCCCGCCAGCTTGCCACCTGGAGTTAGATTCTCGGTCACCATGGCGCCCATGAAGCCGAACCCTTCGGCCGCGGCGATATTCCAGCCACCCGTCAGCGGCGGCTGTTCGGTTGGGTTGCCGTCGGGGCCGACTGCGCTGTGGCAGCCGATGCACGACAACTCCACGAGGTATTCGCCGCGGGCGATCTGCTCCGGCGTGCCGGTCACCTTCAGATTCGGCGCGGCGGCCACGCCGGGGAAGTAGGTGGCCGCGATCCCCTTGGCGCCCATGAAGGCGACAGCGATAAACAACAACGTCAGCAGTCCCGCGCCGATGCCGCCGACGATCTTGATCCATACCTTCTTGGCGCGGATGGCCCGATAGGTGAGCCAACCGAACAAGACGGCGAGGCCGACAATCAAGACCAAAACAAGCAGATTTGCGATCATTGTAAGATTCTCCTCTGGTAAGGAATGAGAGAGAAACAACTGTCCGGCCGCCTCAACCGTAGCGGAGCATTCTGAGCGGCGCCCGCTGTTTTTTGGCGGGCGGAGTCGAAGGAGGCGGAGCGGTCATCGCGTCATGGCCGCATCCTCACCTGCGCCCCACGCAGTGCGGTGCAGGTGAGGACTACACTCCGCAAAAACGCTCCGTTCCGCTCAGGATGCTTGCGATGCTTGGCCAGTTATAAAACTCCCGCTCCTAAGGGTGTGCCAAGACCTGCGAATTTGCACGGTCGAAGACCGGTCAGAACGGGAGGCTTTGCGAACTGGTGGAAAAGTCAAGCCACCGCAGTAGCTTCCACTTCGATCATCATTTCAGGGAACGCCAGTCGGGCCACGCCGATCAGCGAGCCGGTGTGGCGGCAGCCGGCTTCGGCCAGGCGCACGATGAACGCGTCGTAGTTCTCAAAGAACTTGTCTACATCGGTGGTGTAGATGTTCAGGCGTACGATGTCGGCAAAGCTGAATCCGGCCGCGGCCAACAGCGCCTCCAGATTGTTCAGGGCCAGGGTGATCTGAGCGCGCATGTCGCCCGCATGCACCGCCGCGCCCTGGTCGTCGTTGGCCGCCTGCCCGGAGCAGTAGAGCGTGCGCTGCACGCCGCTCACTTCGTTGGCATGGACGTAGCCGAACTCGTCCTGCCAGGTCCACGGGTTGATGATACGTCGTTCCATGTTGAATTCTCCTTGTGAATATGGGATGGCGCCAAGTCAACTCACGGGTGGATCAAAGGTGTCGTACTTTGCCCGCACCGCGAGGAACTTGCTCATATCCGCCGGCGGCCACGACGGCTCGTTGTTAACCATCTCGATGGCCTCGGCGATGTAGTTCTCGATCCAGGCGGGCGAGTGTACCGACAGGTAGCGCACTGACGCGTGACTCTGGTTGGCGATGGTATAAACTGTGCCCGGCGGAATGTAGGTGTAGCCGCCCGGCCCAGCCTGGATCGTCTCATCGCCGAGGCGCAGTGTAAGCGTCCCCTCCAACACGTAGATGATCATGGTCGTCAGCTTGTGCCACTGCGTCGGCGAGCCGGACCCCGGCGGCTCGGTCACCTCTAGCACCGCGAACTGGCCGCCGCTCTGACGGCCGGTGGTCTTGAATGTAACGGTCATGTCCCTGATCGAGTGCGCCTCGCCAGCGCCGGGCATGAGGGCGACAGGCGTTGAGGATGCGCGATTGGTGGGCATTGGCATGGTGTTCTCTCCTTCAGCAATTTTAGACAGGTCGCCGGTGATGTCAGCCGGCACGTCCTGGGTCCAGCCCCCCAAGTAGGCCGTTAGCTCCGCCAGATCTTTGAACCCCTTGCGCTCAGCGCCGCGTGCGTTTTCCAGGCTGAAGCGCCATTGCGCGCTGTCACCCAGATAGTCCCCACCTTCCTCCCACAGGCTCAGGATGAAGACGTGATAGCGAGACAGGCGTCTCTCTGAGTCGCGTAACATTTGGCATGGCCTTACGTCATTACTTGTGTTATACTTGCCGTCATCATAGCAGAATATCGTTTGGAGATCGTTTGCTGGAGCAGCCTATGGCGAGCGAATTGCAGATCCGCCTATTTGGCGGCTTACGCGTTGCGCTGGACAACATGCCCCTCGCCGATTTCATGTCGCAAAAGGTCCCGGCGCTCCTGGCATACCTGGCCATGAACGGCGGCCCACAGCGCCGCGATGATCTGGCCGCGCTTTTATGGGGCGAGATGCCGGATGCGGATGCCAAAAACAACCTGCGCCAAGCCATCGCTAACCTGCGCAAAACGCTGGACCCGCACCTCTTGATCACACGCGAGACAGTCGAAATCAACCCAAGCACGACTCTCTTCCTCGATGTCGCCGCCTTTGAGCGTGGGCTGCAAATCCAATCTGCAATCTCTTCCGCCCCCCCGCTCCCCCGTTCCCCCACGCTCCCGTTCGCCCACTCCCCGGCGCCTCCTGAGACGCGCAGCCAGCAGTTGCAGGACGCGACGGCGCTCTATCGCGGGGATTTCCTGGCCGGGTTCTTTGTGCGCGACGCGCCGGCGTTCGAGGAGTGGATGCTGGCCCAGCGGGCACGTTTTCGCGAGTTGGCGCTGCACGCGCTCCACACGCTCACGCAGCTTCACCTGGACGCAGGCCAGTACGACCGTGCGATCAGTGACGCGACGCGACTGCTGGCACTCGACTCGTGGCGCGAGGAGGCATACCGTCAACTGATGCTGGCGTTGGCGCGCACCGGCCAACGCTCGGCCGCGCTGGCACAGTACAAACGCTGCCGTCGTCTACTGCGGGAAGAACTGGATGTCGAACCTTCCGACGAAACGACGGCGTTGTACGAGCGGATCAGGGCCTCGATGCACGGGCCGCGCCATAACCTGGGCGCGGCCGCGCCTGAATTGATCGGCCGCGAGGCTGAGCAGGCCGAGCTGCGCGGGCGACTGGCTGAGCCCGCCTGCCGCCTGCTGACCCTGGTGGGGCCCGGCGGCGTCGGCAAGACACAATTGGCGTTGGCCGCCGCGCACAAAAGCCTGGACGGATACCTGGATGGCGTCTGGTGGGCCGAACTGGCGGCGGTGACCCACCCTGCCGAGCTGGTCGCTGCGATCGGGGATGGGCTGGGGTTTGCCTTTGCGGGCGGCCCGCTCCAGCCCCAGTTGATCGACTACCTGCGGCGCAAGGAGCTGCTGCTGGCGCTCGACAACTTCGAGCATCTGATCGCGCCGCTCGCGCTCGATCTGCTGAACCAGATCCTCAAGCAGGCGCCCGGCGTGAAGCTGCTGATCACCTCGCGCGAACGACTCAACCTGACGGCGGAGTGGTTGTTCGACGTGTCCGGGCTGCCCTACCCCACGAACGGCGCGGGCGAATCTGAAGACTACCCTGCCCTCCAGCTTTTTGTTCAGCGTGCGCAGCGGATCCACCCCACCTTCACGCTCGGTCCAAACGACAGGGTGGCCGTCGCGCGCATCTGCCGGATGACCGCGGGGCTGCCGCTGGCCATCGAGTTGGCGGCGGCGTGGGCACGCGTCCTCTCTCCGGTCGAGATGGCCGCCGAACTCGAACGCGGGCTGGCCTTTCTTGCCAGCCGCGCCTACGGCGTGCCGGAGCGTCACCGGAGCCTGGTTGCCGTCTTCGAGCATTCCTGGACGCTGTTGGACGTGAGCGAGCGGATCGCCCTGGCGCAGCTTTCCGTGTTTCGGGGCGGGTTCGAGCGGGTCGCGGCTGAGAGGGTGGCAGGCGCCAAGCTGCCCGCCCTCCAATCCTTGGCCGACCGGTCCTGGCTGCGAATCGGAGCGGAGGGGCGCTACGAGATGCACCCGCTGGTCCAGCAGTTTGCTGCTGAGAAGCTGGCGCAGGAGCCGGACCGTCATCACGTCCAGGCGTACGGCCGTCACGCCCATCACTTCGCCGCCTTGACCCAGCAACGCGAGGGCGATTTTCACGGGGCGGCAGACAAGCAGGCGTTGGCCTGGATGATTGGCGAGGCAGATAATATCCGGGCCGCTTGGCGCTGGGGGGTTCAGCAGGCCGAGGGTGCGCTGCTGGAGCAGTTTGTCGAGAGCTTTCTGTACTTCTTCGACATCCAGGGGCGTTACCAGGAGTGCGTTGATCTGACCGGCGTGGCGCTGCAGGCATTGCGGGAACATCCAGTAACGCCCGATGTGCGCCGCGGTCTGGGACGGGTCGTGGCCCTTAATGCGGCATTCCAGTTCCGGCTTGGCGCGTTCGAAGAAGCCCGGTGTGGCGCGGAGGAGGCATTGGCGCTACTGAAGCCGCTGCGTCCGCTGCGCGACTTCGGCCATGCCCGCCTGTACCTGGGGGCGGCGTGGTATGGCCTGGGCAATCTGGAAAGTTCAGCCGGCTGGTTTCACGCGGCCGCTGAGGCTTACGAAGAGGCCGGACACGCTTGGGGTGTCGGCGCGGCGCTGGACAACGCGGGCTTTCTCGCATACCTGCGCGGGCAGATGACCGCTGCGGAAACCCACATGCGGCGCGGCCTGGCGATCGCCATACAAACCGGCAGCCGCTACCTGCTGACCGGCGTTTACGATCATCTGGCGACGTTGATGGCCGCGCAACAGCGTTTCGACGAAGCAATGGACTACGCCAACCGGTGCCGCGACGTGCTGGACGAGCTCGATCGGCCATACATCGTTGCCAGCCTGTCACTTTCACTGGGCAAAATCGCCGAGCAAGCGGGCGATTACGCGTCAGCGACGAGCTACCTGGCGCGTGCGTTGGAGCTGGCTCGTTCGACCGGCAACCGGCTCGACATCGTCAAGACCCTCACCCAACTGGGCGGTCTGCAGGTAGCTGGCGGCAATCATGCGGCGGCAGAGCGGGCGCTGCGCGAGGCCGCGACCGTCGGGCGGGAGATCCACGCGGAGAGTTTGTTAGCCGATGTAGCCAGCGGCTTGGCTGCCTTGGCCGCAGCCAGGGCTACGACCGACAGCCGCAGCCCTGTTCCGATGCATCCCTAGCCAGGGGGCGCTTGCCGAGCCGTGCAGCTTCACTGCGTCACTGACGGCAGATAGACTGCGGCAGCAGCCGTCGGACTGTTGCCGATCAACAGCACCCCGCCACTGTCGGCGGTTTGCGTGCCGCCGGGCTGGAGAGTGACGCGGACGCCGCCGGATACTGTTGAAGTCTGCGCAGTGTACGGGGCGCCGGGGGTCAGTCCGGTGATGAGGTGGCGCGTGACGCCGGCCGGAGCGGTGTAGGCAAGTTGCGTCACGGCCGCGCCCACGTTGACCGGGAAGAGCACCGCGGTTCCACGCACGACCGCCCCTTCGAACGCCTCATCTTCGCTCTTGATCGCCACCGCGCCATCGGCGCCCGCGCCCGCATCCGCGCCTTGCAGCACGTGCAGGAAACGGACGGCCTGCGGATCCCCGGCGCTTCCACTTGCAGGCGCACCTTCATCGGATCGTTGGCCGCCGCCGTATCTTCGATCAATTGCTCATTGGTGTTGACGGCGGTCAGCACGGCATTCGCCGGCAAGAGGGTAGTGACAAACAACTGTTGCCCGCTGGCGGTTGTCATGGTCGCCCGCTTGCCGCTGACCGTGGCCGGCCGCGGCAGCTGCAGCCACCAGCGCTTGAACTTGCCGGCGCTCTGCGTGGCGGCCCGATCATACACGATGATGTGGTCGGGCTTGAGCCAGACCACGGCGCGCTCGGCTCGGGTCGACTGCGGTGCGCCTTCGCTGGTCGAATTGTAGAGTGGCGTGGCATCGCCGTAGGCGTAGGCAAAGGCCGGCTGCTGCTGACGGCCAGCAGCGCCGGATCGCCATCGTTGACGTAGTTCCACTGCGAGCCGCGGCGCCAGAGGTCGATGCGCCAGTCGTCGTCGTCGTGATCGGCGGGCCGGTCATTCTGCACGGCGATGGTGTTGTAGAACTCCGAGCTGGCAATCCCCTCGGCGATGTTGGCATAGCCCACCCGGCCCTTGGTCAGCCATTCGCCGTCGCGATAGAAGGCGAAGCTGTTGCCGTCGGCCATCTGGTGGTCGATCGAATTCCAACTGAGGCCGTAGGTGAACCAGGCGGCGTCTGTGCCCCAACTGCTGCGGCTGAACAGGCGGTTCAGCCCCGGCGCCAGATAGCCGGTGTCGAGCGCCGGGCGGGGATCGGTCGCCGGCGCGGCGGCCGGATCGAAGAGCATGAAGTAGAGGATCGCCTCGCGAAAGTCCGTGGGATTGCGCACCCGCTCCACCAACTGCTCCGATCCCGCCGGGCGCGCGTGGGTTTGCATCCAGCGCACCGTGTTCAGGCGGGCGGCGTTCTTGGTCAGCGGTATCGTAGAGGCCAATCGGGGCAAAGGCGCTGATGAAGTCGGGCAGATGATAGCTTTGCCCGTCGCCGTAGAAGGCAGGTTGATATTGCGTGCCCCCCTCCTCGCTCGGCACGGTGGCCGGGCTCAGCGAATGGAGATAGGCGGTGAGACTTTCGCTCCAGAACGGATTGCCGGAGAGCGACGCGGTTTCGGGATAGCTCGCGCCGGCGGTGTGCAGCGCCAGCAGGAATTGGGTGACGTAGCCGAGGGTTTGCGGGCTGTATTCCAGCCCCTCGGGCAGCAGCCCGCCCTGGCTGTCGTTGCGGACGAGGTGTTCGAAGATGTACAGATGCGCGCCCAGCGGCGTTGTCGAGATAGGCGCGCAGCGCTCCGTCCGCATCATCCGCCGGGTCGAGCGCCAGCGCCATCAGCCCCAGGTTGCGCATGTGGGCGGCGTAGTAGTTGTTGCCGCTGAAACGCACCTGCTGCGGGTCGGCCAGCAGGGCCGGATCGTTGGTCATCCCCACCGGCTCAGGATGATGATAGCCGCGCGTGATCACCTCTTGCGACCAGCGCAGAAAGACCCGGCGAATGGTGGCCTTGTCCTGCGCGCTGAGCGAGGGATAGATCCAATCCACCATCAGCGGGAAGGCTTCGCCGTGATAGCGAATGCGATCGCGGTCTTCGGTGGCGAAATCGGGGTGGCGGAAGGGCGGGTACTGCTGCGATCCGTTGCAGGTGTAGTTCTCGGTCGGTGGCCGGCCCTTTGGCGGCCTCGTTCATGACGTGCATCAGCAGGGTGCGCGCCCGGGTGGCGTAGTCATTGCGGACGGCGGCGTCATTCTCCACCAACGAGAGGAAGGCAAACAGCTCGGCGTAGGTTCTCGGTGGGGTATTCTTCATAGCCCACATTGCCGCAGTCCTGATCGGGCACGCGGCCTTCGTCCATCTCCTGCTTGGCGCGTTCAGCCAGCAGGGCCAGGCCGTCCCGGTAGAGCGGATTGCTTTCGCTCGCCCAACTGCGCAGCCGCGGCAGATCTTCCGCGGTGAGCCATAGGCGCGGATGGGCGCCGGCAGCTTGGTTTCCCGTCGGGGCCGCCGCGGTGTGCTGAGGGATCGCCGCCGCGGTTGGCGCGGCCTGCGGTGTTTCGGGCGCATCCGTGGCGGTGCGTGTGGGCCGGCCGCCGCAGGCGGTCAACAGGATCGCGGCGACGCCCAGGACGATGAGAATTCGCGGCATGGGTGGCTCCTGTGCATGAGTTACAATGGGATGAATTCAATAGGTAGTCATGAAAGCGTCCTGAGCGGAGGGCCGCGACCGAACTGCTGGGCGGCTCCGTTCCACTCAGGATGCTTCAGAAGTGGAAATGTGGACCCCGGTCCTTACATCGGCGGCACGACGCTGATGGTGGGATCGTACTCGATCGTCTGCACCGTGTTGGACTTGACGCCGCCGGCTTCCCCGGCGATCTCCTGCTTCACCGGCAGGCCGCTCTTGACGCTCACCCACAGCTTCACCGCGCTGAGGACTTTGCCGGATTCGCCCAGATCGGTGGTTGAGGTGAAGGTGTAGACGCGCGCTGGCTCCCCGTTCACCGTCTCATTACCGACGGCCTTGGCGTCGCTGATCGTGAGGTCGAGCTGTTCTGCCGTGAGGGCAAGGAAGGCCGACTCCAGCATGGTCTTGCTCGACATCGGCGACACTGTCCACTCGCCGTTCTGCTTGATCCACCCCTGATCGCCGATGATGACGTTCTCCATTTCAAAATCGGCGGCCTTCATCGTCGTGTGGAGCTTGTCCGGCGGGATGAGTTCGCCGATCATGTTGATGGTGCCGTTATCCGAGACGATGGTACTCTTGGTGCGATAGGGGCCAGCCTTGACCGTGGCCTGCATGGCGGCGATGATCGCATCTTTGGCGCTGCCGGAGGGCACGGGCGCGGCGGCCGGGACGCTGGTGGCGGCGGGCACAGCGGTCGACGGAAGCGCCGTGGCTGCAACGGGCGCCTGCGTGGCCGCCGGGACAGCGGTGGCAGCCACAGGTGCGGCCGGCGCGACGGTTGGGGGCGCCGCCGCAGTAGTTGGGGCCGCGACCGGGGCCTTTGTTGCGATTGGCGCCGCGGTAGGCGCCGCCGGGCTGCCGCCGCACGCGGCCAGCAGTAGGGTTAGGAGGAACAGAGAGACGAGAAGTCGTTTCATTGAGTGGGCTCCTTGGAATGTGATTTCAGTAAACGCGCAGGCATATTGCGATAAGCGCCTGAGGCGTGGTGGCAGGTGCTTATCGCAACACAAGTGGTAAGTACAAGTGCTGATCCTTGGGCCGGCCCAGGCTGCTCCAGCCATGCCAGTCAAAGGTCGAGGTGCTCCCGCGGCCAAAGCCGAGATAGACCTTGCCATCCGCGCCATGCACCATCACATACATCGCGCCATAATCGCCAACCACCTTGGAGTAGCCGATGCCGCCAGCGTAATAGGCATTGAAAACGGTTTCCGGCCCCAGGTAGTGCCAGTCTAACCAGCGACTCTCGCCTTCATAGTACGAGCGGTGCCAGGTGCGCCCGTTGACATCCAGAAAGGCGCAGTCCATCACGTAGATGACCCCCGCCTGGCAACTTACCGACATCAAATTGGCGTTGCTTGGCGGTTTACCGCCGCCGGCCCAGGGCGACCAGACCACGCCATTCCACTTGCGGTGATAGACGTTGCCATCGACGGCCGCGACAACCAGGTACAGCAAGTTGGGTTGATAGGCGGAGGCGCCCACGCCCAGGCTACCGCTATCGCCAACGACGCCGGTCGGCACGGGGCCCATGTCAACCCAGATCCAGCTCACGCCGTCCCAACGCACCTGATAGATGTGGCCGTCGTTGCCGCGGGCGAAGCAGTCAATCCGGTTGACGCCCCACGACGCGCAGCCGATCTCGGACACCGTGGCCGCACCCGGACGGCCCAGGTCCTCCCAGTTGCCTGGCTGCCAGGACGAGCCGTCCCAATAGCGATGCGCCACGCGCCCATCCCGGGTAATGGCCATGATGTCGAGCCGGCCCGGCCCCCACGCCGTCACGCCGATGCCGGCGGACAGGTCAAACCCGGCCGACAGCGCGCCAGGTTCGGCGTTCCACGGCGCAAAGTCGCGCGTATCACCGCTGGATGCCATGTCGGACCACGTGTGATACATGCGCCCGTCGTTGCCGACGATGAAGCAGTCCACCCGGTCGGGCCCCCACGACGCGCAGGCCGGATTGATCAACGATGGCCCTGAGTAGGTTGGCCCAGCCAGGGGGCCAACTCCCTCAGCATGAGAAACCAGGAACATCCCAAGCCACAAGACAAGGGCTGCCGCAAAGCCCCAGGCCACGCTCCGATTTGGTCGCATCATTGTTCTCATGACTCCTCCTGAAATGGCCCCGGTATCGGCTCGATGGGGATGCCCTCGACGGCGACATGCGCTGTCCCACGGTCGAGTGCGACCCGGCGCGCCTTTTCATTGACGACGACGGTCACCTCGTCCGCGCCGCCCATGTCGCGGTCCCTGCCAGACCCCACAGTCTCGCTCACCACTGTGGTGGTCTCCGGGATTTCGAGCATGATTCGACGCCGATGAATACGATTTGACATGCAATGAGTATACACAGGCATGTGGCAATAGGTGACATTATGTGGCACATGCCTGGTGATTGTTGTAATGTTGCACCCTATTCAGGAAGCGCATGTCGGGTACTTGACTCGGTTCTACCTTGTGTTGGTGAGATGATGGCGGTGTTGGTGCGCAGTTGCGTCAAAGTGATGCCCAAGGCTTCGCCGCCGCTCCTTGCCGCTTGCTGGGCAGGAGCGGCGGTTTCGTGGACGTTCACACGCCCAAGGCATCCAGGTGACTCACTTGCCCCGGTGGTGCGCCGGCCACTTGCAGGGGGTTCTGGCCGGGGTAGCGATAGTGGCGTTTGTGTTCAGACCTCCACTGGGCGCAGAGATATTGCAGGCGGCTTTGCAGTTCACCACCCCGGACCTGTCCGATCGGGCGCGTGCCCTCAATGGTCTGGCCTCCTTCCATCTGGCGCACGACGACTACGCGGCCAGCCTGGTCAGCCACGAAGCAGGACTGTCATTGCGCCGCAGGTTGGAGGATGCTGTGGGAACGGGGGTCACCCTGCACAACATGGGATTGACCGCTTACATGATGGGTGACTATGAGCGGGCGATTGGCTGGCTGCATGAGAGCATCGCCGCAGACCCGACCGCCAGTCCCGCACAGTCCTGGGCGCACATCGGCATCATCGCACTGGACATGCTGGACGTGCCGCAGGCGAAACTCTGGCTGGAGCGCGCCTACGAGCGGGTGTTGCAGCAGGGGGAAGGGTGGGGTCAGGCCTTTGTGATGCACAATCTCGCTGATGCTCTGCGTGAAGCGGGGGAGCTGGCGCTGACCAGCCTGCGTCTGTTCGAAGGGCTGGGCGACAGATATTACCTGCCCGATTCACTACGGAGGGCCTCGATTACAGCAGACCGTCATTATACCGCCTGCGCGAGGATACCGCCTGCGCGAGGGGAAGGGCGTATCGCGGTCAAATGCAAACACGGTGGACGGATTAGACTGCTTCGCTTATAATAAAGAAGATAACCCTGCTGGCTGGGAGCTAACATGGCCGTAGACCCAGAGACCGCATTCCACATTCGACAGGCATTTGCGGATCTTGGTTCGCACCCGCCCGACGGGGCGATTGAGCCGCCGCCGTTGACCCGCGGGATGATCCAGCGCGACGTGCGGGCTGCTTTTGCCGAGTTGGACTCGCAGCAATTGGCGATTTCGCAATACTTTAACCCCGGCCGCACGCTTCGACCTGCTCTGTGACCTCAATGGATTCCTGCGCAATGCGATCATCGCGGCGATTCATGAGCAACGCCCGGACCTACCGAAGCCGAATTTCAACGGGAGTACCTCAAACGCGTGGGGATACATTTGCCATGATCGGCGCCGATTTCAAGAGCTTCCTGTGCTCTATTGTCGAAACACTGGATCGGCTGGGCCTGCTGTATCCGATCGGTGGTTCGGTGTTCGACGATCTGATCGAGCGAATTCTCAACGGAGCCGGGCGCCAGGTTGCCGGGCTGTATGGCAAGGTGTCGCTCAATGTGCAGGTCGAGTGGCAGGCGCCACTGCCGAACGGCCCCAAGATCATCGCGGCCAATCACCCGACAACCACGGACCCATTCCTGCTCATGGGCCTGATCGGCGAGCCAATGAGCATCCTGATCACCGAATCGTGTTTCAAGCTGCCGGGATTGCGGGCTTTCCTGCGTGCGGCTGGACGTGCCTGGTGAGCTGCAGCGGGTGTTGTCCGCCCCACACCGGGGTCGCGCGCCTGGCGCTGGCCACGCGCGCCGGTGATCCCGGTAGGCATCAATTTCGACCGTTTACAGGTCGTTTCCCGAAGCATGCTGATCGATGAAGTGGCGGACGTGCGCTGGTACGTCGGTGGCCACTCGCCGCCGGCCGCTGGCGGTGACGGGCAGCCGGGAGGATCGGGAGGGTGTCCGGCTCGCGGCCGCACGGATCCATGCATCGCGTCGCCGGCCTCACGCAGTACAGCGCCGCGCGCTTACGCTCCAAGGTGGAACTCTGGGCAGCGCCGATCCCGTCTCCCAGCTTCGGGCAGAATTGAGGATTGGTGGAGCATATGTCGAGTTGGCAGGCCAGGCCGTTCGGTAAGTCGAGTTCTGCCGGAGGTTCACCTGTCCGGGGATAGCGGAATTGGCGCATGGTGCTCGCTTGCGGCCAGAAGTGCTTTTTCGCGGCGATTGTCCCCTGTGCTATACTCCCCGCCATGAAACTCGTCGCCGACTTCCACATCCACTCGCATTTTTCCCGCGCCACGAGCCCGAACCTGACCTTCGAGCACCTGACCCGCTGGGCGCAGCTCAAAGGCATCCACATCGTTGGCACGGGCGACGTCAGCCATCCCGGCTGGCTGGCCGAGATCCGCGAGAAGCTGGCTCCCGCTGAGGACGGGCTGTACCGGCTGAAGGACGAGTACGCGGCCGCGGTGCAGGATCAGGTGCCGCCGGCCTGCCACGCGCCGGTGCGCTTCATGCTGGGCGGCGAGATCAGCAATATCTACAAGCGCGGCGAGCGGACGCGCAAGGTCCACAACCTGGTCTTCGCCTCGTCGTTCGAGGCTGTGGAGAAATTTCAGGCCCGCCTGGAGCGGATCGGCAACATCCGGTCTGACGGCCGGCCGATCCTGGGGCTGGACTCACGCGATCTGCTGGAGATCGTCCTCGACACCGACCCCGCCTGTCACCTGATCCCCGCACACATCTGGACGCCGTGGTTTTCGCTGCTCGGCTCAAAATCCGGCTTCGACTCGGTGGCGGAGTGCTTCGCCGATCTGACGCCGCACATCTTTGCGCTGGAAACCGGCCTTTCGTCCGATCCGCCGATGAACTGGCGCGTGTCGGGGATCGATCGTTACACCCTGGTCTCCAACTCCGACGCGCACTCGCCTGAAAAACTGGCGCGCGAAGCCACGCTCTTCGATACGGCGCTGTCCTACCCTGCCATTTTCGACGCGCTGCGCACCGGCGATCCAGCGACTTACCTGGGTACGGTCGAATTCTTCCCGGAAGAGGGCAAATACCACTTCGACGGTCATCGCGCCTGCAACATCGCCTGGGATCCGCCGACCACGCGGGCCCACGGCGGCCTCTGCGCAGTTTGCGGCAAGCCGGTCACCGTCGGCGTGATGCACCGCGTCGAGACGCTGGCCGACCGGCCCATCGGTGGCCGCCCGCCGCGGATAGCGCCTTTCCACAGCCTCATCCCGCTGCCGGAAGTGATCGGTGAAGTCTACAAAGTGGGCGCCGCTTCGAAGCAAGTGCAGGCCGAGTACATGAAGCTGCTGGCACGTCTGGGCCCGGAGCTTGTCATTCTGCGTGAAGCGCCGCTGGAAGAGATCGCTGCCGTGGGAGGCGAGCGTCTGGCGGAGGGCATTGGTCGCATGCGCCGCGGCGAGGTGGTCGCGCAGCCGGGCTACGATGGTGAGTTCGGCGTGATTCGCGTCTTCGGCGCCGCGCATGTGTCTGAGTCGCAGATGGGGCTGTTCGGCGATGAGAGCGTGGAGCGTGGGGCGGAGAGCGTGGAGCGGAAAGTGGAGAGCGTGGTGCGACGCCCGTCCGTCGTCGTCCACGAAAGCGAACTGTCGTACGAAACGGCGAATGAACAGGATGTCGAAGTCGCTCCACACTCCACGCTCCACGCTCCACTCCTGGACGGCCTCAACCCCGAACAACGCGCTGCGGTCCACTGCACCGACGCGCCGCTGGTCATTGTCGCGGGGCCGGGCACGGGCAAGACACGCACGTTGACCGTCCGCATCGCGCACTTGATCCTGGAGAAAGGGGTCGCGCCGGAGAACATCCTGGCGATCACCTTCACCAACAAGGCCGCGGGCGAGATGCGCGAACGGTTGAGCGGGCTGTTGGGGGACGAGATCGCCGGACGTGTCACTATCAAGACGTTCCATGCCTTCGGCGCCATGCTGCTGCGGCAATACGCCGAACAGTTGGGCCTCAGCCCGGAGTTCGTGATCCTGAGCGAGGAAGATCGCGCTGACGTTGCTGCGGCAGGCGTGTCCGGAGCTGAAGGCAGGGCAGGTGGATGACGCGTTGGCGCAGATTTCGGCGGCGAAGGACGGCCTCCGATTGAAATCGGAGTCTGATACCCCAAGTCCGCTGAAGCGGACTGACGTATCGCCGGATGAGTCGGCTTCAGCCGACTTTTCGTATCAGGCTGCGGTTTCAACCGCAGACATCCCGACGCGCTACGAGGCCGCGCTCCGTGCCAGCGACGCCGTGGATTTCGACGACCTGATCGTGCTGCCCATCCGCCTCCTGGAAGAACACCCCGACGTGCTGGCCGCGACCCAGGCGCGCTACCGCTGGATATCGGTGGATGAGTATCAGGACGTCAATGCGGCGCAGTATCGGCTGCTGCGGTTGTTGACCTCGCCTCCCCTTAGCGGAGCAAGCATCCTGAGCGAAGCAGAGCGCAGTCGAAGGACGCTTGCGGAGCGGCCATCGGTAGGGGAGCCACACCCTTCGACTGCGTCCGGCGGACTGATGCCGGACTCCGCTCAGGGTGCTCACTCAAAGGATAGGGTGAATCTCTGCGTCATCGGCGACCCCGACCAGGCGATCTACGGCTTCCGCGGCGCGGATCGACGCTACTTCCTCCAGTTCGAACAGGACTACCCGGGCGCTGTGTCGCTGAACCTCAGCCGCAACTACCGCTCCAGCCAGCGCATCCTGGACGCGGCCAGCGCAGGTGATCGCCCGCAACCCCGACCGCAAGTCGGTCGAGATCCTGGCTGAGTTCGCCGACGAGGTCAAGCTCGACATCTATCGTGCGCCGACCGACAAGGCTGAGGCGGAGTACGTCGTCCACCAGATCGAGCAGATGGTGGGCGGCACCAGCTACTTCTCGCTGGACTCGGGTCGGAGCGACGGCGCCATCCCCGCCGCGGCGCGTTCCTTCGCCGACTTCGCCGTGCTATACCGCTTGAGCGCACAGAGCCGTTTGCTGATCGAGGCGTTCGACCGCTCCGGCATCCCCTACCAGACGGTCGGGCAGGCGCCGCTGACCAACCACAAGGCCGTGCGCGAGGTGCTGGCGCACCTGTGGGTGCTGTACAATCCTCGCTCATCCGTGCATGTAGGACGGGTTGCCAACCCGTCCTACACCCGAACTGTGTTCTCGCCGGAATTGGCGCAGACGGAGCGCGCCGGCGCGCCGGTCGCGCGTCTGATCGAGCAGATCGTGGCGCAGATGGCTGAACGACGGCGCAAACCCTATGACGACGTCGATGCTCAGCGCCTCCTTCAGCTCGCCCTGCGCGCCGTACCGTTTGAGGATCGGCTGGCTGACTTCCTGGAGGCGGCCGTCCTGCAGAGCGAGACTGACGCCTACGATCCGCGTGCCGACCGCGTGACGCTGATGAGCCTGCACGCGTCGAAGGGGCTGGAGTTTCCGGTGGTCTTCATCGTGGGCTGCGAGGAAGGGCTGCTGCCGTACGAGCGCAAAGGTGAGACGGTGGACGTCGAAGAGGAGCGGCGGCTGTTCTACGTCGGCCTGACGCGTGCGGGGCGAAAGCTCATCCTGACCCACGCGCGCAAGCGTGTCCTCTTCGGTCAGTTCATGGAGAACCCGCCGTCGCGCTTCGTGGGTGACATCGAGGCTGCGCTGAAGGAAGTGCAAGAGAGGCAATATCGGCCGCCGGAGCGGAAGCCGGAGAGTAGTCAGCTTAGCTTGTTCTGAGGCAATACGCAGTCATACTACACATGTGGCCGTTCATGGAAAACATCTTGATATATTGTCACTTTCTCGATGCCTAACTTCATCGTTTGTTCACCTTGCTGGCGCAGAATTTGCCATATCATCGGGTGATGGTCGGTTCTATATGGACGAAGTTGCCTGGAGGCAAAATGCTAAGTCAGCATCCCCGCGTTGTGAGACGCTTCGCGTTCCCTTTCCTTGCCGCTCTGATCTTGAGCGCTTGTTTTGTGGCGCCCGCGGCCGCGCAGTCTATCTCACCCACCAGTCAACAAATCATCCCCGGTGTTGAACCCGGCGTCGGCGCACCCGAAAGGTTTGCTGAGGCGAAGGCCCTGCTGGAGCCCGGCCGGATGCAGGGATCTCCGCAAGCCGCGCCGGATGGGGTGGGTCGGATCAGCGGTAAGGTCACCGATCGCGTCACCGGGCAGCCATTGGCAAACATCAAAGTCCAGGCCTATTTATGCGGGGGTAATTGCTACTATGAGGACGATGTTACAGCGACTGGGACCGACGGAACCTATAGCCTCGACCTCACGCCTGAGACCTATCAATTGATCTTCAACGATCCTGCCGGGATCTACGCGCACGTGATCGTGAACGACGTGATGGTTGCAGCCGAACAGACCGCGCAGACGGATGTACAGATGTCCATTCGGGGAGGTTTCAGCGGCCTGGTCACTGCGGCCGGCACGGGGGAACCCCTGGCGGGGATCGAGGTTCATCTCCTGAGCCTTGACGGCGAGAGTATGGCGCTACCGACAGCCACGACCGACGCTCAAGGCGTGTACACTGCCGGAGGTCTGGAAGATGGCGACTACCAGATCGGATTCCGTGATCCTGGGGGGCGATATCAGGCCGGGGCTATTTTGACGGAGGATGGCAAGCAGCTCCTACCCGTGCGCGTCGCGGCCGAGAGCATTACCCCGCATGTGGATGTTGCGTTGGTTGAAGGTGGTCATGTCGCAGGCACCGTCTCCGACGCCAAGACCGGCCTGCCACTGGCAGGAATCCGGGTAACATTCCAGGCTAATACGGGGCCTGCCTGGAGTACGTGGAGTACAGGTTATGAAAGTGCCACCACCGGTGCAGATGGGACGTATATCAGCGGCGGTCTGGCGACTAACTCTTATTGCGTGGAATTCTATGATCCAGACGACCAGTATCCATTTCTACGCTGTTACGGCTCCGAACCCTACGGGGGCCTGGATGACTCTTTCGTAAGCGTTATGGTTACTGCCCCCCAGACAACCGGTGGCATCGATGCGCGCCTGGTGAAGTGGGGACAGGTTGCCGGACTAATCAGCGACAAAGAGTATGACCGGCCGTTGCCGGGGATTCATGTCGTGCTTGAAGTCTACTACTGGGATTCCGACCCGGTGCATCGTCCGAGAGGCTGGAGCTGGGGCCGGGTCGCCGAGCAGGATTCGACGGCGGACGGCCGCTATCACTTCGACCGCTTGTATGATCGCATCTTTCGCGTCAGGTTCTCCGATCCCGCCGGCATCTATCATGCTGAAACCATAGACATCGGCCAGTTATCCGGTCATCCAGATGCCACCCACGTTAATGTTGCGCTAGATCTGCACGAACGCGTCACCGGGCATATTGCCGGCACGGCCACGGTGCGCTGGACCGGCGCGCCTGCGGCCGACGTGGAGGTTAACGTGCTCCAGTTTGCCCAGGCTGCAGTGGTGGCATCCGTGGGTGTCGCACAGGACAGATGTCGTTGGCGCCTACGATATCGCCGGATTGCCTCCTGGCGCCTACAAGGTGCAGTTCTTGTGCCGACCTACTGGGAACCTCGGAAGCTTCATCACTGAGTATTATGATCATGTAGCGGACATCAATACTGCCAAAAACGTCACCGTCATTGCGGGGATGGTCGTGAATGACATTGATGCCGAGTTGATTGAGCGCAGCAGAATTGTCGGCAGAGTTTTTCTGCAAGCAACCGGTCAGCCGCTGGCAGATAACTGGTTAGCGATTCGTCGTGCAGACGGTTCAGGCATCGACGCAAGGACCGATGCGGCTGGTCGTTATGATAGTGGCCCTCTTCGGGCGGGGGACTACACGGTCACTTTCTTGGATTACACCGGGCCCATCGGGAATATTGGTCGGTATGGAACACGGAGCGCGTCCGCGCATGTGATGGATGAGCATGAGCCCGTCAGAATCGATTTCGAAATCGCAGAAACAAGAGGTCAGATCACAGGACGCGTGGTCGATGAGGTGAGCGGACGTCCCCTCTATGGAATTCGAGTTTTGTGCTATCCAGTTGGCAATCTGTCTGCCGCGTATTGCGGCACCACTGAGGCGTATGGCAAGTACACCACAGGGTTCTTGAATGCGGGCGCCTACCGGCTGCAATTCGTGGATCCCCAGGGGCGCTACCTCACCGAGGTCTACGACCAGGCGCAGAGTTTGGAAACGGGTACGGATGTCATCATCGTGGCTGGGGAAATGACCACCGATATCAATGTGGCGCTGGCAGGGTACCCGCGGCTTTCTGGCAAGGTAACTGCCGACGACACCCATGCCCCACTCTCAAACATCACGGTCCTCCTGTGGAAGCAGGATGGTCAGGCTTGGAAGAGGATACCTGAAGAGATCACTGGCAGTGAGGGAACCTGGATTAGCCGCCCCCTGGCGGATGGCGTCTACCGGGTGGGATTTGACGACTACGCCACCAACTATCGGAGCAGGTACTTCACCAATGCCGGAACCCTGGAAGGCGCGACCGATATCATTGTCATTGGCGATCAGGTGATTTCGGGGATCGATGCGCAACTGCGCCGCTATAGCTATATTGCCGGCAAAGTGACCGATCAGAAGACCGGCGCTCCGGTTTCGGACATCAAAGTCTATATCTTCGAACGATCCCCCAATGCCTGGTACACTAGCCGATATGCTGTGACTGATGCTAACGGTGAGTATGTTACCAATGGACTGCCCGATGGTGTCTATTGGCTTGGGTTCATTGATACAACGGAGCACTATGTGACCGAATACTACGCCGATGCGCCTAATCTCGCCACAGCCACAGACATCAAAATCGGCGGTGAACAAGTAGTGACGAGGATTGATGCGGCTCTGACGCCGGTGAACCAGATACTCGGCACGGTCACAGAGCAAGCCACCGGCAAACCCTTGGGAGGTATTGAGGTTGGGTTGTGGCGTTGGACTGCGGGATGGCAGCGCCTCTATTTCACACACACACGCCCCGATGGAAGTTACGAGTTTGTTCGGATGATTTCCGGGAACTACCGTATAGGCTTCAGTGATCCCACAGGCCAGTACCGCGCACAATTCTATGCGAACGCTGATACCATTGAGACGGCAACCGATATCACCATCACAAAGGACCAGACGATCACAGGCATCGACGCGGCGCTGGTCAAGGCCGTGGTGGAGGCAACGCCCACGCCGACAATGACCGTTTCACCGGAGACGACGCCTACAGCGACCGCGACCCCAGAGGTCACGCCAACCCCCACGGCACCGATATCGGATAATTCATGGCGTGTCTATCTCCCGGTAATTTTGCAGAGTGATCCATCATGAAATACCAAGGGCCTGCTTCGTGCCGGACGAGGGCAAAAACTTGGGGCCGACTTCGGCGATTCGGCCTCTGATTGTACAAAGCTGATATCAGAGCCCAATCCGGTGGCGCAAAGTCTGGGTGTCCTCCGACCAGTTGCCCACGTTCCAGCGCCCAAACACACCCATGCCGCCCAACTCGTTTTCTCCATAGTAGACCGGGATGTGAATCAAGGAAAGGCCGGGGTGCTGGAACGCCTCGTCCAGCGCAGCGCGCAGCGTTTCCAGACTGTAACCGCTGTGCAGGGCCTTGACGCCCGGGACAGCATGGGCCCAGGCGACATAATCTACGGCAACCGAGTCGTTGGTGGCGAAGTCGCGGCCAAATTGCGCCATCTGCAGGCCGGAGATGGCCGCCATGGTTCCCCGCGTTTAACGCACCTCCGCCTGCCGGATGACCTTCTTCTGGCGCGCGGCCTGCGCTGGTGTCAGCAGCTTGATGCGCCCCTGCAAGCACCGCGATGAATTCATCCTTGCTGCTCGTGGTGACCGCTATGAGCACCCGCTCCGCATAGCGCGGGACGTCCGATGGCCGGCAGCTCCGCAGGAAGTCGAGCAGATAGGGCAGCAGGGCGGTTCGCCGGTCGTCGCCGGTCGCGGCCAGCCGTGATAATGCCAGGACGCCGGCATCCAGGGTGATGATGGTGCCGCCCGCCATCGCCCGTTGAATCTCGGCGGCGTGCGGGTAAATCTCGTCAGCAGCGATTTCAGCGACCGTGGACAGCCCGATCATCGCGCCCCAGACCAGACGATTATTCCGGCTCGCCAGCAGCTTCAGGAAGTCACCGGCATAGGGCGCGACCAGTTCCGGCTTGAGATAGCCGATCTCGTAGAGCACCTTGAGGCAGTCGCTGCGAATGTTCGGCTCGCTGTGCCACAGGGCTTCGGCGATCTCCCGGATGCCTGCCCGATCCTCGCGCGCGGCCAGGTCGCGGGCCAGTTCTTGATTCGGGACGTCATCGCGCCGGTCTTGAAAGTAGGCGATGCGGTCGAGGATAACCATACGCATACTCCTACTGAGTGCATATCAGGCAACCAGCAGTTTGTCCAATTCCTTCCGGCAGAGGTAGTGATACGAGAAGAGCCGGCCGTCGCGCACGATGCCGAACGTGCCGTAGGGGCTTGGCGACGCAGCTTGAACCTCCTGCGCTGACGTCAGCGCGACGGCGCGCGCCGGGATGCCACGCTCGGCCGCAATTTGCAACACCTCGGCCGTCGCGTTCTCGATGTAGGGACACTCCGCGGTGCGGATGACCGTCAGCCCGGTTCCGAAGCGCGCCTGCCGCGCGTCCCAGTCCTGGGGAAAGACCGGCGCGGGCGCATCCGTAAAGCGGTGCACCAGCAAGCGGAAGGAGGGCGGCGCCGCATCGACCTGCTCGAACCCGTTGCGCAGGAAGATCTGTCTGCCCGCCAGCCAGACAGCATCGCTGGCGACCATCGCCACGCCGTGCTTGCCCTGGCCGCGCGCCTCTTCCAAGCTGGCCTGCAACAGCCGCGTGCCGTGTCCTTTGCCCTTGCCCTGCCCCACCACCCACAGGCAGTGAATGACCAGGTAGCCGGCCATCTTCGATACCGCGCGCCAGGCATATTCGCCAGGAATGGTTTCGATGAAGCCTACAGTCCGGCCGCCGGTCTCGTGGAGCATCTTGATCTGCAACCCCTCAGCGAAACGTGCCGCCAGCCACTCCCGCTTCTGTCGATAGCCGGGCGCCTTGGGCTTGCTCATGTAGCAGAAAAAACCGAGCCGGTCCACGTTGCTGGCGTCCACCGTGATGATCTCAAAGCTGTCCGTCATCGGGCCCCTCCATTCTTGCCTCGGGTGATCCTGGCCTTGGTAAAAATGTGACGTGCGATGCGTATCCCGGAGCGCGTCCGTGTCTGTCTATCGGCTTGTGTTAGTGGCAGCAGGGCGGGTGTGGGCCAGGCTCCAAAACGGGATTTTGCCAAAGCCAGAAAAATGCTTGAAAAACGCGGCGACTCCCCGCTGTCCACTGCACGCTGTGTTGGGCGGCTTTTCCTACGGTGAAAATGTTTCATTCAGATTCTGCTTGACTTGATTAGCATTTGGTTCCAAGCAGACGTGAATGTTCGGCTCGGTATTTGGAACAACTATGGTCTGTCCTAAAGTAGGACCATTATCCGTGATTACATCAAGATGAAGTGGCTGAAAGTTACACGATTCAGATTGAACCATAAGGACAGCCGCTGTTAGATCGAAAATCTCAACTGTCTTAAGACCCCAAGTATTGAACATAATGTCGTAGAGATCTACAACCATATTGGCTTTATCATCACCTTGGCGCCAGGGAAGGATATCTTCCTGACTTATTAGCACTTTATTTGTGGCGTCAAGCGGTACCATATAAAGTTCCAAGCCAGACTCGAATACTTCTTTTGCGGCTTGCGGGTCGGCTATGATATTCCAATCTGCAACTCGGTTATTGGAGTCGCGAATCAGACCTCTTATGTTGCCGGGGACATACACCGCGCCACCCATGAAGTAAACAGCCGAAATATTACCCGTAATAGCCGGGTCGAGCTGCAGAGCCTGCGCAAGATTCGTAAAAGGTCCGCTCAGAAAAATAGTCACGGGTTCTGGAGCTTGATTAATAATTGAGACCATCAAGTTGGGAGCATTCTGGAACGGATAAGTCTTGGCAGCATTCGGTAACGGATAATCCCAGAAATTGTCGCTTAGTTGACGTAACCAATCAGGGAAAGGAGTGCCTCCTGCCAAAGGCATATCCTGTCCTGCGCCAAGTGGAATATCACTCATTCCAAAGTTATCCAGCACACACCCCATGTGCTGGATGTACAATTTGGGGTGCGCTTCACCATAGGAAATGGTTATAGCCTGAATGGATATATCTGGATAACTTAACAAGTAAAGAAGCGCTGCCATCCCATCGCGACTGCCATCATCGTCATAAAGCAAGAGCATTTTCTTGGGCGACGACGTGGGATCAACAGTCTCGGTAGGAGTAGAGGTAGCAATTAGCGTTGATGTTGGCGGAACAGATGTGCATGTATCTGCTACAGTGGGAGTGGTTGTAGGTACACCGCACCCTGCGACAAATAGTATGAGAAATGCTAGACCAATTATAGGAAACGATTTTCTACTGCCCATCTTGGTCTCCGTTCTTTATTAGGGCGAAATCCAGCCTCCCAACTACTTGTTCACTTGTCCACCAATTTACCAGTCTACCAACCTACCGTTCTATCAACCTACCTCCCGGTCCACGCCATGCCGCAACACGGTCTTCAACTTCTCCGGCTCGGTGCGCCGCGGGTCGCCCAGGTAGATCTCGTGATGCTTGTTGGTGAACCGATAGCCGTTTACCTCGGCCCACTGCCGCATCTTCGCGATCGTCGCCGGCTCGGTGGCATACGCGCCGAGGTGCATGGTTTGGACGCAGAGGCCTTCGCAAAAAGACGCCAGCCGCAGCCGGGCGAGCGCTGGGTTTGGCTTCTTCTTGGCCGCCTGCGCCACCGCGTCGGCGAACATCTCCGGTGTGATGTGATCCGGCTGCATGATCATCAGGGTGTAGACCCAATTGTCTTTGATGGTGATGTCGAACTTCCCATCTTCGACCCACCACAGCCCTTCCAGCGCCATCACCGGATAATCAATCGGGTCTTCTTTGCGGAGCTTCGACATGAACTTCAGGGTGTAGGCCGCACTGTAGAGCGCGGCCATCGCTTCGCCAAACGCCGGCGACGTGCCGGGCGCCTCCCCCGGTTCGATGCGGCCGTCAATCATCGCGAACTTGAATTCCGGCACGTCCACCAGCTCGACCTTCTTGGCGGATGGCACGTACAGGTGCTTCCACTGCTTGCGCAAGTCCAACTGTGTCATGGCTGCCTCCTGCGAAAGGCGTAATCGCATCCTGCGCACCCAAAGTCAATTAGCGTCTCTAACCAAGCTGCGCGAGGATACGCATCATCTGTACTTCTCCGCCCGGCGTTCTGCCCGTAATCGAGCGATTTCTGCGTCAGTGGGAGCAGCCTGCCCGGTCGCCAGAAGACCCAGGGCTCGGTCAAGCGTCTTCGTCCTGCCGGCGTCACCGGATGGGAAATCACGTTCTGGTCCCACGCCATCCGCTTCCAAGCTGATCCATAACTGATGCCGACGCGCAGGAGGTAATCGTCTCAGTGCTTCAACCAATATGCTTTCGGGTAGTTCCAGAGTCACGGTGGCTGTCATCGGTTACACCTCCGTTCGATTGCCGATGTCTTTCGTACAACGTCCGACCTGCCGACAGTTTACCCCACCTGGTCAGGACTCACAAATCGGAAATCGGATTCAACTCTCCACGATTTCCACATAATCCTCTGCCACCGCGTCCGTCGGCGCGGCGCCCAGGCAGGCGATGAGCTCGCGCGCCAGCGCGGCCTTGTGCTCAGCGTCGCGACGGCTCCAGGTGCGGCTCTTGGCCTCGATGAAGTAGCCCAGGTCGGGCTGCTCGATTCGATCCAGGTTGAGATAGAATTCGGTGCCGCGGAACAGGACGCGCCAGCGCCGGCGATCCTTCTGGATGAAGACCTCGCGGGCCGGCTTGAAGTACTCGCGGTAAAAGCGGAGGCTGTGCGTGGCCGGCGCCAGGAAGCGGCTGCGCGACAGCACGAACGTCGCTCTCAAAGCGTCCTTCGCGCGCCGGGCCCAGCAGCGTCAGGCGGTAGCGCACGTTGCTCACCTCGCCGTCGGCGTCCAGGAATTCGTCCTCGCGATAGCGCAACTGGCCCTGGTCGGGATCGACCCAGGAGAAGTAGGTGTCGTATTCGCGGTAGTGGCGCTCGTAGAGGATCTCCAGATCGGGCCAGCACAATGCGGCCAGCACCGAGGACGGATCGGCCAGCCGGGCCTTCGCCTGCACCTCGAAGCTCTCCCCCTCCCGCGCGCCGCCGATGGCGATCAGCTTGGAGAGCACCGAGTGCTCGCGCGCGATCAGGAATCGATCGATGCGGCGGGCGTAGTCCTCAGCCTGGACTCGCAGCGCCAGCTCATCGAGGGTGGTCAACCTTCCGTCGCGCATCACCCACTGCCCGTTCACCATCACATCGGTCACGTCGTTGGCGTGGGCGGCGTAGACCAACTGGGCGTATACGCCCTCCGGCTCGCGGCGGAAGCGGGGCGCGTTGTGGGCCCGCGCCAGATCCACCAGGATCAGATCGGCACGCTTGCCCGGCTCCAGCGACCCGATCAACTGCTCCATGTGCAGGGCGCATGCACCCAGCCGGGTGGCCATGGCGATGGCTTGCGCCGCGGGCAGGACGGTCGGGTCGTTATTGGCATTCTTCGCCACCAGCGCGGCCAGACGCAGCTCTTCGAACATGTCCAGATCGTTGTTGGAGGCCGCGCCGTCGGTGCCGATGCCGACGTTGATGCCAGCCTTGAGCATATCCCGCACCGGCGCAACCCCCGAAGCCAGTTTGAGGTTGGAGGATGGATTGTGAGCGACGCCGGTGTTATGGCGCTGCAAGATCGCAATTTCGCTTTCGTCCACGTGTACGCAATGCGCGGCCACGGTCTTGACATCCAGGATACCATGCTTTTCGACGTAGGCGATCACCGGCGCGCCGTTTTCTTTGCGGCAGTTGCTGACCTCCAGGGCGGTCTCGGCCAGGTGAATCTGCAAGGGCGCATCGAACTCGGCGGCGAGTGCCGCGCAGGCGCGCAGGATCTCCGGGGTGCAGGTGAACGGCGCGTGCGGCGCGACCGAAGGCACGATGAGCGGGTGCCCTTGCCAGGCTTGTAGGAACGCACGGGCCGCTTCCAACGACTCCTCGAACGACGCGGCGTCCGGCGCGGGGAACTTGAGCACCGACTGGCCCAACACCCCGCGCAGCCCCGCCTCGGCGGTGGCATGCGCCACGCTGTCCTCGAAGTAATACATGTCGGCGAAGCAGGTGGTGCCGGAACGGATCATCTCGGCGCAGGCCAATTGGGTGCCCAGGTGGACGAATTCGGGGGAGACGAACTCGCGTTCCACCGGCATCATGTAGCCGAGCAGCCACACGTCCAGGCGCAGGTCGTCGGCCAGGCCGCGCAGCAGCGTCATCGACGCGTGGCCGTGCGCGTTGACCAGCCCTGGCATCAGCACCTTGCCGCCGCAGTCGATGACCTGCGCTGCGGGGAACCGGCCGCGCAGATCGGCTTCAGGGCCGACCGCAGCGATGTGATCGCCTTCGACGGCTACCGCGCCGGGCTCGTATTGGGACAGCGTCGCGTCCATGGTCAGGACGATGGCATTGGTGAGAAGAAGCGTGGTGTGGTCTGACATAGGGGCATCCCCTTTGTGGAATAAGTGCCTCAACGATCAACAGGTGTGATCTGTCCGCGTTCGTCAACTGACAAAACGATCAATTCGGGCATCGGGAAGTGACGCGCATTGGTTGTCACAAGTGCCGCTCCGACTTGCAGCGCTGACGCCGCGATCACCACATCGGGACCTCCCAGGATGATCCCACGAGTTTGCCAGGAGCGCAACCATTCGCCGGCCTGGTCGGCAGTGTCTCGGTCAATAACTTGCGTGGCGAAACTATCCAGCAAGGCAAAGGTGCGCTCGCGTTCGTGATCGCGCATTCCACGCAGCACCTCGACGCGAGTGAAGGCGGAGACGTACAGGTCGCCGTCACGGTTCAGCCGCTGCACAAGCTCACGGTAGCCGACGCGGTTACGCAAATGGCGAATCAGAATACCAGAATCCAACAGGTACGCGGGCATCGTCAGACCTCCTCGCGGCGATCCCATGCCAATTGTGCGCGACCTTCAGCAATCCACCGGTCAATCGCCGGGCCGTCCGCCAGGTCAGGATGGTCTTCATCCTGCCAGGCGCCAGCGCTGGCCTCCAGGGCGGCTTGCAGTCGCAGGCGACGCAGCTCGCGTTCTACCGCTTCAGCCACAAAACGCGCGCGCTTTCTCGAGGGGACGTACTCGCGGAGATCCTTGGCGACTCCCGCGGGCAGCAGCACGTTGATGCGCACAGATGTAGAGGTCAGGGTCATAGCACGCTCCATAGGCACAGATACCAGTGCCTTAATTATACACCTAGTTTGAATCGCGTCAACAACATGGAGCGCAAAAAAGCAAATACCTTCAAGAAACAAAAAGAGCCTGCGGCGAGCAGGCTCTTAGATCACATGAACCATCGTTCTATCGCAGCGCCAAGGTGCTCACCGCCTGCGTGATGCCCTGCAGCCAGGGTAACTGCCATAGCCCCAACACCACCGTGCCCAGCGCCGCGATTACGACAGTCGCCATGACGGGCCAGCGCGGCTTCGGGGCGTGGACGGCCCCGGCGGCCGGATCAGCCATAAACATCGCGACGGTGACGCGCAGATAGTAGTACGCGCCGATGGCGCTGTTGAGCACACCGATCACCGCCAGCCAGGTTAACCCCGCCTCCACCGCGCCGCTGAAGACGTACAGCTTGGCGAAGAAGCCGGCGAGCGGTGGGATGCCTGCCAGCGAGAACATGAAGATCGCCATCAACACGGCGAGAACTGGTTGCCGGCTCGCCAGCCCGTGCATCCGCTCGATGGATACGTCGCCTTCTTCTCGCCGCTGGATGGCCAGGACCACGGCGAACGCGCCCAGGGTCATAAAGGTGTACGCCAACAGATAGTAAAGCGCGCCCTCGATGCCTTTCTGGTTGCCCGCGGCCAGGCCGATGAGGATATAGCCGGCGTGAGCGATGCTCGAATACGCCAGCATACGCTTGAGGCTGGTCTGCCGCAGCGCGGCCAGGTTGCCCAGCGTCATGGTCAGCACGGCCAGGATCGCCAGGGCCAACGCCCACGGTCGATCGTGCGTCGGCAGCGCAGCCAGCACCCGGATCAACGCGACGAACGCGGCAGCCTTGGTGCCCACCGACATGAACGCGGTCACCGTCGTGGGCGCGCCCTGGTACACGTCGGGTGTCCACATGTGGAACGGGACCAGCGCCACCTTGAAGCCAAAGCCGACAATCAACAGCCCAACACCGATCGGCAGCAGCGGGGCGAACGGCAGGGAGACCGACATCGGCAGGATGCCCTGGCTGAGCGCACTCAGATTGGTCGTGCCGGTCGCGCCGTAGATGAGCGCCATGCCGTAGAGCAGAAACCCGCTGGCGAATGCGCCCAACAGGAAATACTTCAGCGCAGCCTCGCCTGAGCGGGCATCCTTGCGGTTGAAACCCGCCAGGATGTACAACGCCAGCGAGAGGATTTCGATCGCGATGAAGATCGTCATGAAGTCGTTGGCGATCGTCAGCGCGGTCATGCCTGCCGTGGCCAGCAGGACCAGCGCGTAGTAGGCGCCGGCATGCGTGGTGAAGTCGCTCACACGCTCGATCGACAACAACAGCGCCAACGCGGCCGCGATCAACACGGTCGCGCTGGCGAAGAGTCCCAGCCCATCGGCCAGCGCCATGGTCTGGAACTCGGGCGCGCCAGAGCGGGAGATGAAGACCCCGCCGAGCGCGACCAGCACGAGCCACGAAGCCGAGCCATCCCAGGATGCGCTTGTTGGCGATCAGGAGGTCAGCGATCAGGATGACCAGAGCCGCCACCACCAGCACAACCTGGGGGGCGATAGCGGAGAAATTCAAGGTTGGAAACGTCATAGGCACCCACTGTTTGTTTTGTCACCCTGAGCCCGTCGAAGGGTCTCGTTCAATACAACAGGAGATTCTTCGCTGATAATTCGCCGCACCGGAAGTTGGGCTGTTAATCCGCTCAGAATGACATAAGGGCTAATCTCGTCCTGTGTTTCAGGATTACTTATCCACCACCATGCTCACCGCCGGCCGATTGTTCACCGCATCTGCCACGGCCTGCGCCGACGGGTTGATCTTGTCAAAGAATATGTTCGGGAAAAGACCGATGACGAAGAATAGGATCACAAGGGGCATCAGTACCAGCACCTCGCGCCGTTTCAGATCGGTGATCGCCGCGTTTTCAGGCTTGTCGAGCGGGCCATGGAGCATCTGCCGGACCGCGCTGAGCAGATACCAGGCGGCCAGGATGATGCCGAGCGTGCCCAGGATGGCGAAGGGGCGAATCGTCTGAAACGCGCCGATGAGGATGTTGATCTCGCCCACGAAGCCGTTCAGCCCCGGCAGCCCGGCCGAGGACATCGCGACGATCAGGAACAGGAAACCATAGATCGGCATCGATTTCCACAAGCCGCCGAAATCGGCCAACTGACGGGTATGGCGCCGGTTGTAAAGCATGCCGACCATCAGGAACAGGGCGCCGGTGCTCAGCCCGTGGTTGACCATCTGCAGGGTCGCGCCGGCGATCCCCTGCGCGTTCAACGCGAAGATGCCGAGCATCACGAAGCCGAGATGCGCCACCGACGAATAGGCCACGAGCGATTTGACGTCCTTCTGCACCAACGCCACCAGCGCGCCGTACAGGATGCCGATCAGTGCCAGGGTGGCGATCCACGGTGTGAAGCGAATCGTGGCGTCGGGGAAGAGCGGCAGACAGAAGCGCAGGAAGCCGTAGGTGCCCATTTTCAGCAGGACCGCAGCCAGGATCACCGAGCCGCCGGTCGGCGCGGCGACGTGGGCATCGGGCAGCCAGGTGTGGAACGGGAAGATCGGCACCTTGATAGCAAACGCCAGCGCAAACGCGAGGAAGA
The DNA here is from genome assembly GCA_963841825.1 of uncultured Chloroflexia bacterium. Classification (GTDB taxonomy): domain Bacteria; phylum Chloroflexota; class Anaerolineae; order CG2-30-64-16; family CG2-30-64-16; genus CAWJEL01. The sequence continues at coordinate 265,094 of CAWJEL010000001.1, forward strand.
GCCATGTTTGCAGGTTCGCCGCCAGGTTCATCTTCTGGAGCGCCATGATGTCGAACGTGCCACCCTGGTAGTACAGCACGATGATGCCGACCAGCATCAGCGCGCTGCCGGCCAGCGTGTACAGGAAGAACTTGAGCGCCGCGTAAATCCGCCACGGCATCTCCCGGCCCAGGAAGACATACGTGCCGTGTGGATCGCCCCAACCGCCGATCAGGAAGTACATCGGGATCAGCGTCAGCTCCCAGAAGACGTAGAACAGCACCAGGTCGAGCGACACGAAGACGCCGACCATCCCCGCTTCGAGCAGCAGCATGAGGAACAGGTAGGACTTGAGCTGCTTTTCGACCCCTTGCCAGGAGAAAAGCACCACCAACACCGTCAGCAGGGTGGTGAGCAACACCAGGAAGAGGCTGATCCCGTCCACGCCGACCAGGTACTGGATGTTGAACTGCGGCACCCACGGCACACGCTCGACGAACTGCATCCCTGCCTCGCCGTTCTGCCACCAGACGAACAGGAGACACGAGACCGCGAACGTGGCCAGGCTGACCAGCAGCGCCCACCACTTCTGGAGTCTCGCGCCGGGCAGGGCGAGCAGGATCAGCCCGCCCACGATCGGCAGGAAGATGAGGATGGAGAGCAATGGAATGTTCAATGGATTCATAAAGACTCACTCAAAGAACGCCAGCGCGTTGGGCTGTTACACGGCCAATGCTTCCCCGGCAACTTCATACTCCACGGGCAAGAGAGTTCCAAGATTAACCTGGCGGGAGGCGTCAAGGATTTCGATCCCGACGATTTTGTTTTGCTCGCCGATGTCCAGAACAACCTCCTCCGAAACCCGTCGGTTGAGCAGAGGCTGTTCGCGGTCATCCAGACGAATATACAGCAGGTCGGTTTTTGTATTATATGTAATCTGCATCGTCTCACTCCCACTTCCCGTAAAACACATAAACCGTCACGGTCACGATCATATCCATCTCGACAACGTAAATCACTTCAACACGCTTTTGCTCATAGAACTTGCCGTTTCTTTCCTGCTGAAACGGGTAGACCTTCGCTTTACCTAAACGTCCATGTTTCGCTGGAATGGGTGACCCGCTGGAAATCACCTCTCTGATCTCAATTTCGTTTGTGCCGCGCTCAATAGCGCGTTCGAGGGTATGCGGATCAATCTGAATTTCCACTACAACCTCATCTTATCACCATCCATGCCAGCAGCGCCACCGCACCGATCAGGATCGAGAGCGCGTACAGTCCGACCATGCCGGTTTGCAGCCGGCGCGCCTGGTGACCCACCCAGCCGGTCGCGCCCGCGACACCGTTCACCGCGCCGTCGATGCCGCGCTTGTCAAAGGTGTTGGCGAACCAGCCGGACACATCCCGCAACGGCTGGACAATGATCATGTTGTAGGCTTCATCCACGTAATACTTGTTCTCGACCAGCGTGGCGAACCAGCCCAACGACGCCCGGACGCGCTTCGGGATTTCGGTGTCCACCACGTAGGCGCGATAGGCAAAGTAGGCGCCGCCGATCGCGACCAGCCCCGACAGCGCCATCAACACCCATTCGATCGGGCTGGCGGGGAGCTCGACGGTGTTCGCAGCGGCCGCAAAGACCGGCTCCAGCCAGTGCTCGATCAGCGAGAAGTGCGGGACGCCGAGGTAGCCGGCCAGCGCCGCACCGATCGCCAGGATGATCAGCGGGATGGTCATAAGCCGCGGCGACTCATGCGCGTGGCTGAAGAGCTTCTTGTCCCGTTCCTGCCCCCAGAACGGCACAAAGACCGCCCGGAAGGCGTAGATCGCGGTCAGAACCGCGGTGGCAAAGCCCACGGCCCACAGCAGCGGCGACCGCTGCCAGGCCGACCAGAGGATCTCATCCTTGCTGAAGAACCCGGAAAGGAGCGGGATGCCCGCCAGCGCGGCCGCGCCGATCAGGAACGTCCAATAGGTCACCGGCAGCTTTTTGCGCAGGTTGCCCATCTTGCGGATGTCAAGCTCGCCATGAAAGGCGTGCATCACGCTGCCGGAACCCAGGAACAAGAGCGCCTTGAAGAAGGCGTGCGTCAGCAGGTGGAAGATGGCTGCGCTGTATGCGCCCACGCCCACGGCCAGGAACATGAAGCCGAGTTGCGAGACGGTTGAATAGGCCAGGATGCGCTTGAGATCGGTCTGCGTGAGCGCGATGGTCGCGGCGAAGAGCGCCGTGACCACGCCGATGACGGCGACCCAGGTGCTGGTGGTCGGCGCCAGGCCGAGCAGCACGGCCGAGCGGGCCAGCATGTACACGCCGGCGGTCACCATGGTCGCGGCATGAATCAGCGCCGAGACCGGGGTGGGGCCTTCCATCGCGTCCGGCAGCCAGACGAAGAGTGGGATCTGCGCGCTTTTGCCGGTGGCCGCCAGCAGCAGCAGCAGCGTCACGGTCGTAGCGATCGCGGTGCCGGCCCAGGCCTGGGGCGCCGTCGCAAAGACCTCGCTGAATTGCAGGGTGCCCAGCGAAGTCCAAATCAGCATGATGGCGATGGCCAGGCCAAAATCGCCGATGCGGTTGACAATGAACGCCTTCTTGCCGGCGTCGGCGGCTGAAGGCTTCTCGAACCAGAAGCCGATCAGCAGATAAGACGCCAGGCCGACCCCTTCCCAACCGACGTATAGCAGCAGGTAGTTGTTCGCGAGCACCAGCGTCAGCATCATCAGGATGAAGAAGTTGAGGAAGGCGAAGAAGCGCGGGAAGCGGGCATCGTCGTGCATGTAGCCGACAGAATAGACATGGATCAGGAAGCCGATGCCGGTGACGATCAGCGCCATGGTGATCGAGAGCTGGTCAAGCAGCAGCGCAATGTTGACCTGGAAGTTGCCGGCGACCATCCACTGCCACAGCACGACCTCGTGGCTGCGCTCTTCCGCTGGCAGGCCGAGCATGGTGACGAACATCCAGACAGCCACGCCGAAGCTCAGCAGCACCATGCCGGGCGCGAGAATGCCCACAACGCGCTTGCCCAGCCGCGTCCCGAACAGAGCGATGATCAGCGTCCCCAGCGCGGGAAATAATAGCATCAACCAGGCATAATCTAGCATCCGTCACCCCTGAGCATCTTGATGATGTGCTGGGCCAGGCGTTCATTGATCTCAGTGTGCCTGGGTACTGGCTGGGAGATCTTAGTTTGGGGATTGGTGTACCAATCGTGTTTCCCACCATTCCGAACCAGGACACATCCCATCTCTTCCAGGATTCGCACCAGATCTCTGCGTTTCATGGCTAGGCCACCACCAATTCTTCGACCGTGCGGACGAAAGGCACTTCGTCCGAAGCAATATCTGCCAGAATGTCTTTGAGGTTTTCGATCAACTCCGGCTTGGTGCTACCTTGCGTCCAATAGTCTGGATGGTCGTTCAAAAAACCCAGGAAGGTTTCGCCATCCTGCCAATAGGTATACTCTACGGTACTCATTTCAACCTTCTCCATTAACGCCTTGCACAAACCACAAACAAAGTCATCCCATCGCTACCGGGTAACGGGTCTACCCCTTCAATAAGTTTACATCCTCGATGTTCGTCGTGTCCTTGTGCCGCACGACGGTCATGACAATCGCCAAACCGACGGCGACCTCGGCCGCCGCGACGATCATCGCCATCAGCACGAAGATCTGACCGTTCAGGCTCAGGAACTGTCGCGATAGCGCCACGAAGGTCAGGTTGACCGCGTTGAGCATCATTTCGACCGACATGAAGATGATCAACACGTTGCGCCGGATCAACACGCCGACGACGCCGATGGCGAAGAGGATGGCGCTCAGGATCAGGTAGTATTCTGTTGGAACCATGTTATCTCTCTGATTATCGTGCTACTTGGAACGTGATACGTGATTCTACGGCGAACTTCTCGCTCTTTCACGCAGCACATTTCACTCGTTACGGGCTAACACCACCGCCCCAATCATCGCCACCAGCAGCAGAACCGAAGCAAGCTCGAACGGCAGCACGTAGTCCGTGTAAAGCACCGAGCCGATCGCCTGGACGCTGCCTGCGTCGAAAGTCGCCTCGCTGCCCTGGACTGGTGCGAGTTGTCCGGTAATGACGCCATAGCCTACACCGACCAAAAGCAGCACAGCCAGTACAATTGCGGTGATGCGCGGCCAACTCAAGGCGACTCGGCGCCCCGACGATGCTTTGACGGCGGCGGCTGTATCGCCCGGTCCGCGTGTCCGCCTGTCGCCGCTGGAAAGCTCGCCACCGCCGATGAGCATGACGACGAACAGGATCAGGACGACAATCGCGCCGGCATAGACGATGACCTGCACCGCGGCCAGGAATTGCGCCTGGAGCATGATGTAGAGCGCCGCCAACGTGCCGAAATTCATCAGCAGGAACAGCGCGCTGTACACCGGCTTGTGGCTCAAGATCACGCCCAGCGCGGCGACGATGGCGATGAGTGCGAAGACGATGAACAGGAACATGGATGCCTCACGTGATACGTGATGCGTGATACGTGATGCGTGATTTACGGCGAGTGCTCAGCAGTTCTCACGCAGTACGTTTCACGTTTCACGTGCTTATTCCGCTCTCACAATCACATTCGGAACCTTAGGATTCAGCAACTCCTCCTTCTGCAGGAGGAAGCCATCCCGGTTGTAAACGGCCAACTCAAAGTCGTGGCCCAGGACGACCGCTTCTACAGGGCAGGCGGTCTCGCAGTCGCCGCAAAAGACGCAGCGCATCAGATTGACCTCATAAACGCTGGCGTAACGTTCGCCGGGGCTCACCGGGTTGACCGGATCATTTTCCGCGGCCTCGACGTGGATCGCGCCCGTCGGACAGGCTGCCTCGCACAACATACAGCCGATGCAGCGTTCCAGGCCGTTCTCGTATCGCCGCAGTTCATGGCGCGCCTTGAAGCGCGGGTAGACCGCGACGGGCTGCTCCGGGTATTGCACGGTGAGCGGCTTCTGAAACAGGGTCTTTAGGGTCACGCCCATCGCCTGGACGGTCGCAACCGTGCCCCTGACCACGTTCCCTACGTATGACATTACGACACCTCGATACTGGAAGCTGGTTGCTGGAAGCTGGTTGTGCCATCCGTCCAGTATCTAGTTTCCAGCTTCTAGCTTCTAGCTTGGCAGCACTACCACCGCAACCGCCGTAATCGCCATGAAAATCAGCGCCAGCGGGAACAGGAATGTCCAGCAGAACTTCAGTAGTTGATCGTAGCGCGGCCGGGGCACGCTGGCGCTGGCCCAGATAAACAGGAACACCAGTGCCAGCACCTTGCCGACGAAATAGACCGGCCCCAGGATGGGTACCTGATCCACGAATGGCCCATGCCAGCCGCCGAAAAACAACGTGACGGCCAGGCCGCAGGCGCCCAGGATGTGCAGGTACTCGGTCATGTAGTAGAGCGCAAACTTGATGCTGCCATACTCGGTCTGATACCCGGCCACCAACTCATTTTCGGTCTCGGGAAAATCGAACGGCTTCCGGCTGGTTTCAGCCAGCATGCCGATGAAGAAGAGTGGGAACGCCAGCAGCAGCCAGGCCCGGAAATACCAGGGCACCGGAACCACGGGCGTGACGATCTCATTCAGGTTCAGGGTGCCGTACACCAGCAGCACACCGATGAGCAGGATCCCCGTCGGCAATTCGTAGGAGATCATCTGCGAGCTGGTGCGCAGCGCGCCGAGGAGCGAGTACTTGTTGTTGCTGGCCCAGCCGCCCAGGATGATGCCATACGTGCCGATCCCCGTCACTGCCAGCACCCACAGGACACCGATATTGACGTTGGACACCACCAACGGGATCTCTTTGCCGAACAGGGTGATGGGAGGGCCCACAGGAATGACCGCGAAGATCAACAGCGCCGGCGCGAGCGCGAGGGCCGGCCCCAACACAAACAAGATTTTGTCCGTGTAGCTGGGAACAGTCTCTTCTTTGAAGATCATCTTGAGCGCGTCGGCGATCGGATGGCCCAGCCCGAACTTCCACGCGCGGTTGGGACCGATGCGCTGCTGGAACCGGCCGATCAGCTTGCGCTCAAGCAAGGTGAGGTACGCAAACCCGGTCAACAGCACGACGACCAGATGATCGATTTGACTGCGGGGATAGATGACTAGATTGATCCAGTCCATAGCTTTCGTTTCCTAGTGCGATAGTAAGTTAGTGCGATAGTACGGCAGTAAGTTAGTGCGATAGTGCTTTAGTATGGCAGCGCGGTACTATCTCACTACCTCACTATCGTACTAACGCACTACATCACTACGTCACTACGACACTACGACACTGCTGCCTGCGCCAAGCATCTCCACGGGCGCGCCGGCCAGGCCCGATGGAATCCAGGCTGTGCCGGGCTGCACCGAGGCGTCGGCCCGCAGCGGCAGCACCACGTGTCGCGCGTGATGAAGTGACAGTCACGATCGGGCCTTCGATCAGGCCGGCCGCGGCGAGGTCGGCGGGATTCAGCGCGATGAACGGCGCGACCATGCGGTTGCGCACCTGCTCAGCGCCGTGCGCCATCAATGCGCCGCCGTCCCAGAGCACCGGGCCGCTCACCAGCAGGTAGCTGCCCGCGCTCGGGGCCGCGATGGCCGCGATCTCAACCGGTTCCACGCGACGCGCCGGCCGGGCCACTGCGCTCGTATTCCATTGCAGGCCACCTTCGCCCAGCGTCTCCCAGCGGATGCCCGCGTAGGCCGGCACCGCCTTGCCGATCTCGTCAAGCACGGCCCCGATGTTAGGATAGTTCCAGGGCTTGGAGACGGGGCCGATTTTAGCCTTCTGCTTCTTCTTTTTCCAGTCAGCGGCCCTCGCGTCGGATGACTTGACAGTTTCCGAGGCTGCGCTGACCTGTGCGGTCCCTTGCGTCGCCTGCCACTGCTCGGCCAGGCTGGCCAGAATCTGCCAGTCGGCGCGGCTCTCGCCCACGAGGCTGATCCCCTGCGGCCCGCGTTGGACGCGGCGTTCGAGGTTGGTGTAGGTACCTTGGGCCTCAGCGAAGCTGGCAGCAGGCAGCACCACGTCGGCCAACTGCGCCGTCTCGGTGAGGAACAGATCCTGCACGACCAGGAAATCCAAACCGCCCAGCGCCTCGGCGGTCAGGCTATCGGCAGCCGGGTTGGCGCCCATCACATAAAGCGCCCGCAGACTGCCGCCGAGCATCTTCTCGTAGGACAGGCCAGCCTCAGCCGGCGGCGGCGCGCCCCACAGCTTGCCCAGGCGGTCGCGCACGCCCGCATCGCTGACCGGCAGGTGACCTGGTAACGCGTCAGGCAGCAGGCCCATGTCGCGCGCACCCTGGCTGTTCGCCTCCGCGCCGACGTAGGCCAGCCGATCGCCGAAGCCGAGGGCAATCGCCAGGTTGCTCAACGCGGTCACGGCCAGCCGCCCGCGCTCACCTCGCGCCGCCTCCGGCCCGTAGATGAAGAGCGGCGCCTTGGCCGCGGCGAGGAGATTGATAGCGGGAGCGTATTGCGTGGCCGTGGGCTGGCTCGCCGTCTGACCAGCGCCTCTCGCCACCCGCTGATTCGCTGATTCGCTGATTCGCTGATTCCTTGCTTTCGCCGCCTGAAGCGCCGCACCCAGCTCGTTTAGCACCACCGCTTCGTTGCCGGGCAGCGCGGGCAGAAACGCGCCGGGATACTTCGCCAGTTCGATGCGCCGCGGGTTGATGATCAACAGTTTGGCGCCCGCGCGGCGCACGGCCCGTTTGATGTGCAGGTCGAGCAGCGGCGCGGCCTCGCTCGGATCGAAGCCGACGAGCACGATCAGATCGCTCACGGCGATGTCCGCGATGCTGGATAGCCCGATGGCCTGCGCCCGCACGGCTGAGCCATCGGGAAAGTCGACGTTGTTGGTGCCGACCAACGTCCGGAAGAACTTCTGGAACAGATACGCCGCCTCGTTGCTGACCCGCGCCGAGGCCACACCGCCGATGGCACTGGGACCGCAGGCATCACTCCCGATCGTGCTGAACGCCTCGACAATCTGGCCCAGCGCCTCATCCCAGGTCGCGGGCCGGAGTTCCCCGCCTTCGCGCACCAGCGGCGTTTTGATCCGGTCAGGGTGATCGACGTATTGGTGCAGGAAGCGGCCCTTGTCGCAGATCCACTCGTCGTTGACCGCCATGTTCTCGCGGGCCACGATGCGGCGCAGCGTGTGCGCGCGCTCATCAAGTCGCAGATTGCAGCCGACAGGGCAGAGCGTACAGACGGAGGGCGTCTTCTTGATCTCCCACGGCCGATAGCGGAAACGGGCGACGCGGTTGGTCAGCGCGCCGACCGGGCAGATGTCGCAGATGTTGCCCGAGGTCTTGGCGTCCACCTGCAGGCCAGGGAAGGTGTCGATGACCGTGTCGCCTCCGCGCTCGAACAAGCCAAGCTGCGGTTTGTCCTCCCACTCTTCCAGATAGCGGATGCAGCGCCAGCACAGGATGCAGCGCTCCTGGTCGAGCAGGATCAGGTCGCTGATGGGGTAATGTTTCTGCTTGGCGAGCTTCGACTCGACGAACTGGCTGACGCCCGGCCCGTATTCCATCGTCTGATCTTGCAGCGGGCACTCGCCGCCCTTGTCGCAGATGGGGCAATCGAGCGGGTGGTTGATCAGGATGAAGCCCAGGTTGGCCTCGCGCACCTTCTTCACCTGCTCGGTGTCGGTGCGGACCACCATCCCCTCGTTCACGCGTACCGTGCATGCGGTGTCCAGCCGGCTGCCGCGCGGGCCGGGAAACTCGACGATGCACATGCGGCACGCGCCCAGCGGATCGAGCTTGGGGTGCGAGCAGAAGACCGGGATCTCGATGCCGGCCGCTTTGGCCGCATCCACCACCAGTGTCCCCGCGGGCACGGCTACTTTGATGTCGTCAATGGTCACGTTGACCAGGTCAGGCATAGCGAATCCTCGAATAGGCGAACCAACGAACCAACGAATCAGCGAATCAACGAATCAACGAATGGCGAAGATAGAATCACGCTGCCCTTCTGGGCAGCCAGATAACCTGCAAAGACCGCTCTGACCTTTCAGGCGCTTCGATCTCCGGATCTCCGGTTAACAGCGGTGCCTGCATTTCTAGAGCCAATTGAATGGCAAACGCATCCGCAATGGCAATCGGGTAGTTGGCTTTGAGTCGACTGGATTCGAGTACACGCTTCCGGGTGACTTCTACCACAGTCAGTGGAATTGCGCCGCGTAAGGCCTCATCCCAGAAGCTATCTGCCCTGGTAGCGCCTTTCTTTCGAAAGAGTTGGTAGTAGACTTCCCCCAAGTTGATGAGCGAAACGAAGCACTTCTGCTCACCGGGATCGCGGGCTTGACGCAGATAGCCCTCGACCTGTTCGGCTCCGGGTTCGTTCTGAAGCCAGGCCATCAAAGCAAAGGCGTCAAGGCAAACGCTCACGCTCGACCTCTTTTGCGTGCTCCGCCACGTGTTCTGCCAGGGCGTTCGTGCCGGCCAACTCTCCGCGCCACCGTTGCCAATCCGCGGCTCGTTCAGCCGGCAGTGGAGTCAACGATACTGTCCGGTCTTTGAGCGAGACCGCGAGCTTATCACCTTCCTGCAAGCCTAGCATCCGCCGAATATCCTGGGGCAGCACGATCTGGCCTTTGGAAGAAAGTGTTACTGTTAGCATTTCGCACCTCACATCGCCGTCTTACTTTGATTGTAAGATCAAAGAAGTGACTTGTCAAGGTCTATGCTCTAGATCTCGCTGTACGCGCGTCGACAACGTCGAAATGAAACCACTCGCCATCATCTTCCATCATATCGGCGGTATCCAAATTGTCCCAGAACGCGGCCTCTTCTTCATAGCTCTTGAACTCAGGAATTTCGATTTTGCTCATCTCCACAGTCCCACAGGTCGCGCATAGCGATCACGCAGCCCCTACATTTTATTCCAAGACGAAATCGTGTTGCTCCAGTATCCTGATGAGCTTCTGCGGTGTTAAGGCAGACAGTTTAGGCATAGGCCGACATTGTCAAGGTGTATTCCAAAATTTCTGCGTCTGTAGGTATCTCTTCGTCATGCGCTTCCAGGCTTTCTACATACAACTCAATGGCCTCTTTCGCCATCGTGATGGCGCGATCTACAGTTTCACCATAGGTGACGCAACTAGGCAGTGAAGGCACGGTAACGGTGTAGCCCCCCTCTGGTTCTTTTCTCAGCATCGTTCGATAACTCAATTCTCATTTGGCGCCCGCCGATGCGAGCATCTACCCTTGCAAATCACTCGAATCTGTCGCCTGTTATCTCCGGTGCGTGGGCTTGTTGAACTTTTCTTCCTGCGCCAAGCTCGGCTCCGTCACACCGGACGGCACACCGGTGTCGGGCCGGTAGGTCGGGCGGACCGGGATGACGGGCAACTCCGTTGCCTCAGCGATGGCGGCGTCGAACTCGGGCCGGAACTTCGCCAGGTTGCTCTGCAAACCCCAGACGGCCGCGTAGCCGAACGGACAGAAGCTCTTGCCGCCGATCATGTCCGCGATGTAGGTCATCAGCGCGATGTCTTCGACGCGGCCCTTGCCGTGCTCGATGCGCTCCAGGATCGCTTCCAGCCAGGGCGTGCCCTCGCGGCACGGCGTACACTTGCCGCAGCTCTCCTCGCGGTAGAACGCCAGCGTGCGCCGGGCCACCTCGACCAGGCTCTGGTTTGCGCCGATGACGATCACCGCCGCGGAGCCGAGGGCTGAACCCTGCTTGGCGAGGCTCTCATAATCCAACGGGGTGTCCAGTTGGCTGGGATCGAGCAGTTGCACCGACAGCCCGCCGGGGATCACCGCCTTCAGCTCGCCCGCTTCCTCGGTCAGCCCGCCGCCGAAGTCGTAGATCAGCTCGCGCAGCGTCGTGCCGTGCGGCAGCTCGTACAGTCCGGGGTACTTCACCTGCCCGCTGAGGCAGAAGACGCGGAAGCCGGTGCTTTGCAGGGTGCCCCACTGCTTGTACCACTCCGCGCCGTGACGCAGCACGTGCGGCACATTGGCGATCGTCTCGACGTTATTGACGATGGTCGGCTTGGCGTAGAGGCCCTCGACGGCCGGGAAGGGCGGCTTGAGCCGCGGGTGGCCGCGGTAGCCTTCGAGCGACGTAAGCTGAGCGGTCTCTTCGCCGCACTCGTATGCGCCGGCGCCGCGGTGAACGACCACCTTCAGCTTCTTGCCTGTGCCGAAAACGTTATCGCCCAGGAAGCCCCGGGCCTCGGCCTCAGCGATGGCGCCGTCGAGCCGCTCGGCCGCGAAATAGTACTCGCCGCGCACGTAGATGAACGCCTGTTCAGACTCGATGGCGTGGCATGTCAGGATGATCCCCTCGACCAACTGATGCGGGTCGTATTCCATGATCATCCGGTCTTTGAAGGTGCCCGGCTCCGACTCATCGGCGTTGACGACCAGGTAGCGCGGGTACTTGCCCGCGGGGAGGAAGCTCCACTTCTGGCCGGCCGGGAAGCCCGCGCCGCCGCGGCCGCGCACGTTGGCGGCTTTCATCTCGTCGATCACCTGGGAGGGCGACCGCTGAGGGATCGCCCCTACACCCGTGATGACGCCGCGCGCCGTTTCGTACCCGCCGTCGGCGATGTAGGTGTCGATCTTGTGCGAGTCCGGCTTGTCCACGCGGCCCAACAGGAAGTTGGTCTCCGGTTTGCCGCCGTGGCGGAAGGGGCCAAGCGGCCAGCGCTCGCACGTGTCGAACCCCTGCCCCGAGGCGATCAGCGTCACCGCCTCTTCCACTTTCTCCGGTGTGTCCAGCTCCTCGAAGAAGCGGATCTTGCCCGTGGTCTGCTCGGTACACATGAACATCGGCGCGGTGGCGCACGAGCCCAGGCATTCGACCTCGCCCAGGGTGAACTGGCGGTCGTGCGTGGTCTCCCCGAATTCGATGTCGAGCCGTTCTTTCAGCCGCTCGGCCAGCACCCCCGAACCGCGCAGCATGCACGGCACGTTGGTGCAGATCTCGATGTGGTACTGCCCCGGCGCTTCATGTGTCTTGTACATGTGATAGAAGCTGGCGAACTCGCCGACTTCGGTCACATCCAGGCCAAACAGCCCGGCCACCTCAGCCAGGACGGACGCGGGCAGCCAGCCGACCTCACGCTGGGCGACGTATAACGCCGGGCCCAACGCCGAGCGGGGCACGGGGTAGCGAGCCTGCAAGGCCCGAATTTCAGCTTTAGCTTTGTCGGAAAGCACTAAGTCCTCCGAAAGACAGCAGTCTGCCAGACTACTAATTTACCAATTTACCGGATTACCGATCCACATCCCCCAACACGATATCCACCGTCCCGATGATCACGACCAGATCGCCGATGAGGCCGCCGGCGGCCATCGTGTTCGTCGCCTGCAAGTTGACAAACGACGGCGTGCGGTAGCGCAACCGATAGGGGTTCGCCGTGCCGTCGCTCACCAGGTAGAAGCCGGTCTCGCCGCGGGGCCCTTCGACACACTCGTACACCTCACCCTTAGGCGGGATGAAGCCCTCGGTGTTGAGCTTGAAGTGGTGGATCAACGCCTCCATGCTCGTGTCGAGCTCCTGCCGCGGCGGCAGCGCCATCTTGCGGTCGGCCGTCCAGACCGGGCCGTCGGGCAGGTTTTTGATGCCCTGCTCGACAATGCGCAGGCTCTGGCGCATCTCTTCCAGGCGCAGCAGGTAGCGCGCGTAGGTATCGCCCACGTTGGAGGATGGGACGTTGAAATCATAGTTTTCGTAGCCGCTGTAAGGACGCGCCTTGCGATAGTCGAACGCCACGCCCGAAGCACGCAGCATCGGGCCGGTGACACCCAGGCCCAGCGCCTGCTCCGTGGTCAGCTTGCCGACACCGATGGTGCGCGCTTTCCACACCGGGTGGTCGGTGACCATACGCTCGTAGTCATCGAAACGCTTCGGAAAGGCGCGCAGCACATCCTGCACCCGCTCCACGAAGCTGGGCGGCACGTCTTTCCAGACGCCGCCGGGGCGAATATAGGAAGTGGTCAGGCGCGCACCGCTCACCAGCTCCAGGATGTCCAGGATCTGCTCGCGCTCGCGGAAGCAGTACATCAGCAGGGCGTGGTTCAGGCCGGCCGCGTCCATCACATGCGTGGCCAGCCAGACCAGGTGCGAGGCGATGCGCTGCAACTCGGCCATGATGACTCGGATGACCTGCGCCCGCTGCGGGATCTCAACGCCCATAAGCTTCTCAACCGCCAGGGCGTACCCCAGGTTGTTGCTCATGGACGAGACGTAGTCCGTGCGATCGGTGTAGGGCGTGAAGTCCTTGTAACGGATGCTCTCGCCCTGCTTCTCAAAGCCGGAGTGGAGGTAACCGATGTCGGGATAGGCCGCGACCACGGTCTCGCCGTCCAGTTCCAGGATCACGCGCAGCACGCCGTGCGTCGCGGGATGTTGCGGCCCCATGTTCAGGATCATGTGCTTGTTGGCATCGGCCTGCTTGGGCGGCACCTGCGGCACTGCCTTCGCCTCGATGATCTGCTGGCCGAAGGATGCGAACTCCTCGTCCTCCCACGTCATGGAGAACGGCACCGGCTCGCCCCCGCGCGGCACATCCTTGCGCAGCGGATGATTGGGCCAGTTGTTCGGCAGCAGGATGCGGCGCAGGTCGGGGTGGCCGTCGAACTTGACGCCCATGAGGTCGTAGACCTCGCGCTCGGGCCAATTGGCGCCGGGCCACAGGCCGGTCAGCGTGGGCGCCGCCGGGCTGTCACCGGCTGTCGGCACCTTGAGCGCTATCCGCTCGCCGCTGGTCGTGGAAACCAGGTGATAGACGGTCGTGAAGCGTTCCTTACCGTCAAAGCCGGGGTACTGGCTCCAGTCCACCGCCGTCAGATTGGCGAGGTGATCGAAGCCCAGGTCGTCACGCAGCGTGCGCGCCACCGCCACCAGTTGCTCGGGCCGGATGGTGACGGTCCATTCGCCGCGGAACTCGGACACCGCCTGCACCGCGCCGCTGAATTGCGCCTGGAGTTTTTCGACCGTTGGATTTGTCTGGGTCATGCTGGATTCCTGGCAAATAGCAAATGGCAGATGGCACCATCGATGACCGGTTGCCCCTTGTCTACCTGTCTAGCTTGTCTATCGTCTAGTCCGTACTGTATGCCCGATCGCGGAATTTCTCTGTCTTGATCTTCTTTTGCAACTGCATGATCGCGTACAACAGCGCCTCGGGGCGAGGAGGGCAGCCGGGCACATAGACATCGACCGGGATGATTTTGTCCACCCCCTGGATGATGGCGTAGTTATTGAAAGGGCCGCCCGCGCTGGCGCAGATGCCCATCGCGATCACCCACTTGGGCTCCAACATTTGATCGTACAGTCGCTTGACCACCGGCGCCATCTTGTTGCTCACGCGGCCGGACACGATCAGCAGATCAGCCTGGCGCGGCGTCGGCCGGAACACCTCGGAGCCGAAACGGCTGATGTCATGCCGGGCGATGCCGGAGGTGATCTGTTCGATGGCGCAGCACGCCAGACCGAAGGTCAGCGGGAAGATCGAGTATTTGCGGCCCCAGTTGACCGCGTACTCCAGCGTCGTGGTGACAAATCCCTCGTCGGGGAGTCGTTCTTCGAGACCCATGGGTTACTCCGTGCTGCGTGAAACGTGCTGCGTGAAACGTGCGTGACGTGTTGACGTGCACGTGTGCGTGCGTGCGCGATGCGTGAAATGGTTTGAATCCCACGCATCGCGTTTCACGAATCACGTCTCACGGGTCACGTCTTCACGGTTACTGCCACTTAAACGCGTCATTCTTCCAAGCGTAGACAAAGCCCACCAGCAGGATCACGAGGAAGATCGCCATTTCAACGAGCCCGAACACGCCCAGCTTGCGCGCCGACACCGCCCAGGGATACATGAGAATGACTTCAACATCGAACAAGATGAAGAGCACAGCGATCACGTAGAACTGGACGGGGAACCGGCGCTTGGCGTCGCCAAAGGGTAGAATGCCGGATTCGTAAGGCTCATCCTTGGCCTTGTTGTAGCGCCTGGGGCCCAGGAGCGCTGAGGCAGTCAGGGCGATGACAGAAAACGCACCCGCAATGACAACCATCACCAGAATTGGCAGATAGCCTTCAGGCATAATGCACTCCGTGATCGAGACTGGAATTGGGGTACGGAGGGACCGGGCAATACAGCTTACCGTTCCCAGGGTTCACAAAGTTTATCACGGAGCTTCGGCCTTTGTCAAAACATTCCACAAAAGCACATGGCCGTTCGGCTTGCCGCCGTTCGCGCTTTGCATTCCCATGCACCCTATGCTACAATTCGCCCCGTTCCAAAGCCGGCTCATAGAACCCTCTGCATCCGGCAAATCCTCAGTTTAACGGCCTTGCGCACATGTGAGATCCGCTCGTCGGCGTGTGTGCGACCCAAAGGAGGGCAGACCGTGCTGTCGCAGTACGCATTTATCGGCATCTTTGCCATTATTGCCTTCGCGTTACCGATCATCGGCCTGGCTATGTCCTGGCTGATTCGCCCCAAAAAACCCAATCGCGCCAAGAACGCCACCTACGAATGCGGCATGGAGACCATCGGTGACACCTGGGTGCAATTCAAGGCCCAGTATTATCTGTTCGCGCTGATATTCGTAGTATTCGATGTCGAGGCGATCTTCATCTTCCCCTGGGCCATCGCCTACAACAAGCTCGGTCTGTACGCCCTGGTCGAGATGGTGCTGTTCGTAGCCATCCTGTTCGGCGGCCTGTTGTACGCGTGGAAGAAAAAGGCGCTGGAATGGCATTGACGTGGGTCGTGAACGTGACACGTGATTCGTGAGTATCCAACGTGATGCGAGTATGCAAACGTATCACGCAGCACGTATCACGTTTCACGTTGCACGTTGCCTGCATGGAGTCATCTGATGGACTACATCAAAAACTTCTTCGTCAACCTCGCACAATCCTGGACGACGTGGATCAGCACTGGGCTGCCGCCGTGGGCCGTGGATGTGGTGAACTATCTGGTCGTCGGCGTGATCCTGGTGATGATGCCGGTGATCGCCACGTTGACCCTCACCTGGATGGAACGCAAGGTCATCGGCCGCATCCAGAACCGCATCGGCCCCAACCGGGTCGGGCCGTGGGGCATCTTCCAGGCGATCGCCGATGCCGTAAAGATGCTCATTAAGGAAGACATCGTCCCCGACAACGCCGATAAGCCGGTCTTCAACCTGGCGCCGATCCTGATCTTTGTCGGCGCAGCGCTGATGTGGGCGGTGATCCCATTCGGTCGCAACATGATCGCCCAGGATTTGAACATCGGCGCACTCTACGTGATCGCGATCGGTTCGATCACCACGGTGGCGGTTTTGATGGCCGGGTGGGCGTCCAACAACAAGTATGCGCTGCTCGGCGCGTTCCGCGTCGTGGCGCAACTGCTCAGCTATGAGATTCCCATGGTGCTCTCGATGGCAACCGTGGTGTTGGTGGTGGGCACGATGAAGATGGGTGGGATCGTCGAGGCCCAGATCGTGCCGTTCATCCTGGTGCTGCCCCTGGCGTTCATCGTCTACCTGCTGGCCGCCACGGCCGAGACGGGCCGCGCGCCCTTCGACCTGCTGGAAGCCGACTCCGAGATCGTGGCCGGCTATTTCATCGAATACAGCGGCCTGAAGTTCGGCTGGTTCTACATCGCGGAATACGGCAACCTGTTGGCGGTCTCGGCCATCGCGACCACCCTGTTCCTGGGCGGCTGGCGCGGACCGTTCGTGTCGGCTGTGCCGGCGCTCGGGCCGCTCTACTTCATCATCAAGACCGTCGTCGTCATCTTCGTCCTGATGTGGATTCGCGGCACCTGGCCGCGCTTCCGCATCGACCAGATGTTGGGCTTCGCCTGGAAGGTATTGGTGCCGGCGTCGCTGGCAAACCTGCTGTGGGTCGCCACCGCCCAGATGATCCCCGCGCCGACGCCGGTCAAGTGGTTCCTGATGCTCATCGGCAACGTCGCGATTATCTTCGTCGCGCTGACGCTGCTGGGGCAGGCGGCGAAACGGCACGCGGCAAAACATGGATTGGCAGGGGCGTAGCGTGCTACGTGCTACATGATTCGTGCTACGTGATGCGTGACCCGTGACCCTTTGCAGCTTTTCACGCAGCACGTGGCACGCAGCACGGAGGAATAAGCCATGCAACAAATCATCTTCATCCTTCTCGCTCTCGGCACGCTGGGCGCGGCGGTCATGGTCGTGACCTCGCAGAACCTGATGCGCAGCGCGCTGTGGCTGATCCTGGCCTTTTTCGGCATCGCAGGGATCTTCGTCATGCTCGACGCCGAATTCCTGGCGGTGGCGCAGATCCTGATCTACGTGGGCGCTATCGCCATGCTGATTATCTTTGCGATCATGCTCACGCGCGGGCTGATGGATCCCAAGCAGCCGCGTTTCAACGCGCAATGGGGCGTGGTGGGCGGCTTCGCGGCGCTGCTGTTCGTGGTGTTGACCTTCCTGGTCACGCGCAACAAGTGGCCGGTGAGCGTTGCTGC
Organism: uncultured Chloroflexia bacterium; assembly: GCA_963841825.1. Classification (GTDB taxonomy): domain Bacteria; phylum Chloroflexota; class Anaerolineae; order CG2-30-64-16; family CG2-30-64-16; genus CAWJEL01. Next base: position 282,551 of record CAWJEL010000001.1, read on the forward strand.
GGTCCCGCCGGACGCGATCCAGCAGTTGGGCCGGGACTTCGTCGGCCCCTACGTCATCCCGTTCGAGGTTGCGTCGGTGCTGCTGGTGGTGGCCATGATCGGGGCGATTATTGTCGCACGGGAACGGGAATAGATAGCTGCGTGACGAGTGCTGCGTGCATGTGACCGACCAATGGGGTCGAACTTCACGTAATCACGTATCACGTCATCACGTGCGTACCACTCCTTCTAAGGAGCAGAAACAATGATTCCACTGACCTGGTACCTGATCCTCGCCGCCGGTTTATTCTGCGTCGGCGTGTTCGGCGCGTTGGCGCGCAGGAATGCCGTGGGTGTGCTGATGGGCGTCGAACTGATGCTGAACGCCGTCAACATCAATCTGGTCGCCTTCTGGCGCTACACCGACGTCAGCCAGACGACCGGCCAGATGTTCGCCATTTTCGTCATCGCGGTCGCGGCTGCCGAGGCCGCCGTGGGCCTGGCGTTGCTCATCGCCATCTACCGGCAGCGCAATACGGTCAACGTCGAAGAACTCGATTTGATGAAGGGGTGATCGTGATGCGTGATGCGTGAACCGTGATGCGTGATGTTCGGCCCAGGAGCATTCCTCAGGGTGCGACAATCACGTACCACGTACCACGTAGCACGCAACACGTGCAAGAGGTTTTCCATGCACGAAACACCTGCCATTTTCAATCTCCTTCCCATCCTGCCGTTCCTGCCGCTGGCCGCGTTCGTGGTGATCGTGCTGTGGGCGCACCGCAGCAAGAAGCTCAGCGCGGGGATCGCGATCGGCGGCATAGGGCTGTCATGGGTCATCGGCTGGGCGATGCTTTTTTCGACGTTCCGGCTCGAAGGCTTCGGCGAGCATCCGTTCCGGGTGTTCCGGGATTGGCTGCCCATCGGGCGCACGTGGCAGGCGTTCGGCTTTGCGCTCGATCCGCTGTCCGCTGCGATGCTCTTCATGGTGCCGTTCATCTGCCTGCTGATCTTCATCTATGCGGTGGGCTACATGGGGGTGGGCAAGCCGTTGGGCCTGCACGACGAGCGGGGCAAGCCGGCCGAACCCGGGAACGTGGACAAACTGGCCAGCCGCTTCTTCGCCTATATCGCGCTCTTCGCCGCAGGCATGATCGGCCTGATCCTGGCCGATAACCTGATCCTGTTCCTGATCTTCTGGGAGCTGATGGGCTTGTGCTCCTATCTCCTGATCGGCTTCTGGTTTGCGCGCTCGTACGATGATCCAAAGAAGATCACCCCGAAGGAAGCCGGGCTGAAGGCGTTTCTCACCACGCGCATCGGTGACACGATCATGCTGGCGGGCATCTTCCTGCTCTACGCCCAGACCAACTCCCTCAGCTTCGTCGACATCTTCCGGCCGGCGATGTTGGAGCAGTTGGCGACGAGCACGGTCAATCTTCCGCTCGTCGGCGCGGTGTCGTGGGCGACCATCATCGGCATCCTGATCTTCTTCGGCGCGATGGGCAAGAGCGCCCAGTTCCCGCTGCACGTCTGGCTGCCGGACGCGATGGAAGGTCCCACCCCCGTCTCGGCGCTGATCCACGCCGCCACCATGGTTTCCGCCGGCGTCTACCTGGTGATCCGCACTTTCCCGCTGATGCAGGCCGTCGAACACGGCCCCGCGCTCCAGTTTATCGCCGTCATCGGCACCTTTACGGCGTTTTTTGCCGCGTCCATCGCGGTGACACAAAACGACATCAAGAAGGTGCTGGCCTACTCCACGATCTCGCAGCTCGGCTTCATGTTCGCGGCGTTAGGCATCGGCGCCTACCTGGCCGCGATCTTCCACCTGCTGACGCACGCGTTCTTCAAGGCGCTGCTGTTCCTCGGCTCCGGCAGCGTGATCCACGGGATGGAGCATGGGCATCATGAGGCAGAACACGGACACGGGGAAACAGGGAAACAAGGAGACAAGGAAACAAGTGGGGACGACGATCACTTGTCTACTCATCTACCATCTTTCGATCCGCAGGACATGCGCAACATGGGCGGGCTGTTCCGCAAGATGCCGCGCACGGCCTGGACTTTCCTCATCGGCGGGCTGGCGCTGAGCGGGTTCCCCATCGTGACCGCCGGCTTCTGGAGCAAGGATGAGATCCTGGCCGACGCCTGGGCGCACGGGCACAACGTCGTATTCGTCGTTTTGGCGCTCAGCGCCCTGCTCACCGCCTTCTACACGATGCGCCAGATCCTGATGACCTTCTTTGGCAAACCGCGGACGGCGGCGGCCGCGCACGCCAGCGAGCACGACAGCATCTTCACGTGGATGACCATCCCGCTGATGGTTCTGGCGGTTTTCGCCGTCGCCCTGGGGTGGGTCGGCATCCCGACCACGTTCCCGGTCCTCGGCAACTTCTCCACCAATCCGCTGGAACACTACATCGGTGGGTTGGCTGAAGCGCTGCACATCGAGATGGCCGAGCTCGCGTTCGCCCCCGTGCCGCTGGCAACGTCCCTGATCGTTGCGCTGGGCGGTCTGTTGGCGGGCTGGCTGGTCTATCGCAAGGTGCGCACCCCGGGGATCCGGCTGGAACAAGGCGAGCAGTTGACCGCGCCAGAGCAGTTCGTTGACCCGCTGGAGCGGCCGCTCGGCCCGGTGTACCGGGTGCTGAAGAACAAGTACTACTTCGATGAACTCTACGGCAAGGTCTTTGTCAAGGGCTCGCAGCGGCTCGCCAACTGGCTCTACCGGTTCGACGACCTGTGGGTGATCGACCCCATCGTCGACGGCGTGGGCAAGGTCGGACGCCGGCTGTCCGAGATCGGCCAGTGGTTCGACACGCACATCGTCGATGCCGCGGTGAACGGCGTCGGCGCGATCGCCGACTGGTTCGGGGGCGCCGTGCGTATGATCCAGACCGGCAAGGCGCAGAACTACCTGCTGGTGGGGCTGGTGACGGTGTCGGTGTTGTTGGGCGCGTTCTTGTTGTTGCCGAAGTAGCAGATAGCCGATAGCCGATGGCGGACGGCTGCAAGAAGGAATGCTGGATATTCCAAGCATGGTCGACGAGTCGATCGTGTGAACGCTGTGAAGCGTTACCTGAAGATGTGAATGTTCTGTGGCGTATCGCCGCCCGCACCGACAGCCGGATCGAACCGATCCCAGTCGGTGAGCGGCAATATCAGGAAGACGATAGCAGCGCCATCATCGAAATTGCACGGCGTGAAGGGCAAAGGATTTCCCTGTAAGGAGTCAGCTATGTTTGCCGGTGCTGCTCATCATATCAATCAGCGAACCGTAGGCTTCCTGGTTGCGTTAGCCGTGCTAATAGGGCGCCAATCACGCCCCGCTGCGTACACGCATCGGCTTCCGCAAGGATGCGCAGCTTGTATGCGGCGCTGAATCGCCGCCGTGCGGCTTTCGGCACGACCTCCGGGTCGGGCGTCTTGACTACATCGGCCGCATGCTGGCCATTGCGACTGGGTTGAACGATCGGTTCGTGTGACATGGACAACGCTCCCTCTCTGAATTGTACACTAAATTCAATGGAAGAGTTGTCTCACACATCATTGACACGGTGGGCTCGCCCATCGCCGTGACTGCCTATGACCCGCAAGGTCACGAGAGCTGGTATTCGAATGAAGGCAGCAGTCCGAGACGGGTCTATCTGCCGATTGTGTTGAAGCGATAGGGGGAAGTATAGACATGGAATTGACCATCTCGACTCCGTTTCAACAGGCGCTCGACATTGTGGAGCAGCTTCCCGCTGAAGATCAGGAGACGCTGGTAGATATCATCCAACGCCGGCTGATCGAGCAGCGTCGCGCTCGAGATGGCGCGCAACGCCCAAGCGACGATTCAGGCACTTCGGGAGGGACGGGCAAGCTACGGTACCGTGGATGATTTGCGACGCGATCTGTTGGGCAAGCCATGAGACGCCTGGTTTGGGAGGCTAGTTTCCGCCGGGCGTTCAAGCAATGCACGCGGCGCGATTCAACCCTGCAGGAGCGCATCTTAGACGTCTTGGATGTGCTAGTCGAGAATCCGTTTGAACCTGAGCTGAAGACTCATAAACTGCGCGGGCAACTGACTGGATTGTGGGCTTCGTGGGTGGAATACGATTGCCGCATTGTATTTGCGTTTGTTCCAGATCAGCCCGACGAAGATGCGATCGTTCTCGTAGATATCGGTTCACATGACGAAGTATACTGAAATACTGTAATCCGAATTCTTCGGAGGTTTGTTTGCATGACTCAATCGATTCTTACCATCATCACCTTCGTGCCCCTACTCGGCGCGCTGCTCGTGCTGCTGCCGTGGGGCAAATGGTTCAAGCTCGATCAGCCCCGCGAGGAACGCTTGATCAAGACCGGCGCCATCGCCATCAGCTTGCTGCCGCTGGGACTGGCGATCGCGCTCTGGTTCGGCTACAACAAAGCCATCGGCGGGATGCAGTACCAGATCGATATACCCTGGATCCCTATGCTCAATATCAACTACCACATGGGCGTGGATGGGTTGAGCGTGCCGCTGGTCTTCCTGACCACTTTCCTGACCACGCTGGGGCTGTATTACTCCTCGCGCGTCATCAAGGTGCGGGTGCGGGAATTCTTCTTCCTGTTCCTGATGCTGGAAATGGGCATGCTCGGCGTGTTCGTCTCGCTCGATCTGGTGCTGTTCTATGTGTTCTGGGAGATCGGGCTGGTGCCGATGTACTTCCTGATCGGCATTTGGGGCCAGGCGAAGGATCGGCCGCAGTACTCGGCCATCAAGTTCTTCCTCTACACGCTGGCCGGTTCGGTCTTCATGCTGCTCGCCATCCTGGGCATCTACTTCACCACCGGCACGTTTGACATGCTGGAGGCCGCGAAGCTACAGCCCTTTGCCGGTAATGTGGTGCTCTCCAGCCTGGCCTTCTTCGCCTTCTTCGTCGCTTTTGCGATCAAGGTGCCGAGCTGGCCGTTCCACACCTGGTTGCCCGACGCCCATACCGCCGCGCCGACGGCCGGTTCCGTCATCCTGGCCGGCGTCTTGCTGAAGCTGGGCGCCTACGGCATGATGCGCATCCTGCTGCCGATCTTCCCCGAAGCCTTCCACCGCTATGCCGTGTTGGTGATTGCGCTGGGTGTGATCTCGATTATCTACGGCGCGTTCGTCTCGATGGCGCAGTGGGACATGAAGCGGCTGATCGCCTATTCATCGGTGAGCCACATGGGCTTCGTGCTGCTGGGCGTCGGCGCGGCGGCCTATGCGATCGGCACGCCGCGGTGGGTTGATGCCGGCGCCATGGCGCTCAACGGCGCGGCGCTGCAGATGTTCAACCACGGCATCAGCACCGGCGCCCTGTTCTTCCTGGTCGGTGTGATCTACGAGCGGGCCCACCTGCGCGATCTGAAGATGTTCGGCGGGTTCAGCAGCAAGCTGCCGTACTACTACGGCCTGTTCGCGGTCGCCGCTTTCACCTCGCTGGGTCTGCCCGGCCTGGCCGGTTTTTGGAGCGAGTTCTTTGTCTTCCGGGGCGCGTTCGAGATTGTGCCGATCTGGGCGGTCATCGGTATCATCGGCGTCGTGCTGACCGCGGCGTACATCTTGTGGAAGATCGTGCAGTACACCTTCCTGGGCCAGTACGATCCGCACAAGATCGCGCACTGGACGAACGTGGAGACCGGCGCCGAGGAACATGAGCCGCGTGACGTGACCCGGTTCGAGAAGTTGACGCTGTGGCCGCTGGTGGCGTTCATGGTCCTGTTTGGCATCTTCCCAACGCCGCTGTTGAGCTTCTTCAACACCGCGTCGGTGGCGATTATGACCGCTTTTGTCGGAAAGTGATACTGGAAGCCGGAAAGTGGAAACTGGAAACTGGAAACTGGATTGCCTGCTTCTCAGACGTAGAACATGGATAGTGACATCCTGCTAGATGCCAGCTTCTAGCTTCCAGCTTCCAGCCGGGAGGTACTCCCTTGAAATCGACTGATCTCATTTATTTACTGCCCGAACTGATCCTGCTGCTCGGCGCGGCCGGCGTGTTCGTGTTCGATATCGTTGGCGGGCAGCGCCGGACGAAGTCTTGGCTGCCGATCGTTGCGCTGAGCGTGCTGCTGCTGGCGTTGCTGGCGATGATCCCCAGCCTGGGCAAGACCCAGATCGTGGCCACGATGCTGGTGGTGGATCCGTTCGCGTTGTTTTTCAAAGTCCTGGCGATGGTTGCTGTCGCCCTGGTGATTTTGCTGGCGATGCCCTATCTGCGCGGCCGCACCCCCTATTCCGGTGAGTTCTACGCCTTGCTGTTGATCGTGACCCTGGCGATTTGCCTGGCGGTCAGCTCGGTCAACCTGATATTGATCTATCTCAGCATGGAGTTCCTCAGCATCACCAGCTATGTGCTGGCAGGCTACCTGCGGCAGGATCGCAAGTCGGGCGAGGCCGCGGTGAAATACTTCCTGTACGGCGCGACGGCCTCGGCGGTGATGCTGTACGGGATGTCGCTGTTATTCGGCGCCACCGGCACCACCGATCTGGTCGGGATCCGCAACGCCCTGGCTGCCAAGCCGGTGAACGATCTGCTCTACCTGACTGCCCCGGCGATCATCCTGTTGCTGGCCGGGTTTGGCTTCAAGGCCAGCCTGGTGCCTTTCCATCAGTGGGCCCCGGACACCTACGAGGGCGCGCCGACCCCGATCACGGCCTTCCTTTCGACCGCATCCAAGGCCACGGGCTTTGCGATCATGATCCGCGTGTTTCATCGTCGCGCTGGGCCTGGCCCAGATGCAGTGGATCGCCCTGCTGGTTGCCGTGTCGGTCGTGACCATGACGCTGGGCAACCTGGCTGCGCTGCGCCAGACCAACGTCAAACGCCTGCTGGCCTATTCATCCATCGCGCAGGCTGGCTATATTTTGATCGGCCTGGCTGCGGTGCTGGCTGATCCCACCCGCACCTTCACCGGACTCAATGGCCTGCTTTTTTACCTGTTCGCCTATCTCTTCACCAACATCGGCGCCTTCGCGGTCGTGATCGCGATCGAAGTGCATACCGGGAAGGTTGAAATCAAGGAGTATGCCGGCCTGGCGCGGCGGGCGCCGGGGTTGGCCGGTTTGCTCACCATTTTCTTGCTGTCGCTGACGGGCATCCCACCCACGGCCGGTTTTATGGGCAAGTTCTTCGTCTTCGGCGCGGCCGTGCAGAGCCAGATGTGGCTCCTGGTCGCGATCGCTGCGGTGAACAGCGTGGTGGCGGCCTTCTACTACTTGAACATCGTCCGCTACATGTTCTTCGTCCCCGCGGAGGATGACGGCGAACGCGTCAGGGTGGCGGTACCGCTGCAGGTTGTGCTCGGCGCGACCGCCCTGATGACGCTGCTGCTGGGCGTTATGCCCGGTCCGTTGTACGCTTGGGCGTCGGAATCGACCAAGGCCCTGCTGTTGGCCCTGCGGTGAATTGGTCGGAGTGCTGAACATCTCACAGCAAGACAAATCCATGAACACCCCGAGGTGCGTCGTCGTCACCAGCATGAAAGTCGGTCGCGTAAATTTTTGCGCGCACCTACAGGTTCGAGATCGTCGGGCTGGTGATCGTCGGCGCAGGCATCTTTCTGATCTTCGAGCGGCTGAATATCCGGAAATCGCTCAGGGCGTGGCTCGGACAATTCGTTGCAGCCGCGCAGCACGGCGCAGGGAACCTCGGCGGGAAGATCGCCACTCTTCTGGCGCAGATCACCTTGTCCGACGCTGTCGGTTACATGCTGGTTCTGGGCGCCTTAGTAGCGATTGCGCTGCGCGTGCGCTGGCGGTTGATCCAAAACCCGGTCCTCGCGCTCCTGCGCTGCCCTCGGTGCGACGGCAACATCCACCGGGTTCACCGCCACGCAATGGACCACCTGATCAGCGTCTACGTGCCGGTGAGTCGTTACCGCTGCGCAAATGACGAATGTCGCTGGCACGGCCTGCGAGTAGGCGCCGGTCATGGTTCCGGCCGGACATCAGCCTGTGGGCGTTCGTGAAGACTGGAGGGGAATGCGCTTAGTTGAACTCCTGATGAACCTGCCGGACGTTGTCGCCGTGACGGGCGATCCGCAGGTCAGTCATCACCGCAGTTACCGCCGATTCGCGCCAGGTGATCCCTGGCGCGTGTTTTGTTGCCTACCGGGGCCTGGGGGTCGACGGCCATCGCTTCATCCCGGATGCGCTCGCACGCGGGGCTGCCGCCATTGTCGGCGAGCAGGCGCTGGCGGCCCTGCCGGCGGAGCCGGCCGCCTACGTTCAGGTGGCGGACGGCCGGGCGGCGCTGGCCTGGCTGAGCGCGGCGTGGTACGGCAATCCCAGCCGCAGCATGGCGCTTGTGGGGATCACCGGCACGGACGGCAAAACGACCACGGCGAATTTGTTGTTCAACATCCTGCAAGCTGCCTCGCGCCGGGTGGGTTTGATCAGCACGGTGCATGCCGTCATCGGCGATCAGGTCTACAACACGGGTCTGCACACCACCACGCCGGACGCGCCTGATGTCCAACGTTTCCTGGCCCAAATGCGCGACGCGGGCACTGAGATTGCCGTCCTGGAGACGACCTCACATGGGTTGGCCCAGCACCGGGTCACCGGCTGCGCGTTCGACGTGGCCGTGGTCACCAATATCACGCACGAGCACCTCGACTTTCACGGTTCCTATGAAGCGTACCGCGACGCGAAGGCGCTGTTGTTTCAGTCGCTTAGCCAGGCGCCGGGCGCGAGCGCAAACATTGCACCCGCACTTCTTCTCGATACGGGCGCTGGATGCGCTGGCGAAGCGCCGCGATGCAGCCTTGCGCAGGCCCACCCTTCGACAGGCTCAGGGCGCGAGCTTGGGATCTTGGGTAGGTGCTAAATCCTTCGACTGGCTCGCGGAGGACACTGGCCTCCCCCACCTGCCCAAGACCGCGGTCCTGAATCGCGATGATAGCTCCTTCGCGTATCTGGCGCGGATTCCGGCGGAGCGGGTGATCACGTATGGAGCCGAGGAGCTGAGGGCGAGACCGCGGAGCCGATTCCCTCTGAAGCCTTGCATCTGACTGCCGTCAACATCCACCATACGCCTGTAGGGACTGAGTTCGACATCCATTTCACCCCGCGTCACCGTGTCACCGTGTCACCGTGTCACATTATCACCCCGCTCATCGGCGCGTTCAACGTGTCCAACATCCTGGCCGCGGCGGGGGCGGCGCTCGCGCTGGGGATTGAGCCAGCGGCCATTGCGGCCGGCGTGCGGGCCACGGTGGGCATTCCGGGCCGGATGGAGCGCATCGACGCAGGCCAGCCATTTACTGCGATCGTCGATTTTGCGCACACGCCCAACGCTCTGGCGCGTGCCCTGGAGGCTGTCCGCCCGCTGGCGCGACCCGGCGGCCGGGTCATCGCTGTGTTCGGTTCAGCCGGGCAACGCGACCGCGAGAAGCGCCATCTGATGGGTGAGGTGGCGGCCCGGCTCGCTGATGTCACCGTGGTGACCGCGGAAGATCCGCGCACCGAGGATTTGGCAGCCATCATGGCGGAGACGGCCGACCGCGTTAGCAGCCGCTGGCCGGGCGGAGGGCGCCGATTTCTTCTGCGTCGCTGATCGCCAGCGCGCCATCTTGCACGCGGTCCGGTTGGCCGATCCGGGCGATGTGGTGATCGTCTGCGGCAAAGGCCACGAGCAATCCATGTGCTTCGGCGTCACCGAGCATCCGTGGCGTGACCAGGACGCGCTGCGCTGGGCCCTGGCGGCGCGCGATCGGGTCACGCACCTGCCGCCGTTCGAGTTGCCGACGTGGAGCAGGGTCTAATTTGACATAGTTCGACGGCGGAGTAGAATTGTACAGGTTGAATGTAGACTACTTTACGAATGGCGTAAGGGAGTGAGAGGGACCACAGGTCCCGAGGATATAGACTAGGTTCTATGGAAACCGATACACAACCTGGTAGTACGACCGAAGCCGACTTGCCTGACAATCGCATGGCTCGACGCAATCAAATACAGCGGAAGCCGGCCCGTCGCCGGCCTGCCTGTCTGCCTGATGCTTTTCGCACAGAATCCCCCTCGCGCCTGATTCCACACGCGCCGGCCGGGTCATCTGTGTAGAAGATGAGCCGGCGGCCCACCCCGCTCCTGCTGTCATAACCCTGAGACCATGTGCCCTGGTCGGTGGTTGCCTCGTTTCAGTGAGCGTGCCTGCGGCCGGGGATGACGCACGAATGCCTGCTGAAGGCGCGCGTGCGTCCCTGTGCGCGGTCTGAGGTCAATCTGGCTCAGGAGCAGCCGCTATGATCACTTTCTACAAGACGGGCGAGCACGGTCTGGAAGTCGTTGACGAGATCGTCAAGAACTGTTGGATCAGCGTCGTGGATCCCACACCGGATGAACTGACCGAGCTTGCGGGCGCTGGACATTCCGCCGGAGTTTATCACCTACCCGTTGGATCTTGGACGAGCGGCCTCGCGTTGAGCGGGAAGAAGGATATACGCTCATCCTGTTGCGCGTCCCGTACTTCCAGGGCGACGCCGCTGATCTTCCTTATACCACGATCCCAATGGGCATTGTGTTGAACGGCCAGTGGATCATGACCATCTGCAGACATGACCACGAAATCCTGCACGAGTTCGTCACGGGAAAGGTTCGCGGCCTGACGACCGCCAAACGCAACCGTTTCATCCTGTATGTGTTGTTGTCCGCGGCCAACAAGTATTTGAGCAATCTGCGCGACATCAACAAGGTCGTCGATGCGTTGGAAGATCAGCTTCAGATGTCGATGAGCAACCGGGAGTTGATGGGACTGCTCAAGTATCAGAAAAGCCTGGTGTATTTCACGACTGCGCTGAAAGCCAATGAGCTCATGATGGAGCGTCTGCACCGGAGCGGCTTCTTCCGCACCTACCCGGACGATGAGGATCTGCTGGAGGATGTCATCACCGAGAACCAGCAGGCCATCGAAATGACGAACATCGCCAGCAACATTCTCAGCTCGATGATGGATGCCTTCGCCTCGATCATCTCGAACAACATGAACGTGGTGATCAAGTTCCTGACCGCGGTCACTATCGTCTTGACGTTGCCGACCCTGATTACCAGCTTCTACGGGATGAACGTCCGCATGCCGTTGCAGGATTGGCCCTTTGCCTCCTGGTTGATCCTGGGAGTCTCGCTGGTTATCGCCCTGGTCGTGGCGCGCCTATTCCTGAAGCGTGATTGGATGTAGAGTCCAACACCCCGATTCTGTGTCGAACGGAGCAGCTAACTATGCCTTACCTGAGCGAAATGGTGGGCCGACCCGTGACAGATGCGAACGGTGACCGGATCGGCCGTCTCGAAGACCTGATCGCCGCGCGGCGATGTGGCGCCGCCGCAGATCGTCGCGTTGGCGATCAAGCGCGGCAGCGACCTTGTGCTGATCCCGTATGAGGAGGCTGCGGCGCTGTTGGCGCCGGCGATCCCGCTCGTGCGCCCCATACAAAGCATCCGCCCGTATGAGCCGAGCGAGAACGACCTCTATCTGGCGCGCGACATCCTGGATAAGCAGATCATCGACACCGACGGCGTACGCGTGGTGCGCGTCAACGATCTGGAGCTGGCGCGGGTCAACGGGCACTTCTTTGTCGCCAACGTGGACATCGGCGGGCTGGGTCTGATGCGCCGGTTGGGTCTGGCCCGGCCAACCGAGAAGGTGGCCGGACGCCTGGGGCGCAAGCTCGCCTCGAACAGTATTCCGTGGGATGCCGTCGAACTGCTGCCCGGCAACCAGCCGATGCGCCTGAAGGTTGCCAGCGACAAGATCGCCGAACTGCATCCGGCCGACCTGGCCGCGCTCCTCAGCGACCTCAGCCGTGCTGACAGCAGCCGGTTGTTGGATTCGCTGGACATGGAGACGCTGGCTGACACGCTCGAAGAGGTCGAGCCCGACTTTCAGGCGAGCCTGGTCGAGGATATGTCCGACGAGCGGGTCGCTGATCTGCTGGAAGAGATGTCGCCGGACGAGGCGGCCGATCTGTTGGCCGAGCTGGGCGAAGATCGGAGCAAGGATCTGCTCAACCTGATGGAGCAGGATGAGGCTGCCGACGTTCGCCGGCTGCTCACCTACCCCGAGAACTCGGTCGGGGGGATCATGACCACCGAATATGTGGCCGTCCGCCCCGACCTGACCGCCGAGCAGGCCATGGCATTCCTGCGCAGAGTGGGCGCCGAGGCCGAAACCATCAACTATGTCTATGTGACCGACCGCAGGGACGAGTTGATCGGCGTATTCTCGCTGCAAGACCTGGTGTTGGCGCACCCGCGGACGCCGGTCGAGCAGATCATGCATGAACGCATCGTCACCCTCAGCCCGCTGGACAGCCAGGATGATGCTGCACAGGCCGTGGCCAAGTACAACTTGTTGGCCGTCCCGGTGGTGGATGAGGATGGCCGCATCCAGGGCATTGTCACCGCCGATGATGCGCTCGACAAGATCATCCCGACCGCGTGGAAGAAGCGTCTGCCGCGGATGTATCGGTAGACTGACGATGAGGCAAGTCTGACGACAGGAGCCATGCGTTGACCTCGTCCTAACCTTCGCCTGGTCCACGGGGTCGTATTCGCATGACCCTCTCGCAACGCATCAAACCGCTCCGCGTCCGGCTGCTGCTGTTGCTGGCGGTCGTCGGGCCGGGGATCATCACCGCCAACGTGGACAACGACGCGGGCGGCATCACCACCTACTCGGTGGCCGGCGCCCATTACGGTTACAGCCTGCTGTGGATGATGCCGTTGGTCGCCCTGGCGCTGATCGTCGTGCAGGAGATGAGCGCGCGGCTGGGGGTGGTCACCGGCAAGGGGCTGGCCGATCTGATCCGCGAGCGCCTGGGCGTGCGCCTGACCGCGCTGATCATCGGCATCTTGCTGTTCGCCAACCTGGCCAACACCGTCAGCGAGTTCGCCGGGGTGGCGGCCAGCATGGAGATTTTCGGGGTCAGCAAGTACCTCTCGGTGCCCATCGCGGCCGTGGTCGTGTGGCTGTTGATCGTCAAGGCCAACTATAAGACGGTGGAACGCGTCTTTCTGGCCGCCAGCGCCATCTTTCTGGCCTATATCATCTCGGGTGTCCTGGCGCGACCGCCGTGGGGCGAGGTGGCCAAGGCCTTCGTCACCCCCAGCTTTAGCTTCGAGCCGGGCTACGTGGCGATCTTCGTCACGATCATCGGCACGACGATCGCGCCGTGGATGCAGTTCTACCAGCAGTCGTCGATCGTCGACAAGGGCCTGAAGATCACTGAGTACGCGTACGAGCGGATCGACGTGGTGGTCGGATCGCTTTTCGCTGTGATCGTCGCCTCGTTCATCATGATCGCCTGCGCGGCCACCCTCCACACCAACGGTGTGCGGATCGAGTCCGCCAAGGATGCGGCGTTGGCCCTTGGCCCACTTGCCGGACGCTACGCGTCCTCGTTGTTCGCCTTTGGCTTGCTCAACGCCTCGGTCTTTTCGGCCGCGATCCTGCCGCTCTCGACCGCCTATGTGGTGTGCGAGGCTTTCGGCTGGGAGGCCGGCGTCAGCCACGGCTGGCGGGATGCGCCGATCTTCTTCACGATCTACACCGCGCTGATTATCCTGGGCGCGGCGGTCATCCTGCTGCCGATCCAGTCGCTCGTGCAGACGATGATGGCCAGCCAGACGCTCAACGGGATGCTGCTGCCGATCATCCTGATCGTGATGCTGCGGCTGATCAACGAAAAACGGTTGATGGGCCGCTTCGTCAACGGGCGCGCCTTCAACATCCTGGCCTGGATCATGGTGGTGGTGTTGATCCTGTTGACGATCGTTTTGATCCTGGTTACGCTATTCCCGGGGTTTCTGGGAGGATAGAAGGGGAGCTGAGGGGAGGAGGAGCAGAGGCTTGTCTGCTCCTTTGCGTTCTTCTTTGCGCGTAAATGCGACAACTGCACTTCCTAACCCGGACGAGCCGGAACCAAGTCTTCACCACAAAGTCTCAAAGGCACGAAGTCCACAAAGGTAGAATCCCTAGTGATCTTAGTGATCTTGGTGTCTTGGTGTCTTTGTGGTGAGATTCTTGTTTCTTATGCCGGAATCCGATTGGTAAGATACTAATTGTACGGGCACCGAATCGTACGGGTGCTGAATCGCACGGGCGCTGAGCGTGTCGAAGCGCTCGCGCTGACCTGGCAAACGACCGCCTTTCGACGGGCTCAAGGCTCGTTTGTGGGAAACACGGCCATAGTTCTCAGGCCAGCACCCTGTCTATCGCCGCCTGCCGGCGCTGGATGACGGCCAGCCCACGCCGCGCGACCTGTTGGACTTCAGGACGCGGGTCGGCGAGACGGTCGCGGTAGTCATCCTCGGCGCGCAGAAGCGTGTTCCGCCAGGTCGCCAGCACACCCGGATCGGCCAGATCCCAGTCATCTTCCATCTCCAGGCTGCGTTGCAGCGAGTCGGCCAGGGTTTGCAGCCGCGCGGATTCATCCACCTCTTCCGTTGATATCTTCGTGGGCAGCCGATAGATGACGCCGTCGGCTGCATGGGTATACAGCACGGGCGCGGCCCAACTATGGTCGCCGGCGTGCAGGGCCGCCAGCATCCCGCGCGGCATAGGTCACCGCCACATCCACCTGGCCCGCATCTTCACCCGCGCACAACCGTTTATAGAATTCCTGCGCAAACGTCGCGGCCGCTTCATCGGTGATCGGGAATTGCATCGTGACGACGGCCGGCACGCCGGAGCGCACCATGTGCGGCGCCAACCCCTGGAACGCGCGGCCATCGTCACCGCGGGTGGTCCCGCACGCGTTCAGCACGACCAGCTTGATGGGCTTGTGGCTGAGCGCCAGGTGGGCCAGCGTCCCGCTGTGGATCCAGTCGGGCCGCCCGTCCCGCAGATTCAGCGCCACATAACCGCGGCCATCCACGACCGCGCTCGTGGCCGCTGAAATGCACGATATCGTAATCGGCGGTGAGCAGCGCATCGGCCAGGTCGGTGCGCCTGACGATACCATCGAGCGCATGCACCCGCAGGTTGGTGGTGAAGGAGGCGGCGACCTGTTCGACGCCCGACCGCTCGCGGTCCAGGTCGAGGTCGGCCATGGCCGGCAGCACCAGCAACAGGTGGAGGGGCAGGTCGGCCTGCGGTTGGACCGGGCCGCGCAGGTGGTTGGCCTGGTCGAAGTAGCGCACCAGGGGCGTGGATGCTGACGTCGCGAAGGTGTGATCGCGCTCGGGATCGTGCAGCGTCTCCCAGGGCCAGGCGGAGATCTCCCAGTGCGTCGATGCTCAGCCGCAGCCGCAGCCCTGCGCCATCCCGCTGGGCGCGATCCCAAGCCAGCCGCAGATGGGTCTTCACCGGCTCGACGACCAACCAGTTGAACAGCGCCTCCCCGGCCGCACGCACGACGGTTTCATCCTCGCTGGTCGGGGAGAGGTCAGCCAACGCGTCCAGCTTGGCCATGAGATCAGCGCCGGGATGGGACAGCACCGCTGCCACGCGGCCGATGCTGTCGGCAAGCGCTGAGACGGGGTAGCCGTCCCCCTGGAGCTCGTTGAGGGTGATCGTGAAGTCCTGGTATCGCATCTGATTTCCTCTGACTGCGCCGTCAGAACGCACAAGCGCGGCGGCGTAAATCACCAAAAAATAGAGCTAAACTTTAGCATGGATTGGGTCATACGTCAATTGTCATGCAATTGGGAAAGTGCGTCTAGCTTTGACTTGCACCTGTGGATCACCTATAATGATTCGAGTCTTGTGAGGTGATCATGGTGTGGTGGACGGAGCAGAAGGCCCATCTGAAGTGGTTGCGGCCCGGCATGGGCGTCAAACGTTGGGTGGCGCTGCTCATCTGTGGGCTGGCGCTGCTGGTGCTGGCGGTCGCGGCCGCCTCGCGGGCCGGCGAGCTCTCGGGGCTATGGGCGTGGGTGCAGGAACTTCACGTGCCGCGCGTCAATCACATGCTGGAAGCGCTGCTGTGTTTCGGCGCGGGGTGCGCTCTGATCGTGTGGGCCATCTACCGTATGAACCGCTCGCTCATCTCCGCGTTCCAGCGCACCGACCAGGCTCAGGTCGCCGATGTCGTCTATCGCCACCGGCAGCGTCAGAGGGGACCGAAGGTCGTAGCCATCGGCGGCGGACACGGTCTGAACACCCTCCTGCGCGGCCTCAAAGCGTATACGGACAACATCACCGCCATCGTCACCGTCGCGGACGACGGCGGCAGCTCGGGCCGGTTGCGCCGTGATCTCGGCATGTTGCCGCCGGGTGATTTTCGCAACTGTATCGCCGCGCTGATCGGATGCGGAAGGTCTCGTATCTCAGCTCTTCCAGTACCGCTTCGGTGACGAGACGGACCTGGAAGGCCACAGTTTCGGCAATCTTTACCTGTCGGCCATGACGGCGATCACCGGCAGTTTTGAGTCGGCGCTGGAGGAATCGAGCCGGGTCCTGGCGGTGCGCGGCCGGGTCATCCCTTCCACGCTGGCGCAGGTAACGTTGTGCGGTGAGGTGTTGGCATCGGAGGCTACGCCGTCTTCGGGGAGCGGATCCAGCGACACGCGTTCCCCGCTCATCCTGGTGCGCGGCGAGTCTGCCATCGGCAAGGCCACCGGGCGGATCCAACGTGTTTACCTCGATCCCGGTGCGCCGCCGGCATATCCTCAGGCGATCCGGGCCATCCTGGACGCCGAGCTGATCGTGATCGGCCCGGGCAGCCTTTACACCAGCGTGCTGCCGAATCTGCTGGTGCCCGACCTGGCGCAGGCGATCATCACGTCGCCGGCGATTAAGCTCTACGTGTGCAATGTGGCTACGCAGGCCGGTGAAACGCAGGGTTACAACGTCGCCGACCACCTGGACGCCCTGCGCCAGCACGTGGGTGATGAGATGATCACGACGGTGGTTGCCAATCGTACTTTCATCGGCAGCCGGCCGCCCGGCGCCGGGGTTGACTGGGTGCGCCTGCCCGACCCCGAGACGGTGGATTACCAACTGCTCACGTACGATCTGGTGGATCAGCAGTACCCGTGGCGGCACGATTCGCACAAGCTCGCCCAGGCGCTGATGGCAGCGATCGGCGTTTGAGCATCGTTTTGCCTGGCATTCGTTACGATCACGCATTATCCTGATTCTACGTGATGTAGCTCATAGTCGCGCATCCGTTCATGTGTTATAGTGGCATTGATCGGTTGGCGAGGTCAGCCGATCAAATTACCCTCCGTGCGATGGCGCCGGTGCACGCTGCGACCGGCGCTTTATCGTGTGTAGCATCCAACAACACTCTAACCATCAGGAGGTTTTACCATGGCAGTTCGTGTCGGTATCAACGGGTTCGGCCGCATCGGCCGGCAGGTCTTCAAGGCAATGCGGGACAACTACGCGGGCGTTCTCGAGGTCGTGGCGTTCAATGACATCGGCGATCTGAAGACGATGGCCCATTTGCTGAAGTACGACAGCAACTACGGTCGTTTCGATGGCACGGTTTCGGTCGGCGGCGAGGACACCCTCGTGATCGACGGCCAGCCGGTGAAAGTTTTCAAGGAAACGGATCCCGGCAAGCTGCCGTGGGGCGACCTCGGCGTTGACATCGTCGTGGAATCCACCGGCTTGTTCACCATCAAGAAGGATGGCGTCAACAAGAAGGGCAAGACCGTCCAGGGCGCCGAGAACCACATCACCAAGGGCGGAGCGAAGAAGGTCATCATTTCCGCGCCGGCCGAGGGCGAGGACCTGACCATCGTCATGGGCGTGAACGAGGACAAGTACGACAACGCCGTACATCACGTCCTGTCCAACGCCTCCTGCACCACCAACTGTCTGGCCCCGGCGGCCAAGGTCGTGAACGACAACTACAAGATCGTGCGCGGCCTGATGACCACCGTCCACGCGTACACCAATGACCAGAAGATCCTGGACATGCCGCACAGCGACCTCCGCCGGGCGCGCGCCGCGGCGATGAGCATCATCCCGACCACCACCGGCGCCGCGAAGGCCGTCGCGTTGGTCATCCCTGACTTGAAGGGCAAGTTCGACGGCTACGCGCTGCGCGTTCCCACCAGCACCGTCTCCGTGGTAGACTTCACTGCCCAGATCGAGACGCCGACCACCACCGAGGAGCTGCGTCAGGCGTTCCGTGACGCGGCCGCCGGCCCCATGCACGGCATCCTCCAGGCCGTGGACGAGCCGTTGGTGTCGATTGACTACAAGGGCGATCCGCACAGCTCGTCGGTCGACCTGCCCTTCACGATGGTTCTGGGTAAGGAAAAGGGCGACTTCATCAAGGTCGTCACCTGGTACGACAACGAGTGGGGCTACAGCGTCCGCACGGCGGACCTGGCGGCCATGATCGCGCGGAAGCTGTAGACGGGTAGACAAGTAGGAAGTAGACAAGTAGACAAGGAGCTTCACGATGCGCCTTGTTTCCTTGTCTACTTGTTTCCTTACTTATCCCGGAGGAATCCCATGAACAAAAAAACCGTCCGCGACATCGACCTCAAGGGCAAGCGCGTGCTTATGCGCGTCGACTTCAACGTTCCCATGACGGATGGCGTGGTGACTGATGACAAACGCATCAAGGCTGCGCTGCCGACCATCCAGTACGTGCTCGAACAGGGCGCATCGCTCATCCTGATGAGCCACCTGGGCCGGCCCAAGGGCACGGGGTTCGATCCCCAGTTCAGCCTCAAGCCCGCGTCCGAGGCGCTGGCGAAGCTGCTGGGCAGGCCGGTGCAGATGGCGCCCGATTGCGTCGGCCCCGAGGTCGAGGCATTGGCCGCAGGCCCTCAAGCCCGGCGACGTGCTGATGCTGGAAAATACGCGCTTCCACAAGGGCGAAGAGAAGAACGACCTCGACCTGGCCAGGCAGATGGCTGCGCTGGGCGAGGTGTACGTCAACGACGCGTTCGGCTCGGCGCACCGCGCGCACGCCTCCACCGAGGGTGTCGCTCGCTACCTGCCCGCCGTCTCCGGCTTCCTGATGGAACAAGAGCTGGAGTACCTGGGCCGCGCCACCGATAATCCCGCGCATCCGTACGTCGCCATCCTGGGCGGCGCCAAGATCAGCGACAAGATCCTGGTGGTCGAGAACATGCTGGCCAAGTGTGACACGCTGATCATCGGCGGCGGCATGGCCAACACCTTCCTGGCTGCGCAGGGCTACGACATGGCCGACAGCCTGGTGGAAGCCAGCTCGATCGAGACCGCCAAGTCTATCCTGGCGAAGTCGGGCGACAAGCTGTTGCTACCCGTGGACGCGGTCGTCGCCGACAAGTTCGACGCCGAGGCGGACAGCCAGGTAGTGGATGTCGACAAGGTGCCGGCGGGCTGGCGCGTCCTGGACATCGGCCCGAAGAGCATCGCGGCGTTCGGCGAGGTTCTCAAGGCAGCGAAGCTGGTGGTCTGGAACGGCCCGATGGGCGTGTTCGAGTTCCCGAAGTTCGCCGAGGGCACTTTCGCGATCGCCCGGTTGCTGGCCGAGATCGACGCCACCACCGTGATCGGCGGCGGCGACAGCGCCAGCGCGGTGAAGAAGGCCGGCGTGGCCAAGAAGATGACGCACGTCTCCACCGGCGGCGGCGCATCGCTGGAATTCCTGGAAGGCAAAGTGCTGCCGGGCGTGGCGGCGTTGAACGATAAGTAGTGGGTAGATGGGTCAACCGGTAGAATGGTAGATTGGTAAACTGGTAAGTTGGGGCGGGGCGGAGGGCTTCCCTTGGGAAGACTGGTCGTCTCGCCCCCGTTCATTGGCTCCTTGTCGTTTTGTCTCCCTGTTTCCTCGTCTACTTGTTTCCCTGGCTCCCTTGTCTCCCCATCCCCTTCTCTCCGTGTCACCGTGTCCCCTTCCTCTCCCCAACATGCGCGTTGTCATGGTCAGATGCGGCGGTCTTTGATACACTATGCGCATAATCGCGGTTCGCAATGTCGTTCTTCAACCCTCATCCTGGCTCTCCGGCAATTTGACGACACCCGCGCCACAGGAGGAAGTCAACCGAATCATGAATATGCCATCCTCTTACCGGACCTCCGCTCGTCTTAGTGGCGCGTCGCGCGACGATCGGGCGATGTTGGAGATACGTCAGCGCGTCGTAGGGTTGGACGTCAAGGTGCCGCTGCTCGACGGCAGCAAGCGGCCATATGTGAACCTCGATAACGCCGCCACCACGCCCGCGCTGTGGGACGTGCTCGAAACCCTGGACTTGTTCATGCCGTGGTATTCCAGCATCCATCGCGGCAAGGGGTTCAAGTCCGAAATCTCCAGCGAAGCGTACGACGATGCACGCGAGATCGTGGGCCGTTTCTTCGGCGCCGACATGAGCAGCCAGGTGGTGATCTTCGTCAAGAACACCACTGAGGCGGTCAACAAGGCCGCCCGGCGCATCGGTCTGAACAAAGATGACGTGGTCCTGCTTTCGCTGATGGAGCACCATTCCAACGATCTGCCCTGGCGCGCGCAGGCGACCGTCGTACACCTGGCGCTGCGGCCGGATGGCTCGCTGGACATGGACGACGTGCGGGCGAAGTTCGAGCAGTACGGCCAGCGGGTCAAGCTGCTGGCCGTCAGCGGCGCGTCGAACGTCACCGGCTACATCAACCCGCTCCATGAGCTGGCCGAGCTGGCGCACAGCCACGGCGCGCTGATCCTGGCGGACGCAGCTCAGCTCGCCCCACATCGTGGCATCCACATCCGTCCGGCCAGCGACCCAGGTCATCTTGATTTTCTTGTGGCATCCGCCCACAAGATGTACGCGCCGTTCGGCACCGGCGTGCTGATCGGCCCGCGCAAGATTTTTTCGGAGGGCGCGCCGGATTACAGCGGCGGCGGCACGGTAGAGATCGTGACCGAGGATGCGGTGTACTGGGCCGGTCCGCCCGACCGCGAGGAGGCCGGAAGCCCCAACGTGGTCGGCGCGGTGGCGATGGCCGCGGCGTGCAAGGCGTTGACCGAGATCGGCATGGATCGGCTGGCGGCGCACGAAGCCGACCTGACGCGCTACGCGTTGACGGAGATGCGCAAGATCGAGGGCATCGAGATATATGGCGATGCGGATCCGGCCAACGCCAACAACCGCCTGGGTGTGATTCCGTTTAATCTGCACGGCATGTCGCATTACCTGGTTGCCGCGGTGCTCAGCTACGAATATGGCATCGGCGTGCGCAACGGGTGCTTCTGCGCGCATCCCTACGTCCTGCACCTGATGGACATCCCGGATCCGGTGGCCTGGAGCTGGCGCAAGCAGGTGGTTTCTGGGATGCGGGCGCATCTGCCGGGCCTGGTGCGCATCAGTTTCGGGTGTTACAATAGCGAGGAAGAGGTCGACTGGTTGGTTGAGGCCCTGCAGAACATCGCCGCGGGAGAAATCGCCGGCACGTACGAGCAGGATCGCGCCAGCGGCGCCTACGCTGAGTGTACATTCCACCCGGAGTTGGAGCAGTATTTCAAACTCGGAAGCTAGAAGCTGGAAGCTGGATCGATCGCTTCGCGGATGTGGATATTTGTTTCTGGCAGTCGCTGAGGGGTTGCCTATCTCCAGTTTCTAGCTTCCAGCTTCGAGTTCGGAGGTCGTATGGGTTTTCTCGATAACCTGCGCAACGCCCTGAGTGGGCAGAAGGCCGGCGGCGGTGGCAGCAGTTTCGGGGCGGGCGATGCCAACGCCTACTGGATCTACGTCCAGTGCCGGCGCTGCGGGGAGCCGATTCGAAGCCGGGTGAACCTGGCCAACGATCCCAGCCTGGACGACGACGGTGTGAATTGGGTCGTCCGCAAGGGACTGGTCGGTACCGGCGTCAACCGCTGCTTCCAAACCATCGAAGTTACCTTGAAGTTTGACGCCAAAAAACAGAAGGTGATCGAGAGTGAAGCGGTGGGCGGGTCACTGATCACGGCGGAAGAATATCAGACGTTGTTGACTGCTGTGTGACCCGCGATGCTTCGCGAGGCGGCGTGATCGTAGGTTATCACGCATCACGCAGCACGCATCACGCATCACGCAGCACGCATCACGCATCACGCATCACGCAATCATCATAAGGAGATTCCCTCATCATGCGTAAACCCATCCTCGCCGGCAACTGGAAAATGAACAAGACGCCGGCGGAAGCAGTCGAGTTCGTGCGGGCGCTCCAGCCCAAGCTCGCCGACTACGTGGCGCAGGTCGAGACGGTGGTCTGCCCACCGTTTGTCTGTCTGCTCGCCGTGGCTGACGTGATCGTAGGCGTTGAGATTGGTGTCGGGGCGCAGAATATGCACTGGGCCGAGAACGGCGCGTACACCGGCGAGGTATCGGCCGCGATGCTGAAAGGCATTGCCGGCTACGTCATCATCGGTCACTCGGAGCGGCGCCAATATTTCGGCGAGACCGACGAGAGCGTCAACAAGAAGATCGTGGCGGCACTGGCCCACGGGCTGATCCCTATCGTTTGTGTGGGTGAGGATTTGGCGCAGAACGAAGCCGGCATCACCGAGACGTTCGTCAGCGGGCAGGTGCGCGCCGCGTTCGCCGGCATCAGCCCTGACCAGGCGCGCGGGATCGTCGTGGCCTACGAGCCGATCTGGGCCATCGGCACCGGCAAGACCGCCACGAAAGAGGTCGCCAATCATGTCTGCGGCGCGGTCGTTCGCGGCGCCCTGGCTGAGATCTACGGTGAGGAGGTCGCGCAGGCCATCCGCATCCAGTACGGCGGCAGCGCCAACGAGAAAAACATCGGCGAGCTGATGGCGATGCCGGACATCGACGGCGCGCTGATCGGCGGCGCCAGCCTGAAGGTAGATGCGTTCGTCGAGATGGTGCGCGTGACCGCGACGCAATTGTAGATTGGTAGATCAGTAGATTGGTACATTGGAAGAGTGGTGGTTGGGGATAGAGTTCGCTTTCTCGCCCATCCGCCACTCTGCCGATCTACCAGCTAATCACCATCCCAGTTCACCAATTTACCAACCTACTAATTTACCAATCTACTAATTTACCAGTCTACCAACCCAGATGTCCCTACTACCCCAATTCCTGGCCTTCGCCTCAACCTTAGCCCTCATGATGATCCTGAGCCGCTGGATCAACCGGCAGGTGCAGGTCATCGGCTTGCGCCTCAGCGGCGACATGAACGTGGCTATCATGGTCTATTACCTGCTGATGTTCCCCGGCATCGTCTTGCATGAGCTGAGCCATTACCTGATGGCGCGGCTGCTGGGGATGCAGGTGGGCAGGTTCGCGTTAGGGCCGAAGAAACGGCGCAATGCCATCGAGCTCGGCTCCGTGACGGTGAGCCAGTGGCGGCACGCTGCGCGACAGCCTGGTGGGGCTGGCGCCGTTCCTTGCGGGGACGGCGGTGCTCCTGCTGATCAGCTACTACGTTTTCGACGTGGCGGCGCTCGGTGAGGCGTGGCGCACGGCCGGGTGGACCGGCGTGTGGGACGAGCTGGGTGGGTTATTGCGTGTGGCGGATTTTTGGCTGTGGGCGTATATGATCTTCGTCGTCAGCAATTCGATGACACCGAGCGAAGCCGACCGGCAGCCGTGGGTGTTGGCCGGCATCTACCTGGGCATCGCGCTGCTGCTTGTCTGGCTGTTCGGTGGTTTCGCAGCCCTTTCCGGCGCGTTCATTGACGAGGTGATGGGCGTGTTGCAAGTGTTGACCCTGGGATTCCTCTTCACGCTGGCGATGAACGCCGTCATCGCGGCCTTCCTGTGGCTGGCGGATTTCGTGGTCATCCGGGCGCAGGGGTCCCAGCCGTAATGGGGAAACCTCCGCGGTCTCGCAGACCTTGAAGAGTTTGAACCTGGGAACATAGCGCAGTTAAAGTAAAGGCGCCGCTTCCGGCGCCTTTACTTTTGCCTCACAGTTGCGCTGACGATCAGAGCGTGTAGCATTTTCGATGGTAGATCGTCTGGTGCGAGCGCGGGCGGCCATCTTCCATCTGCATAACCTTCACCATCAGCAGATCGCCGAAGCTGACTTCCTGGCTGCACTTCAGGCACTTGTGTCCGGTCAGAGCCTTGCGGCGCTTCTCCAGCGTTGCGGTATCGGCGCCCATCTTAGTTGCTTGAGCCATCGTTTTACTCCTTTGAAAGCAAACGGCGCCGCCGGGCGCCGAAGACGATTCCTTCAGCTATTATCCGCGAAACGGGCGGAAAGTCAAAAACGGACGATGGACGATAGACCATGGACGATGTGCGTGCGTGACGCCTCAACTTCTGTGGTCTATCGTCTATGGTCTATCGTCTATGGTCTATCGTCCGTTACGCCACTTGCGGCACCGTCGCCAGCGACTTCGCCATCTCCTCCGCGGAGAAGCCGTGGTCGATCAACTGCCCGGCCAGGTAGGCGTCGTACGCGCTCATGTCGAAATGGCCGTGCCCGGACAGGTTGAACAGGATTACCTTCTTTTCGCCTGTCTCTTTGGCGGCCAACGCCTCGTCGATCGCCGCGCGGATCGCGTGGCTGCTCTCCGGCGCGGGGATGATCCCTTCGTTGCGGGCAAACATGATCGCCGCCTCGAAGCACTGGTTCTGGCCGTAGGCGCGCGGCTCGATGTAGCCCGCGTTTGTCAGGGTCGAGATGATCGGGGACATGCCGTGATAGCGCAGGCCCCCGGCATGGATCGAGGCCGGCTCGAAGTCGTGGCCCAGGGTGTACATCTTGACCAGCGGGGTCAGGCCCGCGGTGTCGCCGAAGTCGTAGGTGTACGTGCCCTGGGTCAGGGTTGGACATGAGGTCGGCTCAATGGCCAGGAACCTCGTCTTCACCCCTTCGGTCAGCGTGCGATGCAGGAACGGGAGGGCGATCCCGGCGAAGTTGGAGCCGCCGCCCACGCAGCCGATCACCACATCGGGATACTCGCCGATCTCCGTCATGGCGTCCAACGCCTCCTGGCCGATCACCGTCTGATGCAGCAGGACGTGGTTCAGCACAGAACCCAGGGAGTACTTCGTCTTGCCGCCGCTCGTGGCCGCAACCTCTACCGCCTCAGAGATGGCGATGCCGAGGCTGCCGGTGCTGTTCGGGTTGCGCTCCAGGATCATGCGGCCGGCCGCCGTCTGATCCGACGGGCTGGGGGTGACGGTGGCGCCGTAGGCCTGCATGACCGAACGGCGGTACGGCTTCTGCTGGTAGCTGATCTTCACCATGTAGATGTCGATGGCCATCTTGAACATGTCACCCGCGATGGCCAGGGCGCAGCCCCACTGCCCCGCGCCGGTCTCGGTGGCGATGCTCTGGATCCCTTCCTGCTTGTTGTAATACGCCTGCGGCACCGAGGTGTTCAGCTTGTGGCTGCCGCTGGGGCTGACACTCTCGTTCTTGTAGTAGATGTGAGCCGGGGTGCCCAGCGCTTTCTCCAGCCGCACCGCGCGGATCAGCGGCGTGGGCCTCCACAGCCGGTAGATGTCGCGCACCTCATCCGGGATCGGGATGTAGCGTTCGGAGCTGACTTCTTGTTTGATCAACTCCATCGGGAAGAGCACGGCGAGATCGGCCGGACCGATGGGTTGGTGGGTGCCGGGGTGCAACACCGCGGGCATGGGCACCGGCATGTCGGCCAGGATGTTATACCAGGCCGTGGGGATGCGTGATTGCGGCAGGACGATGCGGAAGTCTTCGTTCGTATTCGTAGGCAAGTTTCCGGTGAGCATTTTTCCCTCCCAGGTTGTGGTGGGCCACGAAGGACCCGGCTGAAAAAGCGGGCGGCCCGGCGCTAAGTCCGGGCTGGATGGAGGGAGAGGGTGACGCCCGCCGGACAACAAAAAACCCTCGCCCTGGAAGGGGACGAGGGTCTGCGAGAGACTTACCCGTGGTGCCACCCCGATTAGGTCGACGGCATTGTACGGCGTCGGCCTCACTCGTTGCAGGGACAGGAGCGACAGAGATCCGATCCCCTCGACCTTGATAACGGTGGCGTTTCCGGCGCGGCTTAGTGAGGTAGTGAGTTAGTGAGATAGTGGTTTAGTGAGATAGTGGTTGGCTCCGAACGGATGACCGGGGCCTTTGCAACACACTACCGTACTAACGTACTATCTTACTGCCGCACTTCTTTTTCGGCCTGCAGCTCCCCGGTCCATTCGGCACTTGCGCTGGCGCTGATCTCGCAGCAGAACGATCAGCTCTCTGAAGCCCCGCTTCGGTGCGTACTAGTCCGGTTCACAGCCTTTGTTGGCGTGTATTCAGTTGTGGCGAGACTATAGCACAGGGTTCCCAGGCTGTCAAACTTACGTTTTCGCCGTTCGAACCTAAAAAGCTATCCACGAATTCTGGCAGGACGCCCCCTTCGACGGGCCCAGGGGGCGTGCAATGGAAGCTTTCGGAAAGGGCCTAACTCACATGCGGCAGCACTTTCGCCAACAGCTTATCCTTCGGCATAAAACCGACCAACGTCTCGACCAGCTTCCCGCCCTTGAACACGAGCAGCGTCGGGATGCCCGTGACATTGAACATGCCCGGCGTGCGCGGGTTGACGTCCACGTCGAGTTTGGTGACCTTGATCTTGCCGGTATACTCCGTCGCGATCTCTTCCAGGATCGGCGTGAGGCGCTTGCACGGCATGCACCATTCGGCCCACAGATCCAGGATGGTCAGGGTCGGCGAGCGGAGGACGTCCGCTTCGAAAGTCGCGTCGGTGATTTCGATAGCTGCACTCATGATCGTTATCTGCTCCGTGGCCTAGGATGCAGCCATGTTACCCGACAGGGCGGTGGTCTGTCAAAGCGAGGGTATGGTCGAATGGTGGTTCGCTGCCTGGACGCTAAAACTGCGATACTCGCGTGATGATAGGGAGACAGATTATCGATACCGTGCGTGATGCCGTACAATCAATTTATGGGGTTTGGTTCGCATTCCCCTGTACCGGCGCCGGTTGAATGACGGCGCAGGGAGAAGGCTGATACTTCCATCCCATAGGAGGAGGTTAGCATGTCATCCACGGCATCGACCGTCGCTGCCGATTCATTGATCGTCGGCCTGGCACAGATCGCGCCCGTCTGGCTGGATCGCGAGCGGACGCTCGTCAAAATCTTACATCAGGTCGAGCGGGCTGCTGAACAGGGATGCCAACTTGTCGCGTTCGGCGAAGCCTTGCTGCCGGGGTACCCTTTCTGGATTGAGCGCACCGATGGTGCCCGCTTCAACTCGCCGGTGCAAAAGGAGATCCACGCGCACTACCTCCAACAGGCGGTGCAGATCGAGGCCGGCCACCTGCTCCCGCTCTGCCGTCTCGCCGCGCAGCGGCAGATCGCCGTGATCTTGGGTTGCATCGAACGCCCACTGGACCGCGGCGGGCACAGCCTGTACTGTTCGCTGGTTTACATCTCACCCCAGGGGGAAATCGCGTCCATGCACCGCAAGCTCATGCCCACGTACGAAGAACGTCTGACATGGTCACCCGGCGACGGGCACGGTCTGCGCGTCCATACCCTGGGCGCGTTCACGGTCGGCGGTTTGAATTGCTGGGAGAACTGGATGCCGCTGGCGCGCACCGCGTTGTATGCCCAGGGCGAAGACTTGCACGTGGCGATCTGGCCGGGAGGAGTGCATAACACGCAGGACATCACGCGGTTCATCGCCAAGGAAGCGCGCTCCTACGTCCTCTCGGTTTCCGGCCTGATGCAGGCGACCGGCATTCCACTCGAAACGCCGCACAGAGACAAGATCGTTGCCGATGGCCCAGCTACTCTGGCGAACGGCGGTTCATGCCTGGCGGGGCCCGACGGCGAGTGGGTCATTGCGCCGGTGGTGGACCAGGAAGACCTCCTGGTGGCCACGCTCGATCACCGCCGCGTGCGCGAAGAGCGGCAGAACTTCGATCCGGTCGGGCACTATGCCAGGCCGGATGTGCTCCAGCTCACGGTGGATCGCCGGCGGCAAACCGCCGCGACCATCAAGGATTGAGCATGCATTCGGCGCTAAAAAAGTCCAGGAGTGGGCCAGGGTACGGTAGGGTGTTTTCCACAGCCTGGCTTGACGCGAGTGGTGAATGCCAGATGATCGACATCGAGCAGCAACACATCTGCGCACATCTGCGTCATCTGCGGTTTGGTTGATGCCCGGCAACGCAGATGACACAGATAGCCTGCTGGGCCGATGCGCAACCTTGCATCACACCCGTGGTACCATTGCCGGTTGTCTGCGCGCGCCGTGCGTGCTAAAATGACGCCATACAACGCAATGAGGATGCCCATATCATGCAATCAGACTATCTTACCGTCCTGGTCACGGTCCCTGACTCCGAGGCCGGCGTCGCGCTGGGCCGCACGCTGGTGGAAGAGCAGCTTGCCGCGTGCGTCCAGGTGATCCCCGGCGGCACGGCGATCTATCGTTGGCAGGGCGAGATCAACATCGATCCACAGGTGCAGCTCATCATCAAGACGCGCCGTCTGGTCTGGCCGTGCCTGCGGGAGCGCATCGTCGAGCTGCATCACGACGAAGTTCCCGAGATTCTTGCGCTGCCGGTCGCTGATGGCTGTCCCGGACTATCTGCGCTGGCTGGACGACGCCACAACCCCGTGTTGGTTGGCTGAGCAGCCGCAGACCGAAGCAAACTGGCGGCCTTACTTCGAGGTGTACCCACGGGGCCGGCATACCGTGGCTGGCGACATCAGGATCGTGCAAGGGTTCGAGAGCCCCGAACTCGACAATCGGCGGGATATCGTGGTCTACCTACCGCCGTCGTATCTGGGTTCCATCCGGCGTTATCCGGTCATTTACATGCACGACGGCCAGAACCTCTTCGATGCGGCGACCAGCTATGCCGGTGAATGGTACATGGATGAAACGATGGAAGAGTTGGCTGACGCCGGCATCGAGGCGATCGTCGTCGGCATCCCGAACATGGGCGATCGGCGTTTCCACGAGTACATCCCCTTTCCGGCCCCCGATCTGCCCGATGTTCAGGGCGACGAGTACGTGACGTTCATTGCCGATACGCTCAAACCGGTGATCGACCGCGACTTCCGCACCCTGGCGGATGCCGCGTCCACGGGGATCGCCGGATCATCCTTGGGCGGGCTCATCAGCCTGTACGCCATGTTCCGCAGGCCGGATGTTTTCGGCCTGGCGGGTGTGTTCAGCCCGGCGCTGCGCTGGGGGCGGAACGGTATTTTTCCCTTCATGCGGCAGGTGCCCTACGCGCGCGGCAAGGTCTACCTGGACGTCGGCACCGCCGAGGGGGTAGGGTTGGTGGAGGGCGGGCCGTCGCAGCAGACGTTGGCGAGTCAATACCTGGCGCAGGTGCGGAAGATGAACCAGTTGCTGCTTGGGAAAGGGTATCGTAGCGGCCACGACTTGCTGTATGTCGAGGAAGATGGCGGCATCCATCACGAGTCCGCCTGGGCGCGGCGGCTGCCCGATGCGCTGCGGTTCCTTTTGGGTGGCAGCGACGTCGATAATTCAGCCAGATCACGCGCTGAGAAGCTTTTTGAAAAGCTCACGCCAAGCCGCAAAACCGCAGAGTAACCCATCGTCTGCGGCCGTTTCGATTGCCGATTTGCGTTCTTTGCGCCTCCGCGGGAGATGAATCCGGCCTTTTCAAACAGTCTCTGAGAGAAATTGATAGCTACGCTGAGAGGTATTGACAAAGTCTCCCGTGCTATCCTGGCGGCATTGCGGCGACCTGTGACGGCGCTGCATGCACAAAGGAGGATTTCATGGCAGACGATCATGGCAGTATTCCGGCAGAACAAAGCCTCGAAGAACGACCGACGATCCGTGCGGCCCTGGCTTTTGCTCGGCGGTGCGCTCGGCATCGGGTTTGTCGGCATCGCGTTGCTGTTCGGTCAGCCGCTGGGTGTGGGCTACGCCCTCGCGGCGCTGTTGGCCGCGGTGATCTGGATTGTCCTGGGGTTTGCGCTGGGCATTCGCCCCAGCACGGCGGGGTTGGTATTGATCGCGTTGGCCTTGTTCTACAGCGCGATGGTGGCCGTCCGGGCCTCGCCGGCCTTGCTGGCGCTAAATGTGCTCATGGGCTTCGGGCTGGCGCTGCTGATCGTGGCGATCTACCTCCCCGGTCGCCTGGCGCGGATGAGCCTGACCGACTATGCCATCGCGCTCGTGATGAGTGGGTTGGCGTTGATCTACCAACCGTTTCTGCTGGTCTTCCGCGACCTGCCCAGCGTGGAGCGCACGCTCGGTAAGCGACGCCGGCTGGCCCCGGTGCTGTGGGGGGTGACGTTGGCTGTGCCGCTCCTGTTGATCTTCGGCGCCCTGTTCGCCGCCGCCGACGCGGTGTTCGCCGACTTCCTCAAGGGAATGTTCGCCTGGCTCCGGGGCTATCCCCAACTGCTCGCACGCCTGATTTTGAGCCTGATCCTGAGCTGGCTGGCGCTGGGGTTGGCGCGGCGAGCCTTCACCGCCAGCCAGACCCCACCTGAGCTGGAGGATTACGCCAACCTGGACTTCCTGCATCTGGGCGCGCCCACTGCCATCACCGCGCTGGCGCTGGTGGACATCCTGTTCCTCGGCTTCGTGCTTGTCCAGGCGGTCTACCTGTTCGGCGGCAGCGACACGCTGGCTCGCACGGGCCTCACCTACAGCGATTACGCCCGCCGCGGCTTCTTTGAGCTGGTGACGGTCGCAACGCTGGTGCTAGGCCTGATCTTGTTGATGGATTGGCTGACGCGCTTTGTGACGGGGCGCGGCCGGCTGACGATCAATCTGCTGCACGGCGGGCTGGTGGCCCTGACGCTGGTGATCCTGGCTTCGGCGCTGTTCAGGATGCGACTGTACCAGCAGGAATTCGGCCTGACCGAGCTGCGCTTTTACACCACGGCGTTTATGGTCTGGCTGGGGATCGTGTTGATCTGGCTGGCAGTAACCGTGCTGCGTGTGCGGGCGCCGGCGGGTGACAACCCAGGCCGGCGGCGGTTTGCCTTCGGCGCGCTGGTGACGACCCTGGCGCTGGTGGTCGCGCTCGATCTGATCAACCCGGATGTGGTGATCGCCCGCACCAACCTGGCACGGGCGGCCGCGGGCGTGGGGCAGCCGTTGGACGCTGAATACCTGGCATGGACTTTGAGCGCCGACGCTGTGCCTACGGCCGTGGCCGGCCTGGCGGCGGTGTCCGATCCCGCCGTGCAGACGAAGTTGGCGTGCGGGTTGCAGGCTCAAGCCGAGATTTTGACCGATCGGGCAGCCAGCACGGACTGGCGCGGGGCGAACTGGAGCCTCAGCGTTGCCCGGCGCACCCTGGAGCGCGTTGAGCTAACGCAGTACGCTGAGCAATGCCCGGAGTAGCGGAGGATCATCACACTGTCGCGTCAACCCGCTTCAGCGGGTTTGAGCTGTGTCAGCCTACGGTTTCAACCGTAGGCTGACACGACGATCGTGAACGATTATCGCCGGTGCAGCTAAAGTCTCGCCTGAATCACCCCGCGCCGCCCGTTGACCAGCCACGCCGGGTCGTCCTCCGCCAGCCGTTCCGCCTCGCCCGGCGCCAGCCCCACGATGATTTCACCCTTCAATGTGCGGAAGGCGGCGACCGGCGCGGGGAAGTAGGCGACAGCATCCGCAAACGCCGTGGTCGGCGGCCAGTGCGCATCGTCGAGCAGCCGCCGGTAGTTGGCGTCCCCCTTGACCAGCGCCAGGTCCATCCGCGCCAGATCGGCGTGCAGGTCGGCGGGCATCTGCGAGTAGAAGAGGCTTGACGCGTTGAACCAATGTGTCTTGAGGATCAGCTCGCCCGCGACGATGTGACCCTCCACCCGGCGCGCCAACTTCGCCGCGGCCCCGCCGCCCAGCACCAGCGCGTCCAGGCCATCGGCCAGATCCTGGATCATGGCATCGGAAACAAACATCGGCTGCGGCTTCAAGTGCAAGTGTACCTCGGCGGCCAGGCCGGCGGTCAGCAGGAAATCCAGCAGCACGACGTCCATCAGCAGCTCCGTGCCGGCGTTGTCGGCCAGGATGGCCACCCGGCCAGCACCGTTCGCCGTAAGGAAGCGCCAGATCGCCGCGCTGTCGTCCACCAACAGGTTGGCGCGCTCGTCTACCGGCGCTGCCGTGGCCCCCAAGTGCGCCGCGACCATGTAGCTCAAGTCAGTGCGGTTGCCCCATAGCGCCGCGTGCAGCAATTGCTCGCATTGCGCCTCGGGATCATCCTCCGGCAGACTTTCCAGCAATTGCGCCACGACCTGTGGTGCGGCTTCGGGAGCCCACTCCGCGCGCTTCTTGGCCGCGTAGGGGTCGATGCCCTGCCAGGGGCCCGGCTGAAAGTAACACGTCGCCTCCAGCACGCGGCGATAGAAGAACGCCTCGGCCCAATACCACGGGACCTCCAGCCAGCCCCGGCCGACATACGGCGCGGCCGCAGCGTCCCAGAACGGGCGATCGGGCGCATCCTCGATCAGCCCCCGGAGCGCGCCGCTGGTCAGCTCCGCGTGCAGCGCCGCGATGTTGCGGCGAATCTCCCCGTCGAAGGAAGGGTTCAGGTCGAGCGCGTCCCGGAGGATCGCGGGAATCCGCACCGCGACGGTTCGCCCGGCGAACGACCCCGGGTCCGAGTTCATGATGAGCGGCGGCACGGCCGTCGGGTCTACCCGCCAGGAATGAAGAACCGCTGTGTCCAATTTCGACCCCCCCTGATCATGAGTTATCATCGTTTCCAGTTTCCAGTTTCCAGTTTCCAGTTTCCAGTTTCCAGTTTCACAGCTTCCAGCTTCCAGTCAGCCTCGCTCCATGATTCCAGATTCGTTCAGCTCCAGCAGTCCAGATCCGCATCAGTCTCCAACGGGATGCCCTTGCTTTCGTCCGCGACGAGCGTCAACGCGCCGTGTTCGCACTTATCGACGCACACGCCGCAGCCCATGCACGCCGCCGCGTCGATAAACGCGTGGCCGTCGGACATCGCGATCGCCTCGAACTGGCAGTATTCGGCGCATGTGCCGCAGCCGATGCACCAGTCGGCATCCTGCAGGGTGACGTAGCCCGATGCGGTCAACATGGGCACGCCATTGCGCTGGGCGAACAGCGCGCCGCAACAGCAGGAACAGCAGTTGCAGATGGCGTAGAACCGGCCGAGCATCGCGTCCTTGAAAAACGCGTGATGCACGTGGCCGCGCGCGTGCTCGGCGGTCAGAATCTCGACCGCCTCATCCGAGCTGATCCAGCGCGACCGGTCGGGCTGGTGTTCGCGGATGAAGCCGGCGAACGGTTCGCCGACGATCAGGCAGACGTCCAGAGGCAGACACGGATTGGCGCGTGCGGCGCGGCAGGGACAATCGAGTACGGCGATGTGATCGGGGTGCTGCAGCACGATCTCCCGCGCCGTGGCGTAGGGGACGATATGCTCCAGGTCGCCCAGGTTGATGTCACGCTTGACGGACACGAGCTGAGTGGCAGCCGCCAACGTCACGACCTTGCCGTGGTAGGTATCGGCGAAGCCGACCGGCCGTTCGGCGCCATCGGGCATCGCAACGATGGGCGCCGGCCGCCGCTCGGCCCGGCCGCTGATGAGCCGATCGAGCCAGACGATCACCGGTTTGGCGCGCTTCGCCAGCGGATGCTCTCCCGTACCGATGCCGATGTACAGATAGGGCCAGCGAGCGTAGACATAACCGTGCAGCCAATCGAAGAACGAGTAGCCGGGGAGCCGGCGCGCCTCACGGATGAACGCGCGGGTGGAGGGCCGAGGCCAGATGGGGAAACGCATGGGCCGGATTCCTTTGGGCGGTGAGGATGGCGATGCTGGCGTTGCACGGTGCATTGTAGCCGCGGATGTGGCAGAGGGCAAACGCGATGCTGGGGTAGCAAACTGTTCAAAGGGTGTGCGTCGGCGCAACCGGCGCGCCAGCGTCCAATCAATGCTGAATTACCAGCGGCAAAAATGTGCGCAGCGGCGCGGGATTGGGCGTCCCCGTCGCCGACATATGTACGCTGACCAGTGGTGTGTAGTCGCTCAACCGTTCGCCCCGCGCTGGAAAGTCATATCGGTCGGTGGTAGCGTGCTCAGATGGTAGTTCATCGTCTATCCACAGGAAAGCTGCGCGCTCGTCTATCGTCCCTCGTCCAGCGTCCGCCCGCGCCACACCAGCGGCAGGAACACCCGCGGGCGTGCAGGACTCGGTGTGCCTGCCGGCGTCGGGGTCGGCGTCGGTGTCTCCTCGCCGAGATACACGCTGACCAGTGGCGTGTAGTCGCTCCACAGGTTGTTGGGCTGGACGTAGGCGTGGTTGAACACAGCCCAACCGCTCGTCTGATCGTCATAGTAGGTGTGCGCGTAGGACAAGGTGCGTAGCCGGAAGTAGTAGGGCGCGCCGGGCGTCAACCCGCTGATGGTGTAGCTGTTGGCGCTCTTGCCGGCCGTCCGGCCATGCACAATGAAGGGGCCAGCCGGCGTCGTGGCGTAACTGATTTCGTAGTAGCCGCCTTCGCCGAAATAGGTGAACTCGTACCAATCGGAGGTGTAAGCGATCGGCGTCCAGGTCAAGGTTACGCCATCGCTCGCCACGAGCGCCTGCACGGCAGTGGGCGACACGGTCTGAGTGCCGGGCCAATCCAATGCGCGCGGGTCAGGCGCTGTCAGTTGATTGTAATTCAGATCCAATCGATAGAACGGCCGGTCGGTGATGGCGGCTGGCACGAGACCGCTGAGTTGATTGCCCGAGAGTTGCAGGCCCACGAGGGCTGGGTTGTGGCCGAGTTCAGCCGGCAGTGGGCCGGCGAGGTGGTTGCCGGAGAGATCGATGTACACGCCGGGTGGTGGCGTTGCGCCAGTGGGTGTGATCGCTACGCCGGCGCCGACCTGGCCCAACTCCGGTGGCAGTGTGCCGCTGAAGTGATTAGTGTGAAGGTCGAGAAACTGCAAGTTGGCAAGCTGGCCGAGCGTGGGGGCAGTGCGCCGCTGAGGAGGTTCTCGCTGAAGTCCACGTATGCGAGCTGGCGCAGGTCGCCGAGCCACCAGAGGGCGCCACCCCAGGTCGTGCCGCCGCTGAGCTGGTTCTGGCTGAGATCGAGATGCTGCAGGGCGGTCAAGGCTGACCACGCCGGCAACTCACCGGTGAGGCGATTGTCGCTCAGATCGAGGTAGCGCAGCGCGGTCAACCGGCTGATCACCGTGTCATAGTCAATCGCCTCAGAGTTGCCCTCCAGGCGGTTGGCGCTCAGGTCGAGATGTTGGAGGGTCCCCAGGTCGCCTAAGGCCAGGGGGAGGCGGCCGCACAGGGCGTTATGACTCAGATCCAGGTGTTCCAGGGTGGTCAACTTGCCCAGCTCCCCGGGCAGCGCGCCGGTGAGCGCATTGCTGTGCAAGTCGAGGGTTTGCAGCGCGGCCAGGTTGCCCAACGTCAGCGGCAGCGGGCCGCTGAGCTGGTTGGCGCTCAAGTCGAGCTGTTGAAGCGCGAGCGAATTTCCGATCGTAGCTGGCAGCGGCCCACCGAGCGCATTCCCGCTCAAGTCCAGCCGTTGCAGTCCGCTCAAAGCGCCTAACGCCTCCGGCAGCGTGTCGACCAGGTTGTTCGCCGGTAGAACAAGTTCACTGACGTGGCCGGCGTCACACGCCACCCCCTGCCAACTACACGGCGTCGGCGTGCGCAGCCAGCCGGTGCGCTTGCGCCAGAAGGAACCGTTGGTGGCATTGAAGAACGTGACAAGCGCGCTGCATTCGGACGCCGGGATCTCCGTCACGGTCGCGCAGTCGTACACCAGGTTCCACACATCGACCGGCGTCCGACGCCAGACGGTCGTGCCGTCCCCCAGTTGGGCATATTCGTTCCAGCCCCAGCACTGCGCTGCGCCGCCCGCCAACACCGCGCAGGTATGCAGATCACCCGCGCTGACCGCGGTCGCGCCGGCAGATAAGCCTGTCACCGCCACCGGTGTCAGGCGCCACGTGATCGTGCCATCGCCGAGTTGGCCATAACTGTTGAAACCCCAGCATTTGACGCCGCCGCTCTCGGTGAGCACACAGGAATGGCCGCCGCCCGCTTGGAGCGCGGTGACGCCTGCGGACAAGCCTACAACGTCTACCGGTGTCAGTCGCCAGGTGGTTGTCCCATCGCCGAGTTGGCCATAGCCGTTGTAGCCCCAACATTTGACATCCCCGTTAACGGTGAGTACGCAGGTAAATGATCCGCCTGCGCTCACGGCCCGCGTCCCGCCGTCCAGACCCACCACATCTATGGGACTCAACCGGCTTAATTGCGTGCCATCACCCAGTTCTCCGGCTCTATTGTCGCCCCAGCATTTGACGCCGCCCTCGCCGTCAATGGCGCAGGTATGGTCGTCTCCAGCGTCGAGCGCTTGCACCCCACTGATCAACCCGACCACATCCACCGGCGTCACGTGTGACGTCGCGGTCCCGTCACCTAACTGACCGTACGCATTGTTGCCCCAGCACTTGACGGCGCCGCTATTCAGGACCGCACAAGTGTGTCTCTCTCCGGCACTGACGCCGCGTACACCACTTGAGAGACCTACCACATCTACTGGCGTCAGCCGATCCACAGTCGTGCCATCACCCAGTTGGCCATCGGCGTTCTCCCCCCAGCATTTGACGCCGCTGGCGGGCGTCAGCGCACAGGTGTGGGAACTGCCAGCGCTGATCAGCACAACCCCCTCTCCGAGGCCCAACACATCCGCCGCCGCCGCACGCGGGCGGGTGGTGGCATCACCGAGTTGACCGGCGGTGTTGAAGCCCCAACACTTCACCCCACTGTCTACGGTCAAAGCGCACGTGTGTACATGACCGGCTGTAATCTGGGTTGCCCACCCTCCGTCAAGCAGTTGATCGGCCGTATCGAGCTGAGCTGAATTGGTAGCGTCCTGACCACGTGACTCAAGCTGCGGCGCAGCCAATACTGCGGCCGGTATGCCAAAGCTGAACCAAGTCAAGACCAACGCCGGTAGGATATGAATGAGCATGCGCCACACCGTTTTCATGGCTCTGGCTCCGGTATGGGCGGCGGCGGATAGTGCCACACCTTGAGCACCGGGGCTTGGGCCGCGGCGCAGGGACTCCAACCCAGTTCGCTGCACACGCCGTAATTGACGCTGCCGCTCGCGGCCTGGGCGAGCAGTACCAGGCCGTGATTATCCGCCGGGTTGGCGATCCAGGCCCGCACCATGGCGGTCACATCCAGCTCCACCCACGCGCTGCCGATACCGGTCAGCTCGGTCGTGCCATCCGCCGGCGCAGCATAGTCACTGCCGGCGCCCATACCGGCTACCTGCCAGTTCACCCCGCTCTGACGCTGCACCCGGTTGGCCTGGCTGTCGGTCCAGGGTGCCAGCACACCGTGGCTGGCCAGGGTCAGGCCGTTGGCGTTGCTCTGGCTCGTCTGGTACACCCGCAGCGTTGCCATATCGATCGTGTCGGTAACCCACAGGTCGGGGGCATCCTGCGCCGAAGATTTAGGGTAGGCCAGGGCGAGCAACAAGGCGCCGGCCAGATTGGCCAGGACGGCCACGGCCAGCGCCAGGTTGCGGGTGCGCCACGAGCGTGCCGGCGGCACTGATTGAGCGGCTGGCGCATCACCGGTGTCTGTTACAGCGGGGAGCGGCGATTCATGTGCTGCAGGCAGGGCAAGCTGCGGACGGGAGTGCGGGGTACTTCGGCGGGGCGGTGAATCGTGGCTGGACATGAGACCCCCTGGCATGGGCAGCGGCAACGTCGGTGGCAGTCGCACTTGTAGCCGTTGCCGGCAGTGGAGGACTACGAGGCGGCAACGCGTAGACCGGTTGCTCTACAGCATGTGCGGAGGTATGCTATCATGGATGTTGATAATTGTCAACAGATATTGGAGATGTTTACAAAAAATTAATAAAGGTGGTAGGTATGACATCAGTTGTCTGATGAAGCCCTGATTTGCATCATGCTGAGCAGCGGAACTTGTGGCTGAATGATCGTGCGAAACATCGGACAGAAAGTATCACCGGTGATCGCCAGCTCGATTTTTGCGCCGTGGGCCTTAGTTCGGTATAGTATCGGATAGCGAACTATAATGTTATCGAGGTAGTCTTCTAATGGACTTATTGGAATCACTCAAACGCGCCTTCGGTGGCTCCGGCGCCAAGCCGACGTCCGCATCTTCCACACCTGCCGTCCAGCCTGTGCGAGCGGAGCCTGTTGAGATTCGCGTGCCCGAGGTCACGGCGCCCGCGCTGATGGCGGAACGTCGCAACGGCGGGTCGCCATACCTGCTTGATTGCCGCGAGAATTACGAGCGCCGGGGGGGCTATATCCCCGGCAGCAAACATATCATTATGCGGGAGATTCCGTATCGCCTGAGCGATCTCGACCGCGCCGCGGACATCGTGGTGGTCTGCGCACACGGCAATCGCTCATACGGCGTCGCCGGCTACCTCATCGAGAACGGGTTCCGGGCGCGCAGCCTCAAGGGTGGGACGGCCGGTTGGCAGGCGCAGGGCGGGGAGATCGGCCATGACTGAGCCAACGGAGCCACTCGCCCGCGTCATGGTGATCGCCGCGCACCCGGATGACCCGGAATTCGGCTGCGCGGGCACGGTGGTGAAGTGGGCGCAGGCGGGCAAACAGATCTGCTACGTTCTGCTCACCAGCGGCGATAAGGGCAGCCATGACCCTGATCTGCGGCCGGGCCGGCTGGCCGCGCGGCGCGAGAGCGAGCAACGCGTGGCCGCGATCGAGTTGGGTGTCAGCCAGGTAATTTTCCTCCGCCACCCCGACGGCATCCTGGAGAATACGCTGGAACTGCGCCGTGAGCTGACCGCGGTTATCCGCGAACACCGGCCCCACATCGTGCTGACCATCGATCCCTGGCGGCACTATCAGCTCCACCCGGATCATCGCGCCGCGGGACAGGCCGCGCTGGATGCGATCTACGCGGCACGTGAGTGGTACATCTTCCCGGAGCAGTTGGGGGAAGGTGTGGCGCCGTGGCGCGTGCGCGAGGCCTACCTGTTCTGGACGAACGAGCCGGACTACTGGGAGGACATCACCTTCTGCATGGAAGTCCGCCTCGCGGCATTGATGCAGCACGCCAGCCAGGTGGGCGCTGAGCCGGAAAAGCTGGCCGAGCGCATCCGCCAGCGGGCCATAGAAGCCGGCGAAAAGCCCGGCTATGCCGCGGCCGAGGCGTTCAAACGGCTCCAGTTTTGAGTGCGCGGGGAATGTAATGCAGAACTGTCGGCGAACCACGCACTCTAAGCCTGTCGAAGGGTACGCTTCGACTCGCTCAGCGCCCGTGACCTGACAGTTTTGCTGGGTCACCATGCGGTGGTCATACGCGTGTCGCAGCGCGAATCTCACCACGAAGACACCAAGACACGAAGGAGCAACAAGATTTCACCTTCTTCGTGTGCATAGTGACTTTGGGCCTTAGTGGTGAAGGTTTGTTTTCGGCCTGTTCGCAGTAGGTTGCATATCATGTCTGTCCCGAGTAAATTCGCCGCGTTAATAATCCTTTTCGGGCTGCTGCTACCGCTGCCGGCTCACGCTGACGCGCCTGACCCGCGTTTTGGCATCGTGGAATCCTACGTCAATCCGGCGGCCGCGACGGAAGCCGGCGCGGGTTACACGCGCATCGTCCTGCGCTGGGATGTCATCCAGCCCGCGGGGCCGGATGACTGGAAGCCAGCCAACGTGCCCGATCCGTTCATCGAAGCTGAGCTGGCCGCCGGCCGCGAGGTGGTCGGGCTGCTCATCGGCACGCCGCTGTGGGCATGTGATGCGTCGCGGGGCCCCGAAGCGTGCCAGGATTCCCGCGCCGTGCCCGATATGAACCGCTGGGCGGCGTTCGTCCGGCGGATGGCGCAGCAGTACCGCGGCCGCATCGATCACTGGGTCATCTGGAACGAGCCGGACGTGTGGGACATGGCGAATCCGGGCAGCACCTGGGCGGGCAGCGTGGAGGATTACGCCCGGCTGCTGAAGACCGCCTATCTGGCGATCAAGGACGTGGATCCGGCGCAGCAGGTGCTGATGGCCGGCCAGACCTATTTCTGGGACTGGTCACACGGCCGGCGGCGCT
The DNA here is from genome assembly GCA_963841825.1 of uncultured Chloroflexia bacterium. GTDB lineage: Bacteria > Chloroflexota > Anaerolineae > CG2-30-64-16 > CG2-30-64-16 > CAWJEL01. The sequence continues at coordinate 322,408 of CAWJEL010000001.1, forward strand.
ACCTGGATCGGCTGCTGGATGTGATCGTCACCGACCCGGAAGCGTCGGCGCATGATTACTACTTCGACGCGATCCCCTATCACCTCTACTTCAACCCGAGCCAGACGCCCGGCGTGCTGGCCGAGGCGCGGGCGACGCTCAAGAAGCATGGGATCGTGGGCAAGGCGCTGTGGATCAATGAGACCAACGCGCCGCCTTCCGATGATCCCCAGGAGCCACCCTGGTCGAAGCCGCGCTTCCGCATCACCCAGGCGGAGCAGGCAGCGTTCGTGCTGCAGGAGTTCAGCCTGGCGTTCGCAGCAGGGGCCAGCCGGGTGGGCTTCTACAAGCTGCGTAACAGCGCCGATCACCCGGAATCGATCGAACCCTACGGCCTCCTGCGCGCCGACGATTCCCCGCGACCGGCGCTGGCGGCCTATCGGGTGGCGGCGACCTACCTGCGTGATTTCCGCACGGCCACGGTGGAGCGTCAGGGCGACGTGATCGCGGTGACCTTCGACCGGGGCGACCGGACGACCACCGTGCTCTGGACGAACGGCCGGCGACCGGCCCGCGTGGCCGTGCGGGCCATCGCTCGCCCGCGCCGAGCTGGTCGATGAGCGCGGCCAGGTGAGCTCTGTGACTCCATCGAGGGGCGTCTACACCATCGATCTCCCCGGCGCGGCCTGCACCAACGGCGGGCCGTGCATCATCGGCGGCGCGCCGCGGCTGCTGGTGGAGGCCGGCGCACCGGCCGGCCGCCGGGCGTTTGCTGCGCCGGTGCGGTCTGCTTCGACCACGAAACCCGCGCCAACTCCACCAGCTACTCGGCAGCCCTAAACGCAGCCGGGTAAAATGGAACTTCTCACCGCGGCAGTCGTCATGCTTGATGAAGCCGGCGCGCGATCCGCAACCTATTTATCGCGGGCGCGTCCGTGCGGAGGGCATTATGCAGAACGCACCATCACCGGTATCATCACGCCGTGGGCTCATCCTGGCCACCTTGCTCCTGATCGCGGTCATCGCCGCGGTGATCGGCGCGGCCCTCAGCCTGTTGTCATCGTCTCCGTTCGCGCGCGCCAGCGAACGCACCCCTACGGCGACCGCCGCGGCGACCCTCGCGCCAGGCGGCCGGCCCAGCCTGGCGATCTCGCCGGAGGAAGGCGAGCCCGGGACGCGCATCGTCGCCGTAGGCCGCGGCTGGCGGCCGGGCGACACCGTGCTCGTCCGATTGGAAGCGCCGGGCGCTGAGAACGCCACGACCCAGGAAATGGCCTCGGCCATCGTGTCGGACCGCGGCGAGTTTTCTGCCCGCTTCACCTACCCTGACACCCGGCCCTGGGATGTGTTGCCGGTTGTGCTGGTGACGGCCGTGGACGAGACAGCGCACCAACGGATCTCGGTTTCGTTTCGCATGACCGCGGCGCAGCTCATGACTGTGACCCCAACGGCTACGCCTTCACCCACTGAAACGGCTACTGCGACTGACCTGCCGCCCGCGCCAACTTCGATTCCCACCGCGTGGCCGCCGCAACCCATGCCGACACCGTATCCGCCGCCAATCGTCCTGCCCACGATCGCACCCTGGCCGACTGCTGCGCCTTATCCGACGGCAGCGCCTTGGCCGACCGCTGCGCCCTGGCCCACGGCCGCTCCGCCGACGGCCGTGCCGCCGATCGTCATCACCGGCTGGCGCGGGGAATATTTCGCGTCAGTCAACCCTTACGGCCAACCTGCGTTTATTCGCAATGATAACGCGGTCGACTTCAACTGGGGCAGCGGCTCGCCCGCGCCTGGTCTGCCGGCGGACAACTTCTCCGCGCGCTGGACGCGCAAATTGGATTTCGACACGGCGACGTATCGCTTCTACCTGACCGTGGACGACGGCGCGCGCGTCTGGGTGGACGGCCAGATCGTGCTGGATGCGTGGCACGATGGCAGCGTCCGCGAGGTCTACGCTGATTATCCGCTGGCCCAAGGCGAGCATAGCGTGCAGGTGGACTACTACGAACATCTCGGTGGGGCGGAGATCAAGTTCTGGTGGGAACGGCTGGCGCCGATGCCGATCCCGGATTGGATGGGCGAATACTGGGCAAATCCGAGCCTGACCGGCAATCCGCCGCTGGTGCGCAATGATTGGGCCGTGGATTTCGACTGGGGCGCCGGCTCACCGGCCCCGGGTCTGCCCGCCGACAACTTTTCTGCCCGCTGGACGCGCCAGTTGGTGTTTACGCCGGGCCTGTACCGTTTGTTCCTGCGCTCGGACGATGGCGCACGGCTTTATGTGGACGGCCGGTTGTTGATCGACGAATGGCATGACACGAGTGGCTCGACACCTTACACGCATCGATCTGACCCTGGGTGGCACGCACACACTGCGGGTCGAATACTACGAGCATACCGGCGGGGCGTTGGCCCGGTTCTGGTGGCAGCCGATCGTCCTGCCGCCGACCAGCACGCACACCCCGACCGTTGCGGCTACGCCCACCCGGACGCCGACTGCCAGCGCGACTGTTTCGGTTACGCCTTCACGGACCGCGACGCCAACGTCGACGCCTGGGTCTTCGCCGACGCCGACCGTAACGGCCACGCCATCGCACACGCCTGCTGCGACGTTCACCGCGACCATCACGCTGACACCCAGCGCATCACCGACCGCGACCGCCACTGCAACCAGTACGCCGACGCCTGTCGAATCGCCAACCCCGACGGAAACACCGACCGCAACCAGCACAGCGACACCCACCGGATCGCCGCGACGGAAACACCGACCGCAACCAGCACGGCGACACCCACCGAATCGCCACGCCGACGGAAACACCGACCGCAACCAGCACGGCGACACCCACCGAATCGCCAACGCCGACGGAAACACCGACCGCCACGGAGACGAGCACGGAGACGCCCACAGCATCGCCGACGTTGACCGAAACTCCCGGGGTGACGCCAACCGAGACGCCGACAGCGACGTGGACCGCTACGCAAACGGAGACCCTTACCCCGACAGCGACCGGCACGGAGGTTGCCAGCGGAGCGACCGGCACGCCGACGCCACCTGATGCCGGCGTGACATCCACACCCACGCTCACACCTGTCTCGCCGTCGCCCACACCAACCCAGCCGGTGGTAGCGATCAACGAGGTGCTGCCCGTGCCCAAGGCGGTGGATTGGGACGGCGATGGGAAAGCCAACACGGCGGATGAGTGGATCGAACTGCTCAACACGACCAGACGTTCAGTTGACCTCAGCGGCTGGCGCCTGGAGACCGGCAGGAGCCTCTACCGCATCCCACGCGGGACGGTGTTGCGAGCCGGTGCTATTCTTGTTTTCTATCAGCGGCAGACGCGTCTGATTTTGCAGGATAGCGGCGGTTTGGTGCGGCTCGTGGATCGGACCGGCAAAACAATGGATTCGGTACGTTATGGCGCGCTGGGGCCCGACGCCAGTTACAGCCGCGATGCGCAAAATGCCTGGCACAGCGACTGGCCGCCCAGCCCGGGCAGTCCGAATCTGCCACCCGCTGCAGTTGGCCCGGGCAAGGGAACACCGACCACCACACCGATATTAAGCGACTCGGAGCCGCTCACGCCAACCGTCACGCCGGCGTCTTCAGGCTGAGTGAGGCGTTTCTGGAGGCCTCGTGATTTTCTGCCGGTTAAATGTCAGTCTGATCGTTGGTCTAAATCGGTTCATTGTGCGACAATGTAACCTCTGCTTGCCAGTTTAGGGCTGGTTGAACAGCACCTGTGCTACCAAACAGGAGTTTCCAAACGGCATCTCGGTTAGCCAGGAGATCTAAGAATGGATACGAACTGGAAAACCAGCCTCTGGCAGCAGTTCGGCGCCGCCAGAAGCGCACGTTGATTTGTGATACAATAGGATAGTACTCATCCCCCAATCTTCTGTGAACAAGGTGGGCAAAACATGAAGATCCGGGATGTGATCAAGCTGATAGAAACCGACGGCTGGTACCTGGTGGCGATGCGGGGCAGCCACAGGCAGTACAAACACCCGATCAAGACGGGCCGTGTCACGATCGCTGGCCATCCAGGGGATGAACTGGCCCCAGGCACACTTGGCAGCGTCCTGAAACAGGCGCAGCTTGCGAAGGGGCGGGGGGAGAGAGGTGAGTAAAATGCATCGCTTCCTAATCGTGATCGAACAAACCGACAAGAACTACTCAGCATATACACCGGATCTGCCCGGCTGCGTGGCGACAGGCAGGACCCGCGACCAGGTGACGCGCAACATGTATGAAGCCATCGAAATGCATGTGCGCGGGTTGCAGGAAGACAGACTCCCGGTACCCGCAGTCGCGCTCGTTTGCGGAGTATGTCGCCATACCTGTGTGAGCAAAGGGCGACGATTGACGCGTTGATCGACTGGAAATCTTACCAGCGCTGTCACTTCCTGAGGGCGAGGTTAGCTTTTTGGCGTGCTCCTGGACAACTTATGCCGCGTCCAGGAGCACGCCGCGCAGTTGAACCTGATCCTGGGACAGAAGGCTGGCTGGTCGCCCAGGTGGGTGGCGCAGGCGAAGATCTGACACGGTGAAACATGGATTGGGCGGCCCTCTCCAATGGAAGAGGGTGACTCTTTGTTAGTGAAGTGCTTATGACTGCTGGCAAAATGCACGTTGAGGAGATAGACACCGATACATTGCTTGTGCGTCGGTTGCTCATGGCGCACTTTCCACAGTGGGCGGACGTTCCCATTCGGCCCGTCCAGTCCGCTGGCACAGACAATGCGCTTTATCGGCTCGGCGATGAGATGGTCGTGCGCCTCCCACGCATCCATTGGGCTGTGGGGCAAATTGAGAAGGAGCGTCAATGGCTGCTGCGACTGGCTCCACATCTGCCGCTGGCTATTCCGGTTCAACTCGCGTTGGGCGAACCTGGCGAGGGCTACCCCTGGCAATGGTCGGTCTATCGCTGGCTTGCAGGCGAAAATCTGACCATTGAGAACATTGCTGAACCTAACCAAGTGGCGATTGACCTGGCTCTGTTTATCACCGCCCTGCAACAGATTGACACCACCGGCGGGCCGCCGCCCGGTTCGCGCGGCAGGTCGTTGGCAACGCGCGACTCCGATACCCGCGAGGCCATTGCCGCTCTGCAAGATATGTTCGACGCTGAGGCCATGATTGCTGTATGGGACGCCGCCTTACGCGCGCCGGAATGGGACCGCACGCCGGTCTGGTTTCACGGCGATATGTTGCCTGGAAATCTGTTGTTTGAGCGAAGCCGCTTAAGCGCCGTCATTGACTTCGGAGCGTTAGGCGTGGGCGATCCCGCCTGTGATTTGATGATTGCGTGGAATCTGTTTTCTGGCGAGAGCCGCAATGTGTTCCGCGCCACGTTAGCGGTGGATGACGCGACTTGGACGCGCGGTCGCGGCTGGGCGCTGTCGCAAGCGTCAATTTTCATCCCCTACTATTTGAATACCAATTCGATCGGAGTTGGCTACGCCCGCCGCGCCATTGAGGAAGTCCTTGCTGATCATAGTGCGAACGGTTGATTTTGCTTGTGTGGCAGAGGTCGTCGAGTAACCTGAAGCCGCTCAACCCCGCATGCAGGCGACTCGCTTCGCTTCGTTCCGCTTTTTTGCGCTACACGTGCGCCCGACACTGGCTGTTACTGATATTATGGGGACAGATTACGAGGTATTTCATGCGTACCGCAACCACAAACCGCAAAACCGGCGAAACCGACATCCATCTGACCCTGGCGCTCGACGGCCGGGGGGTGGCGGACGTGACCACCGGCGTCGGGTTCCTTGACCACATGCTGACCCTGTTCGCGCATCACGGGCTGTTCGACCTGACCGTGCAAGCGGCGGGCGACCTGCACGTGGACGCGCACCACACCGTCGAGGATGTGGCGATCTGCCTGGGCCAGGCGCTGGATCGGGCGCTGGGCGACCGCGCCGGCATCGTCCGCACGGCGCACAGCTACGTGCCGATGGACGAGGCGCTGGGCTTCGTGGCCGTGGACCTCAGCGGCCGGCCCTACGCGGTGATCGAGGTCGCGTGGCACACGCCGCTGCTCGGCGCGATGGATACCGACCTGGTGCATCACTTCCTTGAGACGGTGGCGACTCACGGCCGCCTGAACCTGCACGCCCGCGTGCTCTATGGCCGCAACGATCATCACCAGGCCGAGGCGCTGTTCAAGGCGCTGGCGCGTGCGCTGGATGCGGCGACGCAGGTGGATCCGCGGCGGCAGGGGGTGCCGAGCACGAAGGGGATGTTGGTGTAGAGCGTGCGTGCTACGTGATGCGTGGAGTGTGGAGCGTGGATCGTAGCATGTTCATTGACTCGTGGATTGCCGTGATTGACTACGGCGTGGGAAATTTGCGTAACGTCTACAAGGCGTTGGAGGCTGCGGGCGCGCCGGCGCGGATCGTGACCGAGCCGAGCGAGCTGGCGGGACGCGACGGGGATCGTGCTGCCGGGCGTCGGCGCGTTCGGGGATGCGGCGGCGAATCTGCGGCGGGCGGGCTTCGAGCGGCCGCTGCTCGAAGCCATCGCTGCGGGCACACCGCTGTTGGGCATCTGCGTGGGGATGCAGCTTCTGTTCGACGAGAGCGAGGAGATGGGGCGGCACGCTGGGCTCGGCGTCATCCCCGGCCGGGTGGTGAAGTTTGCGAGCGAGTACGTCCCAGGCCCTCCCTCGCAGGGAGGGGGAGGCAGGCTGCCGTCTCGTCGCAGGAGAGGGCGGGGGTGAGGCTCAAAGTTCCACAAATCGGCTGGAACCAGCTCCACCACGCCGGGACCGATCCGCTGCTGGCCGGCGTGCCCGACGGCACGTACGCGTATTTCGTCCACTCCTACTACTGCGCGCCGGCGGATCCCGTCTACACCGTGGCGAGCACAGACTTCGGCATCAGCTATACTTCGATCGTGCGCCGCGGCAACGTCTGGGGCATCCAATGCCACCCGGAGAAGAGCCAAGCGGTGGGGTTGCGGATTTTGGGGAATTTTGTGCGGGCGGTGGGTGGATCGGTAGATTGGTAGATTAGTAGGTTGGTGGACCAATCCCGCATCTCACTCTACCAATTTACCAACTTACCAGTTTACCAACCTACGTTCCCACCTCACCAGGAGAACTCACATGGCATTCATCATCTACCCCGCGATCGACCTTCGCCAGGGTCAGGTCGTGCGCCTGCGGCAGGGCGATCCCGCGGCGCAAACCGTGTTCGGGGACGATCCGGCCGCGGCCGCGCGCCGCTGGGCCGACCAGGGCGCTGATTGGCTGCACGTGGTGAATCTGGACGGGGCGTTCTCGGGCCAGGGCCGAGATTCTTCGCTCCCTTCGGTCGCTCAGCATGACAGTGGTGGCGCTGATCTCAACCTCAACCTCAACCTTAGCCTCAGCCTCAACCTCAGCCGTCTCGCCGAAATACGCGCCGCGGTGAGCCTGCCGATCCAGTTCGGTGGCGGGGTTCGGATGGTGGAAGACGTGGCACGGGCGCTGACACTCGGCGCGACGCGGGTCGTGCTGGGGACGGTCGCGGTGCGCCAACCGGAGGTCGTGGCGGGGGCCGTCGCCCGGTTCGGCGCCGAGCGGATCGTCGTCGGGATCGACGCGCGGGACGGGATGGTGGCGACGCACGGCTGGCTGGAGACGTCGGCGCTCGACGCCCTGACCGTGGCGCGGCGCATGGCCGATCTCGGCGTGCTGCGCATCGTCTTCACCGATATCGCCCGCGACGGCACCCTGACCGGCGTCAATGTGGCCGCGACCGCCGCGCTGGCGCAAGCAAGCGGCCTCAAGATCATCGCCAGCGGCGGCGTCGCCTCGCTGGACGACATCCGCGCCCTGGCCGATCATGTCTCCGACGGCATCGAGGGCGTGATCGTCGGGCAGGCGTTGTATACGGGCGCGATCAGTTTGACGGAAGCACTTTCTTCCGCTGCAGGACTTTCTGAAGAATCGTGACCCGTGACCCGTGCTACGTGACGCACCGGCATTGGGATATGAAGCTCTGATGCGACACAAATCACGTAGCACGCAGCACGCAGCACGCAGCACGCTGAGGTATCCATGCTCGCCAAACGCATCATCCCCTGCCTGGACGTGAAGGACGGCCGGGTGGTCAAGGGGGTCAACTTTCTCGAACTGCGCGACGCCGGTGATCCGGTGGAGCAGGCACAGGTCTACGACCGGGAAGGGGCCGACGAACTGGTCTTTTTGGACATAACGGCAAGCCACGAGCGCCGCGACATCGTGATCGACATGGTGCGCCGGGTGGCTGATACGGTGTTCATCCCGTTCACCGTGGGCGGCGGCATCCGCAGCGCCGACGACATGCGTGCGCTGCTGTTAGCCGGCGCGGACAAGGTCTCGATCAACTCGCCGGCCGTGCGCACCCCCGAGCTGATCACCGCGGGGGCGACGCGCTTCGGGAGCCAGTGCGTGGTGGTGGCGATCGACGGGAAGTGGATGGGCGACCGATGGGAGGTCTACATCAACGGCGGTCGCGTGCCGACCGGGTTGGAAGTGGTAGCCTGGGCGCGGGAGGCTGAGCGGCTGGGCGCGGGCGAGATCCTGCTGACCAGCATGGATACTGACGGCATGCAGCAGGGCTACGACATCGCCATGCTCGCCGCAGTCAGCGCCGCGGTGACCATCCCGGTGATCGCCTCGGGTGGGGCGGGCAAACTGGCGCATTTTTACGATGCCTTGACGGCTGGTGGCGCCGATGCGGCGCTGGCGGCTTCGCTGTTCCACTACCGTGAGCTGTCGGTGGGGCAGGTCAAAAGCTACCTGGCCGAGCGCGGCGTGCCGGTCAGGCTCACCGAGGGATGAACCGCAGAGGAATGAACCGCAGACACCTGCCCCCACCTGCGGGTGGCGCGGGTGCGGGGTGACGCAGATGAACGCAGATAACCAATCTACCAATTTACCAATCTACGAGTCCACTGATCTACCAGTCCACCAGTCTACCATGTTTACCCTCCACCCTCAACTGGGACGACCGCGGCCTGATCACGACCGTGGTGCAGGATGTGCGCACAGGGCAAGTGTTGATGGTCGCCTGGATGAACGCCGAGGCGCTGGCGCTGACGTTGGCGACCGGCGAGACGCATTTCTGGAGCCGCAGCCGGGGTGAGCTGTGGCACAAGGGCGGCACCTCGGGCAACACGCAGCGCGTGACGGGCATCTGGGTCGATTGCGACGCGGACACGTTGCTGGTTCAGGTGGAACCGGCCGGCCCGGCGTGCCACACGGGCGAAGTGAGTTGTTTTTTCAGGACGGTAGATGGGTAGATTGGTAAATTGGTGAAATGGGTAGATGCCCGATGTGCCAGTATACCAATGTACCAACTTACCAATGTACCAATGACCAACGCCCAGGAGAACACGTCATGTCTGATGTTTTACAAAGCCTTTGGAGCACCATTGAGGATCGGAAACAGAACCCGACACCGGAATCATACACAGCGAGCCTGTTCGCGGCCGGCATGCCGCGCATCGCGCAGAAGGTGGGTGAAGAGGGGGTAGAGACAGTGGTCGCGGCGCTCAGCCAAACGGATGAGCGGGTGATTTCGCGAAATGGCCGACCTGATGTATCACTGTCTGGTGTTGCTGGCTGCGCGCGGGTTGGGGTGGGATGACGTGGAAGCGGAACTGGCGCGGCGTTTCAAGTAGCGCATCACCACTGAAATCCGCCGCGAAACGCCACGAGGCGCAGCGTCAGGTTCAGCGTATACTCCTGCAGACGCTGCATCATGGTCTGCCACTCGTCCTGCGCCAGAGCCATCCGCGCGGTGGGCAGATCGTCAGCGACAAAAGCGATCAGGCGCGTCGGGTATTTGCCGTACGCCGTGTGCCAGGCGTCGGTCGGCATCAGGCCGAGCTCCTGCGCCTTCGGCAAAAACTCTTCCAGAATGAAGCGGCGATAGGCGTTCTCGCGGCCGCCTTTGATATCGAAAGACAGTAACAGCTTGACTTGCTCGATCATGGCAGTTGGGCACTTTCACTACTTCGCGTGGCCTGCAGACATCCTGCACGTAGACGGCATTATAGATCACGCCGGGCGAATGCGGAAATCAAGCCAGAAACCGTTCGATTGATAGCGGTCAAACGCCACATGCGCCTGTTTTGACAGGTGGTGTACTGGGACTTATAATAGGTTGTTGTTAGCGGGCGGGCCGCCCAGTCGCAATCGTCAAGGAGTATCGCTATCGTGGGGCAGGAAGCAAGCACTCTCAACATCCCACCGCGCAAGGTCGTCAAGACCATTGCAGTAGGGCAGGAAGTGGAGGGCGTCGTCAAGCGGGTAACCGAATTCGGGGCCTTTATCGACATCGGCGTGGGACGTGACGGTCTCGTTCACGTTTCCGAGTTGTCGCCGCAGCGCGTCGCCAAGGCGTCGGACGTCGTCCAGGAGGGCCAGACGGTCACTGTGTGGATCAAGGAGCTGGATCGGGACAAAAACCGGATCAGCCTCAGCATGATCGCACCTGGCACACTCACCATGCGCGACCTCGAAGAGGGCATGGTGGTTACGGGGACGGTGACCCGCATGGAGCGCTACGGCGCGTTTCTGGACATCGGCGTCGGTCGGGATGGCATGCTGCATGTCAAGGAAATGGGCCACGGCTTTATCGAGAAACCTGAAGACGTCGTCAAAATGGGAGAAGAACTCCAGGTTCAAATTGTGGGGCTCGATCAACGGCGCGGCCGCGTCGACCTGAGCAGGAAAAGCCTGCTGCCCCCGCCTGAGGAATCTGGCTCCCCGATGATGGCCCGGATGGCAGATTCGGATGACCCGACTGAGCCGGCTCCCGAAGAGGTCGTGTTCGTGTCGCCGTTCGAGTTGGCGTTGCAGGAAGCCAACCAAGGTGAAGAACGCCGGCGCGAACGCAAGAAGAAGGCCCGGGGTTGGGACGAGTACGAGGAAGAGGAAGACCTCATCCAGCGCACCATCGCCCATCACCGCAAAAGCAAGGGCATGTAGTCTGCCTTTTTTGCCAAGCGAGTTTAAGTATCGAACGGTGTGAGTCGCAGCGACTCACACCGTTTTCCGCGCCTTAAGCGCAGCAGAGCATCACCCGCGCTTCGCTCCCCCTTGCTCTCTTCTCACTGCCTTTTGCCCGGCTGAAAGCACTCTCCTCAAATGGCTGAAACCGTCGTTCTGCGGTATAATAAGGCTGCGCATGATGCGCGTCCGAGGAGCGGCCATGAACAACCAGATTGAAATTTCCCCCAGCCCTTTTGGGATTGTCCATCCGATCAGCATCGATGAAGAGATGCGCGGTTCGTACCTTGATTACGCGATGAGTGTGATTGTGTCGCGTGCGTTGCCCGATGCGCGCGACGGTCTCAAGCCCGTGCAACGCAGGATTCTCTACGCCATGCACGATATGGGCGTGCGCGCCGGCACGTCCTACAAGAAATCTGCACGTATCGTTGGCGAGGTGCTGGGTAAGTATCACCCTCACGGCGACTCGGCCGTGTACGACGCGATGGCGCGCCTGGCGCAGGATTTCAGCCTGCGCTATCCCTTGGTGGATGGGCAGGGCAACTTCGGCTCGGTGGATGGGGATGCGCCGGCGGCCATGCGGTACACCGAGGCCCGGCTGGCGCGCATCGCCGAGGCGCTGCTGGCCGACATCGAAAAAGATACCGTCAATTGGACCGATAATTTCGACGGCAGCCTTCAGGAGCCTGCGGTTCTGCCTGCGTTGCTGCCCAATTTGTTGCTCAATGGCAACAGTGGCATCGCGGTCGGCATGGCGACGAACATCCCGCCGCACAACCTCAGTGAGCTGGCGGACGCTATCGCCTACGTGGTCGATCGCTGGACCGAGCTTGAGGACGTCACCGTCGATGAGCTGATGCAGTTTATCCATGGGCCGGACTTCCCCACCGGCGGCCTGGTGCTGGGGCTGGAAGAACTCAAACTGGCCTATGGCACCGGCAAAGGCCGCGTGATCATGCGTGCTCGCACCCGCATCGAGGAGATGGCGGGCGGACGGCATCGCATCCTGGTGACCGAAATCCCCTACCAGCTCAACAAGACTACCCTCCTGGAGCGCATCGCCGAGCTGGTGCGCGAGGGCCGCATCCCCGACATCAGCGACCTGCGCGACGAGTCGGATCGCAAGGGGATGCACGTCGTCATCGAGCTCAAGCGCGGCGCCGCGCCCCGCAAAGTGCTGAATCAGCTTTTCAAGTACACCCCGCTCCAAAGCACCTTCGGCGTCAATCTGCTGGCCCTGGTCGACGGCGAGCCGCGGCTGCTCAGCCTCAAGCGCTCGCTGCAGATCTACGTAGATCATCGTATCGAGGTGATCACCCGCCGTACGGAGTACCTGCTGCGGGTAGCGCGCGAGCGGGCGCACATCCTGGAGGGCCTGCGCATCGCGCTCCAGTTTCTGGATGAGGTCATCCGGATCATCCGTACCGCGGACAGCGCCGAAGATGCCAAGGGCAAGCTGATTACCCGCTTCGGCCTCAGCGACAAACAGACGCAGGCCATCCTCGACATGCAGTTGCGCCGGCTGGCCGCCTTGGAGCGCCAGAAGATCGAGGACGAGTACAACGCGCTGCTCGAACAGATCAGTTTCTACGAAGCGTTATTAGCTGACACGGCACGCATCCTGGGTGTGATCAAGACCGAGGTGCTGGAGCTGAAGGCCAAATTCGGCGACGAGCGGCGCACCGAGATCGTGCCCGAGGCGGCCGGTGGCTTCTCGGAGGAGGATCTGATCCGGCAGGAAGCCGTGCTGATCAGCGTGACGCAGGGCAGCTACGTCAAACGCACGCCGCAGGCGGCCTACCGGGCGCAGCGCCGCGGAGGTCGCGGCGTCCAGGGGATGCGCACCAAGGCTGAGGACGAGGTGGTGGATCTCGTCTCGGCCCACACGCTCGACCATCTGCTCTTTTTCACCAATCGAGGTCGGGTCTATGGCCAGCGCGTCTTTGCGCTGCCTGAGACGGCGCGCGACGGCAAGGGTCTGCCGCTGGTCAATTTCCTGAACCTTGCTGCCGATGAACGGGTGACAACCTTGCTGGCCGTGCCCGATTTCGAGCAGGCAGAGTATGTCACCCTGCTCACCCGTCAGGCCAAGATCAAACGCGTCAAGCTGAGCGAGTTCGAGGACGTGCGACCGAGCGGTATTATCGCCATGAACCTGGGGCCCGGCGATGAGTTGGGTTGGGCGCGCGCCACGACCGGGAAACAGGAGTTCATCATCGTCACATCGGGCGGCCGCGCGTTGCGCTTTGCGGAGACCGAGGTGCGGGCGATGGGGCGGTCGGCCGCCGGTGTGGGGGCCATCAATCTCAACGAGGGAGATGGTGTCGCCTGTTTCGATGTCATTGAGCCGGGCGGCGATCTGCTGATCATCACCCAGAACGGCTACGGCAAACGCACGCCGTTGACGGAGTATCCGGCCCACGGTCGCAAGACGGGCGGGCAATGGACGCTTTCGTACACCCGGTTGGACGAGACCGGCAAGATCGTCGCCGCCCGCGTCGTGCAGGAGGACGATCAGGTGACCCTCATCACGTCCAACGGCATCGCCCTGCGCACCCCTGTAAACGCCATCAGCCAGATGAGCCGCATGACGCGCGGTGTCCGCATCGTACACCCGGACAACGGCGACACGATCGCCGCCATGGCGCGGCTGGCCGCATCGCTGGAAGCAAATGGGGACGAAGGGCAGAATGCGGCTCAGCCGAACGGGGCGGCGGTTGAAGCGAGAGCCGAAGACGCGGCCGAGGAGATCGCGGCGGAAGGCGAGACTGGCAACGGTGAGGCGATTGAGGCAGAGCTGGCAGGTGTTGAGGAATAGTCAGACCGTGAGGTAACGATGTCTCTGTCCACCATCCTTCGCCGCGGCGTCGGCCTGCAACTGGAAGTGCTGGCCGAACCCTCGGCCGGGCCGCTGGCCGAAACGCTGGTCGCGTTCGCCAATGGTGACGGCGGCACGGTTGCGCTTGACATGCGTCTGTCGGTGTCCTACTGTTAGCGCTTCAAGAGGTGAAGTGCAGTTCGGAGGTGTTTCTATGACTGTCATCGAAACTATCAACCGGCATCTTGCTGCTTTTGCGCCTTGCCCCCGGAGCGACAAGCTGAGGCGCTCGATTTCGTCCTCTTTCTGAAACAGCGCCAGAGTCGCCCCGCCAACAGGACCAAGGCGCAAACAGTGCGTTCACTGCGCAGTCACCCAGCGTTTGGATCGTGGCGCGACCGCGGTGTTGATGCGCTTGCTTACGAGCAGACGTTGCGCGCCGAATAGGACGACTGCCCGTGATAGCTGTCTGCGACACCAACATCGTGATCGACGCACTGAGTGGCGTGGGGGCCGCCAATGTGGAAGACATTCGTTACGAGCGCTTGTTGCTCAGCCTGCTTTGCGATACCGCGGTATTGTGATATAGTGATACCAAGATATGTATTCATTTGAGCAGGAGGTTAGCATCCCATGAAAGCCATCTCGCTGCGCTTGGATAACGCACAATACGAACGGTTGCGCGTGCTGTCGTTTGCGACTCGCCAGCCTGTGGCTGAAATCGTCCACGCGGCAATTGACACTCACTTGCGGCAGGCTACGGTCAAGCCCGGACAAGAATGGTTTTGGACCGCGGAGTGGCAGGCGGCGGAGAAGGAAGCCGAAGCCGATCTGGCGGCGGGGCGCGTCGAGATCTATGAGAACGATGCGGCATTCCTGGCAAGCCTGGTGTAGCCATGAGGCACATCAAGACCCAACGCTTCAGCGAAGCATTTGCGGCTTTGACTCCAGAAGTCAAAGCGCAGGCGCGCAAGGCGTTTGAACTGTTCTGTCAGGATGTGTCACATCCAAGCCTCTCTATCGAGCGCGTTGACGGATACCCTGGTATCTGGTCGGGTCGCGTGAGCCAGAAGTATCGTTGGACATTCCACTTCGAAGAAGACCCCAAAACCGGCGAACGAGTCTGTGTGCATCGCGTCATCGGCGCACATGACAAGGTGTATCGGAATCCATAATTCAAGCGCCATCACGGAGCCATCATGTCCCTGGCCATTATCCTTCGCCGCGGCGTCGGCCTGCAACTGGAAGTGATGACCGAACCCTCAGCCGGGCCGCTGGCCGAGACGCTGGTCGCGTTCGCCAACGGCGACGGCGGCACGGTGCTGCTCGGCGCCACGCCCGACGGGCAGGTGACCGGCGCCTTGCAGGTCGAGGACGCGGAAAGCATCCTGCGCGCCGCACAGGTGCAATGTCGGCCCCTGGTGCGCGCCGACTGGGAGACGTTTGAGGATCGCGCGGGCTGGGCGGTGGCGATCCACGTGCCGCGCAGCACCGAGCTTCATTCCCTGGCCGACGGCCGTGTGCTCGTCCGTACTCACCAGGGCAACGAGCCGCTGGATGGGGGGAAGATCAAGTATCTGGCTGCGACCAAGGCCAGCGGCGACTATGAGATGGAAGCCGTGGCAGGCGCGACCCGCGCCGACCTGGACGATGAGGTCATCCAGGACTTTATCCGGACGGCGGACGACCCATCTGGGTCGCGACCTGGGCCAGACCGAGGAGGAGTTGCTGCGCGCCATCGGCGCGCTGAACCCCCAGGGACAGATCACCGTGGCGGGCATGCTGCTCTTCGGCAAGAACCCCCAGTTCTTCATCCCGCAGAGCGGCGCGACCTTTGTGCGTTTCGCCGGCACCGAGCCGCGCGCGCCCAGCGGACAGTCGCTTTACACGCGACGTGAGGAGTTCAACGGCGCATTGGCGCGCGTCATCGAGAACTGCTGGGCTATCCTGCTCCAGGAGATGCGCGGCGAAGCCGTGGTGCGCGGCCTCAAGCGCGAGGATCGCCATATTTATCCCCTGTTCGCGGTGCGCGAGGCGCTGGTCAACGCGGTCTGCCACCGCGACTACCGGCTGACCGGCAATCGCGTCGAGGTCCGGCAGTACGACGATCGCCTGGAGATCCGCAGCCCCGGCGGCCTGCCCGGCTATATCACGGTGGACAACATCGTGGAGGAACACTTCTCGCGCAACCCGCGGCTGGTCAACGGGCTCTTCGAATGGGGTTATATCGAGCAACTGGGCCTGGGTATCGACCGGATGATCGAGGAGATGATGCAGGCGGGCCACCCCGCGCCGGAGTTCAAGCCGACGTCATTTTCTTTCACAGTGATCCTCAAACGCGGCAGCGGTTCCCTCGGCTTTCCATCGGCCCGCGCCGTGCCGGAATGGGCCAAGGGTCTCAACGAGCGGCAACTGCGCGCCCTGCAATACTTGCAGCAGTATGCCCGTATCACCAACCGGGAATTTCATGAGCTGTGCCCGGATGTGTCCCCCGAGACGTTGCGCCTCGACCTGGCCGACCTGGTGGAGAAGGGCCTGGTGGTGAAGATCGGCGACAAGAAGGGGACGTACTATATGCTGAAGTGATACGTGCGCCGTGATACGTGTTGTAGGGGCGGGTTTCTCCACACCAATGGCGAGGTGATCTTCACAATGTTGCTGTTGTAAAAGGCAAGTCCGTGTTGACGACGGAAAACCCGCCCCTACTGATCACGGGTCACATATCACTCGTCACGCATTTTCGTTCACCGCACCGGATGGACGCTCAAGTACTGCTTCAGGAATGGCTCGACACTGCCGTCCCCCAGGATTTCGTAGCTTTCCCACCCTGGTGAGGCCGCAGCCGCGTAGATGGCGCCGCCCAGCACGTAGTCGTCCTGCTGTAAACTGGCGTCGTACCAGGCTAACTGCTCCGTGTAGTTGCCTGGCGTGTCTTTCCCCATCCCCAACTCATCCCAATAGCCGCCGAAGTCTTGCCAGCCTTTCCCTTCCGGGCCAGGTCGGTTCCCCACCAGGCCGTCGACCCCGACCTCTGTCAGAATCAACGGCAGCGAGAGGTTATTCGGCTCCAGGTACTCGCGGTATACCTTGCGATAGCGCAGCGTCAGCCAGCCGGTTTGCGCCGGATCGGTGCCCCAGCCCAGCGGGTCTTGCGGCGTACCAAATTGCATCGTCGGCGCGCTGTACTCATGGAGGCCCAGGTAGCCTTTGTGCTTGATCGCGGCCTCGATGGCCGGGCGGAACTGCGGCCACAGCGCGAGGTCAGGCTGCCCGGTGCCGAAGTTCCCGATGACTGAGCGGACACCGGCCGCGGCAAGCAGGCGCGTGCGCTCCGCCTCGAACCGCGCCAAGCGCGCCATCTGCTCGCCGTCCGAGGCCACGGGCTCGTTGTACGCCTCCCAGGCATCGATCGCAGCCAGCCGGCGCGGCTCGGTGGCGATGGGGAGGAGCTTGTCAACGAACGCCCGCGCAGCGCCTTCAGGATCAGTCAACGTGCCCAGGTCAAGCTGCGGCAGGTCGAGCCGCGCCACCACCAGCGTTTTGGGCGAGACCTGTTTGATCTCGGCGACGAAGTTTGGGTCGTATTCTAATGTCTTCACCACCGCGACATTACCCGTCCGTAGCAGGTCGAAAATGCGCGGGTCGTTGCGCGAGATGAACAGCCCGAGCTTGGATGGCGGGCCGGGCGGGAAAGGTGTCGGCAGCGGAGTCGGCGTCGCGGTGGGCCTGGGCGAGGCCGTCGCCGTCGGCGACGCGGACTCCGTCGGTGTCTCGATCGGCGTGGGGGTCGGCAGCGGCGATGTGAGAAGGGCAATCTCGGTCGGCAGCGGGGATGTGAAGATGATCGCCTCGGTCGGCTGCGGCGTCGGTGTATCGATCGGGGCCAGGGCGTGCGGCGTCCGCGTCGGCGTGGGTGTCGGCGCCGGCGCGCGGCCGGGGCAGCCTGCCAACACCGCCAACATCGTCAACATGACGACACCGCCTGCAACAACCAGAAGTATACGCCGGCTCAACCAGCTCCTCTGTTTTTCTATTGTGGGGTCGCGCATCGCGTTATCACCTATCTTTATCCCAAAATGATATCCCAATTCTGTTTGGGATATAGCTTGGGTTATCGCCAGGCCGATCATGAGATGTAAAAACTGCACGTGATCGGGTTGGCGTCCCGTTTATCCCAAATTCCTTGGGATAACTTGGGTTATCGCGCCGGCAACAGGGAGTTGTCCTGCTGCCAAACGGCCTTTCGGGTATCTGTCGTCACGCCGAGCAGGTCGCGCAGCGCGGTTTGAAAACGAATCGGGTCACCGGTTGTGTAGAAACGGTGCGCCGGTGACGCTGCGTTCTCGACCAACCAGCCATGCTGCGCCAATACGCGTCCGGTCTGGCGGGCGACCGCGGGCGCCGGGTCAATGACCGACACGCTCGCTCCCGCGATCTCCTCGATGAGGGGGCGCAGGAACGGGTAGTGCGTGCAGCCCAACACCAATTGGTCGATGCCAGCGTCCATCAGCGGCGCCAGGTATTGCGCTACAGCGTCGTGGGCGCGCGGCGAATCGAGTTCGCCGGCCTCCACCAGCGGCACCAGCTCGGGGCAGATCTGGGTGTGGATGATCACGCGGCCGGCGTAGCGGTCGAGCAGGCTGGCGAACAGCTCGCCCTGAAAGGTCGCGGCGGTCGCGATGACCCCCACCTGGCCGGAGCGGGTGCGTTCAACCGCCGGCTTCACCGCCGGCTCCATGCCGACAAACGGCACGGCGGGGAATTGCTCCCGCAGCCCGTGCAGCGCCGCGGCCGACGCTGTGTTACAGGCGATGACGATCACCCCGGCGCCCTCCGCGAGGAGGAAGCGTGCGATGCCTTCGGCCAGCGCCTGGATCTCCATCAGCGGACGTTGGCCGTACGGCGCGTGCGCCTGGTCGGCCAGATAGATGATCGGCTGCGCGGGGAGCAATGCCATGATCTCCCGCGCCACCGAGAGCCCGCCGACGCCGGAGTCGAAGACGCCGACGGGAATGGCGAATGGCGAATGGCGAATGGCGTGTTGCGTATTCATCCCGCAGTGTTTCGGGATACTTTCAGTCCCTTATCGGTGATTGCTTTGTTGTGGCAGTTGCCCATCTGCTGGTTTATTCCTGGTTTCGGCAGGTCGCGACAAAGGCCGCAAACAGCTCCCGCGCCAGCGGGTCGGTGCTGAACATGCCTTCGGGATGCCACTGGACGCCGAGGGCGAAGCGTTGGCCCGGCGATTCGATCGCTTCCACCACGCCATCGGCCGTCCAGGCGGTCGGCACGAACCCGGCGGCGACCTCCTTGACCGCCTGATGGTGGAAGCTGTTGGTCATGGCCTCGCCCGTGCCCAACAGCGTGGCCAGGCGGCTGTCTTCCGCGACGCGAACCGCATGCACGGGGCGCTCCCAGGGCGAATCCGCGACGTTGAAGTCGTGTTTCTGTGCTGCCGGCATCTGCGCGGCCAGGTCCTGATACAGGCTGCCGCCCGCTGCGACGTTGAGCAGTTGAATGCCCCGGCAGACGCCGAAGACCGGCAGATCCGCGGCGAGCGCCCAACGCGCCAGCCTCAGTTCGGTGGCGTCGCGGGCCGCATCGACGTGACCCAGTGCAGGATGCCGTGCTTCGCCGAAGTGCGCGGGGTCCACATCGACCCCGCCGGCCAGACACAGCCCATCCAGCCGGGCGAACAGGTCGGCCAGCGTATCCTCCGGCAGACTCAGCGGAATGATCACCGGCAGCGCGCCCGACGCCGCCAGCGCCGCAGGGTAGTTGCCGTTGAATTGGAAGTAGGCCGCGCCAGGGGCGGATGGCCGATCGAGGACGGCAGCCGGGATTCCAATCAAGGGTCGTCGGTTTGGCGAAATCACAGATGTCACTCCAAGAAGCGCCGGCCACTCGCGCTACCATCGGCGCACCGGCCATGAGATTGTCGGGCCGTTATCAGATTATTATACCGCTGTTGGTCGGTCGCGGCAAACACGCCATTTTGACACGGCTGCGGGGGTGGGCTATATTTGACGCATGACCGCTGTTGAGCCCCCAACTTCAGCCATTCCGCCCGCTGCGCAGACAGGGCACCGCAGCCGCTGGCCCGCTCCCGCGACCCTGGCCGGGATCGCGCTCGTGCTCGCCTTTGCCGCGCTTTATCTGTTCACCCTGGATGACGGGCTGCGTCCCGGTGAGCTGGAGGGCGGCGATCTGATTACGCATCAGTACGCGCAGGTGCAGGCCCGGCCCAGCAACGCGCCGGGCTACCCGCTTTACACGCTGGGCGGCTGGCTTTGGTTCCATCTCGGCCGGCTGATCCTGGGCCGCGACCATAATCCGATTCCGATCCTGTCAAGCTACTCCACGCTGTGGGCGCTGGTTGCGATCTGGCTGCTGTATCGGCTGATCCTGGAAGTGACGCGTGGCCACGGGACAGTCGCAAGCTGATTCGGGCAGCGGTGTCCAGAACGAAAACCGTCGCTGGCCGATCGCGGCGGCCGTCACGGCCTTCTACGGCCTCACCTATTTCTTCTGGTATTACGCGGTGACCACCGAGCAATACACGTCGGCGGTGGCGTGGACGCTGGCGGTCGTGCTGCTGGCGTTTCGTTGGGAGCGGGAGCGCCGCGATGGGTATCTGTTGGCGTTGGCCTTTTTGATGGGGGTCGCGTTGGCGCATATGGTGACGCTGCTTTTCATCGCGCCGCCGCTGCTGTGGTTCGTGCTGCGCACCGATCCCAAGCTCGTGCGGCGGCCGCGGTTGATGGCGGGCGTGATCGCCCTGGCGCTGCTCCCGTTGCTGAGTTACATCTACGTCTACGTCCGCGGCGCGCAGCATCCCGAATGGCGCGGCGCGGGGCAGTGGGCCAGCACGGGACAGTGGTTCCTGAGCTTCCTCTCCACGCGCCAGGGCCGTGACGAGCTGACCTGGTCGCTGAAGCCGTTCCTGACGTCGGAGTTCCCTGGGCTGATCTGGCGCGAGCTGACGTGGCCGGGGTTGATCGCGGGCATCCTGGGCATCGCGGCGATCGGCCGGCGGCGGGCGATCATGCTGTATGCGACGCTCGCCATCTACCTGGTCTTTTGCTGGATCGACCGGTTGGGCAACTGGTATCAGGTGATCATGCCGGCGTATGCGCTGGTGGTCGTTGGGTTGGGCGCGGGCGCGGGGTGGCTCTGGCAGAGAATGGGCGAGCGTTTCGGCGCTAAACGCGGGGTAGCGGACGAAAAACGGCGCCGGCGAGCATGGGCCGCACGCGCGGCGCTTATCCTGGGTCTGGCCGCTCTGGTGATCTACCGCGGCGCTGCATCCTTTCCGCGCGCGGATTCGAGCCATCGCGCGGAGGATACGGGGCTGCAGCCCGGGTGGGCCATCCTGGCCGACGATCCGCCAGCGGGCACAGCCGTGCTGGGCACGTTGGGCGAGACGCTGGCGCTCAACTACCTGACCGAGATCTGGGGTGAGCGACCCGATGTGCGGAGCGTCACCAGCGAGCAGGCGCAGAAGCTGCTGGCCGGAGGGGCGGCCGCTGGCGGTCACCGAAGCGGCGCTTCCACTGGTCCCCGCCGAGGTGAGTCCCGCGGCGCATTACAGCGCCTTGGGGCGCACGTTGGTTGGCTTGAGCGCCATCGCCCACGCGGCATCTGGCCCAGTCGGGCGCGGCGGCGTTGGGTGAGCTTCGCCCGTGGGTACATGACTTCGGCGGCGAGTTGCAGCTCCAGGCGGGACGGATCGGCATCGACCGCGCCACGGGCGAGACCGTTGTGCTGCTGGTCTGGCAGGCGACGGCCGCGCCCTCGCAAGATTGGGCGGTTTCGGTGCGGCTGACTCAGGGCGGCCAGGAGATCGCGCAATTGGACCGCGCGCATCCGGTCAGCGGGGCATATCCCACCAGCCAGTGGTCACCCGGCGAGGTGGTGGCCGACGCCTACGCATTTACCTTGCCTATGGACGCCGCGGCCGATGGGCTTACGGTGGTTGTGTATCGCAAGCTGGCCGATGGCAGCTTCGCCAATCTTGACGTGGCGCGCTTTCCGTTGCCAGAAAGATAACCACGGAGACACGGAGAGCACAGAGTTCTTAATCGTTCTCGGTGATCTCCGTGTCTCTGTGGTTTATTTTTGTTCGCAGTGTGGTTTGGTTATTCGGCCAGGAATTCGTGTTTGACGAGCCAGGCGCGCAGTTGAGTGCGTGTCGCCTCGGTCATCATGCTGCCACGGTCCATACCGCGCGGGCTGCTGCCGGGAGTCAGGGGCGCTGGGGTCTCGAAGGGCTCGACGCTCTCACCTTCGGCGATGACGATCGTGGGCACGCTCTCGAAGCCGACCCACCCCCGGACGCGTGCGGCTGCGGCATGATCTTCCTTGATGTTGATGAAAGTCGCTGGCACGCCCCACTCATTGAGCGCGCTCTGGGTGTCCTTGCTGGTGTAGCACCACGGCGACATGTAGACGACGACACGTTTGGACATTGATTCCTCCCCATCCCCAAGTGAGCTTGAGTTTTTGCAGGCGCTTGATGTATAATGCGCATCGATAGCGTTCTTATTCTACCCTCCTACTGCATAAGTCACCAAAGGAGCGATCCATGGTTGTGAAAAGCAGACGCCAGTCCCTGGTCAGCCTCGCCTTGCTCGTTGCGTTGCTAGCGCTACTCATCCTCCCGGCCCTTGTGCAGGCCGACGACAATCCACCTCAGGGCTACTACTACACCGTCCGGCAGGGGGATACCTGGTCTATCGTCGCACGCCGCACTGGTGTGAGCGCGTCGGAGCTCAAACGGTTGAACCCGCAGGCGATCCATCCCAAAGGCTGGCTGTGGGTTGGCGAACGCCTGTTGATCCCGGGCAAGCCCCCGACGGTCGCACCTCCGAAGACCGAGACTCCGAATGCCGAACCAACCAAGGCCGTAGGGTATTGGTACCAGGTCAGGCCCGGCGACACCTGGAACACCGTCGCGAGGGCCACTGGGGTTTCGGTCAAGGACTTGTGGCGGGCGAACCCAGGGCTGCAGAACCGGCAGCAATGGCTTTACCTGGGCCAGCGGGTATGGGTCCCCGCTGCGCCGCCGACCACTCCGGCGACCCCGGCGGTGGCAGCGCCAGCCGCTACGCCGATCCCGACAGTGGTTGACGCGGCCACGCGCGACTGCGGCGGGCTGTCCCGAAACCTTCGCCGGCTATCCTGACGCAATCGCCGCGCGCCTGAACATGCCCGGCAAGACGCTTAATGATTTGCAGGCCTGGTTGGCGGCGTGCGGCGCGTTGGTTGAAGGGGGCAGCGGTGTCACCCCGGCTGCGCTGCAATCGCCCACGAGTGCCGATGTTGTCGTGGCGATCGTCGATCCCGCGGCCGCGGCATCCGCGGTCAAAGGCGCGCTGGCGGTATATCACGTCCAACCACAGGGCGGTTACACGCTCGCGCGTGCCTTCGACGGCAAGGGTGTGATTACCTTATTGCTCGCCGATGACATCAACGCGGACGGGAAAAGCGATCTGGTGTGGACCGACACGACCTGCGGCGCGCAGGCCTGCTTCTCGACCCTGGCTGTGGAATCGTGGGACGGCACCGGATATAAGGCCTGGATCGCCGGCGACCCGACGATGGCAAGCGCGGAATACGCCTTCCAGGACCTTTTACCCGAGGGCAGTGGCGAGGAGATCTTGGTGCATGGCGGCGTCATCGAGCCAGCGGACGCCGGGCCGCAGCGCGGTTGGACCGAAACCTACGCGTCGTTGAACGGCGCGCCGTATACGTTGGCAAATCAGACGTACGACAAGTCCGCGTGTCTCTATCACGCCATCCAGGATGCCGATGCCCTGCTGGGTTCCTGGGCGAAGGGTGGTTTTGATCCGGCGATTGCCGCTTACCAGGCTGCGCTCGATGATCCGACCCTGACGGCCTGTTGGACGGTGAAGGACGAGGTCCCGCTGCTGCAGGACTTCGCCCGTTTCCGGCTGGTGGTCAGCCAGGTCGCCGGCGGTCAGTCGGGCAAGGCGGCGGCTGTCGCGGCGGAGATCGAGCAGCCGGCGCTCAAGGGTGCAGCCGATGCTTTCCTGAAGAGCTACAAGGCGTCAGGTAGCATCATCCAGGCGTGTCGCGACACTGTCAATTACGCGAAAGCCAATCCGGCTGCGTGGCAGTTCCTGGCCGATTGGGGCCTGGCAAACCCAACGTTTGCGCCGGAGGATCTCTGCCCGTTGAAGTAGGCAGCGACGGCATTCAGAGAGTAGAAAAAGGGGCGGTGTGGATCCAGTACGTCTGGACACCCCCCCTTTTTAGAGTCGTTTTCGTGCTGCTGCGCGCTTTCCGTGTTGATCTCCAGCGCACATAAGTCTTAAGTCGGTGGTTCCTTGGGCTGCTGCTCGATCAGTTTGTAGATGTCGATCTCAGGCTCGGCCACCGGGGTGGCTTTGGGCGTCGGCGCGGGAGCAGACGTCGGCATCTGTGTGACCGATGCGCCGGGCGCGGGTGTCGGCGTGTCGTAGCCCTTGCCCGGTTCGGCTTTCGGGGGCGCGGCGGGTGCGGCCTTTGGCCGGCGGATAATCGCCAGCACCAATAGGGCCAACGCGAGCAGGATAAGCAGCGTCGGCCACCACTTGTTGATCAGAGGTGGCAAATTGGACGCCTTGATCAGCGTGATCAGGCCGAGCAGCATCAGCCAGCCCGCGGGGATGATCGCCCAGCGCGTGTCGGTTTGGCCGAGGCGTACGAAGTAGAGTAGTAGGAAAACCAAGCCGAGACCGATCAACAGGGCGGCCGTCCAGACTTGACCGGAGAGCTGTGCCCGCACGCCGATCAGGAGGCTGGTTATCGTCAGCACACCGGCAGGCAGGAGGGCCCACCAGAATTCACCGCGGCGCAGCAAAAGAGCCCAAAATCCCAGCGCGACGCCGAACAACACGATGGCCCCGGCCCAATTATCCAGTGTGATCTTCTGTGACTCCAGCGCAATCACCGCGCCGGCCGCCAACAGCGTGAAGCCAGGGATCACCCGCCACCAGCGCGTCCGGTCCACAAAGAACCAAATCAGAAACCCCAGGCCGATGGCCGCGAACAGCGCGCCCCAGATGAGATCGCCCCACGGGCCGATCACCCCCAGGTTGTTCAGCAGCAGGTAAACCCCGGCCAACAGCAGGAAGATGATCCAGCCGAACCGCGAGAGAAAACGATTGAACATGTGCGTCTCCGTTTCAGTTGTAGGGGGATTCTCTTTCTATGAGGAGTTCGCCGTTACAGCGCTAGCGGCCGTATAGAGCGTCTTGCGTTGAAATCGCAAGACCCGACCCTACAGCCCGTGGACCGGGTGATCTTTGACATATCCTACCGGTTTGACGTGGCGTCGGCGGAACCCGGGGTGAGGGCTTCCAGGGTTGGCGCGGGCTGCCAGCCCTGGCGCCGCGCCTCCCGCCAGCCCTGCGCCGCCTGCGCCAGGAAGGCCGCGGCGAGGACGATCCACAGGACGCGTTCCCACGCGCGCGTTGCACCCCAGGCCAGGCTGATCGCGAAGATCGTCAGGCCGGCCGATGCTGGCACGACGAAGACCGGCCATTCGATGGCTCGCCAGGCGCGCACGTGATACCGTGCGGCGAGCCAGCTCACATAGCTCCACGCGGCAAGGACAATGCTCAGCCCCAGGATCCAGAGGGCGTTGCGGGCAAGAGAGGGCCAGTCGATCAGGTTCATGGCAAATGGCGAATGGCGAATGGCGAATGGACGTCTCGTTGATTCGTCGATTCGCTAATGTGCTGATTCGCTCGACAGATAGCCGCGCGCAGCGAGCCAGGCGACGGCGCCGGTCAGGTCAGGTTCGAAGACAGCATCGGCCCGGGCACGCAGCGCAGCGGATTTCGGATTGACCGCGATCCGTACGCCGGCGCAGTCGAATAGCTCCAGGTCACCGCGGGTGTCACCGGCGGCCAGGGTCTGGTCGGGCGGGATGCCGAGCTGGGCCATGAGGCTACAGGCGAACGCGGCTTTGCCGCCCTCGGGCACGTGGTTGATCGAGCCGCCGTCCAGCACGCCGTCGGTGACGGTCAGCTCGTTGGCCAGCACGTGTTCCAGGCCGAACTCCGCCGCGATGGGATCGGTGTTGAGTGTGAAGCCTGCGCTGACCAACGCCACGGTGACGCCGGCCGTCCTCAGCACGGCCAACAACTCCGGCGCGCCGGGCAGATAGGGGTTCTCGGCGAGCAGACGGCGGATCTTCGTCACCGGCTGGCCGGCCCACAGCAAGGCGTCACGCCGCAGCCACTCGCCGTAGCTGATCCGCGCGGCCAACGCCAGCTCACGGTTTTCCGCGGCCAGGTGCGCCACGCCGAGCCGCTCGTGCAAATACTGATAGGGCGACTCGGCGCGCTTGAGGGTACCGTCCACGTCAAGGACGGCGAGACGAATGACAGCCAACCGTGTGCTCCGGCAGAAGAATGAAGTCGGTGTGCCCGCAGAGCGGGCGTGGAAGCTGGGAGCTTGACGCTGATAGGTTTGACTCCACCGTCCAGCGCCGGGCGGCTCGAGATCCCAGTTTCCAGCTTCTAGTTCTCCGCTTCCTCTTCGTCCGGCTCCCACTCGCTGATCATCCACGCGCTGGCGACCACCACCAGCTTGACGTCATCGCCCTTGCCGAAGGCCAACGCGATGCCGCCTTCTTCATCCGCCTCGCCGTAGTCGATCAGCGCCAGCTTGTCATCCGCCAGCCGGCCGACCACGTCGAAGATGGTGTCCATGCCTGTGATCGGATCCTTCTCGGGGTCCGGGTACACCGCGGCGACGTAGAGCTCGAGGGCCAGATTGTCGTCCAGATACAGGTCGCAGTCAAAGAAGACGCGCGCTTCCGGCTGCACCGGCTCGGCATCTTCCTCGTCGCCCAGCGACTCGTCCCAGAGCTCGATCCCGAGTACGGTGAGGCCGAGCATCTCGTTCAGCTCGGCGCGACGGTCATCGTCAAGCTCGGTGTAAAGATCATCTTCGAGCGCCTCATCGAGGTCGTCGAACTCTTCGTCCATGCCGTTGTTGTTCACGTGCGTCTCCTCATAGGTATAAATGTAGGATGTCATCCGGCGACTTGGCCCGCTGTGATTCAGACGCCGTCCGTTTGAGAGCTCTCTGTCAGGCCTCAGCTCAAGCGGTCTCGTTATCGGCAAATCGCCGCATGAACTCAACCAGAAATGTGATGTGGCGGAAGTAGTCGTCCAAACGGATGTTCTCGTTGGGTGCATGCATGCGCATGCCCGGATAGCAGACGCCGGCAATCAGCCCCGCCGGTGTGCCGACCCCCTGCACCAGCGCGTGCATCGGCCCGGAGCCGCCGTGCGACGGGTAGACGACGGGCTCGTGGCCGTAAACCGCGCGCGCCGCGGCGATGGCCGTCTGCACCAATGGTGCGTTCACATCGGAGCGCGCGCCCACCATGCCTGCCGCGGGGTGGATCTCGATGTCAGCGTAACCGCGGCGGTCTAAATGTTCGCGCAGCAGCCGGGCCACCAGCTCGGGTGTCAGATCAGGCACCAGGCGGAAGTCCAGCTTGACCATCGCCGCGCTGGGCAGCACCGTCTTCTCGCCTTCTTCGATGAAGCCGCTGCGCAGCCCGCAGATGGTGCAGGTGGGCGCGGTGATGAAGCGGGTCAGGGCCTCCTCGTCATTCATGTCGTTGACGAAGGCGTTCAGCCCCCAATTGGCCTTCATCTTCGCGCCGTCGAAGGGGATGCGCCGGATGTAGGCGATCTCCGCGTCGGTCGGCGGCCGGACGTGGGCCATGAGTCCGTCCACCGTGATGTTGTCGCGGTCGTCCTTCAGCGTGCTCAGCGCGTGTACCAGGCGCCAGGCCGGGTTGGGCGCCATCGGCGCATAGCCCGAGTGCAGGTCATAGCCCGCACCGCGGATACGCAACTCGAGATAGGCGATCCCTTTGACACCGCAGTAGAAGGTATAACGCTCGGCGTCGTCGAACCCGCCCCCCTCCCAGATCGCGCCGTCCGCGCGCAGCAGGTCGGCGTGGCGCTCGGCCAGCGGCGCCAGATGCGGGCTGCCGACCTCCTCCTCGCCCTCGACGAAGAATTTGAGCCGCAGCGGCAGCTCGCCGTAGACCGCCCGGTAAATCTCGGCTGCGTGGATGCGAGCCAGCGTGTCGCCCTTGTCGTCCACCGCGCCGCGGGCGTAGAGCTTGCCGTCGCGGATCGTCGCCTCGTACGGCGGCGACTCCCACTGCTCCAGCGGATCGGGCGGCTGCACGTCGTAATGCGAGTAGCTGAGCAGGCTCCGCTTGCCCGCGCCGACCTCACCGAAGATGGCGGGCGGCGCATCAGGGCCGGTGGACAAAACCTGCACCTGTGCGCCCAACGCGGCCAGCCGCTTCGTCACCCATTCGGCCGCGCCGGCCAGGCCTGCGGCGTTGCTGCTCTCGCTGGGATAGCTCAGGAACTCACAGAATTCGGCCAGGAAACGCTCGCGATGGGCCTCGATCGCGGCTTGAATGTGGGACATGCGCGCTTCTCCTCGGCCGTGATTATACCACGGTCGGGCGGGATAGCGAATTTTTCGCCGCGCGTTTGGGCTAAATCAGCTCTCCCCCACAACGTGCCGAACGAAGAATGTGCAAGTAATGGACGAAAGCTCACTGAAAAAAACGGGACTCTGGTTCACACTGTATCTCGTATTCGGGTCGGGTGATACGACGCCCGAGCGATACTTCACTCGTCATAAATGGAGGAAACAAGATGCGAAAGTCTGCAAAGTTCAGCGTCCTGCTGTTGACGTTGGCGCTGGTGGCCGTCCTGGCCGCCTGTGCGCCGGCCGCCCCGGCCCAACCTGGTCAAGCGCCGGCCGCCCCTGCGGCAACCGAGGCCCCAGTCTCCACCCAAGCACCTGCCGTGACCGAGGCCCCCGCGGCAACCGAAGCACCGGCAGCGACCGAGGCCCCTGCGGCAACTGAAGCACCGGTAGCGACCCAGGCTC
The DNA here is from genome assembly GCA_963841825.1 of uncultured Chloroflexia bacterium. GTDB lineage: Bacteria > Chloroflexota > Anaerolineae > CG2-30-64-16 > CG2-30-64-16 > CAWJEL01. The sequence goes on from CAWJEL010000001.1 coordinate 351,145, forward strand.
CCGTAGCAACCGAAGCACCTGCGGCGACTGAGGTCCCCGCGGCTGCCCCGGCAGTCGTCAGCTACGCCAAAGATGTGCAGCCGATTTTCGAGCAGAACTGCGTGAAGTGTCACGGCGGCAGCGACGGGAAAAAGGGCGGACTATCCGTGAAGACCTACGACGATTTGATGCAAGGCGGCGAGGACGGCCAGGTGATCGCCCCGGGCGACGCGGCGAACAGCATGCTGGTGCAGGCGATCGAGGCTGGCAAGATGCCCAAGCGCGCGGCCAAGCTATCGCAAGACAAGATCGACCTGATCGCCGCCTGGGTGAATGGGGGCGCACAGAATAACTAAACGACCCGATTAACGGTCTTCGAAGGGGTTGAACGGCAAGATATTGCTTGTTCAACCCCTTTTCTACATCATACGGGCCGGCTCCCAAGGCAAAGCACAGCGTCTGGACAATCGCCGTTGTGGAAGTAATGGTACAGCATCGGCGGCGATTTCTGATAGAATCAGGCCATGAGAAAGTTGGAGGCATCACATGCGTTACAAACTACTGGGCCGGAGCGGCCTGCGCGTTTCAGAGCTGGCGTTGGGCACCATGACCTTCGGGCCGGAGTGGGGCTGGGGCGCCTCGAAAGAGGAGAGCCGGCTTATCTTCGATGCCTATGTCGCGGCGGGCGGCAACTTCATCGACACCGCCAATCGCTACACCGAAGGCACGAGCGAACGATTCGTCGGCGAGTTCGTCGCGGCGGACCGGGGGCGTTTTGTCGTGGCGACGAAGTACACGCTTTTCGACCGGCGGGATGATCCGAGCGCCAGCGGGAACAGCCGCAAGAACATGGTGCAGTCGCTCGAAGCCAGCCTGAAGCGGCTGGGGACCGACTACGTCGATCTTTTCTGGGTGCATGCCTGGGACTTCACGACCCCGGTCGAGGAAGTGATGCGCGGGCTGGATGACCTGGTGCGAGCCGGTAAGGTGCTGTACGTCGGCGTCTCCGACACGCCGGCCTGGGTGGTGGCGCAGGCCAACACGCTGGCCGACCTGCGCGGCTGGTCGCGCTTCGTGGGCCTGCAGATCCGCTACAGCCTGGCCGACCGGGCCGCCGAGCGGGACTTGCTGCCGATGGCCCGCGCCCTTGACATCGCGGTGACGCCCTGGAGCGTGCTGGGCGCAGGCGTGCTGACGGGCAAGTACAAGCGCGGGGACGCCGGGACCGCTGGGCGAGCCGCTCGCTGGGACAAGACCGATCGCGACCTGGCGATTGCCGCCGAAGTGGCGGCGGTCGCCGACGAGATCGGGCGGACGCCGTCGCAGGTCGCCATCAACTGGGTGCGCCAGCAGCCGGGCGTCATCATCCCGCTCATCGGGGCGAAGACCGCGGCCCAACTGCACGACAACCTGGGCTGCCTGGACTTCGCGCTGACCGCCGAGCAGATGCAGCGGCTCAGCGCTGCCAGCCAGATCGAGCTCGGCTTCCCGCACGACTTCCTGGCCTCCGACGAGGTGCGGGATCTCGTGACCGGCGGCATGGACGCGAAGCTGGACAATCACCGGAGCTGAAAATGCGACTCTCACGATTCATCACCCTGGCTGTTCTGGCAGGCGCGCTGGCGCTGATCGTGTCAGCCTGCGGCGCGGGGCGCGTCCCAGCGAGGAAACGGCCATTGCCCGGGCGCCGACCATAACCCTGCCGGCGGCCACCCTACAGCCAACCGCCACGCCGACGGTCGCTCCGACTGCCACGCCGCAGCCCACCCACACGCCCACCGCGACGCCGACTGCTACAGCCACGCCTTCACGAACGCCGACCGCGACGGCGACCGCCACGCCGCCGAATCCGCTCTCGATCGCGTACATGCGCGAACAAGCTTATCCCGGCAGCGACATCGTGATCGAGCAGAAGCTCCCGGCCGGTGCGAACTACCAGCGCTATCGCGCCTCGTACCTTTCAGAGGGGTTGAAGCAGTACGCGCTGCTGACGGTGCCCAACGGGACGCCGCCCGCGACCGGTTGGCCGGCGATCATCTTCAACCACGGCTACATCCCGCCGGAGCAATACCGGACCACCGAGCGCTACGTCGCCTATGTGGATGGGTTCGCCCGCAACGGCTACGTCGTTTTCCGGCCCGACTACCGCGGCCACGATAAATCGGAAGGGACTGCCTCCGGTGGCTACGGCTCGCCCGACTACACCATCGACGTGCTGAACGCGCTGTCGTCCGTCAAGCAGTACGCGGCCGTCGACCCCGAACGCATCGGGATGTGGGGCCACTCGATGGGCGGGAGCATCACGCTGCGTTCAATGGTGACGACGAAAGATATCAAGGCAGGCGTGATTTGGGCTGGGGTGGTGGCATCCTATCCTGATTTGATGAGCCGGTGGCGGCGACCGGTGCCGGCCAGCGTCCCGACCCGGGCGCGGCGTTGGCGCGACGATTTTGTGGCGCAGTACGGCTCGCCGGAATCGAACCCGGCCTTCTGGACGTCGATCTCGCCGAGCAGCTATCTGGCGGACCTGTCGGGCCCGTTGCAGCTTCATCACGGCACGGCCGACGAGAGCGTGCCGCCCGAGTTTTCGCAGACGCTGTATCAGCAGGCGCAGGAGGCTGAGTTGCCCGTCCCGGTCGAGTATTACGAGTATCCCGGCGACAACCACAACCTATCGAAGAGCTTCAACACCGCCATGCAGCGGTCGATCGCATTTTTCGACAAATATGTGAAGACCGCAGCCCAGCCGGCGGCTGCAGCGACGAATTGACCGGAAAGAGCGCCATGAAACAGATTTTGCTTGCCCTTTTTGCCCATCCTGACGACGAAGCCTTCGGGACCGGTGGGACGTTGTCCCAGTATGCCGCGGCCGGCGCGGACGTGACCCTGGTCTGCGCCACGCGCGGCGAGGCCGGGGAGATCGCGGAGGGCACCGGCGCCACGCCGGAGACGCTCGGTGAGGTGCGGGAAGCCGAGCTGCGCTGCGCGGCGGAGACGGTCGGGGTGCGCGAGCTGATCTTCCTGGGCTATCGCGACTCGGGCATGGCCGGCACGGCCGAGAATGCCGATCCGCGGGCGTATGTCAACGCGCCCACCGAGGAAGTGGTGGCCCGACTGGTCGGGATCATCCGCCGCGTGCAGCCGCAGGTCGTCATCACCTTCGAGCCGAACGGCGGCTACGGCCACCCGGATCATATCGCCATCCACCGCCACACCGTCGCGGCCTTCCACGCCGCGGCCGACGGGGCGCGTTATCCGGAGCAGGGACCGGCCTGGCAGGCGCCGCGCCTGTTCTACACGGCCATCCCGCGCTCGTTCTTCTTGCGGATGCGGGATGAGATGCTTGCGCTGGGCATGGACACGAGCGGCTTTGCCCGCTTCGAAGAAGGCGGGGGCGGCGGCTGGCCCGACGAGCAGGTGAATGTGGTCATGGATGTGGCCGACGCGGTGGAAGCCAAGTGGTCGGCCTTGAACTGTCACCGCACCCAGTTCGGGCCGGGCAACCTCTTCCGGCGCTTGCCGGAGCCGACCGTCAAGGAGATGATGCGCCGGGAGCACTTTGCGCTGGCCTGGCCCGAGCCGGAGCCGGGAGCGCGTTTCAACGACCTGTTTGACGGCATGTGAGGTCTCAGGAGGCTATGGAGATCGTTTCAAACCTGCCAGACCACAGCAGGCTGCGCCGTGATCTGCGGCGATACAGCCCGCCTACCGCAGACAAAATGCTTGATGCGGGTCAGGCAGGAACAAGCTTCGACTCATTCTGAATGATAATCCGGGGATTCGGGCTTGGGGGGCTACAGGCAGGCCCTGCTCACGCAGCAGGTGACCGCGAAGAAACCTCTGAGGTGATAGAATTGGCTGCGAAGGTCTGCAATAGTCTGACCTACCGCGACTACGAGTTGATGTTCAGCACCGGCCGCGTGGATGAGGCGACCTGCCCGCCGGATGTCCTCAGGCTGCGGTGCGATCTGCGGGCGGCGCAGGGGATCATCCTCGGCACGCCGGAGTACCACGCCAGCTTCAGCGGGGTGCTGAAGAACGCGCTCGACCTGATGGGGTTCGACGAGTTCGAGGGCAAGATGCTCGGGCTGGTGGGCGTGTCGGGAGGCCGGCTGGGCGGCGATGGCAGGCGGCGATCAACGCTCGAACAGCCTGCGCATGGTCGGCCGCGCGCCCTGCACGCGTGGGTGATCCCGGAGCAGGTGTCGGTGGCCGAGGCTCGGCAGGCTTTCGATGCAGCGGGGAGGCCGAGGGATCCGCGCACGGAAGGCGCGCTGCTCGAAGTCGGCCAGCAGGTGGCGCGCTTTGCGTTCCTGGACAGCTCGCGCAGGTGCAGGAGTTCCTGCGGCTTGTGGGAGACGGCGCCGTTCAACCCCGGGTGCCAGCGGCGAGGCATGATCGATCTTGCTGCGCGGCTGTCTTCGCACTCGGGCTGGCCCTGTTTGCCATCACGCTGACATCGGCGGTCAAGACGTTCGTGCTGCCCCGCAGCGCGACGGACGGCTCACGCGCCGTCGTTCTGGTGACGCGCCGCCTGTTCGACCTGCGGCTCGCCGGGCAAGCCGCCTACGGACAACGTGATCGCATCATGGCGGTTCTACACGCAGGTCAGCTTACTGGCCTGCTGCCCGTCTGGCTCAGTCGACTTTCTCTAGCATCTCAAAGGACACTTTCCCTTTCGCGTAAGCCTTCTGTTTGCAGTTAGCGGTAGCTCTTGAGAGAACGTCATAGACCGTCTGTTTGGGCACATCTTCCAGGGAAGGCCAGGCCCGAAGATGCTTCTCCCCAAACTCCGGCCCAAAGTATGTGCGAAGCATTTCCCGATCGGCGAGGAACCAGGTTTCCATCACCCGGACCATGAGGAACGCCTGATCGTCGCCGGCTCCAGCAGGCTTGTCCCAGTTGTCGCATGATTTTAGGTGCTGCCACACCGTCTGGCCCTCAGCCACAGCTTCTTCAGCATCAACCAGCAACAGCGGGAGATCGCCGGGCTTGGCGGTTTTCACCGCGGTTACAAAATTATCGTAGGCGAACTGACGTCCCCCGCAGGGCACAGTACGGGGGCGCTTGGTCGTCAACCCAGCCGATGCGAAGAACGTGCTGAACGCCTGGCGACATTGCGAGCGTTCCAGGTCGGTCTGCCCAGCGCCTTCGACATAGAGTTTGACGGTCACCATCGGTTGCCCCCCAACTCGCCCATGCTCCAGAGTTGGCCCAAAGAGTATCTTTCCAGCCAAAGCGCCAGGGCCTCAGGATTCAGCCGCTCAAAGCGGGATTCACCGTTTATCTTTTCGCAAACGATCACGCTCGACGGATCGGTCGAGAGCGCGTCAACCAACATCCGAGAATGCGTCGTAACCACCAGTTGCGTCCGTTCCGACGCGCGCATCAGTAACTCGGCCACGTGCGGAATGATGTCCGGGTGTAGACCGAGTTCGGGCTCCTCCAGTGCGATCAATGGCGGCGGCTCCGGGTGCAGCAGAATCGCCAGCAGGCATAGGTAGCGGAGTGTGCCATCTGAGAGGCGGGTGGACGGAATCTCCCGGCCGCCCTGTTCCTCCAAGAAGAGCAGCACATTGCCGCCATCAATGGTCAGGTGGAGATCCTCAATCCCCTCAAAAAGCTTGTTCAACGATTCAAGCAGTTCGGGCTTCACGCGGCTGCGGATCTTCGACAGCACGAGTGCCAGATTTTCTCCCCCGTCAGCCAGGAAGTCGGCGCTTCCGTGCGCGCTCTGTTCGCGGCGCAACGGCGCAATGGGACCGAACGACCAGTTACGAAATAGCCGAATCTGCTCATACTTTTCTTGAAGCCAGTTCAGTACGGGATAATGCTCCGGATCTCGGAACTGCGAAAGCACGGATAACTCCGGCCTGACGTTCTCCCGGCGCAGTTGCCGCTCCTGAGATTGCATATCTTTCAGCACCGGATTGCCGTGCTGGAAGCGGTAGTAGAACTGTGGCTCGGCCTTTCCGACATAAGGCTTCTCGTTCTCAATCCATTCATCCACCACTTCGAAGCGGCCGCCATGGTCTGTTATGACCAAACCGTGTCGCAAGGGCTGTCGGCCAAACGGGTAGTCAAGGACCGCTTCTATGGTCGCCTCTTTGGCGCCGGGCGCGCCCTTCCACAGCCATTCCCGCACGCCGCCCATCTCCTTGACGGGTGCCGGGAGATTGGTGGGTGCAGCCTCAAGTAGGGCGAGCACCTCGAGGAGATTCGATTTGCCGGAACCGTTGGGGCCGATGAGTACATTCAGATTACTCAGCGGTAGGTCTATACCCTCCGGACCGAACGACAATAGGCCGGACACTCTGAGTTGTGTGATCAGCATGAAGGTGCTCCTTCATCCCGTGATCCTGGACTGGAAATAATGACTGATCGCCCAGTTACCGGCGTGGCGATCAGCTCGGCACATTGTTACGGACTTGGATGGATACGACTTGGCCTACAGCGGATTCTATCACGGCAGCGTGTTGGGAGCAAACAGATCACGGAACGACCAACAACCCTCAACATGGGCGAGTCGCGATGATCGAGTATCATAGATATGCCGGGGATGATTTGCGGTCCGCAGTTGGCCGATATTGATCAGAGCCAAGCCCCCCCGCCGCGCGCGTTGTCTTGCGCTCGCCACAGTCCGACCGCTGGCACCGCCCGCCGTCTGGTCATCCGACCGCCGCGCCCGGCCTTTCGCGCGCCGGCGGTCTTCGCGAAGAGACCTCTGAAGTGACGCGCACTTAAGAGGTCTCTTGATTCGCCAAGCGGCAACCGCTGGCTAACGGTTACGGCTGAACAGGTTGACGACCAGCAGCAGCACCACCGCGCCGAGGATCGAAACGATCAGCGCCGTCAGGTTCCAGCCGACGTTCAGCGTGTTCCCGGTGAGTAGGCCGTAGCCCAACCCGCCGATGAACGCGCCGATGACGCCGACGATGATGTTCATGATGCAGCCCTGGCGCTGGTTCCGCCCCGTGATCATGCTGGCGATCCAACCTGCCAACGCGCCGAAGATGATCCAGGAAATGCACCCGAGTCCTGAATTGATCACACCCATGTTCTCTCCTCCCGATCACTTCAACCACACACTCACACACTTCAGATTCGAACGGACGCTGAACATGTCGAAGCGCCTGCTCGGGCCTAATAGTTCGTCAAGGCTCAAGTGATGGGTTCGTAGTAGCGACTTTAGTCGCTGATGCCGCACGAAAACGACTGAAGTCGTTACTACCAGCTCATCACATCATCGCTGACGGACTACTAGCAAACGAACCGCCTTTCGACATGCTCAAGGCTCGGTTGCGTCAGATGTGGCCGTAATACTATGACGCCAGGAAATCGTCCAGCACCTTCTTGCTGATGCGGTAATCGCTGCCGATCTGTTTGGCCTTGACCTGGCCGCCGGTGATCAGCGCTTGCACGTCGGCCGGGCTCGCCTTGAGGTAAGCCGCGGCTTCGGCCACGGTCATCACATCCGGCGTTGCGGCCGGCGCGGTTGCGGTCTCGGCGGCCGGCGCGGCCGCAGTGCCGGCCATGGCCTGGCTGATCATGCCCGCCATGCCCACACCCATGCCCATACCTGCGCCCAAACCGACACCCGTGCTGGCTGCGCTGCCCGCCTCACCGCCGGACGCGGACGCCTCGCGCATGGCCTTGGCAGCCGAATACTGCATGTACTTGTTCATGTCGCCGATGGCGCCCATTGCGGCCCGCTCGTCGATGGCCTTCTGGGTCTCCTCGGTCGGGCTGACGCTGGATAGAAACATCTGCTTCAGGGTGATGCCCAGCGCCTCGAAATCTTCGCTGACCTTCACCTTGATCGCGGCGCTCATCTCGTTGAACAGCGCAGGCAGATCGAACAGCCCGGTCTTGGATTCGCCCAGCAGATCGGTCAGGCGGCTGATGATCATGCTGCGGAGATAGTCCTCGATCTGGCTGGTCTGGTAGAGGCCCTGGGTGCCGACGATCTTGGCGACAAACATTTGCGGATCGCTGATCGCCATCGAGTAACGGCCGTTGGCGCGCAGTCGGGCCAGACCCAGGTCCGGGTCGCGCAGGGAGATCGGCTCAGGCGTGCCCCACTTCATGTCGATGAAGTCGCGCTGGTTGACGAAGTAGACCTCGGCCGTGAAGGGGGTCTGGCCGCTGGTGCCGAGCTGGATCAGGTTGACCAGCAGCGGGATGTTCGCCGTGGTGATCGTGTGCCGGCCGGGACCGAAGGTGTCCAGCGCCTTGCCGTCGCGGAAGAAGACCGCGGCCTGGCTCTCGCGCACGATCACCTGGGAGCCGATGCGGAAGTCACCGCTGCCGGTTTGGGGCACGCGGGAAACCATCTGGTTCAACCCCTGGTCGGGGACCTGGACGACGTCGATAATTCGTGCCATGTGATTCCTCCTGTCTTTCGGTGGTACGGGTTATTCGGTTGCGTTTTGGATGACGTCTGCGCGGCGGCCGAACGTCTCGTTGAGGCCGGTCAGCAGGTCGCCCACGGCTTTCAGCGCTTCCTTGACGCCTTCATTGGCCTGCACGGCCTGCTCCAGCCCGCCGATGGCCTCATCCAACCGGCCCACCTCATCGGCCAGCGCCTGGTCGAATTCGATCAGCCGATCCAGGTCATCCTCTTTCACGCGATTCAGCGCGAAGAGCGGCGCGTAGCCGTAGGAAGCAGTCTTCACGCGGTCGATCAGCAATTGCAGGCGCCCCACGACCCGCTCCATGTCATCCATCCAGAGGATGCCACCGGAGTCGAGCAGCTCGCCTTGCAGCCCGGTCAGCTTGCGCCGGCGGCTCTCCAGCCGTTTCGCCAACGCATCGCGCAACTGCTTGTCGGCGTCGCGGCGCATCTCCTTCTCGCGGTAGCCGGAGATCCCGGGAATTTTGGTGAAGAAACTTTCCATACCGCCCATTTCGGACTTGGCTTTTTCGACTGGGTCCATGTATACCTCCATGAAAAAACGTGAAACGTGAAACGTGATGCGTGAAACGTGATGCGTGATGCGTGATGCGTGATGCGTGAAACGTGAAACGTGATGCGTGAAACGTGATGCGTGCGCTTGTGCCTGCGCTGCGTTCCGGCGCAAGGTGTTGCGTATTCCGTGATCCGTGCCGCTGAATCATTGAGCCACAGCGACGCCAACTGTCTCCTGACCCCTGTCTCCTGTCTCCTGTCCCCTGCTCAGTGTCGCATCAACGTCGTGACTTCCGGCAGGCGGTTGAGCATCAACACGCCGAGCGGCAAGCCAATAATGGTGACGCAAAGCAGCCACCCAAGTAACGACCAGATCAGGCTGAACCACCAGCCGATCAGCACGAAGTAGATGGCGCGCAGGATGAAGGGGTTCTGTGGCACGTTCTGCGTGTGCCACTCGACCACTTTGCCGTCGCGCATTTCACTTACTGAATAGGTGCGCTGGGTGCGCAGCGTCAGCACCAGCGGCACACGGTTCAGCATCCACAGCCCAAGCGGCATGCCGATGATCGTCAGGTTCAGCAGCCAGGCGGCCAGCACCCACCAGAACGTGACGTGCCACCCGATGAAGATGAACCACAGCACCCGGAGGATGAACGGGAAGCCGGACGATTCACGAATGTACGAAGTTGTTGTCATGGTCCTTCTGTCCGGGATTGGTAGGTTGGTAGATCGGGTTGGGGACGGTGTATCGCCCCCAGTCCCAAGGTGCCAATTTACCAGTCTACCAGTTTACCACTTTACCACTCTACCCGTCCTCAACTCGCCAAAAACACTTCCGACCCGCAGAACGGGCACTTGATGACGCCCTTGCCGGCCAGGGTGAGCTCGCCGCCGCAGTTGGGGCACTTACGGTCCGCTTTCATCTGTGAGGCCTGCTTGGAGTAGAGCACGCCATCCTCCCAGTTGATCGCGCCGCTGAACAGATTCTTGCCCACCAGGTCGCGTACCATCTCCTCGACCTGATCCATCGGCATGTTGAGTTCCAGCGCCACCTCAGAGAAAGTGACTTTGCCCTGGGCCAGCACCATGTTCAGGATCTTCTTTTGCTTGGCGACCTCGGTGTACTCGGCGCTCTCCTGCCGGCTCTTGGCCACCAGGTAGGCGCCGCCGCCGCCCAGCGGCAGCACGAACACCAGCAGCACCAGGAGCAGACCCAGCGCCTTGCCGCCCGCGCCGGTCGCCGGCTCCGCCAGCAGCCAGACGACAGACGCCAGCAGGACGACTAACGCAATCGCAATCAGGATGATACCGATCGTTCGACCATGTCCGGGCATAGGGCTTACCTCCTTGAAATCACTGACAATCGCTGACGAGACCATTGACGATGGACGATGGTCACATCGTCTATCGTCTGCTACCCAAAACTGCTCCCGCCGCCGCCACCGCCGCCGCCACCACCACCGCCGCCGCCGGAGAATCCACCACCGGAGAAGCCGCCACCGCCACCACTACCGCTGGAAGACGGCGCGCTGGTCAGCGTGCTCGAGGCCTGCGACAACATCGTGCCCAGGCCGGCGCTCATGCCGGCGAGCGAGCTGCCCATGCTGCGCGACATGCCGTCAAGCGAAGGCGCTGAGCCGCCTTCGCGGGGCATCGGCGCGGCGTGGCCGGGCACGTGTCCCCCGCCGCCGCCGATAGACCCGCCACCACTCCCGCCGTAGTAAGGCCGCGGCATGCCGTAGGGAATCCACCAGGTCGGGGGCGGCGCGTCCACCTTTTCGAACTTGCGGATGAAGCTCTGCTCCAGCCCGAACGCCACCGCATAGGGCAGATAGCGCTCGAAGATCTCGGTGGCCTCTTCGACCTTGGTGTATTTTTCCAGGTTCTGCAGGTAACGTTTGAATGCCCGCCAGCGCGCGACCTCTTCGGAGCCGTTCTTCGGTCCGGCGCGGCATGTAACGCGCCAGGATAATCACCCCGATGGCGGTCACGATCACGCCTAACGGCACACACAGCGCGAACCCTGAAAACTGCGTAAACATGCCCGCGAAGAAGAACCCGCCGATGATCGCTGCAACCAACGCGGCCGTGCCCAGGCAACCATAGGTCGAACGAACCGTTTCGGGGTTGCGGGTGAAGTAACCCTCGTCACCACCGCCTGGTAGAGTTGTTTACGGATCGTCGGGACGGCTGTATAGAATTTGTTCTTCAGGCTGGACAGCTCGACCTCTTTACCGCCTTTGAACATGTTGTCGAGCAGCGTATCTTCGTAGGGCCGCAAGGTCTCGGAGAAGCCCGATTTCCGGCGATAAACGAAATCGGAGTTCGTGCCGATGCCCAGGAAACCGGGTTCCTGCGTTTCTTTGATCGTCAGCGCGCCGCGGCGTGCCAGGTCGAGGACGGTCGCCAGGATGTCCTGCATGTCGGCGCGTTCGTCGATCAAGGTGCCGACCATGCCGGCCGGCAGATCGGAGGGCGGCTCGGGCAGATAGTCGGCGATCAGCCCGACCGGATGATCGCGACCCTTGCGGTACCACCAGAGGTAAAGCAGCACCGGCCCGCCGATGATCAGCAGCCCGGCCAGCGCGAGGAAGCCCAGGTCGAACACCGGCCCCCAACGTTGCTTGAACTCATCTTGCGTCTGTTGCGCAGCGGCCTGCTGGTCCAGCTCGCGCTGCCACGCCGCGGGCTGGCCGGCCACGACGCCGTGCTGCCATTCCGCCACCACTTCGACTTCCGTTCCAGGATTGATCGGTCCCCGCACCTTGATGGTCGCATCGCGCTGGCCGGGCTGGAAATCGGCCTCGGCCTTGGCGCCGTAGATGCCGTAGTTCGTGAAGGTGGCCGGCTCGGGCGCATGGAGGGTGATCGTGGACGACTGGGTGGGGAACGGATTGCCCGCCGGCACCGCCTTCCAGTAGAGCTGGTCGACGCCGTTCTCGGGGTAGTAGCGCAGCGCGTCGGTCACGTCGTAGTCGATGACGATGGTGCGGCGGCTGTCGCTGGTGGGCGGGAAGTTGTAGCGGATCTTGGTTTCCCCGCCTTCCTGGAAGACGCGATAGGTGTACGGCGCGTCCGTCTCGGCGTATTCGATACACCGGGCCGTCCAGCTCGCGCACCTGGATGTTCTTGATCTCGCCCAGCCGGTTCTGCGGGATCGCGCGTTGTCCGTAACGGAACGTGCCGTTGGTGAAGACCAACTCCTGCGTCTCGGCCACGTGCAGGTCGCCGTTCGTCTGGGGCGCGAGATCGACGTCATATCGCTGCCAGTAAAGCGTCTTGTCCTGGGCGCGCGCGGCGCCGCTGAAGGCCAGGACAAGAATGAGGATCAACAGGGAAAGCGAGAGCAACTTGCGGCTCATTGGCTGCTCCTTAAATCAGGAACCAACATTTATTCGCACGTGTGTGTAAAAAACAACGCCACTATACCAATCAGCGGCCCGTCCTGCCGGAGTTCCTGCCGACAAGTGGCTGACAGTCACATGCTATTACGGCGATAGCGCCCCGCAGGTTTCATATCTGAGATCATAGCATGGCGTTCACGCAGTGTCAACACGTTTTTCGAATATTTATCTTCATGTTTGAGCCTGATCCTTCGATCTGACCCAAATAGTTTTGATTGAAGTTCAGGGTGTTGTATACTGGACAAGTTGCTTTCTCTGCAACAAGATGTAGGACGGTGAACAGGTCAATCATGATGAAATTCCAGGCCATTCTTTTCGACCTCGACGGCACGCTGCTGGACAGCAACATGGAGAATTTCTTGCCGCATTACTTCTCCAGGCTGGCCGCGCGGGTGGCGCACATCGCGCCGCCCAAGGCGTTCATCGCGCACCTGCTGGCAGCGACCGAACACATGCTGGCGAACGACGGCCGCGCGACCAACGAGGAGGTGTTCGCCGCGGCGTTTTATCCGTTCGCCGGCCACCCCCGCGCCGAGCTGGAGCCGATCTTCGAGGATTTCTACGAGCGTGACTTCCCGGGGCTGCGCGAGTATACGCAGCGCAAGCCGGAGGCCCGCACGATTGTCCAGCTTGCCTTTGCGCTCGGCTACAAGGTCGCCATCGCCACCAACCCGCTCTTCCCCGCAACCGCGATCCGGCAGCGGATGGACTGGGCCGGCGTGGATGACTTCCCCTACGATTGGGTGACGACCTACGAGAACAGCCGTTGCTGCAAGCCGAACCTGTGCTACTTCGACGCCATCGCCGCACGCCTGGGCGTCCCCGCGGAAGCCTGCCTGGTGGTGGGTGATGAGGAGATGGACATGGTGGCCGCCCGCGCTGGATTTGCCACCTATCTTGTGCCGGGCGCGGCCACCGCGCTCTCGCCGACCACGCCGGAGCCGACCTATCGCGGCTCGTTGGCGGATATCGCAGACCTATTGGAAACATCATGACGACACTCGCAACCGCCATCCCGGGCGCTGCCGGCGCCGATGCCGATCGTTTCAGACCACCGGTGTGGTCACCGTCACCGCCGGACACGCCGTCAATGACACCTACACGTCGTTCCTGCCGCCGCTTTTGCCTCCGCTGATCCAGGCGTTCAGCATGTCGACGGCGCAGGCCGGCCTGCTCAGCGTCTTTCTGCAGTGGCCGTCCATATTGCAGCCGTTCATCGGCTACCGGGCCGACAAATTCAACCTGCGCTACCTGGTCATCCTGGCCCCCGCAGTGACCGGCATCGCAATGAGTTTGCTGGGCATTGCACCCTCCTACGCCTGGCTGGGCATCCTGCTGATCATCGCCGGGATCAGCTCGGCCAGCATCCACGCCGTGGGGCCGGTGATCGCGGGCGGCATGTCGGGCAGCAAGCTGGGGCGCGGCATGGGTTTCTGGATGGTGGGCGGCGGCCTGGGCTACACGATCGGCCCCTTGATTCTCGTGACGACCATTCAGACCGGCGGTCTCCAGGATACGCCGTGGCTGATGATAGGTGGTCTGGTGACTTCGATGGTGCTGTATGGCCGGTTGCGCGGCACGTCATCCGCGGCGCCCGTCGGCAGCGCAGCGCGCCCCTGGCGGCAGGCTGTGCGCGCCATGCGGCCCGTGCTGATCCCGGCGCTGGGTATCACCGTGGTGCGCTCCTTCATGTCAGCGGCGTTCGGCACCTACCTGCCCACGTTCCTGAGCCAGGAAGGGAGCACGTTGTTTTACGCCGGCGCAGCTTTTTCATTGTTTGAGGCTGCGGGTATGGTGGGATCGCTCACCGCCGGGACCATGAGTGACCGGCTGGGGCGACGGCGGGTCATCACGATCTCGCTGCTGATCGCATCGCCGCTGATGATCGCCTTCCTGCTGGCCGGCGGCCTCGCCCGGTTGCCGATCTTGTTGGCGTTGGGATTCACTTCGCTGGCGATTATGCCGGTGCTCATGGCGTTGATGCAGGAGCAGTTCCCGGAAAATCGGGCGCTGGCAAACGGGGTCTTCCTGGGCTTCAATTTTATTATTCAATCGACCGCGACCGTGATCATGGGCGTGACGGCCGACCGCTTCGGGCTGCGCTCGGCCTACGTCTTCGCCGCAATTATCCCGCTGATCGGTTTGCCGTTGGTCAACCTGCTGCCGAAGGGCAACCGGCCCACGACGGCGTGAGGCTTCCGTTTCACAATGTGGTAAAATGAAGTCGGCGCAGCGAGAATGCCATGCCACGCACGCTGATTGACGTAACGCAGCCTGTCTTCGAGCGGATGCCTGTTTGGCCGGGCGATCCGCCGGTTCTCGTCGCGGCCGTGAGCGACGGCCTGCCGCTGGTCTCCGGGCTGAGCATGAGCTGTCACGCCGGCACCCATGTGGACGCGCCGGCGCATTTCCTGGCAGGTGGCGCGGGTGTGGATGTTCTGCCGCTGGATGTGCTGATCGGTCCGGTCTGGGTGGTGCATTTCGCCGGTCGGAGGCCACTCACAGCCACGTTGTTCGCTGGGGCCGCCATCCCGATGGGCACAGTTCGGCTGCTGATTCGTTCGACGAACTCCGACAGGGTAGGCGAAGCGTTCGATCCCGATTTTGTCGCTTTGGCTCCCGATGCGGTGGCGTGGCTGTTGGCTCACGGCATCCGCCTGGTGGGGATCGACGGCCCTTCAATCGAGGCGTTCGACGCACCGGGCGACCCGGTGCATCGTGCGCTGTTGGCCGCGGGCGTGATCATCGTTGAGAACCTGGCGCTGGCAGGCGTCGCGGCCGGCGCCTATGAGCTGACCTGTCTGCCGCTGCCCATCGTCGGCTGCGACGGCGCGCCCGCACGGGTCGTGTTAGCGACGATGGACGATTGACCCGTAGACGATTGACCGTCGTTCATCTTTCGTTCATCTCTAGTGAGGAGAATGTCTTTGCCCACCGATCTGCGCGGCGTTTTCGCTCCTATTGTCACCCCATTTCGCCCCGGCGACGGGGAGGTAGACCTGCCGTGGATCGCCGAGCACGTGGCGTATCTGCGGGCGCACGGCTGCACCGGTGTGATTCCGTGCGGCACGAACGGTGAGGCCGCGTCCCTCAGCGTGGCGGAGCGCATCGCCGTGGCCGAGGCCGCGCTGGCGGCCGCGGGTGACATGCCGGTGATCGTCGGCACGGGCGCTGCGGCGCTGCCCGACGCCGTCGCGTTGACGCGCCACGCGTTTGCCTCGGGCGCAGCCGCGGTGCTGGTGATGCCGCCGTTTTACTTTAAGAAGCCGCCTGAGGCCGGGGTGGTTGACTGGTTCGGGCGCCTGTTCGACGCCGCTGTGCCTCCCGGCGGCCGGGTGTTGCTGTATCACATCCCGCAGGTCACCGGCGTGCCGTTCACCGACGGTGTTCTGCAGGCGCTGCTGGCCTCGCACGGTGAGCTGGTCTACGGCTTGAAAGATTCGACCGGCGATCCGGCGCAAGGCACGCACCTGCGGCAGGCTTTCCCGCAGCTCGCGTATTTTGTCGGCAACGACCATCTCGTGGGCGAGGCGTGCGCCGAGGGCGCCGCGGGTTCGATCAGTGCGGCCGCGAACGTCTTCCCGGATCTGGTCGCGGCGGTGCAGCAGGCCGCCTGGGCTGGGCGTGATGCGGCGGTGGCACAGGCGGCGCTCAGCGCGGCCCGCTCGCTGCTCGAAGCCTATCCGCTGCAACCGGCGACCAAAGCGGCGCTGGCGGACTGTCGCCGGGCTGGCGCCCACCGCGGTCCGGCCGCCGCAGGTTGAGTTAGCGCCCGCGGCGCGCGCTGAGCTGCGCACGAGGCTGCTGGCGAAATTGCCTGAGTGGCGGCCAGCCGCGTAAGATCGGCGCAACACCAATGAGCACTCATTACGGGTCACTCGTCATCACGGCGTTTTTTTCGAGGAGCGTTTATGACCATCCCCACCATGCCCAGCGCACCCGAATTCCTGAGCTGGCAGGACGTGGACAAGCTGATCGACTATCTGCTGCCCCAACTGCGCGGCCCGTATGACGCGCTGATGATGATCACCCGCGGCGGCATCGTGCCCGGCGGACTCATCGCGGAGGCGCTGGACATCACGTATATCCTGACCGCAGCCGTGCAGTTTCCCGAGGCGGGCCAGGGGCGCATGGCCTGGCCGACGTTCCTGCAGTTCCCTGAGGATCGGTTGTTGCGGGACAAACACATCCTGATCGTCGATGACATCTGGGCCAACGGGCAGACCATCACCACGGTCCGGGGCCGCGTGCAGGCCGCGGGTGGGAAGCCGGAGACGGCGGTGCTGCACTTCAAACCGGGCAGTAACTTGTTCCGTGGTTCGGCGCCCGACCATTATGCGGTTATCACCGATCGCTTCATCGTCTATCCCTGGGAAGTCCAGCGCGGGCCGGATCGGCTGGACGAGCGTGTGACGCAGTTCAACTGAGCGTGAATCGCAGGAGTGCTTGTGAATCGCCGGATCGCAATGTTCAGATCCAGACGCCTCCGTCTACGATGGGTGCTTGTCATCCTGTGCGGGATTTTCTGGACGTTCGCGCCCCAGGCATCCCATGCACAGGAAACGCTCCCGCATTGGTATCCGCTGGCTGGGCCGGCCGGCCGCATTTCGCAGCTTGCGGCCGCGCCACATGGAGACCTGTACGCTGTCAGCATCACAAGCGTCAATCGCCGGGATGACCAGACGCAGTGGCGCGAGACGGGGAACGCCAATCAGTCAGGCG
Organism: uncultured Chloroflexia bacterium; assembly: GCA_963841825.1. GTDB lineage: Bacteria > Chloroflexota > Anaerolineae > CG2-30-64-16 > CG2-30-64-16 > CAWJEL01. Next base: position 368,161 of record CAWJEL010000001.1, read on the forward strand.
CCCTCTATCGTTCCAAAGATGGCGGCGTCACCTGGCAGCCGGTGACCAACGATCTGCCGCCCGGCTTATTTACCGCGCTCGCAGTGGATGGCGAGCGCGGCGACATCCTCGTGGGGTTGCTCAGTGCCGACACCACGGCTGATCGACATTCTCCGCTTTGGCGCAGCAGCGACGGCGGCCTCCATTGGGCGCCGCTGCTCCTCCCCGCGCCATCACCGCTCACTACGGATAGCCTTATCATTCGCCAAATCACGCGCAGCGCGGATGGTCGGTATCTGTTCGTGGGCGTCACGACAGGGGATGAACCTACCATCAGCTACGTCTACCGCAGCGGCGATGATGGCCGCACGTGGACAACGTACGAGGCGTTGCGTAACGAGCAGCAGCCCGGCGACATTCTGACCGACGTGATCCCACATCTGGTGCGCGCTGACCGGTTATTTATTACAACCTACGCGGGGGATGTCCTCATCAGCGAGGATGCCGGCCAGAGCTGGCGCCCCGTTGTTCAGGGTCAGGCCAGGGGCGAAGGCGGCGTGACACCGCCCCAACTGGCCTTCCGGCCCGATATGCCGGATACAGCTTTGCTGATCAGCGGGCAGAACACACCCGGCGCAGGTGCGCTGACCGCGGCGCGCAGCAGCGACGGCGGCGTGACCTGGCGTACAATCGCCGCTTCCGGGCTGCCGGCGCAGGGCGCGCCACGGGCGCTCGCCGCGTTGCGCGGGGGTATCTATTTGCTCAATACCACGAGCGGCACCTTTCGCAGCGCCGATGGTGGCGTCACCTGGCAGCCGCTCGAAGGTGCGCTGAGCAGTGGCGGCGTGGCAGAGTTTGTTGCTTCGACTGGCGCACGGCCCGCAGCGTCCGACGCCGCCGTGCTGGCCGCCACCGGCCACGGTATCTACCTCAGCCGGGATGACGGCGCGGTGTGGGAACCGCTCGGGGCCGGTTTACCGTTCAATAGCAAGATTGCCGGCCTGCTGACGCATAGCGCCAGCCCCAGCGTCGTGTTCGCTGTGAGCGACAATACGCCATTGCGAGGCGCTGTCCAACCGCCGATGATCCTGCGGAGCCTGGACGGTGGGCAGCGCTGGTCTTCGGCTGCGGCGGGCTTGCCTGACGTGCCGGCCACGGCATGGGCCATTGACCCCAGTGATCCCAACGCTATCTTCGTCGCGTCGTGGGATCAGGCTTTTCGCAGCATCGACGCCGGGCTGAGTTGGCAGGGCGCGCGGCTGGAACCCGGTGCTCACCGCGCGCTGGCCGTCGCGCCATCCGATGGGGACATCGTCTATCTAGGCGGTCGTCCGGCGATGCGCAGCGTGGATCGCGGCCTGACCTGGACACCCATGCCCGTTATCCTGACCGGCGGCGGGGATCAGGTGCAGGATGTGAGCGGGCTGGTCGTGGCCCCGGATGATTCAGGGCGCTTGTGGGCCGCGCTTGACGGCGGCGGGGTTTTCGAGAGCCTCGACGCCGGGCGATCCTGGCGTTTGATAGGGCTGGATGGGCAGCCGGTCCGGTGGTTAGCAGCCGGCGTCGCGGAGAAGGGGCAGCCACCGCTCTACGCCGGCGTGGCCGAGGATGGCGTCTACCGCTTTGACGGTAACGATTGGACCGCGGTTTCCGATGGCCTGCCGCCGCACAGTTCGATCCTTCGCGCTGGTGGCTGATCCGCGGACGCCAGGCTTGCTCTGGGCGGCGCGGGATGGGGGAGGCATCTATCGCAGCACTGACGGCGGCCAGAGATGGGAGAACGTCGCGACGGGCGTCGGTGAAAACCTGGCGCAGGCGTTGGCCGTGGATTTCAGCGTGCCGGACGGCGTGTTGATGGGCACCGCGACCGCTGGTGTATGGGCGCTGCGACCGAACATCCAGCCGGTAACGAAGGCGACAGCGGTCAACGGGCGGGCTGGGGTGGATGCTCGCATCGAGGTCGTCTGGCCGCATGATTTCGCGCCGGTGACCGAAGCCGATCAGGCCAACATCGGGCTGCGCTTGTTTGCACCGGGCAGCCTCGTGCCGCCGGCCTGCGGCTGGCAGCCCAAGGCGATCGTATGGCTGGCGGCGAATACTGATCCGATCGCGCCGCTGGATTCGACGGAGCAGCGCAGTGTCGACGGCCAGCCGTTTCCCTATTGGAACCTGAACGATGTGGACGTGAGCGGCGCCAACGATCCCAGCCAGAAACTCTACTTCATGGTGCGGGTCGCGGGAGTGGACACGGCTACCAGTGTGTGGGCGCACGGCGCCGATCCGCGCACCTACTTTCCGCAGCCGGATGTGCCTAGCGGCACTGCCACGGATGGTTTGGACGCGGTCGACGCGCCGTATCCAGATCGTCTGGCCGCACGACGAGGCCGGCAATCCCCGGTCGGTACGAGAGGGCGCGCTGGCCAATGTCCTTGTCGCTTTCTTCAAGCATGGGACCCGACTTTCGGTACCCGTCGATTGGCAGCCGGACGGACTGACGCTCCACGGCGCATGGGATCAAGAGGTGGGTAAACCGCTGTCGGGTGAAGCCGTGCGTTCCATCCGGCAAGCGGGCGCCATCGCGTATCCTGTGTGGGAGTTCGACAACATCCCCGTGGACCGCGCCACGACGCCCGCCGATGCTGCTGAAGGAACCGGCGCCACCCTTTATCTGTGGGTGATGGCTGACGGTGTGCAGACCTATCCCAACATCTGGGCGCACGGCGCCGACTCGCGCACCTATTTCCCGGCCATGGACGAACCGGTCCAGGGATGCGTGCCGTGATTGCGGCACAAGGCTGGTTGGGCCTCGTGCTCGGGCTGGTGCTGAGCGCGGCCGCAGTCCTGCTCGTGATCTGGTGGCGGCAGCAAAGCTACCGCTGGCCGTTGATCCTGGTCGTGGCCGTCGTTGCCGCCCTGGCGCTGAGCTGGTGGTCAGGCGAGGCGTTCGCTGTGGCGGATTACCGCGCCGGCTGCGATGGGCTCTGCCCGGGTTTTCGCGGCGCGCCGATTTCGATTCGCAGTGGCGCCGCGGCGGGAGACGCATTCCTGCTCAGCGGCTTCTTGCTGAACAGCCTGGTGTATCTCGTTTTGATCCTGGGCTGGGCCGCGATTCTGCGCGCCTTGTTGAGCGGTTCCTCGGGCCACACGCGGCGGAATACGTTGGCCGTGGCATTGGTTGCGCTGATGTTAGCGGTTGGTCCGCTGCTGCTGTCGCCGCTTTTTCTGCCGCCGCCGGAGGCCCACGTGCGCGGTGACCCGCAGCGCATCGCCATCAACGCACGCCGCGAGGTGTATCTGTACGACCAATTGGCGCCGCTCCCCATCCTGCGCGTGGGGCTGGAGGATGTGCGGCCCCGTTCGGATAACCAGCCGGGGATGCGCGTGTGTTTGAGCGCCTATACATTTTTCTATATGCCGGTGGGGCATCTGTATCTGGACATGACCCCGGAAGGGGTGCATAGTAGCGGTGGCGGCGTGCTGCCCCGCTCGGCTTCGTGTTGGGAGTAGAAGAAGATGCAAGAAAAGCGTAACCGTAATCTGTTGTTGATCCTGATTGCTGCTGTCGCGCTGATCCTGTGCTGCTGTTGTGCAGTAATCGGTGTGGGTGGCGCCCTGTTCGTTCTGCGTGCTCCTGCGGCGCCTAACGCGGAGACCGTCAAGGTGGTCACCCGCATGGTGACGGCAACGCCGTCGGCGCGGCGCGTCACGCCCACGCCATCCGCGTCGGCTGAGGGAAATGGGCAGCCCGAATCGGCGCCGACGTCTCTGAGCGTCGATGAGATCGGCGGAATCCCGCTGCTGGATGCCGAGAGCGCCGCGCTGCTGGAAAACGCGATGCCGGCCGCCGACGCACGGGATCTGGCGCTGCGCTTCAACCCGGACGGCGGCGATATCCCTATCGTCGTCAATGCGACGCCGCCCAGCTACCAGGTGGGCGACAAGGCGCAGTTCTGGGTCTCCAACAGCGATACGCAGGAACATCATCAAGTGACTGCCGAGCTACGCTATGTGACCGACCACGTGGCGATGTGGGTCGAGCAAGGCGTGAAGATGAACCAAAGCGACATCGAGGCATCCGCTCAACGTTTCGAGCAGAAGACCTACCCGACCAACCGTGAGTTCTTCGGCAGCGAGTGGAGTCCCGGCATCGACAACGACGTGCGGCTGAACATCCTGCACTCACGCGGCATGGGTGACACCGTGGCTGGTTATTACTCCTCCGCCGACGAGTACTCGCGCAAGGTCAACGAGTACTCGAATGAGCGCGAGATGTTCTATGTGTCGGCCGATTCCGGCAACGCCAAACCGAACAGCGAGTTCTACGACGGCACGCTGGCGCACGAGTTTCAGCATATGATCCACTGGGCCAACGATCGCAACGAAGACTCCTGGGTCAACGAAGGCATGTCGGAGCTGGCGAGCTACTTGAATAACTTCGATCCCGGCGGCGCTGAGTACGCCTATGCTGAACTGCCCGACACCCAGCTCACCACGTGGTCCGATCCCAGCCTCGGCAATGCCGAGCACTACGGCGCGTCTTATCTTTTCATGAATTACTTCCTTGACCGCTTCGGCGAGGATCTCACCAAGGCGGTCGTGGCCTCACCACAAAATGGTGTTGCCGGCTTCGATGAGGCGCTGCAGAAGGCCGGCCGGCCGGAGCGGTTCGACGACATCTACGCGGATTGGGTCATCGCCAACTACCTGGATGCGCCGGACGCCGATTCAGAAGGCCGCTACGGCTATGCCAACATCGACTTGCCGGAGATGGCGATTGCGAAAACACACCGCAGCTTCCCGGCAGAGGCGCAAACCGAGGTCAGCCAGTACGGCGCGGACTACATCCGGCTGAAGGGCGACGGGCCGATCACGATCGACTTTGCGGGGCAGGATCAGGTGGGCCTGGTGGACGCCACGCCGCAGGGCACGTATTCGTGGTGGTCGAATCGCGGTGATCAGAGCGATTCCACGCTGACGCGAGCGTTTGACCTGAGCGACGCCAAGTCGGCCACGCTGAAATTCTCGGCGTGGTACGACATCGAGGACGGTTGGGATTACGCCTACGTCGAAGCCTCGGCCGACGGCGGCCAGACGTGGAAGATTTTGCCCGGCGCCCACACCACGGAGGCGGATCCGGTGGGCAACGCCTTCGGTCCCGGCTGGACCGGCCTCAGCGGATACCCTTCCGGGGAGAAGACTGAGGGCAAGTCGCCGAAGTGGAGCGAGGAGCAGGTCGACCTGACCCCCTACGCGGGCCAGGAGATCCTGGTGCGCTTCGAGATGGTAACAGACGACGCGGTGAATCAGCCGGGCCTGCTGATCGACAACATCAGTATCCCGGAGATCGGCTACGCGGACGACGGCGAATCGGGCGCGGGCGGCTGGGAGGCGGTGGGCTGGAGCCTGACAGACAATAGCCTGGCGCAGCGCTGGCTGGTGCAACTCCTGGAAGTCGGCGCCGGGGAAGCCACGGTGCAGCGGATGGTGGTCGGCGCCGATGGCCGCGGCCAGCTCACCGTGCCGAACCTGGGCGACCTGGATGAAGCGATGCTGATTATCTCGGGGCTGACGCCGGTGACGACCGAACCGGCGCATTACAGCTACTCGATCACGCAGCAGTAGTCGGGCGGCAAACAGCAAGTGGCAGATCGAACCACGGAGGCACGGAGGACACGGAGTTTGCAGAAATTTCCGTGTCCTCCGTGCCTCCGTGGTGATTTTTAGTATCTTACCAATCAGATTCCGGCATAAGAAACAAGAATCTCACCACAAGACACAAGACACCAAGATCACTCAGAATTCTACCTTTGTGGACTTCGTGTCTTTGAGCCTTTGTGGTGAAGGCTCGGTTCCGGCTCGTCCGGGTTAGGACGAGGGTGCCAACACAGAATCGGGGAGTACAGCCATCGACAACCTGCTATTCCTGGTCGGCTTCGTGGCTCTGATGACCCTGATCGCGGTCAGCACGGTGCGAACGGGGCGGCTGCTGCGCACATGGACACCGCCGTTCAACCCACTGCTCAGCCGGCCTGAAAATCTGCTGCGGTTGGCCTTGATCGCCGCCTGCATCGGGCTGGGCCTCGCGTTCGGGCCAGGGCCGACTGCGCTGGGGTGGGGGACTGCATACATCTGGCGCGATCTGGCGCTCGGCGCCGCGTTTGGCGTGGCGATGGCCGGGTTGTTCGCCCTGGCCGGACGGGCCGCGGTGCGGCGGTGGGGGCCGGAGGTTTACGACGACCGGCTCCTGCGCTGCATCCTGCCGGTTTCCCGCCGCGAGCAGCCGGGTGTGGTGCTGGCGCTGCTGCCGGCAGCCCTGCTGGAGGAGTTGCTGTTTCGCTCGCTGCCGCTCGGCGGCCTGACCTGGCTTATCGCGCCGCACTGGCTGCTGTGGCCGTTGGCGGTGTTCTTCGGGCTGCTGCACTGGCCGCAAGGCGGCTGGGGTGTGGCCGGCACCACGCTGGCAGCGATCCTGTTTTCGCTGTTGTTCCTGGCTACGGGCAGCATCTGGCCGCCGCTGGCCGCGCACTATGTGATGAATGTGTTGCAGGTGACGGTGGCGGTCAGAGCAGGGATGAGGCCGCTACGGGCATAGTCGGCCTGTCGAGCGCCGCGTGCCCTGAGCTTGTCGAAGGGCGGCGCTTCGATGAACTCAGCGCCCGATGAACTCAGCGCCCGTTCTTCAAAAGTTTTCTCGGTATGTGAGGCCGTTGCGCTCGATTTGACAAATCTGAAACCTGTGTTACACTGCCGCCGAATTCCGAACCGAGGAAAACAAATGTCATTCGCAACCGTTTCTAAGCAGAGCAAGTCCAAGAAGCCCACCCTGGCAGGGTTGGCTGATTGTGCTTGAGCCCGAAACGGCAAATCGTAAGCACAGCGCCCTGCCAGGAGTGAAGACCTGGCGGGGCGTTTCTTTTTCCACACCTTGGGATCGACTGAATTGGTAAAGACGAAGCAAGAAAGACAGATAACCTGATGCAAACCATGTTGGCTAACTTGAAGCGCGCTAAGAAGCACATGATCCTGCCGGACCGGAGGTCTGGATAGGCTGCTAGCGCGTACCTGGTGTTCGGTCGCAGCCCTCCACCTGCCGGTCTGGCAGGCGGAGGTTTTTTTTATTTCATCCAACCAGAACCTGAAAGGAGATCATTTCCATGTCACTCAATGCTACGTGTCCCGAATGCGAAGGCTCCCTCGTCCTGCAAGCCCCGATGGCGGGCGAGATCATCCCCTGCCCCCAGTGCGGCGCCGACCTTGAAGTTGTCAGCCTCAGCCCGCTCGCGCTCGAGCTGGCCCCGGAAGTGCAGGAGGATTGGGGAGAATGACACGCATCGCTGTACTCCTATCACGCATCCGCGTCGAGGAAAAGCTGCTTCTGACCGCGCTGGAAGCCGCCGGCGCCGAAGTACAGGTGATCGACGACGGCCAGGTGGTGATGCCGCTGGCCGCGCCGGGCGGCCTCGAACGCGGCAACGGCCATCTCGATCCCGCGACGCCCGCCGGGCAGCTTCGGGCGGCCGATGTGGTGCTGGAGCGTTCGCTCAGCGCCTCCCGCGGGCTGTACATCCTTCGCGCGCGCTGGAAGTGGCCGGCATCCCGGCGATCAACCGCTACGCCACGGCCTCTACCTGCGCCGACAAGTTGCTGACCACCGCCGCGCTGGCTGAGGCGGGGGTGCCGCAGCCCCGCACCCGGCTTGCTTTCACCGCCGAGTCCGCGCTGGCCGCCATCGAAGATCTCGGCTATCCGGTCGTGTTGAAACCGGTTGTCGGCTCCTGGGGCCGGCTGCTGGCGCGGATCAACGACCGCGACGCGGCCGAAGCAGTCCTGGAACACAAGGAGACACTTGGCTCCTACCAGCACAGCATCTTCTACATCCAGGAATATGTGAACAAGCCGGGCCGCGACATCCGGGCCTTTGTGATCGGCGATGAGACCATCTGCGCTATCTACCGGCAGTCTGCTCATTGGATCACCAACACGGCCCGCGGCGGCGCGGCGAGCAACTGTCCCGTCACGCCGGAGATCGACCGGCTGTGCCAGCAGGCGGCAAGCGCCGTGGGCGGCGGCGTGCTGGCGATCGACCTCTTCGAGCACCCCGAGCGCGGCCTGCTGATCAACGAGATCAATCACACGATGGAATTCCGCAACAGCATCACCACGACCGGGGTGGACATCCCGGCGCGGGTAGCGCAGTACGCGCTGCGGGTGGCGCATGACCCCATTGGATGGCGACACAGTGACACGGTGACACGGGGACACGGAGATGTGGAGATGCGATCGGATGCGCTCCACGCTCTACGCTCCCCGCTCACTGCCGGGGCCTTGCAATGACCGCAGCCATCCGTGTTTCCATCATCGGCGGGTCGGGCTACGGCGGGGGCGAACTGCTCCGTCTGCTGCTGGGGCACCCGCACGTTGAAATCGGCCAGGTGACCTCCGAGTCGCAGGCGGGGAACTTCGTACACAGCGTTCACCCGAACCTCCGGCCAACGGGCAGACGTCAGGCGTCGGGTGAACAGCCGTTGCGGTTCACGACCGCCAGCGAGCTGGCCCCGTGCGACGTGTTGTTCCTGGCGTTGCCGCACGGTGAAGCCCAACGCCGCATCCCCCACCTCGCCACCCTCGCCGGCCGCATCGTTGACCTCTCCGCTGATTTCCGCATCCGTGATCCCGAACTCTACCGCCGCTACTACGGTGAGCCGCACGCCGCGCCCGAATGGCTCGACCGGTTCGCCTACGGCCTGCCCGAGATCAACCGGGAGGCGATCAGCACGGCGCACTACGTCAGTGGCGTGGGGTGCAACGCGACCGCCTCCATCCTGGCGCTGCTGCCCCTGGCGCGCGCCGGGCTGCTGCGGGCCGATCACCCGGTGGTGGTGGATCTGAAAGCGGGTTCCTCGGAAGGCGGCGCGACCGCCAATGCGGCGTCGCATCACCCCGAACGCAGCGGCGCGGTGCGTTCGTTCGCCCCCACCGGCCACCGCCATGAGGCCGAAGTGGCCCAGGCATTGGGTCGGGCTGATGTTTATCTCTCTGTCACCTCCATCGAGTTGGTGCGCGGGGTGCTGGCCACCGCCCATGCCTGGGTGCAGCCCGGCCTGAGCGACAAGGACCTTTGGCGGGCCTATCGGGCCGCCTATGGCAATGAGCCGTTCGTCCGCATCATCCACGAGCGCGGCGGCATCTACCGCCACCCCGAGCCGAAACTGCTGGCGGGAACCAACCTGGCGGATGTCGGCTGGGATCTCGACCCGGCGACGGGCCGGCTGGTGGCCCTGGCCGCCATCGACAACCTGGGCAAAGGCGCAGCCGGCACCGCGGTCCAGTGCATGAACCTGATGCTGGGCTGGGACGAGACGGCGGGGCTGGCGTTTACGGGGCTGCATCCGGTGTGATTGGTAGTTGGTAAATTGGGAAATTGGTAGATTGGTATTTCGTAGTGCACCAATTTACCAGTCTACCAATCTACCGGCTCTCATTGAAGGAGAAATCATGAATCCAATCGTTATCAAACTCGGCGGCGCGGCGGGCGTGGACGCGGAGGCGGTCTGCGCGGATGTGGCCGCGCTGGCGGCGCAGGGCCGGCCCGTGGTGCTGGTGCATGGCACCTCGGCGGCGGCGGATGCGCTGGCCGCGCGCACGGGAACGCCGGTGCGGCATCTGACCTCGCCGTCCGGGCACGTCAGCCGCTACACGGACGCGGAGATGATCGAGCTGTTCGTGGCGGCCGCGGCCGGCCAGGTGAACAAACGGCTGGTAGCCGATCTGCAACGCCTGGGCTGCGACGCGGTCGGGCTGTCCGGGGTGGATGGCCGGCTGTTGGTGGCGCGGCGCAAGACCGCGGTGCGCGCGGTGGAGAACGGCCGGCAGCGCGTGGTGCGCGACGACTTCACCGGGCAACTTGAAACCGCCAACGGCGGGCTGCTGCGGCTGCTGATGGGCCAGGGCTACACGCCCGTGGTGGCACCGCTGGCGCTGGGCACCGAGGGCGAGCGGCTGAACGTGGACGGCGATCGCGCCGCGGCTCTGCTGGCGGCGACGCTGGGCGCGGCCACGCTGATTATCCTGAGCAACGTGCCCGGGCTGCTGGCCGCGTTCCCGGACGAGTCCAGCCTGGTGCGCCACGTACCGTCAGCGCAACTGGACGCGGCCGAGGCGATGGCGCAGGGCCGGATGAAGAAGAAAGTGCTGGCCGCGCGTGAAGCGTTGGCGGGCGGCGTGCCCCAGGTGATCCTCGGCGATTCGCGGCGGCCTCAGCCGATCCTGGCCGCGTTGGCGGGCGAGGGCACCTTCTTCGGCAGCCCGGCCGATGAGCCGGCGGCGGTGCCGGTGCTCTGGCCGCAGTTCATCCCGGCGCATCTGCTGGCGAGGGGTGACTGATGGATCAGCAGCAGATCATGGCGCTGGAGGCGGCGCATACCTCAGGCGTGTATCCGAAACGGCCGCTCGCCATCGTCCGGGGCCAAGGCGCGCACGCCTGGGATGCCGACGGCAACGAGTACATCGACTGCGCGGGCGGTCAGGGCGCGGCCAATCTGGGCCACGCGCACCCGGCCATCGTCGCGGCGATCTCGCAGCAGGCGGCGCAGCTTATCACCTGCCCGGAGATCTTCTACAACGACCGCCGCGCCGAGCTGTTGGCCGGGCTGACCGCGGTCGCGCCGGCCGGGCTGACGCGGGCCTTCCTGTGCAACTCCGGCGCTGAGTCGGTAGAAGCGGCGATCAAATTCGCTCGCCTCAGCACGGGGCGTATTGGGGTCGTCGCCGCGATGCGTGGCTTCCACGGCCGGACGATGGGCGCGCTGTCGGCCACCTGGACCAAGGCCTATCGAGAGCCGTTCGAGCCGCTGGTCCCCGGCTTCGTGCATGTGCCCTACAACGACCTCGCGGCGTTGGATGCCAACGTCTGTGATGACACTGCGGCAGTGATCCTGGAAGTGATTCAGGGGGAAGGCGGCGTCCATCCGGCCGACCCGGCCTTCCTTGCGGGTGCGCAGGCGATGTGCCGGGAGCGCGGCGCCATGCTGATCGTGGACGAGATTCAGACGGGATACGGTCGGACCGGCAAACTCTTCGCCAGCGAGCACTACGGCATCGAGCCGGATTTGCTGACGGTCGCCAAGTCGATGGCCGGCGGCCTCCCGATGGGCGCCTGCCTGATCGGCCCGCGCGTCGGTGCGCTGACGCCGATGTCCCATGGCAGCACATTCGGCGGCAACCCGCTGGCGTGCGCCGCGGCCCTGGCGACGCTGGAGGTCATGCGCACGGACGACCTCCCCGGCCGCGCGGCCCGGCTGGGCGATCATCTGCTGGCGCGGCTGCGGATGCTCAGGTCGCCATTGATCCGTGAGGTGCGCGGGATGGGGCTGATCGTCGGCATCGATCTGCGGGTCAAGGTGACGCCCATCCTGCAGAAGTTGCAGGCGCTCGGCATCCTGGCCCTGCCCGCCGGTTCGACGGTCCTGCGTCTCCTGCCGCCGCTGGTCATCGAACAGGCTGATCTGGATCGGGTGGTGGATACGATCGGGACGATTTTGGAAGCTGGAAACTAGAAGCTGGAAGCTGGGAACTGGAAGCTGGAGATACTATGTCACTTGAAAACTATGCCATAATCGACTCCACCTTGCGCGAGGGGGAGCAATTTATCAACGCCGACTTCACGCGGCGAGCAGAAGATCCGGGTGGCGCATGCGCTCGACGAGTTCGGCGTTGAGTATCTCGAACTGACGTCGCCGCTGGCCTCGGCGGGGTGTGCTGAGGACGTTCGCGCCATCGTGGCCGAGCGGCTCAACGCCCGTATCCTGACCCACATCCGCTGCCACAAGGGCGATGCCGCGGTGGCGCTGGACACCGGCGTGAACGGGCTCGACGTAGTGATCGGCACCTCGTCGCAGTTGCGCCAGTTCAGCCACGGCAAGAGCATCGACGAGATCATCGACACCGCGGCCGAGGTGCTCACGTGGATCCGGGCGCAGGCGCCGGACATCGAGCTGCGCTTCAGCACCGAAGATTCGTTCCGCAGCGAGGAGGCCGAGTTGCTGCGGGTCTACCTGGCGGTGGACAAGCTGGGCGTAGTGAATCGGCTGGGCACGGCGGACACCGTCGGCATCGCCTCGCCGATGCAGGTGTCGCGGCTGGTGGGCACGTTACGCCGGCTGACCCGTTGCGATATCGAGTTTCACGGCCACAACGACTCCGGCTGTGCGATCGCCAACGCCTGGGCCGCGCTGGAGGCCGGTGCGACGCACATCGATACGACCGTGCTCGGCATCGGCGAGCGCAACGGCATCACGCCGTTGGGCGGCTTCGTCGCCCGGATGTACACCGTCAGCCGGGACGCGACGCGGCGGAAGTATCGGCTGGAGCAGTTGCGCAACCTCGATCTGCTGGTCGCGGGGATGGTGGGGGTGGATGTGCCGTTCAACAATTACGTGACCGGTTACAGCGCGTTCACCCACAAGGCCGGCATCCATGCCAAGGCGATCCTCAACGCGCCGGAGACCTACGAGGCGCTGGATCCGCATGACTTCGGCTTGACACGCTACATCTCGATCGCCCACCGGCTCACCGGCTGGAACGCGGTGAAGGCGCGCGCCGATCAGCTCGGCCTGGCGCTCACCGATGACCAGATCAAGGCGCTGACCCAGCACATCAAGGCGCTCGCCGACGAGCGGATGCTGACCCTGGATGATGTGGACGGGCTGCTGAAGCTGTGGGCCAACGGCCAGACGCTTACAAGTTATGGGTTGCCGGTCGACGGCGCTGAGACCGCCGCGCTCGATCCGGCAACCCAGACGGTGCGGTAGTAGCTGATAGGATCGGATTCTTGAGATGCCAGATGCGTTTTCACCACAAAGACACCACGACACAAAGGAGCACGAAGAACGGAATCCCTTTGTGTGCTTGGTGACTTTGTGGCTTAGTGGTAAGGATTTGTTTCCGGCTTGACCGGTCAGGGAGTCTTCATGGGTTTTACCTTTGCCGAGAAAGCGCTTGCTCGCGCCGCAGGGCTGGATCACGCCATCGCCGGTCAGATCGTGGACGCGCGGCCCGATGTCGCGCTGAGCCACGATAACACGGCGCCCATCGCCCGTATCTTCCGGGAGATCGGCGCGCTGCGTGTGCGTTATCCTGAGCGGCTGGCGATCACGCTGGATCACGCGGTCCCCGCACCCACCACGCAGCACGCGCAGAACCATGCCGAAATCCGCCGCTTCGTCGCGGAACAGGGGATCGCGCACTTCTTCGAGGCGGGCCGCGGCATCTGCCACCAGGTGATCAGCGAAGAGGCGCTGGTTTGGCCCGGGCAATTGATCCTCGGCTCCGACAGCCACACGACGCACTTCGGCTGGCTGGGCGCGTACGGCGCGGGGGTCGGCCGCAGCGAGATGGCGGCGATCTGGGCCACGGGCGAGCTGTGGCTGCGCGTGCCCGAGACGATCCGCATCGACCTGATCGGCGCGCTGCCGCCGGGCGTCACCGCCAAGGATCTGAGCCTGTGGGTGCTCCGCCAGCTCGGGCCGGACGCCGGGATCTACACCGCCCTCGAATTCGGCGGGCCGGGCCTGGCGTCGCTGAGCCTCGAAAGCCGCATGGTCATCCCGAACATGATGGCCGAGGCCGGCGCCAAGAACGCCTACCTGGAGCCGGACGACGCCGTGTTCGACTGGCTGGCTCACAGGCTGGCGACCCACACCGGTGAATCCGAAGCTGCGTGCAAGGTGCGCGTCGCTGAGGGCGCACTTTATCCCGACGCAGACGCCACCTATCAAGCACGTTACACCCTCGATCTGTCCGCGCTGGAGCCGCTGGTCGCGCGACCGCACAACCCGGCCAACGTCGTGCCGCTGTCACAAGTGAGCGGCGTCCACGTGGATCAAGCCTTCCTCGGAACCTGCACCAACGGCCGCCTGGAAGACCTGGCCGCGGCCGCGGCGGTGCTGCGCGACGCGGACGGCTCGGTGCGCCACGTGGCGCCAGGCACGCGGCTGCTGGTGATCCCCGCCTCGAGCCAGGTGTTGCAGGATGCGCTGGCAGCCGGCTACATCCAAACCTTCCTCGCTGCAGGCGTGATGCTCGGCACACCGGGCTGCGGGCCGTGTATGGGCAACCACATGGGCGTCCCGGCCCCGAGCGAGGTCACGATCAGCAGCGCCAACCGCAACTTCAACGGCCGCATGGGCACCCCCGGCAGCGAGGTCTACCTGGCCAGCCCGGCCGTGGTGGCCGCCGAGCGCGGTGCTGGGCCACATCGCCGATCCACGCGAGCTTGAAGCTGGAAACTGGAAGCTGGAATCGGGCCTGCCCACAGAGCAGGCGTGGGTGCCTGCTGCTGGAAACTTGACGCAGCCAGCTTCCAGCAGCCAGCTTCCAGCAACCAGCTTCCAGCAACCAGCTTCCAGTAACCAGCTTCCAGTTTCCGGTCGCGCCTGGGTCTACGGCGATAACATCAACACCGACGTGATCTTCCCCGGCAAGTACACCTACACGATCAGCGACCCGGCTGAGATGGCGCGGCACGCGCTGGAAGATTTGGATCCGACTTTCGTCAGTGGGGTGCAGCAGGGTGACATAATCGTTGCGGGAAAGAACTGGGGCTGTGGCTCCAGCCGTGAGCAGGCCGCGACCTGTCTGCGCGCCGCGGGGGTACAGGCGATCATCGCGGCGTCGTTTGCCCGCATCTTCTTCCGCAACGCGGTCAACAACGGGCTGCTGCCGATCGCCTGCCCGGAGGCCGCGGCTGTGATCCGGTCCGGGAGAGGTCGTGACTGTGGACGTGGGGCGGTGTGTTGTGCGCTGCGCGGCCGGCGAGTTTCCTTTCCCGCCCTTGTCTGATTCGTTGCGGCGGATTGTCGACGCGGGGGGGCTGGTGCCGATGTTGAAGCAGACGATCACGGCCGCGGCCGCCGGCGTCGAGGAGGGCTGTCTAATGACAACAATCTGTCTGATCCCCGGTGACGGTGTGGGGCAGGAGGTGATCCCTGCGGCCGCGCAGGTGCTGGCGGCGATCCGACCCGATTTGAGCTTCGTCCAGGCCGAGGCCGGGTGGGACTGCTTCGAGCGGTGCGGCACGGCGCTGCCCGATGCCACCGTCGATGCCGTCGCCGCGGCCGACGCCACGATGTTCGGCGCGACGCAGTCACCCAGCACGGTGGTCGAGGGCTACCGCAGCCCGATCCTGGCCCTGCGCAAGCGGTTCGACCTCTACGCCAACCTGCGACCGACCGCGGCGCTGCTGCCTGATCAGCCCGCGGTAGACCTCCTCATCGTGCGCGAGAACACCGAAGGCCTCTACAGCGGCCGCGAGCGGCGCGACGGTGACACCGCCATCGCCGAGCGCGTGATCACCCGCGCCGCCAGCGAACGGATCGCTCGCGTCGCCTTCGAGCAGGCGCGCAAACGCAGCACTCAGACGAATCACCCAGCAGCGCGGAGCCTTCCCGTGGGACGCATCACGCATCACGTATCACGCAGCACGCATGTCACCATCGTCCACAAAGCCAACGTCCTCAAGCTCACCGATGGCCTCTTCCGGGAGTGCTGTCTGACCGTCGCCGCCGAGTATCCCGACGTGGTGGTCAACGAGATGCTGGTGGACGCCGCCGCCATGTGGCTGGTGAAAGATCCGGCGCGCTTCGACGTGATCGTCACGACCAACCTGTTCGGCGACATCCTGTCAGACGAAGCCGCGGGGCTGGTGGGTGGGCTGGGCGTGGCGCCCTCGGCCAACGTGGGCGCGGGGCAGGTGGCGGTCTTCGAGCCGGTGCATGGCAGCGCCCCCGACATCGCCGGCCGCGGGCTGGCGAACCCGATCGGCGCGATCCTGAGTGCGGCGCTGTTGCTGGAGCATCTGGGCGACGGCGAGTCCGCCGGCCGGGTGGCGCGCGCCGTCGCTGAGACCGTTGCCGCGGGGAGCGTCACCGCCGACCTGGGCGGAACCGCGCACACGCGCCAAGTCACCGACGCGATTTGCCGACGGTTGGGTTAAGCCCACTGGCTGATCTAGCCACAATACCTTTCAAACTAAGCAGGGTTCATCAAGTCACGATTGTCATTCTGAGACCCGCATGCGCCAAGGCCGCATGTTCTGACCAAGAAACTCGCGCTGTCATCCTGAGGCCGAGTCCCTGACTTCGGTTAGCGTCTCAGGTTGTCAGGCCGAAGGATCCATTTGGGAGTTTCTTGGGAGCGGGTTAGCCGCTCAACACCCGTTTCGGTGAGACGCCAGCGAAGAATCTCGTTGTGTGCGCGGAGATTCTTCGCTAGTGATCTGCTGCACCGCAAGCTGACCTGTTAACCCGCTCAGAATGACAACCGCAAGTAGGGACAGCCGTTATTTGAAAGGTATTGGTTCTAGCCAACGATTCTTCCTTACCACGAAGACACCAAGACACAACGCCTTTGAGATTTTTGAGTCTTTGTGCCTTTGTGGTGATGGACTCGATTGCGGCCAGAAGCCACACAATGAGAGGACATAACGGATGATGATCGATACACAAAACCCCGCGACCCTTTTGCAGGACGGGGAAGCGCTGTTGACTGAATTGGTGCGGATCCATTCGCCATCGGGGCAGGAGCGCCGGGCGGTGATGCACCTGGTCGATTGGTTCAGCCGGCATGGGTTCGCGGCGCACCGCGATGCGGCCGGCAACGCAGTGGGCGTGCTGGATGGTCCTGCGAACGGCGGGCCGGTGCGCGAGATCTTGCTGCTGGGCCACATCGACACGGTGATCGGTTTTCCCAGCGTGACGGTGCGCGATGGCAAGCTCTATGGCCGCGGCGCGGTGGATGCAAAAGGTCCACTCGCCGCATTTGCGACGGCCGCCGCCCTGACCGGCCCGCGACCGGGTTGGCGCATCGTGGTGGCTGGCGCGGTGGAAGAGGAGATCGTTACCTCGCGCGGCGCGCACCATCTGACTGCCCGGCGGCGGCCCGATCTGGTTGTGATCGGCGAGCCGAACGGGTGGCAGCGGGTGGCGTTGGGCTACAAAGGCCGTCTGCTCGCCGACGTTACGCTGCAGCGGCGGATGTCGCACACCGCGGGGAAGGCCCTCAGCGCGGCGGAGATCGCGTTTGCATATTGGGAGCAGGTCGGCGCACGGATCGCCGAGTTGAACGTCGGACGCGACACGGCCTGGGATCAGGTGCAGGCTCAGTTGCGGGGTTTCAACTCATCCGACGATGGGCTGATCGACACGGCCGAGTTGCGACTCGGTTTCCGGCTGCCGCCTCACGTTGCGGTGGAACAGATGCAAGCCTTATTACTGGGGGCGGATGAGCAGGCCATCATTCGGTTTAGCGGCGAGGAGATCGCCTACCGGAGCGACAAGAACACGCCGTTGGTGCGAGCCTTCCTCGCCGCGATCCGGGCACACGGGGGCGCGCCGAACTTCGTGCTCAAAACCGGTACTTCAGATATGAACATCGTCGGGCCGGCCTGGGGCTGCCCGATCCTGGCGTACGGGCCGGGTGACAGCAGCCTCGATCACACGCCCGAGGAGCACGTCGACCTGGCTGAGTGGGCGCGCGGGGTGATGGTGTTGGCACAGGTGCTGCGTGAGGTGACTGCGGCACCGGCCGGCTGAGCCTGCAGGGCGTCTGGTTTTGGACTTTCGTAAAGGCCTGGTGGGTTAGAGTGACCCACCAGGCCTTGTCCGTTTAGCAAGTCCAAATCACACGCGTCGTGCTCGCATCAAGGGCCTGCCTCGAACGTTATAAAGGCGTGCGCCTGGTAGGCCGATGAGCCGCTGTTATCGGTCGCGATATTCCGATCCGCGAAGGTGTGGCGGACCGCCGCGTCGCGCACCCATAGGTCCAGCACATAGCAGCAGCGCTTGAACGAGGCGCCCAGGCCATCCGGCCAGGGCAGCGCCAGATCGATATCGCGCAAGTGTACGGTCGTGGCGGCCGGTGTTGTGCCCAGTTGGTTGGTGTTCTTCAACCCTGGCGGGCCGTCGGTCGGATCGTAGTAGCTGTGGGGGCCGTAACCGGCGGCTGCGGGCGGGTTGCCGCCGCGCGCCTCCAGGTAGAAGTTCCAGTAGTAGAGATCCTTGAACTGGCCCCAGACCTCGAACTGGCTCTTTCCTGTGGGCGCCTGTCCACAGGCGGGCACGGGAGTCGTTGAACCGGGCAGGAGTATCTGCAGCCCAGCCGGATAGGGCGCGATCTCCGGCAGCGTGTTGTCGAGCTGCAGATGATGTTCGAGCGGCTCCTGGTGAAGGATGCCGCCGGCGTCCTCCCATTCCAGCCACAGCACGTAGTGGCCGTTCTTGTCGGCCGGCCCTAGCCCCAGTTTGTCGTTCGTGTCCCACACCGCCAGGCGCATGCCGGAGTTCGCACAGCCAGTCATGGCGCCCGATTTGGCCGCGAGATACGTAGCTGCCGGCATCCAGCCGTCGGCATTCGTGTTGAGATCCGGTCCCAGGAGGCAGTTGTTGACCGGCCAGCCAACCCATTGCTTGATACGCCAATGGGTCTGGATGCCCAGGGCCGCGCCGGCAGCCGGCCGCGGGTCAGCGGCGGGCCGGTAGGCCACGCGGAAGCGGCTTACACCGGTCGCGGGCAGGAAGCCATCGATCGGTACGAACTCGCCGCAGGGACGCCGCGGCGGGGCACCTGGAGGGGCTACCGCCGAGTTGGTGCGATAGAGGCCGGTGCCGGGTCCGCCCGGCAGCACGACTCCGCCGTTGAAATCCGCCACGGGCAGTTCACCGCACATGGATTGGATGTTGGGATCCGACGGTGGCTCTTCCTGGCTGCTCGCCACTGAGAGCGCATCCAGTCCCAGGAAATCAGCAACCGGGTGGAAGGCCTGGATCAAGTCCCAGTTCGTCCGTACGATGCCGTTGCCGAGGCGCAGCACGTCACCGTCTGTGAATGGCGTCTTCTCTCCCTCATACAGGATCTCAGTCGAGAACCAGAGCGACTTCAGGGCGAGCTCGGGGTCGCGCGGGGCCGACGACGGCATCCAAACCGAAGTCCACCCCACGCTGCGGCAGCCCGGCCGGCACGTCGTTCGGCAGAAGCGCGGCCTGCGGCGCCACGATCGTCCCGGTCGCTGCGGAGAGCAGATCACCGTCCAGTATTTGCGACTTGGTGCCGATGGCCGCTGTGCCCTCCACAGTGAACCAGATGTCGATGCCGTACTCCTTCAGCAGCGACTGGAGCATGCCGGGATTACGCAGGAACTCGTCGCGGGGGTGGTTGGGCAAGGTGTTCACGAAGCGCAAGATGTTGTCGATCTTGCCAATGAACTGGACGCCGTCCAGCCCGATGTCCCACTTGATGTTGAAGGGGTTCACCAGCGCGAGGTTCGGGATGACCCAACCGGGTGTGAAGAGTAGGTCGCCGCTGGTGAAGCGGCCACCTGGATCATCCACCTCGGTCGAGAAAGCAATGTACGGCTTGTCAATCTCCAGGATGTCCAGCGCATCCAGCCCCAGGTCGGGGCCGACTGCGCTCACGAACCAGGTCGCAGTCAGGTTCTGGTTGCGCATGCAGACCTGGCCGTCGAAACTGAGCATATCACCGTCCGAGATGTACAGGTTGCCGTCGAAGGGCTTGATATCCCGGGCGATGAAATCTTCCTCCGTGGAAAAGGCGCCATTGGCGCAGGCGGCCACCGGGGGCGTGGCCAATTCATCGGCCGCTGGGAATCGACGCCGAGGCGACCGGCAAAGACAGGCAGAGTACTGCCGCCAGCGCGAGCAGTATCCGAAGTGAGAGTCTCTTGGGAATCATTGTACACGCATCCTTTCTCGCTTCAACGCGCGTTCTTCAGCACGTAAGGCAGGTATCCGAGGCGGATCGCCGACGCAGGGAGGTTAATGTGGAGCGCGTCCAGCCCCAGGAACCTCGCATACGGCTCGAACGGGGCCACCAAGGCCCCGTGCAGATACTCGATGCCGTCCCCCTTCTTGAGCACATCGCCATCGGTGAAAGCCGGCGCCTTCCGATACAGGATCTCGGTGGAGAAGCGGACGGTGCGGATGTCACCGTTTCGGCTGGCGGCGATGGCGTCCAGCCCGAAATCTACACCCCGGGCCGGGAGACCGGCCGGTACGGCCAGCGGCAGCAGGGCGCTTTGGGGTACCACGATGGCGCCAGTGCCGACCGATAGCAGGTCACCGTCGAGGATCGGGACAACGGATGCCCGCAATTCGGTGCTCTCAGTCGAGATCCAGATATCCACCTTGAAGGTGTCCAACAGGGTGAACAGCAATCCCGGATCCTTCAGCCAGGCCTCCCTGGAGATCTCAGCGGCCCTGTTCAGAAAGCCGATGATCCCGGAGACAGAACCGATCAACTGGACGCCGTCCAAGCCCATGTCGTGACCGATCTGGAACTTTTTCAGCAGCACGATGTTCGGGATCGCCGCGCCGTTGGTCGCCAGCAGATCGCCCGCTGTGAAGCGGCCGGCTGGATCATCCAGCTCGGTGGAGAAAGCAACCAGGTTGCGTTCGACGTCGACGACATCGACGGCATCCAGACCCAGATCTACCTGGATGTCCCATTTCAGCAACAATTCGCGATTGCGTAAGCAGACTGCGTGGTTGGGTCCCAGCAAATCGCCGTCGGAGATGATCGGATTCCCATCGGGCGGCTGCGGTCCTCGGGTGATGAAGTCTTCCTCGGTGGAGAAACCGAAATCCTTGCAGGCGACCAGGTTGGTGAGGACGCCCTGTTCGTCGGCGCGTGCAGATGGGATGATGAGCAGCGAGCAGAGGAACAGGCCGCACAAGATGAACTGATTCGTTTTTCGCATGGTGGCGCTCCTTTCATCATGCTTTCGTTTCGTCATGAGTGGGGATCTTGACTTGATGCAGAGACGCACCTCCTTTCGGATCGATCGACGATCCAACGCACGTGGTTGGTGGGCGTGTCTCAGGCGCTGGAGATGCGGCGGCAGTTGAAGGCCGCGCCGAGAGGCGACGAAGCGGCTGTGAAAGGTTGCAGAGCGAGATGCTCCTCATTCATTGTACTACAGTTTTGCCGTTTGTGATCCCCCGAAGTTTGAGATTCTGGAAAATTCGTAGTATCGAGCTGGTCTGTCGGATACTGCATGTGCTGCATTGAATGCAATATGATGCACGTCATACATCATAAGCATCTTTCCTGTTATAAATGGTGCAGATGGTTGTGTTTACACTAAATAGTTATTCAGGCGCATCATGACTGACTTGCTCACCACCAGAGAAGTACAACAGATTTTCAACGTGGATCGCACGACGATCTATCGGATGGTCGAAAACGGCCATCTGCCGGCGATCCGCGTAGGCAAGCAGTGGCGGTTCTCTCGCCCCGAGATTGAGCGCTGGCTCGGCACGGCGGCTGCACCGGTGAAACCGGTGGCGCTGACTCTGAAAACTGCGGCCCCGGTTGTCGATGCCACTTCACCGCTGCGCGACCTGCTTCCTGCTTCGTGCGCCCAACTGATCCAGGATGCTTTTGCCGACATCCTGGGTGTGATGATGGTCGTCACCGACATGCAGGGGCAACCGGTGACGGAGATCAGCAACCCCTGTGGTTTTTTTGCCGCCCTTTCTCGCGGCCCGGATGCGTTGAGCCAGTGCGTCCGCACCTGGCAGGAATTGGCCGCCAGCCCAGCGATGGAGCCGCGCTTCTATCCGAGCGAGATGGGGTTGCTCTGCGCGCGGGGCCTGATCCGTGTGGGGCGCGAGCTCAAGGGGATGGCCGTGATCGGCGGGATCGCGCCTGAGGTCTGGCCCACCGAGCCCGAGCAGCTTGCCTGTCTGGCCGAGACGTTTGGCCTGAGCCCGGCTTATGTTGCGGCGAACGCGGACGCCGTCTACCGGCTCGACAAGGCCGCACAGGAAAAAGCGTTGCGCTCGATCCAGCGCATCGCCGATATTTTCTCGCATATCGCCGAGGATCGGAACGCCCTGTGCGGCCGTCTGCAGGCGATTGCCTCGCTCACGTCGCTCTAGAAAATGGATGTTGGAAACTGAAGCTGGATCCTGATGTAAGGATCTGAAGGAGAATCTCATCTATGAAGAAACTTCTGGTTCTCGGCGCCGGCACGGCTGGCACCATGGTGGTCAACCGGTTGTGCCGGTTGCTCGACTGCGACGAATGGCAGATGACTATCGTCGATCCGCACGAGACGCACTACTATCAGCCCGGTTTCCTGTTCATTCCCTTCGGGATGTACAGCAAGGCCGATGTGGTGAAGCCCAAGCGCGATTTCATCCCCGCGGGCGTCGAGGTGATCAAGGCGGAGGCCGATGTCATCGAGCCGGATCAGAACCGCGTGAAGTTGGTCGACGGCCGCATCCTCACGTACGATTTCCTGGTGATCGCCACCGGTGCGCAGACGCGGCCCGAAGAGACGCCGGGCTTGCAGGAGCATGAGTGGCAGAAGTCGATCTTCGACTTCTACACCGTCGAAGGCGCAATGGCGCTGGCCAAGCACTTGCGCAACTGGCAGGGCGGCCGCATGGTCGTCAACGTCGTCGAGAATCCCATCAAGTGCCCCGTCGCGCCGCTGGAATTTCTGATGCTGGCCGACTGGTTTTTCCACGAGCAAGGCATCCGCGACCGCGTGGAGCTGATCTACGCGACCCCGTTGTCGGGCGCGTTCACCAAGCCGATTGCCGCCAAGCACCTGGGAGACATCCTGGACCAGAAGAACATCCAGGTGGTCCCCGACTTCATGGTCGAGCACGTGGATCCGGACGCCAAGAAGTTGGTGCACTACGACGAAAGCGAGGTCGAGTACGACCTGCTGGTGACGATTCCGCTGAACAAGGGCGATGAGCTGTTGGCTCGCTCCGGGATGGGCGACGAGTTGAACTTCGTGCCGGTGGACAAGCACACCTTCCTTTCGCCCAAGTGGTCGAACGTCTTTGTGCTGGGCGATGCCGCGGCGGTGCCCACCTCCAAGGCCGGCTCGGTGGCGCACTTCGCGGTGGACTGCTTCGCCGAGAACTTCTTGCGCCACATCGATGGCCTGGAGATGCATCCGAGCTTCGACGGCCATGCCAACTGCTTCATTGAGTCGGGCTTTGGCAAGGGCCTGCTGATCGACTTCAACTACGATGTCGAGCCGCTGCCCGGCCGCTACCCGCTGCCCGGCGTCGGCCCCTTCAAGCTGCTGCAAGAATCGGAGATGAACCATTGGG
This sequence comes from uncultured Chloroflexia bacterium, assembly GCA_963841825.1. Lineage (GTDB taxonomy): Bacteria > Chloroflexota > Anaerolineae > CG2-30-64-16 > CG2-30-64-16 > CAWJEL01. The sequence continues at coordinate 391,284 of CAWJEL010000001.1, forward strand.
GCAAGATGATGTTCCGCTGGATGTACTGGAACATCCTGCTGAAGGGGCAGGAGCTGCCGCTCCCGGCGCGCATGAGCATGTCCGGCAAGTGGCACAAGTAAGGAGGCGATCATGGACCAGGCACTCCCTATGGTCATGGAGCTGAACCAGAAGATCGACCTGCTGACGACCCAAGTTCAATTTCTCACCGAGCAGGCGCAGCGCGGCGAGCGCGAGCGCCAGGAACGCGCCGAGCTGATGCACGATGTCATGCCTATCGTCAACGATGCGTTCCGCCTGACGGTCGAGCAGTTGGAAGAGGTGCAGGAATACGTCGAATTGGACGACCTGCTCCGCCTCTTCAAACGGCTGCTGCGCAACGGGCGCAACATCGAGAAGATGCTCGACCAGCTTGAAAGCGTGATGGATCTGGCGCAAACCGTCGGCCCGCTGACCGACAGCGCGTTCGAGAAAGCCACCGATCTGCTGCAGACCGCCGAGCACAAGGGCTACTTCGGCTTCGCCCGGGGTGGGATGCAGATCATGGACAACGTCGTCACTTCCTTTGATGAAGACGATGTGAAAAAGCTGGGCGATAATGTCGTCCTGATCCTGAACGTGGTCAAGGATATGACGCAGCCCGAGATCATGAGCCTCGTCCGCAATATCGTTTCCGGCGTCGAGGACGAGGTCGCCAAGCCGGTCAACACGTCGCTGCCCGCGCTGCTCGGCCAGATGCGCGACCCGAACGTCCGCCGCGGCCTGGCACTGACGATGCGGGTACTGCGAGTCGTCGGGGCGCAGGGAAACGAGTAGCAAACTGCAAATCGCAAATGGCAGATACACGTATGGGTTCGATGCGATTCTAACCACGCCCAATCTACCAGTTTACCAATTTACCAGTGTACGAATAATTCAGGAGGATCACGTATGGCAACCAAGGTAATCGCAGGCAAGACCGTCCAGGTCAATGACGAAGGTTATTTGACCGACCCGGCGGAATGGACAAAGGAGATCGGTGTCGAGATCGCCCAGGAAGAGGGCATCGCCGAACTGAAGCCCGATCATTGGAAGGTCATCGACTTCAGCCGCGAGGCATCCAAGGGGCTCGGCGGCAAGTCGCCCACGCTGCGCCAGATCACCACCGGCACCGGGCTGACGACCAAAGATCTGTTTGCCCTGTTCCCGAAAGGTCCGGCCAAGAAGGTCGCGCATATTGCGGGGCTGGGGAAACCGGAAGGGTGTGTTTGAGTTGGGAAATAAGTAGATAAGGAAACAAGTAGACAAGGAAACAAGTAGACAAGGAAACACGGGATACAACCTTGGCTACCTGTCTACTAAATACTTGTCTACCCGATTACACAAGGAGTACTCTCATGGCTGATGAAAACCGCCACGTTGCGTTTATCTGCTCCAAGGGCGATCTGGACATGGCCTACCCGGCGCTGGTGATGGGCTGGGCGGCGTTGGGCAATGGCATCGATGTCACCATCTTCTTCACCTTCTGGGGCATGGACATGATCGTCAAGTCCCGCCAGAACCGGCTGGGGCTGAACCCGGTCGGCAAGACCAGCATGAAGTTCAAGATGATGGGATTCCCGACCGGCAACCTCGGCATCCCGAACATCATGTCGATCATCCCCGGCATGACGGCGTTCACGTCCTGGTTCATGAAGAAGAAGATCGCCGGGGTCGGCGCGCCGCCGGTGGGCGAATACCTCCAGATGTTGGTCGACGGCGGCGCCAAGCTGTATGCCTGCAAGATGTCGGTAGACATGATGGGCATAAAGAAGGAAGACTTCGTGGACGGCGTGATCGACGTCGTCACGGCCAGCGACTTCATGGACATGACCGACGGCGCACAGGTCATCTTCATTTGATCGGCCCACAATCAGCCCGTTAGCTAACCTCCAGAAACCCCGGCCAGTATCAGTGACCGGGGTTTTTGCATGTTCTGGCCAACACGCGGCATGCAGAATTAGCTGAATCTCGCACAGGTGTGCTATTCTGCGGCGAACGATCACGCGCGAAGAATGTCATCTGACATGCCCAAAATCGGACTCCCACCCCCAATCCTGCACTTGAGCCGCGCAGAGGCCCGGCGCTTCCTGCTGGCACATCAACGCCTCTGGCCGCCGCGAGGCTTGCGCGGCAAGGCCGGCATCCTCGACTTTATCCGCCACATCGGCTGCATCCAGTACGACCCGGTCAACCTGGTGGGGCAGAACCCCGAGCTGGTGCTCCAGGCGCGCGTGGCCGACTACACGCCCGCGCTGCTCGCTGAACTGCTGTACACGGATCGGCGGCTGGTAGACGGCTGGGACAAACAGGCGGCGATCCATCTGACGGAAGATTGGCCGTACTTCGCCCGTCATCGCGCCTGGGCGCGGCGCGATCACGGCGACCCCATCGAACCCGCCGATGGCGATCGCCGCGGCGGTCACGGACGCGATTCGCGACCGCGGGCCGCTCTGCTCCGCCGACCTGGGGCATGATGACACGATCGACTGGTGGTGGGGCGTGCCGACGCGGCTGGGCCGGGCGGCGCTGGAGATCCTCTACGGCATGGGCGAGGTGGGCGTGCATCACCGGGTGAACACGCGGCGCTACTTCGACCTGATCGATCGGCTGCTGCCCGCTGAGCTGCTGGCCGCGGCCGACCCCAACCCGACCGACGAGGCGTATCAGGACTGGCACGTAGCACGACGGGTGGGTTCGCTGGGGCTCGCCAGCCCGGCCGCGGGCGAGCACTGGTTGGGCATGGGCGGGATGAAGGCTGAGGTGCGACGGCCGATACTGGCGCGCCTGTCAGCGCAGGGCGTGTTGATACCGGTCGCCGTGGAGGGGGTCGCGCAGGCGCCGCTGTTCATCCGGGCAGAGGATGTGTCCTTGCTCGACGCGGTCGCGGGTGAAGACGGCGCTCCGCCTGCCGCGGCGTTCATCGGCCCGCTGGACAACCTGATCTGGGACCGCGACCTGATCCGCTGGCTGTTCGACTTCGATTACACCTGGGAGGTGTACAAGCCGGCGGCGCAGCGGAAGTACGGGCATTACGTGCTGCCGGTGCTGTACGGCGACCGCTTCATCGCCCGCGTCGAGCCGATTTTTGACCGCAAGACGCGTGTGCTGACGCTCGTCAACTGGTGGTGGGAAGTTGGCGTCGTGCCGGACGACGCGATGATCACCGCGTTGGGCGAATGCCTGGCCGCGTTCGGGCGCTACCTGGGCGCGCGGGAGCTTCGGTTTGGGGAAGCAATCACGAGAGATACAGCCCTGCGGCGGGTAGTGACGGGGCGTGACTACCGCTCCCAGGCACTTTGCACGTCTATTGGGCTGCTACGCGATGCCTGACAATGCAATGCCCTCGATAAACCTCAATACGGTGGCTCCGCCGGCCCATCATACCCGCACATCCCGGTGCGCGGCGAGTTGACCAGCGCCATGAGTCCCTCGTCGTGCTCGTGTTCCTCGGCGTGTGCGTCACACAATTCGGAGCGTCCGTCCTCCCGCTCATAGAGGCATTCGGTGCAAATCTGAGTTGCCGGCTGGCCGCACACCACGCACGGCGGCGGCTCGAACTTGTTGCGCGCCAGCAAGACGATGGGATGGCCGGTGGTGGGTTTGCCCAGTCGCTGCGCCACCACCTTGATCAGCAGGTGGCTCGTCGTGCCGAAGTCGTATTCGTAGGGGATCTCCAGGCCCGGAACGAAGAGGGTCTCGACCTTGACCTTCATGGAGCGATCCCCGGGTTCCTTCCATCCGGGTTCGATTTGCGTGTAGCGCCACGGCCCGATCTCAAACTGGCTGAGGTGGCCGCAGCATTCCAGCCAGATCGCCCGCAGGTAGGCGTCGAGATCCTTCAGCGTCGCGCCGCCACGCATCTCGAGGTGCAGCCAGAAATAGCCGCTATAGACATCCTGGATCTGCAAATGGTAAAGTGTTTCGCGTTGGCGGGTGGTCTGCTCCGCCTCAGTCGCCACCGCCTGGCGCACCGCGCAGGTGGGCAGATGACGCGCCATGCCGCCGCGTGTCATTTCTTTGCCGCAAAAAACGCAGTTGCCTCGTGATTGTTCTCTCCGTGCCATCGGAAACCTCCTGTGGGTCATTGGGTTGGCGCGGGAGCGGATGTCCCGTCGGCGTCCTGCCAGCCAAATTCATGCACCAGAAACGAAAATTTCACCACAAAGGCACCAAGACACAAAGCATCACAAAGAAATCAGGGTGCTTCGTGTCCTTGGTGACTTCGTGACTTTGTGGTGAAAGGTGCGGTTACCGTTTGTCCACGTTAGCGTTAATCGGGCTACTTCACCGGCAACGCCCCCGCGAACGTCACCCCCAGCTTCACCCACCGCGCCAGATCTTCCGCGGCCGCATAACCCGCCGGTGCGACCATCACCCAACCAGACATTGGCCTGCCGCTGAAGTCGAAGACCCGCGCGCCGGGTTGCATCAGGCTGGCCTCGTATTGCGCCGCGCCGACGCGGACGATCAAGTTGTCGCCATTGACCCCGCACGCCATGTTGCCGCGGATCAGGAACGCAATCCCGCCGAACATCTTTTTTTCGGTCAGGCCGGGGAGCGTGCCAAGCTCCGCACGCAGCCGAGCCGCGACACGTTCATCAAAAGCCATGTTGTTTTCCCTCACCCGTCTCCCAGATCAGGCTCTTTGGGGTGACGCTGGCTGCTCCGTCGAGCCCCCCGCCACGAACCGATGCACAATGTCCGCAATGAGTGTCTGATAGGGCATGCCTGTTTCGGAGGCTTTCTGCTGCACTTTCTCGAAGTCAGTCAACGGCAACGTAACGCCGACTTGGCGGTTAGTCTCCAGCATTGCGGCCGCATACGCCTGGTAGCGTGCGACTTCTTCGCACCCCTTGACAACGGATCGCCACTCTCCGCGTTCATAGGATGCCAGGAGTTCATTGTTTCCGCTTCTTCCGCGATTTCCTTAGCTGTTTATCCACCACTTCGTTGAACACATGGTCGCTGCTCACCGAGCAAGGATGATCATACCAGAAGATCGAGAAAGCGCAAAGCGTTTTCTGACAGTTAAGGCCCTGGGTTCACGCTCGTCAAAAACTCCGGCGGCACCCGCACCCGCGTCGCCTGCTCGAACGCGTATGCGTACCGGATCAGCGCGGGCTCGCTCCACGCCGGACCGATGAACGAGATGCCGACCGGCAGCCCCGCAGACGTAGCCCGCCGGCACGGTGATGCTGGGGTAGCCGGCGACCGCCGCCGGGGTGGAGCTGCCGCCGTTGTAATGGTCGCCGTTGACGTAGTCGGTCAGCCACGCCGGCCCGCCGGAGGGCGCGACGATGGCGTCGAGCCGGTGCTGCGCCAACGTCGCGTCGATCCCTTCGTCGCGCGCCAGCCGGCGGCAGTCGGCCAGCGCCCGCAGATACTTCTCATCGGTCAGCGGGCCGCGCTCCTCGGCCATCAGCATCAACTCCTGGCCGAAGTAGGGCATGACGCGATCCCGGTTGGCTTCGTTGAACGCGATGACTTCCGCCAGCGAATGCACGGGCGCGGCCGGGCCGAGGGCCGCCAGGTAAGCGTTCAGGTCGGCCTTGAACTCGTACAGCAACACCTCGAATTCCGGCTCGTCGATCTGCTTGGCTGTCGCGATGTCCGCCGGGTCGATGATCGTTGCGCCGGCGTCGCGCAGGGCGGCGAGGCTCGTCTCGAAGACCGCATCCACCGCGGGTTGAAGCCGCAGAAGTTTCGCGCCACCCCGATTCGCGCGCCGCGCAGGCCGTCGCGCTCCAGGCAGCGGGTGTAGTCGGACCTCACCCCCACCCCTCTCCTCGCAGGAGAGCGGGCGACTTCCCCCGTGCTCGGGTAGGGAGGGGCAGGGGTAGCCCCGCCAGCGCATCCAGCAGGGTCGCCGCGTCCGCGACGGTGCGTGCCATCGGGCCGGCGGTGTCCTGGCTGTGGGCGATCGGGATGATGCCGGCGCGGCTGATCAGGCCCAGCGTCGGCTTGATGCCCACGATGCCGTTGGCGTGCGACGGGCAGATGATCGAGCCGTCCGTCTCGGTGCCCACGGCCGCTGCGCACAGGTCGGCGGCGACGGCCACACCGGAGCCTGAACTCGATCCGCATGGGTTGCGATCGAGCGCGTAGGGGTTGCGCGTCTGTCCGCCGCGGCTGCTCCACCCGCTGACCGAATGGGTCGAGCGGAAATTCGCCCACTCGCTGAGGTTGGTCTTGCCCAGGATCACTGCGCCCGCGGCGCGCAGCTTTCGGGCGACCATCGCATCCTGGGCTGCATGATGACCGAGCAGCGCCAGCGAGCCGGCCGTGGTCAGCATCCTGTCGGCGGTGTCGATGTTGTCTTTGATCAGCACGGGGATGCCGTGGAGCGGGCCGCGCGGGCCGCGTTCCCGGCGTTCGGCGTCCAGCGCGTCGGCGATGTCCAGCGCGTCGGGGTTGATCTCGATGACTGCGTTGAGCCGCGGGCCAGCCTGGTCGATCTCCGCGATGCGCTTGAGATACCGCTCCGTGATGCCGCGCGCGGTTTGAGCGCCGGCTGCCATATGGGCTTGAAGTTCAAGGCTGGTGAGCTCTGCCATGCGTAAACTCCGCTGTTGATGCGATGTAACCAACCGGAACCGCAGATTTCGCAGACGACGCAGATAAGTGCTTGGAGCGGGGTTGATCTGCGGTAATCTGCGTCATCTGCGGTTATGGGTACGTCGTTCTCCGGCTTCTGGTCAGATCACTGTAACGCCTGTTTTATGATGACGTCATTGCGTTTTCTGGTTGGTTTTTACAACTTCAACATGCGCCGGAGCCCGGTCAGTTCGTCCGGCGTCAGCTCCCGCCACTGACCGGGAGCGAGCCCGCGCAGCGTCAGTGGGCCGATGGCGACGCGGACGATGCGCAGGGTGGGATAGCCCACCGCGGCGGTCATGTGGCGGATCTGCCGTTTCTTGCCCTCGCGCAGGACGATCTTCAGCCAGGCAGTGGGGATGGTGGGGTGCTCGCGCACCGGTACGGCACGCGGGGGCAGCTCCGGCGCGGCAGGCAGCAGTTCGGCTTCGGCCGGTGCGGTCATTGTACCTTTGACCAGCACGCCCTTGCGCAGTTTCTGCAGGGCCGGCGCATCCGGGAGGTTTTCGACCTGGACGAAGTACGTCTTGGGCAGCTTGAAGCGCGGGTCGGTGAGCGCGTGCGCCAGCCGCCCGTCGTCGGTGAGCAGCATCAGCCCCTCGCTGTCCGCATCCAGCCTGCCCGCCGGCTCGACCCCGGGCGTCAGGATATAGTCGGCCAGGGTGGGCCGGCCCTCGGGATCGGCGAAGTCGGACAGTACGGCGTAGGGTTTGGAGAAGAGTAGGTAGCGCATGGTAGACGGCTTATGGCAAATGGCAAATAGCAAATGGCAAATGGCAAATCGGACTTGCTTCGGAGATTCGCCGATTTGCTGACACCGCACCTGTCAATGGGTGCAAGTGATCGTTGATTCCTCGTCATTGTATCACGTTTGTCAGCTTGCGATCCAAAAGCTATGCGCCGCGTTCTGGACAGACACTGCATCTTCCCCTAAAATGACGCACGCAAGATGATGACGTAACTCAAATCACGCATTGGTCATCGGCCGTAGGCCATAGGCCATAGGCCATAAGCTATCAGCCATCTGCATTCGGTTTTCCCGGAGGATTATCATGAGAACTATTGGCCAAGTGGCGGTCTACCCCACGCCGGGGTCCAGGATCGCCCGGCTTACCGATCTGGCATTCAACCTGTGGTGGAGCTGGAATCCGGCGGCCCAGGAGCTTTTCAAGAACCTTGACCCGCATCTGTGGGCGGCGGCCAACCATAACCCCGTCAAGTTCCTGCGTCTGGTCAGCCAGCGCAAGCTCGACGCGGCAGCGGCCGATCCGGCTTATGTGGCGCGGTACGAGGCGGTCATGGCCGCTTTCGACGCCTACATGGACCCGGCGACGGAGACCTGGTACGCGCGGACGCATGCCGGGGAAGCGGATCGCCTGATCGCGTACTTCTCGGCCGAATTCGGGCTGCATGAGTCGCTGCCGATCTATTCCGGCGGCCTGGGCATCCTGTCGGGCGATCACTGCAAGACGGCCAGCGATCTGGGGCTGCCGTTCGTGGGCGTGGGCTTCCTCTATCCGCAGGGCTATTTCACGCAGCAGATCGACGCGGATTGCCACCAGCAGGCGCTCTATGAGAAGTTGGACTTTGCCGAGGTGCCCGCGACGCGGGCGGTCGGGCCGGATGGCGAGCGCGTTGTCATCAGCGTGGACCTGCCGGGGCGCACGGTCTACGCCGAGGTGTGGCGCATCCAGGTGGGCCGCATCTCGCTCTATCTGATGGACACCAACGTGGAGCAGAACGCGCCCGCCGATCGGGAGCTCTCGGCCCGCTTGTACGGCGGCGACCAGCAGATGCGCGTCTCGCAGGAGGTGGTGCTGGGGATCGGCGGGGTGCGGGTGCTGCGTGCGCTGGGCTTGCAGCCGGCTGTATGGCACATGAACGAGGGACACGCAGCTTTCCTGCAGCTTGAGCGGATGCGTGAGCTGGTGGAAGCTGAGGGGCTCCCCTTCGACGCGGCGCTGTGGGCCGTCCGCTCCAATGCGCTCTTCACCACACACACACCGGTGCCCGCGGGCAACGACTCCTTCCCGTTCGAGTTGATGGATCGTTTCTTCAGCAATTACTGGCCGCGGCTGGGATTGGATCGTGACCGTTTCATAGATCTGGGGCGCTGGGAGCAGCCGTGGGGGCCACAGTTCAGCATGACGGTGCTGGCGCTGCGCACCGCGGGTCTGGGCAACGGCGTCAGCGAGCTGCACGGCCAGGTCTCGCGCAAGATGTGGCGCGGCCTCTGGCCTGATGTGCCGCTGCCCGAAGTCCCGATCGATTACGTGACCAACGGCGTGCATACCGATAGCTGGCTGCACCCGGGCCTGGCCGCGCTGTTCGATCGTTACCTCGGCGCGCACTGGCGCGATGCCATCGATGACCGTACTACATGGGCCGCCGTGGCGAAGATCCCAGATGGCGAACTGTGGGCGGAACACAACGCGGCCAAGCGCCAGATGCTCGACCTGGTGCGCGCGCGGACGGTGGCGCGGCTGATGCGGCTGGGCGCGGGCCCTGCGGAAGTCAACGCGGCGTCCACGGTGCTCGATCCCCATGCGTTGACCATCGGCTTTGCGCGGCGCTTTGCGACTTACAAACGGGCGACCTTGTTGTTCCGGGACCAGGAGCGGATCAAGCGGCTGTTGCACGATCCCGCCCGGCCGGTGCAGATCATCTTTTCGGGCAAGGCGCACCCCGCGGACGATCCAGGCATGGCGTTCATCCAGGCGATCTGCCAGATGAGCAAGCAGCCGGATTTCGCCGGCAAGATCCTCTTCGTGGAGGACTACGACGCCAACGTCGCCCGCCACCTGGTCGCGGGCGTCGATGTGTGGCTGAACACCCCGCGGCGGCCGCTCGAAGCCAGCGGCACCAGCGGGGAGAAGGCCGGGCTGAACGGTGTGCCGAACTTGAGCGTGCTGGATGGCTGGTGGCGCGAGAGCTATGACGGCCATAACGGCTGGGCCATCGGCGCGGAGCGGGAATATCCGAACGATACCATACAGGATGAGGCCGATGCGTTGTCGCTGTACAGCACGCTGGAAAACGTGATCGTGCCGCTTTTCTACCGCGGGATACGGCCGGCCTGCCCGCGGGGTGGCTGGGGATGATGCGTACCTCCATCGCCACCGTCGCGCCCGACTTCAGTTTCGACCGCATGCTGAAGGAGTACGTGCACAAGTTCTATCTGCCGGCGGGTGTTTTGGGTCAGCGGATTGACGGGCCGAACTACGACGGGGCGCGGGCCTTGGCTGCGTGGGCAGATCGCGTGCGGGCAGGCTGGGATCAGGTCTCGCTGACCGCGGCCGGCCCGGCGCGCGGCGAAATGTCCGTCGGTAAGCCGCTGGAGGTGCGGGCGATAGTGCAGTCAGGTCCGTTGAGCCCCGATGACCTGGCTGTGGAGCTTGTCTTCGGCCAGATGGCGGACGGTGATTTATCCGCGGCGACCGTTATCCCCATGCGCCCTCTCGGCGGCGCAGGCGAATATGTCGCAACGTTCGACTCGCCGGAGAGCGGCGTCTTTACCTACGGCGTGCGCGTCCGGCCGCACCACGCCGATCTGCCGAACCCGTTCGCGCTGAGTTTGGTGAAGTGGGCGTGATTTGAAGCTGACCATGGACGATAGACCGTAGACGATAGACGTCGTTCACGGCTCATCGTCATCGTCCATCGTGATCGTCAATCGTCAATCGTCAATCGTCAATCGTCAATCGTCAATCGTCAATCATCCAGCCTGAAGACTTCGGCTCCCTGAGCGACCGCGAGATTGAAGTGCTGAAGCTGGTTGCCACCGGCGCGACCAATCAGCAGATCGCGCGCGCCCTGGTGATCAGCCCAAACACGGTCAAGGTCCACCTGCGCAACATCTTTGAGAAGCTCGGCGTGCAATCGCGCACCGAGGCGACGATGGAGGCGGTGCGCCGCGGGCTGGTGACGGTGCCGGGCGTGATCCCTGCCGCGGTGGGTGGTAACGAGACTGCGGTTGACACAAGGGGGGGCGCCGATGCGGTTGGGGTTCAACCGTGGGCGCCGTTGATCGTGGAGTTACCGGTGACCTCCCGTCGTCCGGTTGCGAACTGGCAGCGTGTTTACCTGCTGGCTGCATTTCTGGTCGTGGTCAGCATTGCCCTGGCGCCGATCTGGTGGCGCGGCGCGAGCCAGGCGGCCGTGCTTACCCCTTTCAGCGATGTGGGTCAGCTGCCGGCGGCGCCGGCGCCAAGATCCGATGTCGCGCGCTGGACGGCTCTGGCCGCGCTGGCCGAAGGACGCAGCCGACTCGCGTTGGCTTCCGACGGTAAGAAGCTCTACGAGTAGGCGGTGAGACGGTCTCCGGGGTTACCGATCAGGTGACCGTCTATGATCCGCAAAGCAACGGTTGGCTGGCCGGTTAGCGCAAGCCCACTGCGGTGTCCAACGTGGCTGCGGTCTTTCTTAATGCCACATTTACGTGCGGGCGGCACGACGGCATCGGGCGATGTCACCGACGTTCTGGAGGTGTATGATCCCCAGACGCCAACGTGGACGGCTGCGCGTCGCTGCCCGCCCCTGTCGCGGCCTACGGGGCTGGCCGCGCTCGGTGGCAAGCTCTATCTTTTCGGTGGGTGGGACGGCAAGACTTATCGCGGCGGAGACCTACGTGGTCATCCGGCGCGGAGCTTGGTCTGACGCGGCATCCATGTCAGGGCCGGGGCTTCTTGGGGCCAGCGCCTTGACGACGGCATCTATCTGGTGGGCGGCTACGACGGGGCGCGGGAGTTGGATACAGTGCAGCGCTATCGTCCAGCGGACGAGGGCGCAGCCGACGGGCCCTGGTCGTCCCGTGCGCCGCTGCATCAACCGCGCGCCGGGTTGGGAGCGATCGACGATCGGCAGCCGGCTCTACGTGGTGGGCGGAGGTTGGGAGACGTCGGTGGCATTCAATGAGCAGTACGATGTCAGGGTTGATGCGTGGTCACGTATCGGTACACCGGTCGTCGGTCAGTGGCGCAACGTGGGATTGGCTACGCTGGAAAACATGGTTTACGCCGTGGGTGGTTGGAGCGGCGGCTATCTGTCCACGAACGAGGCTTACCAGGCGCTGATTCGCCAATTGTTGCCGTTAGGGAGCGGGTAAGCCGCAGGTGGCAGATAGTCCCGTCATCAGCGACCAACCTCAGCTACGCAGCTCACAACGCCCGGTCCCGCCAGTTTCTGGATCTTGGGCAGCGTTTCGCGCCAGGTGATTTGGGAGACGCCGAGTTTTTGACGCAGTTGGTTGGCAGACATCCCGTTGCGATAGTCACGCACCGCGCAGGTCCAGCGTAACTGTTCGAATGACGCGCCGCCTTTGACCCCCGCGGCGGTAGCCAGGTCCTCCAGGACGTACTCCAGGTTACGCGCTGTGCATTCGAAGATGTGTTCTTTGGGCTGGTATTCGCGCAGATATTGGCTATAGACGGCGGTGAAGGTGGGTCCGAGTGCCAGTTTGCGCTCCTTCACACGCCGGCACGCAGTTGAGGCAGACGTGGCACTCGTGGACACGGTGCGTCCCGAGCGGCTCGTCCGCTCCCTGGCACGCAAAGCTGCAGGCACCACAGTCGGTGCAGGCCGACTGCCGGCGGCTGATGCGGAGCACCGAGAACCTCGCGAACACCCCGAGCAGCGCCCCCAGCGGGCAGAGGGCGCGGCAGAACAGGCGGGGAACGAAGCGGCTGGCCACCAGGATGGCGAGCAGCAGGACCGCCGCCAGCCACCCGCCGGGCACCGGCTTGCCGCCCGGGAGCGCCGCCCACAGCCCCGAAGCCAGCCCGCGCGCCGCCAGCGACAGCGGGTCGAGCCACCCGCTCTGCAGCGTCCCCAGCAGCGCCCCCACCAGCACCGCCACCAGAATGTAGGTCTTCAGCCCGTACCAGCGGCGGTAGCGGTTGAGCTCCCGGCTTTCACGCCGCTTGCGGCCCGCAAACAGCCAGCTCGCCAGGTGCTGCAGCGTCCCGAGAGGGCAGATCCAGCCGCAGAAGACCCGCCCGAACACGAGCGTCAGCCCGATGAGCAGCGTCGCCCACACCAGCGCGCCCGGCAGCGTCCCGGCCGCCAGCACCACTCCCACCGCCGAGAGCGGATCCGCGTGGTGGAAGACCGAGAACGGCAGGTCGCGCAGGTCCCCCGCCGCCAGCCCGGCCAGCAGCCAGAGGAACAGCACGAGGAAGAACCCCTGGTAGAGGACGCGGATCCGCTGCATCCACCTCATGACCGTGCCCCGGGAGCCAGGGGGAGGGGCGAGGGGTGAGGGTTGGGGCCCGGCCCCGGGGGGAAGGGGTGTGGGGAGTGGCGGAGTCACCGCCCCGCAGAACGGAAAGTTGCGAGGCGTGGGGGCTGAAGCCGAGTCGAAACGATCAGTGGGAGTGAGGTCGGACTGCGAGGAATGCGGACCCCTCTCCCGGTCCCTGTACCCTTCCAATCCCGGGGCTGTCCGCTCCTCCCCTGGCGGAGTTGCCCTCTCAACCCGGAGGGCGAGCCCCACTCCCGATCTCGCCGGCCACGGGCCCAGCCTACGGGCCACGGGCACGGCCACGGGCCCGGGCCCCTGTCTCATACGGTGCCCCAGCTCCTTGACCAGGGACAGGTCGGCGCGGCCGAGGCCGCGCTGCGCCGCCTCGGTGATGAAGGCCAGGGAGGCCGGCTGGAGGCCCATCAGCGCCGCACCCCAGACCTCGCAGGCCAGGGGATCGGTGCCGACCGCCACCGCGCCCACGGCCTTGACGTCCGCCAGGGAGCCGCCCTGGGGACCGTTGGAGAGGAGGATGCGCGTCGCGTCCATCACCGTGAGGGTGGGCCGGAACATCGCCCCCAGCTCGGCCACGGCCCGGTGGATCGACTGGTGCAGGCGGTTGCGCCCCCGACCCAGCACCCCCATCCAGTTCTTCATGCCGAGCGTGGTGCGCGACAGGGAGTGGTGCTTGACCACCGGCACGTTGATGACCCGGTCGGCCTGCAACAGGCTCTCCATCACCTCGAGGCCGGTCGAGTACCCGGACAGCGATGCGGCCACGAACACGGCCGTCGACGCGTCCACCACCTCGGCTCCCGCCTGGGCCGCAGCCGCGCGCGATGCCGGAGCGGTTGAAGCAGCGGCGCGGGTCGTTGCAGGAGTTGTCGGTCACGATGACGCGCTTCGCCCCCGCCGCCCGGCACAGCCGCACCAGCTCGGCCACCACCTGCGGGTCGGTGTTGGCGGCCTGCTCGGGGAGCCGGTCCCAGCCGACGTTGGGCTTGACGACCACCACCTCGCCCTCTTCACGAACCGCCCCATGCCACCCACCGCCTCGACGGCGCGCCGCAGGTTGGCCGCGGAGTCGGCGCCCCTGGCCGCCGCGGCCACCGGGAAGCTCCCACCCGCCGGGACACGCCAGTCGGGAATGGGCCGGGCTTCGGCCGCCTGTACGCGGCGGTCGTGGAAGAGCAGCGCCCCGGCCCCCACGGCACCGGCGACGAGGCCGGTGGAGGAGAGCCGCAGCACGAGCTTCGCGGCGAGAAAGACGGCCTTCGTAGGGATCACTCATGGTTGCTCCGCAAACCAGGCTGTCGCCACACGCCCCATCGCCGCCTCGGCGGCAGGCCCGGTGGCCATGGCGGTGAGCTTGAGGTAGTCACGATGGTGTGCCGCGAGAAGGGTGGACGGATCGGCGAACGCCTCGGCGAGCCCCGCCACGGCCGCAGCGCCGGCTGGCCGCTCGGAGGTCATCTGGGCACGGGCACCGCCGGCGGTGCCGAACCGGTACACCTCCGCCGCCACCTCGAGCTCCCTGCCCGTCCGCGAAGGCATAGACCGTTGCGATGCACCGTTCGAAGCCGTTCGCGAGGTACGCCTCGGCGGCGCCGTTGATGAACTCGTAGAGGGTCTCCCTGTCGTAGCTCTGGGGCGCAGTGCGGCGAGTCGCCCCGACCCTGGCCTCGGCCGGGAGCGCCGGCCCGGCGGCGGCCCTGAGCGCCAGCAGGACGTGCGCCGGGTCGTCGCGCACGAGCTGCGCGCGCCACCCCATCCACCCTGCCACGCCCACCAGCGGGAGCAGCAGGAGCAGGTGCCACGGCCGCGGCCACGACATCTTTGCCATCAACAACGCCCCCGCCGATACCCTAGGACGTGCACCGGGCGGGGTCAAGCGGCCGGGCCGGACCGCGCGCGGCTCGGGCCGACGGTTACTTGCTCGGGGCCGGGGTCGGCGCGGGCGTGGTGGTGGCGGCGTCCGCGGCGGGCGTCGGGGTGCGCCTCGACTTGACAAGCTTCTCGTTGAACATCGAGGTGCGAGGCCTGGTCGGGGTTGCGCTGCCTTCTGCCTGCTCGGTGGCCGGGCACGCGACTCCGCTCCAGCCGCCGCGAATCTCGGTGTTGTTGCAGTAGCTGCGCCCGGTGCTGTTCGGCGTGTTGAGGTAGTCGAGCACCGCGGAGCACTGCTCACCCTTCGTGATCGCCACCTGACACGTGCCGGTGAACCCCGGGTTGGTGAAGCAGCACTGCTTCGCCTCGGCCTCGGCTGCGAGCCCCGCCAGAAGCACCACGGCGACCGGCGCGACACGGAGCAGCTTCCAGAGCTTCAGACTTCTTCTTGAACCCATTTCTGTTCTCCCGTTCCGGAGCGCCGGCACCCACCGCAACCATCCGCCCCCGCGCCTCGGGCGGGGACGGGCGCTGGCCTCGCGAGGCGGCACACCCGTTCATGCTGGAGTTTACGGGCGGGCGACCCCGGGCGTTGGGGCTCGGCGATCCGCGACCCGTCAACTCAGAGGGTGTGAACCCATGGCGCGAGGACGTTCGGGGCGCCGATCGTGACCGCTGGCAACGTGGACGTGGAGGTGGACGTGGACGTGGACGAAAGTGCTGCGAGCCTGACGTTCACCGCAAGTTCGTCACCGAAGTACCTCATGGGACAACTGTTTGCCTCAAGACGTCCCGACGCACGGAACCGGGTCCACGTCCACGACCACGTCCACGTCCACGTCCACGTCGAGGTTGACGCCGTGAGGGCCTTCACCGCCCGACCAATCGCTCCCTCGCGATTTCTTCACACGCTCTCAGCCTCGTTCGCCGGAGAAATACACGTGCCGGCATGCCGTTTGCTACAGTTTGGAAGCCTGGGATACACGCGCCGGTGGCGTCCCCGGAATCGGAGGGTCGAACGCATGGATCGTCTGGGGGTTCTGCTCATGGTGGCTGCGGCGGCGACGATCTCCACGACGTGGTCGGCACGGGCGCTTCGCGGCCCCTGCAGGCGACGCGCTGTCTCCGACCATGGACGTGAACCAGGCGCGCGCGCTCGTGGACGCCCGCCCCGATCGGAACGCCCTGGTGCTGCTGGACGTGCGCACACCCGGCGAGTTCGCCGCCGGTCACCTCCCCGGCGCTGTCCTGCTTGACATCAACGGGGCGGACTTCGAGGCCAAGCTGGCACAGCTCGACCGGGGTCCCGCCTACCTGGTCTACTGCCGGACCCAGAACCGCTCGGGTCGCGCCGCGGAGATGATGCGCCGCATGGGGTTCGGGCAGGTCTCGGTCATGTTGGGAGGGTTCGCCGAGTGGTCCAGGCGTGGCTTCCCGGTCGAGACTCCACCAGCCCGGCCGCGCCATGAGGAGATACCAGTGGCCGATTCGCCTGACAGCATCGAGCCTCTCTGGGAGCGCTCCTGGCCGCGGCCGGCGATGGCCACGGCGGGCCCGGTCCCCGTGCTCGTCGAGCTCCAGACTCCTTCCACGGTCGAGGCGCTGCTCCTCCGAGGCACGGCTGGCCGCGGCGAGCTGGCCGCCCAGGCTCCGGCGCTGCGCGCCCAGGGCGCGCGCATCCAGCAGGAGCAGGACGACTTCGTGGCGTCGCTGCGCCGGTCGGGGCTGCCGGCCGAGGAGCTGTACCGCAGCCGGCACACCGTCAACGGCGTGGCGCTTGTGACCGACGAGTGGCGGATCGACGCCCTGCGCGCCATGCCCGGCGTCAAGGCGGTGCGGCGGCTCGTGCCCAAGCGACTCCTCAACAGCTCCTCGGTCCCCTTCGTCGGCGCCCCGGCGGTCTGGGACCCCCAGGGGTTGGGAGCAACCGGCACGGGCGTGCGGGTCGGCATCATCGACACCGGCGTCAACTACCTCCACAAGGACCTGGGCGGGAGCGGCTCGGACTCCGGCCAGCGCTTCGACGACTCGGTCGTGCCGTGGACCTCCAAGGTGGTCGGTGGCTACGACTTCGTCGGTGACAGCTACGACGGGATCGAGCGGCCTCCGACCCGACGGCGACCCGATGGACTACTGCGTCGGCCACGGGAGCCACGTGGCCGGCACGGTGGCCGGCCTGGGTCTGGACGCGGACGGCAACACCTACTCCGGTGCCTACACCCCGGGGCTCGGGCTTCTCGGGCTTCCGCATCGGCCCAGGCGTGGCACCCGGCGCCAGGCTCTACGCCCTGCGGATCTTCGGCTGCGAGGGTGGCACCACCATGCTGATCCCGGCCCTCGAGTGGGCGATGGACCCCAACAACGACGACGACCTCTCCGACCACCTCGACGTCGTCAACCTGTCGCTCGGCTCCGATTTCGGCACCGCCGACGACCCCGACTCCGAGGCGGTCGACCGTGCCGTGGCGGCGGGCGTGGTCGTCGTGGCGGCAGCCGGCAACGCGGGAGATGCCTACTTCATCACGTCGAGCCCAGCGGTGGCCGACGGCGCCATCTCGGTCGCCTCGGTCGGGGACGCCGGCAACCTCGTCTACACGCTCAACGTCAACTCGCCCCAGGGCCTCGGCTCCACCGAGGCTCTGGCTGCCGCCTTCGGGCCGCCCATCGCCGGGAACGAGCTGACCGGCGACCTGGTGCGGGCCAACCCCGCCCGGGGCTGCACGGCCTTCACCAACGCCTCCGAGATGGCCGGCAAGATCGCCGTGATCGACCGCGGCGACTGCTACTTCACGGTCAAGGTGAAGAACGCCCAGCTCGCGGGCGCCGTGGCCGCGCTGATCGCCAACAACGAGAGCGGCTCCGTCCGCATGATCGGGTACGACGCGTCGATCACCATCCCGTCCGCCTCGCTGACGGGCGCGGACGGCTCGTCCCTCAAGGACCGGCTGCCCAACCCCGGCGTCAACGTGACGATCGTCAAGGACGCCTTCGCCGACGTCGCCTCCGACTTCTCGTCGCGCGGGCCGCGCCGCGGCGACCTGGCCCTCAAGCCCGACCTGGCCGCTCCAGGCAGCCAGATCACCTCGATCCTGCAGGTGGCTCCGGCGATGGCGTCGGCCGACCTCGGCGGGCACCTCCATGGCCACGCCACACGTGGTCGGGGCCGTGGCCCTGCTCAAGGAGCTTCACCCGGAGTGGCCACCGCGCTGGATCAAGGCGGCGCTCATGAACACCGCCACGAGCCGAGGTGTTCACGCGCAGCAACCTGACACCACCGCGTGGTCGGCCCCGGCCGCATGGGCGCCGGGCGCATGGACGTGACGCGAGCCGCCAGGACCTCGCTCCTCGCCTTCGCCGACGACGGCACCGATCGGGTCAGTCTGTCGTTCGGGCACGTGGAGGTCCTGGGCCACACCGCGGTGGAGCGCCGCGTGCGAGTCGTCAACACCGGCGCAGCCGATGCCACGCCTCGACCCTGGCCACGTCACGCCGTCGCGGATCTTGCGGGGCGCCGACCTGGTCCTGCCCGAGGGTGGAGCCCTGCGTCGTGCCGGCCGGGGGCGAGGCCGTCTTCACGGCCCGGCTCGTCCTCGACGGCCGGCACCTGCAGCACGGCCACGACCCCGGCATCGAGGAGACGAACGGCGGCAACCCCCGCGAGTGGCTGGCCGAGGAGTCCGGGCTCATCACCCTCACCCCGCAAGGCGGCGAGCCCCTTGTCCTCCCCTACCACGCCGCGCCGCGTCCGGCCTCGGCCATGACCGCGGCCCACGCTCCACGGTGCGCAGACGCCGACCGATCGCCCTGGGGCTGTCCGGCACCGGCGTCGCCACCGGCACCGACTTCCCGCTCGACGTCGTGTCGCTGGTCTCGGCGTTCGAGCTCGCCGAGGTGAGCCCCGACGATCCGGCATCGACCGGCGGCATGGACATGGCCGACCTCCGGCTCGTGGGCGTCACCACCGACTACCCGGCCCAGAAGGCCCAGGGCAAGACCCTGGCCGACAGCCGCATCTACTTCGCCCTGGTCACCCAGAAGCCCTGGGCGACCCCCGAGGAGATCCGCTTCGACGTGCTCATCGACACCAACCGCGACGGCAAGGACGACTACCAGGTCTTCACCACCGCCGACGGGGCGGGCACGGACGTCTACGTCGCCCAGACCTGCCGGTTGAAGGAGCCTGCCTGCACGCTGATCCCCCTCAACGGACCCGGCCCCGACACCCGTGACACCGTGGTCCTCGGCACCAACGTCATCGTCATCACCGTGCCGGCCTTGCTCGCGGGCCTTTCCGAGACGAGCACCCGGTTCGACTACAAGGTCTACACCTACACGCTCGACGACGACGGCCAGATCGACATGTCCGGCGACCCACACCTTCGACCTGGGGAAGCCGGGGCTGCGTGTTCGGCGGCACCGGCTACCTCGGCACCGCCGCGACGCAGCCGCATGTACGAGGACCTCCCCGGGCACACGATCACGGCCCAGGTCGACGCCGCCGCCATGACCCTGCACGGCTCCCAGGGCCTGCTGCTCCTCCACCACCACAACCTCCCGGGCCAGCGCGCCCAGGTGCTGGCGGTCGGTGACGGCGCCTGCGCCCTGACCTGCTGGGCCACGGCGCCCACCTGGACCCGCCCGGGCATGCCCACCGCCTTCACCGCCACGGTCTCAGCGCCCGGCTGCGCTGCCCCGACCGTGACCTGGGAGCTCGGCGACGGCTCGCAGGCAGCCGAGCACGACCGACCAGCCACACCTTCGCCCAGCCAGGCACCTACACCTGGCGTCTCGCACGTGCAGGCCGGCCCCTCCACCTGCCACCAGGCCGGCACCATCGAGGTCTCGGACACGCCCCCGCGCCTCCCGCGCCGCCGCCTCAGCGGGAAGCACCGGAGGAAGCTGAGCGAGTCCGGGGTCGAGGGTGCGGTGGGGTCCGGGTCCGGTCGGCACGACGTGGCGTCCGCTGCAGCGTCCGCGTCAAGGGGCTACGGAGTCCTCAGTCGGGCAACCTCGCCTGCTGCGGCCGACCTCCAGAAGGAGAACTCAAGAGCTACGGAGTCCGAGCGAACTCGCCCCCAACTCCCGCTCGGCCCTGATCCAGCCGACCGGGCTCCCCTCTCCACGCTCCCGACCCGGCCGGGGATCAGTGGGTGGATTCCTGCTGGTGGACGAGGTGGCGCTTGATCTTCTGGGTCGTGGTCTTGGCGAACTCGGTCTCCTGGACGCGCACCTGGCGGATCTGCTTGTACCCCGGCAGGTGGCGGTTGAGGGCGCGGATCTCCCTGTCCAGGATCTGCTCCACCCAGACGCGGGTCACCTCGACCCCGCAGGCGCTCGGCGAGCTTCAGCAGCTCCTCGCCGTTGGGGACGATGATGACGCCGATGCTCTCGTTGCCGTCCGGCTGGCGTGCGGCGTGCACCACCGACTCCTGCACGTAGGGGATGCGGTTGACCTGGTCCTCGAGCTCCTCGGGGAAGACGTTCTTGCCGTTGGCGGCGACGATGACGTTCTTCTTGCGGCCGCTGATGTGCAGGAAGCCGTCGGCATCCACCCGCCCCAGGTCGCCGGTGTGGAACCAGCCGTCACGCAGCACCGCCCGGGTCGCCTCGTCGTTCTTGTAGTAGCCCGATCATCACCGACGGGCCGCGCACCTCGATCTCCCCCACACCTTCGCCGTCGGGCTCGACGATCCGCACCTCGAGGTTGCACAACGGCACTCCCGCGGCGTCGTCCCGGAACTTGCGCAGCCGGTTGAGCGCGACGATCGGGGAGGTCTCGGTGAGGCCGTAGCCCTGGATGAAGGTGAACCCCAGGGAGCGCAGCCCGCGCGCCACCTGCGGGTCGGGCGCGGCCCCGCCGACGATGAAGATCCGCACCGCGCCGCCGAAGCGCTCGTGGACCTGCTTGAAGATGCGTCTTGCGCAGCCCCTGGAGGCCGATCGCCTCGCCGGCCCGCGCCGCCGCCCGCAGGGTCGGCAGCAGCTTCGCCACGAGCTTCTTCTCGGCCATGCCGGCGGTGATGCGCCGGTACATCTTCTCGTACAGCAGCGGCACGCCGAGCAGGATCGTGGCCTTGACCCGCTGCAGGTCCTCGAGCACGGTCTTGAGCGAGCGCGCGTAGTGGATCGAGCAGCCCGACAGCAGCGGGCAGAGCTGCCCGCAGGTGCACTCGTAGGTGTGGTGGATGGGCAGCACCGAGAGGAAGCGGTCCTCCGGGAGGAGCAGGATCATCGACAGCATGCCGCGCAGGTTGGCGGCCAGGTTGCGCTGGGAGAGCATCACGCCCTTGGCCCGGCCCATGGCGCCCGAGGTGAAGACGATGACCGCCATGGCGTCCGGGTCGACCTTCGGGAACGGGTCGGAGCCGACAGGCGCCGTCTCGGCGGCGATCATCTCGGTCATCGAGTGGACCCTGCCGTCGGCCGTGGGGAGGTCCATGTCGATGAAGACCTTGAGCCCCTTGACGGCGCCTGCGAGGGTGAGGACCGAGTCCCGGTAGTGCTCGGAGAAGATCACCGCCTTGGCGTCCGAGGCGTGGAGCACGGTCAGGACCTCGTTCTCCTGCAGGCTCTTGTCGATGGGCACGATGACGTAGCCGAAGGCGTGGCAGGTGAGGTAGGCGAGCGTCCACTGCACCCGGTTCTCGCCGATGATCGCCACGTGCTCCCCGGGCAGGAGGTGCAGGCGGGCGAGCGCGCGCCCGAAGCGCACGGCGTGCTCGTAGAGCTGCCGGTAGGTCAGGCGGGGGATCGGCGTGGCGGCCAGGTCCTCGAGGGCCAGCTTGTCGGCGAACCGGTCGCCCGAGTGCTGCAGCAGGTCCTGGATGCTCTCGATCTCGGCCACCGGAAACAGCGGATAGTCCTCGTTGAGAGTTCTCATCGTCACCTCCTCGAGCTCGACCGCAGCGCCCACCGAGTCTGATCCGTCGCCTGCGGGCGTCAAGACGAGGAAGGGGAGAGGGAGAGGGGAGAGAGCCCACCGACCCCCCTGGAAGCGCAGCGAGTGCTCTCTCCCCTCCCCCTGTACCCTCTCCCCCGGCGGGCGGGCGGGGGTCACCGGGCGGGGGACGGGGCGGCCGCCAGCTCCCAGACCAGGGTGGCGAGGGCCGCGATGCCCTGGCGCAGCTCGTCCGGGTCCACCTTGTCGAGGGTGTCGGCGCGGGTGTGGTGGACGTCGAAGTAGCGGTCCACGTCACCGACCAGACCGATCCGCGGCACGCCGTGCGCGTTCGAGGGGCGAGATGTCGGCGCCGCCGCCGCCCGACCTGCACCGGCACGCCGCTGGAGAGGGCCAGGGGACGCAGCCACGCGAGCTGCGCGTCGGTGGCGGCCACGCCCCAGTGATGCGGACGGAAGCCGCCCATGTCCGACTCGACTCGCCGCCAGATGCGGCTCCGACCCGTGCGCCGCGGCATAGGCCTTGCCGCCGTCCAGGCCGAACTCCTCGTTGGCGAACAGCACGGCGCGGATGGTGCGCGGGGCGCCCAGGCAGGCCCCGGAGCAGCCGCAGGGCCTCGATGACGTGGATGACGCCCGCGCCGTCGTCGTGGGCTCCCTGGCCGACGTCCCAGGAGTCGAGGTGGGCGCCCACGACCACGATCTCCTCGGGCTTGCCGGCCCCCGGGATCTCGGCCAGCACGTTGGAGGTCTCGACCTTGCCCAGCTCCATGGGTCTGGAGGTCCAGCCGCACCCGCACCTCGACCCCGGAGGCCGCGAGCCGCGCCATCCAGGCGGCGTCCTCGGCGGCGAGGGCCGCCCCCGGGACCCGTGGGCCGTCCGCGTCGTAGTGCATGCTGCCGGTGTGGGGCGTCGCCAGGGAACGCTCGGGCGTGCTCGCCACCAGCACGGCGATGGCGCCGTGACGCCCGGCCGCGGCAACCCCTTCCGAGCGGGCCCTGCCGAAGAACCCGTAGCGCTCCCCGGCCGTGGCGGCCGCAGGGATCTCGGGCGCGAAGAGCACGATCTTGCCCTGCACGTCGGGGCCGAGGTCGGGCACCCCGGCCTTGACCACCACCAGTCCCTCGACGCCGGCAGCGGGCACCGAGCCCCCGAGGGCCAGCACCGAGAGCTCCCGCTCGTACGGCGCCGTGGTCACGGCGCGACCGCGTGCCGCGCACCCAGCGCCGCACCGTGACCGGCTCCGCCACACCCGCGCGTGGCCGTCGCTGCGCAGCGTCTCCACCGCCCAGCGCACCGCCTCGGCGAAGGCTGGCGACCCCGCCGGCCGGCCGCCGACGCGGTCGCACAGGTAGGCCAGGCGCGGCCAGGCCAGCTCGTCCTGCGACGCCGCCTGCTGCAGGCGGGCCACGGCCGCCCGCTCGTGGCCGACGATCGGCGAGTCCTGACCAGGCCACCTGCACCGCCGATCCGCGCCCAGCACCCCCCGCACGCCCACGCGAGCGCACACGACATGCCAACCACCTCCGCCGCAGAGCCCAGATGCCGGGATGATCACTTCGGTTCGTCATCCCGATGGTGAGCGAACCGACCTGGAAGGAGCCGTCGAGCCGTCGCAGCATGGCATCCAGCTCCTGCTCCAACCGGTCGAGCCCCTCGGCGAGCTCCCGATCGTCCAGCTCCCCGGCCTGGCGCCGGGCCAGCAGGCGCTGCCGCCGCAGCTCGAACCACCGGTCGGCGTCGAAGTTGTAGGTCACCGCCCCTCCGCCGCCATGGTACGCCCGACATCTGGTAGCGTGGCATCGGGAGGATGGCCATGAGCGAGCAGACACGACCCGCGCCGGGCTTCGTCGGATGGGTGGATCTGACCGTGGAGGACGCGCCGCGGGTGCGGGACTTCTACCGTGAGGTGGTCGGCTGGGACGCCGGCGACGTGGACATGGGCGAGCTACGCCGACTACTGCATGCTGCCGCCAGGCCACGGCCAGCCCGTGGCCGGGATCTGCCACGCCCGCGGCGCCAACGCCGCCCTGCCCCCGGTGTGGCTGGTCTACATCACCGTGGCCGACCTGGACACCGCCCTGGCCCGCTGCCGGAGCTGGGCGGCGAGGTCCTCGCCCCACCCCGCACCACCCCGGCTACGGCTCCTACGCCGTCATCCGCGACCCGGCCGGCGCCGTCGCCGCGCTGTTTGAAGCAGCCTGATCCCCCACTCCCGCCCAGGCTTCAGGCCTCAGACCTCAAGGCTTCAGGAACGAGGGGAAAACCTGAGATGCCCTGAGCCTGAGACCGGACAGTCGGTGGGTGGAGGACCTGAGTGCCTGTCTTCCTGAGGCCCGAGCCCGGCTCGACGGGTGGGCGGAAATCCTGAGGCCTGTGTCCTGAGCCTGAGGCCGGGCGGGTGGGCGCGGGAGCCCTGAGCCTGGGTGGGTGGGCGGGGGTGAGTATAATCCCCCGTCCGGCGGGGCGCCGGCTTGCGCCATGAGCTTCACGTCACACCTCTTCCTGCTCGCCTTTCTGCCGCTGGCGGTGCTCCTGCACTGGCTGGCCCCGGCCCGCCTGCGCAATGGGGTGCTGGCCGCGGCGAGCCTGGTGTTCCTCGCCTGGGCCGGACCGGCCTTGCTGCTGCCGCTGCTGGTCGTGGCCTGTCGTGGACTGCTGCGTGCGGCCGGGTTATCGCCGCGCGGGACGGCGAGGTCAGGCCACCCTCGAGCCGGGCGGAGCCCGCACCCGCCGCCAGCGGCTGGCGTTCGCCGCCTCCCTGACGGTCAACCTCGGTCTCCTGGTCGGCTTCAAGCTCCTGCCGCCGGTCGCTCGACGGGCCTGGCGCACCTCCTCGGGCTGTCCTGGGTCCCGACCGACGGCTGGCAGGTGGCCGTGCCGCTGGGGCTGTCGTTCTACACCTTCCAGTCGCTCTCCCACACCATCGACGTGTTCCGGGGCCACACCCCGGCGTGCCGCCGCTTCGTGGACTACCTCGCCTACCTGGCGGCGTTCCCGCGCCTGGTGGCCGGCCCGATCGTGCGCTTCCACCAGATGGCCGACCGCCTGTCCGCGCGCCGCTTCGAGATGGACGGGCTTCGCCCGCGGCTGCCTGCTCTTCTCCCTCGGGCTCGGCAAGAAGGTGCTGCTCGCCAACCCCCTCGGCCAGGCCGCCGACACCGCCTTCGCGGCCGGTGCCCTGTCGGCGCCCGATGCCTGGTTCGGCCTGCTCGCGTTCGCCTTCCAGATCTACCTGGACTTCTCGGGCTACACCGACATGGCCCTGGGGCTCGGCCTGATGGTGGGGCTCGAGCTGCCGCCCAACTTCGACGGCCCGTACCGGTCGGCCTCGGTCACCGAGTTCTGGCGGCGCTGGCACATCACGCTCTCGTTCTGGCTGCGGGACTACGTGTTCCTGCCGGTGGCCTACTCGAGCGGCCGGCGCCTGGAGCGGTCTGGGCGTCACGCCCCGTCGCGAGGCGATGCTGTCCTACACCGCGGCCTCCATGACCACGATGCTGCTGTGCGGCCTCTGGCACGGCGCCACCTGGGGCTTCGTGATCTGGGGCGGGCTGCACGGCGCGTGGCTGGTGCTGGAGCGGCTGGTGATGCGCAGGAGCTGGTACCGCAAGACGCCCCGCCCGGTGCTGCAGGTCGCGACCTTCCTCGTCGTGACGGTGGCGTGGGTGTTCTTCCGCACCCCGACCCTGGGCGCCGCGGGACACTACCTGGCCGCCCTCGTCGGGCTCGGCGGGTCCGCGCCCACCGCGCCTGCTGGTCGGCGGGCTGCTCTTCACGCCACTCCACCTGCTTGCCCTGGTCGCGGCCGCGGCCCTCGTGTGGCTTGGCGCCGGCGAGCCAGCGGGTGGCCTCCACGGTCACCCCGGCCCGGCGCCGGCCTGGCGGTCGCGACGCTCTGGCTGGCGCTCGTGATGCTGGCCGTGCAGAGCCACACGGGCTTCCTCTACGCGGTGTTCTGATGGGACCGACACGTAACCACCCCGCCGGCAGCACCCGCCGCGAGGCCACGACGATGGCCCGCGCTCGCCATGACGGTCGCCTTCGCCGTGCACCCTGCTGGCAGGTCTCGCCGGGGTGGCCTTCGACCACCCTGCGCAGCCCCGGGACACCGCCCGACACTGGGGCCGGCACGGCTTCCGCCACGGGCGGACGGCGGCTGGCGGCCGGCTGGGCGCGGTGAGGCAGGCACTGGGCGCCACGGCCTCGTGGGACGCACGCCTGGCCGCGCGCTCGCCCCTCTCCACGGCGATCCGGCCCGCCGTGCAGGCCTGGCTCTCGACCCGGGCTCGCCA
This sequence comes from uncultured Chloroflexia bacterium, assembly GCA_963841825.1. GTDB lineage: Bacteria > Chloroflexota > Anaerolineae > CG2-30-64-16 > CG2-30-64-16 > CAWJEL01. The sequence continues at coordinate 417,196 of CAWJEL010000001.1, forward strand.
GGGCTCGGCCGAGGTGGTGGCGGCTCGCGACGGCTGGCTCTACTTCCGGCCGGCCGTGGAGCACCTCGTGGGCCCGCCGTTCCTCGCGCGTCGGTCCTCACGGCCGCCGGGGAAACTGCCCGCCACCCCGACCCGCGCCCGGCGATCCTCGAGCTCGCCGAATACCTCAAGACCAGGGGCATCGAGCTGGTGCTGGTGCCGGCGCCCGTCAAGGCCGCCCTCGAGCCCGAGCCCCTCGCGCCAGGGGTCACACCCGACGCCCTGCCCCTGGCCAATCCCTCCCTGGCCCCGCTGCTTCGGGAGCTCGATCGCGGCCGGCGTGCTCGGTCTTCGACCCGGCTCCCGTGCTCGCCGAGCTCAAGCGCCGCACCGGCAGGCCCGTGTATCTGGCCACCGACACCCACTGGCGACCGGAGGCGGCCGCGGCGGTGGCCCGCGCCCTGGCCGCCTTCCTGCGCGAGAAGGTTGAGCTGGAGGACGTCCCGGACCCCGGCTACCAGGTCGAGGAGTCCGAGGTGACAGGACGCGGCGACCTCGTGGGCATGCTGGGACTCGGGGAGCGCAGCCGCGCGTTCGCGCCCGAGAAGGTCGCCGTGGAGCGGGTCATCGACTCCGAGGACCGTCTCTGGCGCCTCGACACCTCGGCCGACGTGCTGGTGCTGGGGGACTCCTTCGCCAACATCTACTCGCTGCCGGCCCTGGGCTGGGGCGAGGCGGGAGGCCTCATCGAGCACCTCAGCCTCGCGCTCGGGAGGCCGGTGGACGCCATCCTGCGCAACGACTCCGGCGCCTGGGCGACGCGGGCCCTGCTGTCCCGGGAGCTCGCGGCTGGCCGCGACCGGCTGGCCGGCAAGCGCGTGGTGGTCTGGGAGCTGGCGGCCCGGGAGCTCTCGGTAGGCGACTGGCGACCGATCCCCATGGCGCTCGGCACGGCCAGCCAGGGCGGGTTCTTCGTGCCCAAACGCGGCTACCAGCCGTCGACGTGGAGGGCGTCATCACCTCCATGGGCGTCGTGCCGCAGCCGCGCAGCGCGCCGTACGCCGACTACATCGTCGCCTTGCGGCTCTCGGACCTCCAGGCCGCCAGCCCGGAGGCGGCCGGGCGCGAGGCGGTGGTGTTCGTTGTCGCCATGCGAGACTATGCCCTCACCCCGGCCGCCGCCTGGCGGGTCGGGCAGCGGGTCGCCCTGCGGGTTCGGCCGTGGGCGGACATGGCGGACGAGTACGGGTTCTTCACCCGCGGGGAGCTGGATGACGACTCGTTGATGCTCGTGGAGCCCTGCTTCGGTGAGGAGGTGGGACGTTGAGGCGGACGATCCTGGTGACTGTCTTGATTCTGGTGGCCAGCCGCGGCGTGGGCCGGGGAGGATCTCAAGGCCCTCGAGGCCGAGTACAAGGCCACCTGCCAGAAGATGATCGGGGCCAAGCTCAAGGGCACGACCGAGGACGTCATCGGCAAGGACGGCTGGGTGGTGCTGACCACCGAGCTGAACTACGCCGCCAGCGGGCCGTTCTGGGGCGAAGGCGGCGCGCAAGGCCAACCCCAAGGACCGCCCCCGACGCCGCCGATCCCCTGCCGGCGATCCTCGACTTCAACGCGCAGCTTGCGGCCCGCGGCATCACCCTCGTCTTCATGCCCGTGCCGACGCGCATCGTCGTCTACCCCGAGGCCATTCTGGGCAAGGAGCGCCTGGCGTCGTTCAAGACGACGCCACACCTGAACACGTCCCGAGCGCGAGTTCTTCCAGCTCCTGCGCAAGCAGGGCGTCAAGGTGGTGGAGCTGACGCCGCTCTTCCTCGCCGACCGGCACGACCCCCACGCCCCGCTGTTCGTCCCCTCCGAGTCCCACTGGACCCCCGGCGGGATCTCCCTCGCCACCGCCGAGCTCGCCAAGCTCATCAAGGCGATGTCGTTCTACCGCGAGGTCCCGAAGCACGAGTTCGCCGTCACCTGGCAGGAGAAGGACCACTTCGGCCACATCTACAAGGACGTCCGCGACAAGGCTGAAGCCTCCCCGAGCGGCCGAAGGACCGCGTCTGGGTCCGCTCCTGCAAGCTCAAGACCCCGGACGGCGAGAAGAAGATGGAGTGGCACAACCCCGAAAGCCCGGTGGTGATCATCGGCGACTCCAACATCATCTGGTGGCGGGACCAGGAAGGCGCACTCTTCCACCAGCTCTCCGCCGACCTGGGCTTCCCGGTCGACAACCTGGCGACGACCGGCGGCGGCGCCACCAACACCCGGCTCAACTTCATCCGCACCGCCTTCGCCGAGCCCGACTACCTGAAGGGCAAGAAGGTCGTGATCTGGTGCTTCACCTCGCGCAGCTTCTACAACTCCCACGACGGCTGGAAGCTGGTCCCCCTGGACAAGGTGCCCGCAGCCGGAGCCCACCCCCGCGAAGTAGGGGAGAGGGAAGAGGGGAGAGGGGAGAGTCCCGCCCTCCCAAGAGCACGAGCGGGAACCGCGATCAGACCGCCGACCCAGCACCTCTCAACTCCGCGCGCCGGGGATGACGATCTCCAAGGTCTCCGAGACGGCGATCAGCAACCGCGAAACGAGCATCGGGACGAGGCCTGTGAGAGCGGTGTCCTGGCCTGCTCTCCCCTCTCCCCTCTCCCCTCTCCCCTTCCCCCGGGTGGTTGGGCGGTCGGTAATCATGTAAGCTCCCGGCCGTGGACGGCATGCTGACCCGGCTCGACGAGGTGGTGGCTCGCTGGCAGACCCTGCGAGACGAGCAGGCCAGCCCCGAGGTGTTCTCCGATCCCAAGAAGCTGCGCGACGTCTCCCGCCGCCTGGCGGAGCTCGACCCGCTCGTCGAGGCCTACAAGGCCTATCGCAAGCTGCAGGAGGAGGAAGCCGGCGCCCGCCAGGTCCTCGAGGGGGAGACCGACCCCGAGATGCGTGCCATGGCCGAGGACGAGGTCCGCCAGCTCACCGAGGCGCTCGCCGCCAGGGAGGAGCAGCTCAAGCTCCTGCTCCTGCCGGTCGACCCCAACGACCGTCGCAACGTGGTCCTGGAGGTGCGGGCCGGCACCGGCGGCGAGGAGGCGGCGCTGTTCGCCTCCGAGGTCCTGCGCATGTACACCCGCTACGCCGAGGTCCACGGCTGGAAGGTGACGATCACCGACATCTCCGAGGCCGGCATGGGCGGCGTCAAGGAGGCGGTGGCCCTGGTGGAGGGCGACGGCGCCTACGCGCGCCTCAAGTACGAGTCGGGGGTGCACCGCGTGCAGCGGGTGCCGGCCACCGAGGCCTCGGGGCGCATCCACACCTCCGCCATCACCGTGGCCGTCCTCGCGGAGGCCGAGGAGGTGGAGATCGACGTCCAGGAGAAAGACCTGCGCATCGACCGCTTCTGTTCCTCCGGCGCTGGCGGCCAGTCGGTCAACACGACCTACTCGGCGATCCGTATCACCCACCTGCCCTACCGGCATCGTGGTGCAGTGCCAGGACGAGCGCAGCCAGCAGCAGAACCGCCTCAAGGCCATGCGCGTCCTCAAGGCGCGGCTCTACGAGGCCGCCCAGCAGGAGCAGCAGGCGCCCTCGCCGCCGAGCGGCGCTCGATGGTGGGCTCCGGCGACCGGTCGGAGAAGATCCGCACCTACAACTTCCCCCAGTCGCGGGTCACCGACCACCGCATCGGGCTCACCGTCCACCGCCTCCAGGAGATCATGGACGGCGCCCTGGACATGGTCGTCGACCCCCTCATCACCCACCACCAGGCCGAGCGGCTCCAGCGGGAGCTGGCCGCCGCGTCCTGACGTGCCTGCCCCCACCCACCCAGTGATCGAGTGGTCGGTGATCAGTGATCGAGTGATCGGTGCCCAGAGGGTTGGGGGCTCGCGCGGGTGGGTGGGCCTCCGAGCACCGAACACTGACCACCGATCACTGCCCTCCAGACGACACGGTGAGACTCTGAGGCCGGCATGACGGTGCGAGAGCTGCTGGCGGAGGCGGCCGCGGCGCTGCCGCGGCGGGAGGGGCTTCCCGACCCGGCGCGGGAGGCGCGCTGGCTGCTGGCGCGCTGCCTGGATCGCGCCGAGGTGTGGCTGCTCGCGCATGCCGACGAGGCAGTGAGCGAGACCGACGCGGCACGGTTCCGGAGCATGGTGGCGCGGCGTGCCGCCGGGGAGCCGGCGCACTACATCGCCGGGAGCTGCCCGTTCTTCGGCCGGGACTTCTTCGTCGCACCGGGCGTGCTCGATCCCCCGCCCCGAGACCGAGCTGGTCGTCGAGCACGCCCTCCGGCTGCCGCTTCCGCCCGCCCCCCGGGTGCTCGACATCGGCACCGGCTCGGGTTGTCTGGCCGTGACGCTGGCGTTGGAGCTGCCGGGCGCCCGGGTCGCGGCCACCGACGTCTCGACGACCGCTCTCGGTCTCGCACGCGCCAACGCGCGGCGGCTGGCCGCCCGCGGTGGCGTGCTGCCTGGCCGACCTGGCGACGCCCCTGCGCGGCGGCTTCGACCTCGTCGTCGCCAACCTGCCGTACATCCCGGACAGCGAGCTGGCCACCCTGGCGCCGGAGATCCGCGACCACGAGCCGCGCCTGGCCCTGGCCGGCGGCCCGGACGGCGCCGACCTGCTGCGCCGCCTCGTGACGGACCTCCCGCGCCTGCTGGCACCGGGAGGTCACGCCCTGCTGGAGCTCGGACCGGGCCAGGCCGACCTGCTGCGTCCCGCGGCGCTGGCGGCGGGCCTGCACGAGACGACCCGGCTGGTCGACGTGGCCGGCGTGGAGCGGGTCGTCGTGCTCGCCCGCGACTGATCAGCCCGCCGGCAGCTCTCGCTCCCGCCGCACGGTCCAGCGCTCGTGGCCGTAGCGCTCCCGGGCCAGGAAGGCGGCCCGCTCGCCTCTCGGCCGCGGACAACGACGACGGCTCCAGCGCGATGCCGAACGTCTCCTCGAACCCGAGCGCCAACGCCTGGGCCAGCGCCCCGGGATCGGGCCTGCGCGCCCATCAGCTCGCGCAGGGTCGTCACGGCCGGCCGCAGGGTGCTGTCGTCGGCGAGACCCAGACACCCCGCCTGCAGCCGTCCGTCCCAGTCCTCGAGCAGCGAGCCGTGCTGCAGGATCGAGCGGTTGTGCCGGCGCATCGCCGAGCCGATGAGCTTGCGCCCGTTGGCCACCACCTCGCCCGAGGCCGGGCCGATGAAGCACGGGATGGCCTCGGTGGGCTTGATGTGACCGCTCGCAGGGGCGCCGGCGAGGCCGGCCGGGGCGCCCAGCTTCAGGAGCCCCGCGACGAGCGCCCGGCAGATCCCCTGGTAGGCCGCCTGCAGGTCGGTGCTGAAGGGGTCCTCACCCAGCCGCGCCAGCACACAGTAGGTCTGCTCGAGGTGGTGCAGCACCGCCCGGCCGCCGGTCGGCCGGCGCACCAGGTCGACGCCGTTGGCCGCGCAGAACCCGGCATCCGCGACCTTGAACGGCTGCGCGAACCCCAGCGACAGGCACGCGGGCTCCCACCGGTAGAGGCGCAGCACCGGTGGCGACTCACCCCGGTCCACGGCCTCCACCAGCGCCTCGTCCACCGCCATGTTGTGAGCGCCCCGCTGCGCCCCGTCGACGATCAGCCGCCACCGCATCCCCCGCCCCCCTTCCAGCCCCCGGTCGAAAGTCGAGAGTCGAGAGTTGAGAGTTCCCCCGCCCAACGTGCACCTGCAGCTTCCGACGTCCTTGCTGCTCTGACTCTCGACTCTCAACTCTCGACTGGTCTGTCAGAGCAGCACGTCGAGCGACTGCTTGAGGTCGGCGATGAGGTCCTCGGGGTCCTCGAGACCCACCGAGAGGCGGATCATGGACGGGCGTGATGCCGGCGCGCGCCTTCTGCTCCCCGGTCATGTCGGCGTGGGTCATGGTGTGGGGGTGCTCGATGAGGCTCTCCACGCCGCCCAGGGACACCGCGAGCTTCATGAGGTGAACACGGTCGAGCACGGCGAACGCCTCGTCCTCGCCGCCGTCGACGAAGAAGGAGATGATGCTGCCCGTGCCGGTGCACTGCTGGCGGTGCAGCGCGACCTGCTCCTCGCCCATGCAGGGCTCGCCGGGGTACGCCACGGCCTTGACCCTGGGGTGGCCGTGCAGGAACTCCACCACCTTGCAGGGCGTTCTCCTGCTGCTGCACCATGCGGATCTGCAGGGTCGAGAGCGAGCGCAGGATGAGCCACGCGGTGTCGGGGGCGGCGTTGGCGCCCAGGATGGTCGGGTGACCTTGACCTGGCCGATCAGCTCCTTGCTGCCGAGGGCGAGCCCGGCCACGAGGTCCGAGTGGCCGCCGATGAACTTGGTCCCCGAGTAGAGGATGATGTCGGCCCCGAACTCCTTCGGCCTGCAGAAGATCGGCCCCATGAAGGTGTTGTCCACCAGGACCAGGATGCGGCCGTCCTTGCGCGAGTGCCGGTCGGCGACCCGCCGCGCGGCGGGGATGTCGCAGAGCTTCATGGTCGGGTTGGCCGGCGACTCCAGGTAGATGATCCTGATCGTCGGGTCCCGCCGCACGATCTCGTCGAGCTCCGCCTCGGGGGTGCCGACCGGGAACGGAATGGTGCGGATGTGGAAGCTCGGGAGCAGGTGCCGGTCCCTCACCCGGAGCCCCGCCGCGCCCGCGCCCTCCGCCACCACCCCTTGAGGCGCTCCCCCAGCCCCACGCGGGGTCGGAAGAAGAACCGGAAGTGGCGGGCGGCCTGCACCGGCGTCACCTCCTTGCCGGCGTAGCGCTCCAGCAGGTGGTGCAGGTGGTCCATGATGAACAAGTAGAGGTCCGTCTCGGTGTGGCCCGGGAACTCGTCGAGCACGCTGCTGGCGCGGATGGCAGCCACCATCGGGTGGTACACGGTCTCGAGCCACGAGGAGACCGCCTCCGGCCACGACGGCTCCCGTCCCCACTCCACCCCCTTGAAGTAGCGATGGGCGGCGATGTGCTCGAGGAGCTTCGAGTGACCGTTGGGCTGGGTGCAGACGAAGTCGCCGGGGGCTTCCTGGGCCAGGCCCGTGATCTCGCAGAACTCGACCAGGTTGCGCTTGGCCAGGACCTCCTCGAGGGACTCGTCCGGCGACAGCGTCACCGGAGAGAGGAACTCCTGGACGCGCGCCTCGATGGCCGGGGCACCCAAAGAACGGGCCACCGACACGCGATGGTGACCGTCGACCACGAAGAACGCCCCACCGACGCGGTAGAGCTCGACGCTCGCAAAGCCGGCGGTCCCCACGGCCAGCTCCTCCAGCTCCACCCACCGCTCCCGGAGCGCCTCGTCGCGGGGCAGGAACTCGCGGGTGAAGTCGCGCTCCCGACCCAGGCTGCCCACGATCTGGTCGAGGGGCACCTCCATCACGCCCCGATCCTTGAGGTGCCCCAGCCGCAACCCCTCCCGGACCGCGTCGAAGGGAAGCAGGTCCACCGGCAGCCCCTTGAGGGGGCGCAGCAGGTCCTGCATGAGAGCGGCGCGGCGCGCCGCGTCGAAGCGGCTCACCGGCCGCCCGCCGAGGCAGTGCTCGGTGGTCGGTGATCTGTGGTCGGTTGCCCGCCCACCCACGCACCTCGCAGCTCACAGTTCACGGTTCACGGTTCTCAGTTTCCCCCTCCCGCCCCGGAGGAGCAAGCGTTGGCGCCCGCACCTGCCGGGGGTAGGATAGTCGCCATGAGAACCTAGCGAAGCCTCGGCGTCCATTCCCGGAACCTCCTGACAGCCGGCCTGGTGATCATGGCGGCCCCCGGCCTGGTGGCCCTGGCGCTGTCCGCCTGTGCGTCCTCGGGCGACGCCCGCACGCCGCGCCGGGTGCTGCAGCGGGCGGCCCCGCCGTGGAACCACGGCTGGTCCCACGGTGCGGTCTTCTACGAGATCTTCGTGCGCAGCTTCGCCGACTCGGACGGCGACGGGATTGGTGACCTCAAGGGGCTCATCTCGAAGCTCGACTACCTCAACGACGGCGACGGGGCGACCACCACCGACCTGGGCGTCACGGCGCTGTGGCTCATGCCGGTCTTCACCTCGCCCTCCTACCACGGCTACGACACCACCGACTACGAGCACATCAACCCCGCCTACGGCACCGACGAGGACTTCGCCACGCTGTGCGAGGAAGCCCACAAGCGGGGCATCCGGGTCATCGTGGACTTCGTCATCAACCACAGCGGCTCCGGCCACCCGTGGTTCGTGTCCTCGGCCTCCTCCCCGGCCTCGCCCTACCGCGACTGGTACCTGTGGCGCCCCGACAACCCCGGGTGGCGGCAACCCTGGAACATGTACACCGGCTCCGAGACCTGGCACCGCAACGACAAGGACGGGCAGTACTACTACGGCGTGTTCTGGGGCGGCATGCCGGACCTCAACTACACCACGCAGGCGGTCCGCGACGAGGTGAAGCGCCTGGCCTCCCTCTGGCTCGCCCGCGGCGTCGACGGGTTCCGCCTCGACGCCTCCCGCTACCTCATCGAGACCGGAAGCGGGCCCGGCCAGCAGGACACCCCCGAGACCCACGCCTATCTGGAAGGAGTTCGCCGCGCACGTCCGCGCAGCCAAGCCGGAGGCCACCCTGGTGGCCGAGAACTGGACCGACACCCCGATCATCGCGACCTACTTCGGCTCCACCGCCACGGTCCCCGAGGGCGACGAGCTGCCGATGAACTTCAACTTCCCCCTCGCCAGCAGCATCCTGGAGGCTGCCCGCACCGGGACGTCCGTCGGGATCGCCGCCAAGTACGCGGAGATGGGGCGCCTCTACCCGCACGGCGTCAACGACGCGCCGTTCCTCACCAACCACGACATGGTGCGCCTCGCCACCCAGCTCGGCACCAATGCCGGCCGCCTGCGCACCGCCGCCTCGATCCTCCTCACCCTCCCGGGAGCGCCGTTCCTGTACTACGGCGAGGAGGTGGGGATCCAGAACGGAGGCTCCGGCGGCGCGGACGAGCTCAAGCGCACGCCGATGCCGTGGGACGCGACGGCCGGCGGGGGGTTCACGACCGGCACCCCGTGGTTCCCGTTCGCCCCGGGGCGGGACACCGCCAACGTCGCGGCACAGACCGGCGACCCCGCCTCCCTGCTGTCCCGCTACCGCTCCCTCATCCACGTGCGCAACGCCTCCGAGGCGCTGCGAACCGGCGACATCCAGGTCCTCACGCCCCGCACGGGCAGCTCGCCGCTGCTCGCCTTCCTGCGCGTCAGCGCCGGCGAGCGGGTGCTGGTCGTGCACAACGTCAGCGACGGCTTCGCCTCCACCCAGACCCCACTGGTCTTCGACGCCTCGGGGTTCGACACCCTGTTCGCCGACGCCGGCGTCCAGCAACCCTCGGGCAGCAGCGGCAGTTGGAACGTCGGCATGCCCCCGCGCACCACCGGAATCTGGCGTCTCCGGTGACGGCAAAGACAGGCTCAAGGCTCAAGGCTCGGCAAGGCTCAAGGCTCAAGGCTCAGGCTCAGGCTCAAGGCTCAAGGCTCAGCTCCCTCGCTCGAAGGGTCCTCCTCGGTAGGCTAGGCTGAGGACCTTGATGCCTGTGCCTTGAGCCTGAGCCTGGCCGGGTGGGCGGGGGACCTTGAGCCTTGAGCCTGTAGCCTTGAGCCTGGGTGGGCGGGGGTCCTACTTGATTTCCGCGGGGACGACGGCACGGAGCTGGACCGGCCGATCGGTCCGCAGGTCGTAGTCCTTGAGGATGCCCTGCTGCGTCATCCCAGGGGGCACGACGATGTCCACCAGGGGCGTCTGCAGGTTGTCGTCATCCTGCCCGCCGCCAAATGCTTCCTTGCTCTTCCCGTGCTCGATCGGGATGACCATGAGGTTGGCCTCTCTCGCCTCCCGGGTGCCCAGGGCCGGCCCGAGGTCGAACCGTATGTCGATCTTCGCACCCGTCACCGCGATCACGTAGCCCCAGTTGGGACTCGGCGGGGCACCCAGGAACGACTCGGGCACGAAGAAGCTGATCTTCGCATCCGGCCACCCAGATGAGGGTGGGAAAGAACACGCCCTCGGCCACATCCCGCGCCACGCCGGTCTCGATGAGCGTCTTGTCGGAGCTGTCGACCCGACCCTGGCTGGCGCGAAGCTGCTTCTTGGCCTCCTGCTCGAGCAGGCTCTTGAGCAGCTCGCGCGCCTCGAACGGGCGAGGAGTCAGACAGATCGCCTTCTCCCAGGCATCCTGGGGCGCGATCGCGGCGCGCCGTCCGGGAAGGGTGAGGCTGCTGCCGGAGTTGGGCACCCGGTCGGTGTCGATGTAGATGTCGATGTTGAAGGTGTAGAACCCGAACCGGGCGATGGCGTCGAGCGACGTGCCGATCTCGTCGATGGTCCGGCGGCGGGCGGGAGCACGCGGCGCCCCAAGGTGGCCTCGAAGATCGCCGTACCCTTCTCGCAGGCGGCCACCAGCGACAGGAGGTCGAGGTCGCCCGGGTTGAGGTCCTCGCGCAGGGGATAGACGAGCGTACCGTTGCCGAAGTCGTCGCCCCGCGGGTCCATGATCGTGAAGATCACCTGCTCGCCCGCCTCCACCGGGACACCAGCACACTGGCGCTCACGGCCACCAGCACCACCACCACCGCGACGCGCAGCACTCGCTTCATCATGCTCCCTCCAGGACCGGGTACGAGCACCATGTCACCGTTCGCCTCTCGTGTGCCGGCCACGCAGCTCGAAGAATGACGCCTCCCCGGACCAAAGACAAGAGCCGCTGTGGCCGCCGGCCTCGCCACACCGTTCCGCAGAGTCCCCGGCGACCGAGCGCGCCTGGGCGCGCGGTGAACCGACGACGAGCGCGGACGCCGGCACCACATTCAGAGAGTCGCCTCCCACGAGCATGCTGGGCGGACACTCCGTCCGCCCCGATCGAGGCACGCGCCAGCTCCACAAGGACATGGAGACAGCCAAGGGCGCCGTGAGTCGCTGTGTAGAAACCCGGCGGCAGGGCCGCCGGGCATCGTGGGTCACGTGCAGAGGATCAGAACGCGACCTTCAGGTACGCCACGATTCGCTGCTGATTGAAGTCGCGTGTGATACATCGGCTGCGGGTTGCGGTAGTCGACGCTCTGGAAGTAGCGCTTGCCGTCGATGACCTTGCGCGACGAAGCCATCACCGAAGTCCGGCTTGAAGTCTCCGAAGTTGTACTGGTACTGGAAGCCGATCTCCGCACCGCCGAGGGTGTAGCGCGCCAACACGCTGACCTTGTTCTTGTTGTACTTGCCGCTCGGATTGGCCTGATCGCCGTAGCCGTACCAGTTGCCTGGCCACGCGCCGTAGATGGCCGTGCTGCCGTCCTTGAGGTCGACGTCGTAGTGCTCGTACCGCAGGCCGAGCCCAGAGCTCGTCGCGGAACTGGTAGCCCAGCCCGACCTGATAGGTCATGTAGTCGAGGTCGCGGTCGTCATCGCTGACGTCGTCGAACGGCGCCCAGGCGTAGCCCGTCGCCTCGTAGCCTTCCGCCGGGCCGACGGTCGTCGGCACGATGTTCGGCACCAGGGCGGCGGTTGTTCAGGCGCTTGTCCGTCTCGTCGATCTTCTTGATCTTGCCAGTAGATCTCGAGACCCTTGCCCGACCGGTGCGATGTACTTCGCGTTGAGGGCGTAGATGCTCGTCTTGCGGTCCTGGTACGGCTGGTACACCGGGCGGTGGTCACGTTGACTCCCGTGAACCACTCGAAGGTCGGGTACTTGCTGCCGCCGCCACCGCCCCATGCGGTCTGCCAGTTGGTGTTGTAGTCGAGGCAGGTCAACTCGCCCTGGAGGGTCAGGTCGCCCGCGCTGAACTGCGGGACGAAGGTGAAGCCCTTCCAGCCGTGGACGTCCTGCGCCATCGGCTCGTTGAAGTCGGTGATGTTGTTGTCGACGCCGAGGGAGACCACCTGCTGGGTCGTGCCGTCCCAGCCGCCCCAGCCGATGCTCTGGGGCAGCGCCATCGCCCTGGAGGTGCTGCGCGTCGCGGTAGACCGAGTACCGCAGGTTGTCCGGCCCGGGCATCGCCGAAGGCGGCGTCCCAGCCCTCGGTCAGGAGCACGTCGACCTCGCGGCGCCCCGCGAGCACCGCGACGTAGTCGGCGCCGATGTCGAAGTACTCGCCCTTGAAGGAGAGCCCGACCTCGAACGGGTCGTTGAAGTCGACGGCGAGCTTCCAGGCGCTGTCGCTGTGGTCGCCGTAGATGACCGGCGAGTACCCGGCGATAGCCGGCACCCAGGGCGCTGTCAGTCGACGAGCTCGAGTGGTAGTAGTTGCCCGCGCACCTCGATGTTGTCGGTCGGCGGATGGCGAAGTCGCAGGCCGATACTTGGTCTCGCGGTAGCGGGTCTTCGTGTCGATCCCATTGTCCGGGTTCAAGTCCGTGTCGGGTCGATCTCGATGTCGTTCACGTAGTTGAAGAGGCCGACGAGGTCGACCTTGCTGCTCGGCGAGTAGTTCAACATGCACCGTGTAGGCCGCGTCCGCCGAGTGGAAGCTCCCGGTGTTGAAGCCGGGACCGGCCCACAGGCGCGGCAGGGAGAGCCGCTGGCCTCGCCAGGTCAGCGCCTTGCCGAACAGCGACCCGCTGGCGATGATGCCGGCCGGGTTGTCACGGTCGATGTAGCGTGCCTGCCCGACGATCTACGGATCCAACCACCCATGTCGTTCGAGCCGAGCACCACCTGGTCGAGCCATCCGTAGCCCGGGCGGATGAACACGGTCATGCCGCGCAGCTTGACGTACTGGTTCGACAGCGGGCCGTACTCGCCGCAGTCGCCGGCGATGCACGGGTCCGTGCCCTCGGGACGCCCGCCGAAGCCACCGAAGTTCGTCCAGTAGTTCTGGTTGAACCGGCTGTGCAGACGTGACTGGACCTCCACGTACTTCGACACCTTGGCGTTGAGAAGCAGCTCGATCTCGGTGCACTGGCCGTTGTCGCCGTCGCCGTCGTCCGGGATGTCGCTGAACATGTACAGCGCTGCCGTCGCGCCGGGAGTTGCCCCACAGCCACTTGGTGTAGGTGCGGCCGCCGAGGTCGAGCGTGAACTCGGCAAAGCCATCCCCTCGGCGAACGCCAGGCCGGCCAGGATCAGGCCGCGATCACCCATCGGTTGTGTCTCATCTCTCTCCCCTTCTCCCAGGGCCCAAGGCCCACTTGGATTCAGCCCGCGCACGAGGCATCCGGACCTCGCTTCGAGCCGTCAGCCTACTTCGTGGCGACTCCGACCATCTTGATCGTGGCCAGCGACTTCGACCGTCCCGTCGGGCGCGCACTCGTAGGCCAGCATCTTCTTCTGCTCGTCGACCTCGCACTTGTCGCCGATCGCTGCGCCGGCGAAGAGGTCGATGACGTGCGGATCGCAGTCGCCGTCGTTGCCACCGCCGAAGCGGTGCTGGCCCTCGTACTCGTTGACCTTGCGGGTGAGCAGGTCCGCCTTGTCCGGGAACCCCTCGTTGGACTGCATCAGGACCTGGTAGCCCCAGGTCGTCAGGTCGCCTGCCGCCGAGTCCGCCTTCGCCACCGGGCGCGACAGGACGCGACCCGATCCGCGCACCCGCGTCGGGATGACGATCGCGCCGGCAGCAGGTCGGCGACCTTGGTCTCGACCTCGGTCTTGACGCGCGCAGGCGGCTGCGGGGACAGGATCATGCACTTCTGCCACGTCGCACTCGGGCGCGAACTCACGTTCAGCCCGGGTAGCGCCTTGGTGAAGCCGCGCCTCCGGTTCGCCGTCTTGATGAAGATGAACACCATCTGGACCGAGAAGCCGGCGCCCATGCGCCACGGGTCGTCGAGGGTCGAGTCCCGAGCGTGACCTCGAAGGTCACGCCTTGTCGCCCTTGGGCATCACCTTGAGCTGGCTGAGGTCGAACGAGCCCGCCTTGTAGACCGCGTCCGTCGGGTAGGTGTAGGTGCCCGGCCCGTTGTCGTCGCCGGCGGGTCCTTGAGCACGACCTCCTGCGCGCAGACCGAACCGAGCGCCAGCACAGCCAGCTGACAGCCAGATTGCGTTCTACGCCACGTTCTCACCTCCTTGTCTCTCTTCTCTCCTCGCTGCCAGTCAATCCGACCTGTCTGGTCTGCTGAGCTGCCTGAAGGTCTCCCCACCTCCTTCCTTCGAGGTCTCAGCCCTTCACGGCGCCGGCCGTGAGGCCGGACACCAGGTACTTCTGCAGGATCAGGAACAGCACCACCACCGGGATGGCCGTGATGATGGCCCCGGCGGCGAAGAAACCCCACTGCTGCTGGAAGCCGCCCACGAAGAACCGCAAGCCCACGGGCGCCGTGTACATCGACTCCTTGTTCATGAAGGTGGCGGCGAGGATGAACTCGTTCCAGCCGGTCATGAACGAGAACAGCGCCGTGATGGCGATGGCCGGCTTGGCGAGCGGCAGGATGATCTTCAGGAACACCGTCTGCACCGAGGCGCCGTCCATGAGCGCCGACTCCTCCAGCTCCTTCGGGATGGTGTCGAAGTAGCCCTTGAGCATCCACACGCAGAACGGGATCGAGGTGGTGGAGTAGACCAGGATGAGCGCCAGCCAGCTCGACCCCAGGCCCAGCCACTTCACGATGATGATGTACAGCGGGATCATCATCAGGGTGCCCGGGAACATCTGCGCCACCAGGAACGACATCATCCCGGCCCGCCGGCCGGGAAAGCGGAACCGCGAGAACGCGTACGCCGCGGTGCACGCCAGGAAGACGCCGAGCACCGTCGTGGCGCCCGCCACCACCAGGCTGTTGCCGAGCCACCGCGCAAACGGCTGGTCGGAGAAGACGGCCGTGAAGTTCGACCACGTCACGTGCTCGGGCCACGGCGTGATGGCGCGCAGGCGATCCAGGACCGACGGGTCCTGCGGGGTCTGGACGATGGACAGGCCCTGCTGGCCGGAGAACGCCACGGTGAACACCCAGAGCAGCGGGTACACCGTGATGATCACCATGATGCCCAGCACGATGTGCAGCGGCCAGTGGCGAACCGGCGTCGAGGCCGCGCGTGCTCATATGCCCTCCGTCGCCCTGGTGACCCGGTTCTGCCACGTCCCGTACAGGAGCAGGATCCCGAAGATCACCGTCGAGTAGGCGGCCGCGTACCCGTAGCGGTACTGCTCGAACGCCAGCTTGTACGCCTGGGTGATGAGGATCTCGGTGGAGTGCGCCGGCTCGCCCGCGGAGACCAGGTAGATGATGTTGAACATGTTGAAGGTCCACACCACCGAGAGGATCACGGCCGGGACCAGGGCGGGCTTCAGCGACGGCAGGGTGATGGAGGTGAACTGGCGCCAGCGCGAGGCGCCGTCGACCCTGGCCGCCTCGTAGAGGTCGGCCGGAATCGACTGCAGCGCCCCCAGGGAGATCACCATCATGAACGGGAACGAGAGCCAGCCGTTGGTGGCCAGGCAGGCCAGGAACGAGGTGAACGGCTTCTCGAACCACGAGACGGGCTCCATCCCGACCATCTGCAGGACCTGGTTCACGACGCCGAACTGCTGGTGGAACATGCCCTTCCAGATCAGCGCCGTGATGTAGTTGGGGACCGCCCAGGGCAGGATGAGCAGCACCCGGTAGATCGGCCGGAACCGCAACCCCTTGATGTTCAGGATGAGCGCCAGGATCAGCCCCACCGTCACGCCGATCGCGACGTTGGAGATCGTCCACGCCACGGTGACCCAGAGCGTCCAGTAGAAGTTCTGGTAGTTGATGGCCCACCCGCCGGCCGAGTGCTGGGCGACCTTGACGTCGGAGATGATCTCCGTGTAGTTCTTCAGCCCCACCCAGATCTCGGGGATCGACTTGTCCGAGTTGTAGATCGTCGACCCGGTGAACGACAGCGCGATGCCGTAGAAGAACGGGAAGAAGACCAGCACCAGCATGCCCACCATCGCCGGCGAGACGTAGAAGTACGCGGAGCGGTTGGTGACGAGGGTGGCCCAGAGCCGCGCCGCCATGCCGGTGGAGAAGAAGAGCAGCAGCAGGCCGGAGAACCCCCCGAGCAGCCAGAAGAGCGATCGCCAGTTGGCCACCGTCTCCCCGAGCGCGGCCTGCAGCCTCGCGCCGTCGACGCTGTCCCGTCGGCGAGAAGATGCCGTACGGCTTGCGGAAGATCGTGACGTCCCAGGCCGAGGGATCGAACGGTGGTCCGGCCAGGCCCAGCTCGCCTGCAAGGGTCGACGCCTTCGTTCCCACCGCCACGGCGTGGGACGCCACCGCCTCCTCGGCGGCGCGGCGGTCCGCCCCCAGCGTCCGCGCGCCGGCCCACGCGAAGCCCAGCAGACCCGCGATCAGGAGCACGAGACCCGCCAGCGAGAGCACGAGAGCGACGCTGGGGAAGCACGGCTGCCGCTCCGGCGAGCAGCGCAACCGGCAGCAGAAACGCCAGCAGCGCTGGCAGCCACGGCGCGGCCGGCGCCGCCACCGCGGGCGGCGCGGCGATCGAACTGCAGGAAGCCCACCACCTCGCCGTCCCGGGAGAGCGGCACCGCGACATCGAGGCTCCTGTCCGCCATCGGCGTGACCTCGATCTCCTCCTTCATCGAGGCCTGGTCCTCGCGGTTGGTGTCGGCGGCGGCCCGCAGTCGCTGCCCCTGGTCGTAGAGCGGCTTCTCCTCCTTCTGGAGCCGGCGAGGGGCGGCCTTGTCACCCACGTCCTCGGGGAAGGTGGACGCCTCGAGGCTCAGCCCCTCGAAAACGATGACCCGGACGGAGCGGATCGCCGGGTCACCCGCCGTGAAGGCGGCCACCACCTGGCGCACCTGGTCGCCCTGCAGACCGGCGCGGGTCACCAGCTCGGCCAGCGCCTGGGCACCCACGACGATCTCGCGCTCGGCGCGGAACGCCACGGTGGCGCGCCGTCCGGCCCCGAGCAGGAACCACGCGGACACCACCCCGGCCAGGGCCGCCACCGCGACGCCGATCAGGGCGTGGCGACGAACCGGGGCGGTCACGGGTTCTTCCTCAAGCTGGCGATGCGCTCCTCGACCTCCTTCTGGGCCATGTCCATGGCCGCCTTGGGCGTCGCGGCCTTGCGGGTGAGGCTGTTCATGGCCGTGGTCACCGGTGACCAGAACATCGCCATCTCCGCGAAGTTGGGCATCGGCACGGCGTTGTTGACCTGATTGCGGAACGCCTTGAGGATCGGGTCGGCGGCCACCTTGGGGTCGTCGTAGACCCCCTTGTTGGCCGGGGTCTGGCGGCCCTCGAGGGCCATGATCCTGGCGGCGTCGACGTCGGTGATGAACTTCAGCAGCTCGTACGCGGCGTCCTTGTTCTTGGAGGACGCGGAGATGTACAGGCCCTCGACGGTGATCCACGGCTTCATCGGCGTGCCGCCGGCCTCGTCGATGGTGGGCAGCATGCGCCAGGCCGTAGTCGATGTCCTTGGAGATCTCCCCCAGGAACCACGGGCCGTTGAAGACCATGGCCGCCTTGCCGGAGTTGAAGAGCTGGGTGATCAGCGCCCCGCCCGGCTCGGCCGGGAGGATCTTGTCCTGGTCGAACCACTTCATCAGGAGCTCGAGAGACTTGATGTTGTTCGGGTTGTTGACGGTCGGCTTGCGCTGGGCGTCGAAGGCCTGCCCGCCGAAGGCATTCATCAACGCCGAGTGGAAGTAGAAGTCGGCATAGGTGTAGGCCAGACCGTACTGCCCCGCCGCGGCGTTGGTGAGCTTCTGGGCCAGCGCCACCAGCTCCTTGGAGGTCTTCGGCGGCGTCGAGACCAGCTTCTTGTTGTAGATCATCGTGACGCACTTGAAGTTGAAGGGCAGGCCCCAGATCTGGCCCTTGTAGGTCATGGCGTCCATGGTGACCGGCAGGAAGCGGTCGGTGATCCCCTTCTCCAGGTAGAAGTCGAGGGGGTCGATGGTGTTCCCCGACTCGATCCAGCCGCCCAGGCGGTCCTGGGCGAAGATGAAGATGTCCGGCCCCTTGCCGCGCGGCACCGAGGCCGTGATCTTGTCGGCAAAGGCGTCGTAGGGCACCGCCAGGGTGGTGGCCTTCACGCCCTTGGCGGCCATCTTCTCGTTGAACATGGCCACGACCTTCTCGAAGGCGATCTTCTCCTCGCCCCGGTAGCCGTGCCAGATCACCAGGTCCGCCGCCAGCGCCTGCCCGGCGCCGGCGAGCATCGCCACCGCGACCAACAGTCCAAGTCCACGCAGTCTCATCGCAACCCTCCTGCCTTTACGCGCCCAGGCGCAGCTCAGTGGTGGAGTCAAAGAGGTGCAGCGTGTCGAGCTCGATGAGCAGGTCGATGGTCTCCCCAAGGCCCGGCGCCCGGTGTGGATCGAGCTTCGCCACCACCAGGTCCTCACCGACCTTGCCGTGCACGATCACCTCGTGGCCCAGGGGCTCGACCGCCTCGACGGTGACCGGAATGCTGGCCACCGGACCGCGGGGCGTGCCGCCGGGCCCCAGCACGTTCTCGGGCCGCACCCCGACGATCACCCCGCGGCCGTCCTTGCCGGCGGCGGCGGCCCGCCACGCCTCGGGCACCGGCAGGCTGAAGGTGGCGGCGGCGAGTCGGGTGCCGCCGTCGGCCAGGGTGGCCCGCACGAAGTTCATGGGCGGCGTGCCGATGAAGCTGGCCACGAAGAGGTTGGCCGGCTTCTCGTAGACCTCCAGAGGGGTGCCGCACTGCTGGAGCTTGCCGTCCTTCATCACGGCGATGCGGTGCCCCATGGTCATGGCTTCCACCTGGTCGTGGGTCACGTAGATGCAGGTCGTCTGCAGGCGGTGCTGCAGCTTGGAGATCTCGGCCCGCATCTGGACCCGCAGCTTGGCATCCAGGTTCGAGAGCGGCTCGTCGAAGAGGAAGACCGACGGCTGCCGCACGATCGCCCGACCGACGGCCACGCGCTGGCGCTGCCCGCCCGAGAGCTGCTTGGGCTTGCGGTCGAGCAACTGGTCGATGCCCAGCATCTCGGCCGCGTCGTCCACGAGCCGCTTCATCTCCGCTGGCGGCGTCTTGCGGATGCGCAGGCCGAACTCGAGGTTCTCGCGGATCGTCATGTGGGGGTAGAGGGCGTAGCTCTGGAAGACCATGGCGATGTCGCGGTCCTTGGGGGGCAGGTCGTTGACCACCCGGTCGCCGATGACAATGTCGCCGTCGGAGATCTCCTCGAGCCCGGCGACCATGCGCAGCGCCGTGGACTTGCCGCACCCGGAGGGCCCCACCAGGACCATGAACTCGTGGTCCTTGATCTCCAGGTTCAGCCCCTCGATCACCGACACCTTGCCATAGCGTTTGCAGACCTTGTTAAAGGCAACACCGGCCATCGGGTGACCCCTTTCCGCTTTCTCTCACTGCTGAGAAATCATGCTAGCACAGCCCAAGACGCTCGCCTCCCGGGGCGGCAGGTCGAGCTCCATCCCGCTCTCGACCTGCCTGGGCTCGCGCCCCCGCCACACGTCCCGCACCTGGCAGCTCCCCCACTGGGCGGGCAGCGCAAAGCGCACGGTCACCGCCTCCGCACCGCGATTGACGGCCACCACCACCACGTCGCCGCTGGCCGCGTCCTCCTGCTTGAAGACCAGGAGGTCCTTCTCCGTCTGAAGGCCCGTGTGGACCCCCCGGGACAGGGAGGGATGGGCGCGGCGGATCGCAATGAGGCGCTGGTAGTCCGCACGGAGGCCCTCGTCGCGGTCGAGGCCTGCCCCGGGCAGCACCTGCCGCTGGCCCCAGGGCATGTCGCTGCGGTTGTCCGGCCAGTCCCCGCCCGGGCGCCCGACCTCCTCGCCGTAGTAGACCATCGGGAGGCCGATCGAGGTCATCTGCAGCAGCGCGGCGAGGCGGAACAGCTCCTTGTCGCCCTGGAGCTGGTACAGCGCCCCCGGCACGTCGTGGGACGACAGGAAGTGCGACATCAGGAAGCCGGGGCGGACCTTCTCCCTCAGACTTCAGGTAGCGGTCGAACGCCACCACGCGACCCCGCCCCTGCACGAACCCCAGCACGTTGCCCTGGAAGGTGAAGTCGAACCCCGCGTCCATCTCGTCGCCGGCGAAGTAGGGGTCGAGGACCTGCGGGTCGCCGCCCCACACCTCGCCGAGCAGAAAGAACCCCGGCGCCAGCTCGGCGCGCGTGCGCCGCCGGTGCTCCTGCCAGAAGTCGTGGGTGACGTGCTTGACCGTGTCGAGCCGGAAGCCGTCGACACCGCTTCGCGCTGGCCCACCCCAGTTGCTGCTTGAGAAGCCAGTCCGCCACCTCGGGCAGCTCGGTCTTGAAGTCCGGCAGGCCGGCGACGCACGACGTGATGTCGTCCTGCCCACACGTCCCCAGCGCCTCGGAGCGCAGCCAGCCCTTGAAGGCCGGGTCCTTCAGGTAGCCCGACTCGTAGCCGGCGTGGTTGTAGACCACGTCCAGCAGCACCTTCATGCCGCGCCGGTGGCAGTCGTCGACGAGGGCCTTGAGGTCCTCCTCGCTGCCGAAGCGCAGGTCGGGCTTGCTGAAGTCGTCGGCCCAGTAGCCGTGGTAGCCCCAGTCCGGGAACCCGGCGCCCGTCACGAAGCCGTCGATGTTCTTGACCACCGGCGTGATCCAGATCGCGGTGACGCCCAGCGAGGCGATCTCGTCGAGCTGCGCGCGCAGGCCCTTGAGGTCGCCGCCGTGGAACGTCCCCTTGGCTGCACGGTCGACACCTGGCGTTGTTGGCCGGGTCGCCGTCGGCGAAGCGGTCGACGATGGCGAAGTAGAGGATCGCGTCCGACCAGTCCCGCTGGGGGGTCACCACCACCGGCGCCGCCGCTGCAGCAGCCGTCGCCGGCGCCGGGGCCGTGGGAACAGTACTGACACACCCGGCCAGCAGGAGTGCAGGAGCAAGCAGGCCAGCACGGCACAAGCCATCCCGGATCACGTCTGCCACCTCCGACCGCCGACGACATCCTGCTTCATCGGCCTTCTCTTGCTCGTCACTCTAGTACGCTCCCCGGTCCCCGGCAATACGAACGGGACCTCGTGATTCATCCCCCGGAGAAAAGCGCCCCACATAGCGCGAAATTCCCTGCCCTCCGGGCACTGGGCGGATCTCAGAGCCTGGTGTGAGGCGAGTGCGCATCGAGGGCGCCTGCAACGCCTATCGGCACCGATCGGCAACGTGGACGTGGACCTGGACTTGGACCTAGACCTGGACCTGGACCGAGATGCCGGCGCGCCTCACATGCTCCAGAAGAACGTCACCGAAGTGCCTCGTGGATTGCTCTTGCCTTCGAGTACGACCTGGGCCAAGGACCGGGTTCAGGTCCAAGTCCAGGTCAGGTCCAGGTCCAAGTCCAGGTTGGCGCCAAGGAGTCCGAGGGCCGCCCAATCGCTCCCTCGCGAATTCTTCACACGCTCCAGGCCGGTCGGGACTGTTGAGCCGGTGGGTTGAGCCGAGCCTAGGCCGGGTGGGAGGGCGGGAATCCTGAGGCGCTTTCCTAGCCGACCGCTGGCGGGTGGGCGGAGAACCTGAGGTCTGTCTTCCCTCACCACCCCCGCACGGGTCGCCACTCGTCCACGATCCGGTCGCCGTCCGCGACGTGGTACCGATCGAAGCACGCCGCGGCCAGACATGAGTGGTTGGGGACGATGCGCAGCCGCGTGCCGATCGGAAGGTCGCTGGCCCGGGCGGGCGGCGCTACCGTCACGATCCCGTGCTCCTGGGAGAGGCTGACCAGGCGCAGGCCCTCCAGCTCCCCACCATCGAGGCCGCACACCCGTCCGGAGCCACAGTCAGGGTCCACGTGAGTCGGCCCGGGGTCCCTGGAGAGGGCGAGCGCACCGGCATCGAGCACCAGGCGGCCGGCCTCGGGGTAGCACCCAATGACCGTGGCGAGCACGGTGAATGCGCAGTCTCGGACCCGGCACGAGCCGATCGCGGCCTGGAAGGCGTCGAAGAACGCATAGTTGCCGGGCCGGATCTCGGTGATGCCGGTCAGGTCGTCCACCACCGACATGGTGGGTGTGGAACCCACACTCACCTCGGGCACCTCGATCCCGGCCCGGCGCAGGCGATCGGCGAACGCCGCCATCACGGCGCGCTCCTGCCGCGCCACCGCCGCGACCTCGTCCCGATTCCGGCAGTGATAGGCATGCCCGGCGTGGGTGAGGATGCCTGCCAGATCGAGGCGCTCGGACCGAGCGACCCGAGTGGCCACCGCCACCCCGATCGGGCCCTCCGGGTTCACCCCGCAGCGGTGGGTAGCCGCAGTCGACCTTGAGCCAGACCCTCAGGCGCAGGCCCTCGAGGTCGGCGGCCATTTCGAGGGCGATCACGGTGTCCGGGTGGTCGACCAGCACGCCGACCCGAACGCCGGCGCGCTCCAGCTCGGCCACCTCCGCGACACGTGCCGGGGCGATGGGCACCGCGTAGGTGATGTCGGCAAACCCCGCCCCGGCGAACGCCCGCGCCTCGGCCAGGGTCGACACCGTGATCGGCCCCACTCGCCCGCCGTGCTGCAGCCGGGCGATCTCGACGCACTTGTGGGTCTTGACGTGGGGACGAAGGCGCACGCCCAGACGAGCGGCCCGCTCCCGCATGCCGGCGAGGTTGGCGCCCAGCCGCGCAAGGTCCACCACCGCAGCAGGAGTCCGGAGGTCCCCGAGGTGCACCTCAAGAGCCTACCATCTCAAGCTGGACACTTCTTGAAAGACGTCCGTGGCGCCGGACACCGGTTCGCCGCCACGAACGAATCGGGGTGACCAGCACCGTCAAGAGCTGCATTGGAATGGCAATCCTCTTGCAACTACTGTCTTCCTGCCATGGCCCGTCACAGGAGCACCACCGAAGGGAGGGCCGCCCGAAGCATGGGGAGAGGAGAGCGAGCTCAGGCCGTGCGCGCCCGGATCCAGGAGACACGCTGCCTCCCGGGAGGAAGACGGACTCGTGATGCCAGGTCGATATCTCCTCGTGGCATGCGCCCTGGTCGGGGCGCTGTCGGCCTTCGCGCAGACCCCGACCGGAACGCTCGACGGCCACGTGACCGACAGCACCGGCGCGGTGCTCGAGGGCGTCAACGTCACCGCGACGTCCCCGAACCTGCAGGGCACCCGCACCGCCGTCAGCTCGACCAACGGCGACTTCGTGCTTCCGGTCCCTGCCGCCCGGCGACTACTCGGTCAGGTTCGAGCGGCGGGGCTTCACGACCCTGGATGCCACGGTCAAGATCTCGGCCGCTCAGACCCAGACGCTCAATGCCGAGATGCCCTTCGGGCAGGTCATCGAGGAGGTGACGGTCGCCGGCTCCGACGCGACCATCTCGACCTCGATACCAGGCGGCCACGACGTCACGTTCGACCTCATGAGCAAGCTGCCGCTCGGCGCCACCATCGAACAGCTACGCGGCGCTGTCCGCCGGCACCAGCGCCACCGGCCCCGCCGGCAACCTCAGCATCTCGGGCGCCCAGTCGTTCGAGAACCTCTACCTCGTCAACGGCGTGAAGGTCCAGGACAACATCCGGCTGACGCCGACGGCGCTCTACATCGAGGACGCGATCCAGGAGACCACGACCCCGACTGCGGGTGTCTCGGCCGAGTACGGCCGCTTCTCGGGTGGCGTCGTCAACATGCTCACCAAGTCGGGCGGCAACGAGCTCCACGGCTCGTTCCGCCTCAGCCTCACGAACGACACGTGGGCCGCCAGACCCCCCGACGCGGTACGGCACCCAGAGCGACGACCTCAACAGTGTCTACATGGCGACCGTGGGCGGCTTCTTCGTCCAGGAACGGCATCTGGTTCTTCGTGGCCGGACGCAGCCGCGACATCTCCCACACCCGACAGCTCAGACCGAACCGACATCCCCTTCGAGTCACCTCCGCAGCACCGCTACGAGGGCAAGGTCACCCTTGCGCTCACGCCGACCCACCGCGTCGTCGGCTCCTACAGCTCCAACCGGACCTCCGGGGCACTACAGCTACGGCCCCGTCATGGACCTCGCGAGCGTGTACGACCGCAGCCAGCCGTCCGACTCGTCGCCGTCAACTACACCGGCGTGCTGTCCGACAGCTTCCTCGTGGAGGGCCAGTACTCCAGGAGGAGTCTGACCTTCGAGGACTCGGGGGCGAGGTACAACGACCTCGTCAGGGGTACGCAGCTCATCGACTCCACCTTCGACACCAGCCAGGAGTACACCTACTGGTCACCGAGCTTCTGCGCGGCGTGCGGCAAGCCCGAGAGGCGCAGCAACGAGGAGGTCCTGCTCAAGGGCTCGTTCTTCCACTCCACGGTCGGCGCCGGCACCCACGACGTGACGTTCGGGTACGACCTCTTCGACGACCAGCGCTTCGCCAACAACCACCAGTCGGGCTCCGACTGGCGCCTCTACGGCGGCGCCATCGTCCAGGGCACCGACATCTACCCGGTGATGATGGGTGACGGCACGTCCGGGGCCTCCTTCCACCCGATCTACGTCGGCTCGGAAGGCACGAGCTTCAAGACGCACTCGCTGTTCGTCAACGACAGGTGGCGCCTGGGCAGCAGGCT
>CAWJEL010000002.1:0-78242 GCA_963841825.1 uncultured Chloroflexia bacterium
CAGCATGCGCAGCGCCTCCAGGTCGGGCGCGGGCGAGCGGCCGCCGAAGAGTGGGTTGCGCCGCTCGTGGATGAAGGTCACCCGGCAGCGCGCCTCGTTCAGGATGATGCCCAGCGTCAGGTGTCCCACGCCGTACATCGGATCCACGACCACCTTGAGCCCCGCTTTGCGGATCGCGTCCAGGTCGATGAACGACTCGATCCGATCGACGTACTGGTTGACGAAGTCTCGGCGCTCGACGATGCCGGCCTCCAGCGCGATTTCCAGCGGGATCTTTACCACGTCGTCGGTAGTCAGGCTGTTCGTTTCATCCTCGACCCGGTTCGTTTCCTCGGTCAGCAGCAGCGAGCCATCGCCGTTGAACACCTTGAGGCCGTTCCACTCTGGCGGGTTGTGGCTGGCGGTGAACGCCAGGCCGAACGCCGCGTTGACGACCTCGGTGGCGTAGTTGATCAGCGGCGTCGGCGCGTCTTCGGTCAGCAGGATCGTGTGAATGTTGTTGCCGGCGAAGACCTCGGCCGCGGCCTCCGCGGCGCGGTCGGACAAGAAGCGGCGGTCGTAGCCGATCAGCACGCCCCGCTTCTCCAACCCGCGGCGGGTGATGTCGTTGGCGAGCGCCTGACACAGCCGGCGGACGTTGTGCAGCGTGAACCCCTCGCCGATCACCGCGCGCCAGCCGCCGGTGCCGAACTGGACGATGTTACGCTCCTCCTGCCGCCGCGGCCGGAAGAGCCGCTTTTGCAGGATGAACTCGGCCCGCTTCAGATCCCCGCGCGTGTTGACCCCCTGGATCTCGTCCTGGTCGTAGATCTGATAGCTCTCCACGGCCAGCCCGTAGTGGATCAACCGGTGCGCCAGGTCGGTCAGCCGGTACTCGCCGTCCAGCGGCGACGGCGGCAGCGTCTCCAGCACCGGCCAGATTTGCCCAGCCGCGACGACGTACGCGCCGATGTTGAGTTCCCGTATCTCTCGCACCCGCGCCGACGCCTGCGCTTCCTCGATGATGTCCACGATGCGGCCCTCCCTGTCGCGGATCACGCGGCCGTAGGGGTAGGGCCGATCCGCGACCGCGGTAAGCAGCGTCAGGTTGGCCGCGCGCAGCCGGTGGCGGTTGATCAGCCCGCGGATCGACGCCGGTCGGAAGAGCGGTGTGTCGCCGTAGAGGATCAGCAGGTCGCCGTCGAAGTCGTGCAGGAGCGGATGGAGCTGCCGCACCGCGTCGCCGGTGCCCCGCGCCGCCTCCTGGACGACGTAACCGTAGTCCGGCCCCAGGTGCGCCCGGATCGCCTCGCCGCGGTAGCCGACGACGACATAGGTATCCGCCGGCGCCACGATCTGCGCCACGTTTGCCGTGACATAGTCGATGATCTTCCGGCCGCCCAGATCCTGGAGCAGCACCGGCAGGCCGTCCTCGGTGATGGACTTCGCGCCGGCGGCGAGGATGACGGCTTTGAGGGGGTGGGGGGTGAGTTGTTGGCTGGGCATTGAGATTTCTCGCTGTCCTCTGGATTCCAAAACGCTTGACAATAGAAGGGATGTCAGGTAGGATGATCCACGGAGGCTTTGATGGAGCCCCGCAAGGGCTACTGTCTCCGCCTTTTTTGTTATGGATCCTCCGCTCGCTGCTGCGTGGGATCCGAATTTTCAAATCCCACCTCGCGATGCAACTCGTCCAGCGACTGCGGGGCGGTTGTTCCCGTTTGGGCGCGCGCTGCAGCGCGTTCAGCGTTGGCAGGCGAACGCAGCAGGTAGGTCGTTTCTGCCCCCAAATCCTCGTACAACTCCTCAAGATCAGCAAAGCTCGTAAGGTTTTGGCGGGTTTGTGCATTCTCCAAGGCCTGTCGCGTCTCAGGCGTCGGAGTTGGCTCGATGCCCTCCCACAGTTCCGACACCGACCGGGTTTGACCTGCCAGCACTTCTTGCCATCCCTGACGGAAGCTTGCCTCGGCCGATTTCAAGAGGACGCTGTCGCGAATCTGAACGTCATTCGCCGCGTCTGACGAGTCCGCTTCAGGAGTTGAGTTCATATGCGCGCTCACCTGAACAAATCCGCATGGGAGCCAGTCCTGATCAAGATCACCGTTTCATCAGTCGCTTCGTACACGAGCAAACAGTCAGGTTCGATATGGCACTCGCGAGAGCCTATGTACTGGCCAAGTAGGGGATGATCGCGGTATTGCGGGGCAAGTTGCTTCCCTTCGACAAGCGTCTGCAGTACCTCCTTGAACTTGCGCATGTCTTTGCCGCGCTTCCCCATGCGCTCAATATCTCTCTTGAACTGCGATGTGCGTTCGATGGTGCGCATCAGATACCCAAGTCCTGGTATAAGCCGTCGGGGTCAGAGAAACTCTCAAGATTCTGGCGGGTACGCGCGTCTTCCAATGCCTGCCGGGTCTCCGCCGTCGGGATCTTCACCTCGAACGGCAAACCGCGATGCAGCACGACCTGCCGGTAGAACATGCTGATTGCCTGCGATGCGGTTACACCCAGTTCCTCGAAAACCTGCTCCGCATGGTTCTTGAGATCCGGATCAATCCGAGTAGAAATGACCGCTGCCTTGCTCATGGTTGCCTCCTGTAGGCTTTTGTATTGCAATGTATTGACATTGTAATACAGAGCGTATCATATAGCAAGTATCGTTTGTGACAAGCCGGAGATAACCTCGAGAAATACAGATTCTTCCCAGGCACGATCACAGCGTCTCCGTCACCTTATTCAGTGCGCGCGGCCGGTCGGGGTCGAAGTCGCGCGTGTGCGATAGGTGCATCGCCAGCAGTTGGCCGGGCACGATGGCGCAGACCGGCGAGAGCCACTCGGGTACGCCGGTCGGGAGCGCAAACGCCACCCGCCCCATCGTCAACGCCTCCGCATCGTCGCTGATGACGATCAGCTCGGCCCCGCGCGCCTTGGCCGTGGCCATGAAGGTCTTCATCTCAGGCAGCATCTTGCCAGACGGCGCGATCGTGATGACCGGGAAGCCCAGGGCGATCAACGCCAAGGGGCCGTGGAGGAAGTCGGCGCTCGAATACGGCTCCACCACGGTGTAGGTCATCTCCTTGAGCTTCAGCGCCAGCTCGAACGCGGTGCTGTAGTTGTACCCGCGGCCGATGGTGACGCACACCTGCGCGTATCGATAACGTTCGGCGATGCAGTCCAGGCTGCTGTTCAAGCTGAGCGTCTCCGCGACATGCGCCGGCGCCAGGTCCAGCGCGCGCGCCCTCTCGGTGTCGCCGCTCAATGCGACACTGAGCAGGGCGATGGCCGCCAGTTCAGCCGTGTAGGTTTTGGTTGCCGCCACCGCCAGCTCTTCACCGGCGTGCAGGTCGATAACGAAGTCGGCAACCTGGCCCAGGTCGGACTCGGGGAAATTGGTGAGGGCGGCCGTCAGCGCACCCTGCCGACGCGCTTCGGCGAGGACAGCGACGATGTCCGGGCTCTTGCCGCTCTGGCTGATGCCGAGGACGAGCGCGTTGCCGAACCGGGGCGGCGAGTCGTAGATGGTGAACAGGCTCGGCGTGGCGAGGCCGACGTACAGCCCGTTGATGGCGCCCAGCAGGTACTGGGCGTAGCGCCCGGCGTTGTCGCTGGTGCCGCGCGCGGCGATGACGACGTACTGGATGTCGCGGCGTTTGATCTCCGCGGCCAGGGCTGCAACCGTGCCGCGCTCTTCCAGCAATAGGCGTGCCAGCACTTCTGGCTGTTCGTAGATTTCGCGGTAAACGTGGGTGGATTTCAGATCAACCATTAGGATCCTCGCTTCTTGCATTTTTACCACAAAGGCACGAAGGCCCAAAGGGCACAAAGAGAAATCCTTCTTGGTGACCTTGGTGTCTTTGAGTCTTTGTGGTGAGTTCACTCAGTCGGCTGAGTATGCAATTTCGCCCTCGGCGATCGTGGTATGGATGTGCAGATCGGGCGTCAGCAGCACCAGATCGGCGATATAGCCCGGCTCGATGCGGCCGCGCTCGCCGTCCAGGCCGATAGCTTTGGCCGGGGTGGTCGTTATCGTCGGCAGCGCCTCGGCCAGGGTGCAGCCGGTCAGCGCGATCAGGTTGCGCAGGGCTTGATCCAGCGCCAGGATGCTGCCGGCCAGCGTGCCATCGGCCAGGCGGGCGCTGGCGGCATCCACGGTGACTTCATAATCACCTAATACGTGTGTTCCGGCGGGCATACCGAGTGCGGCCATGGCGTCGGTCACTAGGTTGAGACGCTCGCTGCCCAACACCTGCCAGACGAGCTTGATCATCGACGGGTGGGTGTGGACGCCGTCGGCGATGAAGCCCACGGTGGCGCGTTCGTCCGTCAGCAGCGCGCCGGGCAAGCCGGGATCGCGATGCCCCAGCGCCGGCATGGCGTTGAAGAGGTGCGTGCCGTAGCGCGCGCCCGCATCGAAGCCCGCCACAGCCTGGTCGTAGGTCGCCATGGAGTGGCCTTCGCTCACCAGCACACCGCGGTCGGACAGGGCGACGATCACCTCCAGCGCGCCCGGCAATTCGGGCGCCAGGGTGGCCAGGCGGACACCGGTCGCGGGCGACCAGCCCGCCACCGCCTCAACGCTCGGCAGGCGCAAATACGTTGGATTGTGGGCGCCCTTCTTCTGCGGATTGAGGAACGGGCCTTCGACGTGCAATCCCAGCGGCCGCGCGCCGCGGAAGCCATTCGGTTCGCCCTCGGTCACGATCCGCTGCCCTTCGGTCACCTGCGCCGGGGGCGAGGTGATGATGGTGGGCAGGAAGGATGTGACGCCGTAGCGCGGCAGCCCTTCCGCCACGCGCCAGATCGTCGCCGGATCGGCAGTGAAATCGGCGCCGAACGCACCGTTGATCTGCAGATCGATGAAGCCCGGCGCCAGGATCAGCCCTGTCGCATCCATTACCTCGGCGTCCGTGCAGCAAGGGAGGTCGCTCGCCAGACCCACAGCGACGATGATGCCATCTTCAGTCAGCACCGCGCCATTCTTGATGACCCGATCCGGGGTGAAGATGGTGGCGTTTTTGATGTATAGCATGTAGACCTCAAGTGCCGTAGTGCGGTAGTGCGGAGTGAAATAGTGAGATAGTGAGATAGTGAGATAGTGTGGTGGCGTGACAGGCGCAAAGGTGTAGAGGGTTACTTCTCCCAACGACTATACTACGGCACTATCGTACTATCTCACTATCGTACTATTCCCGTCGGCAGGCTCGCCGCGGCGATGGACTGGCCCACACGGCGGCTCTTCTCGTCGGGCAGTTGGAGATTGACGCGCGCGGCGAGCTCCGGGAACTCCGCTGCGAGCACCGCCTGGGCGCCATCCAGGATCAGCGCGCCGCCGCGGCCGGAGGTAACGCGGCCCAGGATCAGCACGTGCCGCAGGTCGTAAAAATCGGCGTAGTGGGCCACGCCGTAGCCCAGGTAGACACCGATGCTGCGCCAGATCTGCTCAGCGCCCGCGTGTCCGGCCTCCAGGTAGCCTTGAACGTGTTTGAGCTTCTCGGCCTTAGTCGCGCCCGCGGGCAGCTCGATGCCGACCTTCGGCGCCAATCGAAAGACACACTGCTGCGAGAAGTAGAGCGCGCCCACGCCAGCATCCCCCGACCACTCATCGACGGCGGCGGCCGGGTTGTAGTCCACCGGCGCGAACGCCAATTCGTTCAGCCACCCGGTGATTGCACCCTGGCGATTCACGTAACCTGCGGCTTCACTGGAGCCGAGCGCAAGCCCCAGCACGGCATCCTCCTCCAGGCTCATCGCGCCCGCCAGCGCGGTCACGTCGCCATCGTTCGCCACCTCCAGCGGCACACCGAACTCGGCCCGGATGCGCAGGAACATGTCGCGGATCTCTCCGTAGCGCTCCGCCGGGATGCCGCGGAAGAGGGAGGCGACCATGGGCCGGTTGTCCACGATCACGCCGGCCGAGCTGCCGCCGATCGCATCCAGCCGGGGCAGCTTCGCCTGCGCCAGTTTCAGCGCCGCGACGATCCGCTCGTAGTGGTAGGCCGGGTCGGTCTGCTCGACCGGCTCCCACACGATCTCGTCGCTGAAGATCGCCTCGCCGTCGATCACCGCCGACACCTTCAGATCGGACGCGCCCAGGTCGAAGCCGATGCGGCAGCCGTCCAGGTGACGCCCCAGCGGCTGACCGCCCTCGCGCGCCGCCGGCGCTTCATCCGCGCCGCAACTCACGACGGTGAACGGATGGCCGTAGACCTGCTCGCCCATGAAATGGTGATCGAACTTGCGCGGGCCGTCCGCCGTATAGACCCGGGCGATGTGCTGACCGATGCTACGTGGCCCGCCGATGGTGACCTCCCAGCCGCCACGTGCCCACAACAGGAATTTGACGATGCGTTCGGCATAGGTCAGGTTAGCTTCGAAGCGAGGATGGCCGTCGGGGAAAGCGACCGTCTCGTAGCGCGACACCGAGCCATCGGAACGCTTCAGCGCGATGATTAGCGACACCCCCTGACCGGAAGCCGCGACCTCCTCCCGGAACGCCCGGTTGGCGAGCACGGCAGGCCGGAACTCGGGCTCCGCTGGGGGAACGATTCTGGGGGTGATCAAACGCAATGCAGGTATCATCTTGTATCCCTCATACTACGCCCAATTCATTCATAGATATTCTAGGTCAGGTCGTCTGTAGTGTCCAATCTGGGGGGTAGCAGCGCTCCGAAGTGAGATTTGACAGGCGGCCGAGCTAGTGTTATTGTATTGACTGAGTTAGCTAACTTGGAGATTTCAGCCATGACAATGACTAAGTCGATTGCCTCAACTGAAGCACAGAACAACTTCGGCCTGATCCTCAACGATGTACTCCAGAACGGCACGCGCTACGTGATCAAGCGGCGTAACCTGCCGCAGGCGATCATCCTGAGTCTGGCTGATTTCGAGCAGTTGCTTAGCGATCACGCTGAGCAACGCCGGATGGTCAGCATGGTACGAGATTTGACACCTGTCTATCAGTTGGGCGAAGAAATCGAAACCCAGACCATAGTGGAGGCTTGAGGAGAGGTTATATGGATGCCAAACCTGTACTTGCCTCATTTGCGCTTGACTATGAACACGCCTACATTGGCAGCGCACTCGTCATTCACGCCGATTGTTTGGATTGGATGAAACGCATCCCCGAAACCAGCCTCCACGCGGTCGTGACCGACCCACCCTATGGTGTGAAAGAATATGAGCCCGAACAGTTGGAAAAACGTTCCAATGGTAACGGCGGCCTCTGGCGCATTCCCCCCGCATTCGACGGCCACCAACGCGCACCGTTGCCGCGCTTCACGGCGTTCAACCAGACTGAGCGGGAGGAGATTCGTCGATACTTCGAGGACTGGGCCGGGTTACTGGGACGCGTACTCCGCCCAGGCGGGCATCTCTTCATCGCCGCCAACGCGCTTCTCGCCCAACTCGTATTTTCTGCCATCGCTGAAGGTGGTCTGGAATTTCGTGGCCAAGTCGTTCGAATGGTGCGAACCATGCGCGGGGGGGATAGACCCAAAAACGCCGAGGAGGAATTCGCCGACGTCTGTACGATGCCGCGAAGCTGCTATGAACCCTGGGGCATCTTTCGTAAACCCATGCCTGCTGGGATGAAAGTAAGCGACTGCTTGCGGGAATATGGCACCGGCGGCCTGCGTCGCAAACCTGATGGTAATCCATTTGAAGATGTTATCGACAGCGAACGAACGCCGCGGCGGGAGCGCGATATCGTCGATCACCCCAGCTTGAAACCACAGTCCTTCCTACGGAAAGTAGTCTATAGCGCGTTGCCGTTGGGCGAAGGCATCGTGGTTGATCCGTTCATGGGATCTGGCTCGACGGTTGCCGCCGCCCAAACAGTGGGATATGCATGCATCGGGATCGAGCGGGTGGCTGAGTATTTCACTATGAGTCGCAAGGCCATACCGGAGCTGGCTCGACTGGCCACAGAAGATTCTCAATTACCGCTTGTCCTTGCCTGAGTCTTGGTAAATCCAATTCGCCCGCATTTTTTCTACGCCGCTTCCCTTCACGCTGGCGGTTATTGTCCTACGACTGGTAACCGAGCGCCCTGAGAACGTCCAGTCATCCCGGTCGAGTTTCGCCGCGTAGACACCTCGGAAACGAAAAGGCTTCGGAGCGATAGCGGTCTTGATGTCGTTCACCGTGTTGCTGTCAAAGTAGAATACCATCAACCAGATCGCTTCAGCATTGTGTCCCTGCCATCCACCCGAGTGACGGGAAGCCTTTACCTCGATGTCCTCACTCGCGTGCTGAACTGCATTGCCGGGAAACATGCCTGCTGGAATCAGATCAGGGTGACCATTGTGATATTGGTTCTTGACCAGCGTGGCACAATACTTCGGGAGGGTGAGATTCATGAACTCACCGACGATGCTGCTGAAGTTCGCCGGCACCAGAAAACTTTCGAGCCGCGGCATGTTTCTGGTGTGAAGCTGTTGGTTAATGAAGCCCAGGAAGTCCAAGAACTCGTTCATAGCCGCGCGAATATGGACTACCGAAAGACCATATGGCAAGAGGCACTGTGAGCTAAAGAATGCATCATCGCTCGGCCAGGGAGTACAGGCCAGGGCTTCGCTTTCGGATTGATCGGTCATTCAGCCTCCAAGATTAAGAATACAGCTTCCTTATCACTCGTCCAGCAGCCCGATCTGATCCAGCCGCCGCTGATAGGCCGCGGCCAGGCCGCCGGTCGCGGTCTCCCGGTAGAGCGACGGCAGGTTATGTCCAGTCTCCTCCATCACCGCCACGACATCGTCGAACGAAATGCGGTGCGTGCCATCGGTGAGCAGCGCGTAGTTGGCAGCCGCGAGCGCGCGGGTGGCCGCGAAGGCATTGCGCTCGATGCACGGGATTTGCACCAGACCGGCGACCGGATCGCAGGTGAGACCGAGGTGATGCTCTAACCCCATCTCCGCGGCGTACTCGATCTGGCGCACGGTGGCGCCCAACAATTGTGCGGCCGCGGCCGCCGCCATCGCGCAGGCCGTGCCGATCTCTCCCTGGCAGCCGACCTCGGCGCCGGAAATGGACGCGTTGTGTTTGACCAGGTTGCCGATCACGCCGGCGGTCGCCAGCGCGTGCAGGATCGACGCATCGGAGCAGTTGACGCGCTCCTGGAGGTAGCGCAGCACGGCCGGCAGCACGCCGCACGAGCCGCAGGTCGGCGCCGTGACGACGATGCCACCCGAGGCGTTCTCCTCGGCAACGGCGAGGGCATAGGCCGAAAGCAGCTCAAATTGGCTGAGGTGTGAGTCCGCCAGCAGGGTTTTGCGATAGAAGACCCAGGCCTTGCGCGACACGCCCAGCCCTCCTGGCAGAAGACCCTCGGCAGCCAGGCCGCGCGTCATGGCCTTACGCATCGTCTGCCAGATCGCGTCCAGGAACTCCCAGATGTCAGCGCCTTCACACTGCGCCACGTATTCCCAGAGGGACTGACCGGTCTTGCCGCAATGCGCGAGCAACTCGGAGAAAGAGTCGAGGGGGTAAACGGTCTGCGGTGTGTGCGCCTCATCATCTCCCAACGCGCCGCCGCCCAAGCTGTAGACCTGCCAGGGGGCGGTGACCGTGCCATCGGCGAAGATGGCTCTGAACCGCATGCCGTTGGGATGGAGCGGGAGTTCCTTGTCGGGCCGCCAGACCAGTTCCACCGGCAAAGGGGCAAACGTCGCCTCCAACGCGGTGTCGGTCATGTGCCCCTTGCCCGTGGCCGCCAGGCTGCCGTAGAGCGTGACTCGATAGCCCACGGCGTCGGGATAACGCGCCTTGAACCGGCTGGCCGCACGCTGCGGGGCCATGGTATGGCTGCTTGATGGCCCGTGGCCGATGCGGTAGAGCTTGCGCAGTGATTCCATGCCGGTTACTCTTCTGCCCCTTTCATCGGCGTCGTTGCGCGGATGAAGCCGATGAACAGCAGGATCGCGCCGAGCAATTCGCTGATGTAAAGCGCGCCACCGATGCCGAAGCGGCTGAAGGTGCCGCCAAACGCGGGCAACAGCGCACCGGCGGCAATGAAGATGTTGCCGACGACGCGGTGCAACAGGATGCGTTTGCGCCAGAAGATCCAGATCGAGTAGGCCGCGCCGCCCACGAGCGTGATCGTGCCGTACAGGTTGAAGAATGGCGTGAGGGTCCGAACGCCGCCGGTGGTGATGGCGCGGCCGCTCAGCTCACTGCCGGTGTGGAGGCTGCTGGTCATCAGCGTAGGGTCGAGCTGCGCGCCGAAGATACGAATCGCACCATAGAGCGATGCCAGGCCGAGGATGACCATCAAGACGTTCGCCCATTTGCGCTTCGCCAGCAGATAGACAGTGCCTTGCCCCAGCCAAGCTGCGACCAGCATCGCACCGAAGAGATACCAAAGCCGGAAGACCAGCGGATTCCAGCCGAAGGCGCCGTAGTAGGCCTCGCAGAACCCACCGATGCCGTACATGGTCATGCCGATGCCCCAAAGTAAAAGGTGCGGCCCTCGCCGCACCAGGTAGCGTTTGAATACCAGGAAGGCGAAAACGAAACTGATGACACATGAGATAAATGGCAACAGGGTGAAAAAGATGTTCACGATGTAACTCCTACGCGAAAAGTTTATGTGCGGGGCCAGAGGCGGTGACCTCGGTGCGCGCCTACTTTCCCGAGAAAAGACCGAGCGCAACGGCAACTGCTACGATGAGCAGCACCACGATGGCCACCAGAATGATGCCCAGCGCGACAGGTACCAGCTTCTCGTATCGCTCCGGATACTTGCGCTCCCTGGACGGACGTCGCTTATTGTCTGTCATGGGGGGATCCATGGGGGTAGATTTCACGCGGCGCGCACGCGGACTGCGACAGCCCGCGTGCGCGCCGCGTGAAGAGGATTATGCAGATCACGCGGCCTGGCGACTGCGGTGACGCATGTAGTAAGCGGCGACGATGCTGGCCACCGAGACGGCCGAGCCGAGGCCGAGGGTTGCCGCACCGAGCACCCAGCGTCGTGATGTCTTCGGCTGGGGCGGGGCGGGGGTGGTCCAGATGAGAAGATCACGCGCATATTGCTGGCGAGCGGCTGCCATCAGCTCGCGCTGGAGCTCATCCCGAAACTCGACGCGCAGCCGCGTGGGAATGATCTCCGCGCCTAATTCGCGCACCAGGGCCAGAAACGGCGTCAGCGACACAACGCCGCCAGACGTGAGCTTCGCCGGTGTTGCCGGGGCTTTTGCCACTTCCTGGTTCGATACCGAAACGTCAGGAACGATTGCAGATAATGACTTTGACATGATGATTCTCCGTCGAACATCCGGTGTCACGGATTGTAGCCGACCACCCCCACCGTGCCGGGTCCCAGGTGGACGGCGATACCGATTGATAGTTCATTTACGATGATCTGGGGGGCGCTGACGCGCTCCACCAACATTGCCCGTACTTGCTCAGCGGCCTCGGGCGCATGGGCGTGGATCACAGCAACGTGCGCCGGCCAATCGCCCAACTCTGCACACAGCGTGTCGATCAGCGCCCGTAGCGCCTGTGTCCGGTTGCGCACCCGCCCGACCAATGCGAATCCGCCGTCGCTCACCGTGAGCATCGGTTTGATGTTCAGCAGCGACGCCATCAGCGCCTGCGCCGCGCCCACCCGGCCGCTCATCCGCGCGTACTTCAAGTTGTCGAGGCTGAAGAAGATCCGCATGCGTTCCCGCAAGGCCTCGAGCCGGGCCAGGATGACCGGCAGACTGGTCCCCTTGTGGGCCAACTCGGCTGCTTCCAGCACCATGAACCCTAACCCCATCGAGCCGCTGAGGCTGTCGAACGTCGTAATCGGCGGTTCCTCCGGCATCTGCCCTGCAGCGACCACCGCAGACTCGTAGGTGCCACTGAGGTGGCCGGTGATGTGGATGGATAAGATGGCCTCAGTGTCAGGATCCTCCTGCAGCGGCCGGTACGCGACCTGGAATTGGCCAATCGATGGTTGCGACGTCGTGGGGATCCGGTTGTGCGTCTCGACCTTCTGGTAGAAGCTCGCGGCAGTCAGCGTGACCCCCTCCTGATAGCTCTCATGGTCGAACTGAATATTGACCGGCACCACCACCACGCGGTGCTCGGCCAGCAACGCGACCGGGATATCACAGGTGGAATCAGTTACAATGCGGATCATGGTCCCTGTCCAGCCGTTCCCCTACCAATCGCGCGCCTCCAAATCGGCCCGCAACGCCTTGAGCGTACGGAAGTAGAGCGATTTGATCGAGCTTTCGGTGCGCCCCATCAAAGTGCCGATCTCCTCGTTGGAGAGGCGATCAGCGAACTTCAAGATCAGCAGCTTTTGACGTTCCTCCGGCTGGCGGCGAATCGCCGACCAGAGCGCCCGCTTTCTCTCATTAGTCTCAGCCACGCGGGCTGGGTTATCGGCCGGCTTGCTGGCCGGTTCGACATCTTCCAGCGAGGTCGTCTTCCAGCGGCCCTGCGCCCGGTGATGGTTCGCCACCAGGTTATGCGCGATTCGATATAGCCACGCCGCAAACGGCACACCCTGATCCGTGTAGCGGCCGATGCTGCCTAACGCCTGATAGAACGTTCGCGCAGTCAGATCCTCAGCATCCGCGGCGTTGCCGACGCGGTAGTAGATGTAGCTGTAGATACGATCCGCGTTACGCTGGTACAGCTCACCGAACGCCTCCGGGTCGGTCCGCGCCAGGGCTACCACTGCGGCCTCGTCGAGATCGCCGTAGCGACCGCGTTCGGCAGTCCTATCTACCTGTTGACTTGTCACACCGCGCATACGAAAAAACACCCTGCCAAGCGGAAAGACGCGCACGATTAGGGGGGCCGCTGAGGTGAAGTCCCAGAGCGGCGATGCCCCCCGTCAACTCTCAATCCCGAGCATACGCCGCAGCGCCGATGGTTCCGGGCCCCACATGCACACCGATCACCGGACCGAGCGCGGCAATGAAGCCCTGCGCGGTGCCGAAGCTCGCTGCCAGTTTGTCGCCGACCGCTTTGGCTTCGTCGGGCGCCACGGCCTGCGTCAGGCCCAGGCGCACCTGCGAGCCGCGCTGCGGCACCCGCTGGAGGAGGGTCTCTTGCAACGCCTCCAACGCTTTGGCGCGGCTCCGCACACGCGACACCGGCACGACCTCGCCGTCCACGATGGCGAGCAGCGGCTTGAATTTGAGCAGCGTGCCCATGAGCGCCTGCGCCTTGCCGATCCGGCCGCCGCGTTGCAGGTATTCCAACGTCTCCAACACGAAGATGATGTGGACTTTCTCCCGCATCCGGATCAATTGGGCGACAATCTCATCCCGAGACGCGCCGGCCTCGACCAGCGCCACCGCCTCCTGGAGCATCAGCCCCAGGCCGACGGAGATGGTGCGGGAGTCGATGACGTCGATCGGCGCGCTGCCGGGCAGGCTGTTACGGGCGCTGATCGCGGAATCGTAGGTGCCGCTGAGCTTCGCCGAAAGCGTCACGGCGATGACCTCATCGCCCGCAGCGGTGAACTGTTGAAAGAGGGCGAGGAAGTCCGCCGGGGTCACCTGCGAGGTGGTGGGAAGCGGATTCGCTGTGGGGAGCCGCTGCCAGAATTCCTCGCGGGTAATCTCGATCCCGTCGCGCAGCGCAATTTGACCGAAGACTACGCTCAGGGGCAGTACACTGACCGCAGGATGCTGCATCAGCGCGGGGGCCGCCTCGCAGGTCGAGTCGGTGATAATACGGATCATAACTAGTCCTCCTGGAATGAATTGGGGGTTCTGACACCTGGGTTGGGTGAGAAAAGACGGGCGCTGGGCCCAGAGGGCGGCAGCGCCCAAGAAATGATGATATCCACAGGCGGCGAACTGATAATCGGTGGCAGCAACGCCATTGTAGCCGCAGAGGGGGGTGCTGTCAATTGTACCCAGTTGCCGCCCCAGGGTCATTCAATTCTTTATTATAGTCATGCTGAGCGGGTTTGCGACGCAATCCGCGTTGCAGCAAAACGCCAGCGAAGCATCTCGCGCACCGGAACGAGACCCTTCGCTATTTGTTCGGAGCGTCAACGTCTCTTTGTTGAACTCGCTCAGGGTGACAATCTCTGAGAATTGAATGACCTTGGTTGCCGCCAGCCAAATACCCGCTTCTTTTGGCATACACCCCCATCTTGTGTTAGACTGCGTCACCGTGGCTGCGCCTTCAACTGACAACCTGTAGGCGAGCATCTGATCTTATGTTGTTCGAGGTAACCAGGCCTATGAAGCGGCCATTCTTACTTCTCCTTTTGACCTGCATCGTACTTGTCTGGGCAGGCTCGGCGGTGGCGCTACTGGCTGCGCCCGCGGCCCAGGAGCCGCGGCCGATCATCGCCCAGCCGGCGCAGAATGCCGCGGTGCGCGGCGAAGTGCAGATCGTCGGCTCAGCGACGCACCCGCAGTTTCAGCGGTATGAGCTGTACTTCGCGCCGTGGCCGCCGTCCGATCAGTCCTGGGTCTTCATCGGCGATGCGCACTTCAACCCGGTGCAGTTGGGCCTTTTGGGCACGTGGGATTCGCGTTCGGTGACCGATGGCACGTACGGTCTGCGTGTCCGCGTGGTGAAGCAGGACGGCAACTACCTCGACAGCGAACCGCGCACCGTGGAAGTAGCGAACACGCGGCAGGTCGCATCTCCCACACCGGAGGTGGCTGAAGCCACCGTCGAACCCCTGCCGACGCCGGTTGAGGAAGTAGTGGCAGCGCCAACCGTGCCGGTCGTTGTGCCGACGATCGATGCGCCCCCAACTGAACAGCGACCCACACCGACGCCGGAACCCGAGGTCACGCCGATTCTGGCATCCGGCTCAGGGGCAGCGCAGGTCAGACGGGTGGGAAGCCGGCCAGCGTAACCGATCAGCTCTTCAACCCGACCCGGCTTGCCGATGCGGTCAAAAAGGCCGCGATGTATACGGCGGCGCTGTTCGTCATAATCGGCGTCTTCTTTGCGGTAAAGGCCGTGTTGGTCTGGCTGTGGCACAAGATCAGGCCGTAGCCGGTAAACGAAGACCTTTCAAGCACGCACCCTTCGAACGCGCTCGAAGGGTGCGTGCTTGGACCTTCAGGTAGGTTGTTTGGCGGCTGGGGAACCGGCCGGCTTTGAGTATGCTATTCAAAGGGGCTGTCCGGGCGGACAGCCCCTTTCGGTGTTATGAGATGGACCTGACTCGCTTTCTTTCGATCCGCAAACCCGCGGCGCCCGAATCCGGTGCACCGACCAGGATGATCGTCGGCCTGGGCAACCCGGGGCCGGAGTACGCGCGCAACCGCCACAATATCGGGTTCCAGGTGGTTGACCTGTTTGCTGGAGGCCACGGCCTGGCGCTGGACAAATTCCAAAAGCGCGCGCGCCTCGGCATCGGCACGGTGAAACTGCCGGGCGGCAACGTCAAGGTGCTGCTGGCCAAGCCGATGACCTACATGAATCTCAGCGGCGAGGCGGTCGGGGCCCTGGCCGCCTTCTACAAGATCGCCCCGGCCGACATCCTGGTGGTCTCGGACGATCTGGACCTGCCGCCCGGCAAGCTGCGGCTCAGGGCGGGCGGCAGCGCGGGCGGGCAGAAGGGCGTCAAGTCGATCGCCCAACACCTGCACACCGAGAGCTTTCCCAGGCTGCGCATCGGCATCGGCCGGCCCGGCGGCCAGGGCAGCTCGGCGCCGCCGGGCATGGATCCGGCCGACTACGTCCTGCAAAACTTCACCGTGGCCGAGGAAGCGGAGATGGCCTTCGTGCGCCCCCGCGCCGCGGAAGCGATCGAGACCTGGTTGGCGGAGGGGATCGAGGCGGCGATGAATCAGTTCAATGCAGACGAAGGACGAAGCGGACGAAAGACGAAGGACTAAAGACGAATAGGTCGCCAGCCTTCGTCCTTGGTCGTTCGTCCTTCGTCATGTAACCCCATGAAGCTCAACGGTTTGCTCGATCTCGCCGCAGGGCTGCCCGCCCTCGATGAACTGGCCGCCGGCCTGCGGGAAGGCCGCGCCCCCGACGCGCCGCTCGCGATCTACCACGCCGCACGGCCGTACCTGGTAGCAGTTTTGGCGCGCCAGCTCGACCGGCCGCTGCTGATCATCACCCCGCGCACGAATCGCGCCCGCCAGTGGATCGACGAGCTCCGCACCTGGCTGCCGGATGAAGTGCCCGTCCACAACTTTGCCGACCCCGACGCTTTGTCCTACGAACGCATCCCCTGGATGGCGGAGACGCGCCAGCGGCGGCTTGAGGCGCTGGTGAGCTTGTTGACATGGGAAGCGGGTAGAGCGGAGAGCGGAGAGCGTGGAGCGGATGTGCAACGGAACGGAGGTGCGGAGGAGCAAGACGGAACCCCACAGGGACGCTTCGCGATACGGAATACGCTCCACGCTTCACGCTTCACGTTTCACGCACCTATCGTCGTCGCCTCCGCCCGCGCCCTCATGCAGATGACATTGCCCGTGCGGGAGATGCGTGCGGCGTTGCGGATCCTGCGTGCGGGGCAGCCGTTCGATTTGAACCGGATGCTGGCCTCGTGGGTGGGATTGGGCTACGAGGCGGCGGCGGTCGTCGAGGCGCCGGGGCAGTTCAGCCGGCGGGGCGGCATCGTGGATATTTGGCCGTCCAACCTGCGCAAACCGCTGCGCATCGAGCTCTTCGGCGACGAGGTAGACAGCCTCCGTACCTTTGATCCCTCTACCCAGCGCACGCTCGCACGGATCACCGAGGCCTGGATCGGGCCTGCCAGCGAGGCGCTGCCCAAGATCGGCGAGCGCGTGGCCGAGAAGCTGCACGGGCTCGACCTGGCCGCCTGCCATCCGCCGGCGCGCATCGAGTTCGAGCGCGAGATCGCGCAGGTGACACAAGGAACGGGTTGCCGCAACCTGGAGTGGTACGTCCCCTACCTCTACAGCCAGCCCGGCTGCCTGACCGACTACCTCCCCGCGGCCGCCAACCCCTGGCTGATCGTCGAGGACGCGGGCGAGCTGATGGCGGCGCTGTCGGATCTGGAGGGTCAGGCCGAACAACTTGCCAGGGACCTGCACGCCGCGGGTGACGTGCCCGCCGTGCTTGCGCGGCCCTATCTTGCGGCCGAGGTGGTGCGCGAGCGGCTCTCGGCGCACGCGGCCCTGTTCCTGGGCCACAGCACCTTCGGCAGGATTGCCCCGCAGCAGACCGATCTGCTGGCGGAGGCCTTCACGGCCGGCCCGCGCTACGGCGGCCAAATGCGGAAGATCCTGGCCGAGATCGAAAACCGCCTGGCTGGCGGCGATCGCGTGGTGATGGTCAGCCGGCAGGCGCCGCGGCTGGCCGAGCTGCTGGGCGAGGCCGGCCATGCGGTTGTGCCGGCTGATGACGTGCTCACTCTGCCCCCGCCCGGCCTGACGCTGGTGCAGGGGGTGATGGACGAAGGCTGGAAGCTGGAAACTGGAAACTGGAAGCGCTTGAGGACGTCGGAACTGAGAACTCGGGAGTTGGATGACCGAGCAACCAGCAACCAGTAACCAGCTTCCAGCTTCTAGCTTCTGGCTGTTCACCGATGCCGAGCTGTTCGGCTGGGGCAAGCCGAAGCCGCGGCGGCCGCAGCGGACGCGGGCGATGGCGCCCGAGGTCTTCTTCGCCGATGTCCAGCCCGGCGATTTCGTGGTGCATATCGAGCACGGCATCGGTCGCTTCCACGGCTTGATCAAGATGCCGGTGGACGGCCAGGTGCGGGAGTATCTGCAAGTCGAGTATGCGCAGGGCGATCAGCTCTATGTGCCCGTGCATCAGGCCGACCGGCTGGCCCGCTATGTCGGCGCGGGAGATGCGACCCCCTCGCTGCACCGGCTGGGCACGACCGAGTGGGAGCAGGTCAAGCAGCGCGCCCGCCGCGCCGTCGCTGAGATCGCCGACGACCTGCTGGAGCTCTACGCGGCCCGCGAGGTGGTGCAGGGCCATGCGTTCAGCCCCGATGCGGTCTGGCAGCACGAGCTGGAGGCCAGCTTCCCCTACGTCGAGACCGAGGATCAGCTTGTCGCCATCGAGGCGGTCAAGCAGGACATGGAGCAGGCCCGGCCCATGGATCGGCTGATCTGCGGGGACGTGGGCTACGGGAAGACCGAGGTGGCGCTGCGCGCGGCCTTCAAGGCGATCATGGACAGCAAGCAGGTCGCCATCCTGGTGCCGACCACGGTCCTGGCGCAACAGCACTTCACCAACTTCTCCCGCCGGCTGGCGGCGTTCCCGGTCAGCGTCGCCATGCTTTCACGCTTCCAGACGTCGGCCCAGCAGGATCGCGTCCTTTCGGGCCTGGCGAACGGCAGCGTGGACCTGGTGATCGGCACACATCGCCTCCTGAGCAACGACGTGGCGGTCAAGGATCTGGGATTGCTCATCGTGGACGAGGAGCAGCGTTTCGGCGTGGCGCACAAGGAGCGCATCAAGCAGCTCCGCACCGAGGTGGACGTCCTGACCCTCACCGCCACGCCGATCCCGCGCACCCTGCACATGAGCCTGACCGGGGTACGCGACCTGAGCACCATCGACACGCCGCCCGAGGAGCGCCTGCCGATCAAGACCTTTGTGGGCGACTTCGACGAGACGCTGGTGCGCCAGGCGATCCTGCGCGAGCTCGACCGCAACGGCCAGATCTTCTTCGTACACAATCGCGTCCAGGGCATCGAGCAGATCGCGGCCAAGCTCGGCAAGATCGTGCCCGAGGTGCGCATCGCCATTGCGCACGGCCAGATGCCCGAGCGGGAGCTGTCCGCGGTGATGCTGGCGTTCGCCGAGGGCGACTACGACGTGCTGGTGTGTACCAGCATCATCGAGAGCGGGCTGGACATCCCCAACGCCAACACCATCATCATCAACCGCGCCGACATGTTCGGGCTGGCGCAGCTTTACCAGTTGCGCGGCCGCGTCGGCCGGTCGGCGGTGCGCGCCTACGCCTACATGCTGGTGGATAAGTACAAGGCGCTGAGCGAGGATGCCCGCCGCCGGTTGGAGGCGATCCAGGAGGCCAGCGAACTGGGGGCAGGGTTCCGCATCGCCATGCACGACCTGGAAATTCGCGGCGCGGGCGAGCTGCTCGGCGCTCGGCAGCATGGCCACATCGCGGCGGTCGGATTCGATCTCTACACGCGACTGTTGGCGCAGGCGGTGAATGAGGCGCGGGAGAATGCGGCAGGGGATCAGGAGACAGGAGACAGGAGTCAGGAGACAGGGGGCCGGGGACAGGATGGGGGACGGCGCAGCCTGATGGAAGACCCCTTGGCGCCCACCGTCCAGCTCGACCTCAACCTGCCCGCGCGCATCCCGGAGAGCTACGTGCCCGAGGCAGCGCTGCGGCTCCAGCTTTACCGGCGTCTGGCAGGGATGACGACGCTCGATGCTGTCGCCGAGTTGGCGCAGGAGTTCGCCGACCGCTTCGGCCCGGTGCCCGAAGAAGTTCGCAACCTGCTCTTCGTCGTGCAGATCAAAGTGTTGGCGATCAATGCCGGTGTGGAAGCGATCGGGTTCGAGGAAGGGCAGTTGTTGATCAAATGTGTGCGCCTGGAAACGCTGGATCGAAACGCGCTGCAAGCGCGGCTGAAGAACCAGGATATATCGGCGCGCGTTACGCGGCGGGCCGTCTGGCTGGAGATACGGGAAGGTCGTGAGTGGCGTGGAGACCTGGCGAAGACGCTGCGGGCGCTACGCGGTTGATCGAAACACGCGGCCCCTGGTGTCACGCGAAGACTTCTGTGACACCCGCTGGGCCGCGGAGCGCGATGTCCAGTTGGTTGAGCACGTCGCGACCGAGGATGGCGATCTCTCCGGGAGGGAGTGCAGCGGCACGTATGCCTGGGACGCGCAGTCGGCCAAGATGGACCGTGGTCAAGTACAGGTCCACTGCCTGACGCTGACCGGTGATGCCGCGCAAGTAGGCGCGATCCACAAAAATCGCACCGGCCCGCTCCAAGATATCCAACGGGAGCAAGGAGCCATCGGCGCCGGTGTCTACAATCGCCTCCACGGTGACTGACGGTTCGTTCACACCCGGCCGGCTGACACCGATGTCGAGCACGGGCATGGGCGGATCATAGGTACGGTGCTCGTATGCTTGCGAAAACACCATCTCACTCATATTCGATCCTCGGTGAGTGAATCATGATCGTTTGTTCGACCTCGGGCCGCACCTGGCGGATCAAGACCGGCAGCCCCCGGAATCGGGCTTCGATGCGCTGGAACAAAGCCAGTTGATCCACGTCGTGATCAACTATTTGTCCGCGGTATACCGCCGCGTATTGGCCCGGTATCGTTGCGAGCATAT
The DNA here is from genome assembly GCA_963841825.1 of uncultured Chloroflexia bacterium. Classification (GTDB taxonomy): domain Bacteria; phylum Chloroflexota; class Anaerolineae; order CG2-30-64-16; family CG2-30-64-16; genus CAWJEL01. The sequence continues at coordinate 20,222 of CAWJEL010000002.1, forward strand.
CAGGGTGTAACCGGCGAAAGGCCTCCGCCTCCTGCTCCATGTCATCCCGGGCAGCGGACCGCAGATAGGCGCGAATGGCCTCACCGGCCAGGGCCGATGGGTCCATCGCACGCTCGCGGGCCAACTGTCCCAGTTCAAGCGCGGTTTTTTCATCCAATCCGATAGCTACGGTGTTCATCTCAATTGTCCTCTCACTACAAGCGTCGCAGATTCGATTATGGCATAGCGCCGCGGGCGCGTCAAATGAGATCGTGATGAAGGCCATGCGTCAATCCCAAGTTCCACGACCCGATCTCGATCAGGTTGCCTTCCGGGTCCGCGATCATCGACGAATGCATGCCCCACGGCTCGTCGCGCGGCGCGTAGACCGGCTGTGCGCCGGCCGCGATCACCTGCGCGTACATCCGATCCGCCTCCGCCGAGGTCGGCAGGTCGATGGCCAGCTCGAAGGTGCCGTTCAACCCGGCCGGATAGCCCGGTGTTTGCCCCAGCAACCCCGGCAACTGCGCCCGCTCATACATCGAGAAGCGGACACCCTCGTTGGCGAACTCTGCATACGGGCCGCTGCCGTCCCAGGTGATCGCGAACCCCAGCACGTCCCGGTAGAACGCCACCATCCGGGCCAGATCTGTCACGAAGACCCCGATCATGTCGATGCGTGTGCCCATGGATTTTGCCCCTCAGATCGTGCGGTGGGCCGGCAGCTCGGCCACGTACTGATATGCCGGTTCTACTTTCTGTCTGCGCAGGATCTCGATAATCTGCTTCCAACTGGCCACCAACCCGGCCGGGCAGTACGGCAGGTCGGACTTGACCTGCTCATGCAGCTTGCCGAGGTTGTAGCACGGCACCGCGGCGTACATGTGGTGTTCCGTGTGGTAGTTCATCTGCCAGTACAGGAAGCGGAGGAACGGGTTCAGGAGGATGGTCCGGCAGCAGAGCCGATAATCCGGTACCTTGTCCTGGAGCCCCGTGTGCTGGGTGTTGTTGCAGAGCCACTGCAGCCCGCCACCGTAGAACGGCGCCAGCGTGATCACGATCGGCACCAGCCACAGGCCGAAGTAGAGCGAGACCACCACGATCAGGGCCTGCCCCAGGAGCTGAATGCGCGCCCACATGAACAGACTCCGCCGCTGCGCTACCGCTGATGCGGGGAAAAGGGCGTTCTCCCAGTCACCGTCCAGCCTGCCGAAACTGAGCCGGACGCAGCTCTTCAGCCGGGCGAAGAAGTCCCAGGGGTTCACCACGGCGTTCTTGAGAAAGGTCCCGAGCGTGAGTTTGACCGGCAGCACGACTTCGAGGTCAGCCGGGGGATGAAGCGTGTATTTGTGGTGCTCCTGGTGGCTCGCCCAGAACAGCACGGGGTTGTACCAGCTCAAGAAACTGACGACGTAAAGGAAGAATGTGTTCAGGGCTTTCGTCTTGAAGACCGTTTTGTGGCAGAGTTCGTGGAACCCGTTGAGCAGAAAGGCCCAGAAGGCGCCGTGCAGGTAAAGGATCAGCAGCAACACGGCCAGTGGAAACCGTCCGGCGGCGTAGAAGGCGGCGGCTCCGGTCAACGCCAACAGCCCCAGATGGCCGAGGGTTTGGCGCAGACCCTTCCAATCGCTGCGCCGGTTCAGGGGAGTCAACGCTTCACGATCGACCGGTGATCTATACCAGGGGATGCGTCGATCCTGAGGTGTAACCGTCATGTAATGTGTCTCCTACGCTTGCTGGGTGCGGGCGGGTTTCTCATGCTTAACGCGGTCTTCTTTCGACGACAGTTGTGCCGTCAAGTCTCGCTTTTCGATAATGCTGAGAAACCCGCCCCTACTTTCTGAACTGGCAATCACCGTTCGATCGGCACTTCCAGCAGCAGCGGCTCGGTCCGGTTAAACGAGCCGGCGACCACCTCGGTCAGCGCATCCGGGTCGGTGACGCAGAGCGCCTCCACCCCCATGCTCCGCGCCATCCCCTCGATGTCAACCGCCGGATTATCCAGGTCCATGCCCTGGTAGCCAGCCTGGGGCACGTGCGTCAGACCCATCACGCCCGCGCTGGTTTTGAGGATCTTGTACTGGGCGTTGTTGGCCACCACGAAGGTCACCGGGATATGGTAGCGTGCGGCGGTCCACAACCCCTGGATGCCGTAGAGCGCGGCCCCATCACCCAACAGGGCCACCACGGGCCGATCGGGCCAGGCCAGCTTGACGCCGATGGCGCAGCCCAGCCCCCAACCCAGCGCCCAGCCGCGATGCGCGAAGTGGCCGGTCGCATCACCGAACACGTTCAAGCGCTCCAGCACGTTCTGGTGGGTGGTGGCCGCTTCTTCGACCACGACGGCGTTCGGCGGCAAGGCACGCGCGAGCGCGCCCATCAGCGCGAGCGGGGTCATCGGACGGGCATCCCACTGCGACGCGATCTGTGCGGTCAGCGCGGCGCGGTCCGCCGCGCTGACGGCAGCGTGAACCGCGCCGCGTACGGCCGCGGCCTGGATATGCTCGTCGGTCTGCGACCCGGCCACGCGCTCGGCCAGCTCGGCCAGCCCGGTCTTGGGATCACCCAGCAGCGCCACTTCCACGGGGTAGTTCTTGCCCAACTCCCACGGGTTGGCGTCCAGTTGGATCAACTGAGCCTGGTCGGGGATGGCTTGATCGGGCCCGCGGTAGACCAGCTCCCGCAACAGGTTCATCCCGACCACCAGGATGACGTCGAACTCAGCGAGCCGAGCGCGGATGTCCGGCGCCCACTGCGGCAGGATGCCGGCGTAAAGCGGGTGATCGGCCGCGATGGGCAGCCGGCCGTGCGAGGTCTGCATCTCGGCGAACACGGGCGCGCCCAGGCGTTCGGCCAACTGGGTCAGCTCAGCGACGCCGCCCGCTTCGGTCACGCGGCTGCCGGCCAGGATGGCGGGGGCGCGTGCCTCGACCAGGAGCGCGGCGGCTTGGGCCAGCGCCTCGGTCGAGGGTCGCACGCGGCGATCGGGGATGCGCGGGCCGCGCAGGTCGAGGCCCTCAGCCGATTCGAGTTGCACGTCCACCGGCAGGGCGAGGAAGACCGGGCCGGTGGGCGGGGTGAGCGCGACCTGCGCCGCACGGCGGACCGCAGCCGGCACATCTTCGACGCGGCTGACCTCCGCGGCCCATTTGGTCCACGGCCGCGCCACGGCCACCATGTCGCTCTCCATGGCGGGTTCCTGGAAGCGCAAGCGGCGGTCCTGCTGGCCGGCCATGATCAGCAGCGGCGTGCCTTCGCGGTAGGCGTTGAAGATCATGCCCATGGCGTTGCCCAGCCCACCGGAGATGTGGACGCACGCCACGCCCAACCGGCCCGAGGCCATGGCGTAACCGTCCGCGATCGCCAGCAGCGGCAGCTCGTGGAGGCTCAGGATATATTCGAGGCGCGGGTCTGTCGCCAGCGCGTCACTCAGCGGCAACTCGGTCGAGCCTGGGTTGCCGAACAGGTAGCGCGTCTCGCCCGCCACCAGGACTTCGAGAAAGGCTTGGATACCATTCATGCGTCACTCCTCTATCACGTTCATATCGATCAGCTTCGTGTGGGTAATCTGTGGGATAACGAGGGAAAAGTGGGGGATAAAAAGACCTTCCGGAGCTCACCTATCGGATTTCGGCATCAAAAGCAAGAATCTCACCACAAAGACACTAAGGCACAAAGATCACCAAGTATTCTATCTTTGTGGACTTCGTGCCTTTGTGCCTTTGTGGTGAAGGCTTGGTTCCGACTTGTCCGGGTTAGGGTTTCGCAAACCCTGAAGGTCTGACCCCCCTACTTCGCCAGTTCGCGGCGCAACACCTTGCCTACGGCGCTCTTCGGTAGCGAAGTGCGGAACTCCACCTGTTTCGGCACCTTGTAACCGGTCAACGACGCCTTGCAGAACTCACGGATCTCGTCGGCGGTGGCGGTCTGCCCCTCGCGCAGCACGACGAACGCTTTGACCGTCTCGCCCGAACGGGGGTCGGGGACGCCGATCACGCCGACCTCGGCTACAGCCGGATGTTTGGCGATCGCCTCTTCCACCTCGCGCGGCCACACCTGGAAGCCGCTGGGCTTGATCACGTCCTTCTTGCGATCGACGATGGTCAGGTAGCCATCGTCGTCGAGATGGCCCAGGTCACCGGTGTACAGCCAGCCGTCGCGCAGGATTTCGGATGTCGCCTCCGGGCGTCCCCAATAGCCCAGCATCAACTGGGGCGCGCGCAGTGCAATCTCACCGATCTCGCCGAGCGGCATCTCGGTTTGGCCCGTGTCGCCATCCACGATGCGGATCTCCACGTCAGACACCGGCATGCCCACGAAGCCAGGCTTGTAGGCCCCGTTGACCGGGCTGATGACCGCGGCCATCATCGATTCCGTCAACGCGTACCCTTCGACGATGCGGCCACCGGTCACGGCTTCGAAACGTTCCTTGGTGTCCAGCATCAACGCCGCGGCGCCCGAGATGCACAGCTTGATGGAGGTCATGTCGACTTTGCCCGACTTCACCTTGGGATGATTCAACAGGGCGATGAACAGGGTCGGCACGCCGGGCAGGAAGGTCGGCCGCGTTTTCTCGATGCTTTCCACGACATCGTCGATGTCGCGCGGGTTGGGGATCAACACGATGGGGCTGCGGCCCAGCAGCGCGACCGTCTGCAGGCCGACCGCGGCAAAGACGTGGAAGAGCGGCAGGCTGCCCAAGAAGCAGTCATCCCACTCCACCAGCGTGGCGCTGAACCAGGCACGAATCTGCATCCCGGCGATGATCAGCGCCTGATGCGTGGCATAGGCGGCCTTTGAGACGCCGGTCGTCCCGCCGGTGAAGAGGATCAGCCCGGGGTCGTCGGGGCTGACCGCGATCGGCGGCCGCGGCGCGCCGGTATGCTGTTGGAGCAGGTCACCAAACCACAGGTCGCCTGCCTGCAACTGCACGCGGTGTCCTTCTTTCTTCTCCTTGGTCAATCCAAACAGTATCCTGAGCATCCCAGGCAGATACTCTTTGATATTGGTGGCGATGACACGCTTGAGCTTCGTCTTGGCCTGAACCGCCTTGATTTTGTTGTAGTACAGGGTGAGGACGATCACGGTCTCAGCGCCACATTCGTTGAGTGCATGTTCCAGCTCGTGCTCGGTGTACAGCGGGTTGATGGAAGCCACGATCCCGCCCGCCTTCCAGATCGCCAGTTCGGCGATCACGTACTGCGGGCAGTTGGGCATCAGGATGGCAACCCGATCTCCCTTCTTGATGCCCTGTTTGACCAGGGCAGCGGCGAGCGCGTCGCTCCGCCATGTCAACTCGCGGTAGGAGATGCGCTCGCCCTTGAAAATCAGGGCCGTATGATCGGGGCGCATCCTGGTCGTTTCATCCACGACATCGACCAGCGTTTTACGAGGATAGGGTTCAAGCGTTTTTGGGATGCCTTCATCGTAGTGGTTAAGCCAGGGTTTTGAGACCATCGGAGTCCTCCTTTTTGGTGGGCAAGTAGGTCAACAGGGCAATGTTCGAATGACATAAGGTAAAAGCTGTTTCATTTCTCCAGGAATGCCGGCGCCAGTCGGTTGACCAGGCCGGTGCGAGTCAGCAGGCGCATCAATTGGTTGATGAAACCGGGCACACAGATGACCTGACCCCGGTCGAGCGCCCGCAGCGAGTCCGTGACGACGGCCTGGGACGAGCCCCAGAGGAAGCGCGGGTAGCCCTCTCGCCCTGCGCCGGGCCGGTCCGGCGCATCGTGGAACTCGGTGATGGTGAAGCCAGGACACAGCGCCTGCACCCTGACCCCTTTGCGCCGTACCTCGGCGGCTAATCCCTGAGAGAAGGTCACCAGGTAGGCTTTGGTGGCACAGTAGTTGACTTCTCCCGGCAGCGCCATGAACGCGGCCAACGACGCCACGTTGATGATGCCGCCGGCGCCCCGCGCGATCATGCCCGGCAATGCGGCGTGCGAAAGGCGCATCGCCGCCACCACATGCACGTTCAGCATATCGAGCTGGCCCTGAGGTTCGGCCCTGGCGAGAGTCCCGCTGATGCCGAAGCCGGCGTTGTTGACCAACAGCGCCAGGGTGTTCAGTTCGGTGAGCCGCGCCGCCACCATGTCGACTCCCTCGGCGGTCGCGAGATCGGCGACGAGCGGCTCGGCAGTGATCCCATGCTGCCCCTGCAATTCAGCGGCAAGGGCTTCGAGGCGCTCCGTGCGGCGGGCCACCAGGATCAGGTCGTAGCTCCGCGCGGCCAACTGCCGCGCGAACTCGGCGCCGATGCCGCTGGACGCGCCGGTGATGAGGGCAGTTTTTGGCTGTAGATCGGTCATGCTAATCGTTATCCTGGTTCGCAAACTGACCTTTACCACCAAGACACGAAGACTATAGCGCTTTGTGTTTCTTCGCGCCTTGGTGTCTTTGTGGTGAAATCGTTAGGGTGCATTCAAAGTCAATTGTAGGGGCGGGTTTCTCCACACCAATGGAGAGTTGATCTTCACAGCATTACCATCGTAAAGGCAAGCTCGTGTTGACGACGGAAAACCCGCCCCTACGCCCCAACTACATTTGAATACACCCAAATCGTTGCGTACTGTACGAAAATTGAATCTGTAAGCGCCTGATCCCTGACTCCTGCCCCCTGTCTCCTGGCTCCTGATTCCTATTTCGGCGCGTGCGGGGCCGGCCACATGGGCGACTTGTGGCAATGCACGAGCTGCCAGCCTGCCGGCCGCCGGTGAAAGACCCGCGTTTCGTTGTGCTCGGTGTGGCGGACGCCGTCATCGGACGTGTAGCGCATCAGCAGCGTGTAGGTGACGAGCGCCACTTCGCCGTAGAACTGCACCTTCGGCTGAAGCACCTCGTGCTCGACTTCGTAACGCTGTCCTGCCTGCCGGCGCCCTTCCACGCGGCGCGAAAATTGGCGGCGGTTTCGCGCAGGTGAAAATCCAGCCCGTCGATCCGCTGCGTGCTGATGTACCATTCGTAAAAGGTCACATCCGGCGCGGTCGTGGCGGTGTAGGTTTCCAGGTCACCCGCCCAAATGCTGCGCAGATGGCGGTCGAGAAGCGCCAGGATCTCTTGTTCTTCGGTCATTGCTTTGTCCTATTCTCCATCCGAGACCTGCCGCACGCGCCCTGAGCTTGTCGAAGGGGGCGTACTTCACGTGTGTAGCGAGAGGCGCTTCGACACGGCCTTCGGCCAGCCAGCGCCCGTACTTCACGTGCTGGGTGAAGTGCCGTCGCAGTGTGGGATTTCAGCCATGCACGGTTTCGCTGCCTGGTGCGATCTGCTCGGCGAGCGCGTTGGCCTCGGCGGCCAGGATGATGTCGGTGGCGTAATCGCGGCGGACGTCCGGCACATCCTGCCAACTGCCCCCGGTCTTGAGCAGTTTCAGCACGTTGGCGATACCCCAGTTGTAGGCGGCCAGCAGCCAGTACGGCTCCGGCCGGCCGGCGTTCGTCAATTGCTCGCGCAGCCAGGCCAGGTAGGCGCCGGCCACCGCGATGTTGCTGTCCGGGTCGAACGGATCGTAAACACCGACTTTGGGCGCCCAATCGTCCCAGGTGGCCGGCACGATCTGCATCAATCCCATATCGTTGTCCGCGCCAACTGCCAACGGGTCGAACTGGCTCTCGCGGAAGCACTGCTCGACCATCAGATGCCAGTCGAGTTTGTGTTTCTCGGCCACTTGCTGGAAGATTTCCTCGAAGGCCACGTCGCACCGCCTCTTTCTCGAATCGTGCGCGTCGGGACGCGCTGCCTCACTTGGAGTGGACGAGCGCCATTCTAACATGAAATTCCGTACATGCACAACGTCAAAAAAACGCGCTCGATGTGATCCTCGTCATTGCGGCGCGTTTGTGAACATCGCTATAATGTGCTAAACTAGCCGCCGAGCTTGAAGAGGCGCTCGACCCTTCTGCAGCGGTGCAGAAACCGCACCGCGCGCGGTTTAAGGAGAACACTACCATGTCATCCGCCAAGATCCTCGTAGTAGACGACGACCCCGATTTCGTCGAGATCATGCGCACCATCCTGGAGTCAAACGACTACAACGTCGTCACTGCCGCCAACGGCGAGCAGGCCCTGGCGCAGGTCAAGGCCCAACGCCCCGACCTGATGCTGCTCGACATCATGATGTCCAGCGTGCTCGACGGCCTCAACGTCAGTGAACAATTGGCCCTGGATCCTGAGGCCCGGTTTATGCCGGTGATCATGGTTTCATCCATCGCCGAGACACCCTATGCCCACGTCTTCCCGATGGGCGAACAGCCGCACATGGATGCCTGGCTGTCCAAGCCGGTGGATCCGAAGGTGCTGCTGGCGAAGGTAGCCGAGTTGCTTGGTTAATGACGAATGACGATAAACGCTCCGAAGTACAATCAATTCGTGATTCGTGATTCGTAATTCGTGAATTCGTTGGGAGCCTGCCTGTGTCACCGCCGACCCTGGAAACATCCCCTGGCATCACAATCCTCATCGTAGACGACGATCCGGACTTCCGCGAGTTTGTGCGGATCGTGCTGGAGCGTCACGGCTATCGCGTGTTGGAAGCGTCCAACGCGCCGGCCGGCCTTGCGCTGATGCGGGCCGAGTTGCCGGATCTCGTGCTGCTGGATGCGATGATGTCCTACGAGCTGGCCGGCATTGGCACGATCCGTACCGTACGCAGCGATCCGCAGTTGGCCCACATCCCATTGATCCTCATTTCGGCCGTGCTGAGCGAAGACGAAGATCGGTTCCTCCCGGCCGACGAACGTAACATGGTTGATCGCTTTCTTTCCAAACCGATCAGCCCCGACGAGCTTGTGGCTGAAGTTGGCAACCTTCTCAAGGAGACCGCGCGATGAGTCCCGCAGAACCATCAGTTCGCACCCCTGGGGTCGCGTTGATCGATCCCGCCAAGCAATCCATGTTGTTGGCCGCCCTATACATCGCCCAGGAGCAACAGGGTTATCTCACGAAAGAGACCGTGGAGCGGGTCGCCAGACGCTTGAATCTCTCCGCCGGAGAGGTTTACAGCACGGCCAGCTTCTACACCCTCTTCCGCACTGAGCCGACCGGCCGCTATGTCATCCAGGTGTGTGACGGCCTCTCGTGCTACCTGTGCGACGGCGCCGATAAGGTGGCGGATTACATCAGCGCGAAGCTCGGCGTGCGGCCAGGGGAGACCACGGCCGACGGGCGCTTCACCGTGGAGACGGTCCAATGTCTGGCCTCCTGCGGCACTGCGCCGGCCATGCGCGTCAATGACCAGCTTTACGAGAACCTGACGCCGGCCGGCATTGACGCCATCCTGGAACGACTCATGGGGGAGGTGTGATATGACTGTCTGGGAACCCGTCTTGTTGGCCAACGTCAACCAGCCGAACTCGGAAAAGATCAAGACGTATCTGGGGCACGGGGGTTATGAGGCGCTGAGCAAGGCGTTGAAGATGTCGCCCGAACAGGTCATCGCTGAAGTGAAAGCCTCGGGATTGCGCGGGCGCGGCGGCGCGGGTTTTCCCACCGGCGTGAAGTGGGGCTTCATCGCCAAGGACGCGCCGGTCAAATACCTGGCCGTCAACACCGATGAGGGCGAACCGGGCACCTTCAAGGATCGGCTGATCGTTGAACGTGACCCGCATTCGATCCTGGAAGGCGTGATCATCTCGGCCTACGCCGTGGGCGCACAGCGCGCGTTCGTCTACATCCGCGGCGAGTTCTTCCTCGGCGTCAAACGCTGGATCAAGGCCATTTCCGACGCCTACCAGTACGGCTTCCTGGGCAAGAACATCCTGGGCAGCGGTTTCGACCTGGACGTTTCGGTGCATCGCGGCGCGGGCGCGTACATCTGCGGCGAAGAGACCGCCATGATCGAGTCGCTGGAGGGCAAGCGCGGCGAGCCTCGACTCAAGCCGCCCTATCCCGCCCAAGTCGGCCTCTGGCACAAGCCGACGGTCGTGCAGAACGTCGAAACGCTGACGAACATCCCGCACATCATCGCGCGCGGGGCCGCCTGGTACGCCGGCATCGGCACCGAGCAGAGCAAGGGGCCGAAGATCTTCTGCGTCAGCGGGCACGTGAACCGGCCCGGCAACTACGAGCTGCCGCTGGGCGTCACGCTGCGCGAGATGATCTACGAACACGCGGGCGGCGTGCGGAACGGGCGGAAGGTGAAGGCTATCATCCCGGGCGGCGCCTCCACCCCGATGCTGACCGCCGACCAGCTCGATGTGCCGATGGCCTTCGAGACGTTGTCCGCGGCGGGTTCGGCGTTGGGCACCGGCGCCGTCATCGTGATGGACGAGACCACCGATATGGTCGAAGTGACCCGGCGCATCACCAGCTTCTTCGTGCACGAGTCGTGCGGCCAATGTACGCCGTGCCGGATCGGCGGCAAGCGGATGCTGGAGCACCTGGATCGCCTGGTCAGCGGCAAAGGCCGCCGTCCGACCTGCAGGATTTGGAGCGGCTATCCGCCGGCATCGCGGGGGTCACCTTCTGCCCGATGGGAACCGGGATGTGCGAACCGGTGACGTCGGGGATGAAGTTGTTCGGCGAGGAGTTTGAGGCGCGGGTGCGTGCTGCGTGACCCTCGCCCGCCATGCGATCAGAGAGAAATACGATTTTCAGATTTCTGACTTATCAAATAACACGTTCACGTATCACGGAGCAGCAACCCATGCCCAAAGCGAAAATACTCGTTGTCGATGACGATCCCGACTTCGTCGAGTACATGCGCACGATGTTCGAAAGCGACGACTACAAGGTGGTCAGCGCCGGCAACAGCGACCAGGGGATGATCACCCTGAACCGCGAGAAGCCGGACCTGGTGGTGCTCGACGTGATTATGTCGAGCGTGCTGGACGGTCTGAGCATGAGCCAGCGCATGGCCGATGATCCCGCGTTCAAGCATGTGCCGGTCGTGATGGTCACCTCCATCGCCAACACGGACTACCTCGCGCTCTTCCCGACCGACGAGAGCATCCACATCGACGCCTTCCTCACCAAACCGATCGCGCCGGCGGATCTTTTGCGCCAGATTCAACGATTGGTACCCTAACCCGGACAAGCCGGAACCAAGCCTTCACCACAAGGGAAACTACACCGCGTAAGAGCACGAAGTCACCACGATCACCAAGTAGAGATTTCTTTGTGACTTCTTTGTGTCTTGGTGTCTTTGTGGTGAAAGCGTGCTTTGCGGAGCATCCAATGCCTGAAAAGATCAAGGTCGGCGGCGTTATTCAGAACGACCAGCTGGCCAGCGTGAGCGTGTTGGCGGTCAAGGATCGGCCCGGCATCGCCGCGGCTGTGCTGGATGCGCTGGGCCAGCGTGGGCTCAACACGCAGTTCGTGGTGCAGGTGATCGATCACGAAGACCATGACCAGATGGTGCTGTGCGTGGACCGCGGCGATCTGCCCGCGTGCCTGGCCGCGATCGAAGCGTTGCGGCCAGAGCTGCACCCCGCGGCCGTGGACTCCCGAGCGGAGGTCGCTTCCATCGCCATCTTCGGTCCCGACTTTCGGGAGCGCCCCGGCATCGCCGGACAGATGTTTCGCGCGCTGGCCGGTCGCGGCATCAATATCCTGGCCATCAGCACGTCCATTTCGACGGTCAACTGCATCATTGACCTCAGCCGGCTCAAGGACGCCTACGCTGCGATCTGCGAACAGTTCGACGTGCCATGAGCGAGTCCCCGCAGATGCGCGCGCCGGACCTCAACGCCGAGTCCGAACTACTCTTCAGCGCGGAACCGCACCTTTCAGCCCTGGCCTTGATCCATCTTGTTGCGCTGCTGGGCGCGGCCGTGCTGACCCTCCTGGCAACATGGATCGTGCCAGGCCTGGCGGGCGGCCCCTTGTGGTTGATCATCGGCGTACTGGTTGCCTACAACGTGGCGCTGCTGGTTTTATCGCGCTCGACGTATCCGGCCCGCTCGGATCCCAGGCTCCTGCCGCTCCTCCTGCATGTTGAGATCTGGCTGGACCTGATCGGGATGACGCTGCTGCTGCACTTTGCCGGCGGCGCCGAGAATCCCTTCTTCCCCTTCCTCGCCCTCCCCGTCATGATGGCTGCGGCGTTGCTTTCGCGGCGCGTCGCGTTCGGTTACGCGGCCATTGCCAGCCTGCTCTATGCCCTCCTGTTGGTGGTTGAACTCAACGGATGGCTGCCTCACAATCCTCCGGCGGGGTTGTTCGATCCTCAAATACACGTCACGAGAACCTTCCTGGTCGCGCAAGGGGTCGCGCTGGCGACCATCTGTTTCCTGATCGCAGGCGCCACGTCGGTGTTGGTGGGGGCGCTACGCCGGCGGGCGGCCGAGCTGGCTGCCAGCAAAGAGGCAGCCGAGGTCAGCGCGGCCCAACTGCGGGCGTTGAATGCGCAGTTGAACGCCGCCAGCACGGAGACCAGCCATCAGCGTGGGCATCTGGATGCCGCGTACGCCGAGCTTCAGCGGGCCTACGACCGGCTGGAGGTGCGCTCCCGCCACATGAGCGAGTTAAACGAACAGTTGCGCGCCGCCAATGCCGAGTGTAAGCACCGCCGCGAAGAGCTTGCGGAGCTCAACACCCGGCTGGCCGAAGCCTATCAGCGCCAGGAAAACCGCACCGAGCACATGCGCGATCTCAACGAGCAACTCCGGCTCGCCAACGCCGAATGCAAGAGCCGGCGCGAGGATTTGGAGCGGCTAAACGCCGAACTGGCGCACGCCAACGCGAAGTTGATCGAGCTGGAGGACGTGCGTGCCCAATTCACCCTGCTGGTGACGCACGAGCTGCGCGCGCCGGTCGCGGCCGTCCAGAGCTATCTTAAGCTGATCCTGGAAGGCTACGTCCCGCAGCCCAAGATGCGCGAAACGCTCGAAAAAGCCGAGAAGCGGGCGATGGAGCAGTTGGCGCTCATCGCCGATCTGCTGGAGCTGGGGCGCATCGGATCGGCTGACGCGCGCGGGCAGGTGCAGCCCGTGCAGGTGGAGAAGTCGCTGCGCGATCAGGTCGATCTGCTGGCGGCGGGCGCACGCGAGCGGAACATCACCGTCAATCTGGACATCGGCTCGGATCTGCCGCCGGTGCTCACCAACCCCGATCAGATCAAGAGCCTGTGGAACAACCTGGTCAGCAACGCCATCAAGTATAACCGAGACGGTGGGCGTGTGGACGTGACGCTGAAGCGGGAGGGCGATCGGCTGGTCGCCAGCGTGAGCGACACCGGCATCGGCATCCCCCCGGAGGCGATGACGCGGCTCTTCTCGGAGTTCTTCCGCGCCGACAACGCCAAGGCGCATTCGCGGATGGGCACCGGCCTGGGGCTGTCCATCGTCAAGGAGATCGTCGAGCGCAGCGGCGGGCAGATCACCGCTGAATCGGCGCTGGACAAGGGGACGACCTTCCGCTTCTGGCTGCCGGTGCTGAACAAGGTCTCCAATGTCGGCCAGCCGTCGGAAGCGGCAGCCAGTACGGCCTGATGCCCTCGTGACTTCGGGTGCGGTTACAGCGGTTGGGCTATCTCGCATGAACCGCAGATGCCGCAGATTTGCGCAGATAAGACCAGTTGAGGTACCGCACGCGAAATTCTCAACTGCGACCGCGCCGTCAGGTCGTTTGACGGCGCATCCCTCGCGGGGTATACTTCGTCCAACCAGCAGAATCTCCGCGCAACCATTTCAAGCCTGAGTCGATAGGAGTTATAAATGTTTGGACCGCAAGATCGAATTCTGATCCTGGCGCCCCACCCGGACGATGAGACCCTCTGTACCGGGGGGATCATCCAGCAGGCGCTCGCCCTGGGTATTCCGATTCATGTCGTCTTCCTCACCTACGGCGACAACAATGAGTGGTCGTTTGTGAAGTACCGCAAGAAGGTGACGGTCGGGTCGAAGGCGGTGGAAGGCATGGGTCTGGTCCGTCACGATGAGGCCGTCGCAGCCACCGGCGTTCTCGGCTTGAAGCCCGAGCAGCTTTCTTTCCTGGGCTACCCCGACTTCGGGACGCTGCAGATCTGGGAGAAGCATTGGGGCGACAGGCCCGCGTTCCGCAGCATGTTCGGCAGGATGACGGCGGTCGCGTATCCCAATGCCTACCGGCCGGGCGCGGAATATCGGGGCGATGACATCCTGAAGGATCTGACGGCGATCATCGGCGACTTCAAACCGACCAAGATCTTCCTGTCGCACCCGGCCGATCACAACCCGGATCACCAGGCGCTCTATCTTTTCGCGCGGGTCGCACTGTGGGATCTGGCCCTCGAACCTCAGCCCGAGCTCCATCCCTTCCTCGTCCATTATCCGAAGTGGCCGAGGCACCAGGGACTCAACCCGACCTGGCAGCTCAATCCGCCGCCTGAGCTTGCCGATCTGATCCCCTGGCAGTCCAACCCGCTCAGCGCGGACGAGACGCAGCGGAAGATCGCGGCGATTCAGTGCCATGCGACCCAGTACGCCGTCAGCGAGAAGTTCTTGCAGGCGTTCCTGCGCAGCAACGAGCTGTTTGCGGATTATCCGCCGAGCCGGCTGGAACGCACTACGTCCGGCGGGGCAGGCGCGGCAAGCAAGGACGCGGGCGCAGGGCGGGCGCAGGAGATGCTTACCGGGTCGCAGAAGGCGAAATTCGTCGGGGTGGAGTCGCGCAGCGTGCAGTTGGTCGGGGATCGGCTTGGTCGTCTCGATCGACTTCACCGGCTTACTCTCCGGTGGGGTCGAGGCCGGCATTAGCGTCTTCGGCTATCGCTCTGATCGCCCCTTCGCGGCGATGCCCAAGCTGCGCATCAAGTTCAGCGAGGCCGGACTGGATGTTTTTGACAACGGCGAGAAGCTGACCGGAAAACTGGTGGGGGTGGAACGCCGAACCAAGCACATTGCAGTTGGCATTCCTCTGAAATTGCTCGGCGATCCGCAGATAGTGCTGGGGAGCGTCGACACGCATATGGGTGATTATCCGTTGGATTCGGCGCCCTGGCGGATCATAGATCTGAAGGGTTGAGTTAGCTACTGGGCTACAATATGAAGGCTGAGACCTCCGAATTCTAGCCGAATCCGGAGGTCTCGCTGCTTTCACCTCGGTCTTGACCTGACCTGCGTTTCCTCAGCCTTACCCCACCGCGAGGCAAGTCACCGTGTCGATCACACCGATCTGTGGGCGGATCGTGCCGTACACGAGCTTGCCGACCCCGGCCAGATCGTCCGCCTCAACCTCGGCAATGACATCGTATGAGCCGAAGGTGACATCCGCGCGCAGCACGCCAGGCATACCCTGCAGTGCCGCGGTCAGATGTTCCTCCTCACCGGCCCGGACATGGACCAACACATAGGCTCGCATGACTCCCTCCTGTAGGATCAATCTTTCTTGCCTCGCAGGTAGGCGAACCAGTAGACCAGACCGACTAACCCTGCGCCGCCGATGACGTTACCTGCTGTCACCGGGATCAAATTATTGATGATGAAGTTACGCCAGGTCAGATTGGCGAAATTCGCCACCGTGATCGCGGTCGGTGCGGCATCGGCCAGCGCGGCCGACGCCCAGAACGCCGGCGGGGCAAACTGCTTGATAAACAAACCTATCGGCACGAAGTACATGTTGGCGATGCTGTGCTCGAACCCTGCCGCCACGAAGGCGGTGATCGGAAAGATGATCGAGGCGATTTTGTCCAGGGTGCTGCGTGCGCTGAAGCAGAGCCAAACCGCCATACAAACCAGCGCGTTGCACATGATGCCCAGGAAGAACGCCTGCAACGGGTTATAGCTTACCTTGGTCAGGGCGGTGTTCAGCGCGGTCAGGCCCACCTGCCCCTTTGAGAACATATATTGCTGGGTACCCAACATGATCAATACGGTCAGCATTGCGCCGATGAAGTTGCCCCCATAGACAATGATCCAGTTGCGCCACACTCTGACGGTGCTGACCTTCCGTGCAGCCCACGCCATGATGATCAAGTTGTTGCCAGTGAATAGTTCAGCGCCGGCCACGACGACCAAGATCAAACCAAGGCAGAAGGCAAAACCGGCCAACAGGCGTGCCACGCCATAGGGCAGGACAGATGCCCCGGTGGCAACCGTCGTGGAGAAGATCGCGCCGGTAGCGATGAACGCGCCGGCCAGGATCGCCAGCGAGAACATCGTCCAAAAGTCCGCAGCCGCCTTCCGGATACCGATCGCTTCGGCCCGCGCCGCCATCTCTGGCGGCATCAAGGCATCGATGTGGACCTCGATCCCTGTTGACACGAGAACCTCCTCTTTGAGGTTATTCGCCTCGCAGTTCGTTAATCAGATACTTGGCTGCCACCGTGCCGAGCGTGCAGTGGGCTGGCTGACCCGCAGCCAGCAGGCGCAGCGCCTCCAGATCGGAAGCCCAGGCGATGTCGCCCGGCGCCACCAGGCAGACGCCGCCCGGCACGTACTCGGTAGCGAGCTTGCCGTCGTTGAAGTAGTAGAGGCAATCGCACATCTCCGTCGGGTAGATCTGCATGAGCGGCGGGATGTCGTTGGGCTTGAACCACAGCTTGATCTCGCGCTCGGCCTCCGGCGGCGTCGCCGAGGCATGGATCAGGTTGTCCATCCGCTGGCTGATGACGTTGCCCGCCGCGTCATGCACCGGGACCAGCGTGCCCAGGGAGCGGATGCAGCCCGGCTTCTTCTCGCGGGCGACCAGCGGGTTCGTCGGCCCCACCATCTCGCGCATCCTCTGCACCGCGTCCGGCCCTTGATAGACCAGCGCGATCACCCGGCGTTTGTGGGGCTCGTCAGGGTAATGGTCCAGCCCCATGATGTAATCAAGCAGCGGCGGATAGAAGGCCTTGCCCACATGCTCGGCGTAATGCTCCTCGGCGAGCAGCCGGCTGACATGAACGATCTTGGTTCCCGCGAAGCGCAGGCCGCTGTGGAACTCTGAGAGCATCGAGAGCACATAGCCCGTCAACGAGTTCTTCAGAGCGTCCGGTTTGATGAGCACGAGGGTTTGGTCGAGTTCTTTGTTGTCCATTATTCTTCCTTTGAGGCTTAACGAATGACGTAAACCGATATTCGCGCTATTATACTGCTTAATCTGAAGTTGTGCTAGAATGCATAACATTCTAGTAGGGGATGGGGCTCCCCGGGATCTCGGATCCAGAGCGTCGCGAGACTGATGGCCTCTACCGGTGGGATCGCATGCCCTGGTAGAGGCTTTGTTTTTCGTACATCATTGCAAGGGACAAACCGATGAAACCCCTTTGGATCGGCGCTGGCGCTTTCTTGGGCGCGAACCTGCGCTATCTGCTGCAAACCTGGACCGCCAACCGTTGGGGGCCGGGCTTCCCCTACGGCACCCTGATCATTAATGTCACAGGCAGCCTGATCCTGGGCTTCTTCATCACGCTGGTGACGCAGCGGGTGGCGGTTTCAACTGAATGGCGTTTATTCGTCGCGGTCGGACTTCTGGGCGGCTTCACCACTTTTTCCTCCTTCAGTGTAGAAACGCTGAACCTGATGCAGACCGGCCGCTGGCTGCCGGCGGCGCTCTACATGGCTGGCAATGTGTGCCTGGGGGTGTTCGCTGCTTACCTGGGCGTCATCCTGGCCCGTGCCGTGTGAGGTGAACGATGGAGATCATAGGGACAGCCACCAAAGTAATGATCTACCTCGGCGAGAGTGACCGCTGGGGCCAGAAGTCACTCTATATGGCAATCCTCGAGATGCTCAAGGCTGAAGATTGCACGGGCGCGACCGTGCTGCGCGGTCTGGCCGGCTTCGGCGCACACAGCCGCATCCACACCGCCAGCATCGTCGATCTGTCGTCGGATCTGCCGCTCGTCATCGAGTGGGTGGATGACCCGGCCCGTGTGGCGCGCGTGATGCCGCGTCTGACCGAGATGGTAGCCGAAGGACTGATCACCTGTGAGCAAGTCGAGGTCGTGACCTACAGCCACCGTGGGTTGCGCGCTTTGCGGGCCGCCGCGCCTGTGCGCGACCTGATGAGCCGCGAGGCGCGCACTGTAACGCCGGCCACACCGATCGCGGACGCCGTGGAGATGCTGATCGGGAAGACGTATCGCAGCCTGCCTGTGGTGGACGAGTCGCGGCGGATCGTGGGCATCCTCACCGACGGCGATCTGCTGGCGCGGCTGGGCTTGCCGGATGCCAGCGTGCTGTCTGCGCTGACTGCGGCCGAGCTGGGCCGCGAGCTGGATGCCTTGCGGCGCAGCGGACAGACTGTCGCTGAGCTGATGGTCAGTCCGGTCGTCACCGTTCCCGAAGACGCGGCCATCGTCGATGCGATGCGCGTCATGGCGGCGCACGGGATTAAGCGTCTGCCGGTGGTGGATCAGAGCGATCGGATCGTCGGCGTCGTGAGCCGGGTGGACGTGTTACGGGCAATGGCACAGCCGCTGGCGCGCGAGGCGCCGGAGCGCGGCCTGCCGCCAGGGCATTACACCAGGGTCAAGGATGTCATGGTGGCCGACGTGCCGACCGTCCAAAGTGCGACGCCACTGAACATGGTGGTTGATTTGCTGGTTAACGCAGCCCAACGCCGGATCGTGGTCGTGGATGCACAGCGCCATGTGCTGGGGATCATTACTGATGGCGACCTACTAAAACGGGCCAGCGCCGCCGAACGCGCCGGATTGCTCCAGGCGTTTGCTCGGCGGCTTGCGGGCGGCGGGGAAGCGACGATTGATCTGGCCAAACGTACCGCCGGTGAGGTGATGACGGCCAATCCCATCACCGTAGCGCCGGAGACACCGCTGCTGGACGCGCTGCGCCTGCTGTTGCAGCACAAAATCAAGCGGCTGCCCGTGGTGGATGCGGGCGGTCAGTTGGTCGGTCTCGTCGGTCGTGGGTTGATCCTACAGGCGTTGGCCGGGGATTCCTCCAACGAATAATAGCAGTATCGCAAAAGTCACTACCCGCTTCTTCCACTTCGGCGCCGGTTGTCATTCTGAGTGATGCCAAGCCGCGGGGCAGCTTGCGGGTAGTCCAAAAAAGTTCCGCTTGTCATGTTGAGCGGGTCTGCGGCACAAGATCCGTTGCGGCGAATCGTCAGCGAAACATCTCGTACTGGTACTTCATGAGCAGCGGGTTGCCCCAGACCACTCGTTACAGTGTGAAATCAGCGAAGAATCTCGTTAATGCGACGCCGAGACCCTTCGCTGGTGGCTCGCCGTGACGCATCGTACCGGGTTAACCCGCTCAGGGTGACAAGCGTTTCTATTGCCGATGATGTCTCTTGAGTCACTCAATCAACAGTTTAACATCAACCGCCCGCAACCACCTTGCCCAGCTTGACCGCGCACACCTTGAACTCCGGGATCTTCGCCAGCGGGTCCAGCGCCGGGTTGGTCAGGAAGTTGACTGCCGAGTCCGGGAAGTGGAAGGTGGCGAACACCAGCCCCGCGCCGACGCGCTGGCGTCACCTGCGCCTTGGCCATGATCTCGCCGCGCCGCGAGGCCAACGTGATCATGTCGCCGTCCTTGACGCCCGCAGCCTGCGCATCCTTCGGGCTGACCTCGATCAACGCCTCGGGGTAAACTTCGTTGAGGCCGCGCGCCCGCCGCGTCATCTCCGCGCCGTGCCAGTGGTAGAGCACGCGGCCGGTGGTCAGCATCAGCGGATACTCGTCGTCGGGCAGCTCGGCGGGCGGCAGGTGCTCCGACGGCACGAAGCGCCCCAGCCCGCGGCGTGAACTTGCCGGCGTGCAGCACAGGGGTGCCGGGATGGCCGGCGTCGCGCACCGGCCAATGGAGCTGGTCGCCCGGCGTTCAGCCGCTCGTACGTCACGCCCGCGTAGCTCGGCGTCACTGCGTTGATCTCCGCTCATGACCGCCGCTGGGCCGGCGTAGCGCCAGCCCGCCCAGGGCGCCTCGGGGGCCGGCGAAGAAGCACCCAAGGCGATCATCCTCGTCGCCACCTCGGTCACGATCCAGCTATCCGGCTGCGCTTCGCCGGGCGGTGGCACGGCCTTGCGCACGCGCTGGATGCGCCGCTCGGTGTTGGTGAAGGTGCCTTCCTTCTCCACGAAGCTGGCGGCCGGGAAGATCACGTCGGCGAACTGCGCGGTCTCGCTGTAGAAGATCTCCTGTAGCACGAAGAATTCGCTCTTCGTCATCGCCTCGCGCACATGGTTCAGGTCGGGATCGCTGGTCATCGGGTTCTCGCCGATGACGTAAAGCCCGCGCACCGCCCCCGTGTCCAGCCCATGCAGCATCTCGGTGACGGTCAGGCCGATTTTGTCCGACAACGACACGCCCCATGCCTGCTCGAACCTCGCCTGGCTGGCCGGGTCGGTGACGTTCTGGTAGCCGGGGTAGACGTTGGGCAGCCCGCCCATGTCGCACGCGCCCTGGACGTTGTTCTGCCCGCGCAGCGGATTGACGCCGCCGCCCGGCACGCCCATGTTGCCCAGCAGCATCTGGAGGTTGGCGCAGGTCGTCACGTTCGCCACGCCCACCGTGTGCTGGGTGATGCCCATCGCATAGAGCAGGCTGCCCGGCCGGTTCTCCGCCATCATCCGCGCGGCCCGCTCGAGCTGCTCCGCCGGCACGCCGGTGATCTCGGCCACGACCTCGGGCGTATACTTCGCCACGACCTCCTTCAGCGCCTCGAAGCCTTCGGTGCGTTCGTCGACGAACTTCTGATCCTGCCACCCCTCCCGGATGATGATGTGCATCAACCCGTTGAGCAGGGCGAGATCGGTGCCCGGCGTGTGGCGCAGGTGCAGGTCGGCATAGGTCGCGATGTCGATCTGCCGCGGGTCGGCCACGATCAGCTTGGCGCCCCGCTGCCGCTTGGCGCGCCGGATCTTGATCCCGATGACCGGGTGCTGCTCGGTCGTGTTGCTGCCGATGATGAAGATGCAGCCGCTCTGCTCGGTGATGTCGCGGATCGAGTTGGTCATTGCGCCGCTGCCGAAGCTTGTCACCAGACCGGTGACAGTTGCGCTGTGTCACAACCGCGGCACAGTGGTCGATGTTGTTGGTTCCGATCACCTGCCGCGTCAGTTTGTTGACCAGGTAGTTTTCCTCGCTGGTACACTTCGCCGAGGTGAGCACCGCCACCGCGTCCCCGCCGCTCTCGGCTTTGATCCCCGCGAACTTACGGGCGACCACGTTCAGCGCGGTGTCCCAGTCTACCTCGACCCAGGGCGATTGCTTGTGGCTGACAGCAGGTGGCTGATGGCCGTTCCGCTTACGCTTCCTGGCATCCGCCATCTGCGGTTTGTTGGCTACCGGCTCCCGGCCATCGGCGATTCGCCATGCGCCATTTGCCAGGCGCTGATCCATCTCCGCCGCATCAAGCCACTGCGCCCGCACCATCGGCCGCGTCAGTCGGTCCGGGTGGTGGACGTAGTCGTAGCCATAGCGGCCTTTGACGCAGGTCGCCATGCCGTTGACCGGGGCATCGGGCGCGGTGGTGACGCGGACGATCTTGTTGCCGCGGACGTTCAGGTCAAAGTTGCATCCCACGCCGCAGTAGGAACAGGTGGTGCGCACTTTTTTGATCTGGCTGAGGCGGCCCTGGCCGACACTCATCTTGTCGTAGAGCGCGCCGACGGGGCAGTAGGCGACGCACTGACCGCAGCTCTCGCAGCGCGCGTCAAGCAGGTTTTGATCCGCGCCGGCCACCAGCTTGCTGCCGAACCCGCGGTCGGCGAGGTTCCACACATCCCGGTTCTGGATCTCGGCGCAGGCACGCACGCAGCGGGTGCACAGAATACACTTGTTGCGGTCGATGAAGACGAACGGGTTCGGGTCGGGGTCGATCGGATATGTGTGTCGCTTGCCATCATGCTCGGGCCACGGCACATCGTACTCGTAGACCAGGTCCTGCAGCTCGCACGCGCCGTTGACCTCGCACTGCATGCACTCGTTCGGGTGATCGCTGAGCAGCATTTGCAGGACAAAGCGCCGCGTGTCCCGCGCGTCCTTGCTCTCCGTGTCCACGACCATCCCCTCGAAGACGGGCGTGGTGCAGGCCGTCTGCACGCCGCGCGCCCGCTCGACCGACACGACGCACAGCCGGCACGCGCCGACGTTGCTCAGGTCAGGGTGGTGGCACAGCGTCGGGATGCGGATCCCCGCGCCCCGCGCCGCTTCCAGGATGGTCGCGCCGTCGGGTGCGACGACGCGTTGGTTGTTGATGGTGAGTGTAATGGTCATAGAATCTCCCGAACAACGACTCAAGATCGCAACACTGTCGCCGGTCATTGAAATGACCGTCTGATATGCCAAGTGCGTTGAAACGCACTCCCGAAGCCGCCGCGACTCTCGCAACCTGCTTCAGCAGGTTTGAACTATATCAGACTCCGATTTCAATCGGAGGCAAGCTGGGTCACTGCACAAAGCGCCCCACAAACGTCAAATACCCCTGGCGCCCGCCCTCTTTGTTCCATCGCTGGACGGACTTCCGAATGCGTTTCAGGCAGGCGAGGATCACGTCCAGGGTGACTGGCTCCGGCCGCGGGCCTCGCTCTTGCATGTCCGACGAAAGGAGTTCCTCGCGGCCGAGCCGCCAGTCGCACATGGCAGCGACCCGCTCATACACCAGCGTCGCGCGCTCGTTCAGGCTGATCCGGCGCGGCTCGTGATTCTGACTTTGCGCGTGGTACAGGGTGATCAAAGCGTTGATCGCCGCCTCGACGTCGAAATCCACCAGGAGCGGATTCTCCCGGTAGACGCTCATGATGGCGAATTCGATGTTTTGCAGGATGTCCAGGTACTCTTCTTCGACGTCCATCTCGATATGCTTCTTTTTTGCACTGCTGCTTAAGCCGGTTTGTCAGCCGGTTTGTCGTCGCGTTTCTTTGCGATATACTGAACGCCGTCAATGCCTTCGAAGTGCTCATCTTGCGCCCAAAGCGTAGCGTTGAAGGTGCGCGCTGTCGCAAGCATGATGCTGTCGGCCATCGGGATTCGCAACTGCGTAGAGATCCTAGCCGCGGCCAGGGCCAAGTGAACGTCCAGGTCTACCACGCGGCCACGCGTCATCAACGCGACCGCCTGCAATGCTTCGCTCTCACCGCGTTGCTGCAAAGTGCGCTTGAACACCTCGTACGCGCTGATCGCTGGGACGACCAACTCAGAGATCGCCTCCACAGCCGGGGCAAAGAAGTCGGCATTCGGCCCATCAGCAAAGTATTCGAGCCAACCGGACGAATCAACGACGTTCATACGCGATCCGGTTCCCGTTCCACGGTTGTGTCAATGCCTCGGAGAAAGCCGCGCATCTCGCGCATCGGCTTAATCGGGATCAACTCGATTCGGTCCTCGTAGTGAACTACTTGAACCCTCTGCCCAGGCCGAATGCTGAGCGCCTCGCGAACCACGCGCGGAATCACGATCTGAAACTTAGGCGAAACCAGAACTGTCTCCATACGATCTCCTCATCGATGAATGATTCGTAATACGTACCGTGATTTTATCATACTTCGATGGGGAATGCACGCATGACTTGAAGAATACCTATGGCAGCGCTCCCCGCGTCGTTCCAATCACGCCGGGTCGCAGCGCACCGACGCCGGCCTGAAATGGCCGTCTGACATGCCAAGTGCGCTGAAACGCACTGATCGTATGCACGACACCGCCAACCTGCTTCAGCAGGTTTCGGTTATGCCAGACGCCGATTTCAATCGGAGGCGCTGACCACAACACGTTACGGCATCGGCTCCCCGATCCGTTCCAGCCACTCCAGATCGCAGCGCAGACAGCGCTTGCACTCTTCCTGTACCGTGTGTTCGTCCCACAGCGACTCGCGCTCGTCGAAGCGCTCGCCGCGCGCCCGTTGCTGCTCGGGCGTCAGCTTGAGCGGCGCGGGGCGGCGGGCCGTCGGCGTAATCGTTGAGGTCGAAAAGTTGGACGATGTCGTGGCGCTTGGGTTTGACGTACGCTGCTGCCCAACTCGCCGGTCGAAGCCAGGTGTCCACCGACTGCGCGACCAGGTTGCCCTGCGCAACCGCGCGCACCACCGTGCTCGGCCCGGTCACCGCATCGCCGGCAGCAAACACGCCGGGCACGTTGATCTCGGCGGCCTTGCCCACCTGGAAAAGCGCCGCGCTGATGGATGCCGAGGCTCTCATCCTCGACCCAGGTCGCCAGCTCACCGATGGCGGGGATGACGATGTCGCACGGGATCTTGAACT
Organism: uncultured Chloroflexia bacterium; assembly: GCA_963841825.1. GTDB lineage: Bacteria > Chloroflexota > Anaerolineae > CG2-30-64-16 > CG2-30-64-16 > CAWJEL01. The sequence goes on from CAWJEL010000002.1 coordinate 44,271, forward strand.
CGGCGCCGGGGATCGGCACGGGCTGGCGGCGGCCGCTTTCGTCAATCTCGCCCAACCGCTGGCGCAGCGCCTCGACGCCCGTGACGGCCGGCTCGCCCGCCACCTCGACGCGTGAGACGAGGAAGTGGAACTGCACGCCATCCTCTTCGGCGGCGTCAATTTCTTCAGGCATGGCGGTCATGTCGTCGCGCTCGGAGCGGAAGAGGACGTGGACTTCGCTGGCGCCCAGGCGCACGGCCGAGCGGGCCGCGTCCACCGCGGTATCGCCGCCGCCGACGACGACCACACGCTTGCCTTTCAGATCGGGCGGCTGGTCCATGGCGATGTCGCGCAGCAGTTGCAGGCCCTGGATGATCCCCGTCCGATCCTCGCCCTTGATGTCAAGGGCGCGGCTGCGGTGCGCGCCGATGGTCAGGATGATGGCACGATAGCCCTCATCCTGCAGGCTCTTGATCGTGAAGTCCGCGCCCAGCTCCATGTTGGGGCGGAATTCGACGCCCGCACGCCAGATGTGCTCGATCTCAGCCATGAGCGCCTCGCGCGGCAGGCGGAAGGTCGGGATGCCGTAGGTCATCATGCCGCCGGGCAGCGGCATCCGCTCGAAGACGGTGACGCTGTAGCCCTGTTGCGCCAGGCGCAGCGCCGCGGTCAGTCCGCACGGGCCTGCGCCGACAACCGCCACCTTGATGTGCTTGGGCGGCTTCGACTTCGGCGGCGTCCACGGCATCTCGAACTCGTGATCGGCCATGAAACGCTTGGCGTGGCGGATGGCGATCGGATCGTCAATATCGCCGCGGCGGCAGTTGCGCTCGCACGAGGCCGGGCAGACGCGGCCGCAGATCAGCGGGAAGGGGTTGGACTCGCGATGGACCGCCATCGCTTCGGTATAGCGTCCCTGCGCGATCAGAGACAGGTAGGCCGGCACATCGACGCCCGCCGGGCAATCGCTGACACACCGGGCGCGCACCAGCATCTGGCAACTGCCGGCCGGGCAGCGCTGCTCGGTGATGTGCGTCACGAACTCTTCTTCGAAGTGGCGCAGCGCGGAGAGCACCGGCGCGGGCGCCAACTGGCCCAGCGCGCAGAGCGACCCCTTCTGCATCCCCTCGGCCAGCTCGCGCAAGCGGTCGATGTCCGCCAGCTCGCCCTTGCCCGCCGTGATGCGCTCCAGCGTCTCCAACATGCGGGTGCTGCCGATGCGGCAGGGCGGGCATTTGCCGCAGCTTTCATCGCAGGCGAACTTCATGAAGTACTTGGCGAACTCGACCATGCAGGTGGTTTCGTCCGCCACGATCATGCCGCCCGATCCCATCACCGCGCCCGCGGCCTTGCAGCGAGTCGAAGTCCACGGCGGTGTCGAGGTAGGCCGCAGGCAGACAGCCGCCGAGCGGCCCGCCCGTCTGCACGGCCTTGAACTTGCGCCCGCGCGGGACGCCGCCGCCGATCTCGGAGATGATCTGGCCCAGGGTGACGCCCATCGGCACTTCGATCAGCCCGGTGCGATTGACCATGCCGGTCAGCGCGAAGACCGCCGTGCCGGGGCTGGTGGGAGTGCCCAGGCTGCGGAACCAGTCCGCGCCCAGACGCATGATGCGCGGGACGTAGGCGTAGCTCTTGACGTTGTTGACGTTGCTCGGTTGACCCCACAGGCCGGCCACCGCGGGATAGGGCGGCCGCGGCCACGGCTGGCCGCGCTCACCCTGGATCGAGGCCATCAGCGCGGTTTCCTCGCCGCAGACGAACGCGCCCGCGCCCTCTTTGACAAAGATGTCGAAGCCGAAATCGGTGCCGAGGATGTGATCGCCCAGCAAGTTCAGCTTGCGGGCCTCCTCCAGGGCAATCTCGAGCCGTTGGATCGCCAGCGGATACTCGGCGCGGCAGTAGATGTAGCCGGCCTGCGCGCCGATGGCGTAGCCGGCGATGATCATCCCCTCGATAACCGAGTGCGGGTCGCCTTCCAGCGAGGAGCGGTCCATGAACGCGCCGGGATCCCCTTCATCGGCGTTGCAGATGACGTACTTGGGCCAGCGCTGCGTCTGACGGGCCAATTTCCACTTGGTGCCGGTGGAGAACCCGCCGCCGCCGCGGCCGCGCAGCCCCGACCGGATCATCTCCTCGATCACGTGCTCGGGCGTCATCGTCGCTAGAACCAGTTCCAACGCTGCGTAGCCATCCATCGCCAGATAGTCATCCACCGACTCGGGGTCGATCAGGCCGCAGTTGCTCAACACGACGCGCAACTGCTTGCCCTGGAACGGGATGGGTTGCTGCTCTTTGGGGTCAAGGAACGAAATCGTTTGCAGCGTGTGGTCGGCCACGGTGATAGCCTCGGGCACGACCTCCCCGACGACGACCGCCTTGCGCAGCGGCGCGCCGTCGAGGTACGCGGCGAAGATGTCGGGGATCAGTTCAGGGGCGGCCCCGCCGTAGCTCACGCGGCCCTTGGTCGCGGCCTGGAGCTCGACCATCGGTTCGTAGGAGCACATGCCGACGCATCCCACCTGCGACACGGCCGCGACTCAGGCCGCGACGCTCCAGTTCGGCCTTGACCGCATCGAGCGTGTCTCTGCGCGCCGGCTGCCAGCCCGCACGTGCCCATGCCGACGGTGATGTACAGATCGGCCCCGGTTTTCGTCTGCCACCGGGCCTGCGCCTCAGCCCGCCGCGTCGTGCTATGGTTTCTACCAACACAGCCATGTGTCCTCCCCGCGTCCAGTGTCCCCGCGTCCCCGTGTCACCCCGTCACCCTGTCTCCGCATCCCCATCACGCCGCCACCTGCCGCTTGACCTGCTGCAGCAACATCATCTTCCTTCACGCGCCCCACCACCTGGCCATCCAGCACGGTCACGGGCGCGAGCGCACAGGAGCCGATGCAGTAGACGATCTCCATGGTGAGCTGGCCGTCACCGGTTGTTTCTCCCGGTTCGACGCCGTACTCGCCTGAGACGGCAGTTACCAATTGCGGTGCGCCTTTGACATGACACGCTGTCCCATCGCACACCCGCAGGATGTGCCGGCCGCGGCGCTGGAGGTAAAACTGCGCGTAGAAGGTCGCCACGCCATAGACCTTGCCCAGCGAGAGCGCCAGCCGGTCAGCGATGTGCTGCATGACTTCCACGGGCAGGTAGCCGTAGATGGCCTGGGCGCGCTGCAAGATGGGAATGAGCGCGCCCTGTTTGCCCTCGTATTTGGCAAAAACCTCATCCAAGAGGGTGAAGTCTAGTGTATCGTTGGTTTCGCCCATGCCCTAAACTCCTTGGGCCGGATCACCGGACGAAGCATCTGCGGGCTGAAGCAGGATCTTTATTGCCTGTAGGAAACCCTGGGCCACGCGAATCGCTTGCTCCGTTTCTTCTCCGGACACGTGCGCTGTTACGCCATAGTCGCCGACATTGCGCACTTCGAAAAGCCAGTTCAGCGACCTGCCATGCTCTTTGCCCAGCTTGCCTGTCTTGACGAACCTCTGGTGAATGGTAGCGATGACGCCGCTATGTTTACTCAAGTCCACTCCATCGTCCAATAGGACGGCGCTTGCTGCGTAGAATGCCCCATAATAGGCGCGCGACGCCGCGAAGTCGTACCACCCCTCGTCCGCCAATGTTTGCGCGGCCTGGATGGACTGCTCGGCTCGCTCCAAACTGGCCGCGACCTCGGCCGCATACACTGATGTCACATGCGCACTCCTTCCCGCTTGGCGTTCCGGTAGAGCGCGAGACTGCCGTTCTCGAATTCTTCCACGGGAGCGGGTTTTGCGGAGATGAGTTGATCGGAATCCAGTTGGGCGGGGTAGAGCAAATCTACAATCTGGCGGAGCTCCCGGAAGTAATCGAACGGTTGATTTAGCAGGACAAGCAGATCAATATCACTGGTCGATCGGGCTTGCTGGCGCGCCACAGAACCGTACAGGACCAAGCCCTCGAACCGGGCGCCATAGTGGTCTTGTAGGGTCTTTCGGCATCGTTTGATCGTCTGTGTGACTTTCATACGACCTTCTTGTCCCTCATCCGGCAGCTCCAACACCACCTGTCGCGCTGTTATTGGACGCCGAAAACACCCCGGAGCGACTGCTCAGGTTGAAGCGGCACACTGAATGTATCGTGCTCACCCACGCGAGGTAACAACCTCAGCTCCGCGCGCCGACGATGTAGTTTTCCAGGTCTTTGATCAGGACCTGCTGCTTGGCGATGACCGCCTTCAACACGTCACCGATGCTGATCATGCCGACCATCTTATCATCGCCGCAGACCGGCAGGTGACGGATGTGTTTGGTCGTGATGAGCTCCATGCAAGTCTCAAGCGTATCATCAGGGCGTACGCAAAACACCGGGGAACTCATCAGCTCCTCTACGGCCGTTGCCTGCGAGGACTTGCCCTTCAGGATCAGCTTGCGTGCGTAGTCGCGCTCCGAAAACATGCCGATCAGGTTGCCGCTTTCAGGATCCACCACCGGCAAGGCGCCGACGTTCTTTTCAGCCATGAGCTGCAAAGCTTTGTAGACCGTGTCCCGGGGTCCGATGTTCCAAATTTCGGCGGGTTTGCCCTGCATGAGTTCTCGAACAAACGTCATTGTGTCCTCCTTCTCTGGCGTGAGTTTCCAGGTATGTGATCGCGGGGAAAAGCAGTGTGCCTATTGTATGATGTCAAGGGGATCGTGTCAATTGCTCGCAGATCCCGACACGTTCAGGCGGCTTCAGATGAGCATCACGACCGCAATTCTGTCCAGTGCGGGCGCTGAGCCGGTCGAAGCGCCGCTGGTGAACGATGTGAAGGGCCGCCCTTCGACCGGCTCAGGGCTCGGTTTCAGCAGAGCCGCGGTTGTAGCGTCAGGCGACCCCCAGCGTTCGGCCCAGCTCATCGACCACCTGGCGTACCCCCGCCGCGGTTTCGGGGCTGAACTCATCCCCAAAATCGAAGTCAAACCCCCGGATTGAGATCAGTTCGCCGGCCGGCGCCTGACCGTAGAGCTGCTGCGCCAGCGCCAGGAGCGTCTCCGGCCCCAGGTGATGTGAGACGGACGCCAGGCCGTACTGGGCGACGAGCGCCGTGCGCCGCACCAGCTCCGGGTAAATGCCCAGGTGGGCGTCCACGAACCACACACGCTCATAGCCGGCCAGCGTCTCGGCCAGCTCCGGCATGAGTTGTTGGAGGAACAGCGTGTCGACCGCGCCGCCCAGCTCGTTGTAGCCGTCCTCCCCTTCGTCAAAAGGGGCTTTGCCCAGCTTCTGGCGCAGGCCGTTGACGACGGCCAGACCGACACCGTCGTCCCGGCGGCTCGGGTTGCCATAACCGATGATAAGCGCTCGCAATTTTTCTCCGAAGGTCAAACGTCAGGGGTATGATACCGGAAGAAGCGCAGGGGCACTATGATTAAGCGCAGGGGCAGAGAGGTTTGCCGTGTACTTGCCCCAAAAAACCACAGAGCCACAGAGAACACGGAGATCGCTGCAAAAACTCCGTGCCCTCCGTGTCTCTGTGGTTTTTCCTTTCGCTTGCTCAGTCCCGGACGCGGCGGCCGACTTCGTTTCCGCTCGTGTCGTAGACCACCACCTCGATCGGCATCTGGCCGACGGCGTGGGTGGAGCAGGAGAGGCAGGGATCGTAGGCCCGGATGGCGTGCTCGATGCGGTTAAGCGCACCTTCGGTGACGTTCTTGCCGTCCACGTAGGCCTTCGCAACCGAGTCCACCGCCTTGCTCATGGCCCAGTTGTTGTTGCCGGTCGCCACGATCAGGTTGACCTTCTCCAGTTGCCCGTTTTCGTCCACCCAGTAGTGATGCCACAGGGTGCCGCGCGGGGCTTCGATCACGCCCACGCCCTCGTGGTTGGTCACCGGCCGGTTGTCCTGGATGTCCGTGCCCAGGATGTCGCGGTCCTCGCAGCAGCTCGCGCACGTGCTCGGCGCAGTACAGGTCTTCGATCAGGCGAGCGTAGTGATAGTAGAGCGTGCCTTCGACCACCTTGCCGCCGCACAACTGGTGGAACAGTTCGTACTCGGCCTGCGCCAGCGGCGTCGCCATCCGCTCGGCCGCGTTCAGGCGGCCCAGCGGCCCGACGCGGTAGACGCCGTCCGGCCAGCCGAGCTTTTTGTAGTACGGGAACTTGAGATAGGTCCATGGCTCGACGTGCTCGGAGATGTAGTCCAGGTAGTTGCGCGGGTCGAACTTCTCCATCTGCTGGCGCTGCTTGTCCACCAGCCGCACATCGCCGTCGTAGAGTTGGAGCGCGCCGTTGCCATCGACCATGCTGAGATAGCCGGTCGAGAAGACGCCGAACTTGGCCAGGTCAGCCTGGTTCGCGGCGATCCAGCCCTTCATGACCGCGATGCCATCCTGGATGTAGCCGATCATCGTGTCCACCTGGCCGAGGATGACGTCACGACTGGCAGGCGCCAGGGCCGCGTTCACCCCGCCGGGCACCGCGAAGTTGGGGTGGACGCGGCGTCCGCCCAGCGCGGCGATGATCTCCTGCCCGAACTTGCGCAGCCCGATCGCCTTGCCGGTGAGCTCAGGATTGGCCATGTACAGGCCGACCACGTTGCGCGTCGCCGGGTCATGGTCGAAGCCCAGCAGCAGATCGGGGCCAGCGAGCTCGAAGATGTGCATCGAGTGCGACTGGATGACCTGCCCCATGTGCATCAGCTCGCGCAGCAGGCTGGCCGGCCGCGGCACCTGCGCGCCGATGATCTCATCGCACGCCTTGGCCGAGGCCAGGTGGTGGCTGACCGGGCAGATGCCGCAGATGCGCTCGGTGATCAGCGGCATCTCAAAGAACATCCGGCCTTCGCAGAACTTCTCGAAGCCGCGGAACTCGTTGACGTGAAAGACCGCCTTCTCGACCTCGCCCTGGTCATTCAGATGCACTGTGACTTTGGCGTGACCTTCGATGCGGGTTACTGGCTCAATGACGATTTTCTGTCCCATAATCCTCTCCTCGCCAAACCTAACAGGTCTCGCAGACCTGTCAGGTTCGTATCAGTGCCAATCCAGGTTCTTGCCCTTCAGATCGGGCATCCGGCCAGCCAGCAGCTCGGTCAGCGTGAACCAGATCGCGTCCGCTGAGGGCGGGCAGCCCGGCAGATAGATGTCCACCGGCACCACCTGGTCCAACGCACGCGCGTCCTGCATCACGGCGATGTCTTCGTGCTCCGGGATCTGGCCGTCCACGGTGGATTCGGTATCGACGTAGGCGCGCTGCAACGCTTCCTGGATGCCGCACGTGTTGCGCATCATCGGGACGCCGCCGAACACGGCGCAGTCGCCCAGGGCGATCAGCACCTTCGAGCGCTCCCGGAACATCTTCGCCACTTCCTCGCTGGCGGAGTTGTTGACGCCGCCCTCCAGGATGCCGACCGTGACGCCATCTTTCGACGGGTGCTTGAGATCGGTGATCGGGGTTGACGTCAGGGTGGCGGCTTGCACCAGGGTCACGATACGCTCGTCGATATCGAGCAGGGACATGTGGCAGCCTGCGCAACCGCACATCCAGTCGCTGGCAACGGTTATTTTTTCGGACATTCGATCACTCCTTACCGTCCCAATCGTTCGGCCAACAGGGACAACGTGGCCACATCGGCCTCCACGCCGGCAGGCGGCTGCACCAGCGCAACCACCGGCAGCTCGCGGCCCTCGATGTTCACGATGTGGCCGTCCTTTTCAGACCAGATCCGTGCTGGCAGCACGACATCGGCGGCGTCGGTCCAGGCGGACCGATAAGCGGCCTGAACGACGGTGAATCCCGCCTCGGGCAGGTGACCATCGCCCACCGCGGGCAGGTCGTCGCCGGCCAGCAGGAAGAGCGCGTTGCCCTTCACCGCCCGCGCACTGAGCCCCAGCTTGGCGGCCGCGGCGGTGTTGGTGCCGCGGTACAACGGCATGAAGCGTGCTTTCGCTGGCAGTGCCCGCAGCGCGTCGTAAACGGCGCTCGACAGCCCGGCCGTATACAGGATCACCGGCAGTTCGGCAGCGTTGGCTGCGGCCGTGGCCTGGTCGATCTCCGCCAGGCTCAGACATTTCTGGGCGAAGGCGTCGAGCGCGGCGGGCGCATCGCTCACCACGATCAACTTCGTGCCGTTTTCGGCCACCCGGCGCACGATATAACCCACGACCTTCTGATCTTCCAACGGCTGACCGTTGACCACTACGATGCAATCAGCTTTGGACAGATCTTCCAGAGATGCGGTCGCACCGAGCGCGGGGGGCATCTCGCCGTACAGTAGGCCGATCTCACTGCCCGGAACCGCTGAGGCGAAGAGTTGCTGGAACGCGCTGAGTTCCTCGCTGGTCGCCCGCGGCGTGGCCAGACCGGCGACCGGGCCGGCGGCCTTGAGCCGGTTGGCGACGGCCGTCAGCGCCTCGTCCCACGAGACCTCGGCCCAGCCGTCGGCCACGCGCACCATGGGCGCCGTAACGCGGGGCTGCGATGGCTCGACGACCTCGAAGCGGCCGTGGACGCAGAGCAGGCCGCCGTTGGCCGCGTCCCAGTCGCCGTTCACCCGCACCAGCATTTGGCCGCGGGTCATCGCGTCGATGCCGCAGCCGACCGGGCACGCCACGCAGGTGGACAGCGTGTGCGTATAATCGCCCTGGCCGCCCATGTACGCGCTGCGGCGGTCGATGAGCGCGCCGGTGGGGCAGACCTGGAGACAGGTGCCGCAAGAGATGCAGGTAGACTCGCCGAACGGCACGTCGTCGTCCGCGATGATCAAGGTGTGTGCGCCGCGCTCCCGGACGCCCAACGTGTGGTTGGCCACGATCTCGTCGCATACGCGGATGCAGCGGCGGCACAGGATGCAGCGGCTATGATCCATGAAGAAGTATTTGCGCGATGCATCCATCGGCCACTTCTTGGCCGTGGTCGGCGCGAACTGCCAGTGGGTCAGGCCATGTTGATAGGCCAAGCGCTGCAACTCGCACTGCGTGCTTTCATCGTTGCCGCTCACGGCGCAGTACATGCAGTAATGCACCCGTTCCGAGAAGAGCAGGTCGAGCACGAACTTGCGCGCCTCGGTGACGCGCGGCGTCGCGGTCTCCACAACCATGCCTTCCGTCACCGGGTAGGTGCAGGCCGGCTGCAGGTTGCGCTGCTTCTCGATCTCGACCAGGCACATCCGGCAGCCCCCGAAGGGGGTCACCGCCGGGTGGTCGCAGAGGGTCGGAATGAAAATGCCGGCTTCCCTGGCTGCCTGCAACACGGTCTGTCCCGGTTGCGCCTGGAGCTTCTGTCCATTGACAGTGAGATTTACGATCGCCATCGAATCACCGCCTCCTTTTAGCCTAGCACCGGTTCAGCGTCACCTACGGGCCTGGGCAGCTTCATGTAATCCAGCCACTCCAGGTCGCAACGCAGGCAGCGCTTCGCTTCTTCGCGCACCGTGCGCTCATCGAATCCTAATTCAACTTCCGTAAAAGTGCCAATGCGCTCTTCCAGCGCCAGCTCCGGCACGTGGGGTCGCACGGCGTTCGCGTACTCATCAAGGTTGTATAACTGGACGATATCGGGCCGCGGGGTTTCGTAGTGCGGTTTGGCGAATTCGCCGGTCTTGAACCAGTGATCGACCGCCACGGCCACCTGGTTGCCCTGGGCGACAGCCTCGACCACGGTCGCCGGCCCGCTGACCGCGTCGCCGGCCGCAAAGACGGCCGCGCGGGTGGTTGCCAGCGCCTCATTCACCACGAACGTGCTGGATCGGGTTGCCGAGATGCCAGTATCCTGCATCCAGGCCGTGTCGGTGGTCTGGCCGATGGCCGGGATCACCATGTCGACATCCAGGGTGAACTCGTCGCCCTCGACCGGGATCGGCCGGCGGCGGCCGCCAGCGTCGAATTCGCCCAGCCGTTGGCGCTGGATCACCAGCCCGGTCACATAGCTTTCGCCCAGCACCTTGATCGGGTTGGCCAGGAAGTGGAACTTGATCCCTTCCTCGACCGCGGCCTTCACCTCTTCGGCGTAGGCCGGCATGGCCTCGCGCTGGCGGCGGTAGATCACGTGAACTTCCTTGGCGCCCAGACGCCAGGCGGTGCGGGCCGCGTCCAACGCCACGTTGCCGCCGCCGATCACCGCGACCCGCTTGCCGTTGACGACCGCTTGGGTGCTCGGCACGAGCCGCTGATCGCCCGAACCCAGGCGCCGGTTGAAGACGCCGATCTCGCGCAGGAAATCGGTGCCATGCACGACCCCGACGTTCTTCTCGCCGGGGATGCCCAGCTTGCGGCTCTTGTGCGCGCCGATGGCGAGGATCACGGCGTGGTAGCCGTCGCGCTCCAGCAGGTCGTCCACGGTGAAGTCGCTGCCCAGACTCTGGTTGCAGCGGATTTCCACGCCGGCCCGCTCGATGTTCTCGATCTCAGCGAAGAGCGGTTCCTTGGGCAGGCGGTATTCCGGGATGCCGACCGCCATCATGCCGCCCGCGACGGGCAGCTTCTCGTAGACCGTCACGCCGTAGCCGCGCTGGGCCAGGCGGAGCGCCGCAGTCAGGCCCGCCGGCCCCGCGCCGATCACCGCGATCCGCTGCGCCTTGGGGGCCTCGAGGCGCTCCGGCGTCCACGGCCGGGCAATCTCCTGATCGGCCATGAAACGTTTGACCAGACGGATGCTGATCGGTTCGTCGATCTCCCCGCGGCGGCAGCGCTGTTCGCAGAAAGCCGGGCACACGCGGCCGCAGGCCAGGGCGAACGGGTTGCGCTGGCGGTGGATCTCCAGCCCTTCGGCGTAGCGGCCCTGGGCCACCAGCGCCAGATACGCCGGGCTTTCCACGCCGGCCGGGCAGGCGTTGATGCACTTGGCCCGCACCAGCGCCTTGCACTGGCCCGCCTCGCACATCTTATCTTCGATGTGCTGGATGAATTCCTGCTCGAAGAAGCGGATGCCCGACATCACCGGGCCGGGTGTGAGCTGGCCCAGCGAGCAGAGGGACGCCTCCCGCATGTTCTGCGAGATGTATTTGATGGTATCGACGTCCGCCTTGGTGCCCTGGCCCTCGGTGATGCGGGTGAGGGTTTCCAGCAGGCGCATGCCGCCGACGCGGCAGGGCACGCACTTGCCGCACGACTCGGCCGTGGCGAACTGGAGGAAGTACTTGGCGAACTCCACCATGCAGGTGTCTTCGTCCACCACGATCATGCCGCCGGAGCCCATCGTCGCGCCGGCCGCGGTGAGAGCGTCGAAGTCCACCGGGGTGTTCAGCGCCGACGCCGGGAGACAGCCGCCCAGCGGCCCGCCGGTCTGCACGGCCTTGAACGTCTTGCCGTTGGGGATGCCGCCGCCCACGTCGAAGATGATCTCGCCGAGGGGGATGCCCATCGGCACTTCGATCAGGCCGGTGTTGTTGATCTTGCCGGTCAGCGCGAAGATAGCGGTGCCGGGGGATTTTTCCGGGCCGATGGCCTTGAACCACGGCGCGCCCTTCAGGAGAATCTGAGGCGCCATGGCGTAGCTCTTGACGTTGTTGACGTTGGACGGCTTCGCCCAGAGGCCCGCGACGGCGGGGAAGGGCGGCCGCGGCCGCGGCTCGCCGCGCTTGCCCTCGATAGAGGCTATCAGCGCGGTCTCTTCGCCGCAGACAAAGGCGCCGGCCCCTTCTTTGACTTTCAGATCGAAGCTAAAGCCGCTGCCCAGGATGTCTTCGCCCAGCAGGCCGTACTCGTGCGCCTGGGCGATGGCCGTCTTCAGGCGGGCGATCGCCAGCGGATACTCGGCGCGGCAGTAGATGTATCCTTCCGTGGCCCCGATCGCATAACCAGCGATGGTCATCCCCTCCATGACGCTGTGCGGGTCGCCTTCCAGGATGGAGCGATCCATAAACGCGCCGGGGTCCCCTTCGTCGGCGTTGCAGATGACGTACTTGGGGAAATTCTGCGAGCGCCGGGCGAACTCCCACTTCAGGCCGGTGAGGAAGCCGGCGCCGCCGCGGCCGCGCAGCCCGGAATCTTTCATCTCGCGCAGCACATCCTCGGGCGACATCTCGCTGAGCACCTTGCCCAGCGCGGCGTACCCGTCACGGGCGATGTACTCGTCGATGCTTTCGGGGTCGATCAGGCCGCAGTTGCGCAGCGCGATGCGGATCTGTTTGCCGTAAAAGGGGATGTCGTGATAGAGCGGCAGGGCTTTGTGCTCGATCGGCTCCTGGTAAGCCAGGCGTTCGACGGTGCGGCCCTTGACCAGGGTCTCCTCGACTACCTCGACGGCGTCGCTCGCCTGCACCTGGCAGTAGAGGATGCCCTCGGGGTAGATCATCATGACCGGCCCCATGGAGCAGAAGCCGCGGCAACCGGTGGGCACCACGCGCACTTCTTCGGCCAGGCCGCGTCGCGCGACCTCGCCCTGCATGGCTGCCACGACCTCGTGCGAATTAGAGGAGTGGCAGCCCGTCCCGCCGCAAATCAGCACCTCGGCGCGAAGGCGCGGAGCTGCTGTAAGCTCATTAGTCAACAAATCGTCAGCCATTACGATTATCCTTGATCCTATCTGAAGACGTGACTTGTGCTACGTGAACTGTGGGGAAGACTTTCCGTTTTCCGTTACGCAACACGCAGCACGTAGCACGTTAGAAATCCTGGTAAACCACTTCCTCGTACGTCTTTTCGAGCACGTATTTGTGGCGCAGCTCTTCGGCCGCCAGCATCTCGAAGAGGTTCTGGGTGAGCTTGTCGTCCACCATCTCGCCCATGGCCTTGTAGAACTCATACGCCGTTTTCTCGCGCCGGGCGGCAAACAGCAGGATGTCCTGGTAATCGGCGTTCGGCTCGAGCGACCCGCCGGTCAGGTGGTCGCTGAGGCGGAGATCCTGCACCGGCTCGGCCTTGGAGCGGCGGATGGCCCAGCGCACGTTGCCCGCCAGCACATCTTCGAGCTTGGTCTTATGGCCGTGCTCCTGGACTGCCATCTCCAGCAGGCGCTGCTGCGCCGCCTCGTCCTTCACACTGGCCGCGGCGTTAGTATACAAGGTTTCGGCCTCAATCTCGAGCTGAATGGCCCGGTTGATGACGGCTTCGATTGATGAAAACTGTTCCACGTTTCCTCCGAAGTAATGGTCGGTTGGTAGTGAGTACATTGGTAAATTGGTAGTGAGTAGATTGGTAAATTGGTAGTGAGTACATTGGTAAATTGGTAGACTCGTGAGCAAGCGTATTGAAGTTCGGCTAGTCCACCACTTTACCAACTTACCAGTTTACCAGTTTACCACTTTACCAACTTACCAGTTTACCAATTTACCATTTACCAGTTTACCAGTTTACCAACTTACCGACTTACCAATTTACTAATTTACCAACTTACCAGTTTACCAACTCACATTCGTCCAACAACCCACTCAGCGACCGGTTCGCCCTTGATCAGATGCGCATCGATCAGTTGGGGGACCATGTCGGGACTGATGTTGCCGTAAGTGATGCGCGGCAGACCGGCCTGTTCGATGTCCACCAGCGGCTCTTTGACGCACTGGCCGATGCAGCCGACTGTGGTGACGTGTGCGTCGATCTGGCGCGCGGCGAGCTCGTCCAGGATGGCGTGCATCGTGTCGCGCGCGCGCCGGCGGCGATGCCGCAGGTGCCCATCCCGACCGTGATGGTGGTGCCGGTATCCAGGCGTGTCTTCAGCGTGCCCTGGGCCTCTTCGCGCACGCGTTTGAGATCGTCAAGTGATTTGAGTTTGGGCATTCGTGTGCTCCGGTTTGTGCTACGTGATACGTGATGCGTGATACGTGATGCGTGATGCGTGAACTTTTTTTGCGGCAGAGGTCCCGTTCGCTCACGGGTCACTCATCATGCAGCACGTTTTCCCCTTCTTCCAGGTATCCCGCCAGCCACTGCGCCACAGCGGGGTGAGTGAATGGTACCTCGCCTAACTCGGCACGGATGTCGGCGGTGTTGAATTCGAATTGCGCCGGGCCAACCACTGAGGGATCGCCCCTACGGATGTGATGCTCGTAACGTAGCTCCGGCGTCCGCTCCGACAACAGAAACGCCAGCAAGGTCCCCGCCATGTCGCCCAACGGCTGCCGATCTGGGTGACTGAGCTGGAACGCGGCCTCGACAGTCGTGCCGCTTTCCGGCTGTGATTCGATCCGCAGCCATCCGCCCGCCTGTTCCGCGGCCATCGCATAGAGCGGGAGGCCCAACCCCACGTGACGTGTCGTCCGCGTGGTGTAGAACGGGTTCGTCACGCGGGCGACGGTGGCTGCGTCCATGCCTCGGCCGTTGTCCGCCACTGTGATGGTCAGCCGATCGGCCGGTATGTCCTCATGAATCCTCAAGGTCACACGCGACGCGCCCGCCTCGACAGTATTCTGCAGGATGTCAAGAACGTGGAGGGCTAGCTCACGCACGGGTGTTCATCCAAAGTAAGGGCGAGGTGACCTCGCCCCTGCGTCGTCGCTCCTACCCCAGCGTCTCCAACTGTTGGACCAGACTGTTGGGGGTCAGGCGGCCGAGCACTTTGTCGTCCACCACGGCCACGGGCGCCAGGCCGCATGACCCCAGGCAGTAGACGATTTCCATCGTGTATTGGTAATCGGGTGAGGTGCCGCCGGCCGGCACGCCCAGCGATTGCTCCGTCGCCTCGATGCACTTGGCGGCGCCGCGCACGTGGCACGCCGTGCCGTCGCAGACGCGGATCAGGTGCTTGCCGCGCTTGGTGAGGCGGAACTGGGCGTAGAAGGTCGCCACGCCGAGCAGCCGGCTCAATGGGATGCCGGTGCGCTTGGAGATTTCGGCCAGCACCTCTTTGGGAAGGTAGCCGTACACTTCCTGTGCGTGCTGCAAAATGGGGATCACTGCGCCTTTCTGGTCGGCGTACTCCTCCAGGATGCTATCCAGGGGAGCCATATCAAGGGTCGTAAAGTCTTGGATCATTGCGTCTTCTTGTTCCTGAGTGAACGTGGTGGCGAAACCGGGGAGTATGTCCGACACGTGGCGTCATCCCCAAGTCAGGCTGTATCGACCGCGTGAGAATGGATCACGCGGCAACGTTGTGTAGCATAACATGCGCGCCACGAGCCGACCATGACCTTTGTCATATCTTGCACGAACGGTGTGAAATGTAGTTCAGAGGGTGAAGCTGCGCCCGTGCGTTTTGGACAATGCCAGCGTCAGTTCAGCGACCGTCGGCGCCGCGAGGGTCAGCTTGAGCGCGGGTGTGATGTCGTTCAGACGATGCGCGTCGCCGCTGCGGATGAGGGGGTAGGGGGCCAGGTCGGGCCAGCGAACCACCGCTGCAGCGGGATCCGTCAGCCGGAAGATTTCGAGCGCCGGCGCGTCCAAGCCAGGCGGCACGAAACCCAGGTTGACGAGCAGGCTGAAGGAGGGGCGATCGACATGCGCCGGGATGGCCAGGCCGCCGAGCGCCTTAACCCGGCGCAGGACTTCTTCCAGGGAGAGATCGGTCGAAGTCTGGAGGAGGCGTGTTTCGGTACGGATGTACTCACCCTCCGCATCCACAACGTACTGCGCGCCGAACACGTCCTCAGCGTTGACCTGCGCGGGCAGATGGTCGAAGATCATGCCCTGCCAGGTGAGCGCCTGTTCGACTGTATCAAATAGACACAAGGTGTGAACTTCTTCGAGTGTCTGCACTTCCATGCCAGGGAGCACGGTCAGCCCCGTGTCCTGCGCTGCCTGGATCACAGCCGCGCAATTGGCCGCCGCGTTGTGGTCGGTGACAGCGATCAGGTTCAGGCCGCGCGCCAGCGCCTGCCGGACGATCAGCGGCGGGATCATCTCCACCTCGGCGCAGGGCGAGAGGACGGTGTGGACGTGCAGGTCGGCGATGAACGGACGAAGGGCTAAGGATGAAGGATGAGGGATGAAGGATGAAGGGCCTTCGCCTTCACCCTTAGTTCTTCTGCCTTCCGATTTCATCCTTCCGCCTTCATCCTTCCGCCTTCCAACATCTCCCACAACCTCCCGCACACCTCAAACGTGCCCCGGCGCGTCGTCAGGATGGGAATGCCCTCGTCGTCGGCCTTCGCCAGCGCTTCGGGGGTGACGGGCTTGCCCTCGGTGACGATCACGCCAGTGAGATCGTTCAGGGTGGCGACGGCCACAACATTCAGGTGCCCTTGCAGCGTCACCCAGAGGTTCCCCGCGGCGGCGCCGGCCATGGCGCAGCTCAGCATATCGGAGGAGTAGCCGCCGGTCACCTCGGCATCCAGGCCGCGAGCGCCCGCGGCGACGGTCAATGACAGAGCATCAGCGATTTGTTTGACTTTCATCGTTTGGCTTCCCTTCGGGAGGTTTCAGATAGACGACAGCTTCCATGCGCGTACCCCGCAGCGGCCACGAGTCCACATGCATCTCATCGGCGCACGATTTGATATTGGCCAGCCCCATGCCCGCGCCGAAACCCATCTCTCTGATCCAGTCGGGCGCGGTGGAGAAGCCCGGTTGCATGGCCTGCTCGACATCCTTGATGCCGGGGCCCAGGTCGTACGCCAGAACAGCGATCAGATCCGGGCTGACTTCGGCCACCAGATTGCCGCCACCGGAGCTGTGGATCACGATGTTCATCTCCGCTTCATAGGAGATGATGGCCACACGGCGCACGATGCGCGGATTCACGCCCAGGCGGTTGAGCGTCTGCTTGAGCTGGCTGGAAGCACGGCCGGCGCGGGTGAAGTCGCGCACCGGCACCTCGTAGCGGAGGATAAGGCTGGTGCGATCGGAAACAACATCCTCGAAAAGATGTCTGGCCCGGTAGCGACGGATTTCGGCCTCGTCGTAGGCCTTTTCAAGCGCCTTCAGCACCCCGCGGGTGATGTCGCCGGGGGTGATAATGCCGACCAATTGCCCGTCATCGTCGACCACCGGCAGCCGGCCTACGTTGGCGCGGGCGAAAACGCTCAACGCGCGCACCGCAGGCTCGCGCTCACCCATGCTGTACAGCCGGGTGCTCATGTACTGTCTGACGGGGGTGTCCAGGGCGTTTTCCTCCAAAGCATGGATGAGATCCTGGACGCTGATGATGCCGGCCAGGTTGTTCCCGGCCAACACGGGCAGGCCCGAGATGCGGTGATCGCGCATGAGGTCGCGGACCTCGCGCATCGTAGTCTCCGCGGTCACGGTGACAAGGCGACGGGCCATGATGTCGCCGATTTTGAGCTCGTAAACGAGCTCCTGGATCTTGTGAACTTCGGTGGGTGTCATTTGTGCCCGTTGCAGCGTTCGCACGCCGGCAGCCCGCCGGCAAACAATCGGCCGCAGGTTTCAAACATCGTCAGTTGGGTGCTCAGAAAGGGGATGCCGACCTCATCGGCCAGGTCGAGGGCTTCCTGGGGCGGCACCTTGTCGCGCACCATCAAAATGGCGGCAACATCGGCCATCTCAGCGGTGCGGACCACCTGGGGAGTGGCCAGGCCGCTGACGAGGAGTGCGCCGGACAGATCATACCGCAGCGCATCGCTCATCAGGTCGGCGGCAAAACCCGCGCGCAACTCCACGTCGGGACTCGCGTTGGCAGAGACGAAGCGAGCTTGGGTCAGGGTCAGGACATCGTGCAGCCGCATGACACTTCCTTCGGGTTCTGGGATTCGAGGCGCGTAAACGCCGGCTGTTTACACGCAACCGGCGTCATCTTCAGGGAATGCGATATGAGAATCTCAAGGCGTCGCGGTCGTCGGCGCCTGGTCGGCACCGACGATGAGCGTCACGTCCATCTGATCCGATGGCGGCTCCGAACGAATGCGGTCGGGCGGAATGTTGAACCAACGCGCCAGGGCTTCAACGGTGGCCGGCACCCTGTCACCGTGCGTCACTAGCCAGGTTTCGGTATAGTCCGCGCTATCGGCGTTGCCCACAGTGATGGCGTTGAAGCCGCCGGTGATCAGCTTGGCCTGCGTCTTGGCGGCCAGGGCCTGCTCCTGGGTGCCATTCAGCACCCTAATGCGTGCGGCCTCTGCCAATATGGCCTGGTGGGCTGCTTCCTCGGTCGTAGATGAACTGACTGGCTCATCAGCGAAGATGGCCGTGGCCGCGGCACGCAGCTTGTTCATATCGGGTGTCAGCAAATAACCCCATTTAGGATCGTTCGTGACTTTGCCCATTTTCGAGTCCACGACAACCCGCGTGATGTTATCGAAATTCGTCTTGTCCATCGTACGGGCGAGCGCGATTGCGCGCTCAACAGGCATATTTGTCTGCACGGAGTTAGCCATCGCGAGGGTGAGGCTGGGAATTCTTGGCAGTAAGGCGGCCATCTGGCCTGGTTGCGTGACCTTATCCTTGATCGCCAAGATCACCTGCTGCTGGCGCGCCGCGCGGCCGTAATCACTATCGGCGTGGCGCGTGCGGGCGTATTTGAGGGCAAGGTCGCCATTCATGTGCTGGAGACCCTTGGGGATGAAAAGCTCCTCGATTCCAAAGTCTTCGGTGGGGTATTCTTTATCGATGATGTCCCTCGGCACATCGATGTCGATGCCGTTGACCAGGTCAATGATCTGCGTGAAGCCGTCGAAGTTGACCGTGACGTGGTAATCGATCGGGTAGCCCGTCACCTCGGAAAGAGTCTGGCGCATATATTCAGCGCCGCCGCCAGGGTAGCCCCTGATCTCGCCCAGTCCGTAGATCGTGTTGACTTTCGCAGTTTCACCGGTCATTGAATCCCGCACGGCCATGTCGCGCGGGATGGAGAGCATCCCCGCGGAGCCAGTCTCCGGGTTCACGGTCAAGATGATGAGGCTGTCGGCGCGCAATGCACGGGCGCCCGGACGCACATCCAGCCCCATAACAAGTACGGTGGTGCGTCCCAACGTCGGCGAGGACACATCCCGTGCTCCCTGGTTAAGTGGCTGAAATAGTGGTGTCGAATCTCCGTTTTGTAAGATGTTGCCTGCCGACGCCGGCCTGACCAGCTTGGGCAGCGCCAAAGACGCCATATCCGGGGCTTGCGCCAGGGCCGATTGCCCCCAGGCTAGGAACACGTAGGCCACGTAAGCAAAGGTGGTCACGAAGATCGTCAACAACAAACCGAGCAGCAGGCCTGACCAGAGAGGCCGCCGCCCGGTGTTTGAGGCGCGTTTAGTCTTACTACTACTCATGGTGGTCGTTATTATACCTTCTTCGCTATAAAAGAGCCAAACCCGGCGATTTTCGTTGTGGTGTGTTTTCTCGGGATAACACGCTTCCAAAGTAAAGGCTCGTGGTCGCGGTGGCGGCTCCGCCGCGACCACTCAGCGCCACGCGTACGGGCGCCGCCTTATCACGAGACGGCGCCCGCATCGGTCTGGTTCCAGGAACGGCGCTCAGTTTTGCGGCGCGGGCGTCGCGGCCTCCGGCACATCAGCCACATAGAGTTGGTTGGGTGTTACAATATAAAACTTGCGGGCAGCCTCATCCAGGTAGATGTCCTTCGCCTGGCGCAGAAAATCGTCGTCGCGTACGCGGAACTGGCGCAAGAACTGCCCATCTTTGGTGATTTCGACGATACGTCCATTGCCGGCATCCAGGATATAGAGCTGATCACCTTCCTGCTGCACGGCCAGGGCAGTGGGCGTCGCCAACGGGCCGGGCATGCCCTGCAAGTCGAATGGGCGTTGCTCGCCGCCGAAGAATTTCAGCAGCCGTCCGTCGGCGAACAACAGCCAGATGTTGCCATCGATAGCAACGGATTGAACGCCTACCAGATCCACGGTAGTGCCTGCGGCAAAATACGCTTCGGGCTGCCCACCGTAGCCGTTCTCATCGGGCCGATACCGCCAGACTTGATCACCCTCACCATCCACGATGTACAGGTTGCCATCATAACTGGCTGTTAGTTGCGGTTGCACCAGTTTATCGGCGCCGCCGAGCGCGAGGCGCTTCGTGCCGAGTTGCGTGTCGTAACCTACCAAGCCTTTGGCCGTATCCAGCACCAGTAACTTACTCCGCTGGTTGGGTCCGGCGGCCTCAGCCCAGGTCATGTCCTGGAGATCACTGACCACTGTGCCGCCGACCTCTTGCCCCTTCTTGACCACGACCGGGTTTTCGCTGGGGGTCACGCTGTCGCCCAATTGTGAGCGGATAAAACGATCGGCCTGGCCAGGGCCGCGATCCAACGTGAAGAGCGAATCGCCGCTCACCACGACACGGGTGATATTGTGTCCTTCGCCCTCGAACGTCCAGAGCGGTACGGCGCCGTAGAGCGGCGTGACGTGCTCGACCTTGTCGAGCAATGCCTGGTACCGCTGGTCTAGCTTGACCAATTGCTCTTCGTTTGGCCGGCGCACGCGGGCCTTTTCCAGGAAATCGCTGGCCCCGCTCAGCCGTTGCGAGATCGCTGCCTCATCTGATAGACTTTCGGCATCAACGATTGCTTGCGTCGCGCCCACCAGTAACTGGACGTATTCCTGCTGAGACGCTCGCGCACGCCCAAATAGCATCACCGCTACCAAACCTATGATCAACAAGGGGATGACAACCAGCGCCAGCACCAACCAGAAGCGGCCTCCTGAGCTATGCCTTGTGTTCTCAGCTTCCGCCGCATCCTCCAGCAAGGTGTCCTCTGATTCGTCGGCGAAATCTTGTTCCAGCGCGGGAGGCGGTGCGCTGTAGCGCGGCGGTGCGCTGTATTGCGGCGGCGCGGCCATGACCGGGGCTGTTTCGGCCACGGAAACAGGCGGCAGGGGAGGGGGGGCCGGCTCCAGTGGGGGCGTGGCCGGTCGTTCATCTGTGCTGCGGCCGCCGAAGATGCGTTTGCTCGCGGCGGAGAAGATGCCGACTTTAGCAGCAGTTTGCGCCGCGTTTCGCGTCGCCGCCCTCAACCGCGGCAACGGGCAGCGGCTCGCCCTCGTCTCGCAGCTCTGGGATGGTGCTGCTGAAGCTGACGAGCAGCGCACTGAGTTCCGCGTTGCCGGCCAGTTGGCCCAGGTATTGGCTGGCCAGAGTAACGTTGGGCGCGGCGGCAGCCACCGCCAGCGATTGGGCTGTGACGTGCTGCGGCCAGTCGCTCTGCGCCAACAAGATCATGCTGCCCTGTTCGATAGTAACATCGTAGACTTGGATCTCGGGGCGTTCTACATCGCCGAGCGCCGGACCCCAGTCACCCAACTCGGCGGGGAATTGATCCACCGTTTTGGGATGGCTGATCAGGATCAGGCCCGGCCCGGATTGCGCAATGGTCACCCGGTCGGCGTAGCGCACGACCAGGCTGGCCCCACCCCGCCACTGCGCCTCGGGCAGCCCCTCATTGGCGGTGTGCAACACCTGGTGGATGCTGCGCATTGCCTGCCGCAGAGCGCTCTCCACACTGTCGCCCTTTTCATAGAAGGCTGTTTGCGCCGCATTGAGCATCTGGCGGTACAGCGCGGCGTGGCCGCCGCCGGTGACCTCCAGCAGGATGTACAGGCAGCCCCGTTCAGCACTGGGGAGATCGGGGGCTGGCTCTACGGCGCGGACATTGGCAGCGCGTGGCTGCCACCGGCCGCTCGCACTGCTGAATTGGGCGATCGTGGTGCGGAGAGTTTCTGGCATCTGGAGCTCCTTCCCGCGATGGTAGGGCGCTGTTCAACTAATATAATATAAGATGTGGAGTGCAGGCCCCAAAGGTCGAGGTATCGTCGCGGCGCCTGCTGTTTTTCGTCATTATTGACTATCCATTTATTTGTTCTTGATTGTATGTCAGCGCGCGAGTTTTGTCAATCGTTTGGCATGGCTGTCTGTTTGCGCTATAATCCAGTCCGAAAATCTGTTCGGGAGGTGGGTGTGGCGCTTGAGCTGAATAAACTGACCGGGCAGGTAGCTGTGATGGGTCAGACGATGGCTGCGCGCGCCGACGAGCTGGCCGGTCGGGCTTCCCAGGCTCGTAAGCGGTTGGCCGCCCAGCCCGAGGTCTCGGACGAACTGAAACGCAAGATCGAGACGGCCCGTCAGATCGACGAATGGCGCCGTGGCTGCATCCCCCTGGGCGAGCGCCTGGACGAGCGCTGCCAGCCTCTGGTCCAACCCAAGCTCTGCACCCTCATTGCTGCCGACGGCAGCCAGATCTATCCCGACCGGCACGGCATCGCTTCGTACTATCTGCTCAACACCGGCGCCATTGTGCTGCGCGCGGGGACCGGTGAGGCCCCCTCGGTGAGCAGCGTTCCTGAGATTTTCTTCGAGGACGCCGACCTCTATGATGAAGAGGGTCGGATGCGCTCGGCAGAATTTATCAGCGCCCAGCGCAACCAGCGCGAGCTTTCCGCGTTGGCCGACCTGGCTGAAATTGAGCGGACGGCGCTGGGTGGCGATCTCTCGGTGCCGATCGTCTGTTTGATCGATGGCCCGCTGCTGCCGTGGCTGCGCCCCGATCCCGACCGGCCCGAGGCGCTCAATCAGGAGCTTGCGTTCTTCACCGAGCAGATGGCCCGTCTGCAACACGCGGGCGCAATCCCGGTGGGCTACGTGGATCGCCCGAGCAGCGCCTATGTCCTGCGGATCCTGGAGTTGATCGGCTTGTCCATCGAAAAGATCACACGCGAGACGTTGCGCCAGGGGGACTTCATTCAGCTCGCAGACCGGCAACTGTTCACCGACCTGACGCCCAACGAACGCACCGGCCTGTTCGAGCCTAACTCTGACGCCAATGATCGCTACCGCGTGCGCTCCGGTGACCGTATCGCCTTTGCGTACGCCAACTTCGCACGCCAGTCCGGGCGGGAGAACGCCGCCATCGCACGCATCGAAGTGCCTGGCTGGATCGCCTCCGACCCTGCCAAGCTGGACTTGGCCCAGGCTGCCATCTATGCCAACTGCGAGCCGACCAGCTATCCCTACGTCCTGGCCCGCGCCCATGAGCTGGCGGTCGTCGGCGGCGCCGAGAAGGAAGGCCTGGAGCAAATGTTGTTCCAGGCTATGTTGCGCAGCGGGCTCATGCCGGAAATTTCGTTCAAAGCCGCCAACAAGCTGTTGACCAGCGGCGGTCGTCGCCGATAAGTACCAAACCGCAGATCACGCAGATTGACGCAGATGTTCTGCTTGGATTCGGTCATCTGCGTACATCTGCGAAATCTGCGGTTCAGGGTGATCCTGAGTGGAGTTGGTCAAATGGAAGCTGATGTCGACAGGCGAGACAAGCAGACACACGCCATATTGGGTGCGCTCATGGAAGTTCATCGCCAGCTTGGCTCCGGCTTCGTTGAGTCAGTTTATCAGGAAGCGGCCGCTCTGGAATTTGGCGACCAGCGTATTCCGTCCGAGCGAGAGGTGTCGCTGGTTGTGCGATACAAGGGCACTCCGCTCGAATGCCACTTTCGCGCAGATTTCATCTGCTACGCCGAAGTGCTGGTCGAATTGAAGGCGGTCGAACGATTGACCAATGTTCACCAGGCTCAAGTGATCAACTATCTCAAGGCTACTGGCCTGAAGCGCGCCCTGTTGGTCAACTTCGGCGCGGCACGTCTGGAATACCGGCGAATCGTGTTGGGCTACGAAGGCTGACGGAGTGGCATAACCGCAGATTGACGTAGATTGGCGCAGATATTTGCCATTTGATCTGGTCATCTGCGGGCATCGGCGAAATCTGCGATTTCAGGGAGTCATCGCATGGGTGAACCAATTATCGTAGGCCGCGTACTGCGGTCGAGCACGACCAGCTTCACCGTCGGCTGCCGGCAGCTTATCTCCGAGCAGGACCAGCGCGTCCCGGAGTTCGGCGCGCTGGTGCGGACCGAGGCGAAGGATGGCGCTATCAGCTACGGGTTGATCTTCAACGTGACGATTGAAGATGACGCCTTTGTCCGCCAGCTCGTGGCTGCGGGCGTCGACAGCGTCGAGATCATCGAGGATCAGCGCCAAAAGCGGCAGGTGCCGATTGTGGTGGATGTGCTGGTGGTTGGCGGCGGCCAGGGGCTGGCGGTCTATCATCGCCTGCCGGCGCAGCCGCCCAGCACGCTCGACCAGATCTATCTGTGCAACGCCGCTGAAATCGTCCGTTTCACCGAGCGGCACGACTGGCTGCGCACCGTGCTGGCCGCGGTCGAGGTTCCGGCCGACCAGCTCCTGATCTCCGCCCTGCGCGCGGCGGCCCAGGCCCGGCCACCGGATCAACGAGAGGCTTACCTCGTTGCCGCGGGCCGCGAGCTGGCGAAGCTGTTGGCGCTGGATTTCGCGCGGCTGGATGGGATTTTGCGGCAGATGCGCGAGCTTGAAAGCAAATGTGCTGCGTGACACGTGCTGCGTGAGCGGCAACGATTGTTGCCGTCGTTCACGTATCACGCATCACGCACTACGCAAGACAATCCCCCGGAGGGAGTTAATGGCCTCACTCAAAAACACCATCGTCCTCATCACCGGCGCGAGCTCCGGCATCGGCGCGGCGAGTGCGCGGGCGTTTGCCGGCGAGGGCGCACATCTGATCCTGGCCACGCGGCGCGGGGAACGTATCCGGGCAGCGGCTGAGCAATTAAGCGCCAAATTCGGCATCGAGACGCTCCCCCTGACGCTGGATGTCCGCGATCAGGCCGCGGTCGCCCGGATTCTCGGCAACCTGCCGGAGCGCTGGGCGCCGATCGACATCCTGCTGAACAACGCTGGTCTTTCCCGCGGTCTGGACAAGTTACACGAGGGTCTGATCACCGACTGGGACGAGATGATCGACACCAACGTCAAGGGTTTGCTTTATGTCACCCGCGCCATCGTCCCGGGGATGGTGGCGCGGGGCCGTGGCCACGTGATCAACACCGGCTCCATCGCCGGGCATGAGCCCTACCCCGGCGGCAACGTCTACTGCGCCAGCAAGGCCGCCGTGGCGATGCTCAACAAAACGTTGCGGCTCGACCTGCTCGGCACGGGGATTCGTGTCACCGGGGTGGAGCCCGGGCTGGTCGAGACCGAATTCAGCCTCGTACGCTTTCACGGCGACGAAGGGCGTGCCGTCAAACCATACCAGGGCCTCCAGCCCCTCGCCGCGGCGGACATCGCCGACGCGATCCTGTGGGCTGCGACGCGTCCCGCGCATGTCAATGTCGAGAACATTGTCCTGTTCCCGACGGCGCAGGCGTCCGCGACGCTGGTGCAGAGGACGTGATACGTGGTGCGTGATACGTGATGCGTGATGCGTGATGCGTGATACGTGATGCGTGATGCGTGATACGTGATGCGTGATCGGGAGCCGCCGACATCGGGCTGTACAGCGGTTGGTGGACGAAGAACGCTGAGTTTTAGGAGTCGTGAGTCTTGTTCGCCTCCGAGAGGATCTGCATGCTATTTGCTGATCTGAACTTGGCCCGGCGGTTGGAGTTGGCCGACGCCGCCAAGCACATCGACTATGCTGAGGCGCGGGCAAAGCTGCTCGGCACGGACTGTTGCGCGTGGGATCGGATCGGCGGCGGCTATGCTATCTTCGCGGGGGTGGACAACCCGTACAGTCGCGTTGTGGGACTGGGGTTGGCCGGGCCGGTGAGCGAGGCGACCTTCGAACAATGCGAGGCCTTCTACCGGCGGCGCGATGCCCAGCCCGCGTTCAGCCTGTGCCCGCTGGCCGATCCGACGCTCCTTGAACTGCTCAACCGCCGCGGCTATCAGATCGAGATGTTCATGCACGTCTGGTACCGGCCGCTGATTCCAGGCGAGACCTTCCCGACACCGCCTGCTGGCATCGTCGTCCGCGCCATCGAGCCGGAAGAAGCGGATCTTTGGACACTCGTCGCGTTCCGAGGTGGGCTGGACAGCGATGAGGCGCTCCCGAACGCCAGCGTCATCGATCGCACCCTATCCGTTCATGGCGCACGCCGGCTGCTGGCTGGCATGGCACGACGGCGAGCCAGTCGGCGCGGCCACGCTGGCGATCTGCGACGGGGTAGCGAGTCTGTTCGGCGCCAGCACGCGTGTGCCGCATCGCAACCGCGGGGTGCAGCATGCGCTCATCGCGGCCCGGCTGGCCGCGGCCGTGGATGCGGGCTGCGATCTGGCGGTGGTCCACACAGAGCCGGGCAGCGACTCGCAGCGCAATGTGGAGCGGTTGGGGTTCAGGCTGGCGTATACCAAGGTGACGATGAGGAGCGCGGCAGGCTAAACGTTAGCGTGCGGCCGTTCCTGATCCAGCAGCCGGTCGGCCAGCGCCAGCATGTCGGACTGTAACTCTGAAAGCGTCAACGGCGGAGTCGTGACAGGCAAGCGCCGGAAGTTGCGCACTTGCCGAAGTGATCCAGCCAGGTAAAATGGATGCAGGCCCAAGTCCTTGCTCTGCGCCTTTACCAATAGATCATTGAATGTACATCCAGCGCGGAGGATGAAGTATAGGTCTACGAAATCCTTCGGCTCAGTGCGACCAAGGATCGCAGTGAGTTTGTTAGCGCCGATATTCTCGATACTGTCCACGATTATTGGATCGAAACGTGCGTGTTCGCCGTACTGGGGACCGAAATCGCGTACCAGGTCTATCTTCAGCGGGTCGCCCATTTCTGGCTCAATGAAGATTTCCCGGAAATGCTCTGTGCGCCGTACTGACCCAAGTCGACATCCTAGGTCAGCAGCCAGTTGCGGAATCAACACATCAGCCTCGCGCAAGGCCAAATCGTCCAGGGTGAACAGGTCGAGATCGACGCTTTCACGGTGGTGCAAGTAGAACGCAGCCAGGGCCGTACCGCCGGTCAAATAGAACTGTTGACCAGCCGCGGCGGCGAAGAAACTTTCAAGGACGCTTGCCTGGAGTGGGGTCAGCCAGTCAGACACCCCATCGGAGTGACGTGCTCTAGCCATGATGTGCCCACCTGTCCAGCGCATAGGCCCACAGTTCCCGATCTTGGGTCCGTCGAAAGCTCAAGTTCTCAAAATTCTGGCGGATGTCAGCGAGGGTTAAGTAGCGCCAGATGTCATTCCAACTGGCGTGTTCCAGGATGCGACTGATGACCCAGGCCTTGTCGAATGGCGCGCCGTCACGTAGAATGGCGCGAACTTCCGCGTCCGTAATTTCGTAGTCCCAAAAGAAGTAGGGCCGCTGGCCGACGTCGACTGTTGTGCTCATGAACCGCCTCACCGCTATTTTACGTGTCCGCCACAGAAATGACAAGTTGACAAAACCAATACAGGATGACCCATGACTGATCTTCCCTCCTTCGACGCCGAATTCGACTCCCTCACCCCCACGCGTGAGGAGCTGGCGACCCGCAAGGCCGACGCCGAGCGCTCTGACAAGCTCGGCGTCGTCATCGGCGGGTCGCTGTCCGCGGGACTGGATGTCAAGCTCGACCGCGACATCTCGCTGGAAGAGCTGGCTGTGGGCCGCTACGTGGTGGCGCGGGGGCAGCGGGCGCGCTTCTTCTGCATGATCACCGACGTGGCGCTCGACAGCACCAACCCGCTGATCGCCAAGCAGCCGCCGGATATGGCCGACCCGTTCCTGGCCGCGGTCCACCAGGGCACGACGACCTTCGGCACCGTACATCTCAGCCCGCTGCTGATCCTCGAAGATGGCAAGGACGAGCCAAAGCCGGTCAAGACTGTGCCGGCGCACTTCACGCCGGTCGCCACCGCCAGCCAGGTCGAGGTCGATCAAGTCTTCGGCGAAGAAGGCGAGCGGCAGGTCGGCGGCAAAACGACGCACCACTTCCACATTGGCGCGCCGCTGGACATGGAGAGCGTCAAGATCACCCTGAACCTGGAGCGGCTGGTCGAGCGGTCGAGCGGCGTCTTCGGCAAGTCGGGCACGGGCAAGACCTTCCTCTCGCGGCTGCTGCTGGCCGGCGTGATCCAACAGCGCGTGGCGGTCAACCTGATCTTCGATATGCACAACGAGTACGGCTGGGCCGGTTCGAGTGAAGACCTGGGCGGCCAGGTGAAAGGGCTGAAACAGGTCTTTCCCGGCCAGGTCAGTATTTTCACGCTGGACGCCGAATCATCGCGGCGGCGCGGGTCGAATCCCGATTACACGGTAAGCATCGGCTACGATCAGATCGAGCCGGAGGACCTGGAGATGCTGGCCGGTATCCTGAACCTCTCCGAGCCGCAAGTGGGCGCGGTCTACGCGCTCTATCGCAAGTTCGGCAAGACGTGGCTGACGGATTTCCTGAACGACGAGTGGGTGGATGCCTACGGCGGCTTTGATCCGGACACAGGCAAGGAAGTATCTGGCCTCAAGGCGTTGGCCGAGGACACCGGCCAGAGTCAGAACACCCTGGCCGCGTTGCGGCGGCGCTTCGAGCGGATGCGCAACTATGGCTTCATCAAGCCCAAGGCGCTCGACGACTCGGTGGGCCGGATCATGAAGTATCTGGAGGCCGGCACCAACATCGTGCTGGAGTTCGGCCGCTACGGCTCGGACCTCGGCGCCTACATCCTGGTGGCGAACTTCCTCACCCGTCGCATCCACCGGCTCTATGTCGAGAAGAAAGAGAAATCGTTCGGTGAGGCCGGCAAGGGGCCAACCCCGCTGGTGATCACCATCGAGGAAGCGCACAAATTCCTCGACCCGGCCATCGCCGCCAACACGATTTTCGGCACCATCGCCCGCGAGCTGCGCAAGTACAACGTGACGCTGTTCATCGTAGATCAGCGCCCCAGCGGCATCGACCCCGAGGTGATGTCGCAGATCGGCACGCGCGTCACCATGCTGCTGGACAACCCCGAGGATACCAAAGCGGTGCTCTCCGGCGTCAGCGGCGGCGACGGGCTGCGCGAAGTGCTGGCCCGCCTCGACACGCGCGAGCAGGCGCTCATCCTCGGCCACGCGGTGCCGATGCCGGTCGTCGTCCAGACGCGGCGCTACGACACTGAATTCTACAAGGCGATGGGCGCGCGCGCGAATCTGAGGATTTGGGCCAGGTGCTCGCGGCCAACGTCGCAGTCATGCGGCCGCCGAAGGAGTTCGCGGGTTTTGATTAGGGTGAGAAGACGGTGAAACGAGGAGGCGGGGACTTTGACCTGCCATTTGCGCATCTAACCGGAGGATCCATGCTGCCCAAGACAGCCGACGTCGTCGTCATCGGAGGTGGGGTGATGGGGGCCAGCGCGGCCTACCATCTCGCCGCGCGTGGGATCAAGAACATCGTTCTACTGGAAAAAGCTCCTTTCCTGGGCATGGAGGCCACCGGTAAATGCGCCGGCGGCATCCGCTACCAATTCAGCACCGAGATCAATGTGCGGCTGTCACTGCTTAGCCTGCCCATGCTGGAGCGCTTCGAGGAAGAGTTGGGCCAGGCCATCGATCTGCGCTGGCCTGGCTACCTGTTCCTGCTGGACAACAAACACGACCTGGCCGTCTTCCGCAACAACGTAGCGCTGCAAAACCGGCTGGGCATCCCCTCCCGCATCCTCGCCCCGGCGGAAGTCGAAGCGCGAGTTCCCCTGCTCAACCTGGAGGGGATCATCGCCGCGGGCTGGCACGACCGCGACGGCTTGGCCGATCCCAACGGCGTGGTGCAGGGCTATGCGGCCGGCGCGCGACGCCTGGGCGCACAGCTCTTCACCGAGATCGAGGCGACCAGCATTCGCGTCGAGGCGGGCCGCGTGGCTGCGGTCGAGACGCCGGCGGGGGTCATCGCCACACCGGCTGTAGTCAACGCCGCCGGGCCGTGGGCGGGCAAGGTGGCCGCGCTGGCCGGGGTGGATCTGCCCGTCGTGCCGCTCCGCCGTCAGATCGTCGTGACAACGCCGCTCAAGGGCATCCCCGAGGATTTCCCGTTCGTGCTGGATTTCAGCCGCTCGCTCTACTTCCACCGCGAGGGCAAGGGCATCCTGACCGGCCAATCAAACCCCAACGAGACGCCGGGTTTCGACCAGACCATCGACCACAACTGGACCGAGCAGCACCTCGAACGGGCCATGTGGCGCTTCCCGCTGCTGGAGCGTGCTGGCTTGCTGCGCGAGTGGGCTGGGCTATACGAGGTGACCCCCGATGCGCACCCGGTGATCGACGGACTGAGTGACCCGGCTGGCCTCTACATCGTCGCCGGTTTCAGCGGCCACGGCTTCATGCACGGCCCCATCGCCGGCTTGCTGATCGCCGAGATGATCGCAGAAGGGCGAGCGCACAGCTTGGACGTGCATCAACTCCGCTTCAGCCGGTTCGCCGCGGGGATCTGGTGCGGGAGCACAATGTGGTGTGAGTACAAAACCTCGCCACGCGACTACAGACGGCGTTCAATCAAGCGTTTCAGAGGATGTGCGGCTCTATTCTGCGGCTGCGTTGAGCGGCGTGTGACAAGCGCCAGCATGATGAAGGCGCGTTTTGCCTCCTTACTCATATGCCGATCTTAGGCCTGCAATGTCGATCTTTTTCATCTGAAGCATGGCATGCATGACCCTTTGCGCCTTCTCAGCATCCGGGTCGTTGAGCAGTTCACCCAGGATCGAGGGAACGATCTGCCACGACAGGCCGAATTTGTCCTTCAGCCAGCCGCATTGACTCTCTTCGCCGCCCTCGGTGAGCTTCGTCCACAGCTCATCGACTTCGGCCTGCGTCTCGCAATTCACGAAGAACGAGATGGCTTCGGTGAAATTGAACAGCGGGCCGCCGTTCAGCGCCATGAATTCCTGGCCGTCGAGCTCGAAGGTCGCGGTCATGACCGATCCCGGTTGTCCGGGGCCGCCTTCGCCATAACGCGAAACGCTTACGATCCTTGAATTCTTGAAGATGGCGGTGTAGAAGTTCATCGCCTCCTCGGCTTGATCGTTGAACCACAGGAACGGGGTGATTTTTTGCATCGGGTATCCCTCCTTCCTACAAATCAGCCCGTCGGGGGCTGGATAATCTTGAACGTCGCGCCGCTCGGATCCATCACGGCAGCGAGCCGGCCGAATGGCGAATCATCGACATTGCCCATCACCTTGCCGCCCAGCTTGATGATCGTCGCCGCTGTCTCATCAGCGTTGGCCACCGCGAAATAGATCATCCACTGCGGGTGAAGCTCGCCCCATGAGGGATCAATCTGCATGATACCGCCGAGTTCTTGCGCGCCATGTCTGAGCACATAATACTCCATGCCTCCCGGCATCGGGTCTGCGGTGGCGCCGAGCAGTTCCATGTAGAAATCCCGTGCCCGTTTTGCATCAGATGAATACAATTCGTACCAGGCCGCCGACCCTGGCTCTTCGGTAACCTGTGCGCCCACATGCTGCCCGGCCTGCCAGAAGCTGAACGTCGCGCCGGTGGGGTCTTCAAGGGTCGCCATGCTGCCAAACTCGCCTACGACCATGGGCGGATACAGCACCTTGGCCCCTAAGGTCACGGCTCGCGCGACATCGGCGTCGATATCCTCGGTGGCGAAATACAGAGCCCAGGCAGCCGGCCTGAGCGCGACGCCGGGCGGAGGGCCCGACATGCCGGCCGTCGTCCGCGTGCCCAGGCGGGCAGTGGTATAGCCGCCATATTCGGGGCCGCCGATGTCGTAATCCCAGCCGAAGATCGCATGATAGAACGTGCGCGCCCCGTCGATGTCCGGCGTCAGCAGGTCGCTCCAGGTGGGCGTACCGGCCGGTTTTGCTTGTGTGTAGGTGGTCATGGTCACTCCTTGGTCGATTCATACTCGATTTGACGATTTGTCAGTGAAACAAATGGTATACAAATATGGGTCAGTTGCCTGTAACGGCAATTCCGGTCTTGCTGTATGACATTTGATTGGGGACGGGGTCGAGGGATCATATCTGCCAAGGACCGAACTCGGTGAGGATCATTGTCTACTTCATGGCATTCTGCGGCGCTACCTGGGGAGCTATCATCAACAGTGATTTTCATCTAGCGTATGCCTGGATTTCGTCAATAAGCCCGCGCTCATACGCCTTTTTAACGATAGGCCAATCTCCTCTTCTATTGAAAAATAGAGAGCAATAATTGCGCTGTATTTGCGTGCCATTAAATAAGTAGTATTCTATTCTTTCAACACCTACATCACTGACAACAAGACTCAATGCATAGTCAACAAATCGCGTTACAGACAAAGTGACATCCGACGTTAGATGGTTGAGGATGTAATCAACATCTTCGATATTCCCACTATTTGCTCTGTCAACTAATTCCTGTACTTTTCCTGAGAAATTCTTTCTTTGCATAGAGAGTCCTTGTCAGGTCTTACCTCAACGGGACGCCTCCGCATAAGCCTCGAGAATGCCATCCATTTCCGCGTTCACCGCTTCATCGATACGCTGACGTCTTTCGTCGGCCGCAAACCATGCCAGCGTGCGGCGGATGCCTTCCCGGAACGGTATGACAGCCTGGAAACCAGGCACGAACGTCTTGATCTTGTTGTTATCGAAGACCGCGCTCCACGTCTTGTCGCCCAACAGATTCCCTGCCTGTTGCGGCGCCACACGCGCGATAAAGTCAGACGGAATATGCACAATCTTCGCCTCGACCCCCAATGCCTCGGCGATGGTCCGGTAAATCTGATCCCACGTCAGCACTTCGTCGGAGGTGATATGGAAGGCGTGACCCAACGCGCGCGCATTTCCCAGCAGCCCGAGAAACCCGCGCCCAAAGTCCTCCGCATGCGTCACAACCCACAGCGATGAGCCGTCGCCATGTACGATAATCGGTTGGCCCTTTTGCAGCCGATCGGCCAGAGTGTAGCAGCCCCACCCACCGATGGCAATCGGGAAGTTCGGATCATACGTCAGGGAGGGGCGCACGATCGTCACGGGAAAATCTTCAGCACGGTACGCCTGCATCAGACGTTCCTCGCAAGCGATCTTGTTGCGGGAGTACTCCCAGTGGGGGTTGTGCAGCGGCGTTGACTCGGTGATGAGATAGTGCGCCGGCGGCTTCTGATACGCCGAGGCCGAGCTGATGAAGACGAACTGCTTGACCCGGCCCCGGAACAGCGCCAGGTCGCGCTCGATATCGTCCGGGGTGTAGGCAATCCAGTCGACGACGACATCAAACACCATATCCTGCAAGGCGGCGCGCGCGTCCGCCGGATTGTGTATGTCGGCAATCAGGTGCTGAGACCCGGGCAGATGCGCGCCCGCGTGCCGCGATTGAGCAGATAGAGCTCAAATCCTCTGGCGATCGCTTGCCGGCTGACCGCGGTGCTGATGAAGCCGGTGCCACCGATAAACAGTACTTTCATGGCAGGTTAGTCCTTTCAATTGGCCTTCAGGCCGAGGTTGATCTCTATGGTTGGCCCCAATCGCCATCGACCACGGCGCGGGAATAACCGATTTCTTGTTCGAAGATTGAGCCGGAGCTGATGGCTGTCTGGTCATTGGACCTCCAAAGATGTGAAGCGGAAGGCAAGTGCGAAATGGGAGTTGATCGGCGCGGTGAGGTGGTCCCGCCGCCTCCGTGGGACTTGATAGTCAGAAACCCAGGCTCGACGGCGGGCGTCCTAAAGGATGCTGCGCAATCAGCTTGACGCAAATGTTAGGCCGTGCCCTGGTGACCAGCGCCACCCCACGCGAGCGCCGCCCACGACGGCGAACCGTGGCCCAGCCAGCCGGCTACCCGCGCGCTGACTTGGCTTCTGCCCTCGTCGCATGATCGCTAGACATTGCGGCGGTAGCAAACGACACCGTCTTGCGCTTGGATTGCTGTTGGCGTCGGCGGGCGCGCTCAAAGATGGCCTTGAGGTCGTAATCCAACTCGGCCGCCTGCTGTTCACGGATGTGCCGGACTTCCTCCACGATCGGGTCATGCCATTGCATCATCTTGGCCTCCTAACAATTCTTCGGGTGTACACACGATGGGTGCGGCGTAGCCCAACTTCGCACAAATCGCTTGGACTTGCGCCAAGATCTCCGCATTAGCCAGATGCATGCAGTTCCACGTCAGCAAGAACTGAATGCGATGGACGGTCGCCACGGCGATATGCGCCGCGTCGGCGACCTTGCGAGGTGGATCGCGCCGGTGTCCACCAAGGCCCTCGCCAGTTCTAACGCCTCTGGCGTGGCATCCAAGAGCTGGAAAGCGCCGAGCAGCGCCAAGCGCCGCGCCGCCTGTCGGCATCGCCCGCGCCCGCTTCATCCAGCACGAATTGCGAGATGTAAACCTCGAAATCGGTAAGGCGCGACTCCCACCAGTCGTGGGTAATCTACTGATGCGCCGCGGTAATGAGATCGCGGCTCGGCTTGCTTGCCAGATACGTCGAGCGATACGTAG
>CAWJEL010000003.1:0-35677 GCA_963841825.1 uncultured Chloroflexia bacterium
AGCCGGATATGTTGTCGGTCCTGGCCAATCTGGTGGTGGCTGCACGGGGAAAGTGGGACTATTGTGGGATCATGACACCGCTGACAGAAGACAGCCTGGCAGTATCTGCGGCAAAAGTCATGCATTTCCTGTGGAGTTGCGGGAGCGTGCAGTCTACCCTCTGCAAGACATCGCTGGTGGGATGGGTGTATGAGTTTTGTAGGCCGCTAGTCGTCAATCAAGTCGTGCCTGATGATCCTCGTTTTGCATTTCAGGCCTTGGAGAAGCCGTAAGCTGCGCGGCTTTTCCCGCTGCGCTAGACCCTAATGACCCCACTCTGGTGTGCTATACGTAGGCACACGCACGCGACAGTTGATGCCTAACCAGGGTCCCTCCTCCCGATGAAAGGGATAAAGTCCTGCTTGGTGTCTTTGGGCGGATTGTCGGTGAAATCTTGGCGTGTTCCGGAATGACTCACAAAACAGTCGCTGCCCGGTTGCGGGTTGCCTCCCGGCCAGGAATACCTGTGATTTCAGTCCATGAGCTGCGCAATGCCTTAGTCGAATTGATCGGAAAGGGGTGTGAGTCGCCGGAAGGCGAGGGGGTTGACAGGTACATAGTCTTTTTTGCTGTGCGTATTAGCGCCTATGCCGATCTTCGGCGTTTGGACCCCTCGGTCGCATATTGGGTAATCCAAAATGCGATGCGTCTTGTCTCCCAGGTGCTGGCGGAGAGTGCAGAGCTCGCCGGAGATGACTGTGCGATTGATTGTTTTGGAGACCGAGAGGGAGGACAGCTTTGCTGCGTTAGTTGCGCCCACCAACTCGACCCTGGGTATCCGTGTCGGCAATTGAGGACGCTTGGAGAGGAATCTCGCTGGGATGAGTAGAGATACGCATCCAATGGTGTGGTCCCTGCCTTTTGCTTTTCGCGAAACTAGAGGGGGATGGGTTAAGAAAAGGGAATCGAGGAAACCGTGGTGACCTTGTTGACAGAGTGAACGGTGCCTTGAAGGTTCTGCCTTTCATCCAACGGGGGGATAGCTTTCTGACCAATCGTGAGTTTGATAAGGCCCGCACGCAGTACGAGTTGGCGCATCATCACGATCCGGACAATCCTGGTGGACCACTTGCGCCATCTAGCAGAGTGTTTGATCGGCGCAAAGAAATACGATGAAGCCATCGTGTCTTGGAGCAAGCAATTGGGCAAGCGCCGAGTTATCCTGGTACCTATCGGCACCTGGCGGATGCCTATGTGGGCAAAGGGGACGACGATGCGGCCGTCGAGCAGTTGGAAAAAGGCGATCTGCGCGGGTACCCAGATCCATCTCTTTATCGGCGCCTGGGGAGAGGTGTTGGTTCTACGTGAAAAGTCGGCTATAGCACAAGGGCTATTGATATGTTCAAAGAAGCGATGGCGAGAGATGAGTCCGATGGGCACACTCAGGCCAGATTTGGCAGACATGGCCCGCACCTATTCCCGCATTCATGATTATGATCAGGCGATATCCCGATACGAACAAGCTCTAACACTGGATCCCCTGAACGAGATGGCTAAGTTTGAGATGTGGCTAACATTGAAGAGCCGAGACGACCTGGACACTGGTCTGGAGATGTCCACTGGAGGAAGCGACGGATGTTGTTCGATGAGTTCGCGATGGAATTGTGGGCGATGCGGGCTTACAGCCGGATGAGCAAGTCGACGTGGTGGTAGCTCTGTTGCGAAACCTTGATTCCGTCGAGGTCGCTACGGCAGTACATTTCTCTGGAGGGCCGGTTGATTAAAGGATATCGGCCACGTCTCGGTGCCGATGTCTCTCGTTTTCCGCAGCTTTCCGCGGATCGCCGCACCGCCGTGCAAGCTACGGGACATGGTCAAGGATCGTCGGCAGGGCAGCCGACTTTGGTGGAAGTCAACCGAGTTGTGCACGATCTATGGCCACGAATCGAGGCTTGGCTGTCTAGCAAGGCGGCAGTACCCGGCGATCTCGTATCTCTCGCTCAGCAGCTAGGCCAATCAGGCCGGTCAATCCTGGCGCGTGCCATAGTGGCTCCGGTTTTTAGTGATGAGCTGCTGACCAGGGTCGTTACCGGACTGGACCCTTGCGTAGTGACTACCATGTTAAAGCCGCTCGCAAGTCATACCTGCACACGCTGCCGGACCTGGGTTGGTTCGCGGCGGCGGTGCACTCTAGAGGCATTCAGATAGTGCGTACCGTTGGTCCTCAGCCCGGCGTCCCTGTCCCACCAGAATCCCTCAGGGGTTGGTCGTCCCTTGAGGAGGCTTGGGACTTCAAGGGCCCCTGTCTCGCACAGCCGAAATGTGACGGCATGTATGTTCAGGTACACAAATACGAAGGCCGTGTTCGCGTGTTGGTGCGGGGCTATCGGGGCCTTCAGTGGCATGATCTCACGGAGCAACTCAGCAATCTATCCCATGTATGGTCTGCTTGCATTCCTTCAGAAACGGCTATCATGGAGGGCGAGTCCTCGTTGGCTATCGTGAGATGGACGGTGAGGTGGTTCGCTTCGGAGACACTCTGACCGCGCCGTTTCACCGTCTCTTTGTGTATGAGCTTCTTTTCCTCAATGGCACCGACCTTCGCACTCAAACCTACATGCGCCGACGTGCAAATCTGAGCGTATTGCTGGCTCAGGTGGCAGATCCCTCAGTTGTGCTAGCTCCAGATAGTCCAATCGAATCCGGAAGTAGACCTGAGGCAGTTTTATGAGGATACGATCAATGATCCTCGATACGAAGGCATCATCACGAAGTACAGGTTTGCCCACTACATGTCTGGACGACTTAGCGCCGGGAAGGGCAAACTGAAGGGGTACGAGTCATTTGATGCTGTTATCGTCGGGGTATAGGCAGTCAGCAGATGGGGTGAGCAGCCTGCGCCGGTGGCAATATGGGAGAAGGCGCGGACAATAGACGATGGGAAGTTGGTGCCGGTCGCATTTGTGGAAAGCGCCAAGGCTAGGCTGTGACCATTGGGGCTTGATCACATCATCGTTGCCAGCCCTACATCGAGACTCCAGACACCCACTGGTCGTTCCGGGGAATCCATCTGCAAAGTGGGTCGAGCCGCAACGGGTTGTTGAGGTCGGCTGCGATGGCCAACGAATGCGTGATCCGACTTTTGAGTATCTAGGTTATACGTTTCGAGATCGCACTTTCATCAGATCTCGAGAGAACGACAAAAGCATTTGGGATGCAGACGATGTCAATCGATTCATGGGACTGCGTTTGGCACCCGGGGAGAGTTGAGGTTTTCGCCGGCTGCATGTTCAGCGGGAAAACGCAGACACTCATCGGCCTGATAAGCCAGCTGCGCGATGCAGGGTATCGGGTGGCTGTTTTTCGGCCTGATGCAGACACCCGATCTCCGACTGGAGGCCTTAGGTCTCACAGTGGGCTTTACCTCGACGCTACGGGTGTCGCCGGTGCAGTGGCCATGCAGCAACAGATATTGGACACTGATCAGTTTGTTGGCATCGATGAGGCCCAGTTCTTCGATAAACACATCCTAGACGTGTGCCTGGAGCTGGCAGCAAACGGGAAGCATCTGTTGATCGCGGGACTCGACCTGGATTTCCGGGGTCTGCCGTTCGGTCCCATGCCCGGACTGCTCGCCTGTGCTCAAGTGGTGCATAAACTGTTCCTCGCTGCTCGGTGTGCGGTGACCGGGCCTTCTTGACTCAGAGGCTGATCGACGGGAGACCGGCGACATTCTACGAGAGGGTCATCCTGCCTGGGGGAGCAGAGCTGTATGAACCTCGCTGCTACGCTCATCATGAGGTGCCGGGTAGGTCTCTACCTTCAGGGCCGGTGGTTGATCACAACCTTGACTGGCAACTGTTGAAGTGGGTCATCAAGCTGCGCGCACTCGGAGATACTGGACTCAGTCTTTCGGGAAGTACCTTCGATCGTGAGCGATACGGAGAGGTGATGTCTCTGGCTTCGGAGATTGCCGGGTTCATTGGATCGGTAGGGATAGATGGTGCTCCATCCTTTGACACTAGCAAGATCGGCCAGGCGACAGAACCACCGGGCATGGGCTATGTGACGCCTAAGGCGGCGGTGGCCACAGCAGTGTTCGAACCAGGAGGGTCCATCTTGTTAGTTCAAAGAGCTGACGACTTGAGCTGGGCCCTTCCTGGCGGCTGGGCAGATGTATGGCATACACCTTCCGAGAACGCTGCCAACGAGGTCTATGAGGAGACTGGCTTACTGATAACGTGTGATGGTCTGGTCGGCGTATATGACATGCGGCTGAAGCCGATAGGCGCGTCGCCTCAGCCCACCTACACGCTAGTGTTCCATGCGGCAACCCAAGAAACAAGGCTCGGCTTGCACCGCGAAGAGATTCGCGCCGCGAAGTTTTTTCGGCCAGACGAGCTTCCTGTCCTTCAGGCGGGTGCTGCGGCACAGGTCTTCGATGCACTTCGGTATCATGGGACTGACGGCCATGCACACTTCGACTGATGGGTTCACTACGGCTCTGCATAAATCGTCCCTTTCAGGCCATCGAAGTACATGTGCCTGGCCGACTCGTCGGCGGGCTGAATCAAGAAAGATTTGCTGTGAAGAGTCGCCCGACACTGAGCCAGCGATGTGGTCAGTACGTTTCTTTGATTCCTTGCGATTTGGCATAAAACAGGTGTTCATAGATACATTGCGCGCGTTGACACAAAAGAACGTATGTGCTAAGATAGACCCATGACCGAGGAGATGATTCGCCGTTTCGTGGATGAGGTCAGGCGGGTGTGTGCTGAGCCTGGCTATGGAGAAGTCGCGGTCGTGATCGAAAAGGGTCGGCCGCGGCGATTGCGAGTGACGCAGGAGCCATGGCTGGAAGAGCGGACAGGGGGTCCGCCGGGGCGCGATGTGGGCTGCAAGATAACTGCATAGGTTGCCCGTCGGCGGTTGACAAGCCCGGGGCTGGATACAGGCACGTGAGTGCTGGTATCCAGCCCCTTTTTTTATCCTTGCGTCAAACAGATGTTCTAACCCTGGCGGCTGCCGGTTGCACGGAGCGTGAAACGGCGTTGCGTTTGGGTATTGCATCTGCAACGGTGCGGGGGCATCTGGCGCGAGCGCGCGAGCGCCTGGGGGCGCGGAGCACGTGTCAGGCCGTGGCGCTGGCAGTCGCACTGAGGATGATCGGGGTTTCATGCGTAAGTTGATCGCTGGTCATCGGCTGATCGGGCCTGGGCTGAGTGACCCGTGGTAAGAGTTGGCGATCGCCGTGCTGCTGCGGGCGGTGCGGATTCGCTGACCGATCCCGAGGCGGCAACGTGGTTGCGGACGTGTGGCGACGAGTTGGCGCACGCGTTGGGTTGGCCGGCCGGAATACTGCGTGACTACGATCCGGCGCGGGTGGACTGGCGGACGGTCTCGCCGTGGGGTTATGGCTGGCGGCATCCGGTGCGGACAACGCCGTGTGCCGTGAAGTGGGCGGGGTGGGTCTGATGCGGCAAGTTGTCCCCCGGCCCCATGGGGCCAGGGAGTTGCAACGTGTTGCAACACAAAAAAGGGAGTGGGGTGGTGCAATGGCTCGGCGTGAGTATTCGAACGAGACCAAGGCGGCATGTCTGGCGGCGCTGCTGGCAGGGCAAGCCGTGGGCGAAGTTGCCGCGACGTACAACGTTCCGGCTGCTACGCTCCGTAGTTGGAAATCAAGGCTTGGGCCGGATGGGCAAGGGGCGGCAGCCCTAGTCACGGAAAGCGCGGTGGCGGAGATCGGCGACTTGTTGTCGTGGTCTACCTGCGTGAGCTGATCGGACGGCGATTTTGTCAATGCTGGGTACGCGGCGTTGCATGTCCTCGAAACCGGGCGCGTAGGCTTCTTCATAAGGGACATACATGATCTCCGACCGGCTGCCGGTCAGGCGGATCACCCGTTCAGCGAGCCTACTGATGGTGATTTCCTGGGTGGAGCCAATGTTGAACACCTGGCCGATTGCGGCCGGCTGGTCGGCGAGTTGGACAATGGCGCGAGTCACGTCGGCGACATCGGCGAAGCAGCGCGACTGGGTGCCGTCACCGTAGACGTTGAGCGGCTGCTCGTACAAGGCTGCGCGCACAAAGCGCGGCACGACCATGCCGTAGCGGCCCGTCTGCCGCGGACCGACGGTGTTGAAGAACCGCATGATCACGACCGGCAAACCATACTCTCGATGGTATGCCAGACCAAGAAACTCATCCACGGCTTTTGATTCGGCATAGGCCCAACGATTGCGCGTGGTCGGCCCCATCAGCCGGTCGTCGTCTTCACGAAACGGCACCCGCACCCCCTTACCGTAGACCTCCGAGGTAGAGGCGAGCAGCACCTTACAGCCGTAGCGGTGCGCGGCGGTCAGGACTGCCTCGGTACTGTTGATGTTTGTGCGGATGGTGCGCACCGGATCCCGGACGATCAACTCGACGCCCACGGCCGCGGCCAGGTGTACCACGATGTCCGACTCGCTGGTCAGCCGGTCGAGCACCAGGGCGTTATCCACTGTCTCGCGCACGAACTGGAACTGCGGCCGCGGCTTCAGGTGCGCGATGTTCTCCAGCCGGCCCGTGGTAAGGTCGTCGATGACAACCACCCGGTGGCCGTCTGCCAACAAAAGTTCACATAAGTGTGAGCCGATGAACCCAGCGCCGCCGGTGATCAAGTAACGCATAGATGAAGTCCTTGGAGAAGAATAACGATGCGTCCATCATATCGCAGCCTGGACGGGATGGCAACATTTGACCGCCGCGACTCACGGTGCTATACTCGCTTCAATAGTAAGTAGCGATGACGGAGACAAGTAAGCGACCTGCACCCCTTCAGAGAACTGCCGGCTGGTGCGAGGCAGTGGGTGAATCGCTGAAATCCCCTCCCGAGCTGCGACCCGGAACCGCTTTGACATAAGCGCAGTATGGGCCGCCGATCTGCCCCCCGTTAGCGGGCTTTGGGTTAGGGCAGCTTGCCTTGACCTTATGAGGCTGTGGCTGGAAGGCCGCGGCGAACCAGGGTGGCACCACGAGCGCCCCTCGTCCCTGACAGTTCCTTACGTGGGTCTGTCATGGATGTGGGGCGCTTTTTCGTTGCACAACGTTGGTCGGAAGAGGGGAGGGAAGTATGCTGGACATCAAGTATATGCGCGAAAATCGGGAGGCGGTCCTGGCTGCAATGCGGGCCTTGGCGGCCGAGGACGCGCCCGTCGCACAGGCGTTGGCGCTGGACGAGCGCCGCCGGACGATCCTGGGGCGCGTCGAAGTGCTGCGTGCCGAGCGCAACAGCGGCTCGAAGCAGATCGGCCAGCTCATGCGCGAGGGGAAGCGCGCTGAGGGGCAGGCGTTGCAAGCGCATATGTCGGCCATCGGCGATGAGATCAAGACGCTGGACGAAGAGCTGACGCAGGTGGAAACGGGCCTGCAGGACGCCATGCTGCGCATCCCGAATCTGCCGCATCCCGGCGTGCCGGTTGGGGCGAGCGACGCCGAGAACGTGATCATCCGGCAAGAAGGGCAGCCGCGGGCGTTCGACTTCGAGCCGCTGCCGCACTGGGATCTGGGCACCAAGCTGGACATCATCGACTTCGACCGCGGGGTGAAGCTGAGCGGCACGCGCTTCTACGTGTTGAAGGGCGCGGGCGCGCGGCTCCAGCGGGCGCTGATCGCCTGGATGCTCGACCTGCATACGGAGAAGCACGGCTACACTGAGGTCCTCCCGCCGTACATGGTCAAGGCGGAGATGCTGGTGGGCACGGGCAACCTGCCGAAGTTCGGCGACAACCTTTACCATGACGCCGAGGAAGACTACTGGTGGATCCCGACCGCCGAGGTCCCGGTCACGAACCTGTACCGCGACGAGATCCTGGACGGCGCGCAATTGCCGATCTACCACGTCGCGTACACCGCCTGCTTCCGTCGCGAGAAGATGAGCTCGGGCCGCGACGTCCGCGGCATCAAGCGCGGGCATCAGTTCGACAAGGTCGAGATGGTCAAGTTCGTCCGGCCCGAGACCTCGATGGACGAGCTGATGAAGCTGGTGGATAACGCCGAGGACGTTTCCGCGGGCTGAGCGATCCCGTACCGGCTGATCCAGATGTGTACCGGCGACCTGAGCTTCTCGGCCGCGGCCAAGTTTGATCTTGAGCTATGGGCGCCGGGCTGCGGCGAATGGCTTGAGGTCAGCTCGTGCAGCAACTTCGGGGATTTCCAGGCGCGGCGCGGCGAACATCCGCTTCCGGCCTGAGCCGGGCGCAAAGCCGGAGTACGTCCACACCCTCAACGGCTCGGGGCTGGCGCTGCCGCGCGTGCTGATCGCCGTGATCGAGAACTACCAGCAGACAGACGGCTCGATCGGCGTGCCCGAGGTGTTGCGGCCGTACATGGGCGGCATTGATCGGATTGGCGGCTGATGGACTTCAGGATGCACCCGCCGACCGTGTACTTCCCGCTCATCGTGCCCGAGGCGCTGATGATGGTGCTGTGTTACGCGCCGGGGTGTGGGTGAGACGTGTTGCGTGATACGTGATACGTGACGGGTAATCGACGCGAAACGCCTCCTGCGGGATCAACTCCCACAGGAGGCGTTGTATTTTACTGATCTTCTCGGCTCAATTTTGCGCTGGTAAGCCGGTTCAGACTGATGCCGGCCTCCGCGGCCTCCAGGGCCAGACGCCGATGCTGGTCTGGGGGGATGCGGACCATTCGGGTTCTCGCGGATCTCAGCAACGATGTCGTCGGTGTGAGCCATGACAAAATGATTTCACTATTGAGACTATTGTCAAGTCTCAGGCAGAAACCCATGTTCCCGCTTCAACCCGCGCACGTGTACCCCGATGCCGCCCAGCCGCCCCGTCATCAGCCCCAGGATGGCGCAGATGATGACGTTGGCCAGGACAGTGAGGCCGAAGAAGCGGCCCGCCACCAGTTTGCCGATCACCAGCGTCAGGATCACGGCGAAGTAGACCTTGTCGAACGACATGGTGATGTGCTTCGAGGTCAGATGTACCTGCATCGGCACCAGGTTCCGCATGGCGAACCCGATCGGGAAGCAAATCAGGTAGGTAATGAGGCCAAGGTACCACAGGAACCGGTGGGAAGCGATGTCGTGGTAGAGCGAGATGCCAAAGATGATGGCGAAGATGGCCAGAATGCCGGTGCGCAGCCAGATCTTGGCCTTGCTGCGTTTTCTGAAAGAAGGTACTTCGATTGAGTTGACGACGGTCATGGTACTTGCCTTTCCGAGCGAGATCAGGTAGATTCTACTCCAAATGCACCCCCGGGACAAAAGAGGAGCCGATGCCCGAACTTCCTGATCTCGAAGTCATTCGTGAGTATCTTGCGCCACGCCTGCCCGGCGCAACCATCACAAGCGCCGTCGTGCGCCGGCCGATCATCGTGCGCAACCTGCTGGGCGACGACTTCTCCGGACAGCTCGTCGGACGCGCCTTCGCCGATGTGCGCCGCCGCGGCAAGTTCCTGCTGCTGGGCCTCGATGACGGGACTGTGCTGGTGATCAATCCGATGCTGGCTGGCAGGCTCCGCTACGGCGAGCCGCTGAAGAAGGATCGGGTGCGCGATGCGGTGGTGTTGCGACTGGACGACGGCCGCGAGGTGCGCTATCACGATGCGGAGGACATGGGCAAGATTTACCTGACGCTCGATCTGGGGCAAGTGCCGACGTTCGTCGACCTGGGGCCGGAGGCCACCGACCCTGATCTCACCCTCGACATCTTCCTCCAGCGGTTGCGCCGGCATCCGGGTGAGATTAAGGGGATCCTGACCAACCAGGAGTTCGTCGCCGGCATCGGCAACGCGTATGCGGACGAGATCTGCTGGCGGGCAGGGCTCTATCCGTTTCGGCGCCGTCCCAGCCTGGATGCGGATGAGCTTGCCCGGCTCTACGCGGCGATGCGATCGGTTCTGGCCGAGGCGATCGAGACGCTGCGGGTGCGGGTCGG
This sequence comes from uncultured Chloroflexia bacterium, assembly GCA_963841825.1. Classification (GTDB taxonomy): domain Bacteria; phylum Chloroflexota; class Anaerolineae; order CG2-30-64-16; family CG2-30-64-16; genus CAWJEL01. The sequence goes on from CAWJEL010000003.1 coordinate 9,930, forward strand.
AGCCGCCATCGACGTGGAGGTGCGCGACTTTCTGGCCGTGCATGGCAAGCCGGGGCAGCCCTGTCCCCGCTGCGGCAGCCCCATCAGCGAGGTGTCGCGCGAACGGCGCGACACGCACTTCTGCCGGACGTGCCAGCCCGGGCTGATGATTGACCGAAGATAGAATGGCAGCCGGGGGAAATTGGCATTCAATGGGAATCTGCCGGGATTGACGCGGATTTGCACAGATTATTCGCGTTGATCCGCGAAAATCCGTGTTTATCCGCGGAGACGCGATTTGTTAGTCAGCCAAGGCTGTTTATTCGTAGTGCGACCACAGCCGAATGACTTTGACGATCTTCTCAGCGTCGAACACCTGATAGACCAGACGATGATGGATGTTGATTCTTCTCGAGTAGGCTCCCGTCACGTCCCCAGTCAACTTCTCGTAGGGCGGAGGCGTTCTGGTGAGGGGTTCGTCTTCAAGGAGATCCAGTAGTGCGATCGTTTTCTGTTTGAGGCCTGCTCCTGCCAGCTTCCTGGCGTCCTTCTGCACCTGACGGGTGTAGACCAGCCGCCACGTTACCATTCCAACTCCTCAGCACATTCTTCGACCGGTGTTTGCATTCCATCGATGATCGATTCACGCATGCCCGGAATGGAAACCAGGTACAACGTTTCTTGCACTGATCGCCAATCGTCTTCCGATACCAGAACCGCGTTATGCCGCTTACCGGTGATCGTGACCGGCTGATGAGATTGGGCCGTTTCGTCGATGAGCTGGTACAGCTTTGCGCGCGCCTCACTCACTTTCAGGACTGTCATACTATATGTACCTCCATGCTGATGCAGCAATGGTACGGGATTTCGTACGTTTTGTCAAACCGTTTCATCGAAGAGCGTGTAGTTCAACGTTTTGCATCGGAGGGGAAGCCTTCACCCGGAAGGCGGCGCGACATAGGCTGCCACCACGATGAAGTGGCATAGGCAGCCGAGGATGACGAAAATGTGCCAGAGCTCGTGGAAACCAAAGACGCCCGGATAGAAGTCCGGCCGCTTGGTGACGTAGACGAGCGCGCCCACCGAAAAGAAGATGCCGCCCAGGAGCAGCCAGATCAGCGCGCCCATAGGCATCGTGGCGAGCATCACCCGAATGCCCATCAGACACAGCCAGCCCATCGCCAGATAGATTGCGGTGGTCAACCAACGTGGCGCTCGGATCGAGAACACCTTGACCGCGACACCAACGATTGCCATGGACCAGATGATGGCCAATACCCCCCACTGCCAGAAGCCGGTGAAGAAGTGGATGCAGATCGGCGTGTAGGTGCCGGCGATCAGGAGGTAGATGGCTGAGTGATCGAGCTTGCGGAGCGCCAGGGCCGTCTGTGGTTGCGCGGGGATCAGATGATAGGCAGCGCTCGCCGAGAACATCAGGATCAGGGCCGCGCCGTAGAGCAGGAGTGATGCCTGTTTGGGGAGGCTGTCGCGACCGATGACCAGGAGCGCCACCAGGCCGATACCGGCTATGATGGCGGCGCCCAGGTGCATCAGGCCGTTGACCGGCTCACGAAGTCTTGACGGACATTATACCAAGGCCTCCTCACGCGTCCCAAGCTTAATCCTGACGAACACCCACGGCCAGCCCACGATCGCCCACAGCATGACCAGCGCGTAGCGCACCATCCGCAGCGCGATGCCGAGCGTGGTCGCTTCCTGCGGAAAGACGACGCGCAGCCCCATCCAGATCGCGACCAGCCCGATGATGCCGATCACGATAACGCAAGGCCGCGTTGCCACCACGTCCCGGCCACGGTGAACCGCACCGCGCTTGTTTCGAGCGCCAGGCCGACCCACAGTCCGAACGCCAGCCCGGCGATCGTGGCCGCATCCTCCAGCGCCGAGCGCCAGGCCGCCGTGTACAACTCACCGAACATCTGCCCCGTGCCGAAGGGAATTGCCAGCAGCAGGCTGACGACCACGAAGATGAAGGCTGCCGCGACGAATGCCAGGAGCACGTGGATGCCGAGCGGGAATCGTTTGAGCTGCGGCAACAGCTTCGGCTTCAGCCAGGCGTAGAGCGCGGCCAGGCCCAGCCCCACGGCCAGACCCCACAGGATGTCGCCCAGGAAATGGACGCCCAGATAGACACGTGACAACGCGACGAGGACCATGAGCAACCCCAGCAGGGCCGCCCATAGGCGTCCCCGCCGCTTATCGGCCAGGAACCAGGCCAGGTAGCCGAATAGCGCCGCGCTCGGTCTGCGCATGGCCGCTGGGCGTGGAGAAGCTGCCGGCGTCGCCCAGTTGCAGCGCCGGGGCCTCCCAGAACGGCCGGCTGTGTTTGAAGAACGACTTGAGCGCGGTGTTGGTGAAACTGGATAGCACCAGCAGCACGCCCAGGTCAGCGCCCAGCTCCTTGTTCAGACACCAGTAGACCAGCGGCACCAGCAGGAGGTAAAACTGCTCGTCGCCCAGGAAGGTGAAGATCGCCATCGGCAGCTTCAGCCAGCCGCCCAGGCCTTGCAGCGCGCTGTTGCCGCCGACGTCCCAGAGCGCGGCGCCGAAGATCAGGGTGAGCACCAGTGCCAGGAGCAACGCGGCGATCGCGATGATGCCCAAGGTCGATGTTTTCTTCATGGAGGCCCTCCGTGCGGTGCGAGGTGATGCTTGAGAGGATGTGATTGTACGATGGCCGGGCATCATTTGGCAAACTGCGACTCGGCAAGAAGGCGCGTCTCGCACAAGGCGCCTTGCACGATCATGTGCCAGAGTGTCACCAAACGCCAGGGATCAGCCGGTAGCGCGTCTTCTGCATGTACGTGCGATAGCCGGGAAGCTGTTCGGCCAGCACCTTTTCCTCATTCAGGATGCGCAACACCAGGATCGGCACGATGAGCAGCGCGGGCAGCAGAGCCCACCATGATCCCAACGCGACCGGCGTGGCAAGGTACATCAGCACCGTTCCTAGATACATCGGGTGGCGAATAACGCTATAGGGTCCGCTTTGGATCACCGGCTGGCCCTTTTCCACCTCGACCACGCGCGATGCGTAGCGATTCTCCTGAAATACGCGCAGGATCACGCCATAGCCCAGCAGTATCACCAGGTCGGCTGCGAGCACCGCGGCGATCGGCACATTCGACCAGCCGAACCTCTGATCAAACCCCGGCAGGATGAAGACCAGGAAGAACCAGAGGAACGCCAATTTGATCACCAGCTTTTGCGGTGCTTGCTGCTCGCGCGTCCGCATCCGCCGCTCCAGGAAAGCGGGATCATGTTTAAGCAGGTAGCGCATCACGAAGAATACCGGGATCAGCAGGAGGGCCAGATAGACCCAGGCCTCCCAGTAGCGCAGAGTCCCGGCGGGCACGAAGAAGAACAACGGCAGCACGACGAGGGCGATCGCAAAGCGAGAATACACGATGCGTCGCAGCTCGCTGGACGAGAGTGACGGGGCAGCAGTAGATGTGTTGTTCATGGCATCCTCCTGTCACTCTCTACTACGAGTTGCGGTCGCTGAGGTCGCGCATGCCACTTCGTTGCTTGGGGTTAGTCTTGTGCAGGTTTGACTGGTCCGGCGATCGCGCCCATGTGAGGTCAGTTCTCCCAGCGCCTCCAGGAAGAACCCCACCAATCGCATACCACCTCCGCAGATGCGAGGAGGTATGCGCGGGTTTTCCTAAATCCCCAGACCGTTGTCGCGCGTGCCGAAGTGGGTCAGCGGCGCCTTGCCGATTGCGTACACGTTGAAGCCCAGCTCATAGAGCCGCTGGTGATCCAGGATGTTGCGGCCGTCGAAGATAAAGGCCGGTTTCACCATGTCCTTGAAGATCGCCTCGTAGTCCAGCTCCGCGAACTGGCGCCATTCGGTCAGAATGGCGATGGCGTGCGCGTCATGAGCCGCAGCGTATGGGTCCGTCTCGAAGGCTACCAGTTCGGCATCCTCCCCCAGGTCCTCGCGTGCGTTCTCCAGCGCATGGGGATCGGTCAACACCAGATCGGCGTGCTCCTCCAGCAACTCCCGACAGACCGCCAGGGCCGGTGACTCGCGCGTGTCGCCGGTGTTGGCCTTGAACGCCGCGCCGAACAGGGCGATGCGTTTGCCCGCGACAGTGTTGAACATGGCGGAGACCATGTTGGAGACGAAGCGGCTCTGTTGGTAGTCATTCATCTTGATGACCTGCTCCCAATACGCCGCCACTTCGGGCAGATTGTAGTGCTCGCACAGATAGACCAGGTTCAGGATGTCCTTGCGGAAGCACGAGCCGCCGAAACCCACGCTGGCCTGCAGGAAGCGCGGGCCGATCCGGCTGTCCGTGCCGATGGCGTGCGCCACTTCGGTCACATCGGCCTCCGTCCGCTCGCACAGGGCCGAGATGGCGTTGATGGACGAGATGCGCTGCGCCAGAAAGGCGTTGGCCGTCAGCTTGGACAGCTCGCTCGACCACAGGTTGGTGGTGAGGATGCGCTCGACCGGCACCCAGTTGGCGTAGATGTCCACGATGGTTTGAACGGCCTGCCGGCCCGAGGGCGTATCCCGCCCGCCGATCAGCACACGGTCGGGGTTCTCCAGATCCTGGATGGCAGAGCCTTCGGCCAGGAACTCGGGGTTCGAGATCATGTCGAAATGCACGCCCTGGGTGCCGCGCGAGTTGAGGATGTACTCCATCGCCTCGGCCGTGCGGACCGGCAGCGTGCTTTTCTCGACGACGATCTTGGACGTGGTCGAGTTCTCCAGGATCTGGCGCGCCGACTTCTCCCAATACTGGAGGTCGGCGGCCTTGCCCGCGCCCTGGCCAAAGGTCTTGGTCGGCGTGTTGACGCTGACGAAGATGATGTCCGCCTCGGCGATGTGCCGGTTGACATCGGTCGAGAAGAACAGGTTGCGGCCGCGAGCGACGCGCACCGCTTCATCAAGGCCGGGCTCGTAGATCGGCAGCCGATCCGAATTCCAGGCGGCGATGCGCTCCGCGTTGGTGTCTACCACAACCACCCGGTGTTGCGGGCAGTGCTTGGCGATGACGACCATGGTCGGGCCACCCACGTAGCCCGCGCCGATGCAAAGAATATTCGCCATGTAAAGATTCCTTTCAGGTGATGAATCGCTTTTGGCTCACGCGAAGGCGCAAAGACGCGGAGATAAGGCATGAATTCTTTGCGGTCTTGGCGGCCTTGCGTGAGATTCGTGGTCTCCAGAGCCGATTCTCAAGCTTGCCAGTGCGCCCGCTCGGCCTTGTCCGGGAAGCGCGGGAGCAAGGTCGCGGCGTCAGGCAGCGCAACCTTGTCGCCGGGAGCCAGGTCGGCCTTATTCGGTTTTTCGACGACCGGCTTGGCCGGGACGTTGAAGATGCCGATCTCGTCACCCGGCTTGGCGTAGCGGCTCTGCACGTAGGCCAGGCCAAGGATGATGCCGTCCACGTCCACGGCCGCGCTGGTGACATAACCGATCGCCTGCCCCTTCTTGTTGACGACCGGGTCACCAGTCTTGGGCATACGCACGCCGTGGCCGTTTATGCGGAAGCGCGCGACCTCCATCGTCCTGGATCGTTCGGTGCGCATGTACGCTGACCGGCCGATGAAGTAGGGTTTGTGCAGCTTGACGTAGCCGGCGAAGCGCGCGCCCGCGGGCGAGATGTCGAATGGCCCTGCCAGCTCGTGGCCGTAGAGCGGCAGGCCAGCCTCGGTGCGGGTGCTATCGCGCGCGGCCAGCCCAGTCGGTTGGATGCCGAACGGTTTGCCGGCTTCGAGCAGCGTCTCCCAGAAGGCGACGGCGCGGTCCGGGGTGTACGAACAATTCGAAGCCCATCTCCTCGCCGGTATAGCCGGTGCGGGCGATGACCAAGTCATATCCATCCAGAACGCACTCGGTCACACCGGTCTTCCGCACGCGAGCCAGTTGCGTTTTGAGCCGAACGTCGTCGGTCAGGCTTTGCAGGATCTTCAATGATGCCGGCCCTTGCAGCGCCAGATCGATGCGCATGTCCGGGCCGCTGGCTGGAGCCTTGAGGTCGCGCAAGACGGCGGGATGCAGCACCCGCAGGTCGGGGCGCTCCCGGTCCAGCAGCACCTCGCCGTTGTTGACCGCGTTCAGCCAGGCCCAATCCTTGTCCGCATTGGACGCGTTGACGACGATCTGGAAACGCTCCCGGTTCCGGCGGTAGACCAGCAGGTCGTCGATCACTTTGCCGTCGGGGTCGAGCAGATACGAGTAGAAGCTCTCGCCCGGCGCGTACCAGCGGGTGTAGTTGGTGCAGACCAGGTCAAGGAACGCCTCGGCGTGCGGCCCGCTGGCCTCGAAGACGCCCATGTGCGACACGTCGAACAGGCCGGCGGCCTTCCGCACGGCGTTGTGCTCATCAAGCACACCAGTATACCACACCGGCATTTCCCAGCCTGCAAACGGCACGATGTGCTTGGTGTGCGCCCGGTGCCAGTCATAGAGGACGGTACGTTTGTAAGTTGGTAAACTGGTAGATTGAGGGGTTAGTACTTGGTAAATTGGTAGATCGGTAGATGGGTGGACGCGCAGCTCGGCGAGGGCGTGCTGGCCGACGAAGTAGGGCTTGCGCAGCTCGAAGTGGCCCGGGTGAGCCTGGTACGCGTCGATGGCCGTCATGCCTGAAGCTGAGGCTTCAGCCGGAGGACCGCCTAAAGGCTCGACTCCGGCACTGAGGGCGAGGCATTGCCGATGAGTCACCTCTTCCACGACCAGCGGCCCTTCGACTTTGGCGAACAGGTCGTTCCGGTCGAAGAGGATGTAGCCATCCCCCAATCCGCGCAACCACGCCTTGACCCGCTCGTAGTTGGCGGTCGTGCGTCGGACGACGAAGCGGTCGCGGCCGTACTCATCCTGCGCCAGGCGCAAAATGCTCACCGCATCCATGACGCGGCCGTCCGGCTCCAGGATGAAGCCGCGCTGTTGCTCCCCAGGCTGGAGCGCGGCCACATCGCTGGTGACGATCTGCGCCAGACCGGGCACCGCGCGCTCGCCGGAGACGAGCAAAGCTAAGGTTAAGGTCGAGGCTGAGGTTGAGGTGGCTCCGTTCGCAGCCTTAACCTTAGCCTCAGCCTCCAGAAAGTGCGGATACCCCGTTCCCCGATCCTCGGTTTCCGCCGCACCCCGGGCCGCCAGCGCGGCGACCTCGGCCTTGATCTCCTCGAAGGTGTCCAGCTCGATCTTGCCGCGCGGCAGCTCGCCGGACAACCCCATATAGCTAAACGGCTGGATGGCGGTGACGGTCTTGTGGATCAGCCGCGCGACCTCGTCGATTTCTGCGGGACCGAAGCCGCGCTGGGTGAGCCACGGTGTGCCCAGACGGATGCCCATGCCCAGCCCAGTGGAGGTGTCGCCCGGGATCGTGTTCTTGTTGGCGACGATGCCGGCCATGTCCAGGATGCGGACGGCGGGTTCGCCACGCAGGGCGCGGTCGCCTCGCCCCTGCCGGTTGCGCGGGGGGACCCCGCCCCTACAGGCCGGACGCTGTTCAGATCCAACATGCAGAAGTGTGTGTCGGTGCCGCCGTAGGCCAGCTTGAGGCCACGCTTGGTCAGCCCATCGGCCAGCGCCGCCGCGTTTGCCTTGATCTGCCACATCATGCGCCGGAATGGCTCGCTGGCTGCGATCTTGAACGCTACGGCCATCGCGGCGAACTTCTGCGTGTGCGGCCCGCCCTGTTCGCCCGGGAAGACCGCCAGGTCGATGCGCCGCGCCAGATCTTCGTCGGCCGTCATGATGATGGCGCCGCGCGGGCCGCAGAGCGTCTTGTGCGTGGTGCAGGTGATCACGTCGGCGATGCCGATCGGGTTAGGATAGGCGCCCGCGGTCGCCAGGCCGGCCGCGTGACTGATGTCAGCCAGCAGCACCGCGCCGACCTCGTCGGCGATCGACCTGAACAGCTCCCAGTCGGGCGCCCAGGTGTACGACGTGAACCCGCCGATGATCATTTTCGGCCGGTGTCGGCGGGCCAGATCCCGGATTTCATCGTAGTCGAGCTTGCCCGTGCTCTTGCTGACGCCATAGCTGATGACATGATACCGTTTGCCTGAAAAGTTGAACTCGCTGCCGTGGGTCAGGTGGCCGCCCTGGTACAGGTCCATGCCCATGACCGTATCGCCGGCTTCGACCACCGTGTCATAGACCGCCAAATTGGCCGCCGCGCCGGAGAGCGGTTGAACGTTGACATAAATGTCTTTATCCGCCACACGTTCATTGGCGAAGATCAGCGCGGCGCGGCGCTGCGCCAACGTCTCGATGAAGTTGACGTAGTCCACACCCTTGTAGAAACGGCGGTCGGCGTAACGGCGGTAGTAGGCGAGTTGGTGGCCGGCGTCGAGGATCATGTCCTCATGGTCGCGCGTCATGCGGAGCGGGGGATAGCCCTCAGCGTAGACGTTATTGAAGACCGACCCGAGCGCCTGGCGCACCGCCTTTGGTGCCATGGACTCGGACGGGATCATGATGAGTTTGCGTGTCTGGCGTTCTTCTTCGTAGCCGATGATCGCGTCGGTGTCTGGGTCAATCAGGCCGATGTCGGCGCCGAGAAAGGTGTCCCAGTAATTTTGGTTGGGCATGGCAGTCGCTCCTCAATGGAGATACTGCATCCTAGCACGGTTCTGCAGCGGCAACTATGACGAGGCGCAGGCTTCTGATATATTAGAAATATTTTCAGAATTATGGGGCAGGCTCAAGGGGGCGACACGCTGCTCAATCGACGCCGGGCAGCCGCGCCTGCAAGGCGCGCACCGACGCCGGGGAGTGTCCCTGGTAGTGGTTGTTGAAGTAGCCGTAGACGATCAGGCCGGCCTTGAGATAGCCGCGGATCTGCTCTGCCCAGCGGTCGAGTTGCACGTCCCGGTTGATGCGCACGTGCGAAAAGTCGTCGTCGGGGATGTCCTCGCGGCGGCCCAGCCAGCGGATGTAGACGAACGGCGCGGTGGCTTCATCCAGCACGGGCATCCAGGCATGTTGTACCAGGCAGAGCGCAACCCCATGATTCTGGAGCAACCCCAGCAGCTTCGGGAGCACGGCGGGGGCCAGCCACGATTTGTGTCGCACTTCGAGCGCATATCGGAAGCCGGTCGGCAGGTTTTGGAGGAAGGCAGCCAGGGCATCGAACGCGCCCGTGCCCCATGAGGGCGGCATCTGGAGCAGCAGCGGCCCGAGCTTGCGGTCCAGATGCGTCATCGCCTCCAGAAAGGCGATGGTCTCCGGTCCGCAATCGGTGAGCGCCTTCTGATGCGTGATGGTCTGGGGAAACTTCGCAGCGAATTGGAACCCGTCAGGCGTCCGCTCGCGCCAGCCCGTGATCGTGCTTGCGCGCGGCACGGCATAGAAGGTGGTATCGAGTTCGACGGTAGCGAATTGCGCCGCATAGCGCGTCAGGAACGCGCTCGCCGGCGTGCCCGGCGGGTAAAACGACCCGACCCACGAAGGGTAGGTGAAGCCCTGCGTGCCGAGATGGAGATTCGACGAGGAAAGCAGCTCGTCGTTAAACAGGATGAGTTGGTTCATGGCCACCGACGACGGATGAAGGATGACCGGCCCTGAACTACAGATGTATTGTTATTCATCCTTCATCCTTTCGCCTTCTGCCTTCAAAAGAACCCCAACTGATCCTTCGCTTCCTGCGACATCATGCCGGGGTCCCACATCGGCGTCCACACCACGTGGACGTTGATCGCGTCCAGGCCGGGGTATTCCTGGTTGATGTACGTCTGCACCCCGCGGATAATCTGCGGGCCGACGGGGCAGCCGGGGCTGGTCAGTGTCATGTCTACGTCCACGGTCGCGGGGTCAGTGACCCGGACATCGTAGACCAGGCCCAAGTCAACGATGTTCAGCCCGATCTCGGGGTCGAATACGTTCTTGCGGATTGCCTCGCGGCACCTTCGGGTGTAACTGTTGTCATTTTACCTCCACGAACTAGACAACGAACGATTGAATCGACGAGGAGGCGTCAGACGATTTTCGTCCTTGGTCTGTCGTCCTTCGTCAGAATGCTTCTACCAACACATCGCCATTTTCCACTCGCACTTCATACGTCGGCGCTGGCTCGATCGCGGGCATCCGGGTGGCAGCGCCGGTACGGACGTCGAAGCGCGCGCCGTGCCGCGGGCAGATCAGCTCGCAGCCGTCCAGCTCGCCCTCGCCCAGCGGCCCGCCGTCGTGGGTGCAGACGTCCTCAACGGCATAAAGCTGGCCATCCAGGTTAACAACTACAACCTCGATGCCATTCACTTCATAGATTTTCTTCGTCCCCAGCGGAATGTCGTCGACGCGGGCAACCCGGACATAATTAGCCATCATGCGCTCCCCGATAATATGGTACGCTAGTAAACTGGGCGTCTGGTCCGAGGTTTGAAACCACATGACCAATCTACCAGTTTACCCGTCTACCAATCTACTCGTCCTCCGTCAATCCCCACACCGCCGCCTTCATCGCCTTGAGCGGCAGCAGGGCGCATTTGAGGCGCACCGGGCCGACCTCAATGCCCAACAGGTCGAGGATGTCTTCCTTGTCCCACTGGCGCAGCTCCTCCAGCGACTTGCCGATGACCTCCTCGGACATCATCGACGCGGCGGCGCGACTCACCGCACAGCCGTGGCCGGTGAACGCGATGTCGGCCACCTTGCCGTCCTCGATCTTCAGCTCCAGTTCGATTTCATCGCCGCACAGCGGATTCCGATCGTGGAAGACCAGCGTCGGCTCGTCCAGATGCCCGTAGTGCCGCGGGTGCTTGTAGTGATCGAGGATTTCTTCAGCGTATAAGTCCATAGTTGCCACTCTTGAAAGAAAGGTATCACCACAAAGCCACGAAGGCTCAACCGATCACAAAGACAATAATCTCTTTGTGGTCTTGGTGTCCTGGCGCCTTTGTGGTGAATCAACGGTCAAAACGTAAACATCTCCACCACTTTTTGCAGCCCCTTCACCAGCAGGTCGACCTCTTCCTTCGTGTTGTAGAGGTAGAAGCTGGCGCGCGCGCTGGCGGGGATGCGGTAGCGTTCGTGCAGCGGTTGCGCGCAATGATGGCCCGCCCGAATCGCGATGCCCAGGTTGTCCAGGATCGACGCGATATCGTGCGGGTGCGCGGCGTCCAGCGTGAAAGCGACCAGGCCGCCCCGCTTCTCGGCCCCCGGCCCCAGGATCGTGAGGCCCTTGACCTCAGGCAGGCGTTGCATGGCGTAGGCTGTCAGCTCGTGTTCGGCCTGGTAAATCGCGTCCATGCCGGCCTGGCTCAGGTAATCCACCGCGGCGCCGAGACCGATCGCCTGGGCGATGGCGGGCGTGCCGGCCTCGAACTTCCAGGGCAGCTCGCTCGGTTTGAAACCGCTCAGATGTACTTCCCGGATCATGTCGCCGCCACCCATCCACGGCGGCATGGCGTTGAGCAGCTCGCGGCGGCCCCACAGCGCGCCGATGCCGGTCGGGCCGAGCATCTTGTGGCCGGAGAACGACATGAAATCCACATCCAGGTCTTGCACGTCCACCGGCATGTGCGGCACGGCCTGACAGGCATCCAGATGTACCAGCGCGCCCGCTTTGTGCGCGGCCTGGGTCAGCTCCTTCACCGGGTTGATCGTGCCGACAACGTTCGACATGTAGGTGAAGCTGAACAGTTTGGCGCCGGCCAGCAGCCTGGGCAGATCGTCGAGGATCAGCGTGCCGTCGTCGGCCACGCGCACGTAGGCGATCTCGAAGCCGAGTTCAGCCGAGAGAATCTGCCAGGGCACGATGTTGGAGTGGTGCTCCATCTCGGTCAGCAGGACGCGATCGCCCCGCTTGAGGTTGGCGCGGCCCCAACTGTACGCCAGCAGGTTCATCGCCTCGCTGGCGTTACGCGTCCAAATGACTTCCTTTGGACAACAGGCGCCGATAAAACTGGACACCTTGGCCCGTGCGCCCTCGTACTGCGCCGTCGCTTCCTCGCTGAGCGTGTGAACGCCGCGGTGGACGTTGGCGTTAGTGTGCTCGTAGTAGTGCGGTCAGCGCGTCGATCACCTGCCGCGGCTTCTGCGAGGTCGCCGCGTTGTCCAGATAGATCAGCGGCATCCCGTGGACGCGGCGCTCCAGGATTGGGAAGTCGACACGGATGGCCTCGACGTCGAGACCGACAACTTGGAATGTGGTAGACTGGGTCATGGTGGTTGTGTTCATGAATATGCCACTCCGGCCGTTGTGGCCTCTAAATCTGGCGTTTGAGATATACCATACCGCCACTCACTGCAAAAGGCTCCCATCCTTCCGAACAGGGCCACTCAAGTAGTGAATGATAAGCGCGCGTTGCCTCGGCAGCATCAGAGCCAACATCCAACTGATCCGCATCAAATTCCTTCACGAATCTGATCTTGGTCTTTGGATGCTTCTGAGGTATCAGATTGAGATCAATTTTGCCAGCGGGGTAGAGGAGTGGTCCCCCTCTGCCCGACGTAATCATTACGAGTTCCCATTTGGTCATCAATCAATCTCTTCTCACGGGAGTGGTTCCAGTGCGATCTCTTGGAAACTATCAAAATCGGCTCGATTGAATGTCGCTAACCGAGTCATCCCATGCGCCAGCATTACTGCGACGATACTCGCATCATGAACGTGCTTGCCGCGTACTTGATAGCAACGAACTAAGTCGCGCAACACGTCGGCCGCCTCAGCGGTTTCATCGAGGAGTCGAAGCCATGGCAGAATTCCGTTCACAGCCTCAAGCACCTCCTCAACTGTAAATTGTCGCTCAAAAATCAGGCCACGGGTCAGGACGACCATATACTCGCGCAAGATTTGCGGCGTGGCACACAGCGTTGTGCCCTGGTTCCGTAGCGCTGTGAGCCAGTTGCGAGATTCTTCATGCCAGGGGTTACCACTCACTGTGCTGTAAACCAGGATATTGGTGTCTACCATGCACCAGCTAGCGGGCGTCATCGTAGATTTCCTCGCGCCTCATCATTCCCCCGAGATACCGTTTTCCGTCGAGTACCGGGAGACCTGGGTCAGCACGAGCTGCTTTGCGGGCCGCTTTCGTTGCATAGTGCAGAGTGACCCTCACCTCGCCTTCTTTGAGCAACGGCAAGGGATCCACCCACACTAATTGATGATCAGGACCAACGCGAGCTTTGAGGGTTATGGTGTCCATAAACTTGCTCCTATAGATACCTCGCATCTCAACGGTTTCGAAACCGCCGCACCGCCTCTTTCGTCGTATTCAACCCCAACGTCGCGCATTTGAGCCATCCGGCAGCGATCATTTGTGGGCGGCGGGCGCGCCCCGCGTATGTTTCGGCGTAGCCGCATGCTTCTCCGGAATGAGTGAAATCAGCGTGCGCAAAGCATAGTTCACGGCTTGCGAGTTCGGAAAGTATTCCCAAACATCCGGCGCAAGGGTAACGGTTTTCTCTCCAAGTACGCGCGTCTCGGTGAAAGTGCCATCGTCATTGTACTCCCGAATTGTATACCCTTTTTCGCGCAGGGCGGCGGCGTACTTTCCGCGCACCCCTCCGCTGAAATCATACTCGGCGCGCATATCGGTTTCAATGTCGTCAGAGGCTTGTTTGCTCATACTTTCCTCTTTCTGCACGCGTCGCCCTTCATGCACTGATCAAGCGAATAGCATCATCCCGTTCAACGTAGCACACTAAAAGCGTTTGACCGCTGCGCGAGCTCCCGATGATGATGGCGCGATCCTCCTCGGTCGAGTGATCGGGATCAGGCACGATGATCGAAAGGTCATCGGTGAACACCGACTGAGCTTCATCGAAACTGATGCCATGCTTGCGTTGATTGGTTTCAGCTTTCTTCTTGTCCCAGTCAAAACGCAGTTGCATGGCGTTCTCCTCAATGGGATCGGCTTGCCATATCGCTTGTGCGCAACCGCCGAACGGCTTCCTTAGTCGTGTTTAACCCCAGCGTCGCGCATTTGAGCCGCGTGGCCGCGATCTCGCGCCCCAGCAGATCCAGGATCGTCTCCGCCGGCGTGGCCTCTACGTCAGCCAGCGTCTTGCCGGTAAACATCTCGGTTACCAGGGACGCTCCCGCCTGGCTGATGGTGCAACCTTCACCCTCGAACGAGATCGTCTCGACGCGGCTGTCGTCGTTTACTTTCAAGTGAAACGTCACCACGTCGCCGCAACCTGGATTGCCACCCTTCTGCACGACGGTGGCATCCGCCAGCGGCCCGTAGTGCCGCGGGTTTTCGTAATGATCGAGGATGAAGTCGATTTGAGCCTGACGATCCACGGTTCTGCTTTCCTTGTGCCTTCGATGCGACGAGATAGTATAGCGCGGGCGAGGCGGGTATGCAAGCACGAAGCTGGATGCTGGAAACTGGAAGCCGGGAACAAGTCACCAGCTTTTAGCTTCCAGCTTCGAGTTCAGCGCTCGATCGGCACGCCCACCAGGTTCCCCCACTCCGTCCAACTGCCATCGTAATTCCGCACGTTCGGGTAGCCCAGTAGATACTTGAGCACAAACCAGGTGTGGCTGGAGCGTTCGCCGATGCGGCAATAGTAGCTTCTCTCGCTCATGATGTTTCCTTCGTGGCGACCGACCATCGTCGATAGACCATCGACGATAGACCATTGGAGGATACCCGGGAGTCCATCGTCCATGGTCCATGGTCCATCGTCCATCATCACAACCCCAACTTCCGCGCGATCTCCGTCTCCAGCTTGCTCCGCACCCCTTCGACCGGGATCCGATCGATCACTTCCTCCAGGAAACCCTGGACGATCATCCGTTCGGCGTTGCCGCGGTCGATGCCGCGGGCCATCAGGTAGAAGACGTACTCGTCGGGGATCTGGCCGGCGGTGGCGCCGTGCGTGCAGCGGACGTCGTCGGCCTCGATCTCCAGGCCCGGGATGCTGTCGGCGCGGGCCATCTTGCTCAGCATCAGGTTGCGGTTGGCCTGATAGGCGTTGGTTTTCTGCGCCTGCGGGTAGACCTTGACGAAACCCTGGTACACCGACCGCGCCCGATCCTTCAGCGCGCCCTTGAACAGCAGGTCGCTGGTGGCGCTGGCCGCCTTGTGGAGCTGGTTGGTGTGATGATCCAGGTGCTGCCGGCCGCCTGGGAAGTACAGCCCCAGCAGCTCACCGTGGCTGCCCGGCCCGTTCAGCTCCATGTTGATCCAGTTCTTAGAGAGTCTGCTGCCCCACGAGCCGATGAAATAGCGCAGCAGGCTGTCGCGCGTCAGCAACATCCGCTGCGTGCTGAAGTTCCACGTCGTGTCGGCCAGGTTCTGCAGATGCAGATAATGCACCTGGCTGTTGGCGCCCGGCAGCAGCTCGACGACGCTGTTGGTCATGCCGCCGTCCGCGCCGACGAAGTCCTCGACCAGCGTCACAGACGCGCCTTCCTCGGTGACGACCAGGGTGTGGTGCATCCCCGCCAGCTTGCCCGCGCTCTGGCCGATGACGGCCTGAAGCGGCTGCTCGACCACGACATTGCGTGGCACATAAACGAACGTGCCACTGTTCCACAACGCGTAGTGCAGCGCGCTGAATTTGTTCTCGTCAGTGGCCACGGCCGTGTTGTAGTACTTCTGGATGAGCTCCGGGTGCCTGCGCGCGGCGGTGTCCAGGTCGGTGAAGATCACCCCGCGGGCGGCCAATGCCGGGTCGAGTTCGCACTTGGCGGTCGCGCCATCGACGATGGCCAGCGTGCCGACGCTCTCGATCTCGGCGAGGCTCTTCGCGACATCAGCCGGCAGCGTTGCTGTTTGGGTCGCGGCAAAGGGCCGGTAATCTTCCAGCTTGAAGCCCGTCAGCTTGGTGCGCCGCCACGTTTCCTCGGCGCCGGTGGGCCACGGCATTTCCTCAAAGAACCGCCACGCCTTGCGGCGCAGATCGAGCATCCACGCGGGCTCGTTCTTCGCCTGCGAGAGGGACTCGACGGGAGTTATGGTGTTTATGATCATTGTTTCAGTCGTCATTCTGTTCTCCGCTGATGGGGAGATGGGTAGACAAGGAAACAAGGAAATTAGTAAACATGGAACTGAAGGGTGTTGCTGGCCTTGTCTACTTAAGTTCCTACGCCTGTACTATGTACTAATTACTATCATCGTCTACCCAATCGACCCTTCCATCTGCAACTGGATCAACCGGTTCATCTCGACCGCGTATTCCATCGGCAGTTCTTTGACCATCGGCTCGATGAAGCCGGCGACGATCATGGAACTGGCCTCATCTTCGTGACAGGCCGCGGCTTTGCAGGTAGAAAAGCTGCTCCTCACCGATCTTGCTGACCGACGCCTCGTGGCCGACGGTCACGTCGTCCTCGTCGATCTCGATGTAGGGGTAGGTGTCCGACCGGCTCTTTTCGTCCAGCAGCAGCGCGTCGCAGACCACGTTGGACTTGGATCCGTGCGCGCCCTTGCCGACCTTCAGCAGGCCGCGATAGCTGGCCCGGCCGCCGTTCTTGCTGATCGACTTGGAGATGAGCTGGCTCGACGTGTTCGGCGCGGCATGCACCAGCTTGCCGCCGGTGTCCAGGTGTTGGCCTTTGCCGGCAAACGCCATCGACAGGATCTGGCCGTGCGCGCCTTCGCCCAGCATGTAGACCGACGGATACTTCATCGTGACCTTGGAGCCCAGGTTGGCATCCACCCACTCCATCGTCGCACCCTCGTAGACCAGCGACCGCTGCGTCACCAGGTTGTAGACGTTGGTCGACCAGTTCTGGATGGTGGAGTAGCGGCAGCGCGCGCCCTTGCGGACGATGATCTCGATCACGCCGGAGTGCAGCGAGTCCTGGGAGTAGCTCGGTGCGGTGCAGCCTTCGACATAATGGATGCTGGCGCCTTCGTCCACGATGATCAGCGTGCGCTCGAACTGGCCCATGCTCTGGGCGTTGATGCGGAAGTACGCTTGCAGCGGGATGTCGAGGTGGACCCCCTTCGGCACGTAGACGAACGAGCCGCCCGACCAGCACGCGGTGTTCAGCGCCGCGAAGACGTTGTCGGTCGAGGGTACGACCGTGCCGAAGTATTCCTTGTAGATCTCCGGGTGCTCGCGCAGACCGCTGTCGCTGTCCACGAAGATGACGCCTTGTTTTTCCCATTCCTGCCTTGAGCGAGTGGTAGACGGCTTCGCTCTCGTACTGCGCGCCCGCGCCGGCCAGGAACTTGCGCTCGGCCTCGGGGATGCCCAGCTTGTCGAACGTCTCCTTGATGTCCGCGGGCACATCATCCCAGCTCTTGCTCTGCGACTCGACAGGCTTGATGTAGTAGTAGATGTCCTGATAGTCGATCGCGCTCAGATCGGCGCCCCAGGTCGGGATCGGCTTGGACAAAGAAAACGTCCAACGCCTCGTGGCGAAGTTGGCGCATCCACTCCGGCTCGCCCTTCATCACGCTGATCTGATCGACGATGTCGTGGTCCAGCCCCTTGCGCGACTTGAACGCATACTTCTCGGGCTGGCTCCAACCATATTTGTATTCGTCCTTGACGTTTTCGAGCGTCTGACGATCGGTGTCTGTTGCGGCCATGGTTCCTCCGTCGTTGGTACTTGGTAGACTGGGAAATTGGTAGATTGGTGGAAGGGTAAACCGGGTTGCCAGCCTACCAATTTACCAATATACCAGCTACACCGTCCCCTGTTCCGTCATCGGCGCGCCGAATTCCTGCTTGATCCAGTCGTAACCCTTCGCTTCCAACTCCAACGCCATTTCGGGGCCGCCAGAGAGCACGATGCGGCCGTTGTAAAACACGTGTACGTAGTGGGGCTTGATATAGTCGAGCAGCCGCTGGTAGTGCGTGATCAACAGCGCGCCCATGTCCGGGCCGATCAGGCTGTTGACCCCCTCGGCGACCACCCGCAACGCGTCGATGTCCAGGCCAGAGTCGGTCTCGTCCAAAACGGCGATCTTCGGTTCGAGCATCGCCATCTGCAGGATTTCCGCACGCTTTTTTTCGCCGCCGGAGAAGCCGTCGTTCAGATAGCGGCGGGCGAAGGCAGTATCGACGTGCAGCTTATTCATCTTATCGGTCAGCTCTTTGCGGAATTCACGCATCGGGATCAGCTCGGAGCCGATCGGTTTGGCGCTGCCGCCCTCAGCCACCGCCAGCTTGGCCCTGTCCGTGTAGCCGCGCACCGCGCTGACCGCCTGGCGCAGGAAGTTCGCCATGCTGACGCCCGGGATGGCGGTCGGATACTGGAACGCCAGGAACAGGCCGGCCTTGGCGCGCTCGTCCGGCGCCAACCCCAGGATGCTCCGCCCGTCCAGCAGGATGTCGCCGCCGGTGACTACGTAGTGCGGGTGGCCGGCAATGGTATAAGCCAGGGTGCTCTTCCCGGAGCCGTTCGGCCCCATCAACGCGTGGACTTCGCCCTGGCGGATGGTCAAATTGACGCCCCGCAAAATCGGTTTGCCTTCAACAGTGGCGTGCAGGTCTTTGATAACGAGTTCAGCAGGCATGTATCTTAGCTCCTTGAAATTTCTGTATTTACTGAGAAGCATGTTACGTGTTGCGTAGTCCGGCCTTTCACTTCCCCGGGGTTGCCTCGGCGAGCACGCATCACGTTTCACGCCTCACGGAACGGCTATCCCTCAATCTTGAACTGGCAGCCGTGATGCCCATCCAATGTGCA
Source organism: uncultured Chloroflexia bacterium (assembly GCA_963841825.1). Lineage (GTDB taxonomy): Bacteria > Chloroflexota > Anaerolineae > CG2-30-64-16 > CG2-30-64-16 > CAWJEL01. The sequence continues at coordinate 28,487 of CAWJEL010000003.1, forward strand.
TGAAATAAGCTCAACCGGTTGTCTCACGGCGCTGGCGATCATGTCTTCTTCCATATCGCAAATGGCACGATTTTCGCGGGCCAGCTCATAGTATGGGCAGCTATACTCATGGAAAACGATGCCGTCCGGCTCAAATCTGACCTCGGCCAGGATACCCTTGGCGTTGAGCAGCTCGGTCAGCTTGGTCGCGCGCTCGTTGGAAGACAGGCCGGCGAGCTGGATTTCGTACTGCGCCGCCATGCGCTGACCCATGCGCCCCAGCAATTCCTGCACCTTCGCCGACCCTTCACTGAGCACGATTTCGCGCAGCAGGGAGTTGGTGAATTCGTCGTAGTGGTGCGGGAAGAGCGCCCGGCCCTTGGGCGTCAGCGAGTAGATATGCCTGGGACGGCCGCGGCCGGCGCGTTCGGTCTCCTGTTGAATATAGCCATCGGCGAGCAGGCCGGCGATCTGCTGGCGCACCGCGGTCGTCGTCACCCCCAAACCCGTCTCCAGGTCTTTGATGGTTACGGAGCCGTGACGTTGCAAAATGCCGAGCACTTCGCCTGCCGGGCTGCCGGTCAATTGGGGTGAGATCATGCTGCTAACCTCGATTGTCGCTTTGCGCTTTCGATGATCGGCATCCTAACGTATAAGCGCATTTTAGGCAAATTCATATGTGTAAAATACCAGAAATCGACTCCCGGGGCAGTAGGCGGGGTTCCTGTTCGGAGATAAGGAGATACTTTCAGCACGCAGGAGGGATTGCGACTAACCGGAGCCACAGCATGGGGCGTGAGCCGCTGCGAACCCGTCGCCGGTCTTCAGCAAAGAGCCTTCCGAAAGATTCAAAGCCAGTCACCCTGAGTGCTTCGCGAGCGAAGGGTGACTGGCGTCACCGCGAAGCCGCACCGTTTGACTGAGCGTTCGACTGAGCTCACGCCGAAGTCTCAAAGCGCGTAACTCACCGACAGTTTTGCGCTATACCCGTCGAATTGTGGAACATCATGCACTGGACGTAAAATAGCGCGTACTACCTTTTCCCTTCAGGAGGAGCAACCATGGATCTTCACGGTAAGGTCGCGCTCGTCACCGGCGGCGCGGTGCGCGTCGGGAAGGCGATCGCCCTGGCGTTGGCAGACGCCGGCGCGGACATCGCGTTCAGCTACAATTCGTCAGCGGATGCCGCTGCGGCGACCGCGGCCGAAATCGAGGCCAAAGGGCGCCGGGTGTTGGCGTTCCGGGCCGACCAGTCACGGGCGGAGCAGGTGGCGGCGTTGATCGACGCCACGATCGCCCAGTTGGGGCGGTTGGATGTGCTGGTCAACAGCGCCTCGCTTTGGCGGCGCACGCCGTGGGCCGAGCTCGATGAGGAGGCGTGGGATCAACTACTGGACATAAACCTGAAAGGGCCGTTCCTGTGCGCCAAAGCCGCCGCGCCGCACCTGGCCGCGCACGGCGATGGCGCCATCGTCAATATCGTTGATCTGTCGGCGGGCGTGCCGTTTCCGAACTACATGCCGCATTCAGCGGCCAAGGCCGGGCTGTGGAACCTGACCCAGGCGCTGGCGATGGAACTCGCGCCGGCGGTGCGAGTAAATGCGATCGCACCCGGCCCTGTGCTGCCGTCGCCCGGTTATTCCGAGAAGCAGATCGCCGCTGCCGCGCGTCGCACGCTGCTGGGTCGTTGGGGGTGTGCCGAGGATGTGGCGCAGGCTGTCGTGTTTTTGGCCCAGGCGTCGTACATCACCGGCGTGCTGCTGCCGGTGGACGGCGGCGAGCGGTTCGGCATGTATCAGAAATAGGATCAGCGCTAGGTGATGGCCAGGCTGATCGCCAGGGCAGGGAACGCAAAGATCGTGGAGACGACGATGATGCTGGCTGTGAGCCGGTCATCTGAACCCAATTGTTGTGCCATGACATACGACGCGACCGCCGTCGGGCAGGCCAGATAGATCAGAGCGACCCGCAGCTCCGCCGGCGAGAGACCCAGCCAGCGAGCCACCAGGTATCCTGCCACCGGCCCGGCGGCCACCTTGATCAGCGCTGACGCGCTTGCTGGTACGATCCGAGGCCGCAGGGACACGAACGTCAAAGAGGCGCCGATACTTAGCAGGGCCAGCCCCGTGCTCATTTGGCCTAGCGTGACGCAGGTTTGACGAATCACTGGCGGCAGTTTCCAATCAAAAACGATAAAGAGCAACCCGGCAGCGCAGGAGATCACCAGCGGGTTGGTGAGCATGGCTGTCAACATTCGCCTTGCCGTATGGCCCGTGTTCGGCGTTATTGGACGCCCTGCCAACAAAACGACGACTGCGATTACGTTGTAGATCGGAATGAGGAAGGCCACCGATAGCACAGCAAGGGAATCGCTGCCCGTCATCAGATGGCTGGGGGCAGCGGTCAGGGCGAGCAGGACGACTGGCAATCCGACGTAGGCCAGGTTGCTGCGGTAGGCGCCCTGGACAAACGCGCCGACCGATGTTCGGGGAAGGCGCAACGCAAAGGCGACCAAGTATCCGAGGATAATGCTGGCCGTCATCCCGGCTAATAATGTCAGGAAAACGCGCAACGCTGCGCCGCCTTGGATCGTCGCCTCGGCAGTCTGATAGAAGAGCAGGGCGGGCAGAGCGATCCAATAAAGCAGCCGGTTGGCCTCCCGAAAGAAGCTGGGCGGGGCGAAGTTCCAGCGGCGCAGTGCCGCCCCCAGGGCGATCAACGCAAGCAGCGGGGCGAGGGTGTTCAGGATAAACATCCTGCGCAGTATCTACGGATAAGCGCCCCGCGTCAACTTGGCGTCCCCTGTACAGAGCAAGAAGGGTGTGTTCAAATGCAATTGGGGCGTAGGGGCGGGTTTGCCGTCGTCAACACGGGCGGCCCCACGTCAGCAACGTGGTGAAGATCAGCTCGCCATAGGTGTGGAGAAACCCGCCCATACAACTGATTTTGAGTACACCCAAACAAAGAGAGCGGGGGGCGGATTGGGATTGTCCCAGTCCGCCCCCCACTCTTTTCAATACGCAGCGGTACAGTTCAAGCGCCCGGCTTCGTGTTTGGTTTCCGCAGCCCTGCCACGATGCTCCAGACGACGGCCGCTGCCACCAGGATGGTCGCAATCCACGCCGCCGTGCTGACCACCGGCGTGCCCGCGTGCTTCGAGGCGATGCCGATGAACGCCCAGACCAATACCAGCAGGTAGGCCACGTCGCGGCGAGTGATCGCCATGAGCCAGGCGAGCACGACGGCCACCGCCAGCATGATCACGGTCCATATCTCCGGGCCGAGCGCCCCGCCATTCCACCCCAGGAAGTAGAGGAGCTGCGTCGCGTTGGCGACGGTCGCCACGGTGATCCACCCCAGATAGACGCTGAACGGTACCCGGACCAGCCACGTTTCAGACCGGCTGACAGCCGTCCGGCCGGTACCCAGGCGCAGGTAGATGCCAATGAGCGACCCCAGCAGCACCAGCATCACCGGCAGGGTGGCTGCGAAGACTTCGTAGTGCCACAGGAAGATCCAGGCGATGTTCGCTACACTCGATAGAAGCAAACAACCCGCCGATGCTGCGCAGCCGGGGATTCTCGCGCTGCGCGGGCAAAGCCTGGAAGATGGCGTAGGCGATCAATCCAATGTAGATGAGGCCCCAAATCGAGAAAACATAGCCGGCGGGTACGAAGTAGATGGCGAAACGGTCGGAAATTGCACCGGTCTCCTGCCCGTTGAACGGTAGGATATTAGCCAGGGCGTTAATAACGATGGTTGCCACGACGGCGATCACAGTGACAATTTGGCGTAGGGTGTCGCGTTTCATTTTCCCCTCCTGGGTTGTCTTGCAGTCCTTCAGTTCTCAGTGAGACTTACTATAACATGCCGTCAGTATTTTGTCAAATCTTTGTATAAAGTTATTGTAAGGTGGAGATGCCCTTAACGATTTGAAAGATCCCAAATCCCGCCAGCGCGACGGCCGAGATGCCGATGGCGGCTCGGCTGACCCGTGGGCCCAACTGGCGGGCGACACCGAAGAGGATGATGATCAGCGCCAGGCAGGCGATCATGGCGCCGTAGAACCCGGCCAGGAAGGCGATGCCCTTGCCCGGCGCGGCTTCCCAGGCTCGGATCAGGATGGGTCCCGTGACCAGGCTCCAGAAGATCCAGGGGTTGGGGTTAAGCAAATTCATCAGCGCGGCGCGGAGCAGGCTTTGCTGGCCCGCGGCGGGAGCTGGCGGCGCAGACACGTCAAAGCGGCGCCAGGCGCGGAACGCGCCCCACGCCAGATAAAGGATGAAGACGCCGCCTGCCAGTTGCAGTGCCAGCCGGAATGTCGCGGGCACGCGGGTGAGGATGAAGAGCACTGTGAGAATAATCAAACCGTCGCTGATAAGGGGTGCGAGCGCCGCGATCAGCGTTCGCCGCCAGCCGTTGAGCAGGGTCTGGGAGATGAGATAGGTTTGAAACGGGCCCGGCTGAACCCCGGCGCTGAAGCCGTAGCCGATGCCCTGGAGGAGGAAGGGGAGGATGCTCAAAGCGCAGAACCCCGCTTGCGATGACCGGTCACCCAGCCGGGTCGCACGAAGGCAAGATGCGCCGGGTTGCGATCGCAACCCGGCGCATCTTGCCTCTACTTCTCGACTGCGTAGCCGGCCTGCTGCCAGGCGTTGAGGCCACCGGTCATGTTATGCACATTGGTGTAACCTTGCTGCCGCAGGAAGTCGGTGGCTTGACCGCTCCGGTTGCCGCTGCGGCAGGTCACGATCACCGGCTTGTCCTTGGGGATTTCGCTCAGCCGGTTGGGCACCGTGTTGAGCGGGATCAGCGTGACGCCGGGGATGTGCCCCGCGTCGTATTCCGATTGCTCCCGCACGTCCAGGATCAGGACGTCGTCGCGGCCCTGGAGGGCGTTGACGGTGGCCACATCCACGTTGGGGCCGAGCCGGGCGGCGTCGACTTGGCTCGCTGGCGCAGCAGGTGCAGCCGGGCTGGCCGAGCAAGCAGTCAATGTAAGGGCCAGAATGACGAAAATCGCCATCAACAGGTAACCGCGCTTCATGTCTTCTCCGCTTTGTCGTTAGATTTTACCAGGACGCTACAAAGAGTGAGATGCGGTCCGCACCCGAACGGTTACGCCTGGCTGATACTGGAGGATTCTCGCGCGGTGCGTGGCGCTTTACAGCGGTTGCGCCTACAATCCAGAACCGCAGATCACCCGCGAGGCGCGTATCTCCGGTGATGTCATCATAGCTCTGTCATTCGCCTGGCTGCAACCCGAAGTTGAAGATTCCCACCCGACTGGCAGGCGCGTCCGTCCCCGCGGCGTTGCTGCCCACGACGGCGTAGAAGCGGTTGCCGGAGCCTATCAGGTCATCGAAAATGATCGGATCAGTGAATGGTGTCTCCCAACTCTCCAGCAGGTTGTCCGGCGTTGGGGTGAAGTATGGATCAGTCCAACGGTGGACAGCGTAGGCCATGTTGGGCGGCATTGGCGTCCAGGCCAGCCGCGCCGCAGTGAGATCACCGCTGATATTCACGACCGGCGGCGCGACCTGTAAGACGAAATCCTGCGTCACCCCACTCGTCGGCAGTGATACGTCGGTGGCCGTGGCCGGCAGGTAGCCGTAGGCTGAGGCCGTGATGTCGTAAGTGGCGACGGGCAGGGTGCGCCCGTAATGTCCGCTCGTGTCGGCGTCGGCCTCGTAGGAAAGTCCGTGCGCATCAGTCATGGTCACCGACGCGCCCGCGATCGTCGAGCCATCGTGGCTGGCGGTGACTCCGCCGTCCAGCGCGCCGGTCAGCAGGCAGCCGCTCATGTGGGCGAACGCGCCGACCGATGCCTTGGTGAAGTCGGTGAAATAGCCCATGTCGAATAGCCCAAGCAGATCGTTGGGCGTGTGGTATTTCGGATTGAAATCAGGCTGGTTTAAGTAGTAGTCCTCGATGCCGAGAATGGCCGGATACCCCTGACTCCAGAACGACGCGTGATCGCTGGCTCCGATTCCGTTTGTGATGACCTGCGGCACCAGGTTGAGGCCATAAGTGGTTACGACGCTCTTGAATTGATTCGCCAGTTCCACCGTCGCCGGGATGGTTGACTTGGCGTGCAGGTCGATGTCCGGCGTGCTGCCGGCGGTGTTCCAGGCGATCATGTCCAGGTTCAGCACGCCGGCGATGTTTTCCGACTGATTGAATGACCGTTGCGCATAAGCGGCGCTGCCCAACAGCCCTTGTTCCTCGCCTGTCCAGAAGGCAAAGCGCAGCGTGCAACCCCATCGGTACTGGCTCAGGATGTCCGCGGCGACCAGCACGGCCGCTGATCCGCTCGCGTTGTCGTCTGCCCCTGGTGCAACCAGTCCAGAAGGCATATCATCCAGATGCGCGCCGATGAGGTAGATCTGGTCTGGAGTTGTTTCACCGGCGATCTGGCCGATTACGTTCGGCGGTCGGGTCTGATGCCAGTGGTGCGACTCGACCGTGAGCCCAAGATCAGTCAGATGTTCATCGATATACTGCGTGGCTTTCAGAATCGGAGTGCCCGAATCGGTGTGACGCGTGGCGATGGTGTAGGGCTCGCCGCCTATGATCACCGCTGACTCGCCGCTCAATTCGCGTACGTACTGCTCAAGCTTTGTCTGACTCACCTGATCGATCATTGACCATACCAGCGGGTCGGTCACTGTGACCGGAGGAAAAGAGGGGACTGCGATTGACTGTAACGGCTTGGGTGTAAGCGTGACCAGGACGATTTCGGCGCCATCTACGGCCAATCGCTCGGCGTCGTGGGGCGCAGCTCGGAGCAGCATCGCACGCCCATCATCCAGGAGAGGTTTGCCGTACAGTTTCCAGGCCGGGGCGGGCCGGCCGGGCGCAGGGTAGACCAGGTAATACGTCGCGCCGGTCATGTCGGGGTCCAGGACACGACCGGCCAGCCCGATCGCGGCCAGACGTCCCAGGTCGCCTGCTGTGGCGTCGATCCTGGCACCTGCAGCCGCTCCAGGATTAGCTCCGACGAGAAGGTAGGGGCCGTCCCGTCCGTCCAGCCGCGCATAGACCGGAAGCCCGAGCGCCTCAATGCGGCCGATATCTTTGGGTTCCGGCACGTAGATCAGCGCCCGGTCTGGCGGCGGCGGCGCCGCCGCCGCTGGCTGAATGGCACTGCCGCCGAGGCAGGCGCAGGCCAGGATCAGGATCAGACGGGCAATCCGGCGGGCCAATGCCGTG
>CAWJEL010000004.1:0-574214 GCA_963841825.1 uncultured Chloroflexia bacterium
ACCCGCATGATCGGCCTGGTGATGGTCCGTTTCATGAACCCCTTCTACGCCCGGCTGCTGCAGGAGTTCACGGCCAAACTGCAGGCGCTGGGGTATTGGACTCTGCTCCTGAACATCGCCCACGGCGACGAGTTGGAGCAGGCGTTGCCCCTGGCGCTGCAATACCAGGTGGATGGCCTGATCATCACCTCCGCCACCCTCTCCTCGCGCCTGGCTGAAGAGTGCGTCCAGTACGGCACGCCGGTGGTCTTGTTCAACCGCTATGCGCTGGACAGCAACGTGAACGCGGTGTGCTGCGACAGCGCGCGCGGCGGCCGACTGGTGGCCGATGCGCTGGCCGACGCGGGCCATCAACGTATCGCCTACATCGCCGGTGAGGCCGGCAGCTCCACCAACCAGGATCGCGAACGGGGCTTCACCACCCGTCTCCGGGAACGCGGGCATGAGGTTGCGCTCATCGCGCAGGGAGACTACTCTTACGAGTCGGGTTATGCGGCCGCGCAACAACTTCTCGCGCGCGCTGACCGGCCCGATGCGATCTTCTGCGCCAATGACATGATGGCGATGGCGGCGATTGACGTTGCCCGCACCGATCTCGGCTTGCGCGTGCCCGAAGACGTCTCGATCATCGGTTTCGACGACAACGAGCTGGCCCCCTGGCCCAAATACGATCTGACGACCGTTCAGCAGCCCGTGAATCGCATGGTGGATGCCACCATCGAAGTCCTGCTCCAGGCGATCCAACAACCTCAGACGGAGCACGTGGTGCGTTTCATCGCGCCGTCCCTCGCCGTGCGGTCCTCCGCGCGGGTCGCAACTGCATAGAGCTGAGCATGACAAGGAGGTGGGAATTCTGCATGCCTGAATGAATACGTATTCAAGATTTGACTATCCGTACCCCCAATCTTACTCAGGAGGAACAAAGTGAAGAAGCTCTCTGTCTTGCTCGTGGTCGTCATGCTGGCGACCCTGTTCGCCGCCTGTGGGGCGCCGGCGGCGCCTGCGGTTGCGCCGACTGAAGCGCCAGCTGCCGTAACGCAACCGACGGAGGCGCCCGCGGCCGAGCCGACCAAGGAAGCCGCTCCGGCGGTTGAGCCAACGAAAGAACCCGCTCCGGCCCCCCTCAGCGATTGCGACATCACGCCGCCCCAGAGCCCGACGAACATCACCTTGATCGGCTGGTCCATTCCAGTTATCGATGTGTATACTGCGGCCATGCAATCGTGCAACGACGTCGACAACGTCACGGTTAACCTGCGCGTCATGGATAATGCGAGCGCTATCGAGCAGATGAACCTGGCGTTCGCGGCCGGCGGCGATTCGCCGTTTGCGATTGTGCAGCAATCTAACGGCTCGATTCAGCGGAATGTCTGGAATGACTGGCTGATGCCGATCGACGACCTCGTCGACAAATACCGCGAAGAGTACAACCTTGACGACATTGGGCCCGGGCACTGGCAAGGCGTGACCTTCAACGGCAAGATCTATGGCATTCCGGTCGGGTCCAACGCGATCATGCTCATGTACCGCAAGGACCTGTTCGACAAGTACAACCTGCAGGCCCCGACGACCTACGATGAGATCATCTCGGCGTGCGAGACGCTCAAGCAGGAGCCGGAGATCACCGCGCCGTTCGCCATGGACTTGAGCGCCGGCTGGGCCTGGTCCATCGCCTTCTACGAGGCGCTGCGGTCGCTGGGCGGGGACTTCTTCGTCGAGGGCACCGCTGAGCCGGCGTTCAACAACGAGATCGGCGTCAAAGCCCTGACGAAGATCAAGGAACTCGCCGATGCCTGCATGGGCGCCAACAACCTTGCGATCGACTCCGCCTCGATGCGCGCCGGCCTGGGCAACGGCTCAATGGGCTTCGTCCACACCTGGGCCACCTCCGGTGCCACCGTTACGGACGAGGACCAGAGCGACTATTACGACAAAATCGCATTTGCGCCCGCGGCTTCGGTTGAAGCAGGGAGCAAGTTGGCCGGCAGCGCCTGGGGCGATTACTTCGCTATCCCGGCTAACTTCAAGGGCGACCGCGACCTGGTGTTCCGCATCATGATGGAAGCGATTCGCCCCGACCATCAGGCGACGGCCAGCAAGTTGGGCATGGTGACCCGCGACTCAGCGCTGACCGGTGGAGGTGTTCTTCCGTTTGCGCAGGCTGCGCTGGAGACCATCGATAAGGGCATCGGTCCGATGCCTCGCAACATTGCCTATCCGACGCTGGATGCGACTCTTGGCAACTGGCTGCCTCTGGTCGGGACAGGTGAACTGACCCCCGCCGAGGCGTTGCAGAAAGCAGAAGACGATTACATCACTCAGGCCAAAGACAAGGGCTACCTCAAGTAAGTAGCGGTTGGAGGCTTGCAGGCCGCGCCGGGTCGAACCCGGCGCGGCCTGCAAGCCTAAGGGAGGACGAATACGTGAAAAACAAGGAATTCGCCGCCTTTGTCGCCCCGAGCATGATCGCTCTGGTGACGTTCACGGTCATTCCGCTGGTGGTGGCCTTCGTGCTTTCATTCCAGGCCTTTGAATATTGGACCCTGAACGCTAGAGTCTGGGTTGGACTGCGGAACTATGCCGATATATTGGCCGACCCGCGATTTTGGCAGGCCTTTGGCTTCACCTTGCTGATCATGGCGGTTGTAACCCCGCTAGAGATGTTCCTCGGTTTTATGATTGCGTTGTTCCTTGATCAGATGCCTAAGCGCCACCGCGGCATACTTATCGCGTTGGCTCTCACCACCTACGTCAGCGTGCCGGTTGTGGCTGCGTACATGTTTCGCGGACTCTTTTATACCGGCGGTCTGGGCAACTGGCTCTATCAACTGGTCATGGGCCGAAACCTGATCATGAACGAGACCTCTGTTAAGATCATCCTTATCGTCTATCAACTTTGGCGCGACACGCCCTTTGTGATCCTTGTGGTCTTTGCGGGGCTTCAGTCATTGCCGGAAGAACTGCTGGACGCCGCTTCAATCGATGGCGCGAACAGATTGAAACAACTGCGCTATGTGACGATACCGCATCTCATGCCGCTCCTGGTCCTGATCGCCATCACTGTGTTGGGCGCCCTGTACAACATCTTCGATCCGATCTTCGTCATCACTGGCATGAACCCGGCCTTCCACGCTGATTCTATCATGGCCTATAACTGGCGGACCGCGACTCAGTTTGGCCAGTTAGGCAAGGCCAATGCCATGGCTCTGCTCATTGTGGTCGGATCGTTGATAATCCGCGCCCCCTTCCTGCTCCAGACCTGGCGCAGTCAGACTCAGGAGAGATAGAAAATGCAGCCGATTAAGAACCGTTACGTCAAAGCTCTGATCTATCTCGGCCTGGCAGGCTTCGTAGCCTTTACGAGCATCCCGTTTATATGGACGATTCTTCAGTCCCTGAAGACCGTGCGGCAGGCTAACTCGCGCACCCCCCTGTTCATTTTCGCGCCGACGTTGGATTCGTATGCCAAACTGTGGTTTTTATCGGTGCCCGATAATCTGGTGGCGTTGCTGCTCGGCATCCTGGCAGCCAGCCTGATCATCATCTTCCTGGCTTTCTTTCTTAATCGGCGGAAGGTCTCGAAGCTGATTGTCGTAGGGATAGTGGTGATCGGCTTTTCATTGATCTTCTGGACGATCCCGCGCGTGATGAAAATGGCCGATTGGTACACCTTTTTTATTAACACGATTATCATAACGGCGTTCTCAGTCACGATTTCCATTAGCCTGAGCGCCACCGCGGGCTACGCTGTTGCGCGGAAACGCGGGGGCAGCGGGGCCCTCCTCCTCGTTGTAGCGTTGGCCTTGGGTTCGTTGCCGCCGATGGCTTTCGCCATGCCCTATTATATGATTTCATCCACGCTCAACATCCAGGATTCGTTTATCCTGGTGATCGCGGTCATGGTGGGGCTCCAGCAGCCGTTCGCCATATGGTTGCTGCGCGGCTTCTTCATGGAAATCCCGCGCGATATTGATGAGTCCGCGATGATTGATGGGGCCAGCCGTTTGCGAGCGTTCTGGTCGGTGATTGCGCCGATCGCGTGGCCCGGCATCGTCGCGGTTGGGTTATTGAATGTGCTGGGCGTTTACCATTCCTTCCTGATCATCCGGGTTCTCACCACCCTTAAGTGGACGCTGGCCGTTGCGATCACCAAGTACGTGAGTACGGTGTACGCCGCCACCGACACCATCCCCTTTGCGGCGGCCGTGTCCGCCAGCATTCCTCTTGTGATCCTGGTTTTCTTCTTCCAGGATCAACTCGTGAAGGGCCTCGGCGCCGGGGCAGTGAAAGGCTAATCGCGGCAGTGACGCTGCAAGGACAATGATCGTGCCGGCAGGGCTGGCTGCGGAGAGGCGCGGCCTGCCGATGGAGAACAAGTGAAAGGAACAGAATCAATATGATCAGCGAAGAAGTCCAGAAGAATAAGACGCTCGTGTGGGAGTTCTGGCAGCAATTGAATCAGAGCCAACCCGCTGAGGTGGGGGAGGTTGTGCGGCGGTACGTGGATGAGGCGATTTCGTGGCATGGTCCGCATCCGATCAACGATTTGGATGGGGTGGAGGCGTTGATGAGCGGCTTCTGGGAGCCGCTGCGGATGGCCTTTCCGGATTTGCAGCGGACCTGTGAGATCTTCATCGGCGGCCACACCCACTGGGTGGGTGCGATTGGTTATTTCAGCGGCACGTTCACACGGGACTGGCTGGGCATTCCGGCCACCGGCCGCGAGCTGAAGATCCGCTTCGGCGAGTTTTCCGCCGTCTACGAGGGCAAGGTCGTCGCGACTTACATCATCCCCGACGTGCTCGACGTGATCCGTCAGGCAGGCTACCAGGTCGTGGCGCCCAGCCTGGGGCACGAAGGCATGGTGACCGGCCCGATGACCGGCGACGGCGTGCTGTTGGAACCTGGCGATGCGGGTGAGGGTGCGAAGACCCTCCACACCGCCAAGGTGATGTGCGAGAATTCGACGCAGCCGACGTACTGGGACCCGCAGCGAATGCGCTGGTACGGGCCTAGCGGCATCGGCACTTGCTGCGGCATCGAGGAGTATCGCGCTTTCCACGCCCGGCCTTTCGACCACGCCTTGCCCGAGTACGGGCTGATCTACGCCGGCAAGCACATCGCGGACATCGGCGAGGGCAACTATGCGGGCTGGGTTGGCTGGCCGAGCATCCGCACACACCTGGGCGGCGACTACCTGGGTTGCCCACCGAACGGCCGAGTGGTCGAATGGCGGCTCATGGACTTCTACCGCCGTGAGGGCGAGCTTCTCATCGAAAACTGGGTGCCCGTGGATATGCTCCACCTCTTCAAGACCATGGGTGTAGACGTGCTCAAGCGACTCCAGGAGCAGATCGCCGGGAACCGGTGAGGCACACCGAGGTCCGGCAATGGAGAACGGACGAAAGGAGCGCGTGATGTTGATCAGTGCAGAGATACAACAAAGCAAGGCCCTGGTGTGGGAGTTCTGGCAAGAGCTTAATCAGAGCGAACCGGCCGATATGGGGCGGGTGGTGCGCAAGTACGTGGACGAGGCGATCGCGTGGCATGGTCCGCATCCGATCAATGACCTGGATGGCGTGGCTGCGGTCGTGAGCGGATTCTGGGAGCCATTCCGGGCCTCCTTCCCCGACCTGCAGCGGAACTGCGAGATCTTCATCGGCGGGCACGCGCACTGGGTCGGCGCGATCGGCTATTTCAGCGGCACGTTCACACGGGACTGGCTGGGCATCCCGGCCACCGGGCGGGAGATGCACATCCGCTTTGGCGAATTCTCGGCCGTGTACCAGGGCAAGATCGTCGCGGCCTTCATCATCCCTGATGTGTTGGACGTGATTCGCCAGGCGGGCTACCAGGTCGTGGCGCCCAGCCGCGGGCACGAAGGCATGGTGACCGGCCCGATGACCGGCGACGGCGTGCTGTTGGAACCTGGCGACGCGGATGAGGGCGCCAAGACGCTCGACACTGCGAAGGTGATGTGCCAGAATTCGTCGGCGCCGACCTACTGGGACCCGGAGCGGATGCGCTGGTACGGACCCAGCGGCATCGGGACCTCCTGCGGGCTGGAGGAGTACCGCGCCAATCACTCCTTACCGTACCGGCATGGGCTGCCGCACTACGGGGTCATCTACCGCGGCAAACACATCGCGGACATCGGTGAGGGCAACTATGCGGGTTGGGTCGGCTGGCCGAGCATCCGCACGCATCTCGGCGGCGAGTACCTGGGGTGTCCGCCCACCGGCCGGATCGTCGAGTGGCGGCTCATGGACTTCTACCGTCGGGAGGGCGAGCTGCTCATCGAGAACTGGGTTCCCGTGGACATGCTGCACCTCTTCAAGACCATGGGAGTAGATGTGCTCAAGCGGCTACAGGAGCAGACCGGCCGGAGCGCGTGAAATCAGTTGACGCCTCGAAAGGGCGTGAGAACATGAATACCGGAGGATGATCTCTGATGGCAGACGAGAGTATCGAGCGGAACAAGAAGGTGGTCTGGGAGTTCTGGCAGCAACTGAACGACAGTCAGCCGGACGACATGGCTGACGTCATCAAGTCTTTCGTGGCCGAGAACATCTCCTGGCATGGTCCCCATCCGATCAACACCCTGACAGGCATCGATGCGGTCATCGAGCAGTTTTGGCGCCCGTTGCGGGCTGCGTTCCCCGATCTCAAGCGGCGCTGCGATCTGCTCATCGGCGGACACGATCATTGGGTGGGCGCGATCGGTTACTTCGACGGCACATTCACCCGCGATTGGCTCGGGATTCCGGCCACGGGCCGCCCCATCCAGATCCGGTACGGGGAGTTCAGCGCGGTTTACGATGGTAAGATTATCTTGACCTACATCATCCTGGATGTGCTGGACGTGCTGCGCCAGGCCGGCTACGACCTGATCCTGCCGAGCCTGGGCTATGAAGGGATCGTGCCGGGGCCGGCGAGCGGTGATGGCGTCTTCTTCGACAAGAAGGATGATGCAGAGGGCGCCAAGACACTGCGGACGGCGAAAACGATGTGCTCGGTGTTGAATATGCCCGAATGTCGGCCCTACTGGACTGAAGACATGAAGTGGTATGGACCAAGCGGCATCGGAACCACCGTCGGTTATGATGACTTCGACGCCAAGCATCAGTCCCCGTTCTACCGTGCGTTTCCTCCGTACGGTGGCACCTTCGGCGTTCACGTCGTTGACGTGGGAGAAGGTAACTTCGCGGGTTGGGTAGGCTGGCCGAGCATTCGCGCCACGCACACCGGCGTCTACCTTGGCTGCCCGCCCACAGGTAACACCATCGAGTGGCGGCTGATGGACTTCTACCGCCGCGAGGGCGACCTGATTATCGAGAACTGGGTGCCCGTAGACATGATCCACCTTTTCCTTACGATGGGGCGCGATGTGATGGCCGAGCTTGCTGCGGAGGTGCAGCGCCGCGCCGCCATCGCACAGCCAAGCTAAATCTTCGTTGTTTGAGAGGGGGCACACATGACGCAGGAGAATGAAACTCCGATCCAGGCGCGCTTCATGCCGCCCGACTATAGCATCTCGCTCGCCGCCAAGGGCGGCACCGACCACTGGCTGCTCAATCCGGGGACCGAGCGCGTCCAGCCGATGGCGGGATTTGAGGATACGTACGTCGATATCATCGACTACATCCTGCGCATCACGCATCGCATCTGGGAGCAGAAGGACATCGGCTATATCTATGACACCTACGCGCACAACTCCCACGTAAACGATGATTACGGGCTGCAGTACGGTCGGGACAAGATCGTTGCGGATACGGTGCACACGATCAACGCGTTCCCCGATGTGCGCCTCTACGCCGATGAGATCATCTGGGCAGGTGACGACCAGACGGGCTTCCAGACGTCCCACCGCACCGTGATCACCGGGCATAACACGGGGTGGAGCCGCTACGGTCCACCGACGGGGAAGAAGGTGACGCTGTGGTGCGTGGCGAACTGCAGCGCGCTCCGGAACGAGATCTACGAGGAGTGGGTGATCTACGACACCGCGTCGCTGTTGAAGCAACTCGGCCTCAACGTGCGGGAGAAGGCGCGCGAGTTTGGCAACCTCGCACCCACGGCTGATTCCACCGACAAGCGCTTCGGTGAGCGGCAGCGGCTGCTGGGCCAGGGCAAGCCGGCGCACTTGCCCGCGCCCCAGCCGGGCGGGAAGTTCGACGTCGAGGAATTTCGTCCGCCGGCTCTACCACTACACGTGGAACTGGCGCAACCTGAGCCGCATCGACGACGCGTACGTGCCGGGTCTACGCTTCCGCGGATCGAACGACCGCGTCTACTACGGCCTCGGCGAGTACAAGTCGTTCCTGCTGTCGATCATGGCCATGTTCCCCGACCTGGCGCACCAGGTCGATGACGTGTATTGGATGGGCAACGAGCGCGAGGGCTACCTGGTCTCCGTGCGCTGGAGCATCCAGGGCACGCACCGGGGCGCGGGCATCTATGGGACGCCGACCGGCCACGATGTGCTGATGTGGGGTATCGACCAGCTACACATCAAGGACGGCAAGATCTGCGAGCAGTGGATGCTGTTCAACGAGTTTGCCGTGATGCAGCAGATCTACCGGGACTGACGATTGGGCCACGCGCCCCGTCGACCTGGTGTAGAAGAGTCATTCAGGCCTCCAAGGGATCGAGTGATGCGGAAGGCGGGGCCGTAAATGATGCGGATGATTTCAATTTTTCAATTCAGTCTTGCCAGGAGGAATCAGGTGCTATTGGAGGGCGTCGGTTCCCTCAACGCCGTTGACTGGAGCCAATGGCACTATGCGGATGCGAGCGATGTCAAGGTCGACACCAGCCGCATCTATCTCACCGGGCATTCTCAGGGCGGAGATGTGGCGCTCACGGCTCTGGCCGTTTCCAGCGGCCCGAGCATAACCAACTCCTTCGTAGCGGCTTCGATCTGGAAGGGTTGCTCCGAAGGGCGTGTAGAACAAGGCGCTTTCTACGGCCCCCAAGAAAACAGCAAAGACGCCTGGCCCGACCCAGCCTACTTCCCCATCATGCCATCGTGGTGGGATCCGAGTTGGTCTCTCATGACCATCGAAGAGGGCATCGCAAGAAGAAAACACAAATGTATAATACGGTCCGGGCCTACATAGCCGATCAGAAAAACGCCGATTTGGCCACCAATTCCCTGTTCCCGATCATGGCAATGCTGGACGCACACAAGTATCCCCAGTACATCACTGTCCTGCTGGACCTTCACTTTGCGGACATGGATTACCTCGATCCCGGAGTGGAATTCCAGCCTGGTGAGAGCATCCGTTCTCTTGGTGGCACTGCCAATGCTCACCTGTACAAGGGCAACACGCACGAGCTGACGGTGGACGGCAATGCGCCTGCGGGGTCCGTTGCTGGAAGACAGACAGCCATCGAACGAACGATTCAACGGTTCAGTACATAAAAGGGGAGGCAAAACCGAATGCAACTCGCCAGGCTATCTGAGACAGCCCCGGACACGGCAGCTCGCGGCGGCCTGTCGATAACCGACGTCCGCGGCACCGACATCAGCAAGCTCATGAACCCGGGAACTGCACGGCGCCAGCCGCTGGCCGGCTTCGACGAAGACTACGTTGACATCGTAGATTACATCGTGCGCTGCACACATAAGATCTGGGAAGAAAAGAACGTCGGGCTGATCTACACGCATTACCTGCATAACAGCCTGGTCCACAGCGGCGACGGCCTGACCTATGGCCGCGAAGATGTCGTGCAGGGCACGATCAAGTCGATCGCGGCATATCCTGATGAGTTGAGCTTCGCCGATGACGTGGTGTGGACCGGCAACGAGCGTGACGGCTTCTATACTTCCCACCGCAATACCAGCACCGGGCGCAACATCGGCGCCACATTCTACGGGCCGCCAACCAACCGCCGGATCAGGCGCACGGGCATCGCGCTCTGCTTTGTGAGAGAGAACCGTATCATCGAAGAGTGGGTCGTGCGCGACGATGCGGCTGTCATCCAGGGGCTGGGGCTTGACCTCAGCGAGACAGTGGAACGGCTGGCGCGGCGCGACCTGGGCAATCCGCACGCGGCCGAAGTGCATGGCGAGATCGAGCGTTCCTGGGGCCAGGCGGCGCCCGAAGCCTACGCGGGCAGCCCCAGCGGCACTGGTTTCGATGTCAACGACTTCGTGCGCCGCACGCTGCACGACATCTGGAACTGGCGTATGCTCGGCGAGATTCGCAAACACTACGCCGCCAACTATCAGTGCCATATCTCAGGTAACCGGGATCTCTACGGGCGAGGCGACTACACCCAATGGGTATGCACGCTGCTGGCCGCTTTCCCCGATGCGCAGCTCATCTGCGACCAGCTCTTCTGGATGGATGACGGCAACGGCTGCTACCGCACCTCGTTACGCTGGAGCCTGCTGGGCACGCACACGGGATCGGGCGTGTTTGGCGAGCCGACCGGTGTGCGCTGTCGGCTGTGGGGCATCACGCAACATCACATCCGCGACGGCCAGTTTGTCGAAGAATGGACCTACACCAACGAGCTTGCGATCCTCAAGCGCCTCTGGCTGGCCCGCAACGGCCTGCTCAATAGCGGTGACGATGCGCGTCATCTCGAAAGGAACCAGAGAGAAAATGAGTAAAACAGTTGTGGACGAAAACAAAACCGGCGCTGCCGACGCCGAGGCGCTCCTGCCCGTGACGGATGTCCGTGGCACAGACATCGGCATATTAATGAACCCGGGGACCACGCGACGCCAGCCGCTGGCCGGCTTCGACGAAGACTACGTTGACATCGTGGATTACATCGTGCGTTGTACCCACAAGATCTGGGAGGAGAAAAACGTCGGCCTGATTTACACCCACTACCTGCATAACAGCATGGTTCACACGGGCAGCGGGCTCACCTACGGCCGTGACGCGATGGTGGAGAACACCATTCAGACCATCGCCGCCTGGCCAGACCGTCTGCTCTATGCCGATGACGTGGTATGGACCGGCAACGAGCGTGACGGCTTCTACACATCCCATCGTTACACCTCGGTTGGTTCGACGGTCGGCGCTGCGGGATCTGGCCCTGCCAGAATGCGTCGCAACCGGCGAAGCGGCATTGCGCTGTGTTACGTCAGGGAAAACCGCATCATCGAAGAATGGGTGGTGAGCGACGATATCGCCTGGGTGTTTGGGGTAGGGGGCAATCTCGATGATATGGTGGCCCAGATGGCCGAGAGCGACCTGGGCAATCCGCATGCGGTCGAAGTGCATGGCGAGATCGAGCGTTCCTGGGGCCAGGCGGCGCCCGCGGCCTACGCGGGCAGCTCTAGTGGCACGGGGTTCGATGTCAACGACTTTGTACGCCGCACGCTGCACGACATCTGGAACTGGCGTATGCTCGGCGAGATTCGCAAACACTACGCCGCCAACTATCAGTGCCATATCTCAGGTAACCGGGATCTCTACGGGCGGGGCGACTACACTCAATGGGTGTGCATGCTGCTGGCCGCTTTCCCCGATGCGCAGCTCATCTGCGACCAGCTCTTCTGGATGGATGACGGCAACGGCTGCTACCGCACCTCGTTACGCTGGAGCCTGCTGGGCACGCACACGGGATCGGGCGTGTTTGGCGAGCCGACCGGTGTGCGCTGCCGGCTGTGGGGCATCACGCAACATCACATCCGTGACGGCCAGTTTGTCGCAGAATGGACCTACACCAACGAGCTTGCTGTCATGAAGCGGCTCTGGCTGGCCCGCAACGGTGCCCTCCAGTGATTGAGTAAGGGGAACGAGTTCGTGCGTACACAAGCAGACAAATACCGCACTGCCACCTTTCAGTACCAACCGGTGGATCAGGCTCAGAACGTCGCCAATAAGCGGCGCGTCATCAAGATCATGCAACAGATGGTCAGCGCGCCGCCGGCCGAGTTGAGCGACGCGCTGCGCGCTGGCTACCACGATGACGCCCAAGTCAACGTGACCCATCCGATCAACGAACTGCGCGGCCTGGCTGCGCTGGGCAAGCAGCTTTGGCAGCCGCTGCGCCACGCCATCCCGGATGTCGAACGGCGCAACGATCTGGTCGCCGGCGGCCGCTATCGCGACGCCAATTGGATCGGCTGCACCGGCCATTACGTCGGCACGTTTGAGCAGGATTGGCTCGGTATCCCTGCGACGCGTGGCGTTGTTGCGGTGCGATACGCCGAAGGGCACGAGCTGCGCGATGGCAAAATTGCCACGAGCTATCTCTTCATTGATTTCCTTGATCTGATGCGCCAGGCTGGTTATTGGCCGATTGCGCCGAGCCTCGGCCGCGAAACGCGCTGGCTGCCGCCCATGACACACGATGGGGTGATTCTGAGCCAGCAAGATGACGCCGTTTCGCAGCGCACCATCGACGCGTGTGCTCGACATGCACGCGGCGCTCGGCAAGTACAATGGACAGCCCCCCAGCCGCGCCGTGCTGGACCAGATGGAAATGGTGAAGCACTGGCATCCTAATTTCATGTGGTACGGGCCGGCCGGCATCGGCACGACGCGCGGTCTGAAGGGCTTCGAAGATCACCACCAGATTCCCTTCCTGGTCGCCTTCCCCGATCGCGGCGGCACGGACATCGGCCACTTCATCCGCATCGGCGATGGCGACTATGCTGTGACCGGCGGCTGGGGCTATCTACAGGCCACACACACCGGCAATGACTTCCTGGGCGTGCCGGCCACCGGCAAACGGGTGGCGATGCGGGTGATGGACTTCTACCGCTGCGATGACGTGACGATCGTCGAGAACTGGGTGCCCATGGATATCCCGCACCTCCTGCTGCAAATGGGGGTGGATGTTTTTGGCCGTATGCGCCATCAGTTTCGCCAGCATCATCCCATCAGCATCAGCGAGTGGATTGTAAGAACGTAAAGGGGTATCGATCACACCCCCAGCGACGGCCTTTTTGGTCAGGATAGTTTCGCATATTTTACGGGGATGCCAGCATCGAGCTACTCGTAGTGTGATAGGAGAAAAACCATGATAACCGACCACAAGCCGGAAAATCAAGCGGAAAAAGTTGAATCCGGGCCAGCAGAAGAACCGCGGAACAATCCGCATGTGCTGCGACCCAAGGGCGAACCCCGCTTCATGCCGCCTGACTTTCGTATTTCACTGGCCGCCAGAGGGGGCACGGACCGCTGGCTGATGAACTCCGGTCAGCACGCGCGAAAGCATGCCGCGGTTTCGAGGATGAGTACGTAGACATCGTGGACTACATCCTGCGCGTGACGCACCGCATCTGGGAAGAGAAGGAGATCGGATATATCTATGACACGTATGCCCATAATTCGCGTGTCTATGATGACTACGGACTGAAATATGGGCGAGACAGGATCGTGGCCGACACGATCCACACCGTCAATGCCTTCCCCGATGTCAAAATATACGCCGATGAGGTCATCTGGGCGGGTGATGACCAGGTTGGGTTTCACACGTCCCATCGAGCTGTTATCACGGGCCGCAACACCGGGTTCAGCAACTACGGGCCGCCCACCGGCAGGAAGACGATGCTCTGGTGTATCGCCAATTGTATTTTGCTGGAGAACGAGATCTTCGAGGAGTGGGTCCTCTATGATACCGCGGCTTTGGCGCAGCAACTCGGCCTGGACCTCCGGGAGGCGGCGCGTCAGATTGGCAACCAGCGGGAGTCCGGTCTGATCGCGGGGCCGGGCTTCGGAGAGCCGCAGCACCTGATCGGACAGGGCAAACCGGCAAGCATGCCGCCGCCCAGATCGGGCGCCTTCGACGTCGAGGATTTCCTCCGCCGCACGTATCATTACATCTGGAATTGGCGTATGCCGGGCCGGGCGGATAAAGCCTACGCGCCCAACCTGCGCTTTCGCGGTTCGACAGATCGGGTCTATTACGGGCTCGGCGCGTACAAATCTTTCATTCTATCTATTATGGCCATGTTCCCGGATCTGCTCTTTCAGATCGACGACCTGTACTGGATGGGCAACGATCAGGACGGTTACCTGGCTTCCGTGCGATGGAGCATCGTCGGGACGCATACCGGCGCTGGCATCTATGGCCCGCCGACCGGTCGTCAAATCCAGATGTGGGGCATCAGCCAACATCGCATCATCAAGGAGCAGATCGTGGAAGAATGGATGTTCTTCAACGAATTCGCGGTGATGCAACAGATAATGCGGGATTGATTCATCTTTCGTGATAAGATGAAGGCTCCAAGGAGGGCGAATTGACGCCAGAGGCTACCGAAGTTCCGGGCGCGCAGACGCGGCAGGGCATGCGCGGCTTTGACGCAGACTACACGGATATCGTGGATTACATCGTGCGCTGCACGCACAAGATCTGGGAAGAAAAACAGGTCGGGCTGATCTACACCCACTACGCGCACAACGCGCTGGTGCATGGCACGCGCGCGGATTCGTACGGCGTAGAGTCCGTTGTGGCCGGCACAGTGCAGACGCTGGCGGCGTTTCCTGACCGCCAGCTCTTCGCGGATGACGTGATCTGGAGCGGCGACGATGGGCAGGGCTACTACACCTCGCATCGCATCACCAGCACCGCGCGCCACAGCGGTTTCGGCACGTACGGCGCGCCCACGGGCCGCAGGCTGCGCTATCGCGTTATCGCCGACTGTATGGTGCGGGAAAATCGCATCTTCGAGGAGTGGTTGGTGCGGGACGAACTGAGCATCGCGCGCCAACTGGGGCTGGATCAGGCGACGCTTGTCCGGCAGATCGCTGAAAGGTGGGAAGAGGGTCGCGGTCTGGAGCGCGCCGTTCAGGGCACAATCGAGCGCAGTCAGGGTCAACTGCCGCCCGCGCCGTTGCCGCCCGCGCAGGGCGATGGCTTCGACATCGAAGATTTCGTCCGCCGCGCGTGGCACGATATCTGGAACCGCCGGATGTTTAGCGAAGTTTACCGTCTCTACACGCCGACGTATGCCTGCCACTCGGCGTCGGGCCGCGAGCTGTACGGCCAGGACGATTATTTGCAGTTTGTCCTGGACTGGTTGGCCGCGTTCCCCGATGCCGCGATGTCGATCGATCATGTCGCCGCGCTTCCGGCCGCCCAGGGCAGCCCCGAAGACAGTTATCGCGTGGCGTTGCGCTGGACCTTGCTCGGCACGCATGAAGGCCACGGGCTTTATGGTCCACCGACCGGCAAGCGCGTGAGCATTACGGGCATCACCCAGCAACATGTCCGGGACGGCAAATTCGTGGCTGAGTGGACTGTCTTCGATGAGCTGGCGCTGATGGCGCAGATGTATCAACTTTAGGAGTCAACCATGAATATCATACAGCGAGATGCCCTGCCGATCCGCCCGCTGCCGGGCCGCGGCATCCAACTTGTGACGGGCAAAGAGAGCGCCGCCTCGACGAGCGACGCGATGACGATGGGCTACGCCCATTACTCGGTGGACTACGGCCCTATGTCGCCCCATCACCACGCAGAAGAGGTGGTCTGGGTGCTGGATTCGGACCGGAGCTATGTGCGCTACGGCGGCGCGGGCGAGCAGCCCGATGCGCTGGGCGAGCGGATCGGGCTGACGTGCGACATGATTTTGCATTTCCCTGAAAACGAGTGGCACGTGTTTGAATACGACGAGGGCGGCCACCTGACGATTGCGTTTTTCTACCCTAATTCCGGCGTTTACACGGGACAAGTCAAGGGTTGAATCCGCGCGGGTCACGCGCTCGGGCATTTGTCTGGGCGCGTGTTGTAATAGCGTAAGTCTTGCGCAACCACAGCCCGAATCGCTTGCGGGCTGACAAAATGATCATTTACGGCCACCTGCTCAGGGGCCTCATGGGCCACTTCGCGAGGCGGATGGCCTTCAAATTGGCTAAAAAAACGTCAGTCAAGCCGAGACATAAGACGTTAAGCAAGTCGTACCGGCTCTGTTGGCGTTTTTGTCGATGATTGCAGCCTGGCGTGGTCAAAACCCGGCTTCACGGCACTCCGAGATGCCGGTCAATGCCCCGTCGCTAGCTCATTTGCCAGTAAATTGACAGCTCAGCGTCGGGGCAAATGACGAAAACGTAAGGCCAGAAGCGAATGGGCCTCTGGTTGCGCAATAGTTACGATAGGAGATATAAGATATGCCGGTTTACGCAGGAAAGCTACTGCGCATTGATCTGACCCATAAAACATGGCGCGAAGAGCCGATTGAAGATGCAGCAGTGCGCAAATGGCTGCTCGGCTCCGGCCTGGCGGCCAGGATTTACGCCGATGAAATGGACCCGACGCTGGATCCTCTTGATCCTGCCAGCCCACTCATCGTGATGAATGGGGTGCTGGCCGGCACCTTCGCGCCCACCGGCTGCCGCAGTTCGTGGTGCGGCCGGTCTCCCCTGACCGGCATCTGGAACGAAGCGAACCTGGCGCACTACTGGGGCGCGGAGCTGCGCGCGGCCGGCTACGACGGGCTGATCATCACCGGCCGCGCCGAGTCGCCCACCTACCTGTGGATCAACGGCGTAACTGGCGCCATCGAGTTCCGCGACGCGACGCATTTGTGGGGCCGCGACTGGTTCGAGGCGGGCGACGCGCTGCTGGCCGAGACCGATCCCAAGGGTCAGGTCGCCGGCATCGGCACTGCGGGCGAGCGGCTGGTCAAGATCGCCGGCATCATGTGCGGGCCGTCAAACTACGTGCACGCGGCCACGCGCGGGGGCATGGGCGCGTTGCTGGGCAGCAAGAATCTCAAAGCGATCGCAGTGCGCGGCAAAGCGCGGCCGGAGTACCCCGACCCCAAGCGCTTCCGCGACGAGGTCAAGGAGCAGAACGCCTTCATCAAGGAACACTCGCAGCCCATGAGCAACCTGGGCACCGCGGGCGGCGTGCTGGCGACCGAGAAGTTCGGCGACCTGCCCATCCGCAACTGGGCCCTGGGCAATTGGTCCGAGGCTGGGAACCTGGCCGGGCAGACCTTCTATCCCAAATACCTGGTCAAACATACCCACTGCTTCGCCTGTCCCATCGGCTGCGGCAAGGAGATCGAGGTCAAAGAGGAGCCGTACGCGTCCCCGCGCGGCGAGGGCGTGGAGTACGAGACCTTGGCCGGCTTCGGCGGCGCGTGCGGGGTCAGCAGCTTCGAGGCGGTGGCGCTGGCGAACTCGCTGTGCAACCGCTACGGGCTGGACACGATCTCGACCGCCGGGGTGATCGCCTTTGGCATGGAAGCCTTCGAGCGCGAGCTGATCAGCCTGACCGACACCGGCGGGATCGAACTACGCTTCGGGGACGCGGACGCCATGCTGGCGATGATCGGCAAGATCGCTCGCCAGGAGGACATCGGTGTAGCGCTGGCCGAGGGAGTGCGCGAGGCTGCCCGCCGCATCGGCCAGGGGAGTGAGGCGTTCGCGGTCCACGTCAAAGGCCTCGAAGTGGCTTATCACGACCCGCGCGCCTTCGTCAGCATGGCGGTGAACTACGCGACCGCGGCCCGCGGCGGCTGCCACCTTGAATCCGCCAGCTTCTGGAACGGTTACGGCATCCCGCACCCCGACCTGGGTTATCCCCAGCCGCTGCCGCTGCACGACTCGAACGCGGCCACGGTCAAGCTGTGTTACGATTTCCAGAACTATGCGAGCGTTTATAATCCCTTGGGCCTTTGCAAGTTCCTCATCAAGGGGCAGGTAGGGCCTGAACGGCTGTGCGCCATCGTCAACGCGGCGCTGGGCTGGGAATGGACGATGCAGGACGTGCTCGACACCGGCGATCGGATCTTCCAGCTTAAGCGGCTGATCAACCTGCGCCTGGGCATCACGGCAGCCGACGACCGACTGCCGCCCCGTTTCACGACCGAGCCGCGACCCACCGGCGGCGCGGCCGGCGTCCTGCCCGACATGGCCGTGATGCTGCCACTGTATTACGAGCTGCGCGGCTGGGGGCCGGACGGCATCCCTTCGGGAGAACGCCTGGCGCGGCTGGGGATCTCCCCGCTCGAGAAGTAGCGCGCAGTCCGCATGGGACGGCAACCCGCAGGCTGATATCGTCAAACCTGCTCCATGAAGATTAACAAACTAATCGGGTTATCTTACGCGGACGCCTGGGCAGAACCTCAAAGGTTTGCGTATCTGACCCGATTGCATCGATCAAAGCTCATGAAGTAGGTTGGCGATCCGCGTTCAGCGCGCTCCCCGATTGTAGGCAGGCGCGTGAAACCCTGCGCCTATCCGAAGCAGAACAGGGTCATTCAATTCTCCATTATAGTCATGCTGAGCGGGTTTGCGACGCAATTCGCGTTGCAGCAAAACGCCAGCGAAGCATCTCGCGCACCGGAACGAGACCCTTCGCTATTTGTTCGGAGCGGCAACGCCTCTTTGTTGAACTCACTCAGGGTGACAATTTCTGAGAATTGAATGACCCTGGAAGCAAAAATCGGGGCTTGACAAATGCGGAAAGCTGTGGTAAGTTCTGTGTATCGCTAAATGTAACGTTACATGTAGCGATACATGTAAATATCAATCCCTTTCCCGAATGCCAGGCCATGCGAACTTCTAAAGTCAAACACAACAAACCAGTCACGTTGAAGGAGGTCGCGGAATACACTGGCGTTTCCGTGATGACCGTCTCTAATGTTGTGCGCGGCTGGCCCTATGTTAGCGACGAGATGCGCGAGCGCGTGCAAGAGGCCATCCAGACGCTGGGCTATCATCCATCCAAGCTCGCCCGCAGCCTGGCCACCGGCCGGACCAATTTCATCGCCATCATCATGGCGAACATGAGCAACCCCTTTTACGCGACTGTGTTGGATCTTTTTACCTCCAAGTTGCAGGCTTTGGGTTTCTGGGTTCAGTTTTCCAAAGTCACGGGCCAGGAAGAAGTCGATAACG
This sequence comes from uncultured Chloroflexia bacterium, assembly GCA_963841825.1. Classification (GTDB taxonomy): domain Bacteria; phylum Chloroflexota; class Anaerolineae; order CG2-30-64-16; family CG2-30-64-16; genus CAWJEL01. The sequence goes on from CAWJEL010000004.1 coordinate 18,822, forward strand.
CGCTGCTGGCCGCATTGCAATACCGCGTGGACGGCATCATCCTCACGTCGGCCGCCTTGTCTTCGCAGGTGTCGAGCGAGTACGCCAATCAGGGCACGCCGGTTGTGCTTTTCAATCGCTACGAGTTGGATTCTCCGGCCAGCGCGGTCTTCTGTGATTCCGTAGCCGCGGGGCGGTTGGTCGCTGAGAAGCTTGTCGGAGCTGGCCATCGGCGGTTGGCTTACGTGGCCGGGATGGAAAGCAGCTCGACCAACCGAGACCGCGAGACCGGTTTTACGGAACGGCTGCGCGAATTGGGGATCACTTCGTGGCTGCGCGAACAGGGAGACTTCGGTTACGAATCGGGCTTTGCCGCAGGCCAGAAACTGGCGGGGTTGCCCGAGCCTCCGCAGGCTATTTTTTGCGCCAACGACATGATGGCGATGGGCGTGCTGGATGCGGTGCGCGTTTTATGCGAGCCGCAAGTGTCAGAGGATATCGCCATCGTCGGATTCGATGATATTTCGATGGCTGGTTGGTCTAAGTATTCGCTGACGACTGTGCGCCAACCGGTCGAGCGGATGGTTAATGAGACCATTGAAGTGCTGACCACCGCGATCGAGTCCCCCGACAGTCCAGCCGTGACGCGCGTGATCCCTACGGAACTGGTGATTCGGCAATCGGCGCGGCTGGAGGCGGATGAGCGGGCGGATGCTGAAGCTAGCATCCTCGTCGAGGCGGCATAGGAGAAGCGTGGGCAATGCGGGCAGAACTGGATGAGCGCACTCCCGGGCTAGGCGAACTGATCGCCCCGGCCCAGCAATATGGTGAATGGCAACGCATACGATATGCCCCAACAGGCGGCGAACTTCGCCTGGGGTGACGCCGATCTACGCAGCCTTTACGTTTCGGCTGCGACCACGCTTTACCGGCTGCGGCTGTCGGTTCCCGGCATTGCCGCAAACCTTTCACAGAAACATTCGAGACGCGGCCGCAAAGGCAACTTCGGTCCTAACACGGAGAGAACGAGCCTATTGCGCCAGAGGAGGGCCCAAGATAACCATTTTAAGGATCACATCGTTCAGCCAGCGCGTTTCTGTAGTCGTTTGCGGCGATATCTGACCAATTCAGACGCCGGCGCAAATCCGCCAGCCCGTGATCGGGCCCAGCACACCTAAGGGGGAGATTCCAACAATGAGAAACCGCGTATTTTTGGTTATCAGCCTGCTGCTCATCCTGAGCACGCTGCTGTCTGCCTGTGGCGGAGCCCCTGCCGCTGCGCCGACCGCTGCGCCAGCTCAACCGGCCGCGACGCAACCTGCGGCCGCACCGGCCGATACAGCGGTCCCCGCGACCGCGGTCCCGCCCACGCCCGGCCCGATGGCCACCTCAGTGCCTGTCACGCTGGAAACGTTTGGGCTCAAACCTGGCAAGCCGTACGACGGCACCCATCTGAAGTTCCTCATCTGCTGCAACACCGCATCGCAGTTCTATTCGCTGAACGAGAAGACGCAACAATTCACCGACCTCACGGGTATCACCGTGGAGTGGGGCACGACACCCTACGCGGCCTTCCAACAGCAGATTCTGACGGAAGGCGCCAGCGGCAGCGGCAACTATGACCTGGTGGCCTGGGTCGATTCCTGGGGGCCGGGGCTCTTCAACTTCATCGAACCGTTGGACCCGTACATCGAACGCGACGGCTACAACGCAAAGGACTTCCCTGATGCCTGGATGCTGCCCGGCATCTCTAACGGTCAAACGCTCGGCATCCCGTTGCGCGGCCACGCGTTCACGTTCTTCTATCGCAAGGACATCCTCGACAAGCTTGGGCTCGCAGTCCCAACCACCTGGGCTGAGTTCGAAGCCGCGGCCGCGAAAATCCAGGAAGAGACCGATCTTGACGGCACGTCACTGTACTATGCCGTCAACGGCGGCCAGAATATCTTCCTCTGGTCCAGCCTGCTGTGGAGCAACGGCGGCGAGATTCTGGATGCCAACAACAAAGCCGTCTTCAACAGTCCTGAAGGGGTCGAAGCGACTCAGCGCTACGTCGACTGGCTGCTGAAGCAGAAGATCACTTCGCCGGGCGCGATCACCTTTGCTGAAGGCGAAGCCGACAATGAGATGAAGTCGGGTCGCGCGGCGACGTTCATGAACTGGTCTTGGCGCTACTCGAATTACAACAACCCGAGCCTGGTCGCGCCCGAGGCGTACGGCAACATCGCTTTCGGCCAGATCCCGTCCTGGGAAGGGAAAGGCACAAGCGCCTCTTATGCGCAAATCTGGGAGGCCGGCATGTTCAAGGCTTCCAAGAACAAAGAGGCGACCTGGGAGTATCTCAAGTGGATGCTCAGCCCGGAGACCGAAAAGTGGGTCGCCACGGACAAGAGCGATCCCAAGCGCGACAACGTCGTGGTGGTGCATAACTCCAACCTACTGGACCCCGACATCAATGCGCTGCACAACGGGCTCCAGAAGAACATGTACGAGGTTCTGAAGGGCGCCCGCACGCAACCTCTGATCGCCGACTGGATGCAGGTGCAGGGCATGCTCGAAATTGCGATCAACGAGATGGCCGGCGGCGCGCCGGTGCAGGAAACGCTGGACAAGACGGCAGACGAAGTGAACAAGCTGCTCAAGGACCTTGGTTACTAAGCCAGGCGTGTGACCCGGTTAGCCGAGCCGCTTGCCCACGCGATCGTTGGCGCGGCTCGGCGCTGGAAGCGGTACGGATAGGTGAATTGCGTCCATTCTGGACGTCGTCCACCTATCCGTGAAAGTGGAGCGAGCCGCGCTCTCGAATGAATCACGCTGAATTAGAGAGGTCGGCGTTCGCCGTTTTGAATGGAGGCAAAGTCGCGAATGAAACGACATAGTTCACGAGCTATTGTTTTGATGTTGGGGCCGGCGCTGCTTCTCATCGTCCTGGTCGCCATCTATCCGATGGTCAACTCCTTCCTGTTGAGCTTCCAGCAATGGCGCTTCAATAAGACGCCGGCGCCCAGCGGGTTTGTGGGCTTGGACCAGTACATACGAGCATTTGGCGACGCGGGCTTTATCAACAGCGTGGTGGTGACAATCACGTTCACCGTCCTATCGGTGGGCCTCACGATCGTTCTCGGCTTGGCGATTGCCTTGATCCTCCAGAAGCGCAGTCGGTTTAACCTTCTGGTGCGCGCCTTCTTGATCTTTCCGTATGCCGTGAGCGCGCTGCTGAAGGGTTTCACTTTCCGGTTCATGCTTGATCAGAACTATGGGATCCTACAACTGATCATGCAGACGGTGGTCCCGCCTTTGAAAGGCTTCATCTGGCTTGCATCACCCTTCTGGGCGCTGTTTTGGATCGCCATTTCAGAAGTGTGGGGTTGGGCGCCGCTCTACGCATTGATGTTCATCGGTGCGATCGGCACCATCCCTAATGACATGTTCGAGGCCGCGAAGGTGGACGGCGCGAACAATCTCCAGGTTTTCTGGCACATCATGCTCCCGATGCTGAAACCGGTCCTGGTGATTGCCACGCTGCTGAAAACGATCTTCTCGCTCAAGATGTTCGATCAGGTCGTCGCGATGACCGGCGGTGGCCCGGGGCGGTCCACCCAAACCATCAACTATTTCATCTATAAAGTGGCATTCCAGAACCTGGACATGGGATACGCGGCCGCGCTCGCGTGGCTGTTGGTCGCCGGGCTCGGCTTCGTGGCGTACTTCTATGTCCGCGCGCTATACCGAGATCCGGGAGTGTAGGCTATGACAACGATAACGTATGAAGCTGTTTCTGGTGCGACTCACAAGCAGCAGACTTTCACCCCGCGGAAGGTTCTCGGCTGGATCGCCGAAAAGCTCGCGACGCTCCTCGTGCTGTTGTTCTGCATCATGCCGATTATCTGGTTGGCGTTGACCTCCCTGAAGTATGAGGGTGACGTCTACAGCACGAAAATCCTCGTGCCCTTGACGCTGAACAACTATAAGATCATCTTTGGCGAGGGCATGGAATATGGGCGCTTGGCGCTGAACAGCCTGCTCGTATCCTCCGTGACAGTGCTGCTGGCGATTCCCGTTGGCATCGCGGCAGCTTACATCTTTGCGCGTTACAAATTCAGGGGTGCTTACCTCCTGCTGATAGCGGTGTTGGTAACGCAGTTCATCCCGCCGCTCGTCATCGCAATCCCGTTCTGGACGCTGTTTCACCGCATCGGGCTGGCGAATTCGCGGTTTGGGTTGATCATCGTCTATCTGTCCATCGTGCTGCCGTACTCGATCTGGATGTTGCGTGGTTTCATCGACGCGCTGCCGATTGAGGTGGAAGAGGCCGCCACGGTAGACGGGTGTGATGAATTCGGGGTCCTGCGTCACATCACCATCCCGCTGGTGATGCCCGGCATCATCACGACGATCATCTTCGCGTTCATCATGTGTTGGAACGAGTTTACCTTCGCCTTGCTCCTGACGGACCAATCCAGCCGCACGCTGCAGATCGGCCTCTATGCTACCAATGGGTATCGCGGCGTGCTGTGGGAGCAGATGGCTGCCACCGGCATGATCATTATGATTCCGATGTTCATCCTGTCCTTCGCCATCCGCAAGTACTTTGTCGAAGGCATCACGATGGGCGCGGTCAAATAACACTCCTGAAGGGACAACATTGATGAGAGACAACCAATACACGGGCGAGCGGACAGCCTCTGACGCGGATCAGCGCGGGTCCTCCAGTCCATCTGTGACCACGCTGGCCGGGGTTGACATCAGCGAGATTATGCGGCCGGGTGCGGAACGGCGTCAGCCGTTGGAAGGCTTCGACGAGCGGTACGTCGATATCGTCGATTATATTGTCCGCTGCACGCATGACATCTGGCAGGATAAGCAGATGGGGCTGATCTACAGCCACTACGCGTATAACTGCCCAGTGTGGACTTCCGACGGCCTGAGCTATGGCCGCGAGGGCGTGATCGCATCGTCGATCCAGGCGCTCTACATGTCGCCCGACCGCCGCGGCTATGCCGACGAGGTGGTGTGGACGGGCAACGATCAGGACGGCTTCTACACGTCCCATCTGAACACCAGCGTGGGGCATTGCCTGGGCTACAACGTCTATGGCGCCCCGACGGGCAAACGATATACGCGGCGCGGCATCGCGCTGTGCTACATCAAGGCCAACCGGGTCGTGGAAGAGTGGCTGATGCGCGACGATATCGCGACCATCAGCGGCATGGGCTACGATGTCGATGAGACCGTCGCCAAGCTGGCGCTGCGCGATGTGGGCAAGACTGCGGCCGTCGAAGTCCATGGCGACATCGAGCGGGTTTTCGGCGAGACCGAGCCAGCCGCGATGCCGGCGAAGCAGACGCAGGGTTTCGATGTCAACGACTTTGTGCGCCGGACCATGCACGAGTTGTGGAACTGGCGCATGATCAATCAGATTCGCGAGAACTACGCGCCGAATTACCTGTGTCATGCGTCCGGCGGCCGCGAGATGTATGGCCGGGTGGACTACCGCCAGCTCGTGCTGGGCCTGATGGCGTCGTTTCCCGATGCTGATTTCATGGTGGATCAACTCTACTGGATGGGCGATGACGAACGCGGCTATCGCACATCCATGCGCTGGAGCATCCAGGGCACACACGAGGGGTACGGGCTCTACGGCGATCCGACCGGCGCGCGTTGCCGGATCTGGGGCCTGACGCAGCATGTGATTCGCGACGGCAAGTTTGTCGAAGAGTACACCCTATGGAACGAATTGGCGCTGCTCAAGCGGCTCTATCTGGCGCGCAACGGACTGCTCAAGTCGAGTTAAAGAATTGACAACAGGGGCACAAGTCATGGCGAAAGACGAGCGCAGCGGCGATAAGGACGTCGCCACGGTAAACAATAACGACGACATTCAACGCAAAGGACCCGATACTTATGTCCCGCCGGAGAATCTGGCGCGGATCGGGACGCACACGCTGCGCCGCCTGGGCGACCGGCCGAACCCGACCGATTACAGCATCTCGCTGCGCGGCAAGTTCGGCACAGACCAGCAGTTGCTGCGCCCCGGCGAGCGCCGGCAGAGCATGAGGGGTTTTGAGGATCATTACACCGATATTATCGACTTCATTGTGCGCGCCACGCATCGTATCTGGGAAGAGAAGGACGTCGGTTATATCTACGATCATTATCGCCACAACGCGCAGGTCGTGGACGACGCCGGCCTGGCCTGGGGACGCGATGAGGTCATCGAGAATACGATCCAGTTCATCAATGCCTTCCCGGACATCCGGCTGATCGCGGACGAGATTATCTGGGCGGGAAATGACGAGGTCGGCTTCTACACCTCGCACCGCACGGTCTGCAAGGGCACCAACACCGGCTGGAGCAAGTTCGGTCCGCCCACCGGCAAACAAGTGCAGTTCTGGTTGGTTGCCAACTGCCTTATGTTGAGCAATGAGAACTCGGAAGAGTTTGTCATCTATAACAACTCGAGCATGTTGCAGCAGCTTGGTTTCAACCTGCGGGAAAAGGCGCGCGAGCTGGGCAATCAGGGCCAGCTCGACAGCCTGGGCGACCGCTGGCGCTTCGGTGAGCCGGACCGCCTGCTCGGTCAGGGTAAACCGGTCCACCTGCCGCCCGCGGCGCCGGGCGACGGCTTCGACGTTGAGGACTTTATCCGCCGCGCCTATCACTACATTTGGAACTGGCGGCTGATTGGCAAGGTACGCGATGCTTACGCGCCCACCCTGCGCTTCTATGGCCCGACTGACCGCGTGCGTTACGGCCGCGGCGACTACCAGTCGTTTGTGATGTCGCTGCTGGCGATGTTCCCTGACCTGGCGTTGCAGATCGACGACATCTACTGGATGGGCAATGAAGAGGAAGGCTTCAACGTGTCCGTGCGGTGGAGCATAGTTGGTTCGCACACCGGACCGGGCATTTATGGCCCGCCTACGGGCCGGCGTATCTACATGTGGGGCATCAATCAGGACATCATCCGCAAGGGCAAGATCGCGGAAGAGTGGATGATGTTCAACGAGTTCGAAGTGATGCAGCAGATTTACCGCGACTGAGAGCGCGGGCAACGGATTTTTTGGAGCAACTAAATCATGCAGCGCCGGTGTTGTCGACCGACGACTGGACGGGAGGACAAAAGAATGGCGGAAACTGATGTGATGGTGCGGCCCGAGGCGCTGCAAAGTTTCGTCGCCGAATTGTTCGAGCGGGCGGGGATGCTGAAGGCGGATGCTGAGGTGTATGCCTGGTCATTGGTGCAGACCAACCTGTGGGGCATCGATTCGCACGGCGTGCTGCGTACAGCCGTCTACCTGAAGCGCGTCCAATCGGGCGCGATCAACCCGACCCCCAATATCCAGAAGGCGCGCGGCGTGCTCGCCTTTGAGATCCTGAACGGCGATGACGGCGCAGGTCCCATTGTGGCGCATCGCGCCATGGAGCGCGCCATCGAACTGGCCGGGGTGTACGGCGTCGGCGTCGTCGGAGCAATGCGCAGCAACCACTTCGGCGCGGCCGCGCTGTATGCGCGCCTCGCCGCCGAGCGCGGCATGGTGGGCATCAGCATGACCAATGTCAACCAAAACGTGGTCGCGCCGGGCGGCAGCAAGCCCGTGGTCGGCAATAATCCGCTGGCGATCGCCATCCCCACCTTCGGCGAGTTTCCTTTTGTCCTCGACATAAGTATGTCCGCGGTGGCCGGCGGCAAGCTCCTGCTGGCGAGCAAAAAGGGCGAGAAGATCCCGATGAACTGGGCCACTGACAAGGAAGGCCGTCCCACCGACGACCCCGACGTGGCTTTCGCGGGCTTCCTGTTGCCGATGGGCGGCTACAAGGGGCTGGGCCTGGCCTACGCCGTAGATATGCTGTGCGGCGTGCTCACGGGCGGCGTGTTCCTGGACGATATGAAGGGGATGTACAAGTTCCCGGACGATCCGAGCCTGACCGGTCATTTCATGATCGCGATCAATGTCGAAGCCGTGATGGGTCAGGACATGATGCAAGCGCGCATGGCTTCGTTCATCCAGAAGGTCAAGGCGTCGCCCATGTGGGATGCGAGCAAAGAGATGCTGATTCCGGGCGAGATCGAGCACCGCAACGAGCAGCGGCGGCGCGTTGAAGGCATTCCCCTGCCGATCCAATTGGCGGAAGACCTGAACGAATTGGCCCGATCTCTGGGATCATCCAGCGTCCTGATCCCTGCGTCGCAGGCCGTCTGAGCACCAAAGGAACAATCATGACTGATCAAATCGCCAGCATTGGCTTTATCGGACTTGGCCGTATGGGCTATCCCATGACGCGCAACCTGCTGCGGGCCGGTTTTGCCGTCCGTGTGTATGACGTGGTTCCTGACCGCATCCAGGCGCTGGTTGACGCGGGCGCGCAGGCTGCCACCTCGCCGGCCGACGCCGCGGCCGGGACCGATCTGATCATCTCAATGATCCTCGACGACGCCGCGCTGGAGACGGTGACCCTGGCGGACGACGGGATATTCGCGGGCGCGCGCCAGGGCGCGATCTATGCGGACATGAGCACGGTTTCGCCCATGGCCTCGCGAAAGGTGGCCGCGGCGCGCGGCCGAGGTCGGGATGCCCTATCTGCGAGCTAAAGTCTCCGGCAGCATCAAGCCGGCGACCGAGGGCAAGCTGACCATCTTCGCGTCTGGTCCGCGCGACGCCTATGACCGCTGCGCCGCGGTGTTTGCCGCGTTGGGCAAGGCCAGCTACTACGTGGGGCCGACCGAGGAAGCGATTTACCTGAAGCTGGTCCATAGCATCATGGTCGGCATTTACTCCGCGATGGTGGGCGAGGCGTTCACCTTTGGCGAGCGCGGCGGCACAGACTGGGGCCAGATGATCGACGTGATCGACAACAGCGCGGTCGCGTCCGTGCTGTTCAACTACAAGGCCCCGCTGCTGCGCGAGCGCGACTACGGCCATCCGCAATCGACGGTGGATGTGGCTGCGAAAGACATTGATCTCGCTTTGGCCGCGGCTAAGGAGCTAAACCTGCCTATGCCAGTGACCGCGCTGGTGCGCGAGTTCTTCCGCAGTATGCAGGCCCGCGGCGAAGGCAGCCAGGATTTCATCGGCATCGTGAAGCATTTCGAGAGCATGGCCGGCATGGACGAGACGCCGCGCGGGGGAGAACCGGCATGAGGACTGTCCGCATTCCGGGAACCGACCTCGCGCCGTCGGCGCTCTGCCTCGGCACGAATCGCTTCGGCACGGCGATCCCCGAAGGCGACGCGTTTGTCCTGTTGGACGCGTTCGTCGAGATGGGCGGCGCGTTTATCGACACGGCCCACATCTACGCCGATTGGCTGCCCGGCGCGCCGCCCAGCGCGAGCGAGAACACCATTGGCCGTTGGCTCACCGCGCGCGGCAATCGGTCCACGCTCACAGTGGCAACTAAGGGGGCCCATCCCGACCTGCGCGCGATGAACGTTTCGCGGCTGTCGCCGGCCGAGCTGACCGCGGATCTCACGGCGAGCTTGAAGAACCTGGCGACCGACCACGTGGACCTCTACTGGCTGCATCGCGATGATCGGGCCATTCCGGTGGGCGACATCATTGAGCCGCTGGAGGAGTTAGCGCGGCAGGGGCTGCTTCGCTACTATGGTTGTTCCAACTGGCGCGTGGACCGCATCGCGGCCGCGGAGGACTACGCCGCGCAGCATAGGCTGAAGGGTTTCGTCGGCAATCAGCCGCAGTGGAGCCTGGCGCGCGCCAATCAGTCCGGGCTATCGGACCCGGAAGGGTTGGTCATTTTCGGCGATGATGATTACCGTCTGCACCTCCACAGCGGTCTGGCGGTAATGCCCTGGTCGTCGCAGGGTCAGGGCTTCTTTGAGAAGCTGACTCGCGGCGGCGTCGACGGTCTAGGCGAGGGCATCCGCAAGACGTATCTGAATGAGACTAACCTGGAACGTGCACCGCGCGTGGCCGAGGTGGCCGATCGGCATGGCGCATCCGTCAACGCGGTCAGCCTCGCGTATCTTCTCTGTCAACCGTTCGCGACGATCCCGGTCGTGGGCCCTCGCACGACGGAGCAACTGCGCGACAGTATCCAGGCGCTGGATGTGTCACTGACCGCCGCGGAGCTTGAATATCTGCGCAGCGGAACAATCCTGTAGACTGGCGCACGCGTCGGTCGAAGACGCGCGCGACGGGGTCGACCCGAGCGCGCGATGTCAAACAATATCGCAATCTATTATGGAGGCAATCAAGATGAAAGAGCGTAAGTTCCTTTGGTGGCATGAGATGCCGGCCGATGAGGTCGTTCGTTGGGCGAAAGAAGAAAGCGACATTGCACTGCTGCCCATCGGCGCCACTGAACAGCATGGCTCCCACAGCCCCTGCGGCGTGGACGCGTTCAACGCGATGGGCATGGCCGAGCTGATCGCCAAGAAAACCGGCTGTATGTTGCTGCCGTGCCCGATGTACGGCTCGCATCCCTACCATCACTGGTACATGCCCGGCACCATTCCCCTCGCCTACGACACGCATATCGCGCTGCTGGTTGACATCGTCAAGGGCGCGTCCGTGGCCGGCTACAACAAGTTTATTATCCTGTCCGCACATGGTCAGGTCTCAACGACGTTGGTGGCCGTGCATAAGCTGGGCCTGGAAGGCCACTTCACCCTCTCGCTGCACTGGTACGACTTCCTGCGCGACGACAAGACGGTGCTGGAAGACTACATGTGGCACGCCGACGAGGCCGAGACCTCCGTGGGGCTTTACCTCTATCCGCAGTACGTGGATATGAGCAAGGCCGAAAAAGGCGGTGGCGAGGCGCTGATCGACCGCAAGTACATCATCGCCCCCGGCATGGCGCCGAAGCCCGGCACGATGTACCACTTCGAGGGCACCTTCTCGCGACCAGAATACCTGGAGCTTGAGAACGGCGTCATTGGCGATCCCACCAAGGCCACCCGTGAAAAGGGCGAGAAGCTAGTCACTGGTTTGGTGGATCATGTCAGCGGCCTGGTCGAGGACATTCAGCGGCGTTGGCCGGTTGGCGTCAAGCCGCCGATCAAGTAAACAGGAAGTCCAGCAGACTTGGTTTGGCAGCCTGCAAATTCATTTGCAGGCTGCCAAACCAAAGTTTACGACTCGGTCAAACGGTCAACCTTCATCAAACCGATAGCTGATACGCTTAAGTGCGCTGAAGGCATTGTGGTGATAGCGTTGATCAGTTGCGGTTTGCAACCGCTGGCCTGACTGAAAAACAGGGGACCGTTGAGAAGCTTTCAAGATACCAGAGGATTCTGCAGATGGAACTCAAGAATCCAGTCGCCATGCGGCTGAAAGATAAAGTAGCGATCATTACGGGCGCGACGAAGGGGATTGGCAAGGCCTGCGCCTTCGAGTTTGCGAAGGAAGGCGCCAAAGTCGTAGCAAACGGCCGGACAGCAGACCTGGGCGAGGCCGTCGCGGCGGAAATCCGTGCGGCAGGTGGCGAGGCCATCTTCGTTGCGGGCGATGTCGCCAATAAGTCCGATGTGGACCGGTTGGTGGCGGAGACTGTGGCGAAATTCGGGACTATCGACATCGTGGTCAACAACGCCGGCGTCAACCACTCGGCCAATTTCTTCGACATCACCGAAGAGGACTTCGACTGGGTGATGAGCGTGGACCTGAAGGGGACATTCCTGCTGTCCCAGGCCGCCGCGCGCGTGATGGTCGACCAGGGCAAGCCGGGCGCGATCGTGAACATCTCTTCGGTGATGACGACGTTGGCGCTGGCGGACCAGGTGCCGTACTGCGCGGCCAAGGGCGGCGTCAACCAGATGACACGCGCGATGGGGTTGGCGCTGATTGACAAGGGCATCCGCGTCAATGCGGTGGCGCCAGGCGCGACCATGACCGAGCTGATGCAGCGCGTGGTGAGCAACGATGCCAAAGAAAAGGTACTGCTTGAGCGCATCCCGATCGGTTACATCGCCTCATGCGAGGAGATCGCGCGCTCGGTGGTGTTTATGGCGAGCGATGACGCCAGCTACTTTGTGGGCCAGTGCATCTATCCTGATGGCGGGCGCTCGATCCAGGGCTTCCCGCGCAAAATGGAGAAGTAATTATGAGTCAGCCGAAGGTCGGCCTCATCACGTTTGGCGATGAGCGAACGCACGAGTGGAACAACGTTTTTAAGCATCTCACTGAGCCGCGGCATCAGCAAGCCATTGAGTACTTTAAGAGCCTGCCGCTGGACGTGAGCGCGTTGCCGAACGTGGCCCGCACCCGCGAGGATATTGACGGCCAGGTGGACGTGCTGCGCGCGGCCGGCGTCGAGGCGTTTGTGGCGCACGTCCCCTGTTGGACCGCGCCCAACTTAGTCGTGCGCGGCATCCAACGCATGGATCTGCCCACTGTTCTGTTGTCGAATAAGAGCCTGGGCACCCACGGCACCGTCGGGCTGCTTGGCGCGGGTGGCGCGCTCAACCAGATCGGCTACGACCATTTGCGCGTCCGCGAGGATTTCGAGAGCGGCAAGATCGCTGAGCAGACGCTGCCTTTCTTCCGCGCGGCCGCCGCTGCGCAACGCCTGCGCGGTGCAGTGTTCGGCCTGTTCGGCGGGCGCTCGCTTGGCATCGACACGGGTACGTTCGATCCGATGCAGTGGCGCGAGCTTTTCGGCGTGGATGTGGAACATATTGACCAGTCGGAGATCATCCGTCGCGCGGAAGCGATGGCTGACGAAGCGCCGCAGAAGATGGTAGACTGGATGGCCGCCAACGTCCGCAATATCGCCTACAATGACACGACGCTAACCCCGGCCAAACTCTCCTTCCAGACGCGCTGTTACCTGGCTACCAAGCAGATCGTGGAAGAGAAGGGCATCAGTTTCGCGGCGATCAAGTGCATGCCCGACATGACCAATCACGTCGTGGCGCAGTGCCTCAGCGCGGCCTTCATGCCCGGCCCCTACGATGCCTTTGGCCCCAAGGAGCCGGTGGCGTTTTCATGCGAGGCGGACGGCGACGGCGCGTTGACTATGGAGATCCTCAAGCAAGTTTCGGGCGGCAAACCGACGCTCTTCGCCGACCTGAGCTTCCTGAATGAGGAGACCAGCACCCTCTATCTGCCTAACTGCGGCGCGTTGTGCTCGTGGTATGCGGCCCGCTCCGACGTGCCCGAAGAAAACTTGGCGCGCATCGAGCTGCGGCCCGCGAACCGACCGGCCGGCGGCGCGAACACCGGCTTCCGCGCGGCGCCGGGCCCACTGACGCTGGCGCGGCTGTATCGGAAGCGCGGTCAGTACTACATGGCGATCATTGAGGGCGAGGCGGTCGAGCCGAGCCAGGCCGAGATTGATGCGTTCGTGGCCGCGCGCGGCAAGCATCAGTTGCCGACCGCGTTCGTGAAGGTGAACCTGGATTACGACAAAGTGATCGCCGAGTTTGGCGCGAACCATATTTCCGGCGTAGACGGGTCCTACGTGGCTGAGCTGCTGCACGCCTGCCGCATGCTCCATATCGAGCCGGTGATGTTCCAGAAATAGCAGTGTCCTGTTTGCGCCACTGCGCGCGCAAGGGCCGGGAAGGGACCTTATGAATCCGCGCGAGCGTTTTCGTCTGTCCATGAATCACCAGCAGCCGGATCGGGTGCTGGTGGACTTCGGCAAGCATTTCGGTTCTTTTCATCGCCGCGCTACGCGCGGCTGCGTCCGCTGCTGCCAGAGTTGAATCTGCCCGAAGAGCCTGTGATTCTTGATCGCATGGCACAGAACATCGTTCTGCCGGAGGCGCTCAATCAACGCCTGGGCGTCGACTTCCGGTGGTTGTCGCCGCACTGGGTGGATGTCCGCGATATCTGGCTGGACGGCGTGCCCGGCTACGTGGATATGTGGCAGACGCCGCATAAGTTCACCGATGTAGGCGACTACTTCGCTATCGCGGGGCAGCCCCTGAGCGACGCGGGCCTCACCGTGAAGGATCTGGAGGCATTTCCCTGGCCGCGGGCTAAGCCGGAAATGTTCACCGGGCTGGCCGAGGTGGCGCGGCGCTGGCGCGACGAAAGCGATTACGTGGTGGGCGCCGACGGCATTAAGGTGGGTACCCTGCTGATCGCCTCGCAGATTCGGGGGTACGATTTGCTTTTCACCGATTTTGCCCTACAGCCGGACCTGGCGCACGCCTACATGGACCGCTTATCCGCCAGCATCAACGATATGTATCGCCAGTACATGCGGGCCGTCGGGCCGTACGCTCAGGTGGTCTGCATTACGGACGATCAGGGCACTCAGAAGTCGCTGATGGTCTCGCCCAAAATGTTCCGCGAGTTCATCAAGCCCGGGCTGGCTTCGCTGATAAAGACTATCAAGGATGAAGCGGATATCAAGGTGCTGATGCACTGCGACGGCGCGATCGTCCCGATCATCCCGGACCTGATCGAGATTGGCGTGGATATCCTAAATCCCATTCAAACTGTGGTGAAGGGTCTGGACGACACCGCCGGGCTGAAAGATCGGTTTGGAGACAAACTCTGCTTCCACGGCGGCATTGACGTGCAGCAGGTGCTGCCCAATGCCACGGTCCCGGAGGTCGAGGCGGAGGTGGCGCGGCGAATCGATGATCTGGGCCGCAATGGGGGCTACATCATCGCGCCCTGTCACAATGTCGGGGTGGATATACCGCCCGAAAATGTGTTGGCGTTATTCGACGCGGCGCGCGCCCACCGCTTGGACCAGCCCTGAGCCGGAAGGTGAACCGCAGGGCGAGGCAATTCTCAAGCCCTGGGACATGATCTCGATGCTCCCCGGCCTGTGGCGCGGGTTTGAGAATGTCAGCGACGAGGACGCCTGGTGTTTCGCCGTGGTGGAGCCGCACGAGGTCTTCGAAGCGAAGGACCCTTACTGGAGCCAGAAAGTGATCGAGCAGGCTGCCGAGCATGGTTTCCGGGCTGACGCCAGCGGTAAGATGATCCAGCCGGAGAACTATGCCGAAATGAAGCAATATGCGGAAGATGTTTTGCGCTGACCGGCCTCTCGTTGGGTGGTATCGTCGCCTTCGAAATCATGCGCCAGGCGACTGAACGCGTCACGCGCCTGGCGCTGCTTGACACCAATCCGTTGCCGCCGCGGCCGGATTAACTCGCCGCCTGGTAGCAGTTTATCGCTCTGGCCGAAAGCGGCCGTTTCGCCGAAATCACGCCGGAGTACCTGCTGCCGGGGCTGTTGAGCGCCGCGGGGCAACAAAATGATGACCTCGTCGTGGCCGTCCTTGCGATGGCCGAGCGCATCGGGCCGGCGGCATGCGTCCGCCAATACCGGGCGCTGGCTTCGCGACGAGACAGTCGGCCCACTTTGCCCCGCATCGCTTGCCCTGCGCTGGCGTTGTGCGGACAGGAGGATGTTTTATGCCCCGTGACAATACACGAGGAAACGGCCGCTGCCATCCCGGACGCGACACTGGTCGTCGTCGGGCGCTGCCGGCATCTGAGCAGCCTGGAACGCCCCCAGATGGTGACACGGGCGCTGCGCGAGTGGCTGCTGACCCCATCACTGTGAAACAGGAGAAGAAGGACATGGCCGACAACAACAACGACAAGATCAGCTACGTTCGCAAGGGCGATATTACCCGCCAGATCCCGCCACCGCCCGGACGTAATCAGAGCCTCGAAGGTTTTCAAGATCACTACGTGGACATCGTGGATTATATCGTGCGCGGCACCCATGTCATTTGGGAAGACGGCGCGCTGGGCGTGATCTACGACAACTACCAGCACAACGTCACGGTGTGGACGTCGGACGGCTTGAACTACAGCCGCGATGAAATTATTGCCGCGTCTGCCCAGACACAGGCTGCTTTCCCTGATGCCCGCCTCGTTGCCGACGATGTGATTTGGACCGGGAATGACCGGGATGGCTTCTATACGACGCACCGCATCACCTGGGTGGCGCACAACACGGGGTACACCGTTTACGGCCCGCCGACCGGCCGTAAGATCGTGCGGTTCGGAGCTGCCGAATGTTTTGTGCGCGACAATCGCATCATCGAAGAGTGGATCGCACGCGATGAGATCAGCCTGATCTATCAGCTTGGCTTTGATCCGAACGAGATTGCCGAACGCTACGCGCGCCGTGCATTCCGCGGCGAGCTGCCGAAGCTGCCCACGGGCAACATCGAGCGTGTGGCCGGCCAAACTCTGCCCGCGGCGCTTCCGCCAAAGGAAGAGGGCGCGTTCGATCCCGATGATCACGTCCGGCGCGCGATCCATGAGATTCTGGAACTGGCGTATGTTGAACAAGATCCAGGAGTATTACAGCCCTATCGCGGTCACGCACGCGGCGGGTCGCCGCGACCTGTACGGCTATGGTGACTTGCGGCCCTACATGCTCAGCCTCATCGCCGCGTTCCCGGATTGCGAGATGGTTGTCCATAACATCTATCACATCGGCAACGAGCACGACGGTTATCGCGTCTCGGTCCGCTGGAGCCTGCAGGGTCATCATCGCGGCTATGGCATCTACGGCGACCCGACGGGCGGCCCCATGCGCGTCATCGGCATCTCCCATTATCTGGTCAAGAACGGCAAGATCGCGGAGGAATGGATGATGTTCGACGAACTTGCCATTTTCAAACAGGTCTGGCTCGCCCGCGTCGCGAACGGGGCGTGAAAAGCTGTGTGAAAAGACTTTGGCCCCTACCCGGACCTTTCTAACGGATTCTAGGAATCAATATCACAGGAAATCCAAAGGAGATCATTCGATGAGTGAGACGTTGGATATCAGTTACGCCCGCAAAGGGGACATCACCAGGATCATTCCGCCGCCGGCTGAAAAGAACCAGAGCCTGCGCGGCTTCGACAATGACTACGTGGACATCGTCGATTATATCGTCCGCTGCACGCACAAGATTCTGGGAAGAAGGCGGCCTGGGCCGCATTTACGACCACTACCAGCACAATGCCACGATCTGGACGTCGGATGGCTTGAGCTACAGCCGCGACGAGGTTATCGCCGCGTCCGCGCAGACGCAGGCCGCGTTCCCCGATGGCCGCCTGTACACGGATGACGTGATCTGGTCCGGTAACGACGAGGACGGTTTCTACACCTCGCACCGCATCATGTGGGTCGGCCACAACACGGGGTACACTGTTTACGGTCCGCCGACCGGCCGCAAGATGGTGCGGACGGGCATCGCGGACTGCTTCGTGCGGGAGAACCGCGTGATCGAGGAGTGGATCGCGCGCGACGAGATCAGCCTGATCTACCAGCTTGGCTTCGATCCGAATGAGATCGCCGAACGCTATGCGCGGCGCACGTTCCGCGCTGAGCTGCCCAAGCTGGCCGACGGCAACATCGAGCGCGTGGCCGGGCAAACCCTGCCGGCGGCGCTCCCGCCGAAGGAAGACAGCGCGTTCGATCCCGAGGATCACGTCCGCCGCGCGATCCACGAGATCTGGAACTGGCGCATGTTGAACAAGATTCAGGAGTACTACGCGCCCACCGCGGTCACCCATGCCGCGGCGCGCCGCGATCTGTACGGTTACGGCGACCTGCGGCCCTACATGCTCAGTCTCATCGCCGCGTTTCCCGATTGCGAAATGATGGTGGATCACACCAACCATATCGGCAACGCGCATGACGGCTACCGCGTGGCCGCGCGCTGGACCTTCCACGGCCACCATCGGGGCTATGGCATTTACGGCAACCCGACGGGCGGCCCCGTGCGCATCATCGGCGCCTCCCATTATTTGATCAAAGACGGCAAGATCGCCGAAGAATGGATGATGTTTGACGAACTGTCCATTTTCAAACAGGTTTGGCTCGCCCGCGTTGCTAATGAGGCTTAAGCTGGGCATGAGATAACAGGAGTAGCGAACATGGAAAACGGATATTTTCACCGCGTGACGCGGATGACACCTTCAAGGTTTTGGATCAATAATCCGACGCGGCGCGAGGCCGATATGGCCCTGGCCGCGGGGGCGACGGGCTGCACCTGCAACCCATCCTACACGCAGAAGATGATCGATCATCCCGAAGAAAGCGAATACGCTCTGCGCGTGCTGGATGAGGTCCTGGCCGATGTGGCCGACGATTGGGAAGCGGTGGCCGAGTTCCAGCGCCGGATGGTGACGCCGATCTGCGAAAAGTTTATGCCGTTGTTCGAGGCGAGCGAAGGCGAGATGGGCTACGTCAGCATCCAGGGCGATCCTATTCGCGAGCACGATCCTCAGGTGATCATCGATGAAGCCCGCGCCAATCTCAAGGCCGCGCCCAATGTCTGCTGCAAGGTTCCGACCACCGGTTCCGGCCTGAAGGCGATGGAGACGCTGATTCCCGAGGGCACACCGATCAACGCCACCGAGATTTTCGCTATGCGTCAGGGCATCGACCTGGGCGAATTGTATGAGCGCCTGACGCCGATCGACGCGAAGGGCTCCAAGTTGTGGTATTCGCACATTGCCGGCATTTACGACGACCACCTCGTCGCCTGCGTCAAGCGCGACCACATCGACATCGAACCTGACTTGCTGATTCAGGCCGGGCTGGCTGCGTCGCGCAAGCTCTATGGGATCGTCAAAGAGCGCGGCTATCGCATGTCCTTCATCGGCGGCGGCGCGCGTGGACTGCACCACTTCACCGAGCTGGTCGGCGGCGATGTCAACCTGACGATCAACTGGAAAGGCACCGCTGACGTGCTGCTGGAGCAGAATCCCGCAGTCGTCTACCGGATGTTTAACCCCGTGCCTGAGTCTGTCCTAGAAGAACTGATGGCGAAGCTACCCGATTTCCGGCGCGGCTATGAGGATGATGGCATCCAGGTGACCGAATACGACGATTTCGGCCCGGTGGAATTGTTCCGTAGCAGCTTTGTCCAGAGCTGGAATCGCGTGCTTGACATCATCCGTGAGCGCCGCGTCACTGCGGCTCGGCAGCCTGTCTCAGCATGAACGGCCGCGCGGCTTAAAGGGAAAGCGATCCCAGTTCAGGACCGAGTGTCCCACCGGCTGACCGGGGCCTGCTGCCTCCGTCCTTTGGGAACGCCGGTTCGGAGGCGTTCCCAAAGACATCCTTACAATCAGGTGATCCTATGGGTGTTCGTATCGAAGCCGACTTGCTCGGCGATGTGGCTGTGCCCGTCGATGCGCTGTACGGTGCGCAGACTCAACGCGCGCTGGAGAACTTCCCGGTGAATCGGCAGCGCACGGTGGGCAGTTTTCCGAGCCTGATGCGCGCCCTGCTGATGGTCAAGAAGGCGGCTGCGCTGACCAATGTGGAGATCGGGCAGCTCGACGCCGCGCGCGCGCAGGCCATCGCACAGGCGGCCGAGCAACTGCTGGCTGAACCGCAGCCGGATGCCTTTCCGCTCCATCATCTCCACGGCGGCGGCGGCACATCGGCCAACATGTGCGCCAATGAGGTGCTGGCGAACCTGGGCGAGGAACTGCTCGGCGGCAAACGGGGCGAGTACCGAAGGTTGCAGCCAAACGATCACGTCAACCTGAACCAATCGACGAACGACGTCTATCCGACCGCGTGTCGCATGGCCGTCATCCTTGAATGGCCCCAACTGCGCGCCGCGCTCACGACGCTCGCCCACGCGCTGGCGACGAAGGGCGCGACGTATCGCGATACACCGCGTCTCAGTCGCACTTGCCTCCAGGATGCCGTCGTGACGACGTGGGGCGAGTTCTTCGGCGCGCAGGCTGCGCTTATCCGTCGCAGTTGCGACCGCGTGGAGAATGCCGTAAACGCGCTGCATGTGGTGAATCTCGGCGGGACCATTGTGGGACGCTTGCAGGACGCGCCCGAGGCCTATCGCCGGCGCATCGTCCCTATACTCTGCGAGGTGGCCGGCGATGATGCGTACCAGCAGGCGCCGGACCTGATCGATGCGGCGCAGAACGCGGATGACCTGGCGGCGGTCTCGGCGCAGCTTGACCTGCTGGCACGGGGCCTCGTCAAAATTGCCAAGGATTTCCGGCTGTTGAGTTCTGGGCCCGAGGGCGGGCTGGGCGAGCTGCGGCTGCCCGCAGTCCAACCCGGCTCATCGTGCATGCCGGGGAAGGTCAACCCGGTGATGGCGGAGTTCCTGGTTCAGTGCGCGCTCAACGTCATGGGAAATCATGCGCAGTGCGCGAGCGGACTGGATCATGCCGAGCTGGACCTGAACATTTGGGAAAGCGTCATGGCCTTTGCGATCCTCGAATCGTTCGATCTGCTGACGGATGGCGCGGCTGCGTTCGCGGAGCGGTGCGTGCGCGGCGTGGTCGTGGACACAGAACGGAACGCGGCCCATGCGGATACGCTCATTCCATTTCTCACTGAACAGAGCAAAAAGCTGGGCTATGCGCGCGTGACGGCCCTCTGTCGCCTGGGTGCGGGCGACGCCACCGAGACGAGGCGCCTCGTGGAGGCCGCGGCTGAAGGCACTGCCAACGCGTAAAAACCGGCGGGTATCCCGCTGGCGAAAACCGTCTGTTTCCACCGCCAATGGGCGGTTATCCTAACCCGCGAACCGCGGCCGGAAAGAACGGCCGCGCAGGAGTTATCATCTTGGATCTACAATCTCAGACGCAGTGCATTCCGGGTCTAAAGATCCTGACCGCCGAACAGATCGAGCGGCTACATCAAGCCAGCATGGAGATCCTGGCAACCGTGGGCATCCGCGTTAACCACCCGGAAGGCGTGGAACTCCTCAAGAAGTCGGGCTGCGAGGTCAGGGGTGATGGCGTCATCCTGATTCCCCAATCCCTGATCGAAGCCGCCATTAAGAGCGCGCCGTCTTGCATCACGCTCTACACCCGCAAGGGCGACGTGGCGATGCGTCTGGAAGGGCACAACAGCTACTTCGGGCTGGGCACGGACCTTGTCAAGACGTACGATCTGGAAACTAACGAGCTCCGCACGTCCGTGTTGCAGGATGTGGTGAACGCCGCCCGCGTGGTCGATTACTGTTCCGATATTGACTTCGCGGCCTCCTATGCGCTGCCGCAGGATGTGCCCACCAACACCATGTACATTGAATCGTTCCGGGCGCTGGTTAAGAACACGGTCAAGCCGATCTTTTTCACTGCGGCCGGCCGCGAGGACCTGGACACGATCTTCGACATCGCAGCCGCCATCCGTGGCGGTCGCGATGCCCTGCGCGCCAAACCGTTCATGGTCCACTACGCCGAGACGCAATCTCCGCTGACGCATTCGATGAGCGGCGTGGATAAGCTGTTCCTGTGCGCGGACAATGGCCTGCCCGTCAACTACACGCAGGGCATGATGGCGGGTGCCAGCGGGCCAGTCACCCTCGCGGGGGCCATCGCGGTGGCTAACGCCGAGGCGTTGAGCGGCGTGGTGCTGCATCAGTTGCGCGCGCCGGGCGCGCCGATAGTGACCGGGCTGACCGTGGTCCCGTTGGATATGAAGACGGCTATTTTCAGCTACGGCGCGCCGGAATATCGCCTGACGGACGCCGCGTACGCCGACCTGTATCATCACTACGGACTGCCCATGTGGGGCACCGCAGGTTGCACGGACTCGAACGTGCTGGATCAGCAGGCCGCCTCCGAAGCCGCGTTCTCGATTCTCATGTCCGCGATGAGCGGGGCGAACCTGATCCATGACGTCGGGTACCTGGGCCAGGGCCTGATCGGCAACCCGGCTGCCATCGTCATGTGCGACGAGTTGATCAGCTATGTCCGTCGGCTGCTGCGCGGCATCGTCATCGACGATGAAACGATCCCCATGGATATGATCCGCAAGCTGGGCCCGGGCGGAAACTACCTGCCAGAGATGCATACCGCCCAGCATCATCGTAAGGAGTTCTGGCGGCCGCGTTTGTTTAACCGCCAAAGCCCTGACGGCTGGCTCGCGGCGGGCGGCATCGGCTATGGTGAAGCGGTCACCCGCAAGACCCGGCAGATCCTGGCGACGCACGAGCCGGAACCGATGCCGGAGGCGGCGAGCCGCGCCACCGATGAGATCGTCAGCCGTGCGGAACGCGCGCTGGCCGATCACGCGTTCGCCGTTTGACGCTCGGAATTGGCGAAAGGCTAGAAGGTCACGACATGCGCAAAATAACCCCGGACGACGCGTTAGAATACCACCGCCTGGGCGGCAAGCCCGGCAAGCTGGCCATCGTGCCCACCAAACCGATGGCCACGCAGCACGATCTGGCGCTGGCCTACACCCCCGGCGTGGCCGTCCCCGTGCTGGAGATCGCCCGCGAGCCCGATCTGGCCTACGAGTACACGGCCAAGGGCAACCTGGTGGCGGTGATCTCCAACGGCACCGCCATCCTGGGGCTGGGCGACCGCGGCGCGCTGGCCGGCAAGCCGGTGATGGAGGGCAAGGCGGTGCTCTTCAAGAAGTTCGCCGACGTGGATGTCTTCGACATCGAGCTGGACAGCCACGACCCCGCGGTCGTGATCCAGACGGTCAAGGCCATCGCACCGACCTTCGGCGGCATCAACCTGGAGGACATCAAGGCGCCGGAGTGCTTCGAGATCGAGGAGACGCTGCGCGCGGCGCTGGACATCCCGGTGTTCCACGACGATCAGCACGGCACGGCGATTATCTCGGGCGCGGCGCTGCTCAACGCGCTGGAGTTGGTGGGCAAGCGGCTCGACGAAGTGCGGGTCTGCATCTCGGGCGCAGGGGCCGCGGCGATCTCGTGCGCCGAGCTGATGGTGCGGCTGGGCGTGCGCCGCGAGCGCATCCTGCTGGTGGATTCGCGCGGGGTGATCTACCGCGGCCGCACGGAGAGCATGAACAAGTACAAGGAACGCTTCGCCACGGAGACATCCGCCCGGACGCTGGCCGACGCGGTAGCCGGGGCGGATGTCTTCTACGGTCTCTCGGCCGCGGACGTGCTGAAACCCGAGATGTTGGCGACGATGGCCGAACGACCGCTGGTCTTCGCCATGGCGAATCCCGATCCAGAGATCAACTATGAGCTGGCGCGCGCCGACGCGGCCCGATGCCATCATCGCCACCGGCCGCTCGGACTACCCCAACCAGATCAACAACGTGCTCGGCTTCCCGTTCATCTTTCGCGGCGCGCTGGATGTGCGGGCGCGTACGATCAACGAGGAGATGAAGGTGGCGGCTGCGCACGCCCTGGCCGCCCTGGCGCGGGAGGATGTGCCCGACAGCGTGCTGCGCGCCTACGGCCTGGAGAGCCTGCGCTTCGGCCCGGACTACATCGTGCCGAAGCCGCTGGACCCGCGGCTGATCCAGTGGGTGTCGCCAGCGGTGGCGGCCGCGGCCATGGCGACCGGCGTGGCGCGACGGCAGCTCGATCTGGACGTCTATCGCGAACAGTTGGCCTTCCGGCTGGGCAAGGGCGAGCAGATCCGGCATTACCTCACCCACTGTGCGCGACGCTCGCAAGGGGACAAACGCATCGTCTTCGCTGAGGGCGAGGAACCGAAGATCCTGCGCGCCGCCGTGCGCCTGGTCCACGAAAAGATCGCCCTGCCGATCCTGTTGGGCCGGTCCGAGGTGATCAATCGTGAGCTTGGAACGGCTGGGGCTGGAATGCTGCGCCGAGGTGGTGGATCCGGAGGCCTTCGAGCGCCGCGACGCGTACGCGCAAGCCTACTACGAGTTGCGCCGGCGTAAGGGGGTGACGCTGCAGGAAGCGTGCCGGCTCATGCGCGATCCCAATGTCCTGGCCCCGATGATGGTAAAGCAGGGCGATGCGGACGCCGCGATCTCCGGCCTGACGCACCACTATCCTGACGTGATCCGGCCCGCGCTACAGATCCACCACACCGCGCCGGGTTCGCACCTGGTGGCGGGCGTGTACATCATGATCGTCAACGACCGGCCCTACCTCTTCACCGATACGACGGTTAACATCGAGCCGTCGGCCGAGGATCTCGCCGCCATCGCCTGTCTGGCTGCCGATTTCGCCCGCCGGCTCGGCATGACGCCGCGCGTTGCCATGCTCTCCTTTTCCAACTTCGGCAGCACGCGGCATCCCGCCGCGGAGAAGGTCAGCCGCGCCGTCGAACTGGTGCGCCAACGCTGTCCCGGCCTGGACGTGGACGGCGAGATGCAGGCCGACACCGCGGTGGTGCCGGAGTTGGTGGAGGAGCGTTTCCCGTTCAGCCAGGTGAAGGACGCCAATGTGCTGGTCTTCCCTTCGCTGGATGCGGCCAATGTCGCCTACAAACTGCTGGCACGTCTGGGCGGCGCCGAAGCCATCGGGCCGATCCTGTTAGGCATGGGCGCGCCGGTGCATGTGCTGCAGGCCGGCGACGACGTGCGCGATATCGTGGATATCGCCGCGGTCGCGGTGATGGACGCGATGGGGTGTTGAAGACGTGATGCGTGATCGTGGCGGACGTGATGCGATAGCGCTTTAGAGAACCGGATTCGAGGCTTTAGCCGGTCTCGACTGACGGACGCACAGAACCGGCTAAGGGGCTTCGACATACCAGGCAGACCGATTCATTGGCGCGGGCACGAAAGAGGCAAGGGAATGAATCGTCGAGAATCATTTGCGGCCACCGTGGCTCACCGCGAACCGATCGCGTGCTGGTCGATTACGGCAAACATATCGGCTCGTTCCACCGGCTGGCGTATGACCGGCTGCGGGACTACGCGCCGGAGTTGGCCTCCCCGAGCAGCCGGTGATTCTCGACCGGATGGCCCAGAACGTCGTCCTGCCGGAGCGCCTCTGCCAGCGGCTCGGTCTGGATTTCCGCTGGATCGTGCCCGCACTGGGTCGGCGTGCGTGACATCGATATCGACGGCGAGCCGGGCTACCTGGACATGTGGCACACGCCGCACAAGTGGACCGATGTGGGCAGCTACTTCGCGGTGGCCGGCCATCCGTTGGGCCGCGAGGGCTTGACCGAGGCCGAGCATCGCGGCGTTCGCCTGGCCCGACCCGGATCAGCCCGGCGATGTTCACAGGCCTGGCAGAGCAGGCGCGGCACTGGCAGGATACTACGGACTACGTCGTGGGTGCGGACGGCATCAAGGTCGGCATCCTGCAGACCGCGTCGCAGCTCCGTGGCTATGACAAGCTTTTCACCGACTTCGCGCTTAACCCGGAGTCTGGCGCACGCGCCTGTTGGGCCGTATCTCGACCGTCATCAACGAGATGTATCGCCGCTACATGGCCGCGGTCGGCCGCCACGTGCAGGTCGTGGTGATCACCGACGACCAGGGCACGCAGAAGTCGTTGATGGTCTCCCCGCGCATGTTTCGGGCCTTCATCAAGCCGTACCTCAAGTCGCTGATCGAGACGATCAAGGCCGCGGCCGACGTCAAGGTGCTGATGCACTGCGACGGCGCCATCGTGCCGATCCTGCCCGACCTGATCGAGATCGGCGTGGACATCATCAACCCGGTGCAGACGGTGGTGGTCGGGCTGGAGGACACCTACGCGCTGAAAGAGCAGTTCGGCGACCGCATCACCTTCCACGGCGGGCTGGATGTGCAACAGGTGGTGCCCAACGCGACCCCGGAAGGTTTGCGCGGGGAAGTCGCACGGCGCCTGTACGACCTGGGTCGGGGCGGCGGCTACATCCTGGCGCCGTGCCACAATATCAGCTTCGACGTGCCGCCGGCCAACGTGCTGGCGCTGTTCGACGCCGCGCACGAGCTGGGGCGGTATCCGTTGCGGCCATCTTAGTATTCGCCAGGAGCAGAAACCCGAGGACGCGGACAAGGAACCTGAAATATCCGCGTCGTCCGCGTCGCTGTCCTGTTCATTTCTTTCCACGGAGAGCAACATGCAACATCCCAAAGTCACCAATGAAGAAATGCTGGGGCGCATCGTGCGATTTCGGTGAGCTGACCCGGCCCGAAAACGCCGTGCCGCTCATGTTCATCGACAGCGTGCTGCCCGGCCATCAACGCATGAACTGGGCGGTGATCGGCGACACGGCCAGTGAGAACCCGGACTTCACGCCGGCCATCACCGCGCCGCACAAGTTCCAGGTCGGCGTCTTCATGTGCCCGCCGAACGCCGGCCCGGCCTGGCACACCCACGACTACATCGAGCTCTTCATGCCGCTGGGCGGGGTGTGGCGCTTCCATTGGGGCAGCGACCCGGACGGCGCGGAGGACGGCCACGCCGTCCTGGGCGCATTCGACATGATCTCAATGCCGCCAGGAACCTGGCGATCGTTCGAGAACATCGCCGACGCCGCCGGCCTTCTGCTTCGCGGTGCTGGAGCAGCACGAGGTCTTCGCCGGTAAAGACCCCTACTGGGGCACGGCAGTCATACGCGAGGCCGCGGCGCTGGGTTTCAGCGCCAGCGAGAAGGGGCAGATGATCAAGCCGGCGAACTACACCGAGATCGAGCAACAGATCACGGCGGGTCTCGTGGACTGGTGGAGCAAGAAACCATAACTCGCCAGGGTCAGCCCATGCCCCGAACCCCTTTGGTTCTGCTGCCCGGCACGCTGCTGGACGCCGAGCTGTTCGGGCACCAGATCGCGCACCTGGCCGATGTCGCGGAGATCACCGTCGGCGACCTGACGCAGGACGACAGCGGCAGCATCGTCGGGATGGCTGAGACGGTGTTGGCCGCAGCGCCCCCACGATTCGCCCTGGCCGGCCTGTCCCTGGGTGGGATCGTGGCGTTCGAGATCATGCGCCGGGCGCCGGAGCGGGTGTCCCGGCTGGCGCTGCTGGACACCAATCCGCTCCCGCCGCGGCCCGAACAGCTTGCCACCTGGGCCGAGTTGAGCGGCCTGGCCGAGGCTGGCGGGCTGGATCAGGTCGTCGATCGCCTCTTGCCGGGGCTCTTCCGGCCGGGCTGGCGCGCTGACGAGCGCACGGCACGCGCGAGTTCGCGCAATGGCTGAGCGTGTCGGCGCGGTGGCCTATGGGCGACAACTACGTGCGCTGGTCGGCCGGGCGGACAGCCGGCCGACCTTGGGGACCATCGCTTGCCCCACGTTGGTGCTCGTGGGCCGGCAGGATACGTTGACGTCAGTGGCCTTGCATGAAGAGATGGCCGAGGCGATTTCGACCGCGGCGCTGGTCGATTGTGGAACAGTGTGGGCATCTCAGCCCACTGGAGCAGTCGCAGGCCGTGACCGCGGTCCTGCGCTATTGGTTGCAGGTTGGCAAAGCCTGATTGGAAAGGATTTTACATCATGCGTGTTTTCGACAATACTGTGAAAAAGTAGGCTACAGGCAGGCAGTAAGGTCGTCGGCGCGTGGGCGCAGATCGCCAGTCCGATCACGGCCGAGATCCTGGCCGAGGCCGGGTTCGATGTCGTGATGATCGACCTGGAGCACGGCCCGGGCGACATCTTCGCCCTGGTCGCCCAGATCCAGGCGCTGAAGGGCAACCCCGCGCTGCCGTTCGTCGCGCGCCGTGGAACGACTTCGTGGCGATCAAGCGCATCCTGGACGCCGGGGTTTACGGCGTGCTGGTGCCTTACGTCAACACCCGGGCCGAGGCCGAGGCCGCGGTGCGCGCCTGCAAGTATCCGCCCGATGGTATCCGCGGCATCGCGGCCAGCCCACGCGCGGCCGGCTACGGCCAGAACAGCATGGCGTATCTCAAGCGCGCCAACGACGAGGTGCTGGTGATGACCGCGGTGGAGACACCCGAAGCCGTCGCCAACCTCGACGAGATCCTGACGGTGCCGGGGCTGGACGGCATCTTTATCGGCCCGATGGACCTCTCCACCTCCATGGGCCACTTCGCCGATCCCAGCCAGCCGGACGTCCAGGCCGCCATCGCGACCATCGAGGCGAAGGTGTTGGGTGCGGGCAAGTTCCTGGCCACCGTGGCGGGCAACTGGGCGCAGGCGCAGAAGCTTTACGGCCGCGGCTATGGGCTGCTCCTGGTGCTGGCGGATGGCACCGCGCTGGCCGGTCTGGCGACGGAACGCGTGGTGCAGTTCCGTAACGAATACCCGGAAGGCTGAGGTGGGATACCCTTTTGCTGTGCGGAGTTGCGGAGTGAGCATTCCTAACCTGGACGAGCCGGAACCACGCCTTCACCACAAAGGCTCAAAGGCACGAAGTCCACAAAGGTAGAATTCTGCGTGATCTTTGTGTCTTGGTGTCTTTGTGGTGAGATTCTTGTTTTTTATACCGGAATCCGATTGGTAAGGGCCTGAGATGCGAGCGGCTTTATCCTCATAAGCCGCATCCGAGGATGCTTGCCCCTCAGGTGAAGGATGGGGTGAATATGCCAACGCAAACCGTTGACCTGGATGTGCGCGATGCGCGTTTGATGGAAATCGTCGCGTCGGATGCGCTGCTGGAGCCGATGGCGACCGGCTTCGAATTTCTCGAAGGTCTCGTCTGGCTGGCTGCCCAGCGTGCATTGATCTTTAGCGACATCCCCGGCGACACCATGTATCGGTGGGACACGGCGGGCGGCACGACGGTCTATCGGCAGCCCAGCCACAAGGCCAATGGGAGCACCCTGGATCGACAGGGTCGGCTCCTCACCTGCGAGCACGCGACCAGCCGGGTCGTGCGGCAGGAGGCGGGCGGCGGCCTGACCGTGTTGGCCTCGCACTACGGCGGGGCGGAGCTGAACAGCCCCAACGACATCGTGGTGACGAGCAACGACGCGGTCTACTTCACCGATCCTAACTTCGGCCGGCGGCCCTCGCGCCACGGCGTGCCGCGGGCACAACAACTGAGTTTCCAGGCTGTTTTTCGACTGGATACAGTGACGGGCGCACTCGTGGCGGTCGCCGACGACTTCGACCAGCCGAACGGGCTGTGCTTCTCACTGGACGAAACGCGGCTTTTCGTTAATGATTCGCCGCGCGGGCACATCCGCGTCTTCGACGTGCTGGCCGATGGTTCATTGCACGGCGGCGAGGTGTGGGCTGAGCTGCGCGGCGAGGGACCGGGCGTGCCGGACGGCATGAAGCTCGATGCGGCGGGGAACCTCTACTGCGCCGGGCCGGGGGGCATCTACATCTTCGCTGCGGACGCGGCGTGCCTGGGCGTGATCCGCATCCCCGAGCAGGCGGCCAACTTCTGCTGGGGCGGCGACGACCTGCGCGACCTCTTTATCGGCGCCTCGACCACGCTCTATCGCGTGCGGGTGCAGACGGCCGGCCGGCTGGCGGCTTCGCAACCCTAACCTGAGGAGGGAGAGTTCGATGTTCGAAATTCGTGACCTGAACCACGTTAACATCGTGGTGAAGGACCTGGCGGTCGCCAAACGTTTCTATTGTGAGGCGCTGGGCATGGAGGACCTGCCGCGGCCGGCCGATCTCCAGGTGCGGGGCGCGTGGCTGCGCAGCCAGAGCGCCGAGATCCACCTGATCGTCGCGGCTTACGCGACCCATGCGCCTGGGGACCTTTCCTATGCCGTCTCCCAACAGCCGGGCATTGACATCGGCTCGTCCCGCCACTTCTCGCTGGTGATCAACGACACCCGAGGAATTGCTTCAACGGCTGGCAGTGTATGAATTCGACGATTGCGTTCGGGCCGGTGACGCGCTTCGGTGGCATCGTCCAGACCTACTGCTACGATCCCGACGGCCATCTCGTCGAATTCACGCGGTTGCAGTGAGAGACCCTTTCGACTTGCGTGGGATAGCGATGCGATGAGAGCGGCTCAAAAGGTGATCTTTTCACCATCCAAGGGGATGAGCAGCCTCTCTGGCCCGATCCCTGGGCCTCAGCGTATTGCGCAAGGCTGCACGCGTGACCGTGGCGTGATCGAGCGCCTCCATGTGCGTGGCGATGACGGTGCTGTTCGGGGCAGCTCGGCATACAGCGACCGTTTGCGCCGCATCCATGATGATCAACACGTGATCGCCCCACACCGCGCCGCAGGAATGGGTGATGATGACATCCGGCTGCGTCCGGTGGATCGTCTCGGCAACGGCCTCGCACCAGATGGTGTCGCCGGCCCAATAGACGGTCGGTTCGTTCTCGGCCTCGAAAACAAAGCCGGAGGCGTCACCCATCTCCGCCAAGACGGCGCCCGTGCCGTGTTGGCAGGGGGTGCGGGTGATCCTGATCCCGTGCCAGTCGACGGTGTCGTCCACCGGGATCACGTCGCGAAACCCCATCGACTCGATCTCGGCTGGTCGTCCGGCTGGCAAAGGATCGGGAGGGTCTTGGGCAGCAGCTCCTTGGCGGCAGGATCGAAGTGATCCGAATGCAAATGCGAGATCAGCGCCATCTCGATCCCTGCGATCACCTCCAGGGGTGAGCACGGCAGATCCACCAGTGGATTGGGCGATGCGCCGGTGTAGGACGGCCGGGTATGCTTGGCCGCGAGGTAGGGATCGATGGTCGAGCGGCGGTGCGCGTATTCGAATCGGAGTGTGGCACTGCGGATGAGTTGAAGTTGCATTGGGACTTCTCCGTTTTGCGGGGATTGACTGGGTTTGCCTGAGTGACTGACACAACTGGGGAGCCGATGAAAACTGGCGTCCGAGTTGAGACTGCCGCGGATTCACGCGGATTCGCACAGATATTTACGTTTGATCCGCGAGCAATCCCTGTGCGGATTCGCGGTGAAACGCGATTTGTCAGTCAACCGGCTGGGTTTGCTGTGTCCCCAATACAGGCTCATCTATATGAACGTCGCAATCTCTGCGAGTGATTTCTTAGCGATCGTCGGCACTTGAGCGTCTTCCGCCGGGTAGCCCACGACCAGAATCAGAAACGGGCGCTCATGCGACGGGCGGTCCAGCGATCTCGTTCAGGAATCCCATCGGACTGGGCGTGTGGGTGAGCGAGACCAGTCCCGCATGGTGGAGCGCCGTAATCAGGATGCCGGTCGCGTGCCGACCGACTCTTGCACGTAATAATGCTTGACTTTCTGCCCGTCAGCCAGTACGCCGTAGCTTTGGGCAAAGATCACGATCAAATAGGGGGCGATCTCAAGAAACGGTTTGTGCTCGTCGGTGCCCGAACGCGGCGAGCGACTCCAACCATTCCGGCGTCGCCTTGCGCTGATAGAACTCGTGCTCTTCCTTCTCTGCCGCCATACGCACCTTGCGTTTGATTGCCGGATCGCTGACCGCGACGAAGTGCCAGGGCTGCATATTCGCGCCGCTCGGCGCAGTGCCGGCCGTCCGAAGGCAGTCTTCAATTACCTCGCGCGGCACCGGCTGGTCGGAGAAATGCGCACAGTGCGCCGCCGTCGTAGGTCAGCGTAGAACTCGGCCGCTCGTCGCGCCATTTCCTCCACGGAGTACGCTTGGTAGGCGGTGTAGGGGCTGAAATTCGGATGCACCGGTTATATCTCCTCGGGGCGGCTAACGGGGCGCGACTGACCCGTAGGCCATGCCCGCCAATGGGAGTCGTCTCGAAACGCTCGCCGAATCCTGCAATGAGCGGTCGGCCCTGCGTGATCGCTTGCTGGACAGCAGGCAGCGTCAGTGATGCCTGATGCGCGCTTGACTTTCCCATACCTCAGTGATCCAAACGGCGTCGCTATCGGTGGGATCCGTTGCGACGACGTAGCTCAGGCAGCCGGGCATACCAGCCGCGCCATGTTCCAGCAGGATTTTGCTCAGGGCATCGCGCTGGCCAGGTATCGCTTTGAGTTTGCCGAATCGGCCCGTACATTTCGTCTCCTTCCCGCGCACCGCGCGCCGATCAGGCGCCTCGCCCCTTCTCGCCCACGCCCTTGAAGAACGTATAGCAGAACACACCATCCGCCTCGGTCGTTCGGTGGAGATCGCGGACGCCTGCATCGAAGCGCGCGCCGGCTCGATGAGACCCGCCGCAAGCGTGGAATCCGCGAATCCCCTCGATCATGGTGGTGAACGTCTTTCGCGTGAACCCATCGACGAGGGCGGGCCGGCTCGCATCCACATACACCATCCGGGGGGATACCCGGACCGCTTCGAAGCCCGCCTCGACCAGCAGCGGGTAGACCTGGCGGCCGATCAGCGTGTTGCCGCCGGCCTCCTGCTGCATCGTCACCTTGGCACTGGATCGTGCGTGGGCGGCAGGGCTGTCGCAATAGAAGTAGGTTGATCCGTGATCGCCCTCAATCACAGTGATCGTGCCACCTGGCCGGAGCAGCCGCATGAGCATCGCCAGGGCCTCAACAGGCCGCGTAAGATGCTCCAGGACGAAACAGACGAAAACGTGGTCGAATGACTCGGCCGCGAAGGGCAGGGCGAAGATGTCCGCTTGTTGGAACGCCACGTTGGTGAGTCCAGCCTGGTCGGTCCGTCGTCTGGCTTCGGCGAATCCAGTCGGCGGAGATATCAACGAGGTGAATCGCGGACGGGCTCCGCCGGGCCAGGGTGACCGTCTGGGCGCCGACGCCGCACCCTGCTCCAGCACCCTGCTCCCGTCCGGAGACGGTGTCGGCATGCAGCAGGTCTACCAACGCACCGGCTTGATCCTGCAGGCGCTCGTTCTCGCGCAGGTGATAGCCGTGGACATACGTTTCGCTCATGGTTCTTCTTTCGTTTGGCCCTGCCCTGGCTGCTAACCCCGCCTGGTGCGAGCGCCGCCCATAACGGCGGACCGGGCGCTGCGATTCGTGTGACGCCAGGACATTCTTCTGAACAAAAAGAGCAAGCGCTTCAAGCACCTGTTGCTTGGACATGAAACTGCAAGCCGAGCGCCCGCACGACCTTGAGAATCGTCGCTAAATTCCGGGTTGCCAGTCGTGGAAAGCGCCTTGTAGAGGCTTTCGCTGTCCTAAGCCCGCTTCGCGGGCAATCTGCGACATACCTTTGGCGCGGGCGATGTCACCCAACGCCGCCACCACCAGGGTAGCGTCGCCATCGGCCAGCGCCGCGTCAAGATAGGCGGCCATGTCCTCTTCAGTTTCGAGATGCTCGGCCGCATCCCAGGGGCGAGTTACAACCTTATTCTGCTCCATGTTTACCACCTACACATTGCGTGCCAATTCTAACGCGGGCTGAATATCTTGATCTTGTGTGCGTTTGTCACCACCCGCCAGTAGGATCACCAGTGTTGACCCTCGCTGAACGAAGTAGACCCGATAGCCAGGTCCATAATCAATCCGCAATTCTGAGACACCTCCGCCCACCGGCCGCACATCACCAGCATTGCCCAGCGACAGACGGCGGATGCGCACATCAATCCGGGCGTGAGCCTGGCGGTCAAGCTGGCGAACCAATCGGCATAGTCTTCGGTCTGGCGGATTTCGATCACGGCGACATTGTATCCTAAAGGATACGGATATGCAAACAGGGGACAACCGAGTGACTGTCAGGACGACAATCTTTGACAGTGGCATTGCTGCGTGATGATGGTTCGTTTCACCTGAAGGCTGCGCCCGTAACGCTCGCTGCCCACGATCCCGCCGGTGCAGCCATCAACTGGAAGCGCTGGTCAAACTCGTGGAGTTCACGACCGCAGTTCGTTAGGCGTCTGGCTTTTTGAGCTCGTCCCGATCGGTGAGTGATTGATAGAAACTGAGCGGCGCGGGCCAGGGCATCCAGCAGTTCTCCCGGCAAGTCTTCTCGGTCCAGGATGCCAACCACCACCGCATACGCGACTATCATGTCAGGCTGGCCGTCATTGTAACGCTTGAATAGCTCGCGATACGCCATTCTCGTACTGATGGACACGATGGCTCAATTCGGCGCTACTGATGTTGCCGCCCCGCCAGTCTGCGAAGCTGCCGTCAAGCTTGGTGAGCGCGCGCTGCAACTCGTGCTCGTAGGCAGCAGTTGCGGCCTGCGCCAGCAGTTTTTGATGTGCTTGGGATAGGCTTGCATCCGCTACTCTCACTCCAATCGCGGCAACTGCTCCAGGGGCAGCAGCAACTCGATGCTGCGAGCTTGCCCAGGCGTGCGTTTGATGAAGCCGTTCTCTTCCAGTCGCACAATCATCTGGTGGACTGAAGGTGGTGAGACCCGGAAATAGCGCTGCTATATCGGTTTCCGCCGGTGGGGGGCGGTTGAGCTTGGTGTAATAGTAGATGAAGGCCAGGTATTGACCCTGGAGATGTGTGTATTCCGGCATTTCTTCTGCTCGGCAGCGCGTTTTTGGCGCCGAATGGGCGCGGCGTGCCGCACCCCAAGTCGTCCGGCGCTTGCGCCTGAGAGGCGCCAGGGCCCGGCGTAGCCACGGCCGCAACCCTGAGCGAAGTCGAAGGGCAGCGGTGTCGGCTCGAGCGAGAGATTAGGTGTACGCGACCGGCAGCAAGTCAGGCTGCCGACTTTTCGCGGAGTTGGCGCTTTCCGTTGAGCTGAAACGCGAACGAGCGAAGGGTCTGCTCAACACTCGAATTGAGCCATAGCGCACGCGATCCGCCTGAATGAGTTGCTGAGTCATCAGTGTTTCATCGAGATCTGAGTCTCAAGAAAGGCCTTCAAGTGAGACAGCGCATTTTTGTAGTCCTTGTGGGCCTCCATGAAATACCCTTTGTATTCCACAGGCACGCGGAAATTTGTTACCACCTTGATGGTATGGATCGGTTGAGATGAGCAATCTGACAGAACTTGAAGCATAAGGTATGTGAGATTCTGCCTGTCTTATCCGGCCGGAATCAACCAGAAACTTCAGGACCTTGAAATAGAGATCGCCTACCGTTGAAGCCGCAATAGTCTTGCCTTCTATCACAACAACGGCCCCTTTTTGTTTTGAGCCGTTGGCTACGCTTGCTGGTGAAGTTGAGGAACTGGTAGAAGCCGACCTTCTGCTGAAGGTCTCCATTGTTGACGGTGGTCTAGGCCCGGTCGGCCTATTCTCATGCGATGAGAATCTTTCTTGTATGAAGTCAGATAGCTTCTCAGGCTCCGGCCGATACCCGCATATACTCTCTACCTTATCGGCAAACAGTTCTACCAAGAGTTCATCAGGCCCCTCAATTATCTGTCGCCAGGCCAGTGGGATCGTATGGTTTATTAGAGTATCTTTTTCTCTGCTTTCTTTGACTGACTTGGCGCGTGACAAGGCGGAGCCATCACCAATGCTCGTCCGATCCAGGAATTCTCTGAAATGTTGGGCCGCGACGTTGGGAGCTTGTTGTTGGATATCAATTGCGATGAATTTCCTCTGTTGCCAACTCCCCCCAACCAAAGGCAAATAGAACCACCAAATTAACCCGTTGGTTAGTACTACAACGACGGATTATTGATGTAGAATAGCCTCCATGACCGTAGCGCCATCGTCGTGGAGGACAAGCCGTGAATCTGGAAGAGTTCGAGCACGTGGCGGCCACTTTCGCCGCCTTCCATCAGGAGTTTGCACCGTTGTTCGGGCGCACTGAGGCGCGGGCGCGGCAGCGAGCAATACCTGCGGGGCCTGTTGGTACAACAGACCGACCGGCGTAATGCTGAGAATCTGGCCGAGGTGATCGTCGGCGCCACGCCGCGGACCTTGCAACGCTTCCTGACGGAAGCGCCGTGGGACGATCAGCCGGTCGTGGCGCGGTTGCAAGGCTACGTCGGGCGGCGGCTGGCGGGCGCGTTGAACGTTCTCTTCGTCGTGGATGACACGGGCTTTGCCAAGCAAGGGGTCAAGTCGGTCGGCGTTGCGCGGCAGTACAGCGACACGTTGGGCAAAGTGGGCAACTGTCAAATCGGCGTCTTTCTGGCCTGATGTCTCGGAACACGGGCACGCCTTGGTCGATAAAGCGCTGTATCTGCCGGCGGCCTGGACGGCGGACCGGGAGCGCTGCCGGGCGGCGGGGGTTCCGCAGACGTTGCCTACCAAAGCAAGGCGGATTGGCCTTGGCAATGTTGCGTCGGGCTCGGCGGGCTTGCATCTGCCCGGTGACTGGCTGACGGCCGATGCGGGCTATGGCGAAGTGCCGAGTTTTCGGGATGCGTTGGCTACAGACCAGTGGCGCTACGTCGTGGAAGTGCCCAGCAACCACGCGGTGTTCACGCAGTGGGCCCAAACGGCGGTGCCCGAGTGGACGGGCCACGGCCGGAAACCCACGCAGCCGCAGTTGGTGGCCGGCGAGCCCACACCGCAGAACGTCGTCAGTGTCGCCAACGGTCTGCCGGCGGCGGCCTGGCAGACCCTGACGGTGGCCGAAGGCGCCCAGGGGCCACGCCAGTATCAGTTTGCGGCGCTGCGGGTGTGGGAGAGCCGGGACGGGCTGCCGGGACGCGCAAGTTGGTTGCTGTGCCGCCGCAATCTGGACGGCAGTGACCTCAAGCCCTACTCGTCCAATGCGGCGCCGGAGACCCCCTTGCTGACGCTGGCGCAGGTCAGTGCGTGGCGTTGGCCGGTCGAAACCGAGTTCCAGACCGAGAAAGGCGAAACCGGTCTGGACGAGTATGAAGTTCGGAGCTGGCAAGGCTGGCACCATCACATCACCATGGCTTTACTGGCCGGCGCCTTCCTACTGAGTCTGCAGCAGGACTGGGGGAAAAATCTGCCCCAGATTACGCGCCCACAGCTTACGCGGGTCTTGCGGCAACTGCTGCCGCAGCGCACGTGGACGAAAACTGAGTTATGGGACTGGCTGCATGCCACCCAGCGCCGCAATGAGCAGGCCAAACAGGCTCATGCAACCAGGCGACGCGTAAGGCAAATCATCGCCACGGAGCAACGTTGTTGTACTTAATTCATCCGTCGTTGTAGTATTAGGACTGCTAATTCAACCCCATCTGTAAATGAGTATTCCAGAAGTTGTTTCTCATGCCTATCAAGGTCTTCTGATGGTCGCTTTACTTCCAGAAACACCGCCTTCTTCTCGTTAATGCGAAGACAATAGTCAACTCTGCCGTTGCCGATCGAGAACTCTGGGGTGACTTCGCGCAAGTCAAAGCAATCCCAACCGATCTGAGAGAGGATTGGCAAAACAACTCCTTGTTTTGTTGCTTCCTCAACACCGCGCAACAGGGTTTGATCTTTTGAAAGACGCGCCAGAAGCTGCTCGAATGTTTCATTCATATCCCAACCTCTCATGTCAGGCCCCCTGGCGCCAGCCGCGCCGCACCCCAAGCCGCAGTCGCATCCCCTGCGTGTCGGGAGGCCCACACGCAACTGCCGGGTGAGTCTACGTGCCTCCAGAAAGGGCCGTCTCTGACCTTTCGCTCGCCGTGGGCTCTTCCTTCGTCATCCAGTCGGGCAACGCTGCGCCGGTCGCCTCCGCGTAGAGCGTCTCAGGCGCGATATCGATCTCGTCGCCCCAAGTCAGGGCGCCAAGCTCTGCGTCGACGCGGAACTCTCGAAAGAAGGTCAGGTCTCGAAATCGCTTGAAGACGCCCCCGCGCTTGAGATACGGGGTAAAGTCGACGATGTCCCGTTTGCCATCGTCGAAAGTGATCTCGATTCGGTAGCTGCCCTGGTACGTGGCCGATACAACATCGTGAATCATCATTTGCCTTCCTCACACGAGCGGTGCGGTCTTGGGTGCAAAGTGATTATACCGTGCGCATAGTCTGAGATGACAAGCCATCAAAACGACCGGGTGGACGCTCCCCCAATCGCAAGCGTCCACCCATCTCCCGTTGTTTACTTGTTTCCTTGTCTACTTGTCTCCCCGCCTTACTCCGTCACTGTGAACGTGCTCCCCGCGCCGCGTCCCCACACCTCCGGGAAGTACATCTGCGACGCGGTGGGCGGCAGGGTCAGGTACTCGCCGGGCAGGCTGGCCCGGATCTGGTAGCTGAACTCGTAGGTGCCCGGATCGAGCGCGGTCTGGAACAGCACGGCCTTCTCGTCCCGCAACTCGACGTGGGTGGGCTGCCAGCGCCAATCGGCCCAGGGGTCGTAGCCTTCGTTTTCTTCCTCGACCTTCGGCCCTTCGACCGTCTTGCTGGTCGTCTTCAGGCTGGTGTCGAGCGCCTCGGTCCCCGCGGGGAGCGGGTCTTCGACAACGACGTAGTAGAGCGAGTTCGGCACGACGACCGTCAGTTTGACGTCGAGCACGTCGCCCACCTTCGCCTGGGTGACGGCCGGGCAGGTCTGCTTCGGGTCGGTTTGCCCGCAGTCCGCCAGCCGATATTCGCGGCGGATCGTCACCCCGCGGCTGAGCGGCTTGAACGTCCCCGACCGGCTGATAGGTCTTGAGGTGCGTCGTGTAGTAGAGCTGCCCCTTGCCGGTCTGGTCGCCCGAGCGGTCCGGCCGATGACCACGGCGTTGGTCTGATCCAGCAGCAACTCTTCGATGCCGGCGTGCAAGGTGGTCACTTCAGCCACCGTGGCCGGCGTCACCGTGCCGTTGCCCAGCGCCGCGTCGTTCAGCGCCACCTGCCAGTCGTAGTCCCCCGCCAGTTCACCCGTGGCCGCCATCCAGTCGGTCAGCCCCATGATGGCCCAGGCGTTCTCCTGGGTGGTCTCCCAGCGGTCGGCCTTGCGCGCGCCCATCAGCCAACGCACGGTGTTGGGGGCCAGGCTGTTGCCCGGGTCGAGCTTCGCCAGCGTGTCCAGCACGATGGAGGTTGTGCGGGTGTCGGTGTTCATGTTCCAGTAGTCGACAAACGCCTCCTCCCAGTGCGTCGAGGTGGCGCTGGTGATCGCCTGCCCACTGATGTCGGCCAGCAGCGTCTTGATGCGCGCCGGCGCGGCCTTGTCGTTGATCAGGCTCAACGCCTGCGCCAGGTACGCCTTGCCGTAGGTGCTCAGCCCCTCGCGTGCCTGGTACAGCGCGCCGGCCCGGTTCGGCTCCATCTGCCCGGCCTCGGCCAGCGCGTAGAGGGTGAACGCCTGCTGGTTGAGCTGCCAGGGTTCGAGTTTCTTCGGCGCCCTGAGGCTTTCGGTCAGGTAGCGGACGCCCCGATCCAGCACAGTCTGATCGACAGTGAAGCCGGCCTGTTTGGCCTTCGCCAGCGCAAAGACGACGTACGACGAGACCGAGACGTGGCTTTCGTCGCTCTGCCACCAGCCCCAGCCGCCGTCTACGTGCTGCTGCGCGTAGATCCGCTGCAACCCCACGCCTACCTGCTGCGGGAGCTTGGCGTCGAGGTCGGGCCGCACCACCCCCAGCTTCTTCAGCGCCGCGTAGGTGACGACGTTGGGCACGAAGCGGCTCATGGTCTGCTCGGTGCATTCGTACGGGTAATGCTCAAGATACGTCAGCCCGCCCAGCGTCCCCGCGGCCAGGCTTGGCTCCAGCGTCACGTCGAGCCCGCCCTGCGTGGGATCGGCCCCGCGTGGGATGCGCACCAGTTCGAGGCGCTGCTCGTCCGGCCCCACCTGGCCGCTGGTCCCGACCACTTCCGGCGTGGTGTAACGGTAGACCGGCAGGGTGACCTCGACCGCGTCTTCCAGGGGCGGAATTGCCGCGACCGTCTTCGCCGACATCAGCACCTTGACCTCGCCCGCGCCGGGCGTCACCGCCACGGGCCAGACCGCCTTGTACGTGCCGCCCGCCGGGATCGTGACCGTGTTGGCGGTCTGCGCGGGCAGGTCTAGGCCGGTCGCCTTGACATCGATCGCCACTTCCCGCGGATAGGCGGTCGTGTTATGGACGACGGCGGCGATCTCGGCCCGGTCGCCGTCGACGAAGAAGCGCGGCAGCACCGGCCGCACCAGCAGGTCTTTGGTGGCGATGATGTCGGTCTTGCTCTGGCCCACCCGCGTGTCCGCGGTGGCCGCGCGCGCGTCCATCGTCCAGGTGGTCAGGTTGTCGGGCAGCGTCACCTGGACCTGCGCCTTGCCGTCGGCATCGGTTGTGACGTCCGCTCGCCAGAACGCGCTGTCGGGAAATTCGCTGCGCACGTTGGTCTGGCCGGGACCATCGCCGCCACCACCGCCGCCCTTGCCGCCCTCGGCCAACTGGGCGACGAGGCGATCGACGTTGAGCACCCCCGTGACGCCGGTCTGCACGCCGAGCCCGCGTTGATAGTAGAATCGATCCATCAGTTTGCCAGCGTTGTCGTCGGCCAGCGTCAGCACGGCCTTGTCCACCAACGCCAGCGAGACATCGGCCGCCACAGGCTTGCCCGCGGCGTCCAGCGTCAGCACATCCCACGTGACGGTGTCGCGCGGCGCGACCTGTAGGGGCGGGGTCCCCCCGCCCGGTGTCGCGGCCGTGGTGGGCGAGGCAACCTCGCCCCTACGTGGGGTTAGGATCACCTGCAACTCTTTGTCCGCCACCGACACCTTGAGTGGCGCCAGGCCGATCTTGAACGATCCCAACGGCGTCGTCTTGTCCATCCCCTTCATCAGCGTCAGCGAGACGAACATGTTCGGCGCGTCCTCGGCGGTGATCGGCAGCTTGATGACTTCGCTGTTGCCCGCCAGCTCGATGACCTTCTCGCTCAACACCCGGCCGCGCTCGGTGGTCAGCAGCGCCTTGACTTTGCCTTGATACGGGCTCGGAACGAGGATCTCGGCGACGTCGCCGACCTCGTACTCCGACTTGTCGGCCACCAGCTTGATGCGGTCGTTGTTTTCCGTCCGCCACGGCACGTAAGTGGGCCCGCTGACCCAGGTGTACGCAGCGCTGCGGATGGCGTGCCCCTTGCTGTCGCGGCCTGTCGCCTCGATTTTGTATTCGCCGGGGGCCTTGGGCGTCCACTTCAGCACGGCCGCGCCGGCCCCGTCGGTGGTCAGGGTTTGGGTGATGACCGGCGTCTTCTTGGGCCGGGTCACCCAATAGCTGTTGCCGTCCGCGGCCTTTTCGCGCACGCTCATCCATTCGACCTGGTTGACGACCAGATCGACTTTGGTGTCCGGCATGGGCTGGCTCTGCGCATCGACGGTGATCACATCTACTTCGGCTGCTTCGCCCTGGGTCACGACGTAGCTGCGCGGGCTCAGCCCGATGTAGAACTCGCCCTTGTGTACGACCGCCGAAGTCTGGGTGGAGACTGCCTGGTTGTTGACATCCTCGACGGTGATATCGAAGGTGAAACGTTGGCTGCGCTGGAACTTGCTGATATCGGCGGGCACGCTGAAGCTGAAGCTGCCCTGGGCGTCGGTTTTGCCCTCGCCCTGGCTGATCTGGCCGCCGAACTGGCCGGGCCGCAGCGGCTCGTACCAGTCGTAGTCCTCGAAGCTCCAGTAACCTTCGCCACGATAGTTGAAGGGCGCGTCCGCGCTCATCAAGGTCCAGCGCACCTTGCCGTTCTGCACCGGCCCACCAAAGAAGTAGTTCGCCTGGACTGTCACGTTGATCTGTTCGCCCTGGACGTACTCGGGCTGGTCGGTGGCCGCGCTGATCTCGTACTCCGGCTTGCGATACTCGGCCACCTGGAACCCGACGCCGTAGCTGCGCTCTTTGTCAAACTGCAGCGAGATGTAGTAGTAGCCCAGCGCCACGTCCGGGCCGAGC
This sequence comes from uncultured Chloroflexia bacterium, assembly GCA_963841825.1. GTDB lineage: Bacteria > Chloroflexota > Anaerolineae > CG2-30-64-16 > CG2-30-64-16 > CAWJEL01. Next base: position 59,867 of record CAWJEL010000004.1, read on the forward strand.
GCCAGCTTGCCGTCCACTGCGCCGAGGGGGTTCAGCGTCAGCTTTTCTTCGAGAAGCTGGTTGCCCTGGTCATCGCGAATGGTCACGGTGACCGGCTGGCCGGCCGGGGCAGGGCGAACTGCGCATCGTTGTCGCGGCGGAAGATCGCCTTCCAGTAGACCGTCTGGTCAGGCCGGTAGATCGGTCGGTCGGTATATACATAACCGATATACGGATCCGGTTCCGAGGCGCCCATCGCGCCGAAGTCCCACGGCGAGATGCCGTCCTGCCACTGGCTCGATGCGACGCCGAATCCGCCCGTCCCGGTCGTGGCGACGGCGAGCAGCGGATCCCAGGTCTGCCGCGGGGCGGTGAGCTTGGCTTTGGCGATGCCGTCGGCGCCGGTCAACACCTTCACGTCGTTCCCGCCGTTGTCCGCAAAGCGCACCTGTGCGCCGTTCACGGGCTGGCCGGTCTTCAGGTCGGTGACCCACGCCAGCGCCTCAGCGGTCGAGGCTTTCAGGGTCACGTTTAGGTCGGAACGCACCAGGAGTTGGCGCGGGGGACGCTGTCCGTTCGGGAGATTACCGTCGATCTCCAGGTAATAGACGCCTGAGGGCAACTGTTTCTCATCCTCAGTCAGCAGCGGCTCGCGCATGTAACCGACCCGGTTGCGGGCAGCCGTGCTGGCGCGCGACCATTCCCGGATGCGGTTCTCCTCCTTCGGTCGGTAGTTTTCCCATTTCTGCCAGAACTCGCGGCCGGTCAGGGTGAGAAACTCGTCCGGTGTCACCGAATAGAGATCGAAGCGCACCTCCGGCAGGTTGCGGTAGAGCACGACCGCCTGGGTGCTGGTGTAGGCGTTGTAGGTGCCCACCAATGTCTGGTTGTTGAGCTGGAGGATCGGGTCGTAGCCGCGCGTGCGGAAGCGCAGCGTGTAGTCCTCCCCCAGCGTGTTGCCGTACGGATCGGCCGCCTTGCCCGACAACGTCACCGAGTAGTCGGTATCCGGCAGCCGGTTGAAGTCCAGGTAGAGATAGTTTTCGCCCTCGTTGTAATAGGTGTAGACCTGGGTCGGTTTGGGCAGGATCGTGATGGTTTCCTTGCCGAAGCTCCCCGGCGCCATCGGGCCGGCGAACTCGAAGCGCACGCTGCCTTCCGGAGCGACGTTCTTGTCGCCTTGCGCCGGATAAGTGCGCTTCACTGAGGGCAGCGGCACGGTGAGGAACGGATAGCGCTGCCGTCGGTTGTCGCGCAGCGAGCCCTGCCCGGATGCAGCTTGCGCCGTGAGTCCGACCTCGGCCTCGTATTTCGCGTCGAACTTCAGGAGTTGCGCCGGCTTGAAGCCAAGTTCCGTGTCTTCCTTGTTCCAGTTGAAAATACCCGCCACCGGCTTCCCGGCCTCATCCTGCAGGGAGAAGGCCGCCTCGGTGCTGGTGCGATCCATCGGCATGGAAAAGGTCACCGAGATCGGCCGCTCGATGCCGACGTTGATGCTGTTTTCCGGCTGCCAGCGGATCACGACCGGATCGGCGGTGCGGAAGCCGAAGGTGTACGCTTCCTCCAGGACGCCACCGGTCGTGTCCTCGAGGCCGGCGTTCACAGTCACCGAATAGGTAGTGGACGCGGCCAGCCCTTTCTCGGCCGTGAAGCGATAGATGCTGGTGTTGATCCATTCACCCGTGCCGGTCAGCGTGGGAGTGATGGTCAGCGGCTGGGGCAGGCTCGCCTGTTCGCGCACGCCGACCAGGGGCACGACCGGCCGGTTGAACGCGACGGTAATGGGGTTGTCCACGCCCACGTCAGCGGCACCGTCGGCGGGTTGGGTACTCGTCACTTCCAGGTAGCCGGCGGTGGCGAATCTGAATGAGATCGGCTGCTGAAGCTTCAGCCCGGCTGTGCTGGCCGCGGTCTCGGCCAGCGTTACCCGGTACTCCGTCCCGCGCTGTAGTGGTTCGGCGGGCGAGAAGGTCAGTGCGTTGCCCTGCACCTTCACCTGGCCCGGCGTCTTCGGCTCGATGGTGAACGCCGCGCCGGTGGTGACCGGATCCATCGGCTGGTCGAACGTCACGACCACGGGCGCGGCCAAGACGGCTTCCTCGCCGCGGTCGGGCGTCACGCTGACCACGGTGGGGGGCAGCGGCGCGCGCGTCGGGGTGGGGAGCGGCGCAGCCGTGGGTGACGGCGCCGGTTGGCTGGTGGGTGCTTGCGCAGATGTCGCAGCAGACGCGGTCACAGGTGGCGCGCTGGGCGCCGGGACAGGCCCGGCCGAACATGCGCTGAGGACGATCAGGATGAGGACGGCCAACAGGTTCAGGGAGTGACGGGTACGCATGGGTGCCTCCATCTACAGGCGAATCAGCGAATAAGCGAAAGATCATCGCCGTCTGGCGGGCGATTTAAGGTTTGGACGCTCCCGCGTCGCCGCGGGTTCCTGGCTGGTGTTTCACCCCACTTCATGAATTCCTATTCCACCAACACCGTCACCGGCTCGCTTGCGATCTGCGAACCGTCTGCCCGTGTCGCGACGGCGAGAAACGTGTGTTGCCCCGCCGTCAGCGGCCACCAGGCAGTATAATCCGGCGCATCAACGATGGCAAACGGCACACCGTCCGTCAGGAGCGTGACCGGTGCGGCTGCCGCTGCCAGTTCACTGCCGGGCAGAGCGGTCAACGGTACCTGCTGTGCGCTCGCCGGCAGGCCAGGGTCGCGCGTATAGACCCGGTTGGGGTCGGGGCTCGTGAGACTCAGCGGAGGCGTGGAGAAGACGGGGTGCAGAGGCGGATTCGTCAGATCGTTCGTTCGCTGCTCAACGTCTTCTTGCGCCAACAGCGGCATATCGGCCTGCGCCCTGCGTCCCTGCGTCCCCGTGTCTCCTTGCCTGGTTCGCATCTGCGCCAACTGCGGCAGCTCATTCTCCCGCGCCCACGCGGCATACTCCGGCGGGAGCTGCCAGATCATCTGCGGCTGGACGTATTCGGGCGGCGTGGACGCGTCCGCCGCGATACCGCTGCGGGCATCTATGGCGATTTTGACGTGCGAACGATCCACCACAGTCGGCTCGGTGCCAGCAATGAACCATTCATAGCGCCGTTGCGGGCAGGGAACGGTTGTTGGCTGATCGCTGCCTTGCCTTTTGTCTTCTGCCACCTGCGATATGCCATCAGCTATTTGCCATTCGCCATTTGCCATTTGCCATTTGCCATTTGCCGGGAGCGGCAGCAGCCCCGAATCCGCGCACACTTCCACGCGCACCAGGCCATCCGGCTGGGTGAAAGCGAGCGGTGGGTGGTCGCGCGTGACGGTGACCATGAAATCGTGCCAGATCGGCCCCGCGCCGCTGATCCCGCTCACGCCCTTCATCGGCGTGTTGTCCGCGTTGCCGACCCACACGCCCACGGTCAGGTCGGGTGTATAGCCGAGCGTCCAGTTATCGCGCCAGTCGGTGGTCGTGCCGGTCTTGGCCGCCGCGGGCCGGCCGATCTCCAGCATGTTGCCCTGCCCGAACGCCGGCACGCGCGTTATTGTCGCTGAGGATGTCGGTGATCAGGTAGGCGACGCGGGGATCGAGGGACTGGGGATTGGGGATTGGGGATGACGCGGAGGATGTGCTTCGAATTCCTGACTCCTGTCCCCAAATCGCCGTTCCGTCCAGCGTCGCCACCAGGCTGATGGCATAAGGTGTTACGCGGTCCCACCGTTGTCAAACGCGGCGTACGCGGCGGTCAGGTCGAGCAGCCGCACCTCGCCGCCGCCGAGTGTCAGCGACAGACCGTATTTGACTGATGGACGCTGTTCGTTCAGTGTACTCACGCTGGCGTCCTCAGATTGGCTCGTCTCAATGCCGGCCCCTTGTCCAGAGTCTCTAATCCCTAATCCCCAATCCCCAACCCCTGGCCGCGCCTCCTGATCCCACGGAATCCCCAGTTGCGCGGCCTGCTCGATCAGCGCGTCCACGCCGATGGCGTCGAGCGTCCGCACCGCGGGGATGTTGTACGAGTTGGCCAGGGCCGTGCGCACGGTGACCGGGCCATGATACCGGCGGTCGTAGTTGTTGGGCACGTACGGCTCGCCCTCCGCGGTGAGGAACGCGGCGCGCAGGTCGGGGATGATCGTCGCGGCGGTCCACGGCGCTCCGCCGGCCGCGCGGGCGCGTTCGGGATCGAGCGCGGCGGCGTAGGTCAGCGGCTTGATCGCCGAGCCGGGCTGGCGTAACGCCAGCGCCGCGTTCACCGCGCCGCTGATGGCCGGGTCGAAGTAATCCGGGCTGCCGACCAGCGCCAGCACCGCGCCGGTGTGCGGATCGAGCGCGACCAGGGCCGCGTTCTCCACCCGCCGCGCGGGGTCGGCGTCGGGGTCGCAGCCTGTCGCGGGCGAGATGCCGGCCGCGCACGGCCTGAGCTGGGCCAGCCGCCGCGCCACGATCGCTTCGGCTTGGCGTTGCCAGTCCAGATCGAGGGTCGTGGTCACCCGCAGCCCGCCGCCGCGCACCCGCTCGGCGCCCAACAGCGTCTCAAGCTGGCTCTGCACCCACATCACGAAGTGCGGCGCTTCGATGGGGAAGGGGGTGCCGGCAAAGTCTAGCCCCTCTCCGCTCGCCTCCTCGGCCTGAGCTGGCGTGACATAACCGTGCCGCGCCAGCAGCCCAAGCACGACCGCCTGCCGGTTCTCCGCGGCTTCGGGGTTTTCGATGGGGTTATAGGCCGTCGGCGACTGGGGCAGCCCCGCCAGCAGGGCGCACTGCGCCAGGTCAAGCTCCCGCGCATGGACGCCGAAGTACGCCTGGGCCGCCGCCTCGATGCCGGTGGCGAAGTGGCCGTAGTAGGTGGTGTTGAGGTAGAGCGCCAGCAGCTCATCTTTGGAGTGTGACCGCTCCAGCCGCCACGCCAGCCACGCCTCGCTCAGCTTGCGGCGCAGCGTGCGCTCGGAGCGTTCTGCCGGCGTCAGATAGAGGTTGCGCGCGAGCTGCTGGGTCAGCGTGCTGGCGCCGGAGACCGTCTCGCCCGTGCGCCAGTTTTGCCAGAGCGCGCGGCGATGCCGAGTAGATCCACGCCAGGGTGTGTGTAGAAGCGGCTATCTTCCGTGGCGATTGTCGCATTGCGGCAGGCCAGCGGGATCTCATCCAGCGGTACCGGCACCTGCTTGTTGCCGTGAGGGTCAATCGCCTCGTACAGGATGCGTCCCTGGCGATCGGTAATGAGGATGCTGGCCGCGCGGGTCTCGCCGGCCAGCCGTTGAGGGTCAGGCGGACTTGCGAACTTGGCGCAACCGGCCACCAGCGCGACGATGAGCAGCGCCGCGGCCGGGAGCATCACCAGCCAGCGATTCCGGTGCATGAGGATACTCGCCTTTGGACTCGAACAGGAACGTTGATATTGAATACGTCGCCTGTGGGACGAAAGTCGCGCACCGCCGGTTCCTGACCACCACGCCGCCGGCCCGTGGGGCAAGCCCTACCACGCGAAATTGCCCGCGTAGCCGTCCCAGTCGGGATCGCCGTTGACTTCGCGCTAACGTGCGCGAGGATGTCGATCGGGAATTCATCGACGAACCAGCATACGTTCAGGTCGGAGCAGTCACCCTCGTCGCCGTCGCGCACGGGCTTGTCCGAGTTGAGCTCGACGATGACGGCGAATCGCGGCATATCACCTTCTGGTAGGTCGATCATGAAGAACGGCGCATCCTCGTCGTCCAGCGCCTCGACACGCTCCAACGGGATGTCGATTAGAGTCTGCCGCAACTCCTCCGGCGAGCCGGCGGTGACACCGGTATAGATGTCTTCGATGATCAATCGTTCCAACGAAACAGTACGGCCGGAGGCCAGGTCGATGGTGACTGCGTTGCCCATGAGTTTTCCTTTCGTTTGTGGAAGATCGGTGATGAGACTGCGTGATCGGGCGTCAGTTTAGCACCGACGGGCGGATCTGTCACGCGCGCCTCTACGCAGCTTCACCAGCCCATAGCCGGCGCATCTCCTCGCTCTTTTCCATCAGTTCACCCAGCGTGCCTGCGGCCTCCACCCGGCCATCCTTCAGCACGATGATGTGATCGGCGCGGCGGAGGGCGGCGCGGCGGTGGGAGACGGCCAAGACCGTGAAGCGTGATGCGTGCCCCGTGCAGTGCTCGTTGTCCCCGGTCACGCGTTCCCAGAGGAGTTGCTCAGTCTCAACATCCAGAGCGCTCGACAGGTCGTCACACACCAGTAGCTCCGGCTCGCGGACGAGCATCCGGGCCGCGGCGCTGCGTTGCACCTGGCCGCCGGAGAGCCGCACCCCGCGCGGGCCGACGATGGTGTCCAGGCCATGCTCCAACGTCGCAACGTCCGGCTCCAGCACCGCGTCGAACCGCAGCCTGTAGGGGCGAGGTTTCCTCGCCCGCGCAGTCATCAGCCACGCCCATCAGGATATTCTCGCGCAGCGTCGTGCTGAACAACCGTGGCACTTGCGCGGTATACGCGCAGTGTGGCGGGCGGAAAAACTCGGCCGGCGCCGCCACCGGCACCCCGTTCCAGCACATCTCGCCGCGATCCCTCACCAGCAGGCCGAGGACCGCGCGCAGCAGCGTCGTCTTGCCGGAGCCGATCTGCCCCGTGATCACCGTGAAGGAGCCGCGGGCGACATGGAAGCTCACGTCGCGCACGCGGCGGTCACCCCGGGGTGGAGACAGGTCAGGTTGCGAACATCCAAAAGTGCTGAAGGGTCATTCTGAGCGGGTTGACCACGCAACGATCGTGGCAGAGTGACACCAGCGAAGAATCTCTCGGATGACGAAGATGCTTCACTGGCGACTGGCGCACCGTGCTTAGTGTCGTCGACCCGTTCAGCATGACAGGTATGGCTTCTGGATTTGGACCCGCGCCGTCTTCGCCCTCCGGTACTTTCGATATGACTCTGCTGCTGTCGCCTCCAGCGGATGATACTCGACCAACACCGCAGCCGGCTCGTCCGGGACTAACTCGGCCAGCCGGCCGAGCGCGACTTCCTGCTGCTTGATGTCGCCGACGAAGATGCCCAGGTACGACGGCAGCTCGGTCGTGAACCACAGGTAGTAGGTGAACAGGGCGAAATCGCCCACGGTGAACGTCCCCGTCACCATCGCCTGCCCGGCCAGCAGCAGCATAACGCCGATCCCCACGGTGACAGCGATCCCCTGCATCCCGAACGCGAAGTCCTCCAGGAGGGTGGCTCGGATGGCGGTGCGGCGGCGGGTTTCCGTCAACCCTTCGAGGTGCGTTACCGCCTGCTTCTCGGCGCCGGCGATTTTGACCGCCTGGACCGCGCCGAACAGTTCGGCCAGGAAGCCCGTCACCGCGTCTTCTGCCAGCCCGCTTGCGCGCTTGTAACGCAGCATCCGTGCCCCAAACCACGCGGCCGATCCCGTACGCGGCGACCAGCGGCAGGAAGACAAACAGCGTGATCTGCCAGTTGATGCGTGCCATGATGATCACGGCGATGATAAAGGAGACCAGGTTGCCCGCCACATCCGGCAGCCACGTGGGGAAGTCACCCACTTCGCCCACGTCGGTGCGGTAGCGGTTCACCGCCTCGCCGGCCGAGATGGGCGGCGTCGCCGCGCCGGGGCGGCGCAGGTGTGCGGCGAACAGGTTGCGCCGCAGCAGCGCGCCGACCGTGTAGCGGAACGTCCAACCGGCCCACGTCTCGCCGTAGGTAGCGACCATGCGCGCCAGGCCGATGGAGATGTACAACACCACGAGCGCGGCCACGCTCACGGTGACCGGCGCCGCGCCTGTGATCTGGTCGAAGACCGCCTTTTCCACCAGCCCCGGCAGCACCCGCGAGCCGAGGTAGAAGATTTGCAGCACGGCGTGCAGCGCGAACGGCCCGACCGCGTACGCGATCAGCCGGCGGTTGAACGGCCAGACGTCCAGGCGGGCCGTGCCTTCGGGCGCGGTATCGGATGGCCGGACGGAAGCTGCGGTCATGCCAGCGCCTCCTCGAGCCCGGTTTGCAGCAGACGGTGGAAGCGGGACGCCGGATCCGCCGCCAGGTGCACCCGCGGTCCGAACTCGACCACGCGGCCGTCCTCCAGGATCAGGATGTCGTCGGCGCGGGCGACGGTGCGCAGCCGGTGGGCGATCACGATGGCGGTGCGGCCAGCCAGCAGGCGGTTGATCGCTCGCTCCAGCCGCGCCTCGGTGACGGGATCGAGCCGCGACGCGGCCTCGTCCAGGATCACCAGGCCGGGATCGCGCAACAGCAGCCGGGTGAACGCCACCAGTTGCGCCTCGCCGGCCGACATGCCCCCGCCGCCGGCTGCCAGCTCGGCGTCGAGACCGCCGAGCTTCTGCACCCAATCGGACAGTTCGAGCCTGGCAAGCGCGGCGTGAATCTGTTCGTCGGTCACACGGGGATCAAGGCGATGTTGTCGCGCACGCTGGCACCGAACAGTTGCACGTCCTGCGTCACCATGCCGACGCGCCGCGCAGATCGTCGAACGCCAGGTCGCGCAGATCGGCGCCGCCCAGCCGGATGCGGCCCTCGGTCGGGTCATACAGCCGGAAGAGCAGCCGCGTCAGCGTTGTCTTCCCGCTGCCGGTGCGACCCAGTACGCCGAGGACGCGGCCGGGCGCAAGGGTGAGGGAGATGTGGCGTGAGACGTGATGCGTGTTGCGTGATGCGTCATTTGCCGATTCGCTATGCACTGAGCGCGCAGCCTCCCCCTGGGATTCGTCGTCGTAGGCAAACGACACATCCTCGAACGCGACGCTGAGCGCGCCAGTGGGCAGTATCGCCGCGCGCGTGGTCTCGACGACCCGGGGTTGCAGGGCAAATAGCTCGTTGATCCGGTCCACGCTGCCGGTGGCTTGCTGGAGCGTCTTCGCCTGATCGCGAATCTCGTCCAGTGGCGCGGCCAGCATGCCGATGTAGTAGACCATCACGAAGGCGGCGCCGATGGTGATGCTGCCGCGCGTGTAGAGGTAGGCGCCGATCGCCAGGCCGAGCCCGTAGCCGACGACATACAGGAAGTTGGTGATGCTGAAGCCCAGGGCGTGCGCCATCCAGCCGCCGCGTGCCCGCTCGGTCAGTGATTGCATGATGTCGAGCAGCTTGTCCAGGACGTACTGTTCGGCGCCCACGCCGCGGATGTCCTCGGATCCCGCGATGTGTTCTTCCAGGAAGCTGCTTTGCTCGGCCCACGCCTGGCGCGCGGCAGCCCAGCGTTTCGCGCCCAGGTTTTGCGTGCCGGCCAAAACGATCACGATCGCGCGGTGTACGCCGTCAGGATCAGCCCCGCCGCCGCGTTCTCCGCGGTAGAGCAGGTACAGGATCGTGATCACCAGCAGCGCGTTGCCGGCCGTCTTGACGACCATCTGCGCGAAGAACGTGCCCAGCGCCAGCGCGTCGCCGTCCACGCGCTCGATCATCTCGCCCGGCGTGTGGGTCTTGTGGAACGGCATATCGAGCCGCAGACAGTGGCGGGTCAGGTCGCTGCGCAACGCATTCGTCGCTTTCCACGCCACGTTCAGGCTGACGTAGGAGGTGGCGAAAGTCAGCCCGCGCCCCAGCAGACCCGCGATCAGGTAGACCAACGCGGCCAGCAGCAGGGCGCGCGTCGGCCCGCCGGCCTCCGCCGTGTCGATGAAGAAGCGCATGACCTGGGGATTAAGCAGTTGCAGCCCGATCCCGGCCAGCAACAGGCATGCCAGCAGCGCCACGCGGGCGCGTTGCGGCGCCAGATAGACGGTCAGCAGCCTGCGGTGTGGCCCGAACGATAGCGCCATGCGATCAACCCGGCGAAACCTGGCTCGGCGGCTCCGCCAGAAAGTCCCAGGCGACGCTAACCCCCACGAACACCAACAGGGTCAGCAGCAGGCCCTCCACCTGGAGCGGCTTGAGGCTCCCGCCAAAGATTCCGGCGAGGCTGGGCATCGCAGCCACGAGCGCGATCAGCGCATAGAGGAGAATGGTCAGCCAGCGTCCCTGGCGGATGAAGAAACCGCGGTGGGTCTTTGGGCTGTCGGTCGAGGCGCCGACGGTGAGGAAGATCATGGCGAGGATGCCGAACGCGCACGCGACGATGAATACGAGCCGCCAGAGGATCTTGACATCGCCAGCGATCATCGCGCCCAGGCTCATGATGCCGGGGACGAGGAACGACAGGTGGACGCTGTGCGCGGCGCGGCGCTGGCGCAGGTCGCGCATCCATTCCGCGTGACGGAATTGCACGACCGCCCACCAGAGACCGAGCAGGGTGAAACAGAAACCGGCGACTGTTTGATAGAAGGCATCCATGAGGCAAAGCTCCTGTGGTGTATTGAGTGCATTCTGTTTGCATTTGTTTAGCGCCGGCAGAGTGTGCCAATCATAGCTCGGAGAGGTGTGGTTGTCAACAGGTTCGTGGTGGATTCCGGATTCACTACGGCATCATCTTCTCTTAAGGTCGCTCTAATTTCCCGCTGTTACGATAAGATTGCCGCTGATGACATATCGGCGGGATTTTTATCTCTGCGGGCAACATTATTCATCGGATCGTACCCGCCGGTCCTATCATAGGAGAAGTGTGTCATGGTGTATTTTCTGAAGCGAGTCGTTCCCATCGTCCTCGTCGCGGCGGTGTTGACTGCCGCCATCGTCAGCCCAGCGGCGGCTGCGCCGGCGAAGCCGGCTCAAGCGCCCACATCGTCGCTGCGTTTGGGTGGCGAGGGAGGGCTTGAGGGTTCGTTCGCCGTCAGCAAAGACGTGACGCTGACGCTGCCCTGGGGTGATCTGAAGCTGACCGATGTGCAGTTGCAGGTTGCGATGGGTGCAGATGGCTCCGTCGAGCGGTTGCGCGGCACGGCCGACATGCCCTTCCCGACGTTCGGTGTGTTCGATGACGCGCGTGTCGTCACGCCGGCGCGCGCCGAGGTCGGATTGGAGTTGGGCCAGAACCTGGCTGACCTGAACCTTGCCTTGGACCCGGCCCGGCAGTACGTTTTTCTCAACGTGGATACAGCGTTCGGCATGGCCGCCCGCGCGCCCGGCAAGAGCAGTGAGTTCGCGTTCTCGCTGGCGCCCGGCCAACATCTCACGCTGGTGATCGACACCGTCGAGCCGATCGCCTATCTCGATGGCCAGATGACATTGTCGCTCGATGACCAGATCGCGCTCTTGGGTGGCGTCCTGGAACACACAGCGCTCGGCCCCTACGTTCCCGATTCGCTGCCGGTACGCGAGCGCACCCAATTCGATGTGTCCGGCAAGTTCAGCAAGGACCTCGCCGAGAGTTACATCAAGCTGACCGGCGCCTACGTGATGGACGGCGGCCTGCTCCCGGCGCGGCTGGGGATCGAGGCGCAGCCAATCCAGGTGAAAGGCTCATTGACCATCAGCCGCGACGGTGTCCTTGCTGACGGTGTCGTCGCCGCCAGCATCGAACCGGAGCGCGTCCTCGATGGCGGGGCGAGTTTCCAGGCGTTCATCCCGTTCCGCCAGGGGGCCGGCGAGGCGTTCGCGAACGTCAAGGGCAAAGTGGCGGTGCCGGTGGCGAAACTGTCGGCGGATGCCGGGGCGCAGATCGGCCAGGCCGGCTACGAGCTGCGCGGCCGGCTGGCCACACCGTTCGCACCTCGTGAACTGATCGGCCAGGCCACTGGCAAGATCGTCTTGCCAGATGTCACCGGGGCGGCCAAACCGTTCGTGGCGCAGGCGGCTGCAAAGCTGGCGGGCGTCGCCCAGCAGGGCGCGGATCTGGCCGCGGACACCGTCAATGCCGGCAAACTGCGGCTCAGCCTGAGCCGTCCCACCGAGGACGCCAGCGCCCAGGCGCTCATCAGATAACGCGTACGCTTCGTTAGATACAAATAAACAGCGCCGCGCACTTCGCAAGTGCGCGGCGCTGTTTGCTATTTCAGGTCTTTGCCTCCGCGGCAGGGGGAGGTGGGTTCTGCTTCTGTAGGCTGCGCTACTGCGCCCGCAGCCGTCTCGGCGCGAAGATAGAACATAAGTTTCTGCCCATCGTAAATCTAATCCAAGAGTACAGGAGGAACCCATGTCACGCGTGATTCACTTCGAACTGACTGTCGATGATCCCGCCCGCGCGGGCATTTTACGAGCAGACCCTGGGCTGGGAGATCACCCAGTGGGGCGATCAAGACTACTGGTTGATCAGCACCGGCGACCCGGCCGCGGCGGGCATCAATGGTGCGCTGATGCCGCGGCGCGAGAATTGGCCGGCGCTCGTCAACACCATTGACGTGACATCGCTGGATGACACTCTCGCCGCGCTGAAGGCTAACGGCGGCAAACTGCTCGAAGGACCGATGGAGATCCCAGGTGTGGGTCGCCTGGCGTATTGCCAGGACACCGAAGGCAATGTGTTCGGCATGATGCAGGCGGACCCGAACGCCGCGATGGCGTAAGGCTGATCGCCGGCACAATTCGTAGGAGGCCAGAAATGACAGCAGTTGACGCACAAGGTGCGGGCACACGTGAGCAGCCGTGGCTGCTGAAAACGCCGAGCGGTCAGTCCGACTTCCAGATGTATCGCGATGAGACGGCGGACCCACCGGCGTTGGTCTGCCAGGTCGGCACGACACAGCTCCGTTATCACCTGCGCTGCCTGACCGATCTGCACGCCATGCTCAAGGCGCAGGGTGATTGGATGCCGCTCGGCAGCGCGGACGAACAGAAACCGGCGGCCGAGGGAACCGTCGAGGCCTGGGCCCGCTCGCCGGAAAACCCCGTCGGCGGTTGGTACGGGTTGAAGAAAGGGTTGCGCGGGCGCTTTGCGATGTATGTGCCGCCGCTGATGGAGGTGTTGGGTCTCGCCGAAGTCGAGCACAATGCCCGGAATAACCGCATGCGAGCGGTGTGATCACGGCGCGTCCGGTGCAGTGATATGAACGGAGCGGGCAGTCGAGCTATCTTGCACCAGCAGGATGCCTCGTCTGCCCCTTTGTGTTGAGACGCCTCAGGTGACCTGGCCAGACGAAAGATCGCTTGCCGCGGATCCTTTAGCATTTCAACGCGGCCAGAAAATCCCGCGCCACGCCGGTCCCGGGAACACCAGCGACATCAACCTCTCTTGGAGAGTCTGAAGTCCAGGCTACGCCTATTGACAGCCCAGCGCTTTTGCTCTATGATCTAGCATGGTAGGCACATCAGGTGCCGGCAGACACGCGACACCTCAAGACCGACCCCGTATTTAGCCATCACTAACTCAACCGAAAGGAGTACTCGGATGGCGACCCTCACCAAGGACTTCGACACCTATCGTATCTTCTACTACAGCGGCAAAACCGACGCAGCCCACATCTATTGCTACATGGCGGGGACGTGTGTCGGCAGGATCAGCTTCTTCCGCGAGGGAGCAATCGTCCCGCCGAATTCGACCTTCGAAAACGGTCCGGATTTGAAATTCCCCATCGGCCGCTTCAGCGACATCATCGGCATCCTGCGCCATGAGAAGCCGCTGACCTTGCACTTGAACCAGACCAACCTCATTGGCCTGCTGGCCACCGGCGATCTTGAACCCATCGGGGAGGAAGAGCTGTAATACGTTACGGAGGACGCCATGCCACAGGAAGATGCCAGCCCCATCACTATCCTCCGGCCGGACGACCTATTGCTGCTGCGGTTCCACTTCCACGGCCTGAAGTTGCAGTCGCCCCAAAGCAGTGATCAGTCCTGGACGCTGATCAAAGACCCACCGAACCAGCCAAAGCCGTTGATCATCGTCGAGTTCCCGCCGCAGAGCATCGGCGAGCAAGCGTTCTTCGAAGAGACCGGCATCTCGCCGCCGACCGGCGAGCCGCCGCCCCCGCCGCCAGGCCAACCGCCCCCGCCTCCCGACTCAGGCCAGACCCCCAAGCCGCCAGGCCAGGTCGGCGCCTTCTTGAGCGGTCCCACCTGGTTGGTCTTCAACGTGGCCAACCAAAACGCCATCCCTTACACCCTGGCCGGGCTCCTGGGCGCCTGTGTGAGCGGCAATCAGGTCGTATCCACCCAGGCGAAAAAACCGATCGATCGCCTGATCCGGCTCGACTTCAACCTCGCGCATGGCCTCCTCTTCTCTCGCATCGAAGCGCCGTACCGGCTGGTGCTCTCCCCCGATATCAATACGACGTGGTGGGGGCGCGTGCTGCCCAAGCCGAACACGGCCGGACACGCGGGTCGAGCTGTGGCACGCGGCGATGATCAAGAGCCGCCCGACGCCAACCAACAAGCGGCCGCCGCACGGCGGCAAGCTGCGAGCCGTGTGGGCGACCGACTTCAACGAGTCGCTGCCCGCCAACCCGCCAAACCACGAGAACGAGCCCTCCGCATGTCGCTGGACAGCCGCGACCGCTACGAGTTGGTGCGCCTGACCACCGATGCCGGAAACTATGCGAAGCCGATCGAAGCCGACCAGCTCATCCTCAGCACGATGGGCGCGTGGCTCAAGGCCGCAGGCGCGTGGACCAACCTGCCGTCTGACTTGAGCGTGACCGAGTGGAAACACCTGATGACCATGGGCCGCGATCATTTCGTGCGCGTGGTCTACCAAGGCTACCTCTTCCCCTTCGGCCATGCCGCGTCGCTGGTCAAGATCACCGAGCGCAAGATAGAAAATGTGACGGGCCAATCGACAGCGCGCGGCCTATCTACGCACGCGCATGTTCGTGATCGTGCGCCAGCCGACCCTCGTCTACACCAAGGACGATACGCCCACGTACAACGGCTTCCCTTTCACCCAGGTGACTCTCAAGACGCTGGTCACGCCCAGCATTGAAGACCCTCTGGACAGCCAGATCGAGAACCTCAACCAGGACGCTTTCTGGATCCGTTCAGGCAGCCAGGACGTGCAGTTCCGGATTGCGGCGGTAGATCACGAAGGCCGGACCGTCGAGTTCACCGCGCCGCTGGCTTTTGTCTCGAATATAAATGCGATCAGCGAGTCTCAGGCCAGTGTCATCGTGAGCAGCGCGTGGAGCGGCGACGACGATGCGCGCCCGGAAGCGCGTCCTCGGCGGACAGGCGGTCGCTTTCGCGCCTCACGCCCTGCCCAACGACACCACGCTTGAAACGCAACGCATCACCCTGGGCGCAGAGGCGAAGAAGATCAACAATCAGACCTCGCTGTGCTTCCGGCCCATCGTCACCGAGGCGCAGGTGGATATCCCGGCGGTCAAGCAGCTCCTGGGAACCAACGCGCGAAGCACGATCACCTACGAGCAGCAGTTCCTGGATGCGCCAGCCGGCCAGTTAGGCGATCCGAACAGCCCGGACAAGAAGAACCCGGCCGAGATCTTCGCCCGCGTGAAGGGCGGCGCCCCCAAAGTCGCATTCAGCACCGAGCAGGCCGGCGGCCTGGCCAAGCCGGACTTCACCATCGAGGGCCTCTCCCGCAGCCTGGGACCGGTCCCCAAGGTTGACCGACATGCTGAAGGGCGAGTTTGAACCCAAGGACGTATTCCCCGACGACCCCGGCAACGACATCGTCCTGCTGGGTGGCATCAAGCTCAATGAGATCGTTAACCTGGTGAAGTTCGCCGGCCCGCCGCCGGAGGGTGAGTTCGTCCCGCGCTTGACGACCACGGTGGAAAACGGCGAGACGGTGGCTCGCTACCGGTGGTATCTGCAGAAAGGCAGCGAAGACACGGAGACGGAGTACCGCGGTGGGTTGTTCGACACCGGCCTGTTTGTACCCGATTTGGACGCGGAATTCGAGATCGTCTCCGAGGTGCGCCGGCCGCTGGACGGCTCGCCGGGCTCGTTCCTGTCCACGGGCCGGCTGACCAATTTCGGCATCGTCCTCCTGCCGGGCGCCGAGTTGGTGAAGCTGCACTTCGGCGAGCTCAAATTCACGGCCCGCTCGGGGCAGAAGACGGATGTAGTGGTGGCCCTGACGCCCGACCCGGAGTCGAACCAGGCGATCACGTTCCTGGGCCCGCTCAGTCTTCGTCAACGCATTGATGCAGGTGGTGCCGCTGGACGGCTTCTCCGATCCGCCCTATCTGAACATTGACGCCAGCGGCGTGGGGCTGGGTTACACTCTGGCGATCCCCAACGTGGGCATCGGCGTCTTCTCGCTGCAAAACCTGAGCCTCTCGGCTGGGTTTTATCTGCCGTTCGTGGACAAGCCAGCCAATGTGAGCCTGGCCTTCTGCACCCGCGACAACCCCGGCCAGGTGCTGGTGAGCCTGTTCGGCGGCGGCATCTTCTTCGGCATCACGCTGGACACTAAGGGCGTTCAGCTCGTGGAGATGGCGCTGGAGTTCGGCGCGGGCATCAGCCTGAACCTGGGCGTGGCCAGCGGCTCCGTCACGGTGATGGGCGGCGTCTACTTCCAGAAGTCGGGCACGGGGGTGCTCTTCTCGGCCTATATCCGCATGGTCGGCAAGGTGAGCGTCCTGGGGCTGATCTCCGTGACCGTGGAGTTCTACCTGGCGCTGGAGTACCTGGTAGATCAGGACAAGCTGTTCGGCATTGCTGCGCTAAAAGTCAAGGTGAAGGTCGCCTTCTTCAGCAAGACGGTGACGTTGGAGGTGCGCCGGGAGTTCAAAGGCGCCGACCCCACCTTCCGTGACATGCTGGCGCTGCCCGACTGGCAGGCCTACTGCGACGCCTACGGAGACTGAGCCATGAAAAAGACCACCATCACCTTCACCGCGCTGCCCCAGCGCGCCGCGGCCGGCGCAGACGGCAAGCTGCAGCTTTCGGTCTTCATCGCGCCGCGGCTGTGGACCACCGAGCCGGCCGAACAGAAGCAAATCCTGCTCCTGAAGGATTACCCGCGTCTTCGGGGATGTGACCAGACTGGCCGGACCAGGTCGGCAACCTACATTTCGACGTGAGCTTCGGGAGTGGGCCGACGCTTCCCGCAACGCCGGTCAGCGCGGCTGCGCTGCGCCGCGACCTGTGGGCCGCGTTCTTCCCGCCGACCATCCCGGTCAAGCCTTTCCGCTTCGACAACCTGGCCAACACGCCCATCCAGACGATCGACACGGCGTACCTCGAAGACTGGCTGCACGACCTCTACCGTCGCGTCGGCACCGAAGCCAAGTACGGGGCGGGCAAGGACAAGCCGCGAGCCGAGGATATGCAGAACGACCCTGGCCTGGCCCAGATCGCCCGCCCCAGCCACCCCGAGCCGCCTTACGTGCCGCCGGCCAAGCGTCGCGTGCCGATCTACTACAAACCGGAGGAGCCGGAGCCGGAGAAAGGTGGCTGCCTAAAGCTGCTGATCGACGCCCTCAACTGGATCACCAGCAAACTGGGCCTGGGCAAGCCATTCAACGTCCCGGCCCCGCCGGTGGCTGCTCCACCCCCTTCGACTACGGCCGGCGGACCGCTGCCGGCCTCCGCTTCGCGAAGCATCCCCGTGGAACAGGGTGCTTCGCTGAAGCGCGAACTGATGCGGAGGCACCCCTGCCTGAGGCTATGGCCGGCGCGACTCGCGGTGTTAGCACCGCCAAGGCGAAGTTCGATGAGGTCGGTTGCCTTTGTCAAACCCTTTAAAGAGCTCGATGCCGTCCCGCCGCACCCTCACCGATGCAGAACTGGCGGACCTGCTGGACTTCCACGACGGGGTCGCGCTGGCGGCCGATTATCCCACCCTGTTGCGCGCCTTGGGGCTGGTGGTGGATCTGGAGATAGCTTGGCCCACTGGCCTGCCCGCGAGCGGGATGGTGTCGGTCAAGGTCGGCTCGCTCGCTGGCGCGTACTCTTACCCGCTGCGCACGCACTACACACTGGCCGGCGGCCGCTTCCTGCCAGCGCCGCGGCCGGTGAACGAAGGCCAGCCGGAGACCAACGCTGGCCTGCTGCGGCTCAGCGACGAGAACCGCTACCGCGTTGTCCAGACCGACGTGGTGGGCGCCGTGATCAAAGTGCAGAACACCGCCACCGCCATCGTCGCCCAGGGGGTGTCTGGCCTGCAAACTCTGCCCGCCGCCGACCGAAGAAACGCTGCCGGCGCTGCGCAGCGCGGGCCTTGCCGATCGTCCAGCGCGATCTGGCTATCCAGTTATCCGCCACCTACGTGCAAGCGGTGGGGCTGAACAACGCTCTGGCCGGTGCGGACGGCTCGCCGCAGGTCAGCATTCTGGCCGGGCCACAACAGCCGGTGAGCGCACAACCGGTGCCCACCGATGAGCTATGGGCCGAAGATGTGACGCGCGGCTATCGCATGGACGTGCGCGACCTGGACAGCACCAGCAAAAAGTGGCGGTCGCTGCACCAGCGTACCGGCAGTTGCCGGTTCACCGGAGTGCATCCTGAAATCCCCTTCCCGGTCGAAGATGAGGACTATGTGCAACTCGGAACCACGGAGACGGTGGCGGGCGACCCCAAGAAAGTGCAGCGTGTGCCCGATGTCATCGCCACCTGGACCGGTTGGAGCCTCAGCGCGGTGCGGCCCGGCAAGTCGCTGGAGGAGACGGACACGCCCCCCGATGCCACCAAGACCGCCTTCAAAATGCAGGCCGTCTTCAAGCCGGTGAGCGGCTCGCTGCCCCGACTGCGTTTCGGCCACCGTTACCAGGTGCGGGTGCGCACAGTGGACCTGGCCGGCAACAGCGTTTTCGAGCCGGACGACGACCCGTCGTCGGAATTCCAGGAGGCGCACGACGACGACACCCCGCCACTGGCCTACCGCCGCTTCGAGCCGGTGCTGTCGCCCGCAGTGGTCCTGAAGGCGCAGCCTGTCGAAGGCGAGTCGGTTGAGCGGCTGGTGGTGCGCAGCGGGGCAGAAGCCGGCGATGCGCAGCATGTGAACCGGAAGGCGACCGAGCGCCACATCGTCCCGCCGAAGAGCTCGCAAGAACTCGCCGAGCACCACAGCCTGTTCGACGCGGCCGGCAGGCCCGACCCCAATCAGGCCACCTACGACCAGGCCGCGGCCGAGGCCAACACCCTCTCCCATCACTGGGCCAAAATGGGCGATAAGTGGGCGCTGATCCCGCTGCCCGGCGTAAAGACTTTGCCCGATGCCGACGACAAGAAGGATCCGACCTTCTGGCAGACGAACGACGCGTTCCCGCTGAAGTATCTCCCCGATCCGCTGGCGCGCCAGGCTGTGTTCCTCAACCTGCCCGGCCCCGCGGAAAATGTCGTCACGAGCTTCCCCTTCAACGGCGACTGGCCCGGCCGGCTGCCGTTCCGGCTCAAGCTCAAGGCCATCCCGGCCGGGGCAGACACCCAAAGAACCCCACTGGCGACCGGATCCAGACGAGGATCAGAGTGATCCGGCGAAGCGCGTGCTGGAGGTGGAACTGGCAGAAGGCGAGAGCCGCGTGGTGCGCCTGAACAGCGGCACGGAGAAAGACGACCTGCCCCAGTTGGGCGTGTGGGACTGGGAGACCGAGCCGAAAACGACCAACCATGACATCATCGCTGCCGATACCGCGCAGGGCCTCAACTGGCTGCTGATGCCCTATCGCGAGCTGCACCTGGTCCACGCCACGCAAAAGCCGCTGGCGAAGCCGGTGCTGCACATCACGAAGATCGAGAAGGTCGTAGGCGACACCGCCGCTGCCATCACGGGAGCCGCGCGATGTGCATGGCAAGACTACCGGCAAGGTGGATCTGCTGGCGCTGTGGACCGACCCGGTGGATGACATCAGCGAGGATGCGCCGGCGAGCGCAAGAGCCGCGCGGCCCTGGCGAGTTCAATGTGACGGCGCCGGAGGTCACCTCAGTACCGATCTCGGCCAACCACAACCTGGGCGACACCAAATACCACAGCGTCACCTACGTGGCGCGCGGGGCTACCCGCTTCCGCGAGTATATGCCGGCGGCGCTATTGGCGAAGCCCAACGTGGACGACCTGCTCAGCCACGCCAACCGAGGCCGAGATCACGGCGGGGAGCCTCAATCCTGCGATCGTGGTCGTGAAGGATGTGAAAAACTCCGCTCGGCCGCTGGCGCCAGCCGTGGCCTACGTCATGCCCACGCTCGGCCGCGTGCAGGAAAACGTGGCTAACACCGCCACGGAGAAGGTCATCACCCGGACGCGGCGCGGCAGCGGCCTGCGCGTCTTCCTGCAGCGGCCCTGGTACTCTTCGGGCGCGGGCGAGCTGCTGGGAATGGTGTTCAAAGGGCAGAACTTCGGGACGCTGTCCGAGGCGCTGCGACCCTACGTCACCGAGTGGGCCAACGACCCCATCTGGGACTCACCGGCAGCTGAACTGACTCCCAGCGCGGCCAACTTTGTCCAATCGGCGCAGGCTCCCCAGACGGTTAAGCTGGAGGAAACCGACGAGCTGGTGAAGGTCGTGGGCTATCCGGTGGAGTACGATGCTGACAGGGGATTGTGGTTTGCCGACGTTGAGTTCGCCAACCTGAACGGCTACACCCCCATGATGCGGCTGGCGCTGGCGCGCTTCCAGCCCAAGTCGGTGGAGGACTGCTTCATCTCGCGCGTGGTGCGCACCGATTTCATCCAACCGCTGCCCGATCGCACGCTGACCATCCGGCGGAAGAAAAGCGGTCCACCACAGTTCACGGTGACGCTGACCGGCCTGGCGCCCACCCTCGACGCGAACCAATCGTGGCCGGTGCGAGCATGGATCGAGAAGCTGGAAATGCCAGCCCAGGATGATCTCGGCTGGAGGCCGGTCGGCAATGAAACGGTCCAACTCGACCCCGGGGCAACTGGTGCGTCTGTGCTGTGGCAGGGCACGTTCTCCTTCTCGGGGATACTGCCGCCGAACGTCCGCTACCGCCTGGTGATCCAGGAAACGGAGGCCGTCGGTCCGGCCGTGATCGGAGAGATAGGCGATACGACGATCCAGGCAGCGCAGCCGGCTGTAAGCCGGACCGTGTACGCCGATATGTGGGAGATCTGATTGGGGAACCAACTGTCAGTGGCATGAATACGCCAGCCCCGGAGGAAGCTGGCGGTGCAACTGAATGAAGATGTCGTCTACGCGGCCGTGGCGAGATCGCGACGCTTGCCCGAGGCCGCATCGCCGAACAGCACGGCACTGAACCCGGACAGGTCGCCGGCCTGCGCCAGGTCCCAGACCGTGCTCCTGCGGGCCTCCTGGAACGCGAGGCCGACGTTTTCCAGCCCGAACAGGGCGGGGTAGAAGGTCTCCGTGAACCGGCACGATCCCTCATCGGTCACCGGCCAGAAGTAGCCGGCGTAGGCGGCCGCGCCGCAGGCCAGGAACGCCGCAGCCAGCCCGTTGGCCTGGCCTTGATCGGACACGAGCCGCGCGCCGCCGGCCGCGTGGCCGCTTTCGCACGCGCTGTTGAAGACCAGGTAGGGCGGTGACTTCCAGTCCAGCGCCAGCAACTCGTCCGCGGTGACAAATCCGTCCGCCAGGCGCAGCGCGCTCGGCTTCTGGCTCGGTCGGGTCGAACCCGGCGTGGCCGGCGAAGTGGACGATGTCATAGTCGCCGCGGGTCAGGCGCGCCAGGAAGTGCGCCCGGGTCGCGTCGCCGTGGGCCAGCACGTCCATTGCGATCTTGAACTTGCCGTGGTCGCCGGCCAGCGTGGCGATGGCCGCCACCTCACGCTCGGCCGCGGCGAGGTCAGTCGTCGGGTTGGCGATCGCCAGGATGCGGGCCTCGGCATCCTCCTGCAGGGGGTCGCGGCCGGAGCGGGGCCTGGCACGGGTGCGGACGATGCGGCCGAAAGGGTACTCCAACGCCAGCGGATTGCCGTTCCAGGCCATCAGCTCCCACGGCAGGTTGAGCGTGGTCTCGTCCACGTCGAGCAGGAGCGCGGTCGGCCTGCTGTCGGCCAGGTAGGCCGCGCCGGCGTCGCCGAGGAATGTCACCCACAGCCGGCGGCCCAGCTCATCCACGGCAGCCAGCGCTGACTCCGGCGTCCCGCCCCTGTATCCCAGCCCGCGACGGTAGAGCGTCTCCGTCGTATCGAGAAAGTAGCGCTCGGTAGCCGGCTCGACGGTGATGTTCTGCTGCCAGGTGATGCCGGTGCCCTCCTCATGGATCGCCACCAGAAACGCCAGCGGCTCGCCCGGGCCGGGCAACTCCCGGTTGAAGCGCGCAATTGAGATCTGGAAGACGCGGGGTAACTCTTCCTTGCCCTTGCCGTAGCCGCCGAAGATCATGGTCGCCTCCCCAGAATGTGGTTACAGATCGGCTTTGCCGACGCGATCCGGGAAATGGCACGCGGCGAGATGATCGCCATCCGTAAGCGTTAGCAGCGGCGGCACTTCGCGGGCGCACCGCTCCTCCGCGTAATGGCAGCGGGGATGGAACGGGCAGCCCGGCGGCGGGTTGCGCGGGCTAGGGATTTCGCCGGGCAGGATGATGCGCTGGCGGCTGTCTGCAGCGTCGGATCAGGCAGCGCGTGATGGCGGAAATCAACGCTTCCGTATACGGATGGCGCGGGCGTGTGAAGATGTCATCCGTCGTTCCGACCTCAACCACCTTGCCCAGGTACATGACCGCGACCTTGTCGGCGATGAACCCGATGATGTTCAGGTTGTGGGTGATGATCAACATGGTGAGGTTGAGCTGCTCGCCTAAGTCTTTGAGCAGGTTCAGGATGCCGGCGGCCACCGAAACATCTAATCCCGCGGTAGGTTCGTCTGCCACCAACAGGTCGGGACCCAAAGCCAAGGCCCGGGCGATGCGCTACGCGCCGTGCCTGGCCGCCGGAGAGCTGGTGCGGATACTTGTCCGCCTGCTCGCTGGCCAGCCCCACCATCGCCAGCAGCTCGTCGACCTTCTGCTTCGACGCGGGATGCCGTGGATGCGGAACGGCTCGATGAGGGTATCCGCGACCTTCATGCGGGGGCTCAGGCTCGAGTAGGGATCCTGGAAAATCATCTGCATGCGCGCCCGCATGGGGCGAAGGGCGCCCTGCCGCGTGCGCGTGATCTCCTGCCCATCCACCACGATCTCGCCGCTGGTCGGATTCCCCCAGCCGGAGGATGGTGCGGCCCAGGGTGGTCTTGCCGGAACCCGATTCCCGACCAACGCCCACGTCTCGCCGCGCTGGATGGAGATGCTGACGCCGTCCAGCGCGCGCACCCTGCCGGGTTTGACCCGGAAGATCTCACCGAACAGGCCCACATCGTCCACAAAGTGGGTTTGCAGTTCTCGAATCTCTACGACCGGGCGCAGCATCGGCCGTCTTGGCCCGCACGGAGAGGGCGGGGGGAGCGTAACCGAGGGGGTTTCGATCGTGGGTTCGAATTGCAGTCCAGCTCCCCGCGGCACGAGTGACACAGCACCGTCTGTGTTGCCAGTTGGACCATGGGCGGTTCCGTAGTCCGGCAAATTTCCTCGGCTCGATGACGGCGCGGGGCGAACTTGCAGCCGGAGGGCAGGTCGCGCAGGCTGGGCACGCGGCCAGGGATGGTCACCAAGGCGAGAACTGCGCGGTGGGCAGCGCGCAGGGATGAGACCGGAGGAGCGCGGGTACAGGGACGCTGCGGGTGCGCAAACGTGCTGAATACGTCTCCTGCTTCGATGATGTTGCCCGCGTACATCACGATTACCCGATCGGAAAGCTGCGCCACGACACCCAGATCGTGCGTGATGTAGAGCACGGCGGTGCCCGGCTCATCCCGCAGGTCGCGGATCAGGTCGACGATTTGCGCTTCAAGGGTGACATCCAACGCCGAAGTTGGCTCGTCCGCCACGAGGAGCGCCGGATGAGACATCAAGCGCGATGGCGACCATGATCCGCTGGCGCAATGCCGCCGGAGAACTGATGTGCAGGTAGCCCTTGATGCGGATTTCGGGATCGGGGATGCCGACCCGGTTGAGCATTTCGATGGCCAGCCGGTACAGTTCGGCCTGACCCTCCGCCGCGATGCGCTCGCAGCGCGTCCATCATCTGGGTTTCGACACTGAAGAATGGATTGAGGCTGGTCATGGGGTCCTGGAAGATCATCGAGAGATCTCTTGCCCCGCAGCTTGCGCATCGGCTCCTCTTCCAGGGCGCACAGGTCTTGTCCCTGGAAGAGCATACGCCCGCCGGCAATCTCGCCGTTGGGCGGCAGCAGGCGCATGACCGTTGCTGCCGATCGTGCTCTTGCCGCAGCCGGATTCTCCCACGACCCCGACGATCTCCCCCGGATTGACCTCGAAGCTGACGTCGCGGATGGCGGTGAGGATGCCGTCACGTTGCGGTATTTGACCTTGAGGTTTTCGATCTGAAGCAGCGGCGCCATCACGCTTTCCTCGTCCCGGATAGCTTGGGATCCAGCACGTCGCGCAGCGACTCGGCGAAGACCGTGAAGCCCAGGGTGGTGATCGCCAGGGCAAGGCCCGCCCAGAGGATAGGCCACGGCGAGTTGCGGACGAACTTGAAGCCATCGGACAGGATCACGCCCCAGGAGGGGGTCGGTGGCCGCACGCCCAGCCCCAGGAAGGACAGGCCAGCCTCGAAGGTGATCACCACCGGCAGGTCCATGGCGGCCAGGATCAGTAGCGGCGCCATGATGTTCGGCAGGACATGGCTGGTGAGGATGCGCCCGTTCGTGGCTCCGAGCGATCGCTCGGCCTCCACATACATCTGGTTCTTGGCCGACATCGCTTGTGCCCGGGTGATGCGGGCGTAAGCCGGGATCCACGCGATACCGATGACGATGATCTCGTTCACAAGAGACGGGCCGAGCAGGGCGAGGATTGCCAGGGCCAGGATCACCCCCGGAAAAGCCTGGATTGAATCGAGGACGATCACCACGCCATCGTCGACGATGCCACCGAGGTACCCGCTGAGCAGACCCAGGATGACACCACCGATCACGGAGATCATCACCGCGGGAACGGCGGTGATGAGGGCGATCCGGGCACCGTACATGATGCGCGAAAGCAGGTCGCGGCCCAGATGGTCAGTGCCGAGCAGGTAATCCTTTGATGGTCCTTCCAAAATCCGCGAGAGGTTCTGCTCCGCGTAATCATACGGGGCCAGCAATGGGCCGAAAAGGACGAGAAGCAGGAAGACCACCACGATGACGAAGCCCAGCGCGCCCAGCGGCTGCTCGAGTACCTGCCCCAGGATCGGTATACGATCCAGGGTGCGCTGCCAGCGATTGGTCCGACGCGCCACAAATTCCATCTCAACCTCTTGTCTTTTTCAGGTGGATACGGGGGTCCAAAAAGGTGTATGCGATGTCAGCCAGGAGGTTAGCGACCACGAACATGACGGCTACGACCAGGACGCCCGCGCGCACCACCGGGTAGTTCCACGTCGAGATCGCGTTATAGATCAAGGATCCCATGCCAGGACGGCTGAAAATGATCTCGATGAATACGGCGCCGCCCATCAAACTGCCGAGCCCCACGCCCAGGACCGCCACGGTCGGGATCAAAGCCCCCTTGAGCCGCGTACTTGTACTGGACGAGATTCTTGCGGATGCCGGACGCCATCGCAGCCCGGATGTAGGTCTCGTTCAGGGTTTCCAACACGCTGGCCCGAACCAGCCGGGCGAGATAACCCACCCAGCCGACGGCCAGCGCGATCGCCGGCAAGACCAGGTGTCGGACATAATCGCCGACATCTCCGGTTTTACCGAGCCCCATCGCCGGCATGACTCGGAGCCCCACTGCGAATATCAGCAGCAGGAACAGCCCGACCACATAGGAGGGCAGCGTGATGAATGAGATGGAGAAGATCGCCGTGACCCGGTCGATCCAGGAGTTCGGATGGGTTGCGGAAAAGACGCCCAGGGGGACCCCAACAAGCACGGCAAGCCCCAGGGCGACCCACGCCAGGATCAGGGTGTGCGGGAGGGAGGATCCGATGAAACGGCTGATCGGCTGCCCGCTGAAGACATCGTTGCCGAAACTGCCGTGCAGCATGTTCCATACGAACCTGGCCACTTGAATATGGACGGGTTTGTCAAGGTCCATATCGGAGCGAACCCTGGCGATCAGCTCAGGGGTGGCGCGGTTGCCCAGCAAGGTTCTGGCGGCATCGCCCGGCACGATGTTCACCAGGAGTGCCAGGAATACCATGACAACCAGCAGCACCAGCAGGGTCATCATCAGACGTTTGAACAGGTAAGCGAGCATGGCGCTACTTTGGCCTCATGGATCAGGGATTATCGGTTGTCATTCTGAGACGCCATGCGCCAGGACCGCATGTTCTGACCAAGAAACTCACGCTGTCACGGCTTTGCCGTGAGGCCGAGTCCCTGACCTTGGTTAGTGACTCAGGTTGTCAGGCCGAAGGATCCATTTCGGGAGTTTCTGGGAGCGGGTCTGTCCCTTAATCCTCGTCATGGCGTGACGCCAGCGAAGAATCTCCTCGGCGCGGCGAGACCCTTCGCTGAATATTCGACACAACGGACTTCACGGGGGTAACCCGCTCAGGGTGACAATAGTGAGTTTTGCGATATTGCGAGAATTGCGTCGCAAAATCGCTCAGCATGACCAGACCGTTGTCGTCGTTACGCCGGTTTGAAGTACACCGGCTGCATGATCCCGTGCGGTGTGGTGACAGGTTCGATCGTCGGTAGGTAGCCGTAGTCCATCTCGCCGTGGGTGATGAAGATGGCCTTGGCGTCCGCATCCCAGATCTGTTGCATCTTGATGTAGAGTTCGTCGCGCTCCTTGTCGTCGACGGTCACCAGCGCCTGGGCGTGGAGCTCATCGTATTCCTTGTTGCACCAGCGCTCCCAGTTCCACACGCCGACCTGTGCGCAGGTGAACCACATGGTCGCCCACGATGGATCGGGTTGCATGCTGTAGTTGCCGCTGAACAGCTCGACCTCTTTGCCTTGCTCGCCCTCGCCCAACGACCAGTACGCGCTGGAGTCCAGCGGGTTGATGGTCAGGTTGATGCCGATATCCTTCAGATTTTGCTGTGCGATCTCTGCCCAACTGCGGTACTCGGTTGTGTCCTGGATGTCGATCTTCAGGTCGAGCGAGTCGATCCCGGCCTTCTGCATGTACTCTTTCGCCTTAGCTACGTCGCGCTCGTAATGGGGCGCATCCTTCCAATAGCCGACCAACCCGGGTGGAATCAGGGCATACTCCACGTCTGCCTGGCCCATGTACGTCGCCTTGACCATGCCGGGCACGTCGAGGGCGTAGCGGATGGCCTGGCGCACATTGACGTCCTGGAGCTTCGGGTTTTCCACGTTCATCCCGATCCAGCGGAAGCGCAGCGACGGCTTGCGCAGCAGCTTAACGTCTCCGCCGCTTTCGTAGCGTTGGATCGAGGACGTCGAGATGCGGCCGAAGTCGATCTCGCCGGCTTCCAGGGCGATCTCGGCGGTCTTGTCATCTTCCATCGGGAAGAAGTGGATTTCATCGAAGGCCGGGGGTTCGCCGTAGTAGTCGGGATTACGCTTGAGCGTGATCTGCTGCTTCTGCTGCCAGTCGGCGATATAGTACGGACCGGTGCCGATGACGTCCGTGCCGAACTTCTCGACGCCGACCTCCTCGACCCACTTCTTGCTCACGATCGCACCGCTCCCGATGGGGAGCGTGGTCTTCCACAGCGCCGCGAACGGTTCCTTGAGGATGATCTTGCCGTTGTATTTGTCGATGATCTCCACGTGGTCCAGCGCGGCCCAGTCATCGGCATACGCGGGCCTTGAGCTCGGGGTCAGCAATGCGCTCGTAGGAGAACTTGACATCCTCGGTGGTGAGCTCGCCGTAGCCCTTCGGCCACATGACCCCTTCACGGAGCTTGAAGGTGATCGTCTTGCCGTCCTCAGACTGCTCGATCTTCTCGGCCAAATCGTTCTTCAGTTCATAACTGCCGGGCCCGTAGCCGACGAGCTTGCTGAAGACGGCATCGATGATCGTCTCGTCGTTGTTCGAGATGCGGAAGGCAGGGTCGATGTTTTGCATATCTCCGTAGAGACGGATGCGCACGATCTTCGGCTCCGCCGCGGCAGCCGGGGCCGCGGTGGGCGCCGATGCGGCCGTCGCAGCCGGAACAGCGGTCGCCGCCGCCGCTGCGGGCGCGCTCGTCGGTGCTGCTGCGGGCGGTGGCGCGCAGCCTGCCAGCACCAGCACCGCGCCGGCTGAACTGACACCGGCATACTTCAAGAAACGTCGTCGGCTGATTTGTTTTGCCATGATGATCCTCCTCCTGGGGTGAACGAGCGTGTTCGGGAAAAGTAGATCAGGTCGGTCAGCAACTGATTCTCAGTGCAAAGCAATGCTACACGCGGTACACCTCCTCCTCGCCTACTCAGCTTTCGCCTCGCGGCGGGCCCTTGCGACGATCTCGTCCAAGTGGCGCAGGACGTCGTCCGGCAGCGGCGCCACTTCATGTTTGCGCAAAATTTCGTTGACACGCGTCCGGGCGCGGGCCACCACATTGGCCTGGCTCGGGTCGGCGGTTGAATCGCCTAACGTGGGAACCCAGATCGCGCCCTTGCGCATCTCGCGCACGGTGTGCATGTCCGCCAGGAACATGCCGCCGGCTGGGATGACCTCCTGCATTACATCGAAGGCCAGCGTCTCAGGGCTGACCTCATAGCCGCGCACAATGTGTTTGATGAGGCCGATCATCTCATCGTCGATCACCGCGGCCTCCAGACAGCCGGCCAGCCCGCTGTCCATGTTCCCGACGCCGGAGAGGATGTCGGTGCCGGCCAGGGCGGGCATCATCGCGTTCGCCATGCGCTGATACGCGAAGGCCGGATCCAACACGCTGGCGCTGGAGCAGAGACCGTAGGCGTCACATGCAAAGCCCAGCCGGTGGGCAAGCTGCGTCGCGGCGGCCGAGGCGATGCCCACCTCCGGCCCGCCCCAGCTTGAAACGGCGCGGCGCAGGTCGAGCGGGTTGATCCGCGAGCAGTACATCACCGGCGCGCCGGGCCGGGTCGCGGCCACGATGACGAAACTGGCCAGCACCTCAGCGTGCTGCTGGGCCAGGCAGCCGGCCATGCTGATCGGGCCGGTCGCGCCGAGCGAGGGCGCCGGCAACGAGTGGAACGGGATGCCCGCCTCGGCGATCACCATGATGGCGGCCGTCACCTTCTCGGTGAAGATCAGCGGGCTGACCGGCGAAACGGCCAGAGTCAGGCACGGTCGTTGGCGAAGGGCTTCCGCACCTCCGGCGCAGGCCGCCGCCATCTCGATGATGAGACGGGCATCTTGCGGGTTCTCGGCCGCCGCGCCGGCGACCGGTTTGCGCGTGTTGCGCAGCATGACAGAGGTGGAGACCACACCCATCAGCGCCGCGGGCACCTCCTGCGGCGAGAAGAGCGCGGTGATCTCATCCACATTGGGCAACGCGTCGAGCAGGCGGGTCATCGTCGCGAGATCCTCCGAACGTCGCAGGGCGCGCGCACCGGTCTCGGGATCGAAAACGAACGGCGGACCACCGCCGTTGTGGAAACGGATCGCGCCGTCGCCCAATGGGACGGCGTACTTGCCGTCAAGGCTGTGCAGCGCCTTCTGTGGCGTCACATGTTCGATGCCCCAGCGGACGACGTCCGGCGGGATGAAGACGCGGCCGTTCTCCACCCGGCAGCCCAGGCCGCGGAGCATCTCGGTGGCGCCAGCGTGCTGTAGCGAGATGCCGACTTCGTTCAGCAGTCGATGGCTTGTCTCTTCGATGGCTGCTAAATCTTCGTTCGACAAGTAGTTGAGGGATAATCGATTGGCTGGCATCAGGTTTCTACCTCTCTATAACCGCATTTCTGTTCCCTACGGGCGTTGAGCCTGCCGAAACGCCCTGCTGCCCCACTCAAGGCCGCCCTTCGACGCGCTCAGGGCTCGTGTTCGGAAAAACCGGCATGAGGAGCCGAGAACGCGAGAAACCAGCCCCTATTCGTGACCGACAAGCTCGCGCTGGGCCGCGCGCCATGATCTCATCCAGGTGTCGGACGACATCATCCGGTAACGGAGGCGCCTGGTGCGTCCGCAGGATTTCCCGCACACGGGCTCGGGCGCGCTCGATGCCGCTGGTCGTGCCGGTGCGGTCGCCCACGGTCGGCATCCAGATCGCGCCCTTGCGGATCTGCTTCACGGTGTGCATCTCGCCCAGGAAAACCCCATCCCGGGGGATCACCTCGCGCATCACATCCAGGGCCAGGGTTGTATCGTCGACGATGACCCCGCGGAACAGGTGCTTCATCATGCTGATGATTTCATCGTCGATCACCGCGATCTCCAGTCCGCCGGCCATCACGCTCTCGGTGCCGCCGACACCGGACAGAATGTCGACGCCGGCCAGCGCGGGTGTGAGCGCATTGATCAGCCGCTCGTAGGCGAACTGTGGATCGAGCCGGGTCGCGCTGGTGCACAGGCCGAACGAATCGCACGGCAGGCCCAGGCGATGGGCGAGCTGCGTGGCGACTGCGCCCGCCATGCCGATCTCTGGCCCGCCCCAAGAAGAGATGGCGGTGCGCGGATCGACGGGGTTGATGCGCGAGCAGTATGTGACGGCTGCGCCTGGGCTGGCTGCAGCCGCGATGATGAAGCTGGCTATGACTTCGGCGTGCTGCTGGGCGAGCGCCGCGGCGAGCGTAACGGGTCCCGTGGCGCCGAGCGACGGCGCCGGCAATGAATTAAAGGGTGTGCCTGACCGGGCCACCACGATGATGGTGGATGTGACATCGTCCGGGAAGCGCAGCGGGCTGACGGGCGACACGCTGATGTACATGGTGGGGCGCCGGCGATACGCGTCCATGCCGCCGCAGCACGCCGCGGCCATCTCGACAACGTACGGCACGTCCTGCGGCAACTCGATGGCGGCCGCCGAGAACGGTTTGCAGGTGTTGCGCAGCATCGTGTCGGTAGAGGCCACTGCCAACAATTCCGACGGGACATCTGTGGGGCCGAGCAGCGGGATGACTACATCGACGTTCGGCAGCGCATCAAGCACACGGGTGGCATCGGCGATGTCCTGCACAGTGGGGCGGCGGCGCTCGCCGGTGTCGAGATCATAGAGGAACGGCAGGCCGCCGGCGTTGTGGAAGCGCAGCCGGCTATCGCCGAAGGTGAATGCGTGGGAGCCGTCTCGGTTGTAGAACTCGTTGTGCGGTGTGACGTTCTTCAGACCCCATTCGATGACTTGGCGTGGGATGTAGACCCGTTCCTGTTCGACCCGACAGCCAAGGCCGTGGAGCATCTCGACAGCGAGCGTGTGCTTCAGCGCGATGCCGACCTCATCGAGCAGGGTATAGGCGGTTTCTTCGATACGGTCTAACTCCGCGTCGGACAAAAGCTGGATGCGCAGACGGTCGTTCGGCATTGACACCATCCTTGAAGTGGGGACAAATGGGAGAGCACAGGGCCGGTAGTATATAGGAAAATGCTACAACGCGCAACAAGCGTCTTTTGCGTAACTGCTCATCGCTGGCGTGGCGTAAAGAGGCAACGGGAGGATCGGCGGTTGCGGGCTGCTGGCGGGCAGCGAGGGATTCCACGAATGAGTTCGCCGTGATCTCTACACGACCTCGCGCGCGTGCAGGCGTGTGATCTCGTTGGCCGCAACCCCTAGCTCTGCCAGAATCTCATCGGTATGCTGCCCCAGCGTCGGCGGGGCCAGGCGATAGCTGATCGCGCCGGCGCGCAGGTGCGGCGGGAAGCCCAGCGAGCGCACGAGCCCGGCGACCGGGTGCTCCAGCTCCACGATGAAGTCGCGGGCGAGCACCTGCGGGTCGGCCAGCGCCTCGCCGAGCAGGTAGATCGGCCCGGACGGCACGTCGGCCTCGCGCAGCCGCTCCAGCCAGTATGCCTTGGGCTGCGTTTGGAAGCGTTCGCTGAGCATCGCCTGCACTTCGGCGCGGTTGACGTTGCGCTGCGGATTGGTCGTGTAGCGCGGATCGTCGCGCACCTCAGGCGGGATGCCCAACATGTCGCACAGCCGGCCCCAGATCCGGTCGGTACCGCCCACGATGATGATCCAGCCGTCGGCGGCCGGGAAGGGCTGGTAGGGGGTGATGGTCGGGTGGATGTTGCCCATGCGCGGCGGATTGGCGCCGGTGGCGAAGTAGCTGCCGGCCAGGTTGGTCAGCCAGCCCATCTGCGACTCCAGGATCGCCGCGTCGATGGCCTGCCCGCGGCCGGTGCGTTCCCGCTCGTACAGCGCGGCCAGGATGCCGATCAGCGCGTAGAGGCCCACGGTCATGTCGGAGATCGGCACCGGGTAGCGCATCGGCTCGCCATCCGCCGCGCCGGTCAGGCTCATGATGCCGCTCATTCCCTGCGAGAGGATGTCGTAGCCGGGCTGGCCCGCGCGCGGCCCGGTGTGGCCGAAGCTGGTGACGCAGACGTGGATCAGCCGCGGGTTGCGTGCCAGGCACGCCTCGGGGTCGAGGCCCAACTTTTCCATCGAGCTGAACCGGGGCAGGTTATTGACGAAGATGTCCGCGCCGTCCACCATGCGCTGCAGGATCGCCTGGCCCTCGGCGGTGGTGATGTCCAGCGTCAGGCTGCGCTTGTTGCGATTGGTGGACATAAAGTAGGCGGATTCGCCGTTGACGAACGGCGGCCCCCAGCCCCGCGTCTGATCGCCCACGCCGCGGCGCTCGATTTTGAGCACGTCCGCACCCATATCGCCCAGGTACATGGTGCAGTACGGCCCCGCCAGCGCCTCGGTCATGTCGACGACGCGGAGGCCGGCGAGGAGGGGGGATGGTAGATTGGTAGACGGGTAGACTGGTAGAGTGGTCATTCGTGGCCTCGTACTGCGTACCGCGAAGCGTCCCTGTGGGATTCCGTATTCCGTTGAAATCCGCTTGGCGGCGCGCTTTCCAGGCATTCGTTCACGCGCCGTGCGACTCCCACACTCCCACACTATCTCACTATCGTACTATCTCACTATCGCACTTCTCCGTCTTCGATCCCGCTCCCGCCGCTTCTCCGAAATCGACGTCGCCGGCCCGCCGCGCAGGACGTTGATGATTTCGGCCATGATGCAGATGGCGATCTCGGCCGGGGTGCGCGCGCCGATGGCGATGCCGATGGGCGCGTAGACGCGGTCGAACTTGGTTGGGTCGATGCCCTGCTCATCCGCCAGCAACTCGAACACCGCGTCGACCCGGCGCTGCGAGCCGATCATGCCGATGTAGGCTACCGGCCGGTCGAGCACTTCCAGCAGACAGTCGACGTCGTGGCTGTGCCCGCGGGTGACGAGGACGATGAAGGTGTCCTGATCCATCGGCAG
This sequence comes from uncultured Chloroflexia bacterium, assembly GCA_963841825.1. Taxonomy (GTDB): domain Bacteria; phylum Chloroflexota; class Anaerolineae; order CG2-30-64-16; family CG2-30-64-16; genus CAWJEL01. Next base: position 92,837 of record CAWJEL010000004.1, read on the forward strand.
GTCGCGCACCGTCTCGCGCAGCGGCGCGGCGAGGGTTCGGGCCGCGCTGGGGAAGCGTTCCTGGTTGGCGAAGCTGGGGCGGTCATCGAGCACCGTGACCGCGAAATCACACATGCCCGCCATCTGCGCCAGCGGGACGGCGATGTGCCCGCCGCCGACGATCAGTAGCTCCGGCGCGCGGCGCTGGACTTCGACGAAGACGTGGAGCGTGGAGTGTAGAGCGTCGAGCGCGGAGGGGGTTTCGTACTTGAGCAGCTTATGCTGGCGGCCGTGCAGAACCTGCTGCGCGTCGGCGATGACCTGCGGTTCGAGGTCGCCCAGGCCCAGATCGCCCAGCGGCGGCTTGTCGAGCCAGATCACGGCTTCGCGGCCTGCGGACGGGCCGCTGACAACGGTCGCCAGCGCCACCGATTCGCGCGCGTGGATCGAGGTGAGCAGCGCAGGGACGAAGGACGAACGACCGACGACGAAGGTAGACTCGTCTTTCGTCTTTCGTCCTTCGTCCTCGGCAACGCCCCCCACTCGCTCGACAAATACATCCATGATCCCGCCGCACACGCCGAGCGCCTGCATCGAGACGTCCTCGGTGAGATCTACACGTACGGTGGCCGGCTCGCCTGTCTGGATCACGTCCAGCGCGGCCCGCATCACGTCTGCCTCGCCGCAGCCGCCGCCCACCGTGCCCACGTGCCGGCCCAGCGGATGGATGATCATTTTGGCGCCGACTTCGCGCGGCACCGAGCCCTTCACGTCGATGATGGTCGCGACGGCCACCGTCTCGCCGGCATCGCTGAGATCTGCTAAATGGCTGTAGATGTTTTCCACGGATCTGTCCTCATTCCGGTCGATATGCCGCCACCGAGATGTCGCCGACGAAATCCGGCAGGTTTGCGTGGCCCAACATCTGCCGGATGGCATGAGCCTCGCCGGTGTGGAACCAGTAGTGGTCGATGTTGCGCAGCAGCCGCGTGCCCACGTTTTCGACCATCGGCTTGCCCTGCCGTTCGAAGTGGGTCAGCATGATCTCCGGCGTGAGGGTATCCAGATAGCGGTCAGCGGCCACCGTGACCTCACGCCAGGTGGCCCACATGGCGGCCAGCGGCGGCGTGCTCGCCGGCCGGCCCCAGCCGACCAGATCATTGAGGCCGGGTGCCATCGACTGTTTTTGAGCGGTCTCCACCCAATAGGTCATTTCCTGGAACGCCAGGTGGCCCACGATCCAACTGATGCAGTTCATCGGTCCGATACGCTTCACGGCGTCCTCTGCACTGATGCCATCCAGGCAGCGAACAAGTTCGCTTCGCGCGAAGCGCAGTTGAGCGACGAGCAAGTGTGACATAATCCTGCCTTCCTCGGGACGTTTTCACGTCTTACGTTTCACGTTTAGGCGGTTCCCGCCTCGTAATCCTCCGGCGTGTCCAGGTCGGCTAAGATAGTGGACGTGTCCACGACCAGAAAGCGGGTCCGGTCGCGATGTGCAGCCATCACGTCGCGTAACGTGCCGCTGCAATCGAGGATCTCCGTCCAGAGCCAGCGCGGCAGCAAGATGGGATGGCCGGCGCGCATCCCGTGGCTGGGGATGACGATTTGTCCCCAACCATCCGCCTCGCCCGCCGCCAGCACGGCCTGCACGGTGGCTATCTGCATCTGCGGTTGGTCGCCGAGGCAGAGCAACGCAGCCGCCGCATTCGCAGCCGGCTTCAGCCGGCTGCCACCTGCAGCACGTACCCCGGCCTGGATCGAGCTCAGCATTTCGCCGGCCGCGTAGTCCGGGTTGTGAACAGAGTGTGCCGTTGTCCCGGCCAGCACCGCGGCCACTTCATCAGCCCGGTGGCCGGTCACGACGACGATCTCGTCGACGCCCGCCGCGTCCAGCGTGGCGACGACCTGGCCGATCACTGTGCGGTCGCCCCACGGCAGGGTCAGTTTGAACCGACCCATGCGGCTGGAGAGTCCCGCGGCAAGGACGATAGCGGCAGTCATGCGGAGATTGTCATGCTAATCATGGGTTGAACGTTTTGAAACGTTTGCCTGTCTGCGCCAGGTCATCCAGCATCTGCTTGGTGTCGGCGAAATCGGCGCCCGCCAGCCGCTCGACCTTGCACCCGGCCGCGATCAGCATCTGTTCGGTCTCGTAGGACACGCCGGCCACCCCACCGACGATGGTGACATACTCGGCGGTTTTCGCATCATCGGACGAGAACCCGGCGGTGGGGCGGAAGCGGGCGAAGTACGCCGTCGCGGCGCCCCAGTCCTCTTGGGCCCAGGCATCCGCGGTCTGCCAGAACAGCATGTAGTGGCCGATGGTCTTGGCTGTGGGCAGCGGCCGGCCGGCCAGGCGTGCCTTGACCTGCGCCATCACCAATTCTTTCCATTTTTTGCCTGCCTGCCAGTCGGCGCCTGGGCACACAGTCTCATTGTCTGGGAATTCCTTGTGACCCAGAATGTTCTCCAGCTTCACATCAAGCTTCTGGGTCAGCCAGGCGACGAGGTGTCCCACAGATTCGATCTGCTTGGGGGTAGGAATCAGGCCCCCCATGAAGTTGCCGGCCGCGCAAATGCTCAGCGAGTGCTCGTTCTGTTGGTAGACCTGGTTGGATATCGTCTCCAAGCGATTGGTCTGGAAGATCGTCCCGTCAGGTTCGATGTAGAAGTGGCAACCGATGCCTGGCCATTCTTTGCTCACATGGTAGGACGCGATGCGCTCGGGCCCCACATTGCCTGGCGCGGCACTGTGGTGGATGGCGAGGTGCGTGATCTGGCTGAGCGGCCGCGTGCTATACGTCAACGAGGCATGCTTGGGCAACTTGTCTACCACATCGGTGATCAGTGGCGGGTGGATGAGTAGTTGGCTGGGGGGCGCGTGGGCGGTGTAGGTATCACATCCGCGCTTGGGCCGCCTTCGAGTTGAGCAGTGCGTGCCTTCAGCTCGCCGACCCTCTTCGTGGCCGTTTGTTCCTCCAGTACGGTGGCGCTGACTGGTTGTGCCTGGATGCTGTTCGAGAGGGGCAGCGTCTGCGCCCGCCCGCCCTGTGAGAGATATGCGTCGCCGCTAGTCTGCTGCTGAAGTTGGGTCTGCAACTTATCACGCTCTTGCTGGAGCACCGTGACTGTGGGCCGCGCTTGGTTCGGCGCGACCTGCAACTGATTGACCTGGCCGGGCAGGGCCGCGAGCGCGGTAGTGTCGCCGGCGGGAGCTACGGTCGGCGTGGACATGATCCCTTTCTGGGCCTTCACGATCGCAGCCAGCAGGGTGTCCTTCCATTTTTTGCCGCTCATCCACTGCGCGCCCGGCGACTGTGTGGCGATGAACTCGTTGATCCCCTTGACGTTGGCCGCTGGGATTCTGTACTCCTGCATCAGCCAGGCACAGAGAGCTGCGGTTGCTTTGATTTGGGTTTCGTTCGGCACCTCAGCGCTGAAATTGCCAGTCAGGGCGATGTTCACGCCCTGGGCAAGCCACGGCTGGCTCAGATCGACAACCTCATCAAGCCCGTTCGTTTGTACGATCTTGCCGTCGGCGGTCACGATATACTGGTAAAGGATGGCGCCCCAACGGCGTTGGTGCGCCTGGGCGATCCGTTCCGCCGGAACGCTTGGATCAACCGCTGTGTGGCTGATGACCAGGCTGTTGATCTGGCTGGTATCACGCTTCTTCGGACTGCCAGGGCTGCGAGGCAGTTGGGGCGAGATGTCGGTGACCGCCGGTCGTGCAAGCACGGGAGCGTTGTTGGTGAGCAGCGCATCGATTTGCGCCTGAAGCCGGCCGCGCTCCGCCTCGGAAAACGTGAGGTCCGCCTGCAGGTCGGCAAGTTGTGCCTGCAGTTGGCTCAACTGAGGTGTGAGGTCCGCTAACTCGGTGGCGGCCCTGATCTGAGGTGTCGAGGTGGCGGGAACTGCCGGCAGCGCGTGCATCCGTTCCAGAAGTTTGACCTTCCAGTGATGCCCTAATTGCCACTGGAGGCCGGGCGAGCGGGTCACGATGAACTCACTGACCCCTCGTAGGGCGCCCTCAGCCAAGCCATATTTGTTCAGCAGCCATGCGCAGAGTTGTGCCAACGCGTCCAACTGGGCATCCGTAGGCACGGTCAAATCGAAGTTGCCGGCGACATAAATGTTGATGCCATTGTAGATCCAGATCTGATCGTTGGTGACGACCTCGTCAATGGGATTGGTCTGCTGGATCCCACCGTCAGCGTTAATGAAGTACTGGCCGACAATGCCGGGCCATTTGGCGCGCTGGGCCTGCGCTACCCGGTCTGCGCCCACCTCGGGCCGCACCCCGGTATGGTTGATGACCAGAAACTGGATATCGTTCAGCGGTCGTTTGACGAAGCGCGCGGCATCGCGGGGTAGGCTGGCTGTGATGTCAATGATCGTGGGCTCGACCGGGCCGCCGTCGTCAGATTGGAGTTGTGCGATCTGTTTTTCGAGTTTCGCCACTTTGGCGCGCAGATTCTACAGCTTCCTGGCCCACCAGCCGCAGCCGGATGGCGCCCTGCCATTCCTCGGTGCTCAACCGCTGCCATTCCTGCGTCTTGAGACCGCTTTCCGGGTGGGTGTATTCGTCGGTGATCGGATACCCCGTGAGATCCAGCCCGTACTGTCGATAGAACGCGGCGAAGAGTCCCTTGGCGGTCTTGCCGGTCGCTGCAAACGGGATCGGGCTGGTGTCGAAGGCCGGCACAACCGGCTCGATTGGCGGCTGCACGGGAGGTATGGTCGGCTCCACCGGCGGTTTCGGTGGCTCCACGGGGGTTTGGCGGCTCGATCGGCGGTTTCGGTGGCTCGCACGGGCGGTATGGTGGCTCCACCGGCGGTTTCGGCGGTTTCGGTTTGGGTTTTTCGGGATCGACGACCGGTGGCGTGCTGGGTTTAGCCTGCACCACGGTCTCCCAATTATACTTGGTGCGACATCGACTGTCGGAAGTCGTCGATGACGCCGGCCTTGCCTTCGATGCCCCATTTATCCACGTTCGGCCAGCGATACAGGATAACGGCCCGGATGATCTGATTGCCAGCCTGCCGGTTCCACCAGTCGATCTCGCCATACACGCGCTGCACCCAGCCGTTATTCTCGTTATGCCACGCATCGTCCTGGTCGGTTTCCGTCAAATACACGGGCAGATGGCGCATGCTGAGCGGGATCGCCTTCATGAAATCCTGGTAGGTTCGGAAGTTGTATTGCCTTTTTTGGAACGGCGCGTTCATCAAGGCATCGGTGTGGATCAACTTAGGATCGGCGCCGTGCGTGTAGGCGTGGATCGCGATGCCATCGCAGTTGGTCGGGCCGAGGATGGTCAGGATGTCCTCGAGGTATTTGACCCAGTCGCCGTTGGGATTGCCGGTGTAGGTTGTCTGCGGGTTCCACGGTGCGACGCCGCCCACAATGACCTGGTCTTTTTCGTGACCTGCTATGCCTTTGATGGCCGCGCGGCACTGGCGGTAGCAGTTTGCATACATGCCCGGCAGGATGATTTCGCCCGGTTGCACGAGTTTGGGCGGGTTTTGGCTGCGATCAAATTCTACGCCGGGCCGTTCGACGGCGAAGTTCATCTCGTTACCGATGATCCAGATATGGCAGCCTCGTGAGTTGCGCGGCGAAATTGGCGCAACGCGCGGCGAAGTCTGCATAGCCGCTGGAGATCGGGATGGTGCCGCGGGGCTCGTACCCGTTGTTTAGGCGGGCTATGATGCCGAAGCCTCGATCGGCCCAGCGGCTGTAATCGGCGCCGCGTTGGTCGTTGGGATCGTTACCCAACTCCTCGGTGAATAGGATCCAACCAAGGATGCCCTCATCAGCCATGACATGTTCGCCGCCTGGGTCGTGCAGGCCGTACAGATAAGGTGAGTCGTTAAACGGTCGGGGCATCGCTCTCTCCGTCGAAGACGGGCGATTCAAGCCGCATCTTCTGTAGCAGGACTTTCTAGACGGGGATTATACACAAAGTAGCGCTAGCTTGTCTATCTGGGAGATTGGGAAACGCCTTTGCGCGATTGAAGGGGTTGACGGTATAATGTTTACGATAACGGTATCACAAGGGAGGCACATCCCGTGGAAATCGATTGGTACGGTCAGTCCTGTTTTCGGATGCGCGAGGGCGCGAGCACGATCATCACCGACCCTTACGACAAGAGCATCGGTTACACCCTGCCCAAGCTGCGCGCCGACTTGGTGACAGTCAGCCACGACGCGCCTGGCCATGCCAGTGTCTTGGCGGTGAAGGGCGAGCCGAAGGTGTTGAACCGGCCGGGTGAGTATGAGGTCAAGGGCGTTTTCATCACCGGTATTCAGACCTGGAGCGGAGGTGGCGCGAAGGGGGAGGCGAAGGAGGAGAACACAGTTTTCGTGTTCGAGTTCGGCGACCTGACCGTTTGCCACCTCGGCGACTTGAGTAAGGTGCTAACGCAGGCCCAGGTCGAGTCGATGCCTGATATCGATGTGTTGATGGTGCCAGTCGGCGGCGGCGCCGCGTTGGATGCCGACAAGGCCGCCGAGGTCATCAGCCAGCTCGAACCCCGGATCGTCATGCCGATGCACTACCAGACAGAATTCTGCACCCTCAAGCTTGACTCGCTGACCAAGTTTCTGAAAGAGATGGGCGTCGCAGAACATGCACCGGAGGATTCGCTCAAGGTGACGAAGGCCACTCTTCCGGAAGAGACACAGGTCATCGTACTGGCGTGTAAGCAGGGCTAGCAGCGACGTTCTACTGCGGGCGGGCATTAACTGCGTTTTTGTTTAGCGGAGCATCCTGAGCGGAGCCGGGGTAGGGGCCCCGGTGTAGTCAAAGGATGCGCAGCGGGCACGGCTGAAGGCCACATCCTTCGACTACACTCCGCTAACGCCGCTCCGTTCCGCTCAGGATGCTCGCAGCATGAACAGAGGAAAAAGCGCAATTTGCACCCGCTCGTGGTATCTGTGACCTGGAGATCTGCGGAAGGAGCGCGGTGGGAGGGAACATGATCGGAATTTTTCCGCTGGCCCGACTGGGCCGCACCCGGTCGCGGTGTGCAGTCGTATGCATCGGACTGGTCCTGCTTCTGGTGGTCGCTGGGTGCGGCGCCGATGCCCCGAATGTCTCCAGCACCCCGGTCGCGCCGTCAGTGGCAGGGGATTTCAACGCACTCATGGCCACTGCCCAGGCGGCGCTCAATGCCAACACCGTTGTCGCGGCCGAGCAGAGCTTCCGGGCAGCAGTCAGCCGTGATCCAAAATCGGCGCCGGCCCAGTTCGGCCTGGGCAACGCCCTGGTGCGGCAGGGGAAACTGAGCGAAGCTGAGGCCGCGTACAAGGCCGCCCTGGCTGTCGAGCCTAATATGACCGCCGCGCACGCGAATTTGGGTGTCGTCTACTATCAACTGGGCCAGCTTGCCCAGGCCGCTAATGAGTTTGGCGCAGCGCTCAAGCTGAGCCCGAACGACGCTGCCACGACTTATCTTTTGGGGGCGGTTCGCCTTCAGGAAAATAATGTGGGCGAGGCTGAGCGGCTGTTGCTGAAGGCTCGGGACCTGGATCCCAATCTGCCGGAAGCCTACTACGGCCTGGGCGCGCTTTACAAGTTGAAAGGGCAAAAAACAGAAGCCATCGCGGCCTTTGAGAAGTTTCTTCAGATGGGGCCAGGTCAGGATCCCCAGGCTGCGGATTATGCCCGTTCGGAACTGAAGGCGTTGCAGGGGCAATGAAGCGGCGCAGGCAAAGATCATAGCCAGGGCTGCGGGGGCCTGATGTACGTTCCTTAGTCTGCGTTTTCTCCTCGCGGTGATTTAGGTTTTCGGCGCGTCGATGATCCGACCCAGCCAGCGACGCCAGAGCTTCGGCCGCAACGCCTGCCAATTCTCAGCCACCTGCGTCAACGTCTCCGGCGAAGGTTCCTGCCGGCCGTATTGCTGGGCGACGAACAGTGCAGCGAGGCGATCCACCATTGGCGCGGCCTCCGGCACGGCGCTGCCGAACGCTGTGGCGTGCTCCAGCGCCGTGTGGCTGGCGGGCCAACGAATGTGCAGCCGGGTGGCCCACACACTTAGCAGGTCGAATAGTCGGGTGAGCGCCTCGGAGTCCCGGAAGAAGGCCCGCTGGCGCCGGCGCAGCAGCATCAGACCGGCTACCGCCAGCGCCAGCAACACGATCAAACCGGCCAACCAGCCCCAGTTGCTTCCGAGCCAAGCCGCGAACGCGTCGGGCGTCGGTTCGGGCGGCAGGCCGCCGGGCAGGGCCGACTCCGGCGGAATATCGATGCCCGCACCGGCGTTGGGCGGGATCTGAGGCAGCAGGCCAGCCTCCAACGGCGCTTCAGGCGCGTCGGCGGGCCGCACCAATAGCGGCTCGGACGCGGTGGGCTCGAACTGCACCCACCCGTAGCTGGGGAAGTAGACCTCCGGCCAGGCGTGCGCGTTGTTCTCCAGAACCCGATACTGGAGCAGCCCATCCTCATCTTGCGCCTGCTGCGCCACTTCTTTGCCTGGCGTATAGCCCACGGCGAAGCGCGCCGGGATCCCCACCGAACGTAGCATCACGACCATCGCGCTGGCGTAGTAGTCGCAGTAGCCTTCCTTGACGTCGTTCAGGAAGTAATCGACCGCATCGGCACCGGGCGGCGGCGCGGCGATCCCCTGATTGTACGGGTAGGTCCGCAGCACCAACTCGATGGCCTCGGCCTTATCGTACGGGTTGTCGTAGGCCGTCGTGATCTTGGCCGCCAGATCGCGCACCGCGAAGGGCACCGTGTCCGGCAGTTGCAGGTAACGCTCCGCCACCCAGCGCGGGTAGATGGCTTTGTCGGCGCGCAGGCGCTCCGGCGAAGCATCCGAGACGTGCGAGGCGACCCAATAATCTACTTCACGGTTGAGGTTCACCCGGCTCCGCAGCAGCGAAACGCTGCGCTCGCCCTCCGCACCCGGCAACAGGGTCGCATCCGCGTTCGTCGGCACGCTTACCCGGACGGGGGAAGGCGGGCTGAAGATGACCTCCTGGCCGGTCTCCAGCGAGCGGATGGTCGCGGTGATGGCGCGTGTGGCGCCGTAAACCGGCTCGCCCACCGGCTGGCCCCTGTCGATCACAACGACCTCGGAATCGGTGTTGATCCAGCCCTGGCCGGTGTAGGTATCGTAGGCCGCGCCCCGCCAATAGGTGCGCTCGGGCGTCTCCGCCTCGAAGATCGGCCGGTCGGTCAGCGACACCGGTCCGCCGAGCTGCGCGGTCTTGCCGAACGTTGACGTTACGGCCTCCTGACGCCCGGGGTTCAGCGACTTGTACATGCGCTGCCAGTTATCCTCGACGGTCTGCCACGGCCCTTCGAGCGGACGGAGCAGCCGCTCCATCGTGAGCTGGTTGGCCGCATCGGGCACAGCCCAGGCCAGCAGGATCACCACTGCGGAGAACATCACCCCGGCGCGCAGGAAATCCAGGGCGATGTCGGGCGCATAGCGGACGCGCGTGAGCTGCCAGCGCGTCTCGTTGCGTGCCAGTTCAATGCGGATCGCCAGCAGCAGGACCGCGACCAGGTAGAGGATCACGAACCCGGTCATGTTCTGCGGCGCGAAGTAGGCGTTCACGAGCAGCGCCATCCCGGCCGGGAGCACGGCGTGCAGCAGGCGTTGATGGCGGATCAGGCTCCACAGCGCGAGATAGCCGATCCACCAGCCCAGGAGCGCCAGTTGGGTCACGAAGATCAGGTTATCAGCGCTGGCCTGGCCGGTCATCAGGGCCGCGAACCAGTCCCAGTTGCGGGCCAGCAACTCCTGCACGCCCGCCTGCGGGGACAACTCCTGGAAGATGAACCAATTGAAGCAGGTGGCGACCCAGAAGAGGCTGGCAAGGACGGCGTAAACGGCCGGGAAAAGGCCCTCCCAGCGCGTAAGGGCGAGGGCAAACGCCAGCAGCGCGCCGCCGAGGATGGCATAGCGCACAACAATCAATCCCTCGCTCCAGGCCGCGGTGTTCAGCGACTCGGTCACGGCCAGCAGCATGAGCAGCGCCAGGATCAGCGTCCACCACCCGCCCCCGCGCGCCAACCGCTCGGCGGGGGTGTCGGTCGCGGGGGCCTGGGTTTGTGCGGGTAGCGCGTGTGTGCTTGCGGAAGTCGAAGTCATGACGGAAACCACTCCGCCAACACTTGCGCCGGCGTGCAGGCATTCACACCGGATGGGGCCCGCTCACGTTGCTGACTATCTAATGTCACCAGAATGGCTTGCTCCATGTAAGCCAGCGCCACGTACACAGCGTTGCAGCCGCGAATGCGTGACCCGGCTGCGACATCCGCAGCCAGACCACCTAGCATCTCGTCCACGGGTATGATGCGGACACCGGGCCATTGCCGATATAAACCAACGGCATCTCGTGCCAGGCCAGGGTCACCTGCACCGCGCGCGAGTGCGGCCGCGATTTCGGAAAGGACGATGGCAGGCACATGCAGCACGCACTGCTGGGCCGCCAGTGTTTCCAACAGGCGGTTGGCCTCAGCATGAAAAGGTTCCTGCGGCTGAGCATCCGCCACGAACACGCTGGCATCAATGACGAAAGCAGGCTCAAACATCGCTTACCTTCGCTGCTCCTCGACCAGTTCCACGCCGGTCTTGTCGCTCTGCCACTTGGCGCCGATCTCAGCACGCAACGCCGCCATCCGATCCCAGAACGCGGCATTTTCGCGGATCGTGGCTGCCCGGCGCGCGGCTTCGTCCTCCGGCCTTTCCTCAGCTACGGGCACGATGAAGGCGACCGGCCGCCCGCGCAGCGTGACCACGTACTCGGCCCGCTCCTCGCGCACCGCCCGGATGATCTCCGAGGCGTCGTTCTTCAGCTCGCGAATCCCTACCTGCGGCATGGTCGTCCTCTCCTTCGGCTTGTAGCCACCGATGTGGCTACATTGTACGCCGAACCAAGGTAGAGCGCAACTTCCTGAGTTTTGACAGACATGCCTGGCTATCTCTATAATGTACATGATGTCTTTTAGACAGAATGATCCGGTAAGGAGTACTATCACATGAGCACCCAAACGATCACCGTCGCGCAGGCCCGTAGCGACTTTTCGAACCTGCTGGCGCAGGCCGAACTCCTGGATCATCGTTTCGTGATTGCCCGGCGCGGGAGGCCCAAGGCAGCTCTGGTCAGCATCAAGGACCTGGCGCGTCTGGAGGCGTTGGAGCGAGCGGGCGCAAAGGACGCGCCCGATCGCGACCAGGCGATCCAGGCTTTGCAGCAGGCGGGTCTGCTACGGCCGGTGAGCGCTGACCTGGTCAGCCGCTATGCCCGCCTGGAGCCGGAGCAACGCGAAGCCATGCGCCAGGATTTGGCCGAACGCCACTTCGATCCGCCGCTCAGCGAACAGATCATGGATGATCGCGGGGAGGGGTGAGCCACCATGCCGGTTTACTACCTGGATAGCAGCGCGGTGGTCAAACGGTACGTTTCTGAAACTGGGTCCGTATGGGTGCGCGAACTCTGCCTCGATCCGGATAACGCGCTCTTCATCTCCGAGTTGGCATTGGTGGAGGTGGGCAGCGCCGTTGCGCGACGTTGTCATCGGGGCGAACTTACCGATGAAGACCGGCGCAACTACCTGGATGTGTTTGTACATGACTGCGCCGAGAACTATCACCTGATCCCCGCCGAACGGCCGACCGTTGAGCGTGGGCTTGATCTGACCCAACGGCATTTCCTGCGCGGCTATGATTCCGTGCAGCTTGCCAGCGCGCTGACAGCCAGTGCCGTGCTGGCCGTCGCTGACCTGGCGGCGTTGATCTTCGTGTCTGCAGATGAAGGACTGCTGGCCGCGGCGGTCGCAGAGGGGCTGAAGGTCGAAAATCCGAACCACCACTGATACCTCGGTCCGGCCCGATCTCGCCCCGGCGCCGAGTTCCGCCCGAGCAAGTGTCTTGCTTGCAGGTCTGGCTGTACGTGCAAAACGAGTTGCACATTTCACGAGGTCTGAGTATAATCAGGCCCGGATCGGGCGTCGTGGCCCTCACCAGGCAGCTCAGCGCTTGGGGTGCATTCAAGGCCACATCCCCGCCTTCCGGAACCGCGGCCATTTCGCCGCCGCCGAACGCAACCAGGATGCCGCATGCCCGCCAACATCACCGAGATCGAAAAACGCCTCTGGGACGCAGCCGATGAGCTGCGCGCCAACTCCAAGCTCAAATCCTCCGAGTATTCCGTTCCCGTCCTGGGCCTGATTTTCCTGCGCTACGCCGACCACAAGTTTGCGCTGGCCGAGCGGGAATTGGTTGACGTAGAGACGTCCCGCCGGGACGTCTCTACCGCCCGCCGCCGCACCGTCGGCAAGATCGACTACCAGGCGCGCGGGGTGCTCTACCTGCCGGACGCGGCCCGCTTTTCGCGGCTGCTGGCGCAGCCGGAGGGCGCGGACATCGGCCAGGCGATCAACGACGCGATGCGCGCCATCGAGGCGGAAAACGAGGCGCTGCGCGACGTCCTGCCCAAGACCTACAACCGGCTGGACAACCGCACCCTGTTCGCCCTGCTGAAGAACTTCAACTCGGTGCCGATGGAGATCGAGGGGGATGCGTTCGGCAAGATCTACGAGTACTTCCTGGGCAAGTTCGCCATGAGCGAGGGGCAGAAGGGCGGCGAGTTCTTCACGCCGACCTCCATCGTCAAGCTGATCGTCGAGATCATCGAGCCGTTCGGCGGACGGATCTTCGACCCGGCGTGCGGGTCGGGCGGCATGTTCGTGCAGAGCGCCCGCTTCGTGAGCGAACACCGCCGCGGCGCCGCCGGCGGGGCCAACGGTCAGCCGGGCCGCACCCTCAGCATCTTCGGTCAGGAAAAGGTGGCCGAGACGGTGCGCCTGTGCCGCATGAACCTGGCGGTGAACGGGCTGGAAGGGGACATCGACCAGGGCAACTCGTACTACGAGGATTCGCACAACGCCGTAGAGACGTTCCGGCGGAACGTCTCTACGGGCAAATTCGATTTCGTCATGGCGAACCCGCCGTTCAACGTGGATAAGGTGGACAAGGAGCGCCTGGCCGACGATCCGCGCTTCCCCTTCGGCCTGCCCAAGACCGACAACGCCAACTACCTGTGGATTCAGCTTTTCTACAGCAGCCTGAACGCGACCGGCCGGGCCGGCTTCGTGATGGCGAACTCCGCGGCCGACGCGCGCGGCTCCGAGCTGGAGATCCGCCGCAAGCTGATCGAGGCCGCCGCGGTGGACGTGATGGTCGCGGTCGGCTCGAACTTCTTCTACACCGTGACGCTGCCGTGTACGCTGTGGTTTTTGGATCGGGGGAAATGTAGAGACGTTCCGCGTAGAGACGTTCCGCCGGAACGTCTCTACGTCGCACCAAATCGCGAGGACACGGTGCTCTTCCTCGACGCCCGGCACATTTACCGCCAGGTGGATCGCGCGCACCGCGAGTTCACGCCGGAGCAGATCGAATTCCTGGCGACCATCGTCCGCCTCTACCGCGGCGAATCCCTGAACGGCTACACCTTCGACCCGGCGGACCTCAACCTGACGCCGATCCAGCAGGCCGCCGCGGAAAACGCAATACGAAATACGCAATACGCCGACATCCCCGGCCTCTGCAAGGTAGCGACACGCGCCGAGATCGCGGCCCAGGGCTGGAGCCTGAACCCCGGCCGCTACGTGGGCGTGGCCGAGCGCGAGGCGGACGACGGCGACTGGCGCGAGGAGTTGGAGGCGCTGAACGAGGAGTTGGAGGTGCTGAACGCCGAGGCGCGGGAGTTGGAGGCGCGGATCGGGGAGAATGTGGTGGGGTTGTTAGAAGTCGGAACTCAAGGGAACTGAAGGCAATCGGGAGAAGGTGGTTTGATGGCCGATCAGTGGCTTGACTGCAAACCGGACGCGATTACGCTCAGAGAGGTGTTGATCTTCCGCGGCAGTTGCGGCGTGAGGGCATGGTTCCGATTGTCACTTCATCGGGGATTACGGGCCACCATGACCTCGCAAAAGTGACGGGTCCAGGAGTCGTCACTGGAAGATACGGGATCCTGGGCTGAAGTCTTCGATGTCAAAGAGGATTGTCTGGCCTCATAACACGGCGCTATTTGTTCGAGACTTCAAGGAAGATGGCCTGACGGTGGTCATGCCCAAGCTATCGTGGGCGCGACAAGTCTCAGCTGCGCAGCATTGCTTTCATTGGCGCCGACGACGAAGCGCGCCATCACGACACCAATTCGTGGGCGAATCGTCTATGGCCTGCGGGGCGACATCGGTCGACGAGCACTTATCGGCGAGCGAGAGGCCGGTTGCCTTTGCGGAACTGGCTGCATCCGGACCAGTCCAGGAAGCACAAATCGACCCAGCCTTCCTCTACTACTATCTTGGTGATTCTAGGCAATCGGCTGGGTGGCCGATCAAGCGATAGGCGCAACGATTCCAAATCTCAATGCTGGTATCGTCCGCAGCACTTCCCGTTTCGTATCCTTCCCCCCCTCCCTCCCAGCGCAAAATCGCCGCGATCCTCTCCGCCTACGACGACCTGATCGAGGTCAACACCCGGCGCATCGCGCTCCTGGAGGAGATGGCGCGCGGGCTGTATCGCGAGTGGTTCGTGCGCTTCCGCTTCCCGGGTCACGAGCGGCGTGCGGATGGTCGAGTCGGCGGTGGGGGTTGGTGCCGGCGGGGTGGGAGGTGGTGACGCTGGGGGACATCGCTCGGGACGTGCGCCGAGGTGTGCAACCGAATCAGATTGATCCTGAGACGCCCTACTTCGGGCTGGAACATCTGCCGCGAAAGTCCATCGCGCTGGCCGAATGGGGAACTGCGAGCGAGGTTCAAAGCACCAAGCTGGCGTTCAAGAAGGGCGAAATCCTCTTCGGCAAGATCAGGCCCTACTTCCACAAGGTCGGCGTCGCGCCGGTCGATGGCGTTTGCTCGTCGGACACCATCGTGATCGTGCCGAAGGCGCCCGAACATTTCGCCATTGTCCTCGGCTGCGTCTCAAGCGAAGAGTTCGTCACCTCATGCGACCACCACTTCGCAAGGCACAAAGATGCCGAGAACGTCATGGGAGAGTGCTGGTCAAGTATCCGATCGTTGTCCCGCCCGAGTCCTTGTTGAGGCAGTACAATGAACTCGTGCAGGACATCGTTGCGGCCATCCTGAACATGGTCTTTCGCGGAACCGCAACCTTCGCCGGACGCGCGACCTGTTGCTGCCGCGGCTGGTGGCGGGGGATGTGGTGGTGTGAGAGGTATGACAACGAATCTGCCGGATTGACCGAATCCATTGGCGGCGAGCGCAGCGTCGGCGATTCGATGAATCCTCGTGATTCGATGTGATATTTGGGGGCCTCCGCCGGACGCGCGACCTGTTGCTGCCGCGACTGGTGGCGGGGGAGGTGGATTGAGTTGGGTGAGGGCGTAGGAGGCAATCTATGACCAGGATAGAGAAAGATGAAGTGCGCGAGGATCGCATCCACATGGAGGCGATCGTTGACGCCAACGGACCGGAAGAGCAGGCGATGGGCTGGTACTACTACCTTGAAGACAAGATCCGGTTTCCCTTTCCAGCCCGTTGCATCGAAGTGGCGCGTGTTTCGCCTCTGAGAGAGGGTGAAGAGGTCAAGGTTCTGCAATTGGCGCCCGCCGACGTGTGCGAGCACGGGATGTTTGTGGAGGTCGCGTGGCAGCAGCGTACGTTCGCAGCACCGCTGGCGCAACTGCAGCCCATTGAGGTTGATGCGAATACCACAGAAGCCATCGCAGACTGGCGCTATTGGGTGGAGCGGGGATATGAGTTCTGAGAGACCCCGCACACGTGGTACAATAGCCCCGAATCCGTGATCGGAGGAGCCTATGCCCGTTCAAGAATTGCACCGTAGCGCCGTCCCACGCATCGAGTACCTGGCCGTGCAGAACTACCGCGCGCTGCATGATCTGGAACTCAAGAACATCACCCCGCTCACCGTGCTGCTGGGGCCGAACGGCAGCGGCAAGTCCACGGTATTCGACGTGTTCGCGTTCCTCTCCGAGTGTTTTACCGTCGGACTGCGCAAGGCATGGGACAAGCGCGGCCGCTTCAAGGAGCTGCGGACGCGCGGCGCTGACGGCGCGATTGAATTCGAGCTGAAGTATCGGGAGAAACCCGAGTCTCCCATCATCACCTATCACCTTGCAATCCAAGAGGGCAGCCGAGGGCCATACGTTGCAGCCGAATGGCTTCAATGGCGGCGCGGGCGACAGTCGGGCCGGCCCTTCAGGTTCCTGGATTTTGAACGAGGCGCCGGCCGCGTGATCAGCGGTGACATGCCGGATGAGCAAGATCAGCGCGTCGAGGAAAAGCTGGACTCGCCGGAAATGTTAGCCGTCAACACCCTGGGCCAGTTCGCCAAACACCCGCGGGTGAGCGCATTGCGCCGGTTTATCACCGGTTGGTATCTCTCATACCTCGCCGCGGACCAGGCCCGCTCGGTGCCCGAAGCCGGCCCGCAGGAGCGACTTTCGGCCACGGGCGACAACCTGCCCAACGTCATCCAATATCTCAAGGAACAGTATCCCGAGCGTCTGAATACGATCCTGGCAACCCTCACACAACGTGTGCCGCGGCTGGAAAAGGTGGATTCGGAGCCGATGGCCGACGGCCGGCTGCTGTTACAGATCAAGGACGCGCCGTTCGAGCGGCCCATCCTGGCGAAATTTGCCTCCGACGGCACGCTCAAGATGTTGGCCTACCTGACGGTGCTCTACGACCCTGATCCGCCGCAACTCATCGGAATCGAGGAGCCGGAGAACCAACTGCATCCTCGCTTGCTGCCGGAGTTGGCAGAGGAATGCCGTGCCGCGTCGGCGCGCACACAATTGATGGTGACCACCCATTCACCGTTCTTCGTCAACGGGCTGCGAACTGAGGAGTTGTGGGTGCTCTACCGCGACGAGCAGGGCTACACCCAGGCGCGCCGGGCTGCCGACATGCGCGGCGTGAAGGAGTTCATGGAGCAGGGCGCGCAACTGGGCCACCTGTGGATGGAAGGTCACTTCGACGTGGGCGATCCCCTGACGGCAGCGGGTGGGCCAAAGCGGCCGAATCTGTGAGCGAACGGGGAGCCAACGTCCATGCACATCGAGTTCCTCGTCGAAGAGTCGTCGGCCGAAGCCGCGCTCAATAACCTGGCGCCGGCGATACTTGGTCCGAGCCACACCTTCCAGGTGCATCCCTACAACGGCAAGCCGGACCTCCTCGCCAAATTGCCGGACCGTTTGCGTGGTTATCGGCCCTGGCTGCCGACAGATTGGCGGATCGTAGTTTTGATGGATGCTGACGAAGGGGAGTGCCTGCACCTCAAGGCCCACATGGAAGACACGGCTCGCGTCGCTGGACTGGTCACGAGGTCGGCCGCAGGTGGCGCGCAATTCCAGGTGCTCAACCGGTTGGCGGTCCAGGAGTTGGAGGCCTGGTTCTTCGGAGACGTCGAAGCCTTATGCGTCGCCTATCCTCGTCTCGATCCCAACCTGGCCAAGCGATCAAGATACCGCAACCCGGACGCCATCGCGGGCGGGACGTGGGAAGCCCTCGAACGCGAGTTGCAGCGTCTCGGCTACGCGCCGGGCGGCCTGGCCAAGGTAGCAACTGCCCGCGCCGTCTCCGAGCGCATGCAGCCGGAGCGGAATCGCTCGCACAGCTTCCAGATTTTCCGGCAAGGCCTGCTTGAACTCATCCGATGACCAACCCTTACTCTGAAGATGCCCTGGTCGAGCGTCCCGCCATCGCCCTCTTCGGGCAGTTGGGCTGGGAGACCGCCAACTGCTTCGATGAGGTCTTCGGCGACGCCGCGGCCGCGGGGCGGGGCCGCCCCTACCTGGGCCGCGAGACGCCGGCGGAGGTGGTGCTGCGCCCCCGGCTGGCCGCGGCGCTAACCCGGCTCAACCCGGACCTGCCGACGAGGCGTTGGCGTTGGCCGTCGAGGAGCTGTGCCGCGACCGGAGCGCGCTCAACCCGGTGGCGGCGAACCGTGAGATCTACGACCTCCTGCGCGACGGGGTGAAAGTCAAGATTTCTCTTCACGCATCACGTATCACGCATCACGCAGAAAACC
Source organism: uncultured Chloroflexia bacterium (assembly GCA_963841825.1). GTDB lineage: Bacteria > Chloroflexota > Anaerolineae > CG2-30-64-16 > CG2-30-64-16 > CAWJEL01. The sequence continues at coordinate 110,861 of CAWJEL010000004.1, forward strand.
ACGCACGGGCCATCAGCGGGGAGCAGGACGATGACGAACAAATCCGCACCGTCCGCGTCATCGACTGGGATCATCCCGACCGCAACGACTACTTCCTGGCCTCGCAGTTCTGGATCACCGGCGAGATCTACAAACGCCGCGCCGACCTGGTGGGGTTCGTCAACGGCCTGCCGCTGGTCTTCGTCGAGCTGAAGGCGTCGCACCGGCGGCTGGAGCACGCGTTCCGCGACAACCTGCGCGACTACAAGACCGCCATCCCGCAGCTCTTCCCGTACAACGCGCTCATCATCCTCTCCAACGGCAGCGCCAGCAAGATCGGCACGCTCTCGTCCCGCTGGGAGCACTTCAACGACTGGAAGAAGATCAACAGCGAAGGGGAGCAGGGCGTCGTCTCGCTGGAAACCATGCTGCGCGGCACATGTGATCCCGCGCGGCTGCTCGACTTGATCGAGAATTTCACGCTGTTCGTGGAGGAGCGCGGGGGCACGATCAAGCTGATCGCCAAAAACCACCAGTATCTCGGTGTCAACAACGCGTTCGCGGCGGTCGGGGAGAAGCGGGCAGCGGGCGTAGAGACGTTCCGCCGGAACGTCTCTACGCGGAACGTCTCTACGCGGAACGTCTCTACGGGCCAATTGGGCGTCTTCTGGCACACCCAGGGCAGCGGCAAAAGCTATTCGATGATCTTCTTCGCCCAGAAGGTCCTGCGCAAGCTGCCGGGCAACTGGACCTTCCTGGTCGTCACCGACCGGCAGGAGCTCGACCAGCAGATCTACCGTAACTTCGCCAACGCGGGCGCGGTCACCGAGCCGGAGGGCCGCGTCCGTGCAAGCGGCGGCGAGCATCTGCGCCAGCTCCTGCGGGAGGACCACCGCTACGTCTTCACCCTGATCCAGAAGTTCCACACGGAACGCGGGGAGACGTACCCGGAGCTCTCCGGCCGGCCCGATATCATTGTAATGACCGACGAGGCGCACCGCAGCCAGTACGACGTCTTCGCGCTCGAACATGCGCAACGCGCTGCCCAACGCCGCGTTCATCGGTTTCACCGGCACCCCGCTGATGGCCGGCGAGGAGAAGACGCGCGCGGTCTTCGGCGACTACGTCAGCATCTACAACTTCAAGCAATCGGTGGACGACCAGGCCACGGTGCCGCTCTACTACGAAAACCGCATCCCCGAGCTGCAACTGACCAATCCCGACCTGAATGTCGATATGGCGGCCGTGCTGGAGGACGCCGAGCTGGACGAAGCGCAGGAGGCCCGGCTGGAGCGCGAGTTCGCCCGCGAGTACCACCTGATCACCCGCGCCGACCGACTGGACGCGATCGCAGCGGACATCGTCGCACACTTCGCCGGCCGCGGCTTCGCGGGCAAGGCGATGGTGGTCTGCGTGGACAAGGCCACCGCGGTGCGGATGTACGACAAGGTGAAGGCGGCCTGGGGAAAATATCATGCCGGAATTGGTAGAGACGTCCCGGCCGGGACGTCTCTACGGCGGCGCAGATCACCACGTTGCAGACCACCGACATGGCCGTCGTCGTCTCCCAGGGCCAGAACGAGATCGAGGACATGGCCGCGCTGGGGCTGGACATCCGACCGCACCGGCTGCGCATGGTCAAGGAAGACCTGGCGACGAAGTTCAAGGACCCGGACGATCCGTTCCGCCTGGTCTTCGTCTGCGCCATGTGGATGACCGGGTTCGACGCGCCGGCCTGCTCGACGATCTACCTGGACAAGCCGATGCGCAACCACACCCTGATGCAGACCATCGCCCGCGCCAACCGCGTCTTCGGCGACAAGGTCAACGGGCTGATCGTGGACTACATCGGCGTCTTCCGGAACCTGCAGCGGGCGCTGGCGATCTATGGCTCGGCTGCCGGCGGAGGCGTCGACCCCGGCGATCTGCCCGTGCAGGCCAAGGCCGCGCTGGTGGCGCAGCTCGGCCAGGCCATCGGCGCGGCGGCGAGCCACTGCATCGGCATGGGCGCCGACCTGGCCGCGATTCAGGCCGCGCCGGACGAGTTCCGGCGCATCGCGCGGCTCGACGACGCGGTGGATGCCCTCATCGCCAACGACGCGGCGAAGCTGCGCTATCTGTCGCTGGCCGGCGACGTGGCGCGGCTGTATCGCGCCATCCTCCCCGACCCGGCGGCGAATCAGTACAACGCCCAGCGCGCCCTGTTCGCGGTCCTGGCCGACAAGATCCGTGCACTGGCGACCGTCCCGGACATCTCCGGCGTGCTGGGCGAGGTCAACGACCTGTTGGACGACTCGATCAAACCGGACGGCTACGTCATCCGAGCCGCGACAGCCAGCGTCCAGGAGCCGGGCGCGGGACGGCCCGATCACGTGCTGGATCTGAGCAAGCTGGACCTGGATGCGCTGCAACGGCGTTTTGCCCAGGGCCGCAAGCATATCGAGGCCGAGAAGTTGCGCGGCACGCTCAACGCCAGGCTGGCGCGCATGGTGCGCTTGAACCGGAGCCGGATGGACTACCTGCGGCAGTTCCAGGCCATGATCGACGAGTACAACACAGGCGCGGGCAACGTGGACGCCTTCTTCGCCAACCTGGTTGCTTTCGCCCAGGGGTTGGATGCCGAGGCGCAGCGAGGCATCGCCGAAAACCTGAGCGAGGAAGAATTGGCCCTCTTCGACCTGTTGACCCGGCCCACGATGACACTGACCAAGGCCGAGGAGCGCGAAGTAAAGCGGGTGGCGCACGACGTTGCTGCGGACGCTGAAGGCGGAACGGCTGGTGCTGGATTGGCGTAAGCAGCAGCAGGCCCGCGCCGCGGTCAAGCTGGCCATCGAGGATGCGTTGGACCGCGGCCTGCCGCCCGCGTACTCGCCGGAAATGTTCAGGCAGAAGTGCGAGGCGGTGTATCTGCACGTGTATGATTCGTACTATGGCGCGGGCCGAAGCCTATACGCCCTGGTCCCATAGTGCAAGGTCACATTCGCCACTCGCGATAATGGATCACGATCCACCGCCCGGCGAGGAGCGAGGTTTCTTCCAGCACGCGCAAAGCTCCCGCCACGCGTGCGCGCAGCGGGAGCTTTCTAAACCCAATACTTTTCAAATAACGGCTGTCCCTACTTGTGCTTTGTCATTCTGAGCGGGTTGACAAGTCAGCTTGCGGTGCGGCAGGTCATTAGCGAAGAATCTCCGCCTGCGCAACGAGATTCTTCGCTAACGTCTCGCCGTAAGGGGTGTTGAGCGGCTAACTCGCTCAGAATGACAAGTGTGGCATGACGCACCAGACTTATTTGAAAGGTATCGTCTCTAAACCACGTTTCAATGACCCGCTTCAGCTACACGCCGAGCTTCTGCCTCAACTCATCGAATTCCTCGGCCGTGATGGCCCCTTCGGCCAGCCGCCGGCGCAGCGTCTCCAGCACGGGATCCGGCTGTTGGATCTGCGGCTGCGGCGCGCTCGGCGCCACCTGGCTCTGCGCCGGCTGGTTCGACGTCGAGCGCACGAGCTTCACGAGCAGCCAGACCACCAGCGCGATCACCCCGATCACAATCAGGCACGAAAGCAGCGCACCCAGCAACCCGAGCCCCGGAAACCCTCCTCGCATCATCCCATGTCCTCCCCAAGGACCTGTCATAGCTTACCTCCGAATGGATTGTCATCCTCTATCGCACCGGCTGTCGATCCGCCGAGATGGCGGGCTCCGATGGTGCCAGCAGTGTATCACAGTTGTGTTGGGAAGCGATGAAGATCAGGTTGGCTTTTCGTGAAGCGCCCGACTTGATCTGGTGTTGGCAGCGACTTGACCACTCCCAGCCCACTTCGACTCCACCAGTCGCTTTTGACGTGACGCGCCAGCACGGTTAGAATCAACCAGGTTCAGAGTGATTTCGGCATAGTCAACTGGCAAGTGGCTGACGGAAAAAGGAGCGTGGACATGGACAAGACCAGCATCGCTGAGATGCTGCGCAAGCTGACGGCGGCGGACGGTCCCTCCGGCGGCGAGGATGCGGTGGCCGCGGTCGTGCGCGAGTTGGCGCAGGCGTACGCACCGGAGCTGCGCGCTGACGCAGGCGCTGACGCAGGCGCTGACGAGGCGCTGGCGTGGCAATGTGATCGTGCGCCGCGCCGGCGCGGCGAAACCACCTGGCCGCGTCATGCTGGCCGCGCACATGGACGAGATCGGGCTGATCGTCACCAAGGTGGACGCGGGCTTCCTGCACGTGGCTGCGATCGGCGGGGTAGATCCTCGTTCCGTGCTGTGTCAGGAGGTCACGGTCTATCCTACCGGCCCGGGCTCGGAGCGCTACCCGGGCGGGCTGGCGGGCTATATCGGCAGCCGGCCGCCGCACCTGCTGTCTCCTGATGAGCGTGAGAAGATGATCCCGTTGCGCGATCTGCGCGTTGACCTGGGTCAGCCGCCCGGCTTCTTCGCCGGGGGGATTGTGCGCGTGGGCGACCGGGTCGCGATCCGCGGGCCCTACACCGAGCTGCTCGGCGGCCGGGTGGCGACCAAATCGCTGGACAACCGGGCGAGCGTGACGGCGATGCTCGGCGCACTGGGCTACCTGGCGGGGATGCGTCACACCTGGGACGTCTACGCGGTGGCGACCGTACAGGAGGAGATCGGCCTGCGCGGCGCGATCACCAGCGCCTTCGGCCTGGCTCCCGACGTTGCAGTGGCGATCGACGTGACCTTCGGCGATACGCCCGGCGTGAACGGCAGCAAGACCGTGGCGATGGACAAGGGGCCGGCCATCGGCTGGGGGCCGAACCTGCACCCCGGTGTGGTCAAACGGCTGCGCGAGGCCGCTGACGCCCTGGAGATCCCCTACGTCACCGAGCCGCTGCCCGGTCCCTCTGGCACCGACGCCTGGGCCGTGCAGGTGACGCGGGAGGGCATCCCCACGGCGCTGCTCAGCATCCCCGTCCGCTACATGCACACCGCGGTCGAGACGGTCGTGCTGGCCGACATCGACCGGACGGCTCGGCTGCTGGCGGCGTTCATCAGCCGGCTGGACGACGCGTTCCTGGGCGGCCTGGCCGAGGAGGTGTGAGATGACCGATTTGAAAGAGCTGCTCGGACGCCTGTCGGGTACGTTCGGCCCGTCCGGCCGAGAAGCCGCCGTGCGCACCCTGATCAAGGCCGAGGTGGAAGCGCTGGTTGACCGCCTCGAAGTGGATGCGATGGGCAACCTGATCACCTTCAAGGCCGGCACCGGCGCCGAGCCGCGGCTCAAGGTGATGCTGTCCGCACACATGGACGAGGTCGGCTTCATGATCACCGAGGTGGACAAGAGCGGCCTGCTGAAGTTTGTGCCGGTGGGCGGCATCGACGCGCGGCTGCTGTTGGCGAAACGGGTGCTCGTCGGTGGCGACCGAGCCGGCGCCGACCGGGTTCCCGGCGTCATCACCGGCCCTGTGCCACATCTGCAAACCGCGGAGAGCGCACGCCGCGTGCTGCAGATCGATGACCTGGCCATCGACATCGGCGCCGCGGACGAGAAGGCGGCCAACGGCAAAGTGAAACCGGGCGATTACGGCGTCTTCGCCACGCAGTTCCAGGCGCTCAGCGACGATCCGGCCTGGCCGACCGTGCGCGGCAAGGCGTTCGACGACCGGGCCGGGTGCGCGGCGCTGATCGGCTTGCTGGCCGAACGTTATCCGGTGGATCTCTTCGGCGTGTTCACCGTGCAGGAGGAGGTAGGGTTGCGGGGGGCCCGCGTGGCCGCCTACCGGGTCGAGCCGGATGCGGCGATTTCGCTTGGAGGGCACCATCTGCGACGATCTGCCCCAGCCGCCGGATGCGGACCAATCCCCGGTGACGCGCCTGGGCGATGGCCCGGCGTTGTCGCTGATGGATCATGCGCTGGTGTCACACCCCGGCCTGTTGCGGCTGCCTGCAGGATACCGCCGCGGCGGAGGACATCCGCATCCAGTACAAGGCGCCGCATGCTCGGCAGCACCGATTCCGGCGCCATCCACCTGACGCGCGCCGGGGTGCCCGCGATCACGGCGTCGATCCCGTGCCGCTACATCCACAGCCCGGCCGCGATCCTGAATCTGAACGATCTGGAAAACACTGTGCGGCTAGTAGGCTCAGCGCTGCGGCGGATCGAACGGCGGCATTTGACTCGCAGTTGAGGCTGACGGCTAAGGCTAAGGCTGAGGTTAAGGCTAAGAACGCAATACCGCAAAACTCGCTATTGTCACCCTGAGTGCCGCCATGCCACCCGATGGGTGTCATGCGGGTAGAACAAGAAGTGCCGATTGTCATGCTGAGCGAGTTTGCGGCACAAGATCCGGTGCGACATATCGCCAGCGAAGCATCTCGTGCTGGTACTTCATGAGCAGCGGGTCAACCCCGTGAGGTTCGTCACGGTGAGATTCTAGCGAAGGGTCTCGTTGCGGCATAAGATTCTTCGCTGAATTTTCGCCGTTACGGGAGTTCAGGGGCGGACTCGCTCAGAATGACAGGCGTCGGGTAGTGACTTTTGCGGTATTGCGTTTTAAGGGTTAAGGCTAAGGCCAAGGTTAAGGCTAAGACCAAGGTTAGGTAGGAGGCTTCCATGCAAGAACTGGCAAAACGCTTAGCCGAGGCGTTCGGCGTCTCGGGATTTGAGGATGAAATCCGGGCGGTGATCCGCGCTCGAGATCGCGGGGTTAGTGGATGAAGTCAGCGTGGACACGCTGGGCAACCTGATCGCGGTGCGTCGCGGAACCGGCGGGGGCAAGCGGGTGATGCTCGCCGCGCACATGGATCAGATCGGGCTGATGGTGACGCACGTGGACGAGAAGGGCTATCTGCGCTTCGCGCCCGTCGGCTACCTCTATCCACTGGCGTGTTGGGGCGGCCAGGTGCGGTTTGCCGACGGCACGGTGGGCAGCATCGGGCTGGATGGCCGCAAGGACCCCCGGAAAGAGGTGCCCGAGCTGCGCGACATGTACGTGGATGTCGGCGCGACCGGCCGCGACCAGGTGCGGCAGAAGGTGGGCGACGTGGCGGGCTTCTGGCCGGGTTTCACCAGCCAGGGGAATGCGTGGTTCTCGCCCAATTTGGATGATCGCGCCGGCTGCATCGTGCTGGCCCAGCTTCTCCACGACCTGAAGGACGTCGAGATCGCCCATGACATCTATGTGGTCTTCACCACCCAGGAGGAGGTCGGCACGCGCGGAGCACGCACCTCGGCCTATGCCATCGAGCCCGACCTGGCGATCGCGCTGGACGTGACGCTGACGGGCGATGCGCCCTACGCCACGCCCGCGATGGAGGTCTACATGGGCCGCGGGGTTGCGATCAAGGTGAAGGATGCTGGCATGATCAGCCACCCCGGCCTGAACCGGCTGCTGATCGCCGCGGCCGAGGCCGACAGACATCCCGTATCAGCTTGAGGTGCTGCAGGGTGGATCCACCGACGCCTATGCGATCCAGGTCTCCCGCGCGGGGGTGCCGGCCACGTGTCTGTCCATCCCCAGCCGCCACGTCCACACCCCCTCGCAGATCGTGGATCAGCGCGATGTAGAAGGCGCAGTCCGGCTGCTGAAAGGATTCCTGAGCGGCTCAATCGCGTTTTGATTGAACCACAGAGGCACGGAGGCACGGAGAAACACAACAAACTCTGTGTCTCTGTGTCTCCGTGGTTTTTATAACACCACCCAGGCTGCCAGGACGAGCAGCACGATGAGGCACGCGGCGACTCCGGCGAGCAGGGCGATCTGGGGCGGGGCGAGATCGTGGTTTTCAGCTTCAAGCAGGCGCGAATCCCCGGCCGCTGCCTCCCAATGTCTTTCCGGCTCCGCGGCCGAGATCCTGGCTCGATAGTTGACCTGACTCTCCGCAGCCAGTTTCCGCCATGCGGTCGCGTCGTCGGCCCAGAATGCTTGTTGCAAACGAACCAACTTCGCGTTTTCCCCATCGCAACACGCTGTTTACCAAGCTGGCGGTTTCGAGTTGGCTGGCCCGCGTTTCCCATGCCCGCCACGCGGGTCCCAGATCGATCTGCTCTACATAACGGTCAGATGGTCCGAGCAGCCCGGGTTGGGTTTCCCACGCCAACCGGTGGGGCCGCAGCGCGGCAGCCAGGAGGGCCAATTCTGGCGCTGGGGGCAGCACCGCTGCCAACTGGGCCTGCGCCGCGATCAGCTCTCGGGAATCTGCAAACGGGACGGTGAGCGTGAGTTGATCGCCGCTGGCATTGACCTGCGCCGGGGGTAGAGCGGTCAAGGCCGCGGCCGCATCTGTGAGCAGGGCGCTGATCGCCGCGGGGTCGCCGCCGGTGAGCCGCAGGCTGATGCTGCGTTCCCCTGGCGCGGTTATGATCGTCATCGCGGCCTGGTGGGCGCGCGGCGGGGGCGCATCCGCCAGCGTGACGGCGGCCGGGCCGTAGGCCTCAGCGGCCAGCCGTCGTGCCGTGCTTAGATCGCCTCTCTCCAGTGCTGCGATGGCGCGTTCCTGGGTCGCTGCCTGTGCCAATGCCTCCGGCGATGCGGCCTGGCCCGTCGCGTTCAGGGCCGAGACGCGGGCACGGTGCTGTGCCGCAGTCGTTTGATCGCCGCGCGCGCTGGCGGCCTCCGCCAACTGAATATACAGCATGCCCGCAGCCATCCCCAGGCTGGCATCCGTATCGTTGAGCGCGCTGGCGGCTTCCAGCTCCGTCGCTGCCGATTGCAGGTAGGCGTTGTCGGCCGTATCGCCCAACCGTTCGGCCTGCGCCAGCAAGATCTCGGCCAGCCGCAGGTGAATCGCGCCGCGCTCGGCTGGATCACCCTGCGCGGGCGCATCCAGGGCGGCCTGCAGCTCGGCGACTTCGCTCGGTGCGTTGCGGCCGTAGAAGTCGGCGGCTTGGTCGAACGCCGGCGCTGGGAGCTCGGACAGTTGGCGGTAGAAGCGGCTTAGCGCCAGGTGCTCTGTCTGGCCGGCGCCAGGTGCGGCCGCGGCGGTCCGTGCTGCCGCGAAATCGCGCCACCAGATAGGTGACATGAAGGCGACGCCGATGCTGGTTTTCGGTCGTTGGCCGTCCCAGTGCCAGGTAAACCCGTCCCGATCGGTGCGGCGTGCGGCCGGCGCGTGGCTCAACACCTGATCGGCTGGGAGCGGCGGGCTGAACTTGAGCGTCATCCGCAGCGATTCCGGCGCGCCGCTCCAGCGCGCGGTCGCCGTGATGGGATATGTGTAGCTGACCAGTCCACTCTGCTCGGCCAGCATTTGACTATAATGAATGCGCAGCGCAGTGCTGCCTTTCAGTGGTACGGTGATGGGCAGCGTGAAAGCGATGACCGGACCGCCGTCCACCCGGGCAGTGAATGGCTCCAGGCTCTCCACCGCAATCGATTTGTTGTCAAGCGTGACTTCGAGGATCTGCGGGAGCGCGCGCGGGCCGAGTTGGGGGCCGCCCAATGCCACGGGCATGGCGACGGCTGCTTTGCCGGGGTTGTTGAGCTTGACCCACAGGACCGTATCGGCCTGCAGGCCAGCGGGAGTTTGGCGGATCGTCGTATCGACCGTTTGCGCGCGCAGTTGGATGCCGCGCGACTTGCCATCGGTCGGAACGACGGTCAACGTCCCGGTCGGCGGCGTTTCCGCAGACACGGTTTGAACCGCGGCGAAACTGCACAGCCAGATCAGGCCAATCGTCAGCGCGATCACTTGCTTTAAGCGGCCGATTCTGCTATTCTGTGATCCACTCAACGATGGGAAAGGGATGGCGGTCATGATCAAACTTCTGATGAAATGGGACATCAAGCCAGGGCACGAGCAGTCCTACTTCGAGTTCGTGATGCAGGAGTTTGCCCCGGGCTTGATGCGGTTAGGTCTCCAGCCCACAGAGGCCTGGTATACCGTTTACGGCAAGGGCCCACAATTCCTCACCGGCGTTGTGACGGAAGACCTTTCCACGATGCGCAACATCCTGGATGGTGATGAGTGGGTTGAGCTGCGCGATCGGTTGCTGGAGTACGTGACCAATTTCAGCCATAAGATCATCCAGGCCACGGGACGTTTTCAACTTTGAGTCGGTTCCCTTGCTTCATGCCCTGGCTCGGTCGGAGACCGATCGGAGCCAGTCCTGATACACTTCAAATGCCAGACGGCCGCAATAGCTTCGGCCCCAGTCTGCTCATCAGCTCGTACACTTCACCCTCATCCTGCACATTCTGCGTCAGAAGAAAGAGATCGGCCTCGCGCGTATAGCCCCAGTCGTGCAGCACGCCGGGGATATTGCCGGTCTTGTGATAGAACTCCACCGTATCGCGTTCGACACTCCGCAGCCAGAGTCCCAGGTCAGTGTTCGCCAGCAGCATCGGCTCGATCCAAGCGCGCTCGGCGGCGGTCAGTGCGTCGCGCAGCCGGTAAAGCTGGACGCAATCCGCGGCGGAAATGTAGTTATCCAGGCCCCGCGCCCGTGCTTCGTAGTCGAACAGCTTGCGTTCGATCCGGGCGTCCGGCAGCCCCAGCGGCCCCCGGAAGATGTCGTTCAATCGCTCGATGCCGATCCGCCGGATCACCAGATTGGTGCACAGGTTGTCCGACAGGGCGATCATCAGCAGGAGCACGTCGCCGAAGGGGAGGCGCCGGGTCTGCAACAGCCACGATAGGCCCGCGCCCGCCACCTGCGGCTCCAGGTCAAGCTCGCAGATTTCGTCGCGGTTGGCGCGGCCGCTGCGTTCGAGATACGCCCAGGCGAACAGAATCGGGACTTTGATGAGCGAAGCTGACAGGAAGATGTCGCGGTTCTTGAGCAGCAGTGGCTCCGCGTCATGCAGGCGGCCATGCGGGCGATGGCAATAGAAGGCATAGTCGCAGGTGAGCGCGGCGAGCTCCCGCCGGATTTCAGCCGCCAGCTTAACCTCCATCGGCAGTTCTTTCAGCATGGGCCGTCCCTGCCTGGATCCCCACCTCAGCCAACGCCGTGATTGTGTCGGCCTGGGCCGCGTCGAGCAGGCAGGCGACTTCGGCCGCATCGCGCCCGCGCGCCGCCAGCGTGATGAAGTCAGCGACGCCGCTCCCGTACACCTGCGCCCTGGACTTGACGTAAACCGCAGGGTGCCGGCGGGCGACCGCGTCCACGGCCGGGGCGAGGATCGATTCATCCCAGCAGTCGGTCGTGATCGTGCGCTCAGCGTAGGTCTGGCCGCGGAACGACGCCTCCAGTTGAGGCCACAGCGCGTGCGTGAAGATGTCCTTCATCTCCGCGGGCACACCGGGCAAGGAAACAATCAATACGCCACCATCCCGGAGCAGGACGCCGGGGGCCGCGCCGACGGTGTTGGTCAGCGGCTCGGCGGCAGGGGGCATCTGCGCCATCTTGGCGCGGGCGGGGATCATGTCCGGCGTGGTGACCTCGCCGTGAGCATAGAGCCGGGCGTAGAAGTCGCGAATCATGGCGTAGGCTTGCGGGTGCTCGTGCAGCGATTGGCCCAGCGCCGCGGCGATCGCCGCCACGGTCAGGTCATCGGCCGTGGGGCCAAGCCCGCCGCAGGTCAGGATCAGGGCCGGCCCGCGTGACTGCGTCGCAAGCAGCGCCTCGCCGATGGTCGCCGGTTCGTCCGGCAACACGGTGACGCGCGTCACGCGGGCCCCGCGGGCAGCGAGTTCACGGCAGAGCCAATGCGAGTTGGTGTCCAGCACGGCTCCCGCCAGAACTTCGTTGCCGATGACCAGGATTTCGACGACCGGGGCGGACAACATGGCGACTCTCCAGAAATGGCAAACGGGCTGAGTGGCTCAGCCCGTTTGTGGATCGGCTTGGATAAAGAGCAAAGACCTCCGACGGAGGACGATCTGCCAGCAGATTTGGGCTGCGTCTGGGGGGAGTCCGGCATCGCGGCCTCTGACCGATGCCCGTGGCCCCCCGGATGCTTTCGACCGATCAATCCGCGTGGGTGGCGGGCCGCAGTCCCATGTAAACCTGCCCCGCAGTGAGGGTGCGCAGGATCGTGTCGGCGCCGGTCCAGGGCATCTGCTTCTGCATTTCGACGGGGGTTAACGGCTGATTCCCGTTTAACAGGAAGATGCGGAAGATGTTCGTGACCAGCGCGTTGCCGCCGCTGATGAATTCAGGCTTGCGGGAGCAGTCGTTGCGCAGCGCCTGGAGCAACGCATCAGCGCGCACGACCTCGGCGGTCTCGGGGTCAACCCAATCCACGGCTTCGAGGTTGCGGTGATCCGGGAAGCGCGCCTGGCAGTCCACACAGAGCTGGCCGCGCACGGCCACGCGCAGATCCTTGCCGCCGGCGAGCCACCAGTCATGATCAATGTGAAACTTCGTTTCGAGCGAAGGTCGTTTCCATCCAGTCATGCGGCACTATCCTAACGAATTCAAATCGCCAGCCGGAAGGTTCCGCCATCGGCTGCTTCCAGCTTGGGATGATCTGCCAGCGCCGCAAAGACCGGCTCGGGCGGACACCGGCGCAGCACATTCACTGCGCTGTAGATGGTCTTCGCATGGACGCTGCCGGTCTGGCTCAAGCCGGCCAGATCGGTGAAGACCTCGAAGACCAGATCTTCGAGCGACGCATGCAGGTAGGCAGGGGTCGAGCGCAGCTTCAGGATATCCTCGTTCCGGTCGTCGCCGATGATGATCTGCTCGTCGTACTCGCAGGCGACCTCCTGCTTGCGGAGCTGGATGTCAAGGCGACCGCCATCGGCGGGCTGTGCAAACCGGGTCCACTCGCGTCGCATGCGCTTGGGACGGAAGTCCACGACGATCTCGCCGGAATCGTCGCGCCGTTCCAGGCTGATGTACGCGCCCGCCGGCAGCTTGTGCTTCTCGAACCAGGGCCGCAAACCGGCAACGTAACGGCCCGCATGATTCACCCACCCCTGGAAGCGGTTGCCCCAGCGGCCGTCAATCAATGTGACCGCGGTGCGCTCGCCGTGGCCTTGCGGGAAGATGGCGCTGGCGTGCCGGTTGAGCGGCAGCGTCCCGGACACCAGGTGCGGATAGGTCAGCAGCAGCGTCGTTGTCGTCAGGCCCGCCCGTGCGTTCGTGCCTGGGTCGAGGGCCGGATCCGACCACTCATCGTCCAATTCCACCGCGATCTGGAACAGGTCGGAGGGCACGCGTGCCAGATCAATCGCGGCTACCTGACAGCGTAACGCCTCGGGTGTGTTCAGCGCCTCGGCCGGTTCGAGCCGGCTCAGATACCACTGGCGCACTTCGCCGGGGCCCACCTGGTCGAAACGTCCATCGGCGCGCAAGGCGCTCTGGAGCGAAAATGCCAGCACCTCCGGTTTGATCTCGGCCGGCAGATCGAGTTCCTTGACCAGCGTCGTGGTTTCCACCGGCACACCGCGCATCTCGATCACGGCTTCCGCGATGTTCAGATGCCCGACATGGATTTCAGCCAACAGATCGCGGTGCAGCCAGCGATCCTCAAATGTGGCGAAGTCGGGCTGTGCGCCCAGTTGCGCGGCCAGGGATGCCGGCACGGTGCTGGCGATCGTTGCGAGCAACTTCTCCGGGCTGACGAGGTTGCCGGCGACCAACAGGTCAGCCGCATCCGCATTCAGCTTGTGCGGCCCGCTGAGCCCCGCGGCGAAGCACCGCTGCCGGCGGTTGCCGCCGAAGTCCACCGTGATGACGTCAAACTCGCCGTGCTCCGGATTCTCGCCGGGGCGGAGTTCGATCACTTCACCCAAACGAAATTCCAGTGCGGGGAAAAGTACCTTGTCGCCGATAGCAAAACGCTTCTTAGGCTGGTAGATGGCGCCGCGCGCCAGTTCGGCGCGCAGGTCGGCCTCTTCGCGGCGACAGCGTTCGGTCACGAGCGCCTCGGTGAGCTCTTGTGTGGTCAGCGGGCGTTCGGCGTCCAACAGGCGGTTGCGGAGGAATTCGGTGTCGGCTGGGGTCAGCGAGAATTCCTGCCAGTATTCTGCGGTCTGCGTCTTGCGTTCAATCACGCGAGGCATCTCCTCTTCATAAGAAGCCATCTTTCTGAGCAAGAGTATAGTATACCAGCAAAGACCTGACCCGCCAAACTGAACCGCGCGCCAGTATCAAGGCGTCCAGACACCGGAGGCCAGCGCAGGTGCGCTCAGCTTGCGTCGGTCAGATCAGCGTCTGCGTCAGCTTCCGCTGCTGGTTCATCTTCAGATTCTTCTGAGACCAGGGCTTCGGCCTCCTCAGCGCGATCCTCGGGCACCTGAACTGCGACCGTACCCAGCCCATCAACGGTCAAGCCGAATACCAGGGCCGCTGACTCGTATTTGAGCATGACGGGAATCCCGTAGGCCTCCAGCTTGCCCTGGACAACCTGAGCCCCCAACATCCCCATGGATTCGTAAACGGTGACGAGTTTTGGTTCGGACATCGCTCACTCCTTGCATAAGTTGAGTTCAGTATAGCACAGGCTGCAGAAATCCGGTAGCAGCAGGACTGAGGCATCGCGCGCTGATTACTTGTCAAACCTCGGCGCTCGTGCGAAAATTGCGTTGGGGAGGGTAGCGCCATGCCGATTCGGCTGGTCAACGGGATTCACCTGCGTTACGAAACTTGGGGCGTGGGATCGGCGCCGCTGGTGCTGCTCCACGGCCTGGGTTCTTCGGCCGACGACTGGTACTTGCAGCTTCCTGCCTTTGCCCCGCATTTCCTGTGCGCGGCGGTGGATCTGCGGGGCCACGGTCTGTCGGAAAAGCCGGCGGGCCGCTATTCCGTGGGGCAGTTCGCCGCCGACGTGGCCGCGCTGCTCCGCGGCCTTGACCTGGCGCCCGCGCACATCCTGGGGCTGAGCCTCGGCGGGATGGTCGCGCAACAGTTGGCGCTCGCCCAGCCGCAGGTCGTGCGCAGCCTGGTGCTGATCAACACGCTGCCGGGCTTGTGGCCACCGCCGAGACAGATCCTGCGGATGGGACTGCGCCGTTTGACGCCGCCTTGGCGCACGCCGGACATGGCGCAGATCGCCGAGCGGGTCGCGGCCGATCTCTTCCCCGATCCAGCCGCCGAGTTCTTGCGGGCGCAGGCCGCGGCGCGCATCGCGGCGAACGATCCGGCCGCCTACCGCCGCGCAACGCTGGCGGTGGCGCGTTTCTGGCCGGGTTCGGCGCTGCAGCGGATTGCCTGCCCCACGCTGATCATTGCCGGCGAAGCCGACCGGGTGGTGCCGGGCGTTTACCAGGCCCGGCTGCGCAAAGCGCTGCCCCACGCCCCTTTCATTTCGATTCCGGGTGCTGGCCACGCCTGCAACATCGACCGGCCGGATCTGGTCAACGCCGCAGTTCTGGAGTTTTTGAGCCATGTCTGAACCGGATGAGCTTGCGGATACCATCGTGGTCACCGACCAACTCGTTATTCCGGTGGCTGAGCTGCGCTTTCGTTTCAGCCGGAGCAGCGGCCCGGGCGGGCAAAACGTCCAACGCACGGAGACCCGCGTCGAGTTGCTGTTCGACGTCGCGCATTCACCGAGCCTGACTGACGACCAGCGGCGACATATCCTTCAACGGTTGGCCGGTTACATCGACGGTGAGGGTGAACTGCGGATCGTCTCGTCGGCTACGCGCAGCCAGTTGGGGAATCGCGCCGACGCGATCACCCGCTTTCAGATGCTCATGGCTGCGGCGTTGCGGCGACGCAAACATCGCGTGCCGACCAGGCCATCGAAGGCCGCGCGCGAACGCCGGCTGACGGAGAAAAAGGGGCGGGCCGAGGTAAAATCGACGCGACGCAAGGTGGGCGGGCGAGAGTACGAGTAGGGGCGGGTTTCTTTGCAATCAATAGCGAGCCTGGTATCTCCTCGATTCTGCCATGAACGGCGAGCCCAAGTTGGCGACGGCAAACCCGCCCCTACGTCCCGTGCTTACGCAATCCGCCGTGCTTCCAGATAAAAGCGTTTCTCCTTCGCCTCTCCCATCGAGAAGGTCTTGCGCGGCAGGGCGCCGTCGAGGATCACAGTCTTGAAGAAGTCGCCCTTGTTGATGACCGGCAGGTAGAAGCCCATGTTGCCGGGCTGCGAGCCGAGGCGCACGGTCACGTCCTCGCCGTGTACATAGTCGATCTTCTCATAGCCGCCGGCCTTGCCCCAGACATCGAGGAAGTTTTGCAGCGTGCCTACCGGTAGGTTGGTGGCCGGGTTGCCGACAAATGCGACGCTGAACCCCTCCGGCGTGACCACGCCAAACGCATGCTCCGGGTGCTCTTCGCCGTCCACCAGCGCTACCATCGCCTGAGCGGTTGCGCAGCGCACGATGTGGCAGCGCTCATAGAAACGCCCCAGCGCGGCCACGAAATCGTCCCTGACATCGAAGATCACGCGATGGATCGGCTCGAACGCCAGCCCGGCGTCGTGGATGTTTTCCACCTCGACCAGCGCATAGCGGGCGGGGTGATCGCTCACGCCATCCTGCGCCTTGATCTGCTCCCAGATGGCCTTGGCCGTGGCCAGCGAATGGTTGCCGTCGCCCATCGCAAAAAGAAGCACGGCGCGGCCAGGATCCAGTCTGTACTTTGCGGCAAAGCCCGCCGGGTCGGCCAACTGGACCAGCGCGGCGATTGCTTGCGCCTCGCGCGTTGGATCGGCGACCGCATAGCCGGTCAAGTGTCCGCTGCCGAGCATCAGCTCGAAATCGTAAAGCTTGGGCAGCTCGTGACGGGCAGCGACCAGCGGCTCGATCACCGTGCGCTGCGGGTCGTCGATCAGCACCAGGATGTGGGGCAGCTCCAGCGGCGCGCCGGAGCGGATGCGGACGCGCGGGGGGATGCGCTCCAGGATGGTCCCCTCGGTGGCGCGGATCAGGCTGGCGGATCCTCTGTTGTAGTCATATTGCTCAAGATCGAGCGCCAGCATGATCCCGTGCCGGGTCTTGCCGCCGACGGTGCGTTCCACCAGGATGAAGCCTTCATGCTCCACAAGAAGATCGTGGTCGAGATACTCCTGCATGTGCGCTCGAATCTGCTGGACGCGACGGTCTTCATCGGGGGTGTCGAGGTAGATTTCGGGCAGGGTGATGCGATAAGTGGAAGGCGCATCGCCCACCGTAGCGGCCACCTGCTGCCAGTATTCCGGCTCAGAGGTGAACTGGTCACAGGCGATGACCGCCCACTTTGTCAAATCGATGCCGGGTTTGGGGAGAAGGATTTTGGGCGTTTGGACGCCGATTGAGGCTGCGGTATTCATGGGGTATGGGGCTCCCTTGCTGATAAGATGGGCGAACTCACATATCGTTTGGGGCGTAGGGGCGGGTTTTCCGTGGTCAACTCGGGCCCGCCTTTTGCGGCAGCAACGTGGTGACGACCAGCTCGCCATTGACGACCAGCTCGCCATTGATGTGGAGAAACCCGCCCCTACAACTTTGAATGCACCCCATAACGAGATCGTGCCGCTATTCTATCCGATCTGTTCGGTTTGTCCAGGAATCACCTTGTGTTTCAGAAATTCTCAATGTAACCGGAGTCGAAGCTTCAGCCGGTGCGGTTTGTGGCCTTGCGGGTCCAAATACCGGCTGAAGCCTCCGGTCCAGATCCGAGAAACGCCTACACTGAGAGTTGCTGCTTGTGTTGCCCGGTGAGTTTGGGGAGCAGCAGGTAGCTACGGCGTTTGTAGTCCGCAAACGCGGGATAGCGCGCCAGCGAGCGATCCTTGCGCCGCATGTTGGGCAGCCAAATGACAACCAGGAATCCGCCTACAACCAGCAGCGGCGCCCAGTGCAGCGCCAGCACGGCGAAGCTGAGATAAATCAGCAGCTCGCCCAGGTAGTTGGGGTTGCGCGTGCGGGCAAACAGGCCGGTCGTGATCAGTTGGCCGGGACGCAGCGCCAGCGCGGTGTACTTCTGCATGTCCGCGGCGAAGTGGAGGAACACGCCGGCGCCGTAAACGAACACGCTCAGCCCCAACAGCCAGGGCGGCGCGTGCACATCCTGCGAGGTAATCAGCCAGGGCGCGATCCAATAGAGCGTCAGCCCGGCCCAGATGACGAGCCCGTAGCCCCAGCCGGTCGGCTGCTCCCACTGCCGGTCCCCGAAGATGCGGCTCTTCAGCACCCACAGGATGCCGTAGCTGCCGTGCAGCCCCAGGTAGACCCAGGCGGTTGGGTTGTCCCACTGGCCGTAGATCGCCATCATGGCCAGGATGGCCAGCGGCGTGACGCCCTTGTGCGAGTCGATGAAGTACTTCTGCTTCATGGGAGCATCACACCAGCGGCCAGGGATATGGCCGGCGATCCTCGGGCGGCGTGGGGAATGTGCCGGCGGCGAGCGCAGCAGCGACACGGCGGCGCACCGCCGCGATTTCACCGGCATCCAGCAAGCCTGCCAGCGCCCGGCAGGTTTCGCCTTCGGTGTCAGCGAGATCGTCCGCCAGCCGCTTGAGATCTGCAGCCAGGTCTTCGGGGATCGGCTCGCCCGCGAAATCCCAGATCACAGTCCGCAGCTTGTCGTGGGTGTGGAAGCATAGTCCCTGGTCGATGGCGATGATGCACCCGTCCCCGGCGCGCAGACAGTGCCCGCCCTTCCGGTCGGCGTTGTTGGCGATGAGATCGAAGAGCGCCAGGGCTCGAAGCACGTGGAAAAAAATGGGGTCATCCCGGAAGGTGAAGAAGTGCGCGTCCTGGTCGACGTTGACGAAAAGCTGCACCGAGCCGCGGCCGTGGGGGCCTGCGCGCAGCACGGTCGGCGGCACCAGATTCCAGCCCAGCATCCGACAGACGACGAAGGCCGCGGTCTCGCGCTTGGCCAGGGTGTTGCGAGGGAAGTCAAACAACGGCTGTTCGCCGCGGATCGGCTTGTAGACCACAGGCGCCGACTCATCCCCCAGGCTGACTTCCCCCAGGAAGGTATAGTTGGAGCTCCACGGGATCAGCCCGGCCAAGGTGAGCTCGCCGCTGCCGAGCAGGTCCAGCAGGCGGTCGCTTTCGCTGCCGCTCACCGGCCACGGGACGGCGCAAGGAAAGCGCTCATGAGAGGTCATCATGCCCGCTCAGTGAACGTACTCGTTGTGACGCCCTTTGCGCGCGTTGGACGGCGGGCAGAAATGCCCGAAATCGAAGATCGGCTCGTCGCAGCGCGGACAATAGGGCCGGCCCGCGGCCACTACCCTTTCGGCCTGCTGGGCGAGGAGCAGCGCCTGGCCGCGCGTGGTGAAAACAAGTTGTTCAGGATCGTCCGCCTCGATGGTCTCAGGGTCTGCCATCGCTTCGAGGATATCGGCATCCACCAGCGTGAACACGATCAGATCGTGCAGGCGATCATAGCCGATGCCCAGGCTGCCCACCCGGAACAACGGCTGCCACGGTTCGGTGAGCGTCAGGTTGGGTTCGGCCGCCACCAGCGGCTCGGCCAGCTCCGGGAACTCCGACCGGATGTCGGTCAGCAGGGCGGGGATCTGCCGGCTGCAGCGCGCGGGCCTGATCCCGTTCGATCACCCACGACACCGGCTCGTCGCCGATGTGAGCCTGGAGGATGAAGTACCGCTGGCGCGGGTCGCCGACAGGCGCCGCTGTGATCCGGCTGACCGGATACACGTCATCTTCGTCAAAATATGAGAGTGCAGTGAATGCGGTAGGGTGGTCAGTCATAGTTCCCAATCGTAACTCCAAATGCGCCCGGCGCAAAATCCGCGTCAGCGCGATGTGGGCGCAGTCGTTCAGGCGCGCCAGCTTGGGCCGGCACGGCGCGAACTCCAACTCGGTGATCGATGCCGGCGCCACCTCGATCCGTTGGAACAGGTCAAGCGGCGTGCCGAGGTAGAAGGCCACCGCCAGCTTGATCGGGTCGGCGTGCGAGAAAACGGCGACGGTCTGCTCCGGATGCGCCAGCCGCACAAAATCCAGCGCGGCCACCACGCGCGCCTGGATCTCTACAAAGCTCTCGCCGCCGGGAAAGCGGAAGATGCTGGGGCAACCCTGCACCTGCCGCCAGAGGTCAGTTTTGCTGAGCTCGTCGAGCGGCCGGCCGGTCCATTCGCCACAATCGGTCTCTTTCATGCCCTCCAACAGTTGCACGGCCAGGCCAAGCCGAGCCGCGACCGGCGCGGCTGTCTCCTGGGCGCGCTCCAGCGGGCTGCTGTATACCGCGGCGATGGGCAGTGACGCCAACCGTGCGGCGAGCGCGGCGGCCTGCGCGGCTCCCTCGTCATTCAGGTGGACGCCCGGAGTGCGTCCGGCGAGAAGATGCGCCTTCACGTAATCGTTGATCCCATGGCGTAGCAACAGGATCCGGCCAGAAGTGTCAGTCATCAGGGTTTATCCATTCGCGAATAGATCGGAAAGCGTGCCATCATCCCACTCGAATGTCTGGGTCACCCAGTCGGGCGGTTCTTCGTTCGGCCGGCCCCGTGAGAATTCGGCCAGCCGGCTCATCACCGCACTCACCGCCTGCTGGAAGGGCGACTCAGCCCGTAGCGCCAACATCTGTGCCCCTTCCTCGGGCGTGATCTTCTCGCCGCTCTGACGATACATTTCGAAAATGTAGCCCCAGATCCAGACGTACAGATCGGCGGCGGTGCGGCCGGGGAACCGGCGTAACAACTGCCGCTTGCGTATCGATTCGACAATGGGCAGATAGGCGTTCTCATACCAGTCGCAGGCGGCGCGTGTGATGTCGACCGGTGTGTCGGCGCCTTGTGCGTGCTGCATCACACGCCGGTGGATCTGCACGTGATCCAGTAACTGCGGGAAACCGCCGGGCCGGGTGAAGTAGATGTCGAGGTGCGGGTAGCAATCGCCGATCCCGGTTTCAGCGATGAAGCGCGCACGCTCGGCCTTGATGATTGCTTTGTCCAAGGTGTCGCCTGGCTCGATACCTGGGTCCACAGGTATCTCGGTGACGTAGGCATCGATGTCGTGGAACCCGTTGGCACGCGCCACCGAGACACGGTGGTTGCCGTCGGCCACGAAATAAACCTCACCGATTTGGTAGACCTCGATGGGCGGCAGGCCTTCCGGGCTGTCCAGGGCATCTTCGATGCGTGCCCAGCGCGGGGCCATCTCGGGATTGCGCGGCAGGAAATCCCGTGTGAAATCCTTGTACCGGCCCACGCTGCCCACGATCTTGTCCAGCGGGATCGCCTCCGGCATCCGGCGGGGGATTTGTTGATAAACCTGCAGCGCGCGGGTGAGCGCATCGAACGGCAACAGGTCGTTGGAACGGCCGCCCAAACGGGCCAGAAAGTCCCTGAGTTGGGCGCGTCCGTGGGCCTTTTGGAAGAGGCTCTTGGCTGCAAAGGACGGCGCGCCCCGAAAATTCCCGGTCATGCTCAAGTCCGTGTGCGAGGCCTGAACAAAAGAATTGCCCCGGGAACCACGTCCCCGGGGCTGCTTGATCAGGTAGCGGATACGGGATTCGAACCCGTGTCTCCGCCTTGAGAGGGCGATATCCTGGGCCTCTAGACGAATCCGCCACGCATGTAAAAGCGATTATATGGAATCGGTAGTACGCTGTCAAATATGGGCCTGGGCACTCCCGCCCCTGATTATTTCAGACGGCCGCCCTGTGCTATAATCTGGCCGTTCGGTTGCGCCAGCAGTGCAGCCGTTCGATCTTTTGAGCGGGTTCAAGTCCCGCCCCGGAAGCTTTCCGGGAACAAGGAGCGTATCTTGCATACCCCCGACACCCTTTCGCGCGCCCTCGACCGTGTCCTACCTTTCGTCCAGAAACCGGCGCGTTACACCGGCGGCGAATACAACAGCGTCGTCAAAACTTGGGACGTTACGCCCTATCGGCTGGCGCTGGTCTTCCCGGATGTTTATGACCTGGGCATGTCGAACTTGGGATTGGCGATCCTGTACGACGGCGTCAACGCGCAGCCCGATATGCTGGCCGAGCGCGCCTTTACCCCGTGGGTGGACATGCAGGCGGCGATGCGCGAGGCGGGCATCCCGCTCTACGGCCTGGAGTCCCGCCACCCGCTGGCCGATTTCGACGTGCTTGGGTTCAGTTTGCCCTACGAGCAGCTCTACACCAATGTCCTGGCCACGCTTGACCTGGCCGGCATCCCGCTGCGCGCCGCGGATCGGACGGACGAGCCGTTGATCATCGCCGGCGGTTCCGCCTGCCTGAACCCCGAGCCGATGCACGCCTTCTTCGACGCGTTCTTCATCGGCGAGGGCGAAGAGGCGATCACTGAAATCGTCCGCACCTGGACCGACGCTCGCCGCGCCGGCTTGAGCCGCGCTGAGGCGCTGGCGCAACTCGCACGGATCGCCGGCGTCTACGTCCCGGCGCATTGGCAGGTGCGTTATCATAATGATGGCCGCATTCAGACGATGGACCATAGACCATGGACCCTACCTGATCGTTCGTCTCGCGCAGCGGCTCCGCACTTGTCGATGGTCAATCGTCCATCGTCCATCGTCACCAAACGCATCGTCCCCACCCTGCCGCCGCCGCCGACGAAGTTCATCGTGCCCTTCATCGACATCGTCCATAACCGGGCGGCCATCGAGATCCAGCGCGGGTGTACGCGCGGCTGTCGTTTCTGCCAGGCGGGGATGGTGTTCCGGCCGGTGCGCGAGCGGCCGCTGGACGAAGTGCTCGCCGCGGTCGATGCGGTGATGCGGGACACCGGCTTCGAGGAGATCAGCTTCCTCTCGCTCAGCTCCTCGGACTACAGCCGGATCGGCGAGCTGGTGGGTGAAGTGGTCGCACGCCACGGCGACGAGAAGCTTTCGATCGGGCTGCCCAGCCTGCGCATCGAGACCTTCAGCGCCGAGCTGATGGACAAGCTCGAAAAGGGTCGCCGCCGGTCGGGCTTCACCTTCGCGCCCGAGGCCGCCACCGACCGGCTGCGGGATGTGATCAATAAGCCGATCGCGACCGAGGCGCTGCTCGATGCCGCGCGCGAGGTTTACCGCCGCGGCTGGACGACGATCAAGCTCTATTTTATGATCGGCCACCCGACGCAGACGCTCGAAGACGTGCAGGCGATCGCCGACCTTGCCCATGCCGTGCGCCGCGTGGGCTTCCAGGAGTTGGGCCGCAAGTCGAGCGTGCGCGTGGGCGTGAGCACCCTCGTGCCGAAGCCGCATACGCCCTTCCAGTGGGCGCCGCTCGCCGATGAAAGCACGATTCGGGAGCAGATCGGGTTGCTCGAACGCCAGTTGCGCGGGCCGGGCATCGAGTTTTCGTGGAACAACCCGCGGGAGACGCTGCTGGAAGCCGCGCTCAGCCGGGGCGACCGGCGGCTGGCGGACGTCATCCAGCGCGCCTGGGAGCTCGGCGCCGCGTTCGACGGCTGGGGCGATCAGTTCCGGCCCGCGGCCTGGACGCAAGCCTTCACCGACTGCAACCCTTCGACAAGCTCAGGGCAGCGCCTCGATCCCGAATGGTACGCGCGCCGCGAGCGGGCGTTCGACGAAATCCTGCCGTGGGACTTCATCAGCGTGGGCGTCAACCGGCGCTTCCTGGAGCAGGAGTACACCCACGCCCAGCAGGGCGCGGTGATCGACGACTGCCACGAGCACTGCTTCTCCTGCGGCATCCTGGGCCAGTTCAAAGAGGCGCGTCGCGACGCAGCCGACGATGCCTGGGGCTGTCCGCCGCTGGGCAAAGGCAAACCGCATCAGCCGGTCAGCGTGCGGCCGGTCCCGCTCTACTACAATGAAGAGATGAGCCCCGATCTGGCTGCCACGGGTGGGCCGCGGGTGGCGCAGCGGAGCAGGGGAGCCGAGGTGACGACGGGGTGACACGGTGACTCAGAGAATGGTCTTTGACGACTCACGCATCACGCAGCACGGCATACGGAATACGGAATACGCAACACGGAATACGCAACACTCATGAATGAAACCTACGCACAACGCATGCGCGTCACCTTTGCAACCGCCGACACGGTGAAATACGTCGGCCATCTGGATATGCACCGGGCCTGGGAGCGGGCGATCCGCCGCGCCCGGCTGCCGCTGGCTTATACCCAGGGCTTTAATCCGCAGGCCAGGCTCCAGTTCGCGGCCGCGCTGCCGGTGGGCTTCACCGGTCAGGGCGAGGTGGCGGATGTCTTCCTGAACGAGACGCTTGAGCCGGCTGAGTTCCTGAGCCGGCTGGCCGCAGCGCTCCCGCCTGGTATCCGTCCGCTGCGCGCCGAGCCGGTGGCGCGTGAAGTCCCATCGCTCCAGTCGCAGGTGTGCGGCGCGCATTACCAGGTGGCGGTCGAGACGGCCGAGGCGGACGCGGTGTTCGCGGCGCGGCTGGCCGATTTCCTGGCGCGGCCAGAAGCGTGGCGCGAGCGGCGTAAGGGCAAAGACGTGGCGCGCTACGACCTGCGGCCGCTGGTGCAGGAGTTGGCGTACACCGGGGCGAGCGCCTACGGGCAGTCGTTCACCGTTGTGATGCGCGCCGAGCCGGGCGCGACGGGCCGTCCCGACGAGCTGCTGACGGAGCTGGGCTTCGAGGCCGCGCCGCGCCGCATCGTTCGGGCGGAACTGCTGTTTGTCGGTTGACCGCTGGAGCGCGTAGGGCGGCTTTGCGCGGGCGTTATCTGCGGCGTGCAAGGTTATGGATCACGCAAGGCCCGTTTCAGTTTGACGAGAAATAGCCCGACTGCGAGTCCCAGCCCCAGCCCGAGGATCGTGCCCGTCACCCACACGAATGGGTTCACCCACGAGAACGTCCGGCGCCACTGCCACAGGCTGCCATCGTCCAGGAGGATGATTTTGCTGAAGGTGGAGGCCTCGAAGCAGCGCCCGGCCTC
Organism: uncultured Chloroflexia bacterium; assembly: GCA_963841825.1. Lineage (GTDB taxonomy): Bacteria > Chloroflexota > Anaerolineae > CG2-30-64-16 > CG2-30-64-16 > CAWJEL01. The sequence goes on from CAWJEL010000004.1 coordinate 135,453, forward strand.
GATCGCATCGATGATCACCCCGGGCGCGGCGGGCAGCGGCGGCAACTCCTTCCCGCACGTATTCCACTGCGGATGCAGCTCGGTGGGCGGCAATTCCTCGGCCGTCACCGCTCGGCAAGCATCCCGCCACGTGTGGCCGCTGCACAGGTATAGATTACCCTGCTGGGTGCGCACGTAAGGGCTGAGCTTGCGGTCAAGCGCGACGATCTGGGCGGGGGTTTCACCGGGCGGTGAGACGAGCCGGAACCAGCGGTTGTCCCGGTTGAGATACCACGTCATCACCAGGGCGGCGAGCAGCGCCCCGACGAGTCCCGCGGCGAGGATGAAAAGCGTCTCTCTGCGGCTACGGGGAGAGCGTTTGTCCATCAGATGTCCTTCGCGCGCAGCGGCAGTGCTGCTGCGCAATCAATCCTTCTTGCTGCGCCTCAGCACCACGACCAGCCCCAGCGCCGCAAGCGGCAGCGGGGCTGCGCTGCAGAACCCGGCGACGAAATCGCCCGCTTTTTCCGTGGCCTGGTCGAACTTCCGTCCTGGCCTGCTGGCCCGCGGAGTAGGGATCACCCGTGATTTCGGTGAGACTACAGCCGGCAGGAGCAGCGACAGCGAGAGGAAAACGAAAAGCGCGATGATCACGATCTCGGGCTTTCCACTCCGCATGGCCAAGCTCCTTGACCGGCAGCCCTAACATCAGGAAATCCTCAAGCCGGAGCGCTTCCCATCCCTGCATTCCGTCGCGGGTTGAGGGTATATCAGCCGCCCTGGATTGTCAAATCGTTGAAAACGTAGGGCAGATAACGCAAACAGCCGTCGCCGCCGGCAGAAAATTTTGATCTTCTCACGCGTTGGCGTCGGCGCATTTATGAGGTTGACATTCCGGCGGAATCCTCTGATAATGATAGTTGTCAGTCATTGCGCCGACTGTTCATCAAATGCCGATTCCCTAGGGCACAAAAAGGAACATGCACCATGCGCACAAGTATGTCGCGAAAGTGGCAGCCCACTTTACTCTCTCTGCTCCTGATGGGTGCGATACTTGCCCAGAGCGGCTGCGCCTACACTGCCGATGCCCAGGGAACCAGCGGCAACGAAATCTGTTCCGATACCCCCCCAGAGCAGCTCGCTGCCCTGGGCGAGCCCTCGATCAATACCAAACAACATCGCGACGTAACGCTCAATGTGAGCGCCTTGGAGCAACTTCTGCAAGCGACGCCCATGGAAAGGAGTGCCGAAGCCCAGAGCACCCAGGTGATCTTCAGCCTACCCCTGCCCGATGGTACTTATGGCCGCTTCCGCATCGTGGAATCCCCGGTCATGGCGCCGGAGCTGGCCGCCAAATTCCCGGAGATCAAGAGCTTCGCTGGCCAGGGCATCGATGATCCCACCGCCACCGTGCGCTTTGATTGGACGCCAGCGGGTTTCCACGCCATGATTCTCTCGGCCGGTGACACGGTCTTTATTGACCCCTACAACCGGAATGACACGACCAACTACATCAGCTACTTCAAGCGCGATTTCCTGCCACCGGCGGGTAAGTCGTTGAAGGAAATGGCGCCACCCAGCCCACCGGCGGCTTGCCAGCCGGGATCTGCGGAGTTGGCGGCCAGAACTGCCCCACATCACGGGTCCACCACCCGCGGGTGAAGCTCCAAGGGGGCCAGCAGTCTGCGCGGGCGAAGTGGGAACGACCTCGGACTGTCATGGTGGTTCACAGGCATTCTGCGCGGGTGAAGCTGCGCGGAAATCGAACTGGGTGGCGATCGCGCTGCGAGCGGCGCGATCATGAGGTCTGACAGGCGGGGATGGATGGGAGTCGAACCCACTGCGGACGCTTCTGAGGCGCCCGCCACTGATTTTGAAGACCAGGAGACCCACCGGGACCTAACCACCCCCGCCGGCGATCATACACGAGACGGGCCAGATGGTCAAACGAGGAGGTTAAGGTTGAGTCTGAGGTTGCGAAGTGGACCGCTTTTTCTCGATTTATGGTAAAATTGCCCCATGCCACCCATCGTCCGTCTTTATCGTCCTGAGGATCGCGCCGCCGTCCTGCAGATCGCTGCGGACACCGGCTTTTTCGGCGCGCCGGTTGAGGCGTTCATGCAGGATCGCCGGATGATGCAGGATGTGTTCGTCGCCTACTACATCGATCACGAACCCGAACATCTGTGGGTGGCCGACGTCGATGGCACGGTGGTCGGCTATATCAGCGGGAGCACGGGAGGGGCGAGGGCTACCTGGGGACGCGGACTGACGGCCGCAACGGCTGCTGCGCGCTTCGTGACGTTCCGCTATGATGTCGACGCATTGACGCTGCGCTACTTCCGCCGCACCGCCGGCGCCGCGCTGAGCGGCGAGTATCCGCGCGTCGATCTGCGCGACTATCCCGCCGAACTGCACATCAATCTGGCGGAGGCCGCGCGCGGCCTGGGGCTGGGGCGCAAGCTGATGGAAGCCTGCCTCGACCAGATGACCGAGCTGGGCGTACCAGGCATCCATCTCAAGACGACCACGATGAACGCAGCCGCGATCAAGCTCTACGAGAAACTGGGGTTCGAACTGCTGGCCCGCAAGCGCACGCATCTCTGGGATGAGTGGTTGCCCGGGGTGGAGATCGAGAATTTGGTGTATGGCAAACGGCTGGGTGAGGAAAGCGTGGAAAGTGGAGCGTAGAACGTGAAACGTGCTGCGTGACCCGTGACGAGTGCCGTATGGCTGTGTGATCTGCGCACACCTTCCTCACACGATCATCACGTAGCACGAATCACGCATCACGGAGGTCTCATGTCGCACGAAGCGATCCTCTGGGAACGGCTGGCGGATGATGATCTGCGTGTCCGCTGCAACCTGTGCGCGCACCGCTGCGTGATCCCGCCGGGGCGGCTGGGCGCGTGCTGCGTGCGCGAGAACGTCGACGGCACGCTGGTGACGCTGGTCTACGACCGGACGATCTCGCAGAACGTGGACCCGATCGAGAAGAAACCGCTCTTCCACTTTCAGCCCGGCAGCCGGGCGTTTTCCATCGCCACGGCTGGCTGTAACTTCCGCTGCACCTTCTGCCAGAACTGGGAGATCAGCCAATTGCCGCGCGAGGGGCGCGCCGTCCCGGGCAGCCTCGCCACACCGCGGCAGATCGTCCAGGCCGCACGGCGAGCGGGCTGCGCTTCCATCGCCTACACCTACACCGAGCCGACGATCTTCGCCGAGTACGCGCTCGACACTGCGCGGGAAGCGGTCGCGTTGGGCCTCAAGAATGTCTTTGTCAGCAACGGTTACATGACGCCGGAGCTGCTGCATTTGATGGCGGGGCTGATCCAGGGCATCAACGTCGATCTCAAGGCTGGGCGGGGCGAGTTCTATCATCGCATCTCGGGCGCGGCGCTTGAACCGGTGCTGGCGAATCTCAAGCTGATCCAGCAGTTGGGGATCTGGCTGGAGGTGACGACGCTGGTGATCCCCGGCCTGAACGACGGCGACGAGGAGCTGCGCTGGGTCGCGCACCACCTGTTAAGCGAGCTTGGGCCGGACGTGCCGTGGCATATCAGCCGGTTCTACCCGCAATATCAGATGAGCGACACCCCGCCTACCCCGGCTGCGACGCTGGAGCGCGCCTGGCGGATCGGCCGTGACGAGGGGTTGCGCTACGTCTACGTGGGCAACCTGCCCGGTCATGACACCGAGAGCACGCACTGCCCCGCTTGTGGCACGGTCGTCATCGAGCGCCACGGCTATCAAACCCGCGTCCGCGCGCTGCAGGACGGTAAATGCACGCACTGCGCGACACCGATCGGCAGGGGTTGCGATGCCCTGACCGTCGCGCAAATAACAACCATCGTTCGCGCTGCAATGCAGCAACTTATCTGCGGCGATCTGCGTCATCTGCGGTCAATTTGCTTTGGGTCGTGCGCCCTGACCCTGGCGCAAATGGCGGCCGTCGTTCGCGCTGCAATTCAGCAACTTATCTGCGGCGATCTGCGTCATCTGCGGTGAATTCGGTTTGGCTGGCGTCAGGTAACCGCAGATAACGCAGATGATCGCAGATCGCTTACGGCGCTGCTTGCAGAACGTTGAATCACACCCGTACCACGCGTCCAACTTGCTCATGATGGCCTCCTCGGTTATTATCTATCGCTAACTGATGATGACTGACCAGCCTAACTCTGACCATAACCCCGGCCCTACATCTCTCGCCGATGATTTAGCCGCTCAGACGCCTTCCGAGCCGGAAGGTGCACAGTCGCGCGCCCTGGACTCAATGGAGTCCGGCAGCAGCGCAGCGCGTGTGCCGTTGGCCGCTATCCTGGCCTGGCTGCTCGCTGGCATCGTACTGCTGGCTGTGAGCGCTGCTGCCCTGCTCGTCTCGGGACGCATCGGCACGCCGGTGACGATCACGGTGGATGGCTCCACCCAATCTTTTCGCACCACGCAGGTAGACGTTGCCGGTCTGCTGGCAGACCAGGGGTTGGCGCTGCGGCCCGAAGATCGCGTGTCACCTGCGCCGGAAACCCGGCTTGTTCCTGATTTGGCGGTGACGATTGCGCGTGCGCGTCCCGGGTTAGTGGACGCCGACGGCCGCCTGCGCCAGGTGTTTACCCAGGCGCACACGGTGGGAGAGGTGGTCGCGAGCGCGGGTGTACGGTTGGGCTCCCACGATGAAATCTGGTTGGATGGCGTTCAGGTCGCGCCCGAGACGGCGCTGCCTCAGTCCACTCACCCCAAGGGCGCGCCGCGCTTTGCCGGGAGTCATCCGTGGTCCGGCAAGGACGCACTGCCGGTGCGCCTGCACATCGTCCGGGCGGTGCCGGTCGTGGTGGACGATGGCAGCGTGCCGTACACCCTTTACACCACGGCATCCACGGTCGGCGAGGCGTTGTTGCGCGAGCAGGTGAGTCTCTATCTGGGCGATCATGTGCAGCCGAGCCTGGGCAGCCGGGTGAGCTCAGGTTTGCACGTGGTCATCGAGCGCTCGAAACCGGTGTTCGTCACCGCGGATGGCCGGACCACCCACACGCGCACCCGCGGGCAGACGGTCGGCGGTACACTGATGGACCTGGGCATCCTGGTCACCGATAGTGACCGGGTCACGCCGCCCCTCGATCAGCCGGTGGTGGAGCAACAGCAGATTCGCGTCGTGCGCATTTCGCACGTCACCCTGGTGGAACGTGAGCCGATCTCGTATGAATCGATCCTGGTGCCGGACGACAACCTGGAGATCGACACGCAGCGGCTGGCGCAGGCCGGGATAAACGGCGAGTACCGCAAGCGTTTCAAAGTCATCACCGAGGATGGCACAGAGGTCTCGCGGACGCTGGTGGACGAATGGGTCGCCGCCGAGCCGGTCACGCGCATGGTCGCCTATGGCCGCAAAATCGTGCCCCGGACGCTGGAGACACCCGATGGGCCGGTGACCTATTGGCGCAAGATTCGCATGTACTCGACCTCGTATTCGCCGGCCCGCTCCGGCACGCCGAAATCGGCGCCGTGGTATGGCCGCACGCGCATCGGCTTGCAGTTACGTAAGGGCATCGTGGCCGTGGACCCGAAGGTGATTCCGCTGCAAAGTTGGGTTTACGTGCCGAGCTACGGCAAAGCGATTGCCGGCGACACGGGGGGCGGCATTAAAGGCAAGTGGATCGACATGGGCTTCGATGATTTTAATTATGAAGGGTGGCACTGGTGGACCGACGTTTACGTGCTCGATCCGCCGCCGGCCGCGTCCAAGATCATGTGGGTGTTGCCGAACTATCCCCCGCCCGGCTTCCCGCGCAGTCGTTAGTCCAGCGGCGCAACCAGCAGCATCTGTTCCTCTATCTTTGTGGGATGCTTCTCCGGTGCTATAATACGATGACTGCGGGCAGTGACTTTGGCAGCGGATCCATCTCCGGAAGAGTTGAGCCTTGTCCATTCCCTCCCTTGAACCAGAAACCAGCCAGCCGGTCGCGCCGCGCAAGCACGGGCCGCTGATTCAACGCGTCGTCGAAGTCGTGATCAGCCTGGGTTTCCTGTTTCTGGCGCTGCGCGGCATCCGGTTTAACGATCTGTGGCTGGCGCTGCAACAGGCGAACTACTGGTGGTTGATCCCGTGCGTCCTGGTCACGGTCGCGCTGCTGTTTCTCAAAGGGTGGCGCTGGCAATTGCTGTTTCTCCCCGAATACCGGCTGCCGTTTTCGCCGGTGTTCACCGCGATGTGCGCCGGTTACCTGGCCAGCAACGTGCTGCCGGGCCGCGCTGGTGAGCTGGTCAGGTTGGTGCTGCTGGTGAGCGAGGAGCAGGTGAGCGCAGCGCGCACGCTGTCTACCATCGTGGTAGAGCGGCTGCTCGACATCCTGACTCTGCTGGCCATCCTGGTGCTGATGCTGCCCTTTGTGAAGCTGCCGCCGGATATGACCCGCGCCGCTCAGGCGTTGGGGATCCTGGCTTTGGCCGCCGCGGCGATCATGGTGGTGCTTTCCTTTTGGAAGGAGCGGGTGCTGGGCTGGGCGCATGCGATCCTGGGTCGGGTGAAGTTCCTTGACCGGCCGGGGATTTACGCTGCGCTGGGGCATCTGATCGACGGCTTCGCGACACTGCGCGGCCGGTTGGGGCTGCTGCTGATCGGTCTTTCCTTCCTGGGCTGGGTCGGTGTCGTCGCGATGGCGTGGTCGGCCGCACAGGTGGTTCACCTGCAGGCGCCGATCACGGCCATCATCTTTGCGGTGGTGCTGACAACGTTGGGGATGCTGGTGCCCTCCACGCCCGGTTATATCGGCGTCTTTCATTATCTGGTGACCGTGGCGCTGCTGGCGTTCGGCATTCCCAAGGAGCAAGCGCTGACCTTTGCGCTCGTCTGGCACAGCGTGAATTACCTGACGTTGAGTTTCTCCGGCATGATCGCGTTGTGGGCGCACGGCACGTCGCTGGGACAGGTGCGTGAGCGTTGGCGGTACGCGGGGATGTGGTGACACGGTGATGTGGTGACATGGTGATGTGGTGATGTGGTGACATGGTGACACGGTGACATGGTGACATGGTGACATGGTGACACGGTGACACGGTGACACGGTGACACGGTGGAGAGGGGAGTGCGGTGGGAGGCAAGATTCAGTCGCATCGAGAACTGGAAGTGTACCAGAAAGCTTTTGGTGCTGCGATGCGGATTTTCGAACTATCGAAGCGTTTTCCGCGGGAGGAGATGTATTCGCTCACAGATCAGATGCGACGTTCGTCACGGTCGGTATGTGCTAATTTGGCGGAGGCGTGGCGGAAACGGCGTTATGAGGCCGCTTTCATCAGCAAATTGTCCGACAGCGAGGGTGAGGCCGCCGAGACACAGGTGCATGTTGAGTTTGCGGTCAAGTGTGGCTATCTGACACGGGAGGATGGCCTCTCGTTGTACGAGACCTACGATGCGATCCTGGGGACTCTCGTTGGCATGATTAATCATCCCGAGACATGGGTGATCGGGTATCGTGATCGAGCGACGAAGTGACATGGTGAAACCTCCTGCGGATTATCTTATCACCCCTTCACCTTGTCATCGTGTCATCGTGTCATAACCACGAGGTAATAGCTCATGCAAATCCTCATCACCGGCGGCGCCGGGTTCATCGGGTGCAACCTGACGGAGGCGTGCATCCGGGCAGGCCACCAGGTCACGATCTTCGATAATCTGTCGCGGCGGGGCAGCCAGGCGAATCTGGATTGGCTGCGCGCCTCCTTCGGGGACGGCTTTCGTTTTGTCCAGGGCGATATCCGCGACTATCCGGCGATTCTGGCGACGGCGAGCGGACAGGAGGCGATCTATCATCTGGCCGCGCAGACCGCGGTCACGACCTCGGTGACCGACCCCCGGCCCGATTTCGAGATCAACGCCCTGGGCACGTTCAACGTGCTGGAAGCCGCACGCCATGCGGGACATGACCCGGTCTTCGTCTATTCATCCACCAACAAGGTCTATGGCGGCATGGAGGATGCGCCCGCCACCGAGCTGGCGACGCGCTACGTATTGGAAGCCTACCCGGACGGCGTGAGCGAAGAACGGCCGCTGGATTTCCACTCGCCCTACGGGTGCAGCAAAGGGTCAGCCGATCAATACGTCCGCGACTATGCTCGCATCTACGGGCTGCGGTCAGTGGTCTTCCGCCAAAGTTGTATCTATGGCCAACGTCAAATGGGGGTGGAAGATCAGGGTTGGGTGGCGTGGTTCGTCATCGCCGCCGTTACCGGCAAACCGATCACGATCTACGGCAACGGCAAGCAGGTGCGCGATCTGCTGCACATCAACGATTTGGTCCGTGCTTTTCAGATGGCAACCGAACAGATTGACGTAACGAAGGGCGAGGTCTATAACCTGGGCGGGGGGCCGGCCAATACCCTGTCGATCTGGGCGGAGTTCGGGCCGCTGCTCAAGGAGTTGACAGGCCGCGAGGTTGTGCCCGCGGCGTGGCGTGATTGGCGGCCCGGCGACCAGCCCGTCTTCGTGGCCGATGTGAGCAAAGCCCAGCATGAGTTCGGCTGGGCGCCGCAGGTGAGCGTGCGCGATGGCATCGCGCGCCTGATCGAGTGGGTGAAGGCTAATCCGGAATTGTTTGCGTGAAGATTCTTTTTATCCTGACCTATTACCGCCCCCACGTGAGCGGCCTGACGATCTATGTGGAACGATTGGCGAAGTCCCTGGTCGAGCGCGGCCACGCCGTCACGGTGTTGACCTCGCACTACACCAAAGATCTGCCCTGCGAAGAGCAGATGGACGGCGTGCGGGTGGTACGGGTACCCGTGGCCTTCCGCTTCAACAAGGGTGTGGTGATGCCCGGTTTCTTCGTTGACGCCTGGCGGGAGATTCGTCGCCATGATGTGGTCAGCATCCATTTGCCCCAGGTTGAGGCGGCGCTGGCGGCTGCGCTCACCCGTCTGGCCGGCCGCAAGCCGCTGATCACCTACCACTGCGACCTCCAGATGCCGCCGGTGTGGTACGGCAAGATCATCGATCGGCTGACCTTCTGGGATAATCTGATTGCGGGCAAGCTGGCTGACACGATCGTCGCGTACACACGGGACTTCGCCGAGCATTCGCCTTTTCTGTCGCGCTTCCTGGGCGATGACCCAGGTGAGGTGACAAAACGGCAAGGTGGCGAAGTGAACCGTGAAGATACCACCGCGTCACCCGGTCGCCGTGTCACCCCGGCATCCAGTCAAGGCAAAGTGCGCGTCATCCTCCCCCCCGTCCTCATCCCCGACCCGGCGCCGGAGGGGGTGGCCGCGCTGCGGGAACGGATCGGCTGGCATGAGGGGCAGAAGGTCATTGGCTTTGCAGCCCGCTTCGCGCACGAGAAGGGCGCCGACTACCTGATTAACGCCATCCCGCAGATCCTGACCGCGTTCCCGGACATCCGCATCCTGTTCGCCGGCCCGTACGGTAACGCCGTGATCGGCGAGACGATCTGGGAGACGCTGCAGCCGCTGATCAAGAAGTACGAGCCGTACCTGACCTTCCTGGGCACCCTCAACTCGGCGCAGATGGCCGATTTCTACGCTGTGTGTGACGTAATCACGGTCGCCTCGATCAACAACACCGAATCGTTCGGGCTGGTGCAGGTGGAGGCGTTCATATGCGGCACGCCGGTCGTCGCTACGGACCTGCCCGGCGTCCGCCAGCCGGTCACGATGACGGGCATGGGCGTGATCGTGCCGATCGCCGACGCTGCGGGGCTGGCGGACGGGGTGATCAGGGTGTTGCGTGCTCCCGATGCGTACATCAAGCCGCGCGGCGAGATTCTGCGAACCTTTGAGTTGGCGCGGACAGTGGATGCATACGAGAAGTTGTTCGAGGAGAAGCGGTCGTGACGGATTATCTCGCAGCACAGCTCAAGGATATGGCGCCGCACCGCGCCATCTTGCGCGCGGTGGAGTGCGAGTTCATGAGCACGGTTCCGCTCGCATCGCCCGTGTTGGATATCGGCTGCGGCGACGGCCACTTTGCCTCCATCGCCTATCAGCGACTACCGATCGATGTCGGCATCGACGTGATGAAGCGCGATCTGCCTGAGGCCGCGGCCCGGCCGGGGGTCTATCGCGTGGTGATGTTCGCCAGCGCGACCGATCTACCCTTCGACGATGCCAGCTTTAACACCGTGGTGAGCAACTGCGTGATCGAGCATATCCCGAACAACGCCGCTGTGCTGCGCGAGATCAGCCGCGTGCTGCGGCCGGGCGGGGTGTTCGCCACGACGTTGCCGAGTGAACACTACCCAGACTTTTTGCTTGGCTCGACTACCTTTCGGAAGATGAGGCTGCCCTCTTTGGGCGAAGCGTACGGCAGATTCTTCAACCGCATTTCCTATCATTACCATGTCTATCCACCGGAAGAGTGGCGTCGCCGATTGGAGGCGGTTGGGTTTGCGGTCGAGCAACAGACCTACTACTTCTCCGCGGCCGCGCACCGGCGATTCGACCTGAGCCATTACCTCGGCGTGCCGAGCCTGATCAGCAAGCGTATGGTTGGACGATGGATGCTGTTTGGCTGGCAGCGCAAAGCATTCGAACGCTGGTTGCGGCCCTACTATGAGGAAACGCTGCCTGAGTTGGGAGCGTACCAGTTCGTTCGTTGTAAGAAGCTCCCAGCATAACAGCCACTTATCTGACGCGTTTGCTCTCAAGGAACCGTATGATGGGAGACAGTAGCATCGCTGCCGAGTTCGACCTGACGGCTAACACAGACTCGAATGCGCAGCCAACCGCGTCTCGGTGGACGTGGGGCATTGGCTTGTTCGATGTGTTTCAGCCGCGCGGCGCGGACGCGGGGTCAGGTCTATCGCTGCGCACCGTCGCACTGGAATGGGCGATCCTGGCGGTGCTGGTGTTCGCCTTCTGTACGGCCTTCCTCAGCTTCGACGATACCCGCATCCTCCCCGGCAATGAGTCGGATATCGTTCAGTCGCTCGACTGGACGTTGGTCAACGGTCTGAAGCAGTTCGGCCAATTCCCCTTATGGAATCCCTTTCTCCGCACCGGTATCCCGTACGTGGCTGATCCATTCCTGCACGTTTACAACCCGTTGGCAACGCTGCCGGTGCTCTTGTTGGGAGTGTGGGACGGCTTCAAAGTGGCGCTGTTCCTGTCGTTCCTTGCCGCGGCGCTGGGGATGTGGTGGATGGGCGTCGTGTTGGGCCTGGGACGGCCGTCGCGCATCTGGATGGGGTTGATGTACGCCTTCACCGGCCAGGCAGTGGCGCGCTTCTTCCAGGGGGAGTATGACTTCGTCCTGGGCTTCGCCTGGATCCCGTGGGCGCTGGCGTTCATCCTACTCGCTATGCGTACGCGGCGATGGCTCCATGTGATCGGCGCGGTGGTTGCACTGGCGCTGCTTTTCTTTTCCGGCAATGTGTATTATGCGTTCTATATGGGGTTCGTCGGTTTGTTGCTGGCGGTTGTCGGTGTGGTGGGGATAGACTGGGCCGCGCGACGCCTGTGCTGGCGCAAAAACGTGCTGCTGATCGTAGTCATTATCGGTCTGCTGGCTTTGGGGTTGACCGCGATCCAGTGGCTGCCGATGGCGGCGTATTGGAAGAGCTACACCAAGGTGGCCGATACCCAATTGCTCGGCTCCCATAGCTTACACCAGATCTGGCTCGATTATGTGTCACAGGATCAGTTCAGGCCGGACGCCATCAAGACACTGCCGCCCGAAGAATTTTACGCCTACACGGGCGTCTGGCCTTTTCTCCTCCTGGCCTTCGCACCGTTGGCCGTTCGTTCGACTAACCGCCGGGCGATCGTCTTTCTGGGGCTGCTGCTGCTCGTTTCGGTCTTATACATCGCCACGCGCTATATGCCTTGGGCGGACATCTATGCCAGCTCCGAGTTCTGGAGCCAGTTTCGTTATCAGACACGGATGCTGATCTATGGGGCCGTGGCGTTGATCGCGCTGGCGGGCTGTGGTCTGGATGCGATCTGGCGCAGGGCTATGGCGCGGCCCCCGCTGCGTCGTATGTCTGTGCCCGAGGTGGTGCGCTGGTCGATCGTGCGCCTGGGTTCGATCGTGCTCATCCTCTTTATGATTTGGTCGGTGGCCGATGTCTACAAAACCAATCAGCGTCACGTGCGTTCCAGGGAGCTCTATCCGCCTTCCTACGAGCTGATGGGGTGGTTGCGGCAGCACGATGACTCGACCTTCTATGTCGGGACCCCGAACAACTGGCATGGCCCGATCGTGTCGAACGGTCTGCGGTTTCTCGATGCCTGGTATGGGCTTGAGCCGCAGTTGCCCACCGGAAGCGCGACCCCTGCACGCCTTGTGCGAGCTCGCCCCAATTACATTGCATTGGGCAATGACAAGACGCCCGATTTGCCCGCTGAACGGGTGCAGCAGTTCTCGCAACACAGCATCTGGCGCGTGCCGGGAAGCCTGCCCTTCGCCTTTGCCGTGCAGGATGCTCTGTTGTATGATCCTGCGAATGGCGCCGAATTGGGGGCGGCCGATGTGCGGGCGCTGCAGCCGGCGCTGGCCAGCCCAAATCGCACTGTGGCGCAGGTCGAGAGCAGCGGCGGCGAGACCCTGGTCCTGCTCACCAGCGCCTACCGCGGCTGGCGGCTGACCATCGACGGACGACCTGCAGCATTACGCAATGTAGGCGGCTATCTGGCTGTACCGCTCCAGCCGGGCGCACATCGTTATGAGTTCGCCTTCGGCCCAATGTCGTTCACGGTGGGATTGATCGTGAGCCTTGCCTCGATCCTGGGTCTTCTGGGACTTGTGATCATGGATAGAAGATCGAAGCGGTTGCGTTTTAAGACAGACGCGATTTACTCCGGGGGCATGTTGCGCCCGGCGACCCCTTTGGACATCCCCGAGGGTACGCCGGTGCATGTCATGGTTGAGCCATACGGGAAGCCGGTATTGGCGGGCGAAACGCCATCCGAGGACGTGCCGGCAGTCGAGGGCGAGACATCGGAATCGGCGACCTTCGCGGCGGGTGTCGCCGCGCCGGCGGTGGCAAAAACCGCCATCAACGCGCCGCCTTCCGATGAGGGCCGCTTGCAGGCCGGGCTGGAACGCCTTGGCTGGGTTCTGTTCGGTCTGGGTCTGCTCGTCTATCTCTTTACCCGGTTGTGGGAGATCGACAAGTTCCCGATCTACTTCTTCACCGACGAAGCGGCCAACCCACTCTTTGCCCAAGGCCTGTTCGATAATGGCTTCCGCAATGCGCGGGGGGTGTCATTCCCGCTTTATTTCGAGCTGGCCGCCAACCGGTGGGGGCCGCTGCTTTCGGTCTACATCCATGCGTTCAGCGCAGCCTTGTTCGGCAAGTCAGTGGTTGTGACTCGCACGACGCAGGCGCTGATCAGCATCCTGGCGCCGATCAGCGTGGCCTTGAGCTTGAAGTTGGTCTTCAAGGCGCGGTTCTGGTGGATCGGCGTGCTGCTGATGGCGTTGGCGCCGGCGTGGTTCCTGCACTCGCGCACCGGTTTCGAGACGATCATCGCAGCATCGTTTTACGGCTGTTTCATCCTGTTCTACCTGCTCTATCGCATGCGTTCGCCGCGTTACATCTACGCTGCGCTTCTGTTTGGCGTGGCGACCTTCTACACCTACTCCAACGGCCAGATGATCATGGCGGTCGCGGGGGTACTGCTGGCGCTCACCGACATCCGCTATCACCTCAAGAACTGGCGCACGATCTGGCCTGCGGTGCTCTTGCTGCTTGTGTGCATGATCCCGGCGCTGCGTTTCAGGGCCGAGCAGCCCAGCGCGCTGACCACGCACCTGCGCGTGCTGGATTCCTACTGGTTCTACGATAGGCCGCTGAGCCAGAAGGTAGCCCAATTCATCAAGACCTATGCTTACGGCATGAGCCCTGCTTACTGGTTCATCCCGAATGAGGCCGACCTGGTGCGACATCGGATGCTGGGGTACGGCAACATCAACGTCTGGCTGTTGCCATTTTTCCTGATCGGGGTCGGTCTCTCGCTTTGGCGCACGGTTAAGGGTTCCGTGCCGCATCGCATCCTGTTGCTGGTAACGATCGCGACGCCGGCTGGCGCGGCGCTGGCCCATGTCGCGCTCGACGCGCGTCATGGCGTTCGTAGTACCGGCCACGATACTGAGCGCGCTGGGTATCGAGTATCCTGCTTTCCTTCGCCAGGCGTCGCGTGTCTGAGCGCGTCCTGGCGCCGGCGCTTTTCGTGGTGCTGACGATCCCGAGCCTCCTCATGCTGCGCGACGCGTTGGTCAACGGCCCGATGTGGTACCGGGACTACGGGCTGTACGGCATGCAGTACGGCGCCACGCAGCTTTTCGGCGATGAGATTCCGCAGTATCTGGTCGAGCATCCTGAAAGCCAGGTCATCATCTCACCCACATGGGCCAACGGCACGGATAACTTCATCCGTTTTTTCCTGCCACCGGAACAGCAGGGCCGCGTGCAGATGCTGAACGTGGATTACTTCATGTCCGCTCGCCGCGAGCTGAACCCGAACATGGTCTTCGTGATGCCGGCCTATGAGTACGAGCAGCGCTCGGACAAGCGATCGATTCAAGCAGGTTGACGTAGAGCGTATGTTGCCGTATCCTGACGGCACGCCGGGGTTCTATTTCGTCCGGCTGGCCTACGCGGACGACCTCGAGGCGATCCTGGCGCGCGAGCATGAAGAACGCAGCCGGCCGGTGACAGAGCAAATCGAGCTGGACGGCCAACTTGTGCAGGTGAGCCATTCGATCTTCGACGGCGGACAACTGCGCGATCTGTTCGACGGGGATCCCTTCACCCTGGCGCGTGGACTGGAAGCCAATCCGCTGGTGATCGAGTGGACCTTCCCTGAGCCGCGGGCGATCACGGCCTTGGAAGGCATCTTCGGATCCATGGACTTCGCGCTTGACGGCCAAGTTGTATGCAGACGGGAATCCCGAACCAATGGTTTATCAGAGTCGTATACCGGCCTGCCGCCGGACCCACGTGTTGAGATGGCCTTTCCTGACGCGCCCGCAGCAGTCAAGAAGGTGCGCCTGGAGATCCTTCAACACAACGCGCCGCAGGATGTGCATGTCCACGTCCGGGAGTTGAAGTTCAAGTGAGTCGCAAATCTCACGCAAAACCGCCAAGAGCGCAAAGAGTTCTTGGTTTTTTCTCTGCGATTTTGCGACTTTGCGTGAGCCAAGGCCATGGGCGCAAGTTAATGGAGTAACGTGGCTCATTTGCGGCAAATGCGCTTACGGGGTTCTGATTGGGTGGACATTTTGAAGTTGGAGACAACGCATGACTGAATCGGTGAACAGCGTTCGGATAAGCGAAGCACAGGCTAAACCGTCGGCGACCGCGCGCGCGGCCGCATGGCTGCGCAAACCATCCACGGCGTACTGGATCCTGCTGGTGATCCTGTTGGTCGCGGCCTATCTGCGCCTGAGCCACGTCAACTGGGACGACGGCACGCACATCCACCCGGATGAGCGCTTCCTGACCATGGTGAGCAGCGCCATGCAGTTGCCGTCCGAGTTTCGGCGAGTTCTTCGACAGCACCCGCTCGCCGATGAGCCCGTACAACAAGGGTTACGGCTTCTTCGTTTACGGCACGTTGCCGCTGTTCATCGTGCGCGTCGTCGCCGAGTTCGCGCAGAAATTCAACGAGGGCGCCAAGTTGTGGACCGCCGCGCCCGGCATCCCGATCACCATGACCGGGTACGACGGGGTGTACCTGGTGGGCCGGGCGCTGTCGGGGCTGTTCGATCTGGCCTGCGTCCTTCTGATCTTTGTGATCGGCCGGCGTTTGTACAGCGTAAAGGTCGGGCTGCTGGGTGCGGCGTTGTACGCCTTCGCCGTGCTCCCGCTCCAGCAATCGCACTTCTACACGGTGGACACCTTCGGCACCTTCTTCGCCCTGCTGACCTTCTACTTCGCGGTGCGGGTGGCGCAAGGCGGTGAAGCGGGCAGGCGCGGCGGCGGTTGGGGTACTTACGTGGCGTTGGGCGCGGCGTTGGGCGCCAGCGTGGCCTCCCGCATCAACCTGGCGCCGCTGGCCGGCATCGCGCTGCTGGCCGCGGGGATACGCGCCTGGGATGACTTCAAGAGGCTGAGCGTCGATAGCCGGAGCGGGGACGGACGGTTACTGTCTACGCTGCTTCAGGCGACCCTTTTCCGCCTCCTGGTGATGGGCCTCGTCACCATCGCGGTCTTCCGCGTGGCGCAGCCGTATGCGTTCGGCGGCACCAATCTGCTGGATTTCACCTTCGCCGACAAGTGGCGCGACAACATGCGCCGATTCAGCTTTTGATCAGCGGCGCCGCTGACTATCCGCCGGGACACCAGTGGGCCAGCCGCACGCCGTTCGTCTTCCCCTTCGTCAACATGGTCTACTGGGGGCTGGGCCTGCCGCTCGGCATGACCGCCTGGGTCGGTTGGGCCGTGGCGACCTGGCAGGTATTGCGCGCGCTCACGCTCAGCAAGGGCGTCGCCCAGGCGCGGCCGCACATCCTGCCCGTGGCCTGGATCGGCGGTATGTTCCTTTGGCAGGGCCTCCAGTACGTCCAGTCGATGCGCTACCTGCTGCCCATCTACCCGCTGCTGGCGATGATGGCGGCGTGGTTTCTGTGGTGGCTGGTGGAGAAGGCTAGAAACTGGAAACTTGAAGCTAGAAAACGTGAGCGCACTTCGCGTTTCCAGCTTCCAGCTTCCAGCTCCAGTACGCCGCCTACGCGCTCCTGGCCGGCGTCACCATCCTGACGATGCTCTGGGGCTGGGGTTTCCTGGCGATCTATCGTCGACCGCTGTCGCGCATCACGGCATCCAAGTGGATCTACGCCAACGTGCCGGAGGGCAGCGTCGTCGCGAACGAGCACTGGGATGACGCCCTGCCGTTCAGCCTGGACGGCAAGATGAGCTTCAAGCCGTCGGGCACGTACTACGGGCTGACCTCGTCGAGCGACGGCCAGATGCAGATGTACGACGAGGACACGCCCGAGAAGCGCGAGCAGCTTTACCAGTGGTTGAACGAGGCGGACTACATCGTCCAGTCCAGCAACCGGCTGTGGGGATCCATCCCGCGGCTGCCCATGCGCTACCCGATGAGCACCGAGTATCTACGAGCTCATGGCGGAAGGCAAGCTCGGCTGGGAGCTCGCCGGGCGCTTCACTTCCTTCCCGACCATCTTCGGTATCCCGTTCGACGACACCTGGGCCGAGGAGGCGTTCAGCGTCTACGATCATCCCGAGGTGCGGATCTATCGCAAGACGCCGGCGTACAGCGAGGCGCTGGCGCGCAGCTACTTCGACAAGATCGACCTCGAAAACACCATCATGATGTGGCCCAAGCAGATCAGCCAGGCGCCCACGGCGCTGTTGCTGACGAAGGCTGAGGCAGCACTCCAGCAGGCCGGCGGCACCTGGTCGCAGATGTTCGATGTGAATGCGCCGCAGAATCGGTCGCAGGTCCTGTCGGTGGTGCTCTGGCTGCTGGTGCTGGAACTGCTCGGGCTGATCGCGTTCCCGCTGGCCTTCGTCGCGCTGCGCGGCCTGGCCGACCGGGGCTACGGCGTCAGCAAGACGCTGGGCATGCTCCTGCTGGCCTGGCTGAGTTGGTTCGGTCCCGCCGTCAAGCTCGTGCCGTATCAGCGTTGGTGGATCATGCTCTGCCTGGGGTCGCTGATCGGCGTGTCCGCGGTCGTAGCCTGGCGCCGTCGGACGAGGCTGGTGCGCTTCATCCGGGAGCACGCCGCGCTGCTGCTGACCGAGGAGGCGATCTTTCTGGTGCTCTTCGGCCTGTTCCTGCTGATCCGCATCGGCAACCCCGATCTCTGGCATCCGGCGCGCGGGGGCGAGAAGCCGATGGAATTCGCCTACCTCAACGCCATCATCCGTTCTACGACCTTCCCGCCCTTCGACCCGTGGCACGCGGGCGGCTTCATGAATTACTACTACTTCGGCTGGGTGATGATCGGCACGCTGATCAAGCTGACCGGCATCGTGCCGTGGGTGGCGTACAACCTGGCCGTGCCGACGCTGTTCGCCCTGACCGGCGCTGGCGCGTTCTCCGTCGCGTTCAACCTGGCCGACGGTGATGGGGCGACCGAGTTCCCGGGCGAGGAGGCGCCCACCGGCGGCCTGCGTATCGGCTCGTTGCTGGCAGGCTTGGCCGCGGTCTTCTTCGTGACGATCATCGGCAACCTGGGCAACGCCAGGCTGCTGTTCGAGCAGATCGCCCAGCGTTCCACCGCGGGCGTGGCCGGGACGGGGATCGCTGTCGGGCCTGCTCAACTTCCTGAGCGGCGCGGTGGCGGTCGTTTCGGGCAAGACGCCGCTGCAATTCCCCAACGACTGGTGGTTCTGGAACGCCTCGCGCGTCATCCCCGACACCATCAACGAGTTCCCGTTCTTCACCTTCACCTATGCCGACCTGCACGCGCACATGATCGCGCTGCCGCTCACCCTGCTGGCGCTGGCCGCGGCGGTGGCGTTGGTGCGGAACGCAGGAGCAGGGACAGGGACGGGACAGGGGCGGAGACAGGGCGTGAGAGGGAGTCGTCGCCTGGCGCATCCCTCTGGCCGACCTGCTGCCGATCGTGCTGCTGGGCTTCGTGCTCGGCGCGCTGCGGGCAACCAATACGTGGGACTTCCCGACGTATGCGCTGGCCGGATTGGCCGCGCTGGTTGTGGTGGAGGCTGTTCGGCGCTCCGGGATGGGGTGGCCGCAGGTGGGATCAGACGACTCACCTCTTCTGGCACGCCTGGCATTCCTTTTCCGGGCGATCGTGGCGGTCATCTGGCGGGCGGTGATCCTGGTGGGTGTGGCGACGGTGGCGTTCTACCCGTTCACGAAGTATTACGCCACGGCCTACGCTGGGCTTGAGATGTACAACGAAGCCAGAACCCAGATACCGGATTTCCTGATCGTCCACGGCTTCTTCCTGGCGCTGGCCGTCATCTGGCTGGCCGGCGAGTTGTACGAGCAGATTCGCCCGCAGGAGACGCCGGATTGGCTGCGTGCGCTCCTGGCCGTGGATCGTGGCAGCAGTAGTTGGTGCTGGTCGGCGCGGGCTGGATGCTGCACATCCGGGTCTGGCTGATCGCCGTGCCGTTGCTCGCCGCGGCGCTCGTCCTGGCGCTGGGCCGTGATCTCCCGCCGGCGCGACGGTTCGCGTTGGTGCTGCTTCGCCCTGGCGCTGGCCATCGTCATGGGGGTCGAGCTCGTCCGACAGAAGGACGACATCGGCCGGATGAACACGGTGTTCAAGTTCTACCTGCAAGCCTGGACGCTGTTCGGCGTGACGACGGCCTACGGTCTGGCGACCTGGGCGCCGCGCGCGCTGAGTTGGCGGCCGGTTTGGCGGCGACTGGCCTGGGGCGTCACCGCCGTGCTGCTCGTCCTGGTCATGCTCTACCCGGCCTTCGCGGCGCGGGCTAAGGTCAAGGATCGTTTCTCGGCCGAGGCGTCGCCGCACGGGCTGGACGGCATGGCGTATATGGATAACGCCGTTCAGATCGAAAACGGCGTCGACGTCCAGCTTGGCGGACGATAAGGCCGCGATGCAGTGGCTGATGCAAAACGTCGCAGGGTTCGCCGGTGATCCTGGAGGCCCAGATCCCGGAATACCGCTGGGGCAGCCGGTTCAGCGTCTACACCGGCCTGCCGACCGTGCAGGGCTGGAACTGGCATCAGCGCCAGCAGCGTTCGGTCGTGCCCAGTGTCGAGGTCGAGCGCCGTGTGGATCACGTGCAGGAGATCTACAACACGTCCGATCCCCTGCGCGCGCAGTCGCTTATCGACCTTTACGGCGTCCGCTACATCATCGTGGGCGGGCTTGAGCGGGCGTACTTATGCGCCGGAGGGCCTGGCGAAGTTCGACGTGCTGGTTCAGCAGGGGTATGCTCAAACCTGTATATCAGGGCGGCGCAGTCACGATTTACGAGGTGGTGGGCCACGATGCAAGCGCGCAGCCGGTGGAGCCACCGTGACGAGCCGACGCCGGAGCCGGGAATCTTCGATTCACCGCTGGAATGATGCGTGAAGCGTGATGCGTGATCCATCTTCCGGCCGCCGTCAAAACACGCGCCGGCTGATTATCCTGACGCTGACTCGCCGTGATCCTGGTTGGCGCGGCGCTCCTACGCTTCGCGGGGATCAACTGGGATCAGTACCAGCACGTCCATCCCGACGAGCGTTTCATCGTCTGGGTGGCGGATACGCTGAGTTGGCCCGGCGATCTGGCCGCGGCGCTGGACCCTGCCGCGCTCGACGATCAACCCGTTCCGCTGGCCGCCCGGCGACGATGCTCTTGCCGGCAAGCCGCGCAACTACGCGTACGGACACTTCCCACTCTACCTGCTCGCCTTGGTTGCGCACGCAGCGCAGGCCGTCGGATCCTGGTTCGGCCGCACCACCCTGGCTTTTCCCTCGGCTTTTCAACCCCTCTACACCATCGGCCGTCACTTGGCCGAGTACGAGTACCTCCCGTTGGTCGGCCGCGCCCTCTCGGCCATCGCCGATCTGGGGACGCTGCTGCTGGTCTACACGCTGGGGCGGCGAATCAGCGAATCAGCGAATCAGCGAACGGGTGAAGCACGTATCACGCAGCACGCATCACGCATCCCGCACCATACGCACCGGCTCTCCTCGCCGCCGTCCATCTACGCTTTCGCCGTCCTGCCCATCCAGCTCAGCCATTTCGTGGCGGTGGATGCGATCCTGACCTTCTGTGTGACAGCGACGGTAGCGTTGGCCACACGTTGGACACGGCGCGGCGGCTGGGTCACGTGGCTCTTTGCCGGTGTGATGGCTGGGCTGGCAGTGGGGTCGAAGTTCAGCGCCGTGCTGCTGGCGCTGCCGCTGGCCGTCGCTGCGCTCTATCGGCTGCCCGCGGGCCCGCTGGGTCGGAAGGCGCTAACTGTCACAGGTCGGCTCGCGGCCGCAGGTGCGGTTGCGCTGGCCGTCTTTGTGCTGACCAATCCGTTTGCCCTGATCGAATTCCCGGCCTACGTGCGGCAGATCACGGCGCAAAACGCGATGGTGAGCGGCGTGATGGACGCGCCGTACACGCGGCAATACATCGGCACGCTGCCCTATCTTTACTTTATACAACAGCTCAGCCAGTGGGGGCTGGGCTGGCCGCTGGGCATCGTCGCCTGGGGCGGGCTGATCTGGGCGGTGGTCGTGGCGGCGCGGCGGCGGGCCAGCCCCGCGCTTGTGGTGATGCTGGCGTGGGCGTTGCCCTATTTCGCCTTTACGGGCGCGTTTCACACCAAGTTCCCGCGTTACATGGCGCCGTTGTTGCCGTTCCTGGCGGTCTTCGGTGCGGCCGCGGCGATGGCCGGTTACCGCTGGCTGGCTGCCCGCTGGGGCCGGCGGGGACGGCTGGCTCTGGGGTGCGCTCGCCGCCATCGTCGCAGTGGTCACGCTCGGCTGGGCGCTGGCGTTCACCGGCGTCTATCGCCAGGAGCATCCCTGGATCGCGGCGTCGCGCTGGATTTACGCCAACATCCCGGAAGGCAAGAAGCTGCTCACCGAGCACTGGGATGACTCGCTGCCGTTGACGCTGGATGGCCTTCCTGGCAAACCGCCGATTCGCAGCTACCAGCGCATCGAGCTTCCGATGTGGGATCCCGACACGCCCGCCAAGCTCGACACGCTGGTGGACGAACTGAGCACGGCGGATTACATTGTACTAGCCACCAATCGTCTCTCTGCGCCCATGGCGCGCCTCGGCGATCGATATCCCATGGCCAGCCAGTATTATCGGATGTTGTTCGCCGGGGATCTCGGCTACCGGCCGGTGGCGGAGTTTAGCGCCTACCCGCGGCTCGGCGGCCTGGTCATCCGCGACGATAACGCC
This sequence comes from uncultured Chloroflexia bacterium, assembly GCA_963841825.1. GTDB lineage: Bacteria > Chloroflexota > Anaerolineae > CG2-30-64-16 > CG2-30-64-16 > CAWJEL01. The sequence goes on from CAWJEL010000004.1 coordinate 157,243, forward strand.
GATGAGAGCTTCAGCGTCTACGATCACCCGCGCGTGCTGGTGTTTGAAAACCAGGGCCGGCTGAAGCCGGAGCTGCTGCGCGCCCGGTTGGGCCGATATCTGCCGGCAGACGCGCAAGGGGCGGTGCCGCATCCTGGGCGACCGGCGGGGCTGGCGCGCTATCGCCTGGAGGCGCCGGCGGCTCGCGCGGGGAGTGTGCTTCAGCACACTTGGGCGTCTCAGACGCCGAATTCATTCGGCGGCTCCCGACGCTCCGATCTGCTGCCACCAGCACAAGATCCCGCGCCGGGCGCGCCGCTCACGCTCGGCCAGCCGGTCGATACGCTGCCGGTCGTGGCTGATTTCCGCTGGAATCGGGCGGCGAGCGAGTCGACGCTGCTGGCCGTGGTGCTGTGGTGGCTGGCGCTCAGCCTCTTTGGGTGGCTGGGGTGGCCGCTGCTCTTCCCGTTGCTGGGTGGGCTGCGTGATCGCGGCTACGGCCTGGCGCGGGTGGCCGGCTGGCTGCTGGTCGGATGGATCCATTGGTTGGGCGTCAGTCTCGGCTGGTGGCAGAACCGGGTCGGGCCGATCGCCGTCATCCTCGGTTTACTGGCCGCGGCCGGGCTGGTCGCAGGTTGGGTGCAGCGGCGGCGTCTGGCTGCCTTCTGGGCGGAGCGGCGGCGCATCCTGCTGGCGGAGGAAGCGCTCTTTGCGCTGGCGTTCCTGGCCTTTGTGGGCGTGCGGCTGCTCAACCCGGACCTGTGGCAGCCGTGGAACGGCGGCGAGAAGTTCATGGAGTTCGCGTTTCTCAACGCCACCCTGCGCAGCCCGAGCTTCCCACCCTACGATCCCTATTTTGCCGGCGGTATCCTCAATTACTACTACTACGGCTTCTACCTGGTGGGCCTCGTCATCAAGCTCACCGGCATTGCGGCCGAAGTAGCCTTCAATCTGGCCGTGCCGGGCCTGTTTGCGCTCACGGCGTTGGGTCTGTTTAGCGTCGGGTCGAGTCTGGCAGGGGAGCGCGGGAGCCGAGGAGCGGAGGAGCGCGGGGATGAGGTAAACTCCTCTGCGCCTCGACACTTCGGCCCTTCCGCGCCTCTCGCCGGCGGGTTGGCCGTGCTGTTGGCGCTGTTGATCGGCAATCTGCGCGGGCTGGGGTGGTTGGCCGGCGCGTGGAGCAGCGTGGTCAGCGGGCGGTCGCTGCCGGAGTTCGACTATTGGGCGGCCAGCCGGGTGATCCCCAACACGATCAACGAGTTCCCGCTGTGGACCTTCGTCTTCGCCGATCTGCATCCGCATATGATCGCGATGCCGTTCGGGTTGCTGGTGGTTGGGCTGGCGTTGAATTGGGTGGCGCGGACTGGAAGCTGGAAGCTGGAAGCTGGAAGCTCGAAGCTGGAAACTGAAGACCTGGCCCTGGAAGCTGGACATGGCGGGGTTGGAGGGCTGCGAACGGAGAATGAAGGTGCAGCGCGGCATCTCACCGTGTCACCCGGTCACCGTGTCACCGCATCCCCCCATCCCCTTGTTTCCTTGTCTACTTGTCTACTCATCATCGTGGCCCTCGGCGCGTTGGGCGCGATCAACACGTGGGACCTGCCGACGTACACGCTGTTGATCGCAGGCGCGTTCTGTCGTCGCGGGCTGGCGGGCGCGGCGTTGGCTGGGCGCGGCCGGCGGTGCGCTGCTGGCAGCGCTGATCTCCGTCCTGGCCGTGGCCGCTTACTGGCCGTTCTATGCACACTACGAGGCGCAGGTTGGGCAGGGCGCTGGATCGTTGGTCGGCCGCTTCCTCGGCTGGGTGCGCGCGGCCAGTCCGCTGGATGATTGGCTGGTGATCTGGGGTTTCTTCCTGTTGCTGGCGGTTTGCTACGTGGTCGTAGTCTGGCGGCAGGAGAGCGGAAAGGCAGAAGCTGAGAGGTACGTGGGGGAGGGGGATCCTCCAAGCGGAGCAGTCATCCTGAGCTCGTCGAAGGACGATTGCGAAGCGGCCCCCGCAGAAGCTCCCGTCCTCTTGAGCGCGGATACCGATGCCGCACGCGCGGCCGCTGGCCCTGCGGGTGAAGATTTTACCGCAGATGACGCAGAGAGCGCAGATGTTTTTGATCTTCCTGCGCCCTCCGCGGATTCAGCAGTAATTCTGCGCTCAGAGGTGACGGAAGGCCCGTCTGACGCATTAAGCGTCTCCCATGCGGCCACACCCCCATACAATCGCCGCCGGATCATCGCCCTGCTCGGGCTGTTGGGTGGACTCGCGCTGCTCGCGGGTGCGGGGCGGCCGACCGCGGCGCTTGCGGCGCTTCCGCTCTGTCTGGCCCTCCCGCTCGCGTTTCGGCGCAAGGCGTCCGCCGATGAGGCGGTTGTGGCACTCCTGTTGGCGCTGGGGCTGAGCATCATCGCCGGCACCGAGCTGATCTATCTGCGCGACTTTCTGGCGGGCGGCGACTGGTATCGGATGAACACGTTCTTCAAGTTCTCGGTACCCGCCTGGCTCTTCCTGGCGCTGGCGGGCGGCGTGATGCTGCCGGTCGTGTGGGCCGCGGCCGGACGTGCGCCGGCCTGGTTTGGAGTGACGATACGCGTCGTGCTGGCAGTGATGCTGGTGGGCGGGCTGGTCTTCGTGGTTGTCGGTGTGCCGGCCCGCGTGGATGACCGCTTCCCCGGCGCGCGGCCGCCGCTCGGCACGCTGGATGGCACGGCTTACATGACGGTCGGTCACTACACCTGGCCCGGCGGCGAGCACGTCATCCAGCTCGCGCCCGAACGCGAGGCGATCCGCTGGCTGCTCGACAACGTGACCGGCACCCCGGTCATCGCCGAGGCGCCCGCGGGCAGCTACGAGGTGGATGGCCTCCCGGTGGGCTACGACTATTACCGGGCCGGCGGGCTGCGCGTGGCGAGCCTGACCGGTTTCCCGACGTTCGTCGGTCAGCACCAGTACGAGCAGCGGCCGGGCGACCAGGTGGGCCGCCGCTTCGACCAGGGCAAGGCGTTCTTCGCGACCACAGATCTTGCTCGGGCCCGCAAATTAATCGAAGAGTTGCGCGTGGGCTACATTTACGTCGGCCAGCTTGAACGCTTGCTGTTTTCCGCCGACGCCCTGCGCAAGTTCGACATTATGGCGGAGCGGGGCGATCTGGAAGTCGTTTATCGCAACCCTGAGGTGACGATTTACCGCGTCACGGGCTGAGTCATAGCTCGTCAGATAGAGATTTTGGCTTTGCGCGCACTGGGTCGAGGCTTCAGCCGGCTTCTCTGGGCAGCAAACATGACCGGCCCATCCTAACCCGGACGAGCCGGAACCAAGCCTTCACCACCAAGGCTCAAAGGCACGAAGTCCACAAAGGCAGAATTCTGAGTGATCCTGGTGTCTTGGTGTCTTTGTGGTGAGATTCTTGTTTTTATGCTGGAATCCGATTGGTAAGGGCCTAAAGGAGGCTTCGCACAGCCTTGAGTCCAGAAGATGAGCTGAACAACGATAGCAGATTGAGCGACCAGCCAAGGTGGTTTGGCGGTAGCTTGCCATCATGCTAGAATTGCTACCGATGCAGAAGCCGGCGGATTGCTGGCACGCAACGGGCGATGATTCGCTTTCCAAACGGTGACTATGCTGGCAATGTTAGCAACGTTATCCTGGTGGTTGGTCCTCCAACTGTTTACGCTGGCCGCACTGCCGCTGGCGTGGCGCCTGTTCGCCCGTCTGCCGGGCCGCGGCTATCCCCTGGCGAAGGCGTTGGGGTTGCTATTGGTCGCGTACGTGCTGTGGCTGGGCGCTACCCTGCACCTGCTGCCCAACAGCCTGGGCGGCGCTGCCGTCGCGCTGTTGAGCGTGGCGGCAGCGTCCTGGTGGCTGGGCCGCGACGGTTGGCGGCGCGACGCGAACGGCGCGGCGTCCGCTGGCAGCCTGGCTGAAGGCCAATCGCTGGTTGGTGTTGGTGACCGAACTCTTGTTCCTGGTCGTGTTGGTGGGCTGGGCCGTGTTCCGGGCCTACAACCCCGACATCGCCGGCACCGAGAAGCCGATGGAGTTCGCGTTCGTCAACGGCATCCTGCGCAGCCCGCTTTTCCCGCCGCAGGACCCCTGGCTCTCCGGCTACGGTATCAGCTATTACTACTTCGGCTACGTGATGCTGGCCGCGCTCGTCAACCTGACCGGCGTGGACCCGGCGGTCGCCTTCAACCTGGGCGTGGCGCTGTGGTACGCATTGGTGATGATCGGCGCGTTCGGCGTGGTGTACGATCTGGTGCGGTTGACTGGAAGCCGGAAACTGGAAGCTGGAAACTTGAAGCTGGAAGCTGATAACGGGAAGCTGGAAGCTGGAAGCCGGAAACTTGAAGCTGAGACGGACATAGCACGCAATACGGAATACGCTCCACGCTCCACGCTCCACGCTCCACACTCCACAGACACTCAGGCCCGCGGCATCCGCTACGGCCTGCTCGGCGCGCTGTTCGTCGGCTTCCTGGGCAACCTGGAGGGGCTGGTCGAGCTCGCGTATCACAAGAGCCTCGTGCCGCTGAGTTGGCTGCAATGGTTGGATATCAAACAGCTCACCGACAATCCAGCATCCGGGGGACTGACCGGCGGATTCTGGTGGTGGTGGCACACGTCGCGCGTGATCCACGACAAGGACCTGTTGGGGAACAGCATCGAAGTTATCGACGAGTTCCCGTTCTTCAGCTTCTTGCTGGGCGACATGCACCCACACGTTCTGGCGCTGCCGTTCGCCATCCTGGCGGTGGCGCTGGCGTTGAACCTGCTCCTGGGAGCTAGAAGCTGGAAGCTAGAAGCTGGAAGCTGGACTACCCACGGGGCAGGCATAGAAGCTGGTCGCTGTGAAGACGAGGCACGCGCTACGGGTTTCGGCTCACGCATCACGCACCACGCATCACGTCTCTGGTCCATGCTCGGCGAAGCCACCGGCCTCGGCGCCTCCGGCATCATCCTCTACGCGCTCGCGCTCGGCGCGCTGGCGTTTCTCAACACCTGGGACTTCCCGATCTATGTCGGGCTGACAATGCTGGCGCTGGGCGCCGGCTGGGCGCTGGCCGATGGGTTATCCTGGGCGGTGGTCGGCCGCGCCGCGGCCGGTGGGATCGTGCTGGCGGTGCTCGGCTGGGTGCTGTATCTGCCGTTTTATCTCGGCTTCCAGTCGCAGCTTGGCGGCGTCCTGCCGAACCTGCTCTTCCCGTCCCGGTTCAGCCAGTTCATCGTGATGTTCGGGCTGTTTCTGCTGGTGACCCGTCTTTTTCCTGGCGCTGCTCACGCGCGCGCTGCCGGGGCGTCGCGTGTTGAAGGGGTTCCTGGTCACTTTGCCCTTCACGCTGCTGGTCCCGCTCGTGTTGCTGGTCGCGGTGGCCTTGAGCATGGCGGCGCTGCCGCAGGGCAAGGCATTTATCCAGGATGTGCTGAACAACCCTGCCGTCCAGGCTCAGGTGAGCAATCCAACCCTGGGCGGTCTGATCGGCTTGGTGGCACGTTTGCGTCTCGCGACGCCGTGGACCTGGTTGGCGCTGGCCGGCTTGATGGCCTGGGCGGCTGGTGTGTTGTGGGTGGGGTTGAGCCGTGGAGCCTCTACAAAAAAACTGGGTAGCACAGGAGCAGAGGAGCACAGGAGCGGAGACGCAGAGACACTGGTGAGCGGAGATACGGAGAGCCATGCGCTCATCTACCCATCTACCCATCTACCACTTCCCGATCTCTTCGCCGTTCTGCTCATCGGGTTGGCATTGATCTTGGTGCTGGTACCCGAATTCGTCTACCTGCGCGATATGTTCGGGACGCGCATGAACACGGTGTTCAAGTTCTACTATCAGGCGTGGCTGCTGCTGGCACTGGCTTCGGCTTATGGGGTGAGCCGACTGGCCGAGCGCGGGGTCACGCTGTGGCTCAAGCTGCCGGCATTGATCCTGACCACTTTGCTTGTCCTGGGGAGCCTCTGGTATCCGCTGGCCGCAATTCCGAGCAAGGCGGACAGCTTCAAGGGAGAACCGACCCTGAATGGGCTGGCGTATCTGCGCCGCAACAATCCGGGCGATGTGGCTGCCATCGAGTGGATCCGGGCCAACGTCGCGCCGGACGCGGTGGTGCTGGAGGCTACAGGCGGCTCGTATAGCCCGGAGGGCGCCGGGCGGATATCCATGTCCACCGGGAATCCCACGCTATTGGGCTGGGATTTCCACGAGCGGCAGTGGCGCGGCAACGCGGGCTACGACAAGTTCGCCGCCGGCCGGCCCGAGGCCATCGAGCAGATCTACCGGACGGCGCGCGCCGAGGAGTTGCCGGGGCTGCTGGAACAATGGGGCGTCGATTACATCCTGGTGGGTGGACTGGAACGCAACAAATACAAGATCAGCGAGGCCGCGCTGGCCCGCTTCGACGCGGCGCTGAAGTTGGTGTACGATCAGGATGGGGTGAGGATTTACGCGCGATAGGAATGGGAGGTGCGCCATGTTTTCAGTCAAAGAGTCACTACGTACTACTGTCGATTCAATCAGCGATGAAGAAGCTTTGAGAGTTCTGTCGTTTATCGAACAAATGAGAAAGTATCCTGTGCGGTCTTCGACTTTGAAGCGACTGGCGGGTGATCCAACGTTCAAAGTTCCACCGTGTAAGCTCGGAGCCTTTGCTAAGGTTGACCCTATGGAGGGCAAGGGCGCCCCGGCCTCTCGGCTGCTGGTGGAGGATCGCCGGTGATTTTCTACTATTTGGATGCCAGTGCCTGGGTTAAGCGTTATTACCGAGAGTCCGGTACGGATGCGGTCCAGGGTTTGTTTGGGACTGAACACAAAGAAGAGGAGTCAGCGTGATGCAAGGTCAGCTCACTGTGAGTCGGCCCACCCCTCGCGTAGCTCTGGCTGATTGGCTCACAGTCGAGCGGGCCGCGTACGTCGTCATCGCCGTGCTGGCGCTCGGTCTGCGGCTGTATGGCCTCGGTCGAGTCCCGCTCGGCCCGGCAGAGGCGGTACAGGCGTTGCCGGCGTGGGCCGCCGCGGCCGGACAGCCTTACGATTTGACCGGTGTCAGCCCGCTGCTATTTGGGCCGCAATGGCTGCTCTTTGCACTTTTCGGCGCGGGGGATGCGGTCGCACGGTACTGGCCGGCGTTCGCCGGTGGACTGGCGCCGCTGCTGTTTTACGCGCTGCGCGACCGGTTGACCCGCGGCGGCGCGCTGATCGGCGGGCTGCTCTGGGCCATCTCAGGCGTGGCCGTGTTCACCGGCCGGCTGGGGCTGGGTGACAGTCTGGTGGCGCCGCTGGCGTTGGCATTGTTGGCCGCGGTGAACGTTTGGGCGCGACGGGCCGGGGCAACCACAGAGGCCGGGGCGACCACAGAGGCCGGGGCGACCACAGAGGCCGGGGCGACCACAGAGGGATCGCCCCTACGATGGGCGGCGGTGGCGCTGGGGTTGCTGTTGATTTCGGGTCCGGCTGCGTACACGGTGCTGTTGGCCGGCCTTATCGCGGCGCTGTGGTGGCGCGGGGCGCTGCCCGCGCTGTGGGCCGGCGTGAATGCCGACCGCCGCGGCGTGCTCCTGGCCTTTCTGCTTCCTTTGGTTTTGGGGGCGACCTCCTTTTTCGTGGTTCCGGCTGGGCTGGCCGCCGCGGCGGATTTGTTGGGCAGGTGGTTGATGATGCTGCGACCGGGTGCTGGAGAATACGGGGCATGGGAAATCCTCTACCGGCTGCTGTTGAGCGAGCCGCTGCTCGTCGGCTTCGGCATCGCCGGGTTGATCTGGGCGCTGCGCCGCCGCGATCGGTTCGGCGTTTGGGCGGGGATGGCGGCGGGCGTCGCACTATTGCTTCCGCTGCTTGGCCGCGGGCGGCACCCGGTTGATCTGATGCTGGTGGTGTTGCCGCTGACGCTGCTGGCCGGGCCGGCGATCGCACGCGCGCTGCGCCCCGTCCGGCTGTGGCGGGACGATCCCGATCCCTGGCTGCTGACCGCGTTGAGCGTGGTGCTGCTGAGCACTGCGGCCCTCTCTTTACCCAGCGCATGGAGCCCGACGAACACCGCCGAGTGGCGCCAGCTTTACACCGGCATCGGGATTGTCACCGCGAGCCTGGTCGCGCTGGTGTGGATTGTGTACGGCGCGTTCGGCAATTGGCGCACGATAGGTCAGGTCGTGCCGGTCGTGCTATTGGCCTTCGGGGCAGTCTGGGGCGTCGGCCAGGTCGTGGCGCTGAGCTTCGACCGCGGCGCGGGGCGCGAGGCCGCGGCCCTGATTCAGACGCCGGCGCCGGATGTGGCAGACCTGGCGAAGTCGGTGCGGAATCTTCGGCGCTCCACGGTGGCGGGCCGAGCGACGGAAAGATCGATCTGATCTGGCCGGATAGGCCGGGCGATCCGCTGCTGGCGGAGTTGCGCTGGCTGCTCAGAGATCACGTTGCCCTGCGCGTCGCTGCTGCGGTCCCAGTCGACCCTGCGCCGCTCGTCATTACGCCCGTCGAAGACCAGCCGCTGCTCAAAGATCGTTACAGCGGCGCTGACTTCACCGTGCTCCAGACTTGGCGGCCGACCGGCCTGGGCGACTTCAACGCCTACCTGCGCTGGGTGTTGTATCGCGAGGCCAAGACCGCACCTGAGCAGCAAAAGGCCATCTTGTGGATGGATCGAACGCAGAAATGACCCGTGAAGCGTGCTGCGTGAGCCGTGAATTCGTATCAGAGGGAGACGCCACGTATCACGCATCACGTATCACGCATCACGTAACCGAGAATAACCATGGAAAACACCGAACCCAACACTCAAAGTTTCCTTGACCGCACGCTTGCCAGTCTGTTGCGGCTGGATATTGAGAAGTTCCTCTGGATCCTCCTGCTGATCGTCGCATTTCTCAGCCGGACGATCGGGCTGGGCGACCGCGCCATGAGTCACGACGAGAGCCTGCACACGGTCTACTCGTGGCAGCTTTTCGACGGCCGCGGCTATCAGCACCAGCCGATGATGCACGGACCGCTGAAGTTCATCCTCAATCCGGTGATGTACTTCCTGTTCGGCGTCAACGACTGGAGCGCGCGCATCCTGGTCGCGCTGTTCGGCGTAGCGATGGTGGCGTTGGTCTGGATGATGCGCCGCTGGCTGGGCCGGACCGGCGCCTTCCTCACCGCGCTGATGTACACGATCTCGCCGGCGCTGCTCTACCACAGCCGCTACATCCGCGACGAAGTGATGCTTACGACGCTGCTGGTGTTCCTGGTGGTCGCCATGTTCCGTTACCTGGAGACTCGCAGCACAAAGTGGCTGGTCTTGAATGCGGTGGCGCTGGGGCTGGCCTTCCTGACGATGGAGGCCTCCTTCATCTTCGGTGGGCTGTTCGGTATCTTCCTGCTGCTGGCGTTCGCGGCGCAGCTCTGGGCGAGCGTCTGGCCGGGCGAGGCCGTCGCACCGCGCCGCCAGACTTTCAGGATTTTGGTCGCGGTCGCGCTGCCGCTGATGGCGGTCGGGCTGGCGCTGGTGATCTTCAAAGTTAAAGCTTGTCGGCCTTGCCGCGCTGGGCGTTGGCCTTGTGCTGGCGCTGCTCGCCGTGATTTTGGCCGTGGTCCGGTGGCGGTCGAAACTGCGCGCCTTTGCAGAATTGGATCTGATCGTCTTGTTGCTGACGCTGGTGCTCCCTTTCCTGTCCGCCATCGTCCTCAAGGCGCTGGGCTGGCAGATCAGCCAGTTCAACAACCCCGGCCAGATCACCTTGAGCCTCGTCTGGCAGGGGTTTGCGACACTGGCCTTGCTTTTTATCGCCAGTGTTGTGATCGGCTTCCTCTGGTTTCGCCAGCGCTGGCTGATTGCGGCCGGTATCTTTTGGGCGATCGAGCTGCTCTTCTTTACTACCTTCCTGACCAACGGCCAGGGCATCGGCACCGGGTTGATCGGTTCGCTGGGCTACTGGATCGATCAGCAGGAGGTGATGCGCGGCGGCCAGCCCTGGTACTACTTCTACATGCTGGTGCCGCTCTATGAGTTCTTGCCGCTGGTGTTGTTCATCGGGGGCGTGGTGGCATGGATCGCGTCGCTCGGAAGGAAACGGGGAGATGAGGAAACAAGTGGCCAAGTAGACGGGGAAACAAGTAGACAAGGAAACAGGGAAACAAGTAGACAAGGAAAAAGAGGTCTTTCTGCAGGAGAGCAGACGCCCGGCGAAGTGCGCCCGCCCGGCGAAGTGCGCACGCCCGCGGATACTCCCACACCCGCATACGCCGACACGCCCGTTCCTGCGCTCAGCGTTCAGCGCATCTTTGAGGCGTTCCTGGTTTTCTGGCCGTTGGCCACCTGGGCGGTGTTCACCTACGTGGGCGAGAAGATGGCGTGGCACACGGTCTACTTCGCTGTTTCGATGGCGCCGCTGGCCGGCTGGTGGCTGGGCAAGATTTTTGACGGGATCAACTGGGCCGAGGGGCGCAAGCGCGGCATCTTCTGGCTGATGGGGATGGTGCCGCTCTTCCTGATCGCGCTCAAGGCGCTGCTGCCGACTTCGGCGCGGCGGCCGTTTGTCGGGGTGACAGTCGGTGACTTGAGCAACTCGGCGCAGTGGCTGCTGGCGCTGGTGGTGGCGCTGGTGCTGATCTACTTCATCTATGATCGCTTTGTCGCGCTGGGCTGGCGGCAAGCTATCAGAGCGGTGGCGGTGAGCCTGGCGGCGCTCTTGGTGGTGCTGACGATCGGGGTGTCCTATCGCTTCAATTTTATCAACTACGATGACGCCACCGAGCCGATGGTCTATGCCCACGGCACGCCCGATATCAAGCTGGCGCTGAGCCAAATCGAGGAAATCTCCCGCAAGACGGTGGGGGGCCATGCGCTGAAGGTGGCCTATGACGATGATTCGACCTGGCCCCTGGAATGGTACTTCCGGGATTACCCGAACAAGGTCTACTACGGCGCCAGCCCCAGCCGCGATAACATGGACGCGCCGGTCGTGATCGTCGGCGACAAGAATATCGGCAAGGTGAAGCCGTATCTGGGCGACCGCTACTACGAGTTCCCTTACCGCCTGATCTGGTGGCCGCGGGAGACGTACAAAGGGTTGACGTGGCAGCGCATACGCGATGGCATCAAGGATCCGGTGCAGCGCGGGCAGTTCTGGGATGTCGTGCTCAACCGGCAGTACACGACGCCGCTGGCGCAGTGGGATCCCGTCCACCGCTTCAGCATGTTCGTCCGCAAGGACGTCGCGGCGCAGGTGTGGGATTGGGGCGCGCCCGCGGCCGCGGCGGCCGGAGATGGCACGGCCGCGGTTGGTAATCCCTATGAGGGCGGGCAGCGCATCATCGAAGCGTCGCAGCAGATCGGCCAGGTCGGCGTCGCCGGGGAATGCGGCGGGGCAGTTCAACTTCCCCCGCGCCGTGGCTGTGGATGACAAGGGTCAGGTCTACGTCGCTGACTCCGGCAACAACCGGATCCAGGTGTTCAACCCGGATGGCACGTTCCTGCGCCAGTGGGGCAGCACATGTAAGCTGGACACCCACGATGGCTGTGTTGGTGGCGGCGAGGGCCAGTTCAACGAACCGTGGGGCATCGCGGTGGGCCAGGATGGCAGCGTTTACGTCTCGGACACGTGGAACCACCGGGTCCAGAAGTTCGACCAACGACGGGCAGTTCGTCAAGACGTGGGGTCTCTTCGGCTCCACCGGCGGCGAGCTGGGCCAGGAGAACCTCTTCTACGGCCCGCGTTCGTTGGCAATCGGTCGCGATGGCAACTCTGTATGCGATGGATACAGGCAACAAACGGGTGCAGGTCTTCACCCCGGACGGAGACTTCGTCACCCAATTCGGCGGCGGCGGGGTGGTGGACGGCCGGTTGGACGAGCCGGTGGGCCTGGGACAGGACGCCGACGGCAACTGGTACGTGACGGACACCTGGAACAAACGCATCCAGAAGTTCGACGAGGCGGGCCAGTACGTGGCGCAGTGGCCGGTGGCCGGCTGGAGCAGCCAGTCGGTCGTCAATAAACCGGCGCTGGCCGTGGATCCCCAGCGCAAGATCGTCTACGCCGTGGACCCGGAGAACTACCGGGTGCTGGCGTTCAACACCGACGGCACCTTCAAGGCGACCTGGGGGCTGTACGGCAACGACGGCCAGTCGTTCACCCTGCCCACCGGCATCGCGGTCGGCCCGGGTGGCAAAGTCTACGTCGCCGACGGGGACGCGCACCGGATCATGGTGTTCCCGCCGTTGGAATAGGGTCTTGACCACGACGCGCGGCAAGAGTACAATACAACTATGGATTTGCACGGAGGCTCCCGATGCCTGACCTTAAGACCCAGTTCGAGACCGCCGCGGCGGAAGTCCAGAAGCTGCCCAAGCGGCCCGACGACAAGACGCTGCTCACCCTGTACGCTTCTACAAGCAGGCCACCGTCGGGGACGTGACCGGTCACCGTCCGGGCGGCTTCGACATGGTGGGCAAGGCGAAGTATGATGCCTGGGCCAAGCTCAAGGGCACGTCGCAGGAGATGGCGATGCAGGCGTACGTAGAGGTCGTGCGACGGTTGAAGGGTTGAGGTCGGGGCTTTGAGGCTGAAAGCGAGGCAACTTGCAAACCACGCGTTACTTCGAGGAGCAGGTGTTGCGGAAGCGCCCCTATCTCCGTCGGGAGTGGTGCGAACAAGCGTTGCGGGAGGCGCCCTATCGTCAGATTCAGTCGGATGGACGTGTCCGGCTCTGGATTTATATCCCCGAGCTGGGAAAGTATCTGCGAGTGGTGACTTTGGAAGATGGTGAGACCATCCATAACGCCTTTCCGGATCGGGATTTCGGAGGGATGCTGCCATGAGATTCCACTATTATCCTGAGACTGACTCTCTCTATATTGATCTGACCGAGACGCCCAGCGTGGATTCCCGCGAAGTTGCTCCAGGGGTCGTGCTCGATTTTGGCGCGAATGGCCGACTCGTTGGGATCGATGTCGATCAGGCGAGCAAGTTCGTGAACCTGACGCATCTGGAAGCTCAAGCTCTGCCTACGACAAGTTTTTCATGGCTGGCGGGCCAGGCAAGCTCGCCATCAGCACCGGAGCCGGTCGGGAAGATCTTGCATGACCCCGGCGCGGAGTACTCTGCTTCGTCTGATGAGGAAACATCAACCTCGTGAGCGGGTGACACGCCGACGCGTCGCCATCCATCGTTGAAGGAGGTTCCATCTTGAAACTTCAGGAATACCAGGCCAAACGCATCTTTGGGCAGTTCGGCGTCCCGGTGCCGCTGGGCGATGTTGCCACGACGCCGGCCGAGGCGCGCGCCATCGCTGAGCGCATCGGCGGCACGGTGGTCATCAAGTCGCAGGTGTTGGTCGGCGGCCGCGGCAAGGCAGGCGGCATCAAGCTTGCTAAGAGTCCGCAGGAAGCTGAGGAGGTCGCCGGGCGGATCCTGGGCATGGACATCAAGGGCCTGACGGTCAAGAAGGTGCTGGTCGATCCGGGCGCCGACATCCGCAAGGAGATCTATCTGGGCATGGTGCTCGACCGGGCAAGCCGCCGCGTGGTGGTGATGGCCTCCAGCGAGGGCGGGGTGGACATCGAAGAGGTTGCCGCCAGCACGCCGGAGAAGATCATCACCGTGGCCGTGGACCCGTTCCTGGGGCTGCGCGAGTATCAGGCGCGCGATCTGGCCCTCAGCATCGGTCTGGCCCGGGAGCAGATGGGCCAGATTCGCGCAGATCTGCCGGGGCTTGTACGACTGCTACATGGGCTGCGACGCCAGCCTGGCGGAGATCAACCCGCTGGCGGTGCTGGGCGACGGCTCGCTGGTGGCGCTCGACGGCAAGATGGTGCTGGATGACAGCGCGCTTTTCCGTCACGCCGACCTGGCCGCTATGCGCGACGAGGACGAAGAGTCGCCCGAGGAACGCGAAGCGCGGTTGAACGGCCTCAGCTACGTCAAGCTCGACGGCGAGATCGGCTGCATGGTCAACGGCGCGGGGCTGGCGATGGCGACGATGGATATTATCAAGTTCTTCGGCGGCTCCCCGGCCAATTTCCTGGACGTGGGCGGCGGCGCCAAGGCCGACAAGGTTGCGGCCGCGCTGCGCATCATCCTCTCCGACCCGAATGTCAAGGCGGTGCTCTTCAACATCTTCGGCGGTATCACGCGCTGCGATGAGGTGGCGCGCGGCATCCTCCAGGCGCTGGCGGAGGTGCCGACGCAGGTGCCGATGGTGGTGCGCCTGGTGGGCACCAACTACGAGGAGGGCCGGGAGATCCTGGCCGAGGCGAAGATGGCGACCGCTGAGACCCTGGCCGAAGCAGCCCAGAAGGCCGTCGCGGCGGCGCAAGGCGCGTAGGCCGATAAAACAGGAGAGGAACCCATGAGCATCCTGGTTAACAAAGAAACCCGCCTCGTCGTCCAGGGCATCACCGGCCGCGAGGGGGCCTTCCATACCGAGCAAATGATCGCGTACGGCACCAAGGTCGTGGCCGGCGTCACGCCCGGCAAGGGCGGCGCTTGGGCTGTCGGCAGCGTGCCGATCTTCGATTCGGTGCATGAGGCGGTCGGCGCGACCGGCGCCAACGCCAGCATCATCTACGTGCCGGCCAAGTTCGCGCCCGACGCCATCCTGGAGGCCGCTGACGCAGGTGTCGCGCTGATTATCTGCATCACCGAGGGCCTGCCGGCGCTCGACATGCTGAAGGTGCGCGCCTATCTGGATCACACGCCGTCCCGCCTGATCGGCCCCAACTGTCCGGGCTTGATCACCCCCGGCGAGGCCAAGATTGGCATCATGCCCGGCCACATCCACACCCGCGGCGACGTGGGGGTGGTCAGCCGTTCCGGTACATTGACATACGAAGTGGTCTACGCGCTCACGCTGCGCGGGATCGGCCAGTCCACCGCGGTGGGCATCGGCGGCGACCCGATCAACGGCACCAGCTTCGTGGACTGCCTGGCGATGTTCGAGAACGACCCCGAGACGCGGCAGGTGGTGATGATCGGCGAGATCGGCGGCACCGACGAGGAGAAGGCGGCCGAGTTCATCGCAACCAAGATGAGCAAGCCGGTCACCGCGTTTATCGCCGGCCAGACCGCGCCGCCCGGCAAACGTATGGGCCACGCCGGCGCCATCATCAGCGGCGGCAAGGGCACCGCGGCCGACAAGATCGCCGCGCTGAACGCGGCCCGCGTGCGCGTCGCCAGGCACCCGGGCGAGATCGCCGAGTTGGTCGCCGAGCGGCTATAGTCTGACAGACCTGCTTAATGACTGACAAAACGTGGGAACCGGTGAAAGACAGCGTTCCGAGTTGAGAACTGCCGCGGATTTACACGGATTTGCACAGATCTTTCGCATTTGATCCGCGGAAATCCGTGCTAATCCGCGGCCAAACGCGATTTGCCAGTCAACCAGGACAGACCTGATAGGTTCGGGGAAAACCTGTCAGGTTTCGTTGGGAGGATTCATGCCCGAGAAACCACCGCCTGAACCTGGCCCCGAGCTTGACCTGAGCCCCTACGAGGGTTGTTGGGTGGCTCTGGTGCGCGGGCAGGTGTGCGGCGTGGGCCAGACCTCCGAGGCAGCGCACCGCGCTGCCGGGCGCGCCCGCCCGCGCGAGGAACCGACGGTCATCTATGTCCGCAACGCGCCGCCGCCCCCGTGAAGGGTTGGCACGTTAGCGATTTCTCCGATTATGTGGTCCGCAAGGGCAGCGTGCTTCAGCACACTTGGTCATATCAGACACCGGAGTCATCCGGTGGCGCTGCCTTCATCAACGTGCAAACGTGCAAATGTGCCAACGTGCCAACGTTCCAACACCCATGATTGAGCAAACTACCGTTCTTCCAAGCAGCCAACCCCCATCGCTCGCCGACAGAGTCATCGCCTTTATCCGCGCGCAGCAACGCCCGGCCTGGCTGGTCGGCGGCTTCGTGCGTGACCGGCTGTTGGCACGCGACAATCATGACCTAGACCTGATCGTGCCCGAGGGCGGTATCCGGCTGGCGCGCGCGATTGCCGCGGCCTTCGGTGGGGCGTCGTTTGTCCTGGACGATGAACGCGATGTGGGCCGGGCGATCGTGCCCGACCCGACGGGTGAGTCGCTGGATGTGGATGTGGCTCGTCTGCGGGTCCCCGACCTGCTGGATGACCTGGCGCTGCGGGATTTCACCGTGAACGCCATCGCCATGGACATTCATACGGACACGGCCGAGCCGATCCTGTTCGACCCGTTCGACGGGCAGGCCGATCTGGCACGCGGCTTGCTGCGCGCGGTGACGGAAGGCGCGTTCCTGGATGATCCCCTGCGGATGTTGCGTGGCGTCCGCATGGTGGCTGAGCTGGGTTTTCGGATCGAAGACGCCACGTACACTTTGACGCGGCGGGACGCGCCCCTCATTCAGCATGTTTCGGGGGAACGTGTCCGCGACGAGCTGATGCGGATCCTGACGGCGCCGGAGGCCTGGCAACATCTGCGCCTGCTGGCAGCGCTTGGGTTGTTGCGCTATACACTGCCGGAAGCGGCAGCGCAGATCGGTGTGGCGCAATCCGTGCCGCATTATCAGGACGTGTTCGATCATACCCGCAGCGTGCTGGCGCATCTGGCAGGTATCTACGCCCTGCTGTGGCCAGAGAGCGGCTACACTCGTCCCCAGCCCGTCGCGGATGACTTGACCGTGGTGGCCGCGGAGGCGCAGTGGGCGGAGGCGGCAGATCTGCTGGCGCCCTTTGCCGATGATCTGCGCGTGCATCTGAGCCTGCCACTGGCTTCCGGCCACACGCGCAAAGACCTGCTGCTGTGGGCGGCGGTGACGCACGACTGGGGCAAGCCGGCCAAGCGCACCGAAAACGACGCCGGCCAGACCCATTTCTATGACCACGATCGGTGGGGGGCACTGCTGGCCGAAGCGCGGCTCCAGGCGCTCAGGTTTGCGGGCGACGAGGTGACCTACGTCGCCCGGCTGACCGATCTGCACATGCGCCCGGCGCATCTGGCGCGCGATTTTCCCCCACGTCGCGGGCGATCTACCGCTATTACCGGGACGCCGATACCACGGGGCCGGACTGCGCTGTGCTTGGCGTGGCTGATCAGATGGCGATGCAGGCGCGGGACTTCGTTGCGGAGGCGTGGCAGCGGCGGCTGTCTACAACGCGCATGTTGTTTGATGCTTTCTTCCGGGATCATCCCCGCAGCGTGACCCCCGTGCCGTTGCTCAACGGCCGACAAGTCATGACGAAATTTGATCTGAAGCCAGGGCCGCGTATCGGCGAGCTGTTGGAAGGGCTGCGCGAGGCCCAAGCCACGGGGGAGGTCAACTCCGAGACCGAGGCATGGGCGTGGCTGAACCGCCATGTGAACGCAGTAGCATAGGTATTTTGACAGCCTCCCGCGGCGGGGGTATAATCGCTCTGTTTTGCCCCGCAAAGCTCTTGCGGGGTTACTTGCGCCCGCCTGACGCGTGTCCGATTGTGCGCGAGTGGATCTTTAGGGGGAGAAGAGACGTATGCGGAATCGCAACACGCTTGTGTTGATCATTATCATTCTGCTGGCGTTGGCGGTCCTGTGGATTGACCTGCCCATTCAGCACATCGGCGCCAGGCAGCTTCTGTTCTGGCAGCAGCCGGCGGAAGCACGCAGCCTGAGATCAAGCAAGGTCTTGATCTGCAGGGCGGCACCCAGATATTGCTTGAAGCCAGGCCGGCGGAAGGGCAAACGGTCACGACTGCGGATTTGCAAACGGCCAAGACCATCGTCGAGCGCCGCGTCAACGGGCTGGGCGTGACCGAGCCTCTGGTGCAGGTACAGGGCGAGAACCGGATCATCGTCGAGTTGCCCGGCATTGCCAACCCGGATCAAGCCGTGCAGACACTCAAGAGCACCGGCCAGCTTGAGTTCGTCGAGATTGGCTCCTCGACCAATTCGCAATTCCCCAATATTCAGGATGGCGTTTACGTCCGCACGACCAACAACGACAGCGTGCCCGATGAGGCGAGGTTGGGCGCTACGGCGTTGCCCTACGCTGACCAGGTCTTCACAACCATTATGACCGGCCGCGATCTGAAGGACGCACAGATCCAGTTGGATCAATACGGCGCGCCGTACATCTCCTTCGAGTTGACCGACGCCGGCGCCAAGCTCTTCGGCGCCTATACCGCCCAGCATGTCGGTGATACCCTGGCGATCGTCCTGGACAATGTCGTACTTTCAGCGCCGAACATTCGCAGCGCGATCCCCGACGGCCAGGGCATTATCGAGGGCAAGTTCACCCGCGAAGAGGCCGACAGCCTGGCCGTGCAGATGCGCTACGGCGCTTTGCCCGTCCCGCTGGAGGTTGCCAACCGCCGCACCATCGGCGCGACGTTGGGGGCAGATTCCGTGCGGCAAAGCATCCTTGCGGGGCTGATCGGCCTCTCGATGGTGCTGTTGTTTATGCTGGTTTACTACCGGCTGCCGGGGCTGCTGGCGGCGCTGGCGTTGCTATTGTACGCCGGCCTGAACCTGGCGCTGTACAAACTCATCCCGATCACGCTGACCTTACCAGGTATTGCCGGCTTCCTGCTATCAACCGGCATGGCGGTGGACGCCAACATCCTGATTTTTGAGCGCATGAAGGAAGAGCTCCGATGGGGCAAGTCGCTGACAGCCGCCGTGGAGGCAGGCTTCAGCCGGGCATGGACTTCCATCCTGGACTCGAACCTGTCCACGCTGATTACCTGCTTGATCCTGATCCTCTTTGGCCGGACTTTCGGCGCACAGTCGGTGATGGGCTTTGCCGTCAACTTGGGCATCGGTGTGTTGATCAGCATGTTCACGGCGGTGACGGTGACGCGCACGTTGATGCGGGCGGTTTTCGAACGCAGCAGCTCCGAGGCGTTGCGCTCGAAGCGCTGGTTGATGGGTTTCTAAGGAGCGGGGGCGATCATGTTTCATTTAGTAGAGAAACGGAAGTGGTACTTCCTGCTTTCGGCAATCATCATCATCCCCGGTCTGGTGGCGATGATCTATTCGACTGCCACCACCGGCCTGCCATTCAAGCTGGCGATTGACTTTACCGGCGGTTCGATCTGGGAATTGAGTTTCCCGCAGCCGGTTCAGCCGGCCGAGCTGCGCCAGGTGTTGACGGATGCAGGAGCGGGCGCGGACACCGCGGTGACCACCCTGGGCGGGGAAAACACGCTGCAGGTGCGGCTGAAACCGCTGGATGAGACCGAGAAGCTTCAGTTGACCGACGTTATCAAGGCGAAGTTCGGTGCTGAGGTGGTCGAGCGGCAGTTCACTTCGGTGGGTCCCGCGATTGGCCAGGAGGTGACGCGAGCGTCTGTCCTGGCTGTGATTGCGGCGTCGCTGGCGATCATGGGGTTCCTGATCGTGGCTTTCCGCAAGGTGCCACATCCGTTCCGCTACGGCGCGTCCGCGGTCATCGCCATGATCCACGACGTCCTGGTGACGATCGGTATCTTCAGCATCCTAAGCCTGATCCTGGGCTGGCAGGCCGATGCGCTGTTCCTCACCGCGGTGTTGACCGTCATCGGTTTCTCGGTGCAGGACACCATCGTGGTGTTCGATCGCATCCGCGAGAATACGCCGAAATATCGTGGCGAGACCTATACCCAGATCGCCGATCGCAGCCTGACGGAAACGCTGCACCGCTCGCTCGCCACGCAGTTGTGCGCCTTGTTCATCCTCACCTCCTTGCTGATCTTCGGCGGTGGGACGATGAAGCAGTTTGTCGCCGTAATGTTTATCGGCCTGATCAGCGGTACATACTCTTCAATCTTCAACGCCGTGCCGGTCCTGGCCGGCTGGGAAGATAAGGACATATTGGGGCTGAAGGTCGCCAAGACGCAGACCGCGTAATCTGAAACGTGTAACAAGCAACGAGCAATCCATCCGCGGTTTGCTCGTTGCTTCGTTTAATGGGAGCGATCATGCGCGCATTTCTTTGCGAGAACGGCCTGCGCTACGATCTGGCCTATCCCGATCCAGTGCCGCCTCCGGGTGAGGCGCTGATCCGGGTGCGGCTGGCGGGCATCTGCAACACGGACCTGGAGCTGGTCCGGGGCTACCTGGGCTTCCGCGGCGTCCTGGGGCACGAGTTTGTCGGCGAGGTTGTGCAGGCGGACGACGCCCGTTGGCTCGGCCAGCGCGTGGTGGGCGATATCAACGCTGCCTGCCGCAGCCCGGAGTGCGCAGCCTGCGCCGCCGGCCGGCATACCCATTGCCCAAACCGCACCACCTTGGGGATCGCGGGACGCGACGGCGCATTCGCCGACTATCTTGTCCTGCCCCAGGCCAACCTATTCTCCGTTCCGGATCACGTCTCCGATGAGTTGGCGGTCTTCACCGAGCCGCTCGCCGCGGCCTGCGAAATCCTTGAACAGATCAAGATCGCACCGACGGATCGGGTGTACGTGTTGGGCGACGGCAAACTGGGATTGCTGGTGGCGGCCGTGCTACGGCTGAACGGCGCAGATCTCACCTTGGTGGGTCGGCACCGGGACAAGCTCGCGATCGCCGAGGGGTGGGGCGTGCAGGTGCGGCCGGCGGACGAACCGCTGCCAGAACACGCTGCCGATGTTGTCGTGGAATGCACCGGCAGTCCGCAGGGCTTTGCGTCTGCGCGGCGGCTGCTGCGTCCGCGCGGCGTCCTGGTGCTGAAAAGTACCTATCATGGCGCGTTGAGCGTGGACATGAGCGGGCTGGTGGTGGATGAGATCACGCTGCTGGGTTCACGCTGCGGGCCGTTCGCCCCGGCGCTGCGCCTGCTGGCGTCGGGTTTGGTCGATCCAAGCGGACTGATTTCCGAGACCTTTGCGTTGGATCAGGCTGAGACTGCGTTTGCGCGGGCGGCCGCACCCGGTATACTGAAGGTTCTTTTAGCGCCATGACCATGAAATGGTCACACTTTGAC
Organism: uncultured Chloroflexia bacterium; assembly: GCA_963841825.1. Classification (GTDB taxonomy): domain Bacteria; phylum Chloroflexota; class Anaerolineae; order CG2-30-64-16; family CG2-30-64-16; genus CAWJEL01. The sequence continues at coordinate 178,057 of CAWJEL010000004.1, forward strand.
AAAACCCGCCTGGCTGGTTATGATGAAAACACAATGATAATTCACTCTAGATACCTTCTATCTCGCCTCCGCCAGGGTGGCGTGATGGCTGGATTGATCCTGATCATTATCTCCGCGACGCTGCTGGGATGTCAACCAACGATCGAAGTGGTCACACCGGCGGTTACGCCGGTGCTTCCTGCTGTCACCGCTGTCCCGCAAGCGCATGCACTTGCCATCATTGGCGTGGATTTTGATCCAGCGCTTGACTACAGCCAGATCCTCTCGAACGGTGGGGTCACGCTGCTCGTCGCAGTCGAGAACCAGGGCCAGGCGACCGAAACGAATGTCGAGTTGAGGGCTCGCTTGCTCGACACCGCAGATGCCGCCAACCCACGGGAACTCCTGAACGACACGGTGTTGATCCGGTCCTTGCAGCCGCGTGAAGTACGCGTGGTGCGTTTTGCCCAGGTGACCGATTTGCCGTTGCGCGAGCGTTACAAACTAGTCACGGAACTCGCGCCCATACTCGGCGAACAGGAGTTGAGCGACAATGCGCGGAGCTTCGATATTTTCGTCCACGATGAGAATTGAGCTTCGGTCAACATGTAAAACAAGGGGCACCGGACGGTGCCCCTTGTTTGTGAGGTGTGCTGAATGCAGCGGGTTCTAGTGTCCGCAGGTGGCGCAGGAGCCGCCGCTGCAGGAGCCGCACCCGGTTGAGCCGCTCCCGGCGACGAGCCGGCTGCCGCCGCTGTCGCGACTGACCGCGGCAAAAACGGAGACCAACCGCCGGGCATCCGGGGTCGCGCAGCCGCGGACAGGTCATGGCCGCGGTGGATTGGCTCATCGGACGCAGCGCCTCGAAGCGCCTATCGCAGTGCTCGCAGTAGTATTCGTAGACCGGCATTTTCGTCTCCCTCAGGCTGAACAATTGCGTTTTGATTTTATTGCAGACGGGGCCGCGCGTCAAATGCACCATCGTCTACTCTTGGCCTGTTGGATTTTCATCGTTGGGCTGGCGAGCGCCGGGTTCGGCCCGCCGGTTATGACGGATGGCGCTTTCCCGCCGTTGCGTCTGGGGCCGGACGAGCTTGCACGCTTGACTGCGATGCAGCAGCCGCCCAAGCTGACGGCGAAGTCGGCGCTGTTGGTGGATCAGGACAGCGGTCAAACCTTGTTTGCGCTGCATCCCGATGACCCGCTGCCTCCCGCCAGCACCGCCAAGCTCATGACAGCGTTGGTCGTTCTTCAGCAGGCGGATCTGGACGACGTGGTGACGATTTCTGAGGCCGCGGCGGCTACCCCGGGCAGCCGGATGGGTTTGTCGGCCGGTCAGACGTTGACGGTGCGGGAGCTACTATACGGGCTGCTTCTGCCCTCAGGTAACGACGCCGCCGTGGCGTTGGCCGAACACGTTGGCGGCAGCGAGGCGAATTTTGTTGACCAAATGAACCGCCAGGCCGCGTCGATGGGCTTGAATGCGACCTACTTCACCGGGCCGCACGGCATGGATGCAGACGGACAGACCAGCAGCGCAGCCGACCTGCTGACCATTGCGCGGGCAGCTCTGGAGTATCCGGTGTTTGTCCAAGTGGTGGCGACCCAGTCGGTCGAAGCCGGCGGCTTGGCGTTGGCCAACACCAATGAGCTGCTCGGCGCCTATCCCGGCGCCGATGGGATCAAAACCGGCACGACTGATGCCGGGGGCGAGTGCCTGGTCGCCTCCGCCACGCGGCAGGGCCATCGCCTGCTGGCGATCGTGCTGGGCAGCCAGGATCGCTACGCCGACGTGCGGGCGATGCTCGATTTTGCGGGCCGCGGTTGGCGGTGGACCTCGACAGCGCTACCGGACGACAAGTTGGCGTGGGCGACAGGGTCTGATGGCAGGTCGTATCGGCTCGAAACCGTGAAGACAAACGACATTTTCCTGCCCGCGTGGCAGCGGCCGTTGGTACAGCCCGTGCGCCGGTTGGAAGTGTCCGTGCCCCTCACGAGCACGCTGCCGGTCGGTGAGCTACAATGGATGCTGGCTGGCGAGATGCTGGCAAGCGCGCCGCTAACCGTGTTGCGCGGACCATGAACCAATACGAGGATCAGTGACGCACATCTCTTTAAACTCCCATCCGTATGGTGATTCGGAACTGAGGTGCTGATGGCCGAAGAACGGCTCCAAAAAGTGCTCGCCCAGGCTGGGCTTGGCTCGCGGCGCGCCTGCGAGGAGCTGATTCAAGCTGGCCGCGTGATGGTCGATGGCCGTGTCGTCACCGAATTGGGGGGACGCGTTGACGCCGACGCGGGCCGATATCCGGGTCGATGGGCAGCCGATCGCCGCCGAGCCGCACCGCTATATCATCCTCAACAAACCGGCGGGCTATCTGTCGGGTCCCGACCCGCGCGCTGAGTATCCTTCTTGGGATGCGCTGGTGAAGGTGCCGGAGCGGCTGTACGCTGTGGGCCGGCTGGATCAGGACAGCGAAGGGCTGCTGCTGCTGACCAACGACGGCGATCTTGCCGTGCGGCTGACGCATCCCCGCTACGAGCACGCCAAAACCTACCTGGTGCAGGTGCAAGGCTATCCCAACCCGCGCAAGGTTCGGCGGTTGCAACACGGCGTCATGCTGGAAGATGGCCGGACGCTGCCGGCACGCGTGGTGTTGTGGCGCGAGCTGCCCCCCGATGTAGGACTGGGGGTGCGCGCGACGGTAAAGCCGCGGAGCGCAGGGCAAGCAGCAGCAGGCGGCAAATCCCGCCCCGCTGGCGTCAAGATGGCGCCGACGAGTTGGCTCAGAGTGACGCTGCGCGAGGGTCGGAAGCGCCAGTTGCGGCGCATGGTCGCGCTGCTGGGGCATCCCGCTCAACGCGTGATCCGCATCGGGCTGGGGCCCCTGACTTTGGGTGATCTGCGACCCGGCAAGTGGCGTGACTTGACGCCGGGTGAACGCAGGTCGCTGCACGACGCAACCGGGCACATCCCGCTTCCCGGCGCGGAGCGGGCCGGCACAGAAAGGAAACAGCGAGCCTTGATTCAGAACACCATCGCTATCGACGGCCCATCGGCTTCGGGCAAGAGCACCATCGGCGGGCTCTGGGCTGAAGATCTGGGTTATCTCTACTTCGACACCGGGGTCATGTACCGGGCCGTGGCGGCCGCCGCGCTCAGCCGCGGGGTTCCCGTCGACGACGAGGCCGCGATCACCGCGTTGGCCGAGCAGGTGCGCATCGAGGTGCTGTCGCCGACGATCGACGACGGTCGCGACGTGACCGTGTTGGTTGATGGGGTGGACATCTCATGGGACATCCGCCGACCCGAGTGCGAGAAGGCCGTGTCGCCCGTGTCGGCGTATCGCGGCGTGCGTGAAGCCATGCGCATCCAGCAGCGGCGCATCGGCGAGCGTGGGCGTGTCGTGATGGTCGGGCGGGATATCGGCACCGTTGTGCTGCCGGATGCAGAACTGAAGATCTATCTGGATGCCAGCCTGGCAGAACGGGCCCGGCGGCGCTACCTCCAGCGCAAAGCGCGCGGCGAGAATGTGGAGCTTGAGCGGGTGATCCAGGATGTGCGGCGGCGGGACGAGTATGATTCGAATCGGCAACATGCGCCTCTGGCTGCCGCACCGGATGCGATCGTGGTAGATACCACCGGCTTAAGTATTGAGCAGGTGATCGAGCGCGTGCGCGTATTGCTCAAGCCGTCGGCTCGGCGCGCCAGCGACTTTATTGGAGGCGTAGATGCGCGGGCCGCGTGGAATTCCGATTGGACGATACATCTGGGGACCGGTGCTCAGATTCCTCATCAGCCTCATGCTCAAGATCGAGATGACGGGGCTGGAGCATCTGCCGCGAACCGGCGCCGGGATTGTTTACTACAATCATATTCACTGGCTCGATCCGGTGCTCATTGCGGCCAAGCTGCCGCGTTACACCGTGCCGTTGGCGAAGATCGAGACCAGCCGTTGGCCGATTGTCGGCGTATTGATGCGCTGGTATCCCGTCATCTTCATCACGCGCGGCGCCGTGGATCGGGAAGCGCTAAAAACCACCTGGGATGTGTTGGCCCGGGGACAGATCGCCACCATTTCGCCCGAGGGCACGCGCAGTCTTGACTTGCGCCTCCAGCGCGCCAAAGAAGGCCTGGCGTTTGTCGCTAAGCAGGCGCCCGGGGCCTGGCTGATGCCCTGCGCCGTACAGGGCACCCCAGCGTTTTCCTGGTCGTTTAAGGCTTTCCTGCATCATCCCGTCGTAACCCTCCACTTCGGGCCGGCGTTTAAGCTTCTCATGGCCCGAGCGACCTGATCGCGAAGTGCTGCGCGAGATGACCGACGAGGCGATGGTTCAGCTTGCGCAGTTGCTCCCGACGGAAATGCGCGGGGACTACGCGGAGGGCGATTCGGAGCAATACAAGTGGCTGGTGTTTGGGGAAGCTGGAAGCTAGAAGCTGGAAGCTGGAAAGGAGGTGCCATCAGGGCGAGTTTACAGTTCGGGGAGACACAGCGCCTGGCCCTGGCCTTCATCGGTCGGGGTGACGAGGAGGAGGTTCCCCACCGCAAGGTGGGCGCTAACGGACTGGTAGCTAGAAGCTGGAAACTGGATGCTGCCTGATCCGGAAAATCGGGTTGATCGGCGGATGCCTCCGGGGATACACAACTTACCCCTTTTCTCCCCCCAAGTTCTTTGTGGATTGCGGGTCGCGTGTCGGTGCTATGACTCTATACGAGTCTGCTGACGCGCACAACCTGCTGTCTGCTATCTTCTGCTATCTGCCATTTGCTATTCGGGAGGGAACCTCATGTGCGGTATCGTCGGTTACATCGGCCCGCGCAACGCGGCCCAGATCATCCTGGACGGGCTGCGCCGGCTGGAATATCGCGGCTACGACTCGGCAGGCATCGCCGTCATCCAAAGCGATAGCATCGCCGGCAACAGCATCGCCATCCGGCGCGACGTTGGGAAACTCAGCAATCTATCTAACAGGCTGGTTGAAGCTCCCATCCAAGGCAACATCGGCATCGGCCACACGCGTTGGGCGACGCACGGGAAGCCCAGCGAGCGCAACGCCCATCCCCATACTGATTTTTCCGGCAAGCTGGTGGTAGTGCAAAACGGCATCGTTGAGAACTTCCGTGAGTTGCGTGCCGAGTTGGAAGCCGAAGGGATCGAGTTCCATTCGGATACCGATACCGAGGTGATCGCGCATCTGGTGGGACTCCATTACACGGGTGAGCGGACGCTTGCCGAGGCGGTGTCCCTGGCATTGCGCCAACTGCGCGGCCCCAGCGCCATCGTCGTCATGTCACATCGGGAGCCAGGCGTGCTGGTGGCTGCCAGGCTGGGCAACGCCGGCGGCGTGTCGATCGGCTTCGGCGACGGCGAGATGTTCATCGCCTCCGATATGCCGGCCATCCTGGAGCACACCCGCCGGATGACCTTCCTTGAAAACGGCCAGATGGCCGTCGTGACCCGAAATGGCGCAGACTTCTCGCTGCTGGACGGGCGGCCGCTCAATCCACCTATCCACATTATCCCCTGGGACCCTATTTCGGCGGCCAAGGGCAAGTACAAACACTTCATGCAGAAGGAGATCTACGAGCAGGCCAACTCGCTCACCGACACCATTCGCGGCCGCGTCGACCTGGGCAGTGGCGAGGTGTATCTGGAACAGGTGAAGTTGACCGCAGATCAGGCGCGGGCGCTCACACAGGTCGTCGGCGTCGCCTGCGGCACCTCCTGCCATTCTGAGCTGGTTGGCGCGTTCATGTTCGAGCAGTTGGCGCGCCTGCCCGTGCGTGTCGAATACGCGTCGGAGTTTCGCTATCGTGATCCTGTGATCGACGACCGGACCCTGATGCTGGCCATCACCCAGTCAGGCGAGACCGTGGATACCCTGGCAGCGATGGAGGAAGGGCGGGAGAAGGGCGCACACCTGGCGACCATCGTCAATGTGATCGGCAGCCAGGCGGCGCGCGTCAGCGATAGCGTCATCTATATGCACACCGGGCCGGAGATCGGCGTGGCGTCCACAAAGGCGTTCACCGCATCGCTGGTGGATCAATATCTGCTGGCGGTGCATCTCGGCACGCTACGCGGCCTTGTTTCCGTAGAGCAGCGTCGCAGCCTGCTGGACGATCTTGCGCGACTTCCGGCGTTGGCCGGGCAGGTTCTTGATCCGAAAAAACACAGGGTTTACGACGAGTTGGCCCAGGCATTCTTCCAGCACAGCGATTTTCTCTATCTGGGCCGCGGCATCAATTACCCCATCGCACTCGAAGGCGCGCTCAAGCTCAAAGAAATCAGCTACATTCATGCCGAGGGCTATCCGGCTGGCGAGATGAAGCACGGTCCCATCGCGCTGATCGACGAGCACATGCCGGTGGTCGCCATCGCCCCGCAGGACCGGGTCTACGATAAGATGATCAGCCAGATCGAGCAGGTGAAGGCGCGCGGCGGCATCGTCATCGCGGTGGCGACCGAGGGGGACGATTTCATCGCGACCAAGGCGGACCACGTGCTCTACATTCCGCGCGTGTCGGAGCTCCTGACGCCGGTGCTGACGGTGATCCCGCTGCAACTGCTGGCCTACCACATCGCCGTCCGCCGTGGCGCGGACGTGGATCAGCCGCGGAACCTGGCGAAGAGTGTGACGGTGGAGTGATGCGTGAAGCGTGAGACGTGATAAGCGATCCATCTGTAATGTGGAGCTTGTTCCACAATGCGGCCCCAGGCGTCACGCCTGGGGCCGCTGCGCGCCGGAAGTATGCAAGGTTTTCGCCAGCGGCTTGATGTGGATCAATTCAGGCTAGTCGGTATGGTATTACAAATGTAGGACGAGATTTGATCTGAAACGGGCACTTCGAGTGTGGCTGCGTCCCTAATGGGTCAGAATACCGTCTGATTTCTGAGTTCAGCTGGAAATTCAACGCTGTTCGGATTGTCAAGAGTCCAATGTAGACGAATTGACAAGTCAACTATTCGGTATTATAGTACTTGTGAGCATATATTCTAACTCCTTAAGAATAGTTCTGAGATTTCCTCGTGTTTTTCTCGCGAAAATGGACCTTTGTCACATCCCTGTCTCGATCGCTAGGGCCACCAACCACGTAGTCGTCCTCATACTACCAGGTGCGCCATAGCGTCGTGCTCTGAAGTGATGGATTCCGGCAAGGGTTCGCTTATCGTGCCAGGCGTTCATTTGCTAGACGCTCAGGTCTTCCATCGAAGGTGGCGTTCGGATTGTTGGTTTGGGCGTGCAAATTGTCTCCTGGCGCTTGCGACCAGCCGGATCGCCGGCTGGAGGAGGAATTCGGCCGCGGCGCGCGCGGCAAGGAGGTGCATAGCGGCATAGCTATTCCAAACTGGCAAGTACCACCCACCCGATGCGATTCCACAAATCGCCCAATCGACCGGCATCCCAGCCGGTTCTCAGGAGGAGGTATCAGAATGGATTGCAACCAAAGGCACCCACGCGTTTCTACGCTGCGAGGCCTGCCCGGCAGGAGTATCTTACTGCTGCTTCTGATCGTACTGATGGTGTCCTCAGCCGGCGCACAAGCGGGGACGACCCGTGCCCCAGCCGCACCGGTGGACTACGGCGTCACGACGCCGCGGGAATACTTCGGGTACGACATCGGACAAGACTACAAGCTCACACCGTGGCAGACCAAAGAAATCCCGGGTGAGGGAGTACGCAAAGGCATCGTAGACTACGCCCACGAGTTGGAGCGCACCTCGGACCGTGTGCGCGTCTTCGAATATGGCACAAGCGAGATGGGCCGGCCCATGATCCTGACGGTGATCGCCTCGCCCGAGAGCTGGGCGCAGATGGATGATCTGAAGGGCATACTCCGCAAGTTGGCCGATCCCCGCCAGGTGATGTCGGATGCTGAGGCAAAGTCGCTCGTGGCCAGGGGCAAGGCCGTTTATTGGATCGTCGCTGCTATCCACGCCAGCGAACGTACCAGCCCCGAGGTCCTGGTCAGGCTGAGCTACAAGTTGGCCTCCGGAGAAGACGAGTGGACCCACCACGTGCTGGATAACGAGATCGTGGTGATCGAGAATACCGTCAACCCTGATGGTCTCGAGATGGTCACCGACTGGTACTACAAGTACAAGGGCACACCGTACGAAAGCTCCTCGCCCCCCTACTACAACAAGTATATCAACCACGATAACAATCGCGACTATCTGGGCCTGGGTATGGTGGAGTCGCAGCAGAACGCGGCCATCCGCACGGAATGGCACCCCACGATGTTCCATGACCTGCACGAAACAATGACCATGCTCTATATGTCGCCCGGCCCTGACCCGACGAATGAAGCCATCAGCGCGATCACGGTCGGTGAGTGGCTGGCTTATGCCGGACATACCATGACCGGTCTCCTTGCCAAGGGCTGGACTGGCGTCTTCACCTACGATTACGCCTCCATGTGGTATCCGGGCTTCATGAACAGCTTCACGTCAGAGTACAACAGTAACGCGATCTTCTATGAGCTGCAGGGTGCCAGGGGCGCGACGCCGCGCACCATCACAAGCCCCGGTCGGGGTCGCGCCTGGTACAACCCGGCGCCTTACACCGTACCCTTTACGTGGCGTCTGATCGACGCGGTGAACCTGGAGGAGGACGCGCTGCGCATCAGCCTGGAGTACCTGGCGCAAAACAAGGATGAACTCCTCTACAACTTTTATTTGAAGGGCAAGCTGAGCATGGAGAAGGCTGCCAGTGAGTCCCCGTATGCATTTATCATCCCGGCCAACGGCGGTGACAACGCCGACGTGACCGATATGATCAATAACTTGCGCGCGCATCTGTTCGAGATCAACCGCGCGGCGGTATCGTTTACCCTGGACGGCCGGCAGTATGCGGCCGGCGATTACGTGATCCTGACCAACCAGCCTTATGGCTTCCTGGCCAAGAACTTGCTGAGTATCCAGAAGTATCCTCTCGCGCAGGCGTTCGACGTGGCCGGCTGGACCTACGGTTTGCTCCGGGACGTGGAGACGGTTCCGGTCGCCACGGCCTGGCCTTCGTCCGTCGGCCTTATCCCCGTAACCGCGGATGTATCCTATGCGGGGAGGCTTACCGGCGATGTCTCGAATCGCTACGTGATCGAGCATCAGACTAACAATAATCTGCCCGCGGCCCTACCGCAGCTCTGGGCTGATCCCGACATGGCACTTGCGCAGGCGGACGCGACGTTCACCGCAGGCGGTCGTACCTTCCCGGTGGGCACGTTCGTGGTCACGACGACCGGTAGCGCTGCCGATCACGCCAAGATCCAGGCGTTGGTCGAAGATCTGGGCTTGACGGCCTACTCGATCAGTGAAGACGTGATGGCCACCCCGCTCCGGCAGCCGCGCGTCGGGCTATACACGCCCAACAACACCACCGGCTCGACCATGCCCGAAGGCTGGGTGCGCATGCGCCTGGACCGCACCGGCTTCCCCTACACCCGGCTATACAAGGAAGACATCAGCGGCGGCGCACTGTCCGGCTATGATGTTATCGTGATTCCTGACATCACAACCTCGGGCCTGGTGAACGGCTCGTCATCTTCGAGCTTGCCCCCGGAGTATCGAGGCGGCATCGGGAATACGGGCGTCGAAAACCTGAAGAGCTTTGTGGAGAACGGCGGCACGCTGGTCGCGATGGGCCGCGCGTCCCTCATGCCTATCGACAAGGGTTGGAATGTCGGCGTGACCGTACCGTCGGCCGTGCAGGTAGCCGTCGCGTTCAGCGAGCCCGATCCGGAAGATGAAGAGAATGTGGACTTTCCGTCGCAGAAACAGCTCGATCAGGCAAAGTGGGCGGCCAGCACAGCCGGCACCCTGGCCGAGACGTTCTACTCTCCGGGCTCGATCCTCAGGCTTGAGGTCGATCCGTCCACCAGGGTCGGCTACGGTTACGATCCGGAAGAGGCGTCCTGGAGCGAAAGCAGTCAGATGCCGTACTTCGTGCCGACCGCGAATTCGACGGCGACCGTCGTGGCACGCTACCCCGACACGGGCCCGCTCCTGTTGAGCGGTTACACCAGCGGAGAAGGTGCTCTACTAGGGAAGATCGCTATCGCGGACGCGCCGTTGGGCAAGGGACACGTCATCCTGCTGGCCCCGAACACGCTCTATCGGGCCCAGGCCACTCGGACCTACATGTTGTTCTGGAATTCCCTGATCGAAGGCGCTCGGACTGGCGCCACCAACAAGTAGCCACGGAGGAGGAAACTCACATGAACAAGCACCGACTGGCACGGCGACGGGGCGCGGCACTGAGTTTGCTGCTTCTGATCACCCTGCTGACGACCTTGGTAGGCGCGCAAGCGGCGACGCCAGTAGATTATGACGTCACGACGCCGCGGGCGTTTTTCGGCTATGACATCGGCCAGGATTACAAGCTCACCCCCTGGCAAACCCAGGAGTTGACCGGTGAGGGGCTGCGCAAGGGTATTGTGGAGTATGCTTATGAACTCGAGCGCACCTCGGACCGCGTGCATGTGTTCGAGTACGGGACGACCGAGATGGGCAAGCCCATGATTTTGACGGTTGTCACCTCGGCCGAGAACTGGGCACAGATGGACAGCCTGAAGGGCATCCTCGCCAAGCTGGCCGACCCGCGCCAGGTGGCAACCGACGATGAGGCGCGCTTCCTGGCCGAGCAGGGCAAGGCCGTGTACTGGTTGAGCGCGGCGATCCACTCCACGGAGCGCACCAGCCCCGAGGTGTTGCTGCGGCTGGGCTATCAACTGGCTTCGAGCAACGACGATCGGACCATGGAGATTCTGGACAACGTGATCGTCGTGCTGGAAAATAGCATCAACCCCGACGGCCTCAAGATAGTCACGGACTGGTATTACCAATACAAGGGCACGCCCTATGCCTCCTCTAGCGCGCCCTACTACGGCAAGTACGTCAATCACGACAATAATCGCGACTTCCTGGGCATCAGCCTGGCCGAGTCAGAGGCCAACGTCAAGGCCCGCATGGTGTGGAATCCGACGGTCTATCACGACCTGCACCAGACCAAAGACATGCTCTATATGTCGCCGGGCAATGACCCCACCAACGAAGCGGTCAGCCCGATCACTTCGGCTGAGTGGCTGGCCTTCGCGGGACACAACATCACCCAGTTGATTGCGGCAGGCTGGAAGGGCGTCTTCACGTACGACTACGCCGATATGTGGTATCCGGGCTACAACCACGGGTACAGCTTCATGCACAACACCAACGGTCGCTTCTATGAGCTCCAGGGCGCCGACATGGCCACGCCGCGCTCTATGACCCGACCGGAGACACGCGGCCGCACATGGTACAACCCGCTCCCGTATACGGTACCGTTCACCTGGCGCCTGATGGACGCCGTGAACCTGGAGCAGGACGCGATTCTCAACGATCTGACCTACACGGCCAGAAACAAGGATGGCCTGGTCTATAACTTCTACGTCAAAGGCAAGACGAACATGCAGAAGGCGATGAGCGCGTCCCCCTACGCCTTCGTGATTCCCCAGAACGGCGGTGACAACGCTGACGTGGTGGATCTGGTTAACAATCTGCGCCAACTGCAGAATATCGAAGTCGATCGCGCCGGCAAGCCCTTCAGCGTCGCCGGGCAACAGTACGCGGCCGGCGACTATGTGGTCCGCATGGACCAGCCCTACGGGTTGACCGCCAAGAATCTGCTGACCGTGCAGGCTTATCCGCCCATCAAGACGCCCTACGACGTGACGGCTTGGACTTACGGCCTGATGCGCGATGCCCAAGTAGTCCCGCTCACTATGACACTTCCGGCGGGCCTGGGCTTAGTTCCGGTCACGGAAAGTGTATCCTACGCGGGTACCCTGACCGGTGATGTCTCCAAGCAATACGCGATCGAGCACCAATCCAACAACAACTGGTCGGTGGCGCTGCCCAGGCTATGGAACGATCCGCACATGGCCGTCTCGCAAGTCGATGCGCCCTTCTCTGCCGGCGGGCATGCGTTCCCGACGGGCACCTTCCTCGTGCGCACCACCGGTTCGCAAGCCGATCACGACGCCCTCAAGGCTATGGTCGAGGAGTTGGGCCTGACTGCCTACGCCATTACCGGTCGCGTGCCAGCCGCCCGCCTACTCGAGCCCATGGTCGGCCTGTACACGTCCAACAACAGCACCAGCACCACTATGCCGGAAGGGTGGACGCGGCTTCGGCTGGACCGCAGCGGCTGGGACTACACGCGGCTGTATGCAACTGACATGGTCACGAGCACGGTGTCCGGGTACGACGTGGTTATCATCCCCGACATGTCGACCTCCACCCTGATCAACGGCAGCAGCACGTCCACCACGCTGCCGCCGGAATATCGCCCTGGCATCGGTAACGCAGGTGTAGCTGCACTGAAGGAGTTCGTGGAGGCCGGCGGCACCCTGGTCCTGCAAGGCCGTACATCGGTGCTGCCGATCGAGCAGAGCTGGGGGATCAGCGTCACCGTGCCCAGCACCGTCTTGGCGGCGCTGCAGGCTGCCGTCGATACTGATAACCCTGAGGAGGATCTGCCTGACTTCGGCGGCGAGGCACCCAAGGGTGCGCAGGCCGCTGCGGCGCCTGCGGCCGGCTGCCCAGGCTCCATTCTGCGCATCAAGGTCGACCCGACCGCCAAGGTCGGCTACGGCTACGACGAAGTCGAAGCGCTCTGGTGCGAAAGCTCGACGCCCTACTACGTCGCAGTACCCGGTGGTACAGCCGCCGTCGTTGCCTCGTATCCCACCAAGGAAGAAGGCGACCTGCTCTTGAGCGGCTACCTGGATTCCACCGCTGATGCTGCATTGCGCGGCAAGGCGGCCATCATCGACGCGCCGCTGGGCGCCGGCCACGTCATCCTGCTGGCCCCCAACGTGCTCTACCGCGCACAGAGCACCGGGACCTTCATGTTCTTCTGGAACTCCTTGATCGAAGGCAGTCGGAGTGGCTCTGCTGAGAGCTGGAGCTACTTCCCCTTTGTCACGGGGCCGTAAGGCGAGGAGGTCAATGATGGACACGCTTCCACGCAGACGCTTGACGCGTCGCGTCGGCACGCTTGTAATCTTGCTCCTGCTGACGACCTTGCTGTTGGGCGCCGCGAGCACGAGCGCCTCGCCGAATCGACTGCCGGCCGCGCCGGTGAATGCCGCGGTCACGACCCCACGGGATTTCTTCGGCTATGACATCGGACAGGACTACAAACTGACCCCCTGGCAGACGCACGAGCTGCAGGGTGAGGGGGTGCGCAAGGGCATCGTCGAGTACGCCAACGAGCTCCAACGCACATCGCCCCGAGTACGCGTCTTTCAGTATGGCACGACCGAAGAGGGTCGGCCCATGATCCTGACCGTCATCACCTCGCCCCAGAACTGGGCGCAGATGGACAGGCTCAAGGGGATCCTTCGCAAGCTGGCCGATCCGCGCCAGGTGGCGTCCGACGCTGAGGCAAAGTTCCTGGCCCAGCGTGGCAAGGCGGTTTACTGGATCAGCCCGGCGATCCACGCCACGGAGCGCACCAGCCCCGAGGTTGGGGTGCGGCTGAGCTACAGGCTGGCCTCGGATGAAGATGTATGGACACGCAACCTGCTCGATAACGTGATCGTCGTGATTGAGGGAACCCTGAATCCTGACGGGCTGGAGACGGTGACGGATTGGTACTACAAGTACAAGGACACGCCCTACGCCAATTCCAGTTCGCCCTACTACAACAAGTACGTCAACCACGACAATAATCGTGACTTCATAGGGCAGGGTTTGGCCGAGACACAGGCCAATACCGCGGCGCGTTTCGAGTGGAACCCTACAATCTACCATGACCTGCATCAAACGCAGAACATGCTCTTCATGTATCCGGCCATGGACCCGACCAACTATGCCGTCAACGCGATCACGGTCGCTGAGTGGCTGGGTTATGGCGGGCACACCCTGGCCGGCCTGATTGCCAAAGGCTGGACCGGTGTCTTCTTGTGGGACTATACCGACAACTGGTATCCGGGGTATAACGACATCTTCAGCGCCCTGCACAACACGATGGGGACCTTGTACGAGCTCCGTGGGGCAAACATGGCGACCCCGATCGTCATGACCGCCACGCCGAAAGGGCGTAGTTGGTATAACCCGGCGCCCTACACACCGGGCTTCACCTGGCGGCTGATGGATGCTGTGAACCTGGAAGAGGATGCCATCCGGCTGAAGTTGGGTTACCTGGCGCAGAATAAGGACGACTTGCTCTACAACTTCTACCTGAAGGGCAAGCTCAACTATCAGAAGTCCGCCAGTGAGCCGCCCTACGCCTTCATGATCCCGGCCAACGGCGGTGACAACGCTGACGTAACCGACCTGGTCAACAACCTCCATCTCAACCAGGGCTTCGAGGTGGACCGGCTGGCCGTGGCTACCACTATCGCCGGGCGGCAATATCAGGCCGGCGACTATGTGGTACGCGCGGATCAGCCCTATGGTCTGACCGCCAAGAACTTCCTGGCTACGCCTCCCTACCCTGGCGGCCAGACACCGTTCGACGTGGTGAGCTGGGATTACGGGTTGCTGCGCGACGTGGAGGTGGTGCCGGTAACAACGGCGCTGCCCGCGGGCCTGGGCCTGATCCCGGTCACGCTCAAGGTGCCGTACGCTGGTTCGTTGATCGGTGACGTTGCTAGCACGTACGTCATCGAACACCAGTCCAACAACAACCTGGCTGTCGCTCTGCCGCAGCTCTGGGCCGATCCGAACATGGAGGTGGCGCAGGCCGACGCGGCGTTTACGGCCGGCGGGCGCAGTTTCCCCGTTGGCACATTCGTCGTCACGACGACGGGTAGCGTAGCCGATCACGCCAAGATCAAGGCCCTGGCCGAAAGCCTGGGCTTGACCGCCTATGCGGTCACGGATGACGTGACGGCCACGCCATTGCGACAACCGAAGGTAGGGTTGTACACGCCGAACAACAGCACGGGCAACACTATGCCGGAGGGGTGGGTGCGCCTGCGGCTGGATCGGGCGGACTTCCCATACGTCCGGCTGTACAAAGAGGATGTCGTCAACAATACGATTGCCGATCTGGATGTCGTGATCATCCCCGATATGACCACTTCGACGTTGATCAGCGGGAGCACATCATCGAGCCTACCGCCCGAGTATCGCGGCGGCATCGGCACAACCGGCGAAGCGAACCTGAAGAGCTTCGTGCAGGGCGGCGGACAACTCGTGCTGATGGGGCGGGCTACAAGGGTTCCCATCGACAGGAGTTGGGGTATCGGGGTCGGTCTGGGCGGCGGCGCCCTGGCTACGACGGCCCGCCTGACGTCTGCTGACGCCGGGGGAGCCGTGCGAGCGGCATCGGCGCAGATAGAGGAAATCGAGGAACCGGATCATGGCGCAGCCAAGCCGGACATGGCCTCCATCGCAGCCGGGACGCTCTACTCCCCAGGCTCGACAGTGCGTATCCTGGTCGATCCCACCACGCAGGTCGGTTACGGCTATGATACGGAGGAAGCCTCCTGGCTGGTCGACTCCAGCACGCCGTTCTTCACGACTACGTCGAGTACCGTCAGGGTGATCGCAACTTACCCCACCACAGGCCCGGTGCTGCTCAACGGCTACATCGAGAATGATGATGTAATTCGCGGCAGCGCGGCCATGGTGGAGGCGCCGATGGGAACCGGGCATGTTGTCCTGCTCGCTCCCAACGTTGTTTATCGCGCTCAAGCCACCGGCGACTACATGTTCTTCTGGAATGCGGTGTTCGCCGGGGGACGGTAGTCGAGATTCCGCAGTCCTGGGCAAGTTACGGGATTGCTTAGTGATTGTCTCTGGGGGCCTGGAAAAGGATGACTTTCCACATTGGCCGGTCTCCGACCGAGCCAATGGCTGAACCTGTTCTTTTCCAGGTCCTTACATTAGAAACGCAATGGCCCCAGGCACTGTGCCTGGGGCCATCTTCGTATGGCGAACCTGTTTTCAGGAGGGCTATTCAGTCTCTCCCAGTTCGTCAGATGAAGATCTGGGCTTCGTTCACACTGGCATGCGCTGAGGCTCCCAAGTGCGGCTTGGGAGCCTCAGCAAACAGCAGTCCGCCGGGCTCGCAACCGGTGGGAAGCCTATTTTTTGATGATGAGCGGCAGGAAGGTTTGGTATGGTACTGAGATGCATCCTGCGCCATCATACTCCCAGGGAGTCTCGCTGTCACGCGGCTGCATGGTGCTGCCGGCGGCGAAGAAGTAGTAAAAAGCCGACCAACCGGCCCCCACCGGGAGCCTGTAGGCCACGCGTAACCCGCACAACCGCATGCTCTTGCCTCGTTGGTTGGCCCGCCAGTTGAGCACGTAGGCGTTGGATTCGGTGTTGACCACATGTCCGAGATAAGGACTCAGGGTGGTGCCGTAGCCTTCTGCTCCGGTCGAGACGATGGTTGTGAGATCTGATAAGGCTCCGCGCGCATCATAGGTCGTGATCCATGCCTGGCTGTTGGCCGGACTGGCGTCGCGAAAGAATAGCCGCAGGTAGTCGATGCGTGCGCCGTGCGGCACATCGAGGTGCAAGGTGAAAAGGTCATCGGGGGCCGCATCGGGCGTAATTGCGCTACTGCCGGCGCCCACCACTCCGGTGGCCACAACGAGCACGAGCGCAGTAAATGCGATCGCCCACGTGGGGCGTCTTTGTTGGATGGCTTTCATGGCAGCACTCCTTTCCTGAGTATGGTAACTGTAGATGAATGCCGCCATATCAGGGCAGCCGGTAGGCCACACGCAGCCCACAGAGCCGCATGGTGGACCCCTTTGCACCTGGGATCCAGTTGAGGACATAGGCGCTGGACTCGGTGTTGACAACATGTCCGAGATAGGCGCTGAGTGCCGTGCCGTAACCGCCGTTGCCGGTCGAGGCGACGCCGATCAGGTCGGTGCTGCCCCCGATGGCATTATAGATCGTGATATAGCCCGCGCTATTCGCGGCGTTTGTATCATAGTAGAGGATGCGCAGGTAGTCGATGCGCGCCCCGTGCGGAACTTCGAGATGGAGGGTTAAGAGATCGTTCCCCCGCGCCGAGATGCAGCCCGCACCCGAATAGTCCCACCCGGTAGAGCTGTCGCGCGGCCGGAAAGTGCTGCCCGCCGCGAAGAAGTAGTAGAAAGGCGTCCAGTCAGGACCGGCGGCGACTGACTCTGGCGATCCCTGCTGGTCTGGCCCCGGCGTCGCAAGCAGTTCTTGTAGGATGACGTTCTCCGAGGTTTCGGAAGGGGCTGTCGGGGCGTTTGCATCCGCTGAGACAGGCGGGCCGTTGTAGCCATTTTCATCTGGGTCATCGCCGATGACGTCGTCCACGCCGATCGACTGAGCGTCGAGCTGCACCTGATGATCCTGTTCGGTCACCTGCGCTGGCCCACCCTGCGTTGCCGACACCACGGCTGCGGCAAGCAGTGAGCCCACGACGACTACAGTTGCCAGGAACAATATCGACTTTCGAGAGACTCGCATGGCTTCCTCCTCAGGTGAGTGGTGGGTGATGATTCCGGTCAGCGGGCCGGAGTGGGACACAATCTCGTAAGATGCTGATGAATAAATACTACAGGAGTATCGATAGGCACTTAAGTAAGCAACAATCCAATTGACAGCCGCACACGATGATGTGGAGACCAGTACAGCTTTTGTCGGTGATTAGTACATCATGTCTGAATTACGCCGTGGGTGAATTTGGCCAAGCTGACTAGCCCAGCGACATACCCCAGAAATCTCGGGTTCTCGTGAAATTTCTCTATGCAAAGATTTGACAAACACTGTAACATGATGTATAAGGTTATCATGCAAATCAAACGACAGACCACTTTGGAGACGCAACTATGCCATTCTACCTGGCACTGAAAGAAATCTGGCGAGGGCGAGGCAGGTTCATCCTGTTCAGCATGGTCATCGCGCTGATCACCGTGCTCGTGCTGTTTGTGGCCGCGCTGGCCGAAGGGCTGGGGGCGGGCAATCGCGAGTACATCGAGAAGCTCAACGCCGATCTGATCGTCTATCAGTCGAACGTGGACCTGTCGGTCGGCGCGAGCCGGCTCGGAGTGAATCGGCTGAGCGAGGTGCGCCGCGTGCCCGGTGTGCAGGCGGTCGGCCCGATCGGCACGGCGAGCGCTGCCTTGGTGCTGAACGATGATCCCAAGCCGTTGAATGTAGCATTGATCGGCGTCGAACCGGGCCTGCCGGGGGAGCCGCCCGCCTTGAAAGGTGCAGGGCTGCGAAGCCGGCGATCAAAAGAGGCGGTCATCGACCGCCAGACGGCGCTGCGGGCCGGCCTAAATGTCGGTGACACCCTGACGGTCAAGTCGATCCAGGACACCCAGGAGCAGTTCTACAATCTGCGCGTGGTCGGCATCTCGGACAACCGGCAGTTTTCTCTCCAGCCGAGTGTCATCGTGCCGATCAGCACCTGGGATGAGATCCGGCCTCAGGCAGCCATCGGCGGCGTGCCGGATGCCGAGGTCGTGGCGAATGTCATCGGCGTGCAGGTGGCGAACCCAGCGGAGGCCGCCGCGGTCGCACAACGGATCGAGCGCGATGTGAAGGATGTGGTGGCGGTAGATCGGGTGACGGCCTATCAGGCGACGCCGGGCTACAGCGCACAGCAGAGCACGCTTGACACCCAACGCTATTTCGCCCTGCTGATTGGCGTCCTGGTGATCGGCGGCTTCTTCCAGATTCTGACCCTTCAGAAGGTAGCGCAGATCGGCATGCTCAAGGCGATCGGCGCCTCTAACCTGACGGTGGGTTTGGCTTCGATCGTTCAGATCATCGTGATTACTTTAATGGGGGTCGGCCTCGGCGTGGCGATCACATTGCTCCTTTCGCTCGGCTTCCCACCGACGATCCCGATCGTCTTCACGCCCTCCGCAGTGTGGTCTGCCATCATCTCACTGCTCTTGATCGGCCCCATCGGCGGGTTGGTTTCCGTCCGCTACTCGTTGAAAGTCGAGCCGTTGACGGCCCTGGGGCTGGCGTCATGAGCGGGACGAATGGCAAATGGCGCATCAGCGAGTAATGACGGATTTCGCAACACGGAATACGCATCACGTTTCACGTCTCACGAGGATACGATGACAATCGCACTCGCAACCGAATCCGTAACCAAGACCTACAACGGCGGCAGCGCCCAGATACGTGCCGTAGACGATGTATCTCTGGCAGTAAATCAGGGAGAATTTGTGGCTCTGGTAGGGCCGAGCGGCTCGGGCAAGACGACGCTGCTGGCGATGCTGGCCGCGCTGCTCCGGGCAAGCGAGGGCCGCATCAGCATCGACGGCCAGGACCTCGGCAGCATGAGCGATGATCAGCGCGCCGCCTTCCGCCGGCAGAAGATCGGTTTCACCTTCCAAGCCAACAACCTGGTGTCGTTTCTCACTGCGTTGGAGAACGTCGAGTTGATGTTGCGCCTGAACGGGCGGCTGGATCGTGAAGGCAAGGCGCGCTCACGCGAGCTGCTGGAACGTCTGGGGCTGGGCGACAGACTCAATAGCCTGCCGCGACAGCTTTCTGGCGGCCAGCAGCAGCGCGTAGCCATCGCCCGGGCGCTGATCCATCAGCCCAGCGTGGTGCTCGCTGATGAGCCGACCGCCAGCCTGGACACCGAGCGGGCGTTTCAGGTGGTGGAGACCTTCTCCAAAATCATCCGCGAGCAAGGGCGAGCTGGCGTCATGGTCACGCACGATCTGCGGATGTGCCAGTATGTCGATCGGGTGCTGCAGATGTCCGACGGCAAGCTGGTCAACGTGATCACGGACCCGGCGGAGATCGCCGCGCTGGCAGGTGGCGGTTACCATGAGCCGAGGCCCGCTGTTCCTGCCGTCCTAGCCGCACCAGTCTTCCCGGTCCGCGCGCCGGAGTATGTGCTTGCAAATTAAGCGTTCCCGCGCTGAGAGCTCAGAGGAGTCAAATCATGAAGTCCAAGAAACTGATCATCGGAATCATCGTCATCGCAGTGGTCGCGGCCGGGGCATTTGCCGCGCTGACTTTGCCGCGGATGTTCGCCCCACCGGTGGAAGCTGCCATGACCCCGGCTACCCAGCCCGCTGTCCGTGCCGCGACTGCGGAAGGCAAACTGGTGCCGTCCCTCGAGCGCGTCGCTGAGCCTGCCGCTCAGCGGCCGCGTGGCGGAGATCCTGGTCAAGGAAGGCGAGGCCGTCCAGGCTGGCCAGGTTCTCCTGCACCTTGAGGATGCTCGCCAGCGTGCAGCCGTGGCCCAGGCTGAAGCAGCCCTGGCCGGCGCAGAAGCCCGCCTGGCGCAACTGAAAGCTGGCGCCCTGCCGGCTGAGGTGATCACGGCACAGTCTGCCGTGGATGCTGCCCAAGCCCGTTTGGCTCGCCTCGCGAGCCAGGATGACATCCGGGGCGCTGAGGCGGCGCTTGCTTCGTCACAGGCGGCGCTGGCGAAACTACGAGAGGGGACGAGTGTCGACCAACTGATCGCGGCCCGCGCCGATCTGGCGAACGCTGTGGCTGTCCGGTCGCAGGCCCAAGCGGCCTACGATCGGGTCAAAGGCAATGCCGATATCGGCGCTCGGCCCGAATCATCGACGCTGCAGCAGGCGACCAATAATTACAACGCTGCGGCCGCCCGTGTCGCTGACCTGGAGAAGGGAGCCAGCAAAGCCGACATCGCCGGCGCTCAGGCCCGGGTCAATCAGGCGCAGGCACAGATCGACGCGCTGAAGTCCGCACGACCGTCCGACATCGCGGCGGCCGAGGCCGAGCTGCGTCGGGCGCAAGCGCAGTTGCAGCTTACGAAGGACGGCTCCCGGCCGGAAATCATCGCTGCTGCTGAGGCGGATGTGGCCGCAGCCCAGGCCGGTTTGGACCAGGCGCGCGCCGCCCTGGCCGAGACCGAGCTGCACGCGCCCTTCGCAGGTGTGGTTGCTGACCTGGCGACCGTCGCCGGTGAGCAAGTTGCGCCGGGCGCCGCGGTCGTGCAGTTGGCCGATTTGTCGCACTGGCACGTCGAGACCACGGACCTAACCGAACTGAATGTCGTGCGAGTCAAAGAGGGCGACCGGGCCACTATCACGTTCGACGCCCTGCCGGGCGAGACTTTCGAAGGTGTGGTGGAGGAGATCAAGGCTATCGGTGAGAATTACCGGGGCGACATCAGCTACACGGCGGTCGTCCGTCCCGAGCGAACCGATCCCCGCCTGCGCTGGAACATGACCGCAGCGGTGGAGTTCGGGCAGTAGATCGCGTCTGGCGATTCACGAAGCGGGGCAGGATGTACTTCATCTTGCCCCGCTTTGCGCGTGATTTTCCCGTCACGGCCCAATGCGTTACAATGCACTGTGTCATCTCAAAGCCTGAAGGAGAAGCCAGAATGTCGTTGCTCGCTGATTACACCGCCGATGAACAAATGCTCTTGATGGAAGGACCTCGCCTGGCTGCGGTCGTGATCTCTGCTGCCAGTCCAGGCCGTTCGGCTGAGACTGCATCGGAGGGTTTCGCCGCCGTCCAGTATGCGATGAGCAGACGCAGCGAATTCCTTGATAACACGCTGATCGGCTCTATTCAGTTCGAATTGGATCAACTTGTCCATTCCGAGCGGAAATTTGCTGACTATAGCAAGCTGGCCGTTGCGCCGGGCGCCAAAGATTCGGCGTTGGTTCGGCTGGGCCAACTCGCCGATCTGCTCGACCTCAAATCCGATCCGGCAGAGGCCGCGGGCTACAAGCAATGGGTGATGAACGCCGCGACCCTGACCAGCGAAGCCGGGAAGGAAGGCGGCAACTTCTTCGGTCGGGGCGCGGTGCTTGTGAATGACGCTGAAAGAGCCGCTCTGGCCGAAATCGTCGCGGCCTTGCGCATCCAGGCCTGACGTTGAGGAAATTTGGGCGGCGCGCTCGTGCGGAAAATAGTCGCGCCGCCTGAGTCCTTAGCTTCTGCGGTCTCCCCAGGTTTCCTCCCATGCGCATCGCGTTCATTGCTCCGTTTGGTTTGCGTGCAAAGGGCACGACCCGCGCCCGCACGCTGCCGCTGGCGCGCGAGTTGGCGCGGCGCGGCCACACGGTCGCGGTCGTTTGTCCCCCCCTACGACTCCCCGGAAGATGCGGGTCGGCGCTGGGTGGATGAAGGTGTTGACGTAATCAACATCGCATTGTCAGGTCCCGGCCAGGAGGGTGCGGCGTGGCACTTTTGGCTTGGGTGGCGGCTGTTCCAAGCCGTGCGCGCCTGGCGGCCGGATGTGGCGCATGTCTTAAGCCCAAGGGGCCATCGGGGTTGGCTGGCGCACTTTTGTGGATTACCCGGCGTAAGACGAAAGACGAAGGACGAAAGACTAAGGAATTCGTTGCCCGTCCTTCATCTTTCGTCATGGACTCCGATGATTGGGAGGGCGCAGACGGTTGGAACGATGATCCGCGCGCCGGTTACTCAATCCTGCAACGCCACTTCTTCGCCTGGCAGGAACGTTACGGCCTTTCGCACGCGGATGCCTGGACGGTAACGAGCGAATGCCTGCGCCGGCGCGCGATGGAGTTTGGCGCCATTCCCGAACGTATTTCTATTTTGCATAACGGCGTCGAGATACCGAACTTTCCAGTAACGAGCTTCCAGCAACGAGCTTCCAGCAACGAGCTTCCGGCCTCCGTCATCCTCTATACGCGCTTCGCCGGAACGCGGGCGGCTGACGTGGCTGCAATCTGGGCGCGGGTGCGTGAGCGTGTGCCCGGCGCGACGCTGACGGTCGTCGGCCGCGGCCTGGGGGGTGAGGAGCGCGAGTTAGCAGGGATGTCTGGGATCTCCGTGCAGGGCTGGATCGAACCGGCGGAACTGCCGGAACTGCTGGGCTGCATGACCGTGGCGATCGTGCCGTGGGCCGATACGCCGTCGAACCAGGCGCGGCACAGCGCCAAGGTGCTGGAGCTGATGGCTGCCGGGTTGCCGATCGTGGCGTATGCGGTGGGCGAGCTGCCGGCGACGCTGGGCGAGGCGGGTGTGCTGGCACCGCTGGGCGATGCGGATGGCTTTGCCGCAGCCGTGGCCGCTCTGCTGGCCGATCCTGACCGCGCGGCCAGGCTGGGCGCTGCGGCGCAAATCCGAGCGAAGTCTGTTTTCGCATGGGACCACCTTGCCGATGTGGCTCTGGCAGCGTATGCGGCGGCAGGCAACTTATGAGTCAATCCGGGATTCCCGCTTGTCTACTTGTCTACTTGTCTACTCACAAACCCATGAAGACCCTCAGAGAAAATCGCTGCCTGCGTTGGGCTGCGGTCGTGGCCTGGATGGGCTTGATCTTCTACCTCTCCGGGCAGTCGCGGTTGCCGCGCGTGATACCGCCCGGTTTGCCGCAGATCCAGGATATCCTCGGACATTTCACCGTGTATGCGGTGTTGGCGGTGCTGACGTGGAGGGCCTTGCGGGGAGCCGGGGTACGCCGGTCGCTGCTGTGGGCACTCGTCGTAACGGTCCTTTACAGTCTCACCGATGAGTATCATCAAAGCTTCGTGCCGAACCGGCAGCCTGACGTGTTTGACCTGGCGACCGACCTTGCGGGCGCGATCAGCGCGTTGATGATCGCGTGGTGGTTGAGTGCGCGCCGCAGGCGTGCATAGTCTTATTCATCCCCGTTTTCGGCTTCATCTTCGGTGATTTCCGAGCCTGCCACGGGCGTGATCATGATGTCGCCAAAAGGCTGGTCCTGGGTGACGGCGATCTGCCGGCGTTTGATCAGCTCCAACACAGCCAACAGCGTCACGATGATCTCCATCCGATGGTGGGCGCGCAGCAGCAGGGATTGGAAGGAGACGCCTTGGCTGTCTGCCGTGACGCGGCGAATCAGGCCGATCTGGTCGTGGATGGTGAGGGTGAACGGTACAACCATGCCATCCAGATTCTCCGGCGGCAGGCTGGCGACCACATTCGCCAGGGCAGCCTGCGCCGCTGCCAACAAATCTACGAGGGCCGAGGAGTCCGCCTCCAGGTGACGTTCGAGTTCGGGGGGCGGCGCGGCGCGCAGGTAGGTGTGGTAGCCGGTCTCTTCGATGCTGCGCAGCGCCAACGCTGCATCTTTGAACCGTTTGTACTCGCGCAACTGACGGGCCAGCGCCTCGGCGGGATCCTCTTCCTGCTCGTCATCCCCGGGCCGAGTGGTCTGCGGGAGCAACAAGTGCGACTTGATCCACACCAGCCGGGCCGCTATCACCAGGAAGTCGGCCAATATGTCGGCTGCGACCTGTTCCATCGCACGCACATAGGCCAGGAACTGATCAGCCACCTGGGCCAGCGAGATGCTGCTGATGTCCAGCTTCTCGCGCTCGATCAGTTGCAGCAACAGGTCGAGCGGGCCTTCGAAGGCGGGGAGGCGCACCTGGTAGGGGTCTTCCTGAGGGCTCGCCAACATGCTAAGCTCCGCCAGGCGCGGGGTTCAGGCGATCCCACCGATGGTTTCGCGCGTCATTCATGATCCCGCCACATCCTTCAGCCCGCGGAGCAACTCCGTCGCGGAAGGCATCCCCGGTGCCACCAGCTTTATAAAGATCGTCAGACCCGGCTGACGCGGCCGCAGCGAGAGGCGTTCAATCAGCGGGCCGTGGCGCTTGGCGAAGGTTTCGATCGCTCGAACGGTCGCTCGCGATATCTCGCCGCGGGTTGCAAGACCCAGTCCTGCCGGCATCTCCTGCCACTGCCACGGTTGATCGCCCGCCTTGCTATCGAGCAGGGCGCGTAGCTTGCCTTGTAGCGGCATCAGCTCGTACTCGGCGGCCGGCTGGACGCGCAGATCCGCGCGGATGGCGAGCAGGTCGCGTTTGCCGCGCAGCAGCTCGATCCCCCACAGCGGCATAATCTCACGCGTCAACAGATAATAGCCGGCCTGGACCCGCTGAAAAGGACGGGATGCGTCGGCCACCATCACCTCGGCGCCGGTGCTGAGAGAGCGGGTCAACTTCCAGGCCGGTTTCCCACCCAGCACGGAGAGGCCCGCCTGGAGCCACTTGCCGATGACTTTGCTCCGCCGCCGGTTCAACCACGCCCCGGCCAGATAGCTCAGCACGAGTACGATCAACGCGAGCCACAAGAGTCGTTCGTTGCCGGTTGCTGGGATCAAGTTCTCTCCTCCGTAAGCTTCGCCCACCGGCGCCACACTTCTGACTCCCCCGTCTCTGCCTCTCTTGTCTGAAGGCCTAAGTCCAAAGCCATTTGCAAGGTAGCGTTGAGTTGCTTCCATCGTAGGCGCGTGTCCGCGTCGCGTCGCTCGGCAAGCTCAACAGCTTCCACTGCCTGGTACCGGTTTCGGTATTCCCGGATCAATTGGCTGTCCATGACTCGATCTCCCAATCTGAGCTGGATTATACCATCGGACCTTGCGTCCGGCAACGCGTGCCCCATTGCGCGAAAAACCCGCGGCCCCGTCATTGACAGCCCCGCCGCGCTGTATGATACACTCTCCGGTTCGTACTGAAAACTTATACAGGCTGGATGAACAACGCGAGAGAGCATCCTCCACACTGGGAGGATCGCCGAAGGGGCACCTTGACCGGCTGCCGGGCCGGACAGGCAATCTCTCAGGCAAACGTATCGCGCTGGGACAGCACTCTGGAAAGTTCCCACCTTCCCACGCAAGCGTGAATGGCGGGACACCGATGGGGCAAGCCGCACTTCTCCCAGGAGCGGGTGACGTGGGCAATCTCTCAGGTCACCAGACAGAGACGGGCGGCGGGGTCTGGCCCCGCGTCGCCCGTCTTTTTTATTGTCAATGAACAGCCAGAAGCAGTAGATCACGCGATCACGAATCTCACGCAAAGCCGCCAAGAGCGCAAGGATGTCTTGCTTTCCCTCCGCGACTTTGCGCCTTTGTGTGAGCCAGAACCGTGATCCACTGAGAATCCCATTTCACCAATTTACCAATTTACCAATTTACCAATTTACCCATCTACCCATCTACCAACCAACAGGAGGAACCCATGAGCTACAAATTCGATCCTAAGGCCAGGTATGCGAAGAGTCACGAGTGGGCGCGCATCGAAGGTGACGTCGCAGTGATCGGCGTCTCTGACTACGCCCAGCATCTGTTATCGGACGTCGTCTACGTCGAGCTGCCGGAAGTAGGCGATACTGTAACCAAAGGCGAGGGCCTGGGGACGGTCGAGTCGGTCAAGGCCGCCGAAGACGCGTACGCGCCGCTCAGCGGCGAGGTACTGGAGGTCAACACTGAGCTCGAGGACAACCCCGAGTGGGTGAATGAGGATCCTTACGGCAAGGCGTGGCTCATCAAGATCGCGCCCAGTGACCTGGGCGAACTGGATGATCTGATGGATGTGGCTGTGTACGAGAAGTACGTGGCCGAAGAGGAAGAGAAGGGCGGGCACTGAGACGTAGAAACTGGAAACTCGAAACTGGGGCCTCCTTTTAGCGCACGAGCAGTCAGCTTCCAGTATCCAGCTTCCAGCCTCGAGGAGTATCGCATGAACTACATTCCCAACACCGATGCCGATCGGGCGGCGATGCTCGCCGTGGTCGGCGCCGAGTCGGTGTCAGATCTTGTTCCGGGACGTGCCGGAGAAACTGCGCTTCCCGACGTTGGATCTGCCGCCGGCGCTGTCTGAGATGGAAGTGCTCCAGGAATTGCAGGCGCTTTCTGAGGAAAACGATGATCTCAGCCATGCGAGCTGCTTTCTGGGCGCGGGCGCGTATAACCATTTCGTTCCCAGCGTCGGTAGACTGGATCATCCGCCGCTCGGAGTTCTTCACCGCGTACACGCCCTATCAGCCTGAGATCAGCCAGGGCACGCTGCAGGCGCACTTCGAATACCAGTCGATGATCTGTGCGCTCACCGGCATGGAGGTCGCGCAACGTCTCGCATTACGACGGCGCGACCGCAGTGGCCGAGGCGGTGATCATGGCGCTGCAGATCAGCCGCGGCAAGCGCTGCAAGGTCGTGCTCAGCCCCACGCTGCACCCGCAGTACCGCGAGGTCGTCCGCACCTACACCCAGGGCATGTGCATCGAGGTGATCGGCGAGGACGCGCCACAAAGCGATCTGTCGGCGCTGGCAGCGGCGATTGACAAAGAGACCGCCTGCGTTATCGTCCAGAACCCCGACTTCCTGGGCCGGCTCTACACCCCGGCGGAGATGCAGGCGTTGGCCGACAAGGCGCACGCGGCGGGTGCGCAGTTCATCGTGTCGGTTGACCCCATCAGCCTGGGTCTCTTCACGCCGCCGGGCGAATATGGCGCCGACATCGTCACCGGCGAGGGCCAGCCGATGGGCAACGCGGTCAGCTTCGGCGGGCCGTATGTCGGCTTCTTCGCCATGCGGGCCGACGACGTGCGCAAGTCTGCCGGCCGCATCGTGGGCCAGACCGTGGACACGGACGGCAAGCGTGGCTTCGTGCTGACCCTCAGCACGCGCGAGCAGCACATCCGCCGCGAGAAAGCGTCGAGCAACATCTGCTCCAACCAGGCGCTCAACGCGCTGGCGGCGGCGATCTACATGGCCGCGATGGGCAAATACGGCCTGCGCACCGTCGCTGAGCTGAGCTATCACAAGGCGCACTATGCCGCCAAACTCATCGGCGAGCTGCCGGGCTACGAGGTCGTTTCGACCGGCCCGTTCTTCAAGGAGTTCGTCGTGCGCTGCCCGGCGCCGGTAGCCGAAATCAACGAAGTGCTGCTGGATGAGTGGGGCATCGTGGGCGGTTACGACCTGGGGCAGGATTATCCGGCGCTGCAGGATCACATGCTGCTGTGCGTCACCGAGATGGTCAGCCGGGCCGAGATCGAGGATCTGGCCGAGGCGCTGGCTGAGATCGCTGGTGACGAGAGCGAGGAGGTGGCGCCATGACCGAGCCACTCATTTACGATATCTGTCAGAGCGGCCGCCGCGCAGTGAGCCTGCCCGCGTGCGATGTGCCGGAGACCGCGTTGCCCGCCGGGTGCGAGCGGACGAACCTGCCGCTGCCCGAGGTCGCCGAGATCGACCTGATGCGGCACTACACCCGGCTGTCGCAACTGAACCACAGCATCGACACCGGCTTCTACCCGCTCGGCTCGTGCACGATGAAGTACAACCCGAAGGTGAACGAGGTCGCGGCGCGGCTGCCGGGCTTCGCCATGTTGCATCCGCTCCAGCCAGTCGAGAGCGCGCAGGGCGCGATGGCGCTGATCTACAACTTGCAGGAACTTCTGGCTGAGATCGCCGGCTTCGATGCGGTGACGCTCCAGCCCGCGGCCGGCGCGCACGGCGAGCTGACCGGCGTCCTGATCATGCGGAAGTATCTGTACGAGCGGGGCGAGACGGGGCGCGACGTCATCCTCGTCCCCGATTCGGCGCACGGCACCAACCCGGCCACCACCAGCATGTCGGGTCTGAAGGTGATTGAAGTGCCCTCCGACGGCCGCGGCAACGTGGACCTGGAGAAGCTCAAGGCGCTCATCGCCCAGCACGGCCCCAAGCTCGTCGGCCTGATGATGACCAACCCGAACACCCTCGGCCTGTTCGACGAGAACGTCGTCGAGGTGCTGCGGCTGGTGCATGAGGCGGGCGGCCTGGTCTACGGCGACGGCGCCAACTTCAACGCCATCCTCGGCATCGCCAAGCCGGGCGAGATCGGCTTCGACGTGATGCACTACAACCTGCACAAGACCTTTTCCACCCCGCACGGCGGTGGTGGGCCGGGGTCGGGCGCGGTGGGCGTCGCGGCGTTCCTGGCCGATTACCTGCCGGGGCCGATCGTGGTGCGGAACGACGAGGATGAGTACGTCTGGCACATGCCGGCGAAGAGCATCGGCCGGGTGAAGGCGTACTACGGCAACTTCGGCGTGCTGGTGCGGGCCTACACCTACATCCGCATGCACGGCGCCGAGGGGCTGCGCCAGGTGAGTGAGAACGCGGTGCTCAACGCGAACTACCTGCAGGCCCGGCTGCGCGGCGTCTATCCGATCCCGCACGGCGACCGGACCTGCATGCACGAGTTCGTGGCGCAGGGCAAGCTGGATGGCGCGCCCGGCATCATCACGATGGACATCGCCAAGCGGCTGATGGACTTCGGGATGCACCCGCCGACGGTCTACTTCCCGCTCATCGTGCCCGAGGCGCTGATGATCGAGCCGACCGAGACGGAGAGCAAGGAGACGCTCGACTTCTTCGCCGACACCATGATCCAGATCGCCGAGGAGGCGAAGACCCAGCCCGAGCTGCTCAAGACCGCGCCGCACAACGCGCCGCTCAAGCGGCTGGATGAGGTCAAGGCGGCAAAGGATATGGTGCTGTGTTACGCGCCGGGGTGTGGGTGATCAGTTCCCAACGAGAGACGAGTAACGCGTAGTGAAAGAGCCTCCTGCCGAGAATACCTTGGCAGGAGGCTCTTTCATAACGAGGGGAGACCGGAAAGTACTACCCCTGTTTTGGCCTGCGGAAGAAGACCTGATACCGATCGCTCGTCCCGTACAGGCTTTGGCCGGCAGCGGCAGCGGCTAACTCCCAGCCTTCAAGGCCACGTTGATTGACGTAATCATGGAGCAACGGGCCAAACATCCAATCCCGCAGCTCGCACCCGTTGACGAACCGCGGCCGCCAGCCGTGGGCGTCCTGGAACGAGACGGTCTCGTATTCCCAGATCGGCGGCGCGGGCGCGGCTGTCTCCGCGACGTCGGGCGCTGAGCCTGTCGAAGCGCGACTGGCGCGCGCGGCGGGACGCCGCGGGGGGAGGTCGGTGATGCGGCCAACTGGCAGCGGTGCGGCCGGTTCAGGGGTGGGTATGGGGCTACCCAGAATGTCGGCCAGCACGTCGGGGGTTTGTTTACGTTCGCTCATCGCGCAAAATCCTTTCGGCCAGGGCCCGGTAGTCGTCGGCGCCGGGGGAGTGCGGCGCGTATTCGAAGATCGTCTGCCCGTAGCCGGGCGCCTCGGAGAGCCGGACATTGTAGCGGATGGGCGCACACACGCGCTCGCCGAAATGGCCGGTCAATTGCGTCAGAATCTCGTCCGACTTGCGGACGCGGCGGTCGAGGAAGGTCGGCAGCACGTAGCGGAGCGCCAGGTTCGGGCGATAACGCGCGATGGAGGCGAGGCTGCCGGTGAAATCCAACAGGCTCTGGAGGGTCAACACCTCCAGGGAGACCGGCGCCAGCACCTCCTCCGCGTAGAAGAGCGCGTTGATCGATAGCGCATCCCAGCCCGGCGCGGTGTCGAGAACGGCGAAATCGTAGCGGTCGTCCAGCGGCGCCAGCGCCTCGGCCAGCGTTTGCTCGCCGCCGAAATCCTTGCGGGTGATCAGCCGTTTGAGGCTGGCAAGCCCGCGGCCGCCGGCGAGCAGGTCGAGATTGGTGCGGGCTGAGGCAACGGCTTGGTCGAAGCTGGCCTCACCCGTTGCCAGCTCGGCCAGGCCCGCCGCCGGCGCCAGCCCGAGGGAGCGGGCGGCCTGTCCCTGCGTGTCAACGTCGATCAGCAGGACGCGCCGCCCGGCGCGCGCCAACGCGGCGGCCAGGTTGACGGCCGTGGTGGTCTTGCCCACGCCGCCTTTGGAGAGAGCTACGGCAATCTTACGCATGAGTCCTCCTGGAGGTCAGCACCGTCCCAGCGCCGGCAACAGATAATCCTTCACCACCACTTCCCAACTCATCCCCGCAGCCAGTTGTTGCCCGGCTTCGAGCAGATGGAGCCGATCCTCGTCGTTCCGGGGCAGCCGCTCGGCGATCTGTTGCGCGACCAGGTAGCTGTTGCGCGCCTCCAGGCTGCCGCGGATCGTCTCGTCGATCCGCAACGCGTCCCAGGGACTCCAGAGCTGCCACGCCGGTGGGACCGAGACATAATCCGCCAGCACCAGGTTGGCCGCAGGCTGACCGGCGGCGGTCTGACCGACGAACCCCACACAGCCGCAGACGTTGGACACCACGCAGAGCGCACCGCCGCGCAGCGGCTCCAACTGCGCGATGCCAAATGGCTCGTAGATCGACTGGCCGAACTCCAGGTCGGTCCCGTTGCGCAGATCGCTGAAACGCATCGCCTCCGGCATCCGCCAGCCGCAGCGGCTGCGCTCCCAGCCGAACTGGTTCACCAGGCAGATTTTGGTCGCGCTGCGACCCCAGTGGTACGGCTCAAGCACGCGAAAGAAGAAGTGGCTCTCATCAGAGACCAGGTCGCCGTTGTCCCCGCGGTGACCGACGGGCCAGCCGTACTCAGCTTCCCAACGGAAAACGTCCTCGGCGCGGCGGCCGGTGGGGGAGGCGGTGGACACGATGAAGGTGACCGCCCGTTTGCCCTGCGCGGCCAACACCCATTCCAGATGCTCCAGCACGCGCACATCGCGCCAGAGCGCCTTGCTGGGCACCATACGCGTGACGTGCGTGAAGATGTAGTCGGGCCGGAAGCCATACAGGTTTTCGGCATACTGCAACAGCAGCTCGCGGCTGGCCAGTTTTTGCTCCAGGCTGATCGGCGCGGCCGGGATGCCGTTGTAGACCAGGTCGATCGGTTTATCGTTGAACACACCGCCCAGGAACCGCAGCTCATCCACCACCGGATCACCCACGGCAAAGATGCGGTCGCAGACACCGGCGCGCTGGATCATAGCGTGTTTGTAGAACCATGACTGGTCGCCGAAAACCGCATCCAGGCTGTGGCCCTGGGCCAGACCCAACCTGAGCACGTTGTAGAAGCGCGTGTCGTGTCCGCCGTTGCCCTCGACCAGCAGACGGGCCGTGGCGACCTCGTGCGCATAGAACACTGTCTTGTACCGGTCATCGTTGCGCAGCGCTGCGCTGAAGATCACCGGCAGCCCCAGCCACTCGTGCGCGATAATGTAGCGCTGGGCGGTGGGCGAAATGTCCTGCGCTACGGCGTTCACGGCCTCGTACAGCGGCTCGCCAGCATTTAAGAAGAAGCTGAACTCCCAGTTGCCTTCGTGCTGCGAGCAGGCCAGGCCCCAGCGTTGGTATAGATAAAACTTGTAGGCGTTGAGCGTCTCGCCCGCGATGGCGCCGGCGTCCACGAGGATGACCTCATGCTCGTAGCGGCCAAAGCCGCGCATCCCGTAGAGGAAGTGGACGTTCATGCGCTGCTCGATTTCCTGCAACGCCGCGGCCACCTCCTCGGTCGCCTCGTTCCACTCCAGGCCCGGCAGCGACGAATAGATCGTCCGCAGGCGATTCCCAGGCGCGGTCAGCCGCTCCATCTCGACGGCATTCCAGGGGTTGATCGGGCCGACCAGGATCGACCGCGCCACGTTCTCGTTGTAGGCGGGCGATGTCAGCAGGCCGTCGAGCACGGCGCCGATGCCGCCGAGCTTTAGCCCAGCTTCATGGGTGGCATGGACAACGAGGGGGATGTGTTGTGAGGGCATGGGCAGCTCCGGTCGCCAGGAAATAGCTGCGCAAGCGCTGAAGTCGCCCGGAAAAAGAAGCTGTAACTGGGTCTCATAGCGTGCGCGCTGAGGCTATCATACCACTAACAGAACTGCGTGACAACCAAAGTCTCCGTGAATTCGCGACTAAGTTCAGAATTCCTGCCGCAAGCGCCTACACGACCGCCGCCACGATCGCCGCCAACAGGACGACCGCCAGGTACAAGTTGGAAGTATGGAACAGACGCCAGGCGCGTTTCTTGACCGGATCAACCACCAGCCAGGCCCCTTGCCAGAGCAGGGTTGCCGTCGCGATGCCGACCGGGATGGCGTAGATCCAGCCCATCCCAGGCAGGAAGGCGATCACTAGGCCGGAGATGGCTGCGCCGATGCCATGCACCAGCCCCCAGGAGGCAGCACGGCGCGGGGTGTCGGTCACCGGCAACATCGGGACGCGTGCCCGGGCGTAGTCCTCACGGTAGACCAGCGCCAAGGCCCAGAAGTGGATCGGCGTCCAGAAAAACAGCATCACGGCCAAGGCAATGACCGCGGGGTCGCGCCAGGCGTCGGCTGCTGCACCGCCGCTGAGCACCGCAGCACTGCCGGCGAGCCCGCCGATCACGATGTTGAGATTGGTCCGGGGCTTCAGCCAGATGGTGTAGATCACGACGTAGATGAATGCTCCCACTGCCAGGAAAAACGCCAGCGCCGGGTTAAACGGCGCCACGGCGAGCACCGGCAGGACGATCATGGCTGTCGCCACGTAGGGCACCCAACCTGGCCGGGCAATGGCGCCGTTAACCAGCGGGCGCTTGCCGCGCGTTCGGGTCATCAAGGCATCGGTGTCGCGTTCCAGGTATTGATTCCACGCCGAGCTGCCCATCGCGGTCAGCGCACCGGTGACCATGATCAACAGGAACGATCCGGCGCTCGGCCAACTGTTAGCGCCCAGAAAGAGACCGCCCAACGCAGCCAGGAGCAGCAGCACAACGATGCGAACTTTGAAAAGCACCATCAGATCGGATATCGGGGCTGATCTTGTGACCTTGACGCCAGTTTCTTGCTCGATCATGAATCCTCCGCGCAATAGCGTAGCCGACCCACCTTGATGAATCGTGCTGATCATACCTGAGACAACGACGGCGGTCAAAGAAAGACTATGCGTGAATCTTGCCGTGATGTCTGCAAGCTGGCTCACAGGAGTCGACACGACCATGACGAAAGTCAATTTGGGTGAGACGCGAGGCGCGCTTTCAGTTGACACGCACCCAGCGAACCGCTATACTCAGGCCGCAGAGTCCGGCACGCACTTTCCGGGCGCATCCATTGGAAGGGGGGCAGACCGTGGCGTCGCGGGATGTTCTGGTCGAAGAAGCCTATCAGCATGCAATCGGTATCCTGCAGCGCTGTGTTACACCGTTCGGATTTCGGGCCTCGGGCCTCAGTTCCGGTTACCCTCAGATCTGGGCACGGGACAGCATGATCACCAGCCTGGGCGCAGCGTTGACAGGCGATCCAGATCTGTTAGCAGCCTTCCGGGCCTCCTTGGATACCCTCGGCTCGCATCAGTCCCCGCTCGGGTTGATTCCTCTCAACGTGCTGCCTGAAACCGGCGAGGTATCGACCGAAAATGCCGGCGCGGTGGACGCCAACCTCTGGTTTATCCTGGGCCATTACTATCACTTTTTGCGCACGCGTGACCTGACTTACTTGAATGCCAATTGGCCGCGCATCGAGCAGGCGGAGTTGTGGCTGCGCTACCAGGACATGAACGAGTGTGGTTTGCTGGAGGTGCCCGAGGCCGGCGACTGGATGGATCTACTGGCCGTGCGCTACAACGTGCTGTACGACAACGTATTGTACGGCGCGGCGCTGCGGGCGGTGGGCGACATGGCCGCGATCACGGGACATGTGCCTGGACATGGCGCCGTGTAGCTGCCGCCGATGTGTTCGAGCGGTTGAACCTGCTGCTGTGGGTCGATCGCTGTTGGGTGGCCTCACATTTCGCCGAACATCTGGAGAAACTGAAGGCGCTGCGGCTCGAATGGTATATGCTTTACCACAACGTCGGCACCATCTCCAGCCGGCCTTTCTATCTGCCCTACGTGGCTTTCCGGGAGTACGGTGACTACTGCGATGTGCTGGGCAACCTGCTGGCGGTGCTGTGCGGGCTGGCCGATGAACACCGTGCCGATCACATCCTGCGCTATCTCTACCAGGTGGGCGTGGCGCAGCCGTTCCCGGCGAAGGCGATCTACCCGCCGATCTTCCCCGGCAATCCCGACTGGCGCGAGTATTACCGCAGCCGCAACCTCAACTTGCCGCACCAGTACCACAACGGCGGCATCTGGCCGTTCATCGGCGGCTTCCACATCGCGGCACTGGTCAAGCATGGGTGGAAGCAGGAGGCGGAGAACCTCCTGGGTGACTTGGCCGCCGCCAACCAGCTCGGGGTGCATGCCGAGTGGGAGTTCAACGAGTGGCTGCACGGCGAGACTGGGCATCCGATGGGCTACCCGTATCAGGCCTGGTCGGCCGGGATGTACATCTACGCTTACCACGCGGTCAAGAGCGGCGAGACGCCGTTGTTCGACGCGCTCACTATCACATTATAGCCATAAGAAAGGA
Organism: uncultured Chloroflexia bacterium; assembly: GCA_963841825.1. GTDB lineage: Bacteria > Chloroflexota > Anaerolineae > CG2-30-64-16 > CG2-30-64-16 > CAWJEL01. The sequence continues at coordinate 212,950 of CAWJEL010000004.1, forward strand.
GCAGAAGCATGTCCCGCAAGTTTTGGTCCGTCCTGAGTGTCCTGTTGATCGCCCTTCTGGCGGTCACCGCCTGCGCGCCGGTCCCGGCGCAACTGCCGGCTGAGCCGGCTGCGGCTACTGAGGTTCCGGCGCCTGCCGCCGCCGAACCCGTTACCCTGACCTGGGCCTTCTGGGGCAGCCCAGAGGAGGCCGTGAGCCACAAACAGGTGGCTGATGCCTTCATGCAGGAGCACCCGGAAATCAAGATCGAGACCTGGAACGCGCCGTGGAATGATTACTTCACCAAAATCCAGGCCTTGTGGGCCAGCGGCGACCCGAAGGCGGTCCCAGACGTTGCCTTCTTGTGGTGGACGCCGAAATACGCGGCCGAAGGCGTACTTGAGAACCTCGATCCGTACATCCAGAAGTCCGGCACCGATCTGAACGACTATTGGCCCGGGCTGCTCGAGTCGCACATGTACAATGGCAGCGTCTATGGGTTGGCACGTGACATCGAAGCGAATATCCTGTACTATAATAAGGATCTCCTCGACAAGGCAGGTGTCAAATACCCCGACGAGAACTGGACGTGGGACGATCTCCTAGCCGCGGCCGAGAAGCTCACCGTGATGGATGCTAACGGCGCGGTCAAGCAGTACGCGCTGGCCATGGAGAACAACCAAAAGTACGACAAGTGGGTCAACCAGAGCGGCGGGGCCATCCTCGACGATCTCCGTAACCCATCAAAGTGCATGTTGGCCGATCCGAAATCGGTGGCAGGCGTCGCCTTCTTTGCCGATATGATCAACAAGGGGTACGCGATGCGCGATGCCGACCTCACCCAGGCCAACGGAGACGCAGGAGCCTTCCAGAGCGGCCAGGCGGCGATGATCATCCAGAACACCAGCCGCGTGTCGGGCTTCAATAAGGCAAACATGAACTACGACGTGGCCGTCGTGCCCATTCCGGCGGGTGGCAAACGATGGAATCCTGCTGGTGGCGCAGGCTGGGTGATGAGCGCTAAGAGCGACAACAAGGACGCTGCCTGGACCTTCCTCCAGTGGCTGCAGAGCGCCAACGGCGGCGAGAAGCTGTACACGGAGCGCGGCGAGATCTTCCCCGCGCTGCAATCCGTGGCTAACTCACCGGCCTTCATGACCAACCAGCCCCCAGCCAATAAACAGGCGATCATTGCCGAGGCGAAGGCATCGGGCGTCGGTGGCTTCGCCTACTTCCCGGAGTGGGACGAGCTACAAGGCTCCATCATCAATCCGGGCCTTGACAAGATCTGGACTGGGGAGGTGACGGCCGACAAGGGTCTGCCGGAGCTGTGCAAGCAGGTCGATCAGTTCTTGAAGGATAACGGGTATCCGAAGCAGTAAACGAGGCCAGGGAGTTGGTAAGTTGGTAGATTGGTAGGTTGGGAAACTGGAAAAAGCCACAGAGTGGGGCAGGCGGCTACCTCGTCACACTTAGCTTTCCGACTACTAATCTACCAATCCATCGACCGCTGTTCCCCAGTTACCAGTCTACCAAGTTACCAATCTACCAATCTAAATCTACCAATCTACCAATCTACCAATCTACCAATCTACTAACCAGACATTGTCCACATCTCTCACCTCCCAAGGCGCATCTCCGCCACGCCGTAACCCCTTCCGCTGGCGACCTGACCAGCAGTGGGAGGCGTATCTGTTCATTTTGCCCAGTTTGCTGGGCTTCCTGATCTTCGTTTTTCTTGCCGTCGGCGCGTCGTTCAGCATCAGCTTTCTGGATTGGGGGCTGACCGGCCCCAGGGGCTTCGTCGCCGCAAGCAACTACCGCCAGCTCCTGCGCGACCCGGTTTTCTGGACGGTGTTTCGCAACACCGCGTTTTACATCCTTGCCATTGTGCCGCTGCAGCTTGCGCTGGGATTGGCGATCGCCGTGGCGTTGAACCAGGCGATTCGCGCGCGGGAGGCGTTTCGGTTGATCTACTTTCTGCCGGTGGTGACTACCATCGTCGCAGGCGCGATCGTATTTCGCTTGATCCTCAGCCGGACCGGACCTCTGGCGGACCTGGTGAGCGGCTTTGGGAATCTGGTTGGGTTGCCCCTGGCGCTGCCTGATCTGCTGGGCAGCACCGCGTATTCGAAGTGGTCGGTCGTCCTCCTGACCCTCTGGAAGAACACCGGGTTCACGATGGTGGTGTATCTCGCCGCGTTGCAGGGCGTGCCGCCGGAGCTGTACGACGCGGCGCATGCGGACGGCGCCAACGGCTGGCAGCGCTTCCGCCATGTGACGCTGCCGCTGATCAGCCCGACCACTTTTTTTCTGTTTCTGCTCCAGACGATCGGCGCCTTCCAGCTTTTCACCGAACCCTTCGTCATGACGCGTGGCGGGCCGGCGCAGTCGTCCATGTCTGTCGTTCAATACATTTACGAAAACGCGTTCCGCTACACCCGGATGGGCAAGGCGTCGGCCATCGCCTGGTTCCTGTTTATCTTCATCTTCGGTTTCACGCTCCTCCAGAACATCATGCAGCGGCGGTGGGTGCATTATGAGACGGAATGAGGGGTGCGTGAAGCGTGAAGCGTGAAGCGTGATACATGATGAGGGAAAAGATTTCGTCGTCCGTCATTCATCATTCGTCTTTTCGCTGATTCGCCAAAGGTATTTTCGTGCAAGAACCCAACCAACGCTCGGCCGCGCGGCTGAGCCTGCCGGCCCGATCGATCCTGTACTTTGCGCTGATCGCGGGCAGCCTGATCATGCTGGCGCCGTTCTTCATCATGTTGGTGGTCTCGTTGTGGCCGAATGAGGCGTTTCTGGCCCGGCGCTTTCCGCTCAGCCAGATCACGCTGAGCAACTATGCGGAAGCGTTTCGGGTGCTCCCGTTCGGCCGCTATTTTCTGAACAGCGCCATCGTGACCGTGTCAGTGACTGTGTTGCAGATCCTGATCTCGTCCCTGGCCGCGTTCGCGTTTGCCCGGCTGCGCTTTCGTGGCCGCGAGACGATCTTCCTGCTCTACCTGGCGACGCTCATGATCCCCGTCCAGGTGACACTGATCCCGAACTTCCTGATCATCAAGAACTTAGGCTGGTACAACACCTACCTGGCGCTGACCGTCCCGGCGCTGTTCAGCGCGCTGAGCACATTCCTGCTGCGCCAATATTACCGGGGTATACCGCTCGATCTGGACGAGGCGGCGCGGATGGACGGCGCGTCCAGCCTGCGCATCTGGTGGCAGATCATCGTGCCGCTGAGTTGGCCGGTGATGGCGGCGCTGGCGATCTTCACCTTCCAGGCCACCTGGAATGACTTCCTGTGGCCGCTCATCGTGACCGGCTCCGATGAGATGCGGACGATTCCTATCGGCCTGTCGTACTTCGTCGGTCAGTATAGCACGGCGTGGAACCTGTTGATGGCCGGGTCGGTGTTGGCGCTGCTGCCGGTGTTGATCGTGTACTTCCTGGCCCAAAAGACGTTCGTTCAGGGCATTACCTTGACGGGGATGGGCGGGCGGTGAGCGAAGGGGTGGAGGCAGAAATGATCAAGCTTGAAACGGCGCGCAAGCTGAAGGTAGCGGGGCTACACTGGGAACCGGCACAGGGCGATCGTTTCGCCGTGCCCGAGCGAGGGATGGACGACCGAGTGTTCGTCATCAACGACATGGCGACAATCATCGAGATGATCCAGGGCGCGGAGATGGTGATCTTCCACGGCACGCCAGAGTGGGCATTGGACTACGTGTATCTCGGAGAGGCAGTGTGGCTGCCGGAAGAAGGGCAGCTACGCGAGCTCCTGCACCAGAGATTGATACAGGAGGGCCAGCCAGTGTACGACCTGCTGTGCCTGGACGAACGGTTCACGTGCCGGTTTGGTTGGCGGGACGAGTCACTCGCCTTCACTGCGGTGGAGGCGAGTGAGGCCTACGCCGCGGCGCTGCTACATGTCATGGGAACAGAGGCGTGACAGCGAATCGTCGGGAGTAGTCTTGGCGTAGGTCGCGGCTTCCATTTGGAGTTCCTGTCCGGAATCGCTGAGGTTTGGGGTGGCGTTGTGGCGTGTGCTATAATATTTGTGTGTGGTGTTTCGCGCCCGGTGTGGCGGCAGCGCTGGTACGATGATCGGCCGGTGCGATTCTGGGGCAGTCACCGCAACCCTCTATGCGGGGTCTTGGACCCCGCGACACTTCTTTCCTGGATTCAAGGAGGCAAGACTATGCACCGTTTGATAGCGTGGTGCGCGATTGCCATCGTGGTGATCGTGTTCGCTCCCTTCGTCGGGGTGTGGGGGGCGCCTGCAAGCGCCGCACGAGCCGATGCAGTGACACCGGCTGCAGTTCCATTTGATGATGAGATTATCGTGATTACTGCGTCAGGCCAACTACGTGTGGATGACCCCTATACCGCGCCTGGCTACAAACCGGTGAGCTGGAATTCAGGCTCTGATGTAGCTTGGACAAATGTTGCGGCCGGCGACTTCAATGGCGACGGCGATGCTGAACTTGTGGCGGCCCGGGGCAGTTTTGTCAAGGTGTTTGACCCTGTCGTGCAGCCCGGCAAGGCCAGCGTGGAGTTCAGCGTAGACCTGGGAAGCCAACGGAATGTTCGTCTGCTTATAACCGGCGACTTCGATGCTGATGGCAAGGACGAATTCGCTTTGATGAACTACATCCCCAGCAGTGTTGGTTCGGGGATGCAGGCTGCCTTGCAGGTTTATGACGGCGGGGCCAATGCGACCGCGGGCGAGTGGACACGGCGGAACAACATCGAATATGCCGCGATGTTTCAGGATATGGCGGCCGGCGACTTCAACGCTGACGGTGCGGACGATGTGGTGCTGCCTCGAAATGCCTCAGGGCAACGGACGGTGACGGCCCTGAATATTTGGGCAGGAGGAACCACACTTGCGCAGGGGAGCGGCTACTGCTGCAGTTGGTATGCTGTTGCGGGCGGCAGAATATCCACCAGTGTGCCGGGTGATCAGATTTCACTGACGCGCGATGGTGTCAATGCGCAAACTGTCGGGCTGATTCTGTACCGGGTGGTTTCCGGAGCCTTCGTGGATCTGGCGAAGAGTGACTCGTGGAAGTGGGAACCCGGTTTTACCTCGCTCTCTGACGGCGATTTGAACGGTGATGGCGATGACGAGGTGGTGATGCTGCGCGACCCGCTTCAGGCGAAGACGTCGCTGCTCACGGTGAACCCCGCGGGCGCAGCCATGAACGCTTTCCAACAATCCACTGGGTATGGCAGTGCAGCGTTTAGGATTGTGCGGACGGGTGACACGGATGGCGATGGCAAAGACGAGATTGTAATCCTCAAGGCCGATCGCTACCGGATTTACACCCAGCCTGACGTCGACAGTCAGGCAACGGAAACGACCGGCGCCTTCTATGCGACCGCCAATGTCAGCAACTTGCCGTTCTTGGCGCTCGCTAACGTGGATGGCCCTGGCACCGCTGAAGGCCCTACACTCAGCGTCACGCCGACTTCTCTGAGCTTCAGCCTCGATTGTGGTGACGCGTCACCCAATAAGCCGCTGAGTATCACCAACGTCGGTACCGGGTCGAGCTTCGCGTGGCAGGCCCAGGCGATGGAAGACAATGGCAGCGGTTGGCTGCTCCTCGATACGACATCCGGCACTACGCCGGGCACGGTGAATGTCAGCGTGAGACCGGGCATTGCTAAGGGCACCTACACCGGCAAGGTTCGGATCACCACCACGGACAGCGCCGTCCAGAATAAAACTGTGGATGTCCCCGTTTCCTATGCGGCGCTATGTTCGGGCTTTGCAGTCACCCCGACCACACTCAACTTCGACGTGCCATGGGGCAGCACAGGATCGCAGTCGGTGGCGATCAGTGGGCCGGGGCCGACCCCCTGGAACACCACTGTGGCGCCGGTAGCCCCCACTACCTCTTGTGGTTGGCTGACGCTGAGCGCCACGATCGGTACCACGCCCAGCACCGTGAACGTCTTGGCGAATGCTGCGACGGCCGGGGTAGGTACCAAGCGGTGTACGATCATTTTCTCGGCGGTGGATCCCAGCGTACAGAATTCTCCCCAATATGTCACTGTTAACCTGACGGTACCGGATCCGGGTTTCGTGGCCTCGCCTTCTGAGATCACGATTTGGCAGGAAACCGCCGCGCCACGCGTCACTCGCCAGATTAGGATCGAGCGGCCGAAACAGGCGACCAACTGGACTGCCAGCGCGCAACCCTTGAGCGCGGTTGCCGATTTGGCTGAGCAGCTTGCCAACGGCCAGGCAACGATCACCGCCGATGGTGTTGTCATCGATGGTGTGCTCGCCGATCCGCCTGCCTGGCTGGAGTTTACGCCTACTACCGGCACCACACCCAGCACGATGACGGTCAATGTGAAGCCGGGTACGCCAGCCGGCACGTACCGCGCTGTGATCACTGTGGCTGCCAATGGCGATCCAACTCTCACCAATCCGGTTCAGACGGTGTACGTGACCGCCATTGTCGCCAACAAGTTCTACACTAACCGCTTGCCGTTGGTGATCCAGTAAGATCCCAGAACGCCCTGAGTTGAATTGGGAATCGCCCTCGCTTTCCTTGCACGGAGGCGAGGGCGATTTTTGTTTCGGGCGGCAGATGGTATGCTGTTTCACTGATTCTGCATCTCGGAGGGGGTACGATTGAGTAGCAGGTTGATCGCTGAAACCTACCGCGATCCCGGTTTGGCGGACGGTTGTTTTTTGATGCCGAGGAGGCGTGATGGCTTGGCAGCATAGTTTCGATAGACGCAGTGTGAGTTTTGGCGCGGCGGTGATCCTCTTGGGTGGGATGCTCGTCGGGTGCGCCAAAACTGGGGTTATCACGCCGGCGCCGGTGACGCCCCCCCCAGTACAAGTGGCGGCCACCGCGCGGGTTCCGCAGATCACGGTCCCAGCCGACGATCCATCTCCGCAGCGGATTGCTGAAGTCCCCACCAGCACGGCTTCAGCGACCGCAACTGTGACTGCAACGCCAACTTCACCCCCTTTAGCCCTAACCATGACACCGACCGATTTTCCGGCGACACCCCCACCTTCACTGGAGGGACTTTCCCTCAAGCTGGCGCCTGTCGGTGAGGGGATCGATCGCCCACTGTTCGTCACCCACGCTGATGATGGCAGCGACCGTCTCTTCATCGTCGAGAAACCCGGGACGATTCGCATCTTTGCGGAGGGACGCCTGCTGGAGACACCGTTCCTTGATCTGCGCGATCGTGTCAACAGCAGTGGTTCCGAGCAAGGGCTGCTGGGTCTTGCCTTTGCGCCCGACTATCGGCGGACCGGTCGCTTTTACGTCAACTACACCGATCGTCGTGGGGACACGGTGGTGGCGGGCTATCTGGTCACCGACTCCCCTGATCGGGCTGACGCGGCGAGCGAGCACGTCGTGCTGAAGATCGCGCAACCCGCAGGTAATCATAACGGCGGCATGTTGGCCTTCGGCCCCGATGGTCTGCTGTGGATCGGCTTTGGCGACGGCGGCGGGGCAGACGACCGCTACGGCAACGGCCAGAACGCCGGGACACTCCTCGGCAAGTTGCTACGGATTGACGTAACGACAGATGTCGATCAACCCTATGCCATCCCGGCAGATAATCCCTGGGTAAAATTGGATTGGCAGGGCGAGGATGTCCGGGATGAAATCTGGGCTGTGGGCCTGCGCAACCCTTGGCGGTACAGCTTTGATCGAGACACGGGGGATTTGTGGATCGCGGATGTGGGGCAGAATCGTTATGAGGAGATTAACCGCGTGCCGGCTGGGTCAGCCGGGGGGCTCAATTTCGGGTGGCCGATCGCCGAGGGCGCGCACTGTTTCCCGGAAGACAAATCCTGCGATCGCAGCGGGATGGAAGCTCCTGTGTTCGAGTACCCGCATGAGGACGGCAACTGTTCGATCACCGGCGGCTACGTTTATCGCGGGGCGGCCATCCCAGCGCTGCGAGGCGCCTATCTGTTCAGCGATTTTTGTTCCGGGAAGATTTGGGCGCTGGCGCAGGAAAGCGGCGGTTGGCGGAGTGTGGAGCTGTTCGACACGGCCTTGAGCGTCAGCTCCTTTGGCGAGGATGAGGCTGGCGAACTTTATGTGACCGACCTGAACGGGGGAGGCGTGTACCGCCTGGTGGCGGAATAACCGTGGCTCAGGGGAGGGCTGCGATCGATGCCACGCTCTATTCTACGTTTGTTCGATGAGTGGATAAGTCATACACAATACGTCTACGAGGATAGAGTAAGGATTAGCCTTCGGAGAGTGATGATATGGGCGGTGCCATGTTGCTGGTAGTGGGGGAGATCAGCGGGACTGGTCGATCAGTTGGCGCACCCGGTACTCTTCGGACATCAGCGCATCGGCCCGGGTCTCAAGCTGCGCGATGCGGTGCTTTAGAAGGCGTTGGCGCAGCCCGACAGCCGTTTCGACTTCCGCACGGGTGCGTTCGAGCGTCCGGTGCGTCCGGGCAAGCTCGGCGCGGATGGCCTCTTTGCGGGCGATCAGCTCCTCACGACTCACGGATCACTTCCGGCAGAAGCTGCGCCAGGGCCCGCAGCAGGGCATCCGCGTCAACCTCGTCGTTGTACGCCTGGAACGAGACACGGATGAACGGCTGGTCGTTCCAGCGGATCAGCGGCGCCTCGACGCTGTGCTCGTCGTACAGCCGTGCCTTCAGCGCGTCCAGATCGCACTCCGGCAGGCGCGCGGCGAAAAGTTGCGCGAACCAAACAACGTCCCGTTCCCGATCGTCGATGGCCCATCGTCCGTCGTCATTTTCGGGACAGATCGGTGGCAGTCCGGTCAGCGCGTCGATCCGGGCGCGGGTTTCGACCGCCAACTGATGGCACCGGCGGCGCACGTCGTCCCAGTCGTGTTCAGCCTGAAAGCGGATCGCTGCGGGCACGGTCAGATACGCCGCCAGGTCGCGCGTCCCTTGCCACTCATGCCAATCCACGAACCGCGACGGTCCCGGCTTCTCCGCCTCCCAGCCCCAGCTCACCACGAGCGGCTCCAGCCAGGGTTGCACCTCCGGCCGGGCATAGAGGAACGCGGCGCCCTTCGGCGCGCAGAGCCATTTGTGGCAGGCGCCGGTGTAGATGTCGGCGCCCAGCTCGGCGAGGTTCAGCGGGAGCTGGCCCGGCGCGTGCGCGCCGTCCACGATCGTCAGGATGCCCACCGCGCGCGCCCGCCGGCAGATTTCGGCGACGGGGAAGATCAGCGCGGTGGGGCTGGTGATATGGCTGATGAAGATGACCCGTGTCCGCTCGGTGACGCCGGCCCAGAAATGCTCGACGAACTCCGCATGCGTTGTGACGGGCAGAGGGATCGGTCGCTGAACATAACGGACACCGATCTGGGCGCAGATGTAGCGCCAGGTCCGATCCAGGGCACCGTACTCGTGGTCGGTGGTCAGGATCTCGTCGCCGGGGCGCAGCCTTAGGGTCGCCGCCTGAGCCCCGGGCGCTGAGTGCTTCGCGATCGAAGCGCCGCTTGTTGCGCCCGCCAGCCGCGCCACGTTACGCGCCACCATGTTGATCGCCGTGGTCGGGTTGGGGAAGTAGACCACGTCATCGGCCGCGACGCTGAGGTAGCTTGCCAGCGCGGCCCGGCTCTCGGCCAGCAGGTCGGTCGCGCGCCGGCCCAGGAACGCGACCGGCTGTCGCTCCAGCTCGGCCTGCCAGTGCTGGTACGCCTCGAACACCGGCCGCGGGCACGCGCCAAACGAGCCATGGTTCAGGAAGTGGATGTCGGGGTCAAGGAGGAAATCCGCTTTGCTGGGGAGGGACACAGGATGCCTTCTTCTAAGTCAGATGCCCGTAGTACACCTGGGTGTCGTAAAGAAAAGCGACATGTCCGCCGGACTGGTAGGCGTCAAAGACGCGGTGGAGCTCGGCCAGCATCGGCGCGTGGTTGGGATGTCCCGGTTCGGGCGCATACGACGAGGAGAGCAGACGGCCCCGCACGCCTTCGAAATCGAACTTCTGCGCGTTGTCAAAGTGGGCGAACTGGAAGCCCTGCCGGCCGAAGAATTTGTGCAGTACCCGAGCATCCACGCGGCGATGGTCCACCTTGGCATAATCCGTGGCGTAGGTTTTGAGGATGCGCTCATAGTTCCGCAGGAAGATCGTGTCGGAAGTGTGGCGTTCGTTCCACGTCAGCACGATCCAACCATCCGGCCGCAAGATGCGGGCGAACTCGGCGCGCGTGGCCGGTATATCGAACCAGTGGAAGGCTTGCCCGGCGACGACAAAGTCCGCGCTGGCTTCCGGCAGTGTGGTCGCCTCGGCAGTGGCTGCGACACTGGTGAAGCGAGCGTGCTTGGCCAGCAGCCGCTCGCCGGCCGCGCGCATCTCAGGGTTCGGCTCCACGCCGTAGACCCGGTTGCCGTTCGTCAGGAATAACTTCGACGAGAGCCCCGTCCCTGAGCCGATGTCGGCGATCACGGAGGCCGGGCTTAGCCCGCAGTCGCGGCGGAGCAGCGCGAGGATCGCCTTCGGATAGCCCGGGCGGTATTTCACGTAGTTCTCGACGCGCGACGAGAAGCGCTTGGTAGAATCAATCATGGATTTGGTCCTTGAGCAGTTCGAGTTGCTCCTCCACCAGCGCCATCAGTTCGCCGACGGTACGGCGATCGAAGGCGAAGCGTCCACCGGCTGCTGCAAAAAGTTGCGCCAGTCCCCGCGTCCCGCCCAACGCCAGCGCGGCACGGTAATCGGCGACGGCTTTGCGTTGATCCTTCAGCGCGTTGCGCCAGACTTGCAACGCGCCAAGCTGGGCGAGGCCGTATTCAACATAATAGAATGGGTCGGTGAAAATATGCTGCTTGCGGTGCCAGCCGGTCTCTTTTTCGGCCTGCAGACCGGCGTAGTCGATCCCGACCATGAAGCGATCCCACAGCTCGCACCATTTGGCGTCGAGGCCAGCCGCGGTCACGCCTTCCGGCGCGTCCACGTAGACCCAGTGCTGGAACGCGTCCACCACGGCCATGTAGGGCAGGAATGTAACGATCCCGCGCAGATGGTCCGCATAGGCACGGGCAGCGTCGGCCCCTGTGTAGAAACCGCCGCGGTCGCTCGTCAGATAGGGCGCCGCCAGCAGCTCCATGCCCATCGAGGCCACCTCGCAGAATTCCATCGGCCCGTTCTGGTTCCACCACAGCGGGTTGCGCCGCGATTCCAGGTAATGGAAAGCATGCCCGCCTTCGTGCAGCAGCGTTTGGACATCGTCATGGGTGCCGACCGCGTTCATGAAGATGTAGGGTTTGCCGGTGACCGGAAACGCCTCGCAATACCCGCCGCTGGCCTTGTTGGCGCGCGAGGGCAGGTCGAGGTAGCCGTCGCGCATGGTGGCAAAATGTGCGGCCAGCTCGGGATCCACCTGGCTGAAGATGCGGCCGCAGCCTTCCTCCAGTTCGGCGACCTCTCTGAAGGGGCGCAACGGCTCGCCGAGCGGATCGACATCGGTGTCCCACGGGCGGAGCGCGCCCAGCCTCAGTTTGTTCGCCTGCTCGGCATAGAGCTTGCGCGCCAGCGGGACGACCTCGTGCTCGATGGCGTCGTGGAACGCCACGCAGTCGGCCGGTGTATAGTCGAAGCGCGCCAACTCCTGCCACTTGTAAGCGCGGAAGTCCGCCAGACCGGCGTTCTTTGCGACCTGTCGTCGCTGACCGAGCATCTGCAGGTATAGCTCGTTCAGCTTCTCCCGTTGAGCCAGGTAGGCCGCCATGACGAGCCGCCACGCTTGCTCGCGCTCGGTGCGATCCGGGCTTTGCCAGTGAAGCCCGGCCTGCGGGATCGTTTCGGGCGTGCCGTTCCAGTCGATGTTCAGGCCGCCCATGATCTTTTCGAACTGGTTTCCCAGCTTCAGTAGCTCGCTGAGGATCGGCACGTTTTCGGCGCGATAGATCTCCGCTTCGGCGCGGAAGCGGTGGACCAGCTCGACCGTGTCAGAGCCTGGCGTGTAGCCATGCGATTGGAGCGCCAGGAGCCGGTCGCGCAACGCTTGATCGGCAATGCGCGCCTGCGGCATGATTTGCTCGACGAAGGTCAGAAATTGCTGGTCGGCTTCGATGTCGGCCGTGTTCTCGGTCACCTTGCGGTTGATGCGCGCCTGCGCTTCATAGAGCACGGAGGCCAGATCGCTCCACTGTTGCAGCCACGTGTCGGCGACGGCCGGCGTCAGCTCGGCGGCGAGCAAGGCGTCTACATGCGGCTGGATGGTGCGCCAGTCAAGCGGGTCAACTTGTGGGAAGGACATGGTTGCTCCTGAGAATCAGCAAATGGCGAATGGCAAATGGCTTAAGGTGTACTCGATGCTCCATCGGCCATCAACTATCGGCGATAGGCCATAAGCCATACGCTATCAGCCATCAGCCAAGTTTGGCGAGCGCCTCGGTCATCTGCGCCAGCGCCAGCTCGATGTTGTCCATTGAGTTGGCGTAGACCAGGCGGAGGAACCCCTCGCCGTTCGGGCCGAAGGATGTACCGGGCAGCACCGCCACGCCGGCTTCCTGTAACAGGTAGTCCGCTAACCAGTCGGATGACTTGCCGAAACGGGTGACGTTCGGGAAGACGTAGAACGCGCCCTGCGGCTTGCGGCAGCGCACGCCCGGGATGGCGTTGAGACCAGCGACCAGCACGTCGCGGCGGCGTTGATACTCGGCCAGCACTTCGGCCACGCGTTCCTGCGGCCCGGTCAATGCCTCGACGCCGGCGGCCTGCGTGAACGACGCGGTGCAGCCGACCGAGTGAGTCAGCAGCAGATCGACGCGCTCGGCCAGCGCCGCGGGCATGATGCCGTAGCCCAGCCGCCAGCCGGTCATCGCGTAGGTCTTGGAGAAGCCGTCGCAGATGATGGTACGCTCGGCCATGCCGGGCAGCGCGGCGATGGTGGGAGCCTCGGCCCCGTCGAACACCAGCCGGCTGTAAATCTCGTCCGACAGCACCCAGATGTCGCGCTCGATGGCCGCTTTGGCGATATGTTCCAGCGCGGCGAGCGGCATCACACCGCCGGTGGGGTTGCCCGGCGAATTCAGGATGATCATCCGTGTGCGGCTGCTCAGCGCGGCGTCGAACGCGGCCAGGTCGAACGAGAAGTCGGACTCTTCCCGCAGCGGCACGGGCACGGGGACGCCGCCTGCCACCCCGATCATCGCGGCATAGGTCGGGAAGCCAGGGTCGGGGTAGATCACCTCGTCGCCGGGGCGCACCAACGCCAGCGTGGGGAAGAAGAGCGCGGGTTTGGTGCCAGGACCGACGACCACGTTCTCGGGGCCGAACTTCAGGCCGCGTTGGGCGCTGGCCTGCTCGGCGATGGCGCGGCGCAGCGCCGGCGTGCCCGCCGAAGCGGTGTAGCGCGTGTTGCCGGTCTGGATCGCCTTGACGCCGGCTTGCGAAATGTTCTCAAAGGTCGGCACGTCCGGCTGGCCGATCTCCAGGTGGATGATGGTGCGTCCGGCCGCTTCGAGTGCTTGGGCGCGGGCGAGCATGTGGTAGGCCCCTTCGGGCTTGAGATGCGTGACGCGTTCGGCGAAAGCCATGGGCAGCGATCCTTTCAGCAAGAGAATAGCCTCATTATAGCAGAGACCCCAAGGGTTGCCGAAAACCCTCGGGGTCTCTGTCGTCGTTCGGGCGCACGGCCCGATCAGCGGCGGATGCCTCAGCCGGAGGGGGCGCAAGCCTGCGCCGGCGGCGCTGGCCCTGGCCGAGCCGCCGCTCATCCCTCCGAACAGGCTGATCGCCTTTTTCACGTGCTGTCCGCCGCATTCGGGGCAGACGATGATTTCCTGGCTCGACATGGAGCGGAGAAACTGCTCGAAATCGGTCTCGCAATCGGTACAGTGATATTCGTAGATGGGCATCAGGTCATTCTCCGGTCAGGATCTGCGCGGCTGCTCGCCGCACACTGGATGTTTCGATGCGCATTACCAGGCGCAGGTTACAGCGCGCACGGCGCCAGTGCTACACGGTGTACTGCAAAACTCTCGGGGCGACGGTCGCTGAGCCTGTCGAAGCGCCGCCCTCCGACAGGCGTTCGACTGAGCGTTCGACTGAGCTCACGCCGAAGTCTCAGGGGGCGGTGGATCCCCGATACTTTCGCGCCATCCTCATGCTATACGGTGTACCCTTCGATGCTCAGCCAGAGAGGGCCGCGAGCCACCCGCCATCCGGTCAGACGCGATGTTTGCAGCAGCCCGGCAACCTCATCCGGCGTGTAGGCTGCATTCCGGCTGCCCAGCGGCTCGCCGACCTGGCGCAGGGTCGGCGGGACGATGACGTGCGTGACGAACCAGAAGAGCAGCCAGGGCGCGGGGCCCAGGTCACGGCGCAGATCGAAGATCAGGAACGCGCCACCAGGCCGCAGGACGCGGGCAACCTCGTTGAAGATGAGCGTCGGATCCTCCCAGTGATGCAGCGAGAGGGTGCTCACCACCAGGTCCAGGGAAGCATCCGGGAAGGGCAGCGCGGCGGCATCGGCGGTGCGGAAGTCGGTCCGATGCGCCATGCCGGCCAGCCGCGCGCCGGCGATCGCCTGCATCAGCATGGCGTCGGATAAATCAACGCCGGTTACGTGTAGGTTGGGCGCGCGGCGCGCCAGCTCGATGGCCAGATAGCCGGGACCACAGCCGAGATCGGCCGCCTCGCCCGCGGCAGCTAAATCAGTGGCGCGGCGCGCCACGTACCTTCGCAGCAGCGCCATGTGCGGAAGCTGCATGATCCGGCCGTAAGCGCGGGCAGCAGCAGCGTCCTCAATGCCTTCCCGGCTGGGGATGCGTTCGAGCGCGCGGCGTTGATACAGCCGCCAACCCGCCACCGCCAGCGCGCTGAGCGCGATGCCAGCGGTCATGCCGAGCCAGGATCGTTTCTTCATGGCAACTCCTGATTTCGTTCGCGGCACTTCACGGTGATGAATACTAGAACGCGGACGACGCGGAGATCGCGGACAAGCAGGAAACGCGGACATGAGCAGGTTTCATTCACGTTACCAGCATATTACCACAGCCGCATTTCCCACAAACGAGCCTTGAGTCCATCGAAAGGCGGGCGCCAGCAAGGTCAGCATTTGCGCTTCGACACGCTCAGCGACCGTGCCCCGATACTTTTGCGCTATGCTATACTCAAACGAGCCTTGAGTCCGTCGAAAGGCGGGCGCCAGCAAGGTCAGCACTTGCGCTTCGACACGCTCAGCGACCGTGCCCCGATACTTTTGCGCTATGCTATACTCAAACGAGCCTTGAGTCCGTCGAAAGGCGGGCGCCAGCAAGGTCAGCATTTGCGCTTCGACACGCTCAGCGACCGTGCCCCGATACTTTTGCGCTATGCTATACTCAAACGAGCCTTGAGTCCGTCGAAAGGCGGGCGTCAGCAAGGTCAGCACTTGCGCTTCGACACGCTCAGCGCCCGCGCAAGTACGAAGTGCGATTGTAGTAATAATCTGCGTCCTATTTCCGGGTCAGACTGCGCGCACTCTCCCATTGGGACAAAGAACCCGGAGACCTTGATTAGGACTCGGTGCTCTCCGTGACTCCGTGGTGATTCTTATCGGCGCTCGCCGTTACATTCCACTCATGGCTTGCACCGGCACCTCGATGATCTGCGCCCCTGCCTTCTCGAAGTTCAGGGTGACCTGGATCTTCTTACCGACCTCGAGCGGTGCGGTCAGACCGATCAACATGATATGCTTGCCACCGGGCTTCAGCTCCAGCGTGCCGCCGGCCGGGATCTCCCAGCCTTCGGGATGATGCACCATCTTCATGACACCGTTATCGTCCACGGTCTCGTGCAGTTCGACGGTCTGCGCGGCTGGGCTGGACGCTGACACGAGCTTATCTGCCGCCTGGCTGTTGTTGGCGATGGTCGCGAACGCACCACCGGTTTCTGCGCCCGTTGGTGATGCACGCGCAAAAGCATCCTTGATGACGACGCCGCCGCTGGCTGGAACACACGCAGCGACGGCCAACAGGGATGTGATGCATAGCAGGCCGATGGCGATGAGGGTCGCGCGATTTCGCATCTCGAACGCTCCTTGACATAGTAATGGACTGACGCTAAAGGGGAATTTCCGTCTCGTGCAAAGTATAACTGATTGATTGCAAATTGCAAAACTGATTCGGGTTTGGCTCAAACGGTGGGCGTGTGCGATACTGCAAAGTATGCACGATATGCGAGACTCCCTATTCAGCGATCACGATTTCTATAGCACGCTGCTGCGGCTGGTGATACCAATCGCCACCCAACAGTTTGTCTTGAACGCTCTGAACGCCGTCGACGTGCTGATGGTCGGCCAGTTGGGCGAGACGGCCGTGGCGGCGGTGGGGCTGGCCGCGCAAGTCTTCTTTCTGATGTCCTTGTTTCTGTTCGGTGTCGGCAGCGGCGCGGCGATCTTTTCCGCCCAGTTCTGGGGACGCGGCGCTCTGGCCGATGTGCGGCGCATGTTGGGGCTGGCGCTGCTAGTGGCGGTTTCCGGCAGCGCCCTCTTCTCACTGGTTGCGGTGTTGGCGCCGGCCTGGGTGCTGTCCATTTACACCCATGATCCGGCGGTTATTGCTGTGGGCAGTCCCTACCTGCGGGTGGTCGGCCTGTGTTATGTGCCGACAGCCATCAGTACGATGTATGCGATGATCTTGCGCAGCACCCGACAGGTCAAGATCCCCATGGCGGTCAGCGTGAGCGCGCTCAGCTTGAAGACGATTCTGGCCTACATCCTCATCTTCGGGCACTTCGGCGTGCCCGCAATGGGCATCATGGGCGCAGCCGTGGCGACCGTTGTGGCGCGCGGTGTCGAGTGCATCGCCATGACGACCATCACCTACCGGCGCAAGTTGCCCGCGGCTGCGAAGCTGGCAGAGATGCTGGACATCAACCGTGGGCTGGTGGGCCGGTTTGTGCGCACGGCGACCCCCGTCATTTTGGGTGAGATCATGTGGTCTCTGGGCATCACGATCTATACCGGCATTTACGCCCGGATCGGCACCGCGCCGCTTGCTGCGGTGAGCATCGCCAGCACCCTCGAAGGGGTCGCGCTGGTGCCGTTTATTGCGATAGCCAACGCGGCTGCGATCATGTTGGGCAACCGGATCGGCGCCAGCAAGATTGCCGACGCCATGGTCTATGCCCGGCGCTTTATACGCCTGAGCATCGGCGTCGGGGTGGTGATGGGGGGCGTTATCCTCATCACCCGTGGCGTGTTGATGTCGCTGTATCGCATCTCGCCGGAAGCGCGGATCGACGCATTGGGAGTGTTGGGTGCCATTGCGATCACGCTCTGGCTGAAGGCTGGCAACCTGACGATGATCGTCGGGATTATGCGCAGCGGGGGCGACACGCGCTTTGCTTTCGTGGCCGATATTGGGTCGATGTGGTTGCTCGGCATCCCGATTGCGCTGCTGGGCGCGTTCGTCCTGGGGCTGCCGGTCTATTGGGTTGTGCTTCTGGTGGCGGTGGCGGACGAAGGGACGAAGTTTGGTATTTCGCTGTGGCGTGTGCGCTCGGCGTTATGGATTCGCAGTGTGATGCTGGCGTCATGAGCAGACGAACCTCCGGCGTCCTCGCCGGGGGTTCGTCTGGCCTCACACATTGTTTTAGATCTGTTGTGCTGCGGCGATTTTTTCGCCCAGACCCGACTCCAGACGATCAAACGCCGTAGTGAACGCTTGCAGGCCCGCGTGCAGCAGATCGTCAGTTATTTGATCCATGTCCAAGCCGCCTGCGGCCAACGCCGCCAGCGTCGCGCGGGCGCCTTCAACATCCTCGGTCAATGTTTCGCTCACCTTGCCATGGTCGCGAAAGGCATCCACCGTTTGCGGGGGCATGGTGTTTACTGTGTGCGGGCCGATGAGTTCGTCCACGTAGATCGTGTCAGGGTAGCTGGGATCCTTGGTGCTGGTGCTGGCCCAGAGCGGGCGTTGCACACGCGCCCCGCGGGTAGCCAGCGCCTCCCAGCGCGGCCCGGCGAAGATCTGTTGGAAGCGGGCGTATGCCAGCTTGGCGTTGGCGATCGCAGCTTTGCCGCGGAACACCTCTGCGCCGGGCTGGCCTTCCAACCATTTATCCACAACTGTATCTACTCGGCTGACAAAGAAGCTGGCAACCGAGGCAAGTCGATCCACGGCTTGGCCGGCGGCAACCCGTTCCTCCAGCCCTTGGATATACGCATAGGCCGCGGCTTCGTAGGCATCCTGGGCAAACAGTAGGGTGACGTTGACGTTGATTCCTGCCGCGATCAGCGTCTGGATGGCCGGGACGCCCTCCCGTGTGCCGGGCACCTTGATCATCAGGTTCGGCCGGCCTACGGCAGTCCAAAGTCGCTGCGCGTTGGCGATAGTGCCAGCGGTGTCGTGGGCCAGGCGCGGGGAGACTTCCAGGCTTACGTAGCCATCCAGTGCAGCGGTTCGCTCATAAACTGGGCGCAGCAGATCGGCAGCGGTCGTGATATCCGCCAGCGCCAATGTCTCGTAGACCTCCTCCACGCCCGCGCCTGCGGCCGCCAGACGGGCGATATCGGCATCGTAGTTTTTACCCTTAGCGATGGCCTGCTCAAAAATCGCGGGGTTACTGGTCAGGCCAAGCACACCTTCCTCGACCAGGCGCGCCAGCTTACCCGACGCGAGCGCGTCCCGGCTGATGAAGTCGATCCAGATGCTTTGGCCGCAGCCGCTGAGTTCGATAAATCGGTTGTGAATCATAATGCCCCCATATTGTCTAGATTATAGTGTTGGGAAAGTATCGTCTTCGTTGCTGGTTGGTGGGTGTGGCGTTTCTGCTTAAACCTCTGGCAGCAGCTTCAAGAATTTACGTCGTCCGACTTGTAGCACGTGTTCGTCGTCAGGCGTGATGATCAGGTTGAAATCATCCACCTTTTGACCGTCCAGCTTGATGCCGCCCTGTTGCACCAGCCGACGAGCCTCGCTCTTGCTGGACGCCAGGTCGGATTGGGTCAACAGGGCGGCCAGGCTCACCGGCTGAGCCAGCCTGAACTCGGCCATGTCCGCCGGCAGCTCGCGCTGCTGGAACACCGTGCAGAAGTGGTCTTCAGCGAGCACGGCGGCTGCGCTGCCCTGGAAGATGCTCACGATCTCGCTGGCGAGCTCCATCTTCAGGTCGCGCGGGTGCAGCGCACCGGCGGCCATCTGTGCAAAGCGCCGGTTGATGTCTTCGGTCGACCAGCGGGTGACCAAGTCGGCGTAGTTGCGCATGGCGCTGTCGGGGATGCTCATCACTTTGCCGAAGATGACTTCCGGCGCTTCGTTGATGCCGATATGGTTGCCCGTCGTCTTGCTCATGCGCAACACGCCATCGGTGCCCACCAGGATCGGGAACGTGAGGATCGTCTGCGGTCGCAGCCCGAACGCCTCCATCACCTTTCGGCCCGCCAGTAGGTTGAAGAGCTGGTCGGTGCCGCCGATCTGGAGGTCGGTGCGCATCGCCACGGCGTCGTAGCCCTGCATGAGCGCGTAGAAGAATTCGTGCAGCCAGATCGGGTCGCCTTTCTCGAAGCGCTGGGCGAAGTTTTCGCGCACCAGGAACTGCTGCAGGGTGAAGTTTGCAGCGAGACCGATCACGTCTTTGAAGCTGAGTTTGGACAGCCAGTCGCCGTTGTACATCACCAACGTGCGCTCGGCGTCAAGCACCTTCCAGGCCTGGTCGGTGAAGGTCTTGGCGTGCCCGCGCACCTCGTCGTCGGTCTGCTGTCGCCGGGTAGCGGTTTTGTCGCTGGGGTCGCCGATCAGCGCGGTGAACGAGCCGATCAGGAAGATCACTTCGTGCCCCAGCTCCTGGAACTGCGCCAACTTGCGCATCGGGACGGTGTGGCCCAGGTGCAGATCGCTGGCGGTGGGGTCGAAGCCGCAGTAGATGCGCAGCGGCCGGCCCTCATGCAGCGATTCGCCCAGCCGCTGGCGCAACTCGGCTGCCATATTGATTCGGGTGACTTCATCACCAAATTCGACCCCGCGCATGAGGATGGCAAGCTGTTCTTCTACGGGACGAAATGAATTCATCGGATCTACTCCAATTTGCATTGTTGTTAACGCATTTCTATTGTATAATATACCAGGCAAGCGGCTTGGTCATCTTTGACAAAACAAAACAGCGTAGCAGACGCCACGCTGTTCACTAGATGGGTGGGCGTACTGCGCGATAAAACTAGGGCGCGTAGTTGCCCCACGGATACGAGTAGAACCCTTGCTGAGAAACATGCGTTTGCGGCATGTGGAAATCATAGCATAGCGGCGGCGGGGTTGTCAAAAGTCTCTAATTGTTAGTGCGGAGACCGCAACCAAACACCCTGCTTGTACGTCATCATTTTTCAGTAGCAACGCGCGCAAGGTCATCGCTGCTTCAAGCAGATCTGGGGGCCTGCGCTTCTGAAAGCCCAGCGGTCAGTTGTGATCAGCCACATCATCAAGTGATCAGAAAGGAGTTGCTCATGGAAGTTCGATGGAAGCGCCGAATCGGCGCAATTGCGGTCATTGTCCTGATCTTGACGGCCCTTATCGTGCCGGCCGCGTCGGCAGGCGGCACATGCACAGCGAGTTCGGGCTGTCGCGACGTACTACAGGGTTCGCGTCGGCGACACCCTGACCAAAATCGCCTATCGCTACGGTACAACGGTTGCGGCCCTGCAACGGTGCAACGGGATCTCAAACCCGGATCGCATCTACGCAGGACAGACCTTGTGCATTTGCGGCGGGTATCAGCCGTGCCCACCGCCTCCGCCAAAGCCGTGTCCGCCACCAGCACCGCAGCCACTGCCGCCGTGCCCGTATCCGTGCCAGCCGGTACAGCCGCCGCACCGTCATCGGGGCCGTGGCAGGCCTGGTACTTGGAACAACACCGATTTGTCCGGCACACCCGTGCTGCAACAGAACGTCTCGGCGGTGAACTTCAACTGGGGTTATAGCTCACCGGGGCCCCAGGTGACACCCGACAACTTCTCGGCGCGCTACCAGCGCACCCAGCAGATCGCGACCGGCACCTACCGTGTGACCACCAGCTCGGATGACGGCGTACGGGTGTCTATCGATAACGTGCTCGTCATTAACGACTGGAACGTGCAACCTGTGACCACGGTCTCGCAAGACGTGATCATCATGAACGGCAATCACCTGATCACGATCGAGTACTTCGAAGCCACCGCGCTGGCGGAGCTTCACTTCTCCTTGGTGAAGCTGTACTAGGTCAACGTTGTCTAGCGTTGTCCGCTGATGGGAGCCTTGAGGACACGGATGGCAGATCCGTGCCCTCAAGGCTGTTTGTCTTTTCTTCAGATCACCTTATCTTCGGCTTCCGGCGAGCCCCCATTTTGCCAGATGTCGGCAATCCGGTTTTTCTTTGACAAAGCCCCCATCTTGCCGTAAAATGATTTATGTACGCGCTGGTGCTCCCGGCGCGTCATAACTTAAGCGACCTGTAAGCTGTGCTGCCGCAGCACGACGATTGTGCGACCAAAGGACGATTTCATGACCACCAAGCCCATTCCGACCAGCGCGGAAATCCGCCAGCAGTTTTTGGACTTTTTTGCTGGCAAGCAACATCTGATCGTGCCCAGCGCGTCGTTGGCGCCGATGGATGACCCGACGCTGATTTTCACCAACGCCGGCATGAACCAATTCAAGGACCTTTTCCTGAACCTGCGTGAGCCGGAAGCGCGGCGCATCGCCGATGCCCAGAAGTGCATGCGCGTCAGCGGCAAGCATAACGACCTGGAGGACGTGGGGCGTTCGCCGTATCATCACACGTTGTTTGAAATGCTGGGCAACTGGTCGATCGGTGACTATTACAAGAAGGAAGCCATTTCCTGGGCCTGGGAACTGCTCACCGAGGTGTGGCGTCTGCCCAAGGAACGCCTGTGGGCCACCGTGTTCCAGGACGATAAGGGGGATCTGGGGCGTGATGAGGAGGCCGCTGACTTGTGGCGCAGCCAGACCGATCTCAACCCGACGCATATCACGTTCTTTGGCCGTAAGGACAACTTCTGGGAGATGGGCGAGACCGGGCCCTGCGGGCCGTGCAGCGAGATTCATCTCGACCTGGGGCCGGACCGGTGCGATAAGCAGGGCGTGCCCGATCACGTCTGCCGGGTGAACGGCGATTGCCGGCGCTTCGTCGAGCTGTGGAACCTCGTTTTCATGCAGTACAATCATTTGCCGGACGGCAGTTTGGTCCCGTTGCCTGCAAAGCACATTGACACCGGCATGGGCTTTCGAGCGCGTGGTAAGTGTGCTGCAAGGCGTGCGCAGCAACTACGAGACCGATCTGTTCACGCCGATCATCCGGCGAACGCAGGAATTGCTGGGCTGAGGCGGGCCTTGATCGCGACGTGCTGGTTGACTTGGAGGATCCGAAGCGGGCAGTCTCTTATCGCGTCATCGCGGATCACAGCCGGGCGATCACCTTCCTGATCGGCGACGGCGTTTTGCCGGCGAATGAGGGCCGCGGCTATGTGCTGCGTCTGATTCTGCGCCGGGCGGCGCGCCATGGCCGGATGTTGGGATTCACCCAGCCGTTCCTGGCTGAGATTGCCAAGACCGTCATCGAGACGATGGGGCAGCACTACAGCGAGCTGCCGCGGCGCCGGGAGTTCATCCTTTCCAACATCGAGCAGGAGGAGGCGCGCTTCAGTCAGACGTTGACTAATGGTTTGGCGCTGCTGGACGAGATGATTGGAGACCTCAAAGCGCGGGGCGAGACCGTCATCCCGGGCGACGATGCGTTCCGGCTCTATGACACCCACGGCTTCCCGCTCGACCTGACCCAGGACGTCGCTCGCGACCAGGGCATGACGGTCGATCTGGCCGGTTACCAGGCCGCGTTGGCCGAGCAGAAGGAACGCGGCCGGGCGTCGGCGCAGTTTGGCGCCCAGGGCGCCGAAGGTGTCCAGGTCTATCTCGACCTGCTGCGCGATCTGAAGGCGGAAGGGATCGCTGCCGGCGTCGGGCGTGGCTCAGAACATCTACGGCGAGGACCTTGAGATGGAAACCTTTGTCGCGGCGCTGCTGCGCGAGGGCGCACGCGTCGCCAGCGTGCGGCCGGGCGATAAAGTCGAGGTGGTGCTGGCCGAGACACCGTTCTACGTCGAGTCGGGCGGCCAGGTCGCCGATACTGGCTTCATCGCGCGCTATCTCAACGAAGATGAAGACGAACCGATCTGGGAGATTCGGGTGGATGAAGTGCGGCGCCCGGTGGCTGGCTTGATCGTCCACGCCGGTGAAGTGACCAAAGGCCAGGCCGCCGTGGGCGAGAAAGCGTGGGCCGAGGTGGATCTCGAACGTCGCATGGACATCATGCGCAACCACACGGCGACGCACATCCTGCACAGCGAGCTGCGCTACATTTTGGGCGAGCACGTCCACCAAGCCGGTTCGGTCGTGGCGCCCGATCGGCTGCGTTTCGATTTCACCCACTCGGCCCTGCTGACCCAGGATGAGCTTGACACGGTGGAGCAGTCGGTGAACGATGCAATCCTGGCCGATTATCCGGTTGAGACGACTCAAGTTACCTACAAAGAGGCCGTGGCTGCCGGTGCGATGGCGCTTTTTACCGAAAAGTACGGTGACGAGGTACGTGTGGTCAAGGTCGGTTGGGAAGATGAGGAGTTCAGCAAGGAGCTCTGTGGCGGGACGCATGTCGGGCGCACCGGCCAGATCGGCCTCTTCCATATCATCTCTGAGGAAAGCGTGGGCGCGGGGCTGCGCCGGATCGAGGCCGTATCGGGCCGCGGCGCGCAGCGCCTGGCCCAGGAACGCCTGCGGCTGATCGACCAGACCGCCGCGCTGCTGCGCGTGCCTGCCGATCAGCTCGACCGCGCCGTGCGGAATCTTTATGCTGAGCTTCAGACAAGCCAGAAGGAGATCGCCCGGCTGCGCGCCGAGTTGGCCATGCAGCAGACGGACGGCCTGGCTACGAACGCGGAACGTGTGAACGGTGTGGCGGTGGTTGCCGCCGAAGTGGCCGATGCTGACCTCCAGACATTGCGCGAGATGAGCGACCATCTGCGGGCCAAACTCGGGTCAGCCGTGGTGGTGCTGGCCGCGGCCATCGACGATAAGCCGCAGATGATCGTCGCGGTGACCGATGATTTGGTGCGGCGCGGCGTGCATGCCGGTGAGATCGTCAAGATTATCTCCCGCACGGTCGGCGGCGGCGGCGGCGGCAGGCCGGCGCTGGCCCAGGCCGGTGGCCGCGACCTGGCGAAGCTCCCCGCGGCGTTGGCGCAAGTGTCGGAAATCGTGCGGAAACAGTTGAAGTGATCGAGACGGTTTATCTCGCCTCGGAGGACACCCTGCCGGCCATCCAGGCAAAGATGCGCATGGCTCAGGCGGAACGTGTCCTCTTTGTCGTCCCCACCGGGCTCAGCCTGAGCGCGGTGGAACTGCGCGTCCTGCGGCGGGATGCCGTCGCTGCGCAGGTAGACATGGCGCTGGTGACGACCGATGCAACGTTGCGCGGCCAGGCTGCGCGCGAGGGTATCAGCACGTTCCGCAGCCAACGCCGCGGCGAGCGGGCACGCTGGCGGCGGCTGCGGGGTGACCGTGTCCCGCGGGCGCGCGGGGTTGGCCCGGCCGTGCCCACTGCGCCGCCCGCAGCCGGCCTCTTTGCTAAACGGTCGCCGAGCGGTTTTCGACCGAGAACGTTTCTGCGTGCGTATGTGCGCCGGCGCAACCCGTGGTGGGCCGTGCTTGGGCTGACCCTGGCGTTGCTCCTGATCTTTGGTGGCATGCTCTATTCGCTGACCTTCATCCTGCCTTCGGCTACGATCACGGTGGCCCCCGCGTCCGAGGTGTTGCGGGTCGATATCCCGCTCAAGGCGGTGCAGGATGCACGGTTGGATGCCGCGGCCGGCATCGTCCCGGCCCAGGCGTTGAGTGTCCAGGTCGCGGGCGACGCTCGTACACCGACCACCGGCCAGAGCGACGAGCCCGTCGGCAAGGCCAAAGGACGGGTGGTTTTTATCAACCGCACCGGCCGGGAAATCACAGTGCCCGTGGGCACCATCCTCGCAACCGCTACTGGTAATAACGCTCAGTTTGCGACGACGACGGCAGCTCTGCTGCCACCCAACGGTCGCGGCGCAGCATCGGCCGAGGCGCTCGATGCGGGCCCCGCGGGAAACGCCCGCGCCGGCACCGTCACGCGCGTCGAAGGTCCGTTGGGCCTGTCGCTGCTCGTGGCAAACGAGGGCAACTTCTCCGGCGGGACAACGGCCAAAAAGGGGATTGTGACTGAGGAAGACAAGGTACGGCTGCAGGAACAGCTTTTCGAAGAACTGAAGCGGCAGGCCATCGAGCGGCTCGATGAGCGTACTGGCGGCGAGAGCTTCATCCCGCGCGAATCGGTCAGCTTCCTGACGCTCTCGCCCACGTTCACACCCTTTGTCGGCGAAGTCTCTCCCGATCTTTATTTGAGCATGAGCCTCCAGGCCGTGGGGCTGGCGGCCGATACCGAAGCGGCTGATCAGGTCGCGCTGATCCGGCTGCAAGACGCCATGCCGCCCGGCACGCGCCTCATTTCCGACACGATCCGCTTCAGCCCGGGCCCGGTGCTCCTGGAGGACGCCAAGACCCTGGCGCTTTCGCTGACCGGCGAAGGTACGTTGCTGCGCGAGGTCGACACGGATGCCGTGCGGAGCGCGGTGCTCGGACTCTCGCCGGCGGAAGCACGGCGCGTGTTGGCCGAACGCTTTACGTTGGCCCGCCCCCCGGAGATCCAGCTTGGACCGGAATGGCTGCCGTATGTTGTCCCGGTCAAGCTGCCGGTGTTGCCCTGGCGCATCCGCGTCAAAGTGGATTGGGATGCGGCGGCGCAGTTAGCGATGGGGAAGTGAAACGTACTGCGTGATACGTGATGCGTTTCAGAGGGAGGCCCCGCTTCGCTGCGCGATAGATGCAGGATGGCCTCCCCTTCCAATGCTACATCACGTAGCACGTATCATGTATCACGCAATTCAGATTCATGGCGATTCTATCTTCATCCTTTGACCTACCTGCGGGCCGCCTACTAGCCCTTGATCTGGGCCAGGCGCGCACCGGCGCAGCGGTTTCTGACGCCGAGGGCATCCTGGCGACGCCGCTCGCCGTGCTGCGGCGTCACGCTACACGCGCTGAGGACTATGCCGAGATCGCGGCGCTGGTCACGCGGGAGAAAGCGGTTGGCGTAGTGGTCGGCCTGCCGCTCGCCAGCCTGGGTGAGGAAGGCGCGCAGCGCGCGCTGGGCCAGGCGCTACGCCGGACGCCTGGCGGGCGCCCTGTCCGTGCCGGTCGCATTCTGGGACGAGAGCTATTCGTCGGCAGAGGCCGATCGGTTGATCAGCGAAGGCGGCGGCCGGACGCCGCGCGATGCGGCGGCGGCGGCGGTGATTCTGCAGGCGTTCCTGGAAGCCCGACGGCGTGCGAACAGTGAGTGGGTTGCCTGATTTGACTTCCGTCATTGCCGCGCTGGCCGCCTACGGTTGAAACCGTAGTCTGGTATAGTTTTTAAACCCGTTAAAACGGGTTGACGTCACAGGCGTCGTGTTTGGGAGTGATGTTTTGGCCCGATTCGTACGTTTCTTGCTCCGTTTCTTGCTCTTTCTGGTGCCGCTGACGGCGTTGGCCATCCTGGCTTTTGTCGTGGTCAGCTTTGTCGGCGGGCAACTGGCGGATGTGCCCGAGCCGCCCAAGGTGGCGTTGCTGCGGGGCGCCTCCGATCAGCCGTTGGATCTGCGGCCGGAGACGCTGGAACGCAGTGCGATGGGCCTCTACCTGCGGCTGCAGACGACGGCGCTGGATACGTCCGCGGGTACCAACAGCACGCTGGAGCGTTTCCTGATCGAGCCGGGTGAGACCGCGCTGACGGTCGCGGGCCGCCTGGAAGAGGAAGGCTTCATCAGTGACGCCAGCCTGTTCCGCAATTACATGCGTTACCACGGCATCGACCAGCGGTTGGCCGCGGGTGATTTTGAGATCGCCAAGAATATGACGATGCCCGAGATCGCCGATCAGTTGCAGCGCGCGCGTTACGAAGAAATCGTCCTGACGATCCCGGAAGGCATGCGCGCCGAGGAAGTGGCCGATCTGTTGGACGTCAAGGGCGTCATGGATGGGCAAGCCTTCCTGGCGCTGGTGCGTGGCGGCAGCGCTTCCGTCGATGCGCTGGGCGATTATCCCTGGCTGCCCGCGGGTTTGCCCACGCTGGAAGGCTATCTGTTCCCCGACACCTACCGGCTGCCAGCCCGCGCCGCGCCGGTCGACCTCATCCGCCGGATGCTGGATAACTTTCAGAACCGCGTGACGGATGAAACGTTGGCATCGATGGCGCAGGCAGGCCGCAGCGTGGAGCAGGTGATCAACATGGCCTCCATCGTCGAGCGCGAAGCCCCCCTGGCCGACGACCGGCCGCTGGTCGCCAGCGTCTATTGGAACCGCCTGGATGGCCGCTGCGCCAAGGAGGCGGTCGGCAACTATCTGCAGGCCGATCCCACCGTGCAGTACGCGGCCGGTCGGCCCGGCGAGTGGTGGTGGAAGCCGCCCTCGGTCGAGGCTTACCAGGCCATCCAATCGCCCTACAACACCTACCTCTGGCCCGGCCTGCCGCCGACCGCCATCGCCAGCCCTGGTCTTTCGGCTATCCAGGCCGCGGCCGCGCCGGCCGAAACTCAGTACTGCTTCTTCGTCGCGGCCGGTGACGGCGCGCACGTCTACGCCACCACGCTGGCCGAGCATGAGGCGAACATCGCGCGTTACCAGAAGTGAGCAGATGGCAAATAGCAAATGGCAAATAGCAAATGGCAGACAGCAGATCGCAATTTGCAGTTTGCTGTTTGTCGCCTGCTGTTTGCTTTCCGCCTGCGTCATGCCCGGCGACGCGGCGCCTGTCGTCAAGATCGGCGTGATCGCGCCGTTCGAGGGCGCGGGGCGGCCGCTGGGGTATGCCGTCCTGCCCGCGATCAAGGAAGCCGCGGCTGAGGCGAACGCGAGCGGCGCACTCGGCCGGTATCAGGTGATGGTCGTGGCGTTCAACGACGACCTGCACGGGCCTACCGCGGCCGCGCAGGCGAAAGCGTTGGCGCTGGACCCGGAGGTGCTGGCGGTCCTGGGGCCGTGGACGGCGGAGACCGCCGCGGCCGCCGCGCCGATCCTGGCTGAGGCTGGATTATCCATGCTCGCCGAGACCGATACATCCATCCTTCCGCCAGGCGAGAAGTGGGGGAACGCGGTCCTGGCGGACGCCGCGACGGCCGCTGGGGATGATGCGCGTGTGCTGCTGGATGCGCTGGCCGCGGACATCCATGCGCACGGTCGGCCGACGCGCGGCGGGGTGGCGACTGCGTTGAATCCATAGCGAATCTGCGTCTTTGATCTTCAAATACCTTGACAGTTGCTCGCGCACGAAACTCAGGAAGTAGCGTATAGCCGCGGCCGGATCGTCTGGGATGAAGCTCTCCTCGCTGTCTGCGAACTCGGTCAGCGCGATTCGATCGAGTGGCGTACATCGAATCAGCCTGTCACCGCGTGGAGACGTAAGCTGTCGAGCCGCTGAACATGCGCCGACAGATTCTCCCACTTGATCAGATCTTCCCAATACGCGCACCTCCTGCAATGTCGTCAGCGCGAGTATATGTCGCGCGACCTACGCTGTCAAACGGTTGCGTGACCCAAACTCCCCCGGAGATGACCACCACGGAGAAAGGGGGATCACAGAGAAGCAGAAAAGGTTTCCGTGTTCTCCGTACCTCTGTGGTTCAAACTCCCCTTTACCGAATCACCCGATGCACCACCGGCGGCGCGGCGATCGGCTCATCCGAGAAGCTGTAAGCCCCGGCAAGGCGTGCCAGCGCGGCGTCCAGCGTCTCCTTTGTACGTGCGTGAACCCAAAGCAGCGGCTCGCCGGTCTCGACCCTGCCCCCCAGCTTGCCTTGTTCCGTCAGCACCACGCCCACCGCAGGATCCACCGGGTCCTCCTTCCGCGCCCGGCCGCCGCCCAAGTCTACCACCGTGAAGCCGATCTCGCGCACGTCCGCCCGGGTGACGTAGCCTGATCGGGGCGCGGGCAGCGGCGCGATCAACGGCGCTTTAGGCAGCAGGGTAGGGTCGTCGACAAAACGTAGATCACCGCCCTGGGCCGCGATCCACTCGCGGAACTTAGCCCATGCGACACCGTTGTTGAGTGTGTCAGACGACCGCGCGCGCCCCTCTTCCGGCGATGCGACGGCGCCGGCGATCAGCAGCATCTCGGCCGCGACGTCCACGCAGTGCTGCCGGAAGTCGGCGGGGCCGCGGCCGTGGAGCGTCTCGATCGCCTCGACCACCTCCAGCGCGTTGCCCGCGGCCAGGCCCAGCGGCTGGCTCATGTCGCCGAGCAGCGCGGTCATCTTCCGTCCCAACCCGCGGCCGATCTCGGCCATCAGCTCCGCCAGTTCGACGGCCTCGGGCAGCGTCTCCATGAACGCGCCGTGCCCGACCTTGACATCCAGCACGATGGCGTCCGCACCCGCGGCGATCTTTTTTGACATAATCGAGCTGGCGATCAGCGGCAGTGAGTTGACCGTGCCCGTGACATCACGCAGGGCATACAGCTTGCCGTCGGCCGGGGCCAGTTCGTGGGTTTGGCCCACGACGACCACGCCCACGTCGCGGAGCTGGCGCTTGAACTGGTCGATGGTGAGATGCACGTTGAAGCCGGGGATCGCCTCCAGCTTGTCGAGCGTGCCGCCGGAGAAGGAGAGCCCGCGGCCCGACATCTTGCCGACCGGCACGCCCAGGCTGGCGACCATCGGCCCGATAACGAGCGTGGTCTTGTCGCCGACCCCACCGGACGAGTGCTTGTCCACGATGAAGGGCGCGACGTCGTGCAGATCGAGCGTGTCGCCGGTGAAGGCCATCGCCTCGGTCAGGTGCGTTGTTTCCTGCGGCGTCATCCCGCGGAAGAAGACCGCCATGCAGAACGCCGCGGCCTGGTAGTCGGGCACGGTGCTGTTGACGTAATTTTTGATGAAGAACTCGATCTCTGCGCGGGACAGCTCGCCGCCGTCGCGCTTGGTGGTGATGATGTCGACGATGCGCATGGGTACCTCGAATGACGAATGACGAATGACGAATGACGAATGACGAATGACGAATGACGAATGACGAATAGAAGTATATCACGGTCAGCGGCGCGGCAGAAACGCGGATCGGTACTGACTGTTTGGCGCTTCACGCTCGCGCTGCACGCGTTTGACACTCCCGCGTCCGGCCCGTACAATGCCCGACATGATCGAACAAGTCGCAAGTCGCAAGTCGCAAGTCGCAATTACCATCATCGGCGCAGGGCTGGCCGGCAGCGAGGCCGCGTGGCAGGCCGCGCAGCGCGGCGCACACGTCACGCTCTACGAGATGCGGCCGGGACGCACGACGCCCGCCCACGAAACCGACCGGCTGGCCGAGTTGGTCTGCTCGAACAGCCTCGGCTCGAACCTGTCCGACCGCGCGCTGGGACTGCTCAAGAATGAGTTGCGCCGGCTCGGCTCGCTGATCATCGCCTGCGCTGACCGGACCGCGGTCCCCGCCGGTGCGGCGCTGGCGGTCGGTCGGGAGGCGTTCAGCCAGGCGGTCACGGAGGCGATCCTCGCCCATCCTCGCATCACCCTCCGGCGCGAGGAGGTGTCTGCAATCCCGGAGCACGTGCCGGTAGTGATCGCCACCGGGCCGCTTACCTCGGCGCCGTTGGCCGAGGCGA
The DNA here is from genome assembly GCA_963841825.1 of uncultured Chloroflexia bacterium. Taxonomy (GTDB): domain Bacteria; phylum Chloroflexota; class Anaerolineae; order CG2-30-64-16; family CG2-30-64-16; genus CAWJEL01. The sequence goes on from CAWJEL010000004.1 coordinate 243,620, forward strand.
TCCGGAACCTTGCCGGACAGGAACATCTCTCTTTCTTCGACGCGATGGCGCCGATTGTGACCGCGGAGAGCATCGACATGATGGTCGCGTGGCGTGGGAACCGGTGGGACAAGGGGCAGGGGGCAGGGGACAGGCGACAGGGGGCAGGGGACAGGAGACAGGAGACAGGAGACAGGAGACAGGAGACAGGAGACAGGCGACAGGCGACAGGCGACAGGGATCAGGGATCAGGAGTCAAGAATCAGGGCGATAGTCAGGAAGGGGAGGATCCGGGAGTTGATGAACGTCCCCTGCCTTCCGATCCAAGTGGAGATTACATTAACTGTCCGCTCTCTCGCGACGAGTATTTCGCGTTCGTGGAGGCAGTAAACGCGGCAGAGAAGATTAAGCTGCACGATTTTGAGGCCGACAAGGCGGCGCGGCGCTACTTCGAGGCATGCCTGCCTATCGAGGTGCTGGCCGGCCGCGATCCGCAGGCGCTCGCCTTCGGGCCGATGACGCCGATGGGACTGCGCGATCCCCGCACGGGCCGGCGCCCTTTCGCGGTGGTGCAGCTTCGCCAGGATAACGTCGCGGGCACCCTCTACAACCTGGTCGGCTTTCAAACCAACATCAATTGGAACGACCAGGAGCGGGTGCTGCGGATGATCCCCGGTCTGGCGCATGCCGAGTTCGTCCGTCTCGGACAGATGCACCGCAACACGTTCATCGACAGCCCGCGATTGTTGCGGCCGACGTTGCAATGGCATGACCGGGCTGATCTTTTCTTCGCCGGCCAGATCAGCGGCACCGAAGGGTACGTCGGTTCGACGGCCGGCGGGCTTATGGCGGGACTGAATGCCGTGCGGGTTGTCCTCGGTCAGCAACCTGTCATCCTGCCTCAGACCACCATGATGGGTGCGTTGTTCCACTACATCACGCATGCGGGCAGCGGCAGTGCCGGAGCTGACGAGATGTCTGCTCGACGCGCCGCACCCTTCCAGCCCATGAAGGCTAACTTCGGCCTGATGCCGGAGTTGGAGGCGCCGCCGCGCGACAAACGCCAGCGCCATGCAGCTTATGCCGCACGTGCCCAGGCCGATCTGGAGGCAATGTTTTGGACGCCCGGCGAGCCCCTGTCTGCCTCAATTTCAGCTCTGGTTTGAAACCTATCCGGTCAAGCAAAAAAAAACGTATCTTTTGTGTTTCGCGCACGTCATGATGGAATGAAAGGAGGTGCGCAGAGCTTCGTGACTAGTTAATAATATCGCCTTTTCCTCTCTTGCATTCGCGCGCAACCTGTGCTACAATCCGCGTAGCAACGCGCGCAAGAAGTCTGCAGTTCGTGGACTGCTCTGCCAACATCGTCAGGGCGGAAGCTCACGTCCGACGATGGGTCACTTCAAGAGGGAGGAACCTATGAAATCTTGGCGGAATAAACAGCACATTGTGGGCGTCGCTGTGGCCTTGGCGCTGTTAGGGACGATGGTGCTGGGAAGCGCCAGCGGTCTTGCCATGGGCAGCGTTGAGTTGCTGAAGAACGGCAATTTCGAGAGCGGCTTCCGAAACGTGCCCGGCTGCGGTATGGTGGGCAACAGTTGGGGCTGCTTCACCAACGGCGGCACGGTTGACTACGGCTTCTACGACGACCAATGGGCCCCGGTTGTCAAGGATGGCAAAAGTAGCCAGTTGATCGAGTTGAACACGATGCAGTACGTGGCATCTGAAGCGAATCGGTACGCTGGCATTTACCAGACCGTCAGTCTGGTAGCAGGCGCCCCATACACCCTCCAAATCAGCGGCGGGATGCGCGAGCGCAACCCGGACCCCAACGGCGATAAATATCGCTACCGGGTGGAGTGGGGCTACACCTCCGATGGCTCCACTGACTGGACGCAGGTCGCGAACTGGGTCGAGCTGCCCTGGGACAAGATCGACGAGCGTACAGCGCCCACCGGGCTGGAAACCTCCAGCGCGACCTTTACGGCGCCCAGCAGCAAGGCCACCATCTTCGTTCGTGTCTGGAAGAAGTGGGGTTCGCCGTATAGGGAGTTGGACGTCAACCTGGACGCCATCAGCCTGGTCGGCAAGGGCCCGGTCGTGATCAAGCCGCCGACGGGTGGGGTGATTGTGGTTCCGCCGAAAGATGGCGTGATCGTGGTCAAGCCACCGACGGATGGCGTGATCGTGGTTCCGCCGCCGGATAGTGGGGGCGGTGTAGTGGTTGTGCCGCCGGCCGGGGGTTCCTGCAGCGGCGCCAACCTGCTGGCCAACGGCAACTTCGAGGGTGGCTTCGCCAATGGCGTCGGCAAGAGCTGGGCATCCTTCACCAACGGCGGGGCGGCCGCCTATGGCTTCTACGATGAGCAGTGGAAGCCGGTGATCAAGGATGGCACGCACGGCCAGTTGATTGAGATCAACACATGGGGGTTGGCGGCCTCCGATCCCGATCGTTTTGCTGGTATCTACCAGAAGGTCAGCGGTCTCAAGCAGGGCGCCACCTACGAGCTTTCGCTGTGGGGCCTGATGCGCGAAGAGGCGGCGCACCCGGACGAGGATCCGTACCGCTACCGGGTGGAGTGGGGCGTTGCGCCCAGTTCCGCCGGGACCGTCACCAACTGGACTGAGCTAAGTTGGAATGAGATCAGCCTGCGCACCGCGCCGGGGCCGATGACCCAGTACACTGCCAAGTTTGTAGCGCCCAGCGACCAGATCGTGGTTGCGCTGCGGGCCTGGAAGAAGTGGGGCACCGTGCAGCGTGAGCTGAACGTCAACCTGGACGCTGTGCAGGTCGTGCCGTGCGGCGGCAGCGGTAGCAGCACGGGAACCTGCATCTACGTGGTGAAACGCGGCGATAGCTTGGGCGTCATTGCCAAAAAGAACGGCACGACGGTGGCTGTCCTGGCGCGGATGAACGGGATCAAGAATCCCAACAAGATTTTCGTCGGCCAGAAGATCAAGGTGCCGTGTGCGGTCGTAGTGATCGACCCGCAGCCGCCGGTCGTCGTGGTTCCGCCAACCGATCAGCCGCCGGTGGTCGTCGTGCCACCACCGACTGACCAACCGCCAGTCGTCGTGGTTCCGCCAACCGATCAGCCGCCAGTTGTCGTGGTTCCGCCAACGCCACCGACCGGCGACCAGTGTGTCTGGGTAGTGGTAAAGGGCGGGGATACGCTCAGCAAGATCGCTGCGGCCAACGGCACCAGCGTGGCTATCATCGTGAGCAAGAACGAGATCAAGAACCCGAACATCATCATGGTGGGCCAGAAGCTGTGTATTCCTAAGTAACCGCAATCAGGCCCGGATCGGCGTCAGTGCTCCGCCAAACGGCTGACGCCAAACGACCTTGAGCGGGTGTGAAAGATATATAAGCAGTGTCGCGGTCTTCCTTAGTGCGGGGGCCGTCCCTATGCGGTGGGCCGTGACACTGCGCTGATTTCCTCTGGCAGGGTGCGGCAGTTGCGTATCCGGTCAGGGGGTTTTGCGTCTCTTTTCCCCTTTGTGGGATTACAGGGATGAGGGGCGACGAAATCAGGGCGCATTGCGTCGGTGGGGCATGAATGCGAATGCCCGCCGAAAAGGAGGTGGCGCCGCGCGGTCCCCGCGTGGTTTCGACATAATCGTGTCCGGGGCGGTCTCGGACAATAGCCTGAGCGTATAGCCAGGCGCTGAGATGCCAGTCCTCCGGGTTGGAGCTAAGCGCCCCAACCGGGAGGTCGGTGGCCTTTGGCGAGCGGGGATTTTGCGTACCGATCCTGAAAGTATCTCTTGATGTATCCCCGGATGTGTGGGGGAGCAATCTCGTGGGACTTTCGAAAGGGAGGATACTATGTTCCGTGTGAATCGTAAGTTCGCTTTTGTGGTAGCTCTGGCTGCTGCCTTGGTGATGCTGTTCGTGCTGAGCAGCATCGCCTTTGCAGGCAGCGCCGACAGACGGTCTGCGTGGATGGCTACGTGATCAACCATCGAGAGGTGGCCGTGAACGGCCTACGAAGACGCAGCCCCCTCTCATCGTTGAAGCTAGTCAGCAATAACGTTGATGTTGACTCCGCTGCCGGTTGGCAGTAATGGCTACTTCAAGTTCAAGGACGCTCCCGGTCGGCGACTAGGATTTCCGGTTGCAGTTGCCGATGGACTGGGAAGGTATCGTGCCCGCGGCTGAACTGGCGGCGTCGCGGAGACCGGCTCAACCGAGCTGAAGGAGCAAGACGGGCTGCTACCGCATCGTGTTCAAGATTCGGCGCGTGTTCGGCGTGATCGTCATCAAGTGGGAGGAGTTGCTCGACGGTACCGTGCAGCCGGGTGAGGACTGGACATCACCGCGACACCAGGGACGATCCCTTCGTGCATAGCCCAGACCGCCAGCTACGAATGCCGAATGGCCGGGTCGGGTTCACCCTCACGGCCGGACATTGGATCATCCACGAGACCTTGAAGAGCGGCTGGACGCCCATCACGCCTTCATCGGTGACGATCGTCCTGGATCAGTACGCCCCGGCTGGGGCCACTTATCCAGTGATCTTCAAGAACCGGCAGCCTGCCTTGCAAGGGCAAGATCGATGTGCTGAAGACTCGGCTTCGGCATGGATGCTGCCGGCAAGGAGGTCCAGCTGGGCCCGATGGCCGGCTGGTCGATGACGGTCAACCGGGCGTGGGACGTGGCCGAGTCACCAGAAGTCACCGATGGCTCGGGCAAGGCGATCTTCGCCGATCTGCCGCCTGGCGTCTACACGGTCGGAGCGGTGCAAGTCGGTTGGGAGGCCATGAGCGACAACCCCCAGACCGTGATCCATCGGGACTGCGAAGAAACCCAGGTGCATCTTCGAGAACAAGGAGGTCAAAGGGGACTGAAAATCTCGGGCCGCAAGCTGTTCAAGGCGTGGGTGCCTCCCTACCAGGGTACCGTGGTTGGTCTATCTGGCTGGGCGATCACGGCCACGCTGGTGGGAAGTAACCACTCAATCAACTGACGACGCAGACCGATGCGCTGGGCAACTACGTCTTCACCGCGGCTCAGTTGGAAGACTGCGGGATCGGCTTCCCGGGCGCCACTATCGAGGTGTGCGAGGAAAATCGGACAACTGGATCCACGTGTCACCGGCTAGCGGCTGCGCCACGATCACGTTCCCCTACCCGGTACCGCCGAACTACAGCGGCGCCATGGTGAACTTCACCAATCTCCAGGATCCGCCTGTGGCGGGGTGCCGCAGCAACGACCAGCGCAGGCCGCTGGCTGCCGGGCCACCATCGTGGTGCCCAAAGGGCAGACCCTGGCCCGAGTTCGCGGACAGGTACGACACATCGGTGAGTGCACTGGTGAGGGCAAACCGTATCAGGAATGCCGATCTGATCTATGCTGGTCAGAGGCTTTGCGTGCCGTGAGACACCTTCGGGTGGAATGATCGGTTTGGCTAACCTGTTGCGACCCTGAAGCAAATGCGCCGGACAGCACGTCTCTTTGCTGCCCGGCGCATTGATTTTTTACCGACCAACGGTTTCACCTTCCGGCGATGGATAGGGCATATCGCCCGGCTGATCTCAGTCGGTGACCACCTCGCCGATCATCGACCAGGGACCGGTCCAGGTGATCCGCACCTGCGCCAACCTGCCGCGCCAGTCACCGCTGTCGGCGAAGAAGACGAGCTTGTTAAGGCGTGTGCGGCCACGCCAGCGATCGCCGCGACCATGCGGGCCTCTGTGCAGGTCTTCCACCAGTACCTCGACCGTTTCCCTCAGTTGCCGCTGATTGATCTCGCCCACAACTTGTTCCTGGAGCCGATCCAGCGCGTTCCCAGCGCCGTTTCTTCTCCTCCGGCGGCACGTCGTCGGCCATCCGGCGCTCGCTGACGGTGCCAGGCCGCGGCGAGTACATCGCCAGGTGCGCCTTGTCCAGCTTGAGTTCCGCCAGCAGATCGTAGGTGCGTTGGAACTGCTCCGCCGTCTCGCCCGGGAAGCCGACGATGATGTCGGTGTGGACGGCCGTGTTGGGGATCACCTCCCGGATGTGCGCCACCAGCCGGCGGTAGTCGTCCCGAGTGTAGCCGCGCTTCATGTTTTCCAGGATCGTGTCATCACCGGACTGGACCGGCACCTCGATCTGCTCGCACACCTTCGGCAGCGTAGCCACCGCGTCCAGGATGCGGTCGGTCATGTAGCTCGGGTGGCTGGTGAGGAACCGGATGCGGTAAAGTCCCTCGACTTCATGGACCGCCGCCAGCAGGTCGGCCAGATCGGGCCTCCCACCCGCGTGCCCTGAGCTTGTCGAAGGGTGCAGTTCGACAGGCTCACCACCAGCGTGCCCTGAGCTTGTCGAAGGGGCAAAGTCCTTGCCGTAGCGATCGACGATCTGCCCCAGCAGCATCACCTCGCGCACGCCCTGATCCACCAGGCCGCGCACTTCGCGCACGATCTCAGCCAGCGGCCGGCTGCGCTCGACCCCACGGCGGAAGGGGATGATGCAGAACGTGCAGGCGTGTGAGCAGCCGTAAACGATGGGGACGTTGGCGACGACCGGCGCGTGGCCTTGCAGCGAGATGTGGCGGACGCTTTGGAGGACTGGAAGCTGGAAGCTAGTTGCTGGAAGCTGGGTCTCCGGCGAATTCGCATAATCTCCAGTTTCCAGTTTCCAGTTTTCAGTTTCTACCAATCCGATGGCCGCGGCCTCCGGGCTGGCATCATCCTGGAACGCGTGGCGTGCTGCGGTCCATTCATCTTCCAGTTCACGCACGCCAGTTTCAGCCTCGCCCTCAACCTGAACCTCAGCCTCGCCCTCAACCTTAGCCTCAGCCTTTTGTCCTGCCAGAAAGCCCACCAGCGGCCCGGGGTCGGACGGCGGCATGAAGACGTCCACGAAGGGGAAGCGTTGGACGAGCGCCGGGTTCGGCTTGACGCCGACCAGGCAGCCCATCAGCGCGATGACCCGACCGGGGTCTTGCGCCTTCAGCGGTTTGAGCGACCAAAGGTGTCCGGCGGCCTTGTCCTCGGCGCTTTGGCGGACGACGCACGTGTTGAGCACGATCACGTCGGCGTTCTGTGCATTATCGGTGGGCGCGTAGCCCAGCGCGTCCAATTCGGCTGCCACGCGGCCGGAATCGGCCGCGTTCATCTGACAGCCGATGGTCCAGATATGATAGTGTTTCATCGCTTCTCGGTGAAAATCAGATTCAGTGGGTCGGAGTATAGGGTGAAATCCAGGAGGCGTCAACTTGGGGAGACTGCTTCTGCGGACAACTGAACTACAATCGATAGACAATTGACAGCACTTCCCGGCGCGAATATAATCCTCGGGCTGATAGCTGATAGCTGATAGCTGATAGCTGATAGCTGATGATTTGACTATGTTTGCAGGAGCCCACTCCATGTCCAAACCCCTTCTTGATTCCCTTGACGCCCGCGCTTTGTTGTCCGGGGGCGCAGATCCTATCTACTACTATCGCCTGAGTGCATTGGAGGAGGCCGGGATCGGCCGGATCTCGCGCCTGCCATTTTCGATCAAGGTTCTTTTGGAGGCCTTGCTGCGTCAGGTGGACGGCTTCGCCGTGACGGAGGAGGACGTTCGCCGGCTGGCGAACTGGGACGCGGCTAACCCCGCCCCCGTCGAACTACCGTTCAAGCCCGCACGCGTGGTCATGCAGGACTTCACCGGTGTGCCTGGTGTGGTCGATCTCGCCGCGATGCGCTCGGCGATGGCGCGCCTGGGTGGCGACCCGAAGCAGGTCAACCCGCTGATCCCGGTGGATCTGGTCATCGATCATTCGGTGCAGGTGGATCAATTTGGCTCGACTGCCGCGCTGTTTTTCAACGCCGAACGCGAGTTCGAGCGCAATCGCGAACGCTACGAGTTTCTGAAGTGGGGCCAGCAGTCGTTCGCTAACTTCCGTGTCGTGCCTCCGGCCACAGGCATCGTGCATCAAGTGAATTTGGAGTATTTGGCGAGTGTGGTGCAGGTGAAGGCTGACGACAGACCATTGACGATAGACGATGACGGGTCCGCGGTTCATGCTCAATCGTTCATGGTCGCGTTCCCCGATACCGTCGTCGGCACAGACAGCCACACCACGATGATCAACGGTCTGGGCGTGCTGGGCTGGGGTGTGGGCGGCATCGAGGCCGAGGCGGTGATGCTGGGCCAGCCGATCTACATGCTCACCCCGCAGGTTGTCGGCTTCAAGCTGACCGGTGAGTTGCCAGAAGGCGCCACGGCCACAGACTTGGTGCTCCGGGTGACGCAGATGCTGCGAGCCAAGGGCGTGGTGGACAAGTTCGTCGAGTTCTACGGCCCCGGTGTCGGCAAGTTGAGCTTGCCCGACCGTGCCACCATCGCCAACATGGCCCCTGACTACGGCGCGACGATGGGCTTCTTCCCGGTGGACGCAGAGACGCTGCGCTATCTGGCCCTTTCCGGCCGCTCGGCGGAGCAGGTGGACCTGGTCAGCGCGTTACTGTAAGGCGCAGGGTCTTTTCCGCACCAATGATACGCCCGATCCGATCTTCACCGATACGCTGGAATTGGATATGGCGACGGTTGTGCCCAGCCTTGCCGGCCCCAAACGGCCTCAGGATCTGGTGTCGCTGGCGGGCGGGTGAAGAGCAGCTTCAGGAAGGCGTTCCCGAATCTGACGATGGACGATCGACCATCGACCATGGACCATCGTACGTCGTCTACAGTCGATGGTCTGGGTCATGCCTCCGTCGTCCTCGCCGCCATCACCTCCTGTACCAACACGAGCAACCCCAGCGTGATGATCGGCGCAGGGCTGTTGGCGAAGAAGGCCGCCGAGCGCGGCCTGCGAGCCAGGCCATGGGTCAAGACCAGCCTGGCGGCCCGGGTCGAAGGTGGTCACGCGCTATCTGGATGCCCGCGGGGTTGACCCCCTATCTGGAGGCGGTCGGCTTCTACACGGTCGGCTACGGCTGTACGACCTGTATCGGCAACAGCGGGCCGTTGGCCGAAGATGCCGGGGCGGCGGTCAGGGAACGCAACCTGACCGTGGCGGCAGTGATTTCGGGCAATCGCAATTTCGAAGGCCGCGTCCATCCCCAGGTCCGCGCCAACTACCTGGCCAGCCCGCCGCTGGTGGTGGCCTATGCGCTGGCCGGCACGGTCGATATCGATCTGACGGTCGAGCCGTTGGGCGCGGATCGCGACGGCAACCCCGTCTTCCTCCGCGACATCTGGCCCAGCTCGGCGGAGATCCAGAACGCCATCGCGGCCAGCCTGAACGCCGACATGTATCGCGGGGAATACGCCAACGTCTTCGGCGGCAACCCGACCTGGAACGCGATCCCGGTCGCCGAGGGCGATCTGTTCCCATGGGACAACGCGCACAGCACCTACATCCACGAGCCGCCGTTCTTTGTCGATCTGGCCCCCGAGCCGGCCGCGCCGCACGACATCCGCGCCGGCCCGCGCGTCCTGGCGTATCTGGGTGACAACATCACCACCGATCACATCTCGCCGGCAGGCAGTATCGAGGCGGACAGCCCGGCAGGACGCTATCTGATCAGTCTTGGTGTGCCGGTCAGCGACTTCAACCAATACGGCGCGCGCCGCGGCAACCACGAAGTATTGATGCGGGGCACCTTCGCCAACATCCGCATCAAGAACAAGCTGGTGCCGGGGGTGGAAGGCGGGTACACGGTCTTTCAGGGGGCAGAGGACAGGGGACAGGAGTCGGAGAACAGGAGTCAGGGAACAGGAGTCAGGGAACAGGAGTCAGGGGTTTTGTCCATCTACGATGCCGCCATGAAGTATCAGGCGGCCGGCGTCCCGACCATCGTCTTGGCCGGCAAGGAGTATGGGACCGGTTCAAGCCGCGACTGGGCGGGCAAGGGGCCGCGGCTGCTCGGCGTCAAGGCTGTGATCGCCGAGAGCTTCGAGCGCATCCATCGCAGCAACCTGGTGGGGATGGGCGTGTTGCCGCTCCAGTTCCTGCCCGGGCAGAACGCCGAAAGTTTGGGTTTGACCGGGTTCGAGGTGTTCGACATCCTGGGCATCAGCGGCGCCGAGATGCAGGCCAAACAGAAGCTGACCGTCCGCGCCACGGCCGCCGACGGCAGCGTCAAAACTTTTGAAACGATCTCGCGCATCGACACACCGGTGGAAGTGGGCTACTACCGCAACGGCGGCATCCTACAGACGGTGTTGCGGCAGATGATGAGTAGTTGGCGAACGACGAACGACGAACGACGGATGACGAAACCTGCTTCGTCCTTTGGGCATTCGTCTCTTGAGAAAGGGTGACATAATATGGCTTACACAAAAATCAGCATTCCGGCGGAAGGCGAGCGCATTACCACACGCGAAGGCAAGCTGAGCGTCCCGGACCACCCGATCCTGCTCTGGATCGAGGGGGACGGCATTGGCCCGGACATCGTGACCGCATCCAAGCGCATCTGGGACGCGGCAGTTCAGATGGTCTACGGGGGGCAGCGCAAGATTTCCTGGATGGAAATCTTCCGCGGGGGAGAAGGCAGCCGGGCTGTACGGCGGCGACTACTTCCCCGCTGAAAGCCTGAACGCCATTCGGGAATTCCTGGTGGGCATCAAAGGACCGCTGACCACCCCGGTCGGCGGCGGCTTCCGCAGCTTGAACGTGGCGTTGCGCCAGGATCTCGATCTGTACGCCTGCGTGCGGCCGGTCCGTTGGTTCCCCGGCGTGCCCAGCCCGCTGCGCCACCCCGAGCAGGTGGATGTGGTGATCTTCCGCGAGAACACCGAGGACGTGTATGCCGGCGTCGAGTACAAGGCCGGCTCGCCTGAGGCGATGAAAGTTGAACGCTTCCTGAAGGACGAGATGGGCGCCAAGTTCTTCGATAACTCGGGCATCGGCATCAAGCCGATCAGCGAGTTCGGCTCCAAGCGGCTGATCCGCAAGGCGTTCATCTACGCGGTCGACCACGGCCGCAAGAGCGTGACCTTCGTCCACAAGGGCAACATCATGAAGTTCACGGAAGGCGCGTTCATGCAGTGGGGGTACGAGGTGGCGCGGCAGGAGTTCGGCGAGCTATCGTGACCGAGCAACAGCTCTGGGATGAATTCGGCGGCAAGCAGCCGGAGGGCAAGGTCCTGGTCAAGGATCGGATCGCCGACATCATGTTCCAGCAGATGCTCCTGCGCCCGGCCGAGTACGGCGTGCTCGCCACGCTGAACCTCAACGGCGACTACCTGTCCGACGCGGTGGCGGCGGAGGTGGGCGGGGTCGGCATCGCGCCCGGCGCCAACATCGGCGACAACATCGCCGTGTTCGAGGCGACCCACGGCACCGCGCCCAAGTATGCCAACCAGGACAAGGTCAACCCGGGCGTCGCTGCTCCTCTCCGGCGTGATGATGCTGGACTACATCGGCTGGGGCGAGGCGGCCGACCTGGTCGAAGGCCGCGTACACCAAGACGGTCGCCGACAAGATCGTGACCTACGACTTCGCCCGCCAGATGGAAGGCGCACGTGAGGTCAAGACCTCGGAGTTCGCCGTCGGCGGTGATCGAGCGGCTGTAGCGGGGATGATCATCGAGCGACCTGGTGGATCACCGCCGGAACGGTGGCTGTCGGTGTTCTTCGGCCAGCAGGCGTGGCGGCTGTCGAGGAGGTGCTGAGCAGCTCATCGCCTGACGAAGCCCGCACCGGTCAGGCCGGTCTGGCCGACCTGGAGGCCTTTAGTGATGATTCCATCCGGGATCCGGTTTGGTTAAACCCGATAGCGGCCACCATCCCTCGCGCTGAGGCTCTGCCAAATTGACTCGCATCGATGCTCCCTGTGGCGACGCTGCCACGACCATCGACTCCCTCGCGAACGACTTTGTCCTCTGCGCCACCACTCCCACCCTCTGCCCCACGGCGGCCCCTACCGTGATTACGAGCGGCCCGGCACCGTCACCTTCTTCCTGACCGCGCCCTCCAAACCCGCGGTCCACCTGATCGGTGACTTCAACGGCTGGAAACCACACGCCACCCCCATGCTCACCGGTGGCGATGGGCTGTTCTGGGCGACCGTGCCGGTGCGGGGACCGCGTCACTACCGTTTCGCGGTGACGATGGACGATTCAGGCCAAGCCGGTCTGGGTGGCCGATCCCTATGGCCGCGAGATCCGCTGGGACAGCAGGGCCCGAAGGCGCTTCTGGCTGATGATCCGCCTTCACCTGGGCACGACCAGGCTGGCAGCGCCCGCCGCTGCGCGACCTGGTCGATCTACGAAGTTGTGCGTGCACGATTTCGTGGGCGAGAAGCGCGCTGGCGGGACCGTTTCGGCGACTTCGACGGGGTCGCGCCAAGCTCGACCACTTGCAGCGTCTCGGCGTCAATGCCATCGAGCTCATGCCGGTCAGCGAGTTTCCGGGCGACAGCTCATGGGGCTACAACCCCGTCTTCTACATGGCGCCCAAGTGGCTCTACGGCCGGCCGGCGCAGTTGAAGCGCCTCGTGGATGCCGCACACCAGCGGGGCATCGCGGTGATTCTGGACATGGTGTTCAACCACGCCTGGGGCGACCATCCGTACTACCGCATGTATCCGCCGCTGTATACGGCCCGATGGCAAGCCGCTGCCCGATCTGAACCCCTTCTTCCATCACCCGGAGAACGGCCACGCCAACAGTTGGGGCGGTCTGGACTGGGACCATGCCTCGCCGTACACGCGGGCCTACATGCAGGACGTCGTGCGCTTCTGGCTGGACGAATACCACGTGGACGGTTTCCGGTTCGATTGGGTGGGCGGGGTGGAGTGGGATCCCTGGCAGCCGCAGCGGGAAGGGTTTGATCCCGTACTACGGCATCGCGCCAATCGCCCGCGCGGCCCGCGAGACGGCGCCCACCTGCTACCTGATCGGCGAATACTGGCCCATCCCGGGGCGCATCCTGCCAAGACGGCGGCCCGGCCTGGTGCCGCGAAACCGACATCGACGCGGTGTGGAACGGCGCGTTCCATCATACGCTGGAGAACTGCCTGACGCAGACGTGGCAGTGGGAGCGCCAGAGACTTGCCGCTTCGCCCTGGGCGGGTTCCGTGCGCAGGGCTTCACGCGGGCCGACCAGGTGGTCAACTACGTCGTGAGCCACGATGAGCGCCGGCCCGAGCACGAAATCCAGTTCTGGGGCGAGCACATCCAGCTTGGCCGACCCGGCGGAGCCGCGCCGGTACGGCACCACGTTGGGAGTTGGCCATGCAGAAGGCGCGGCTGGGGCCTGGTCGCGCTGCTGACTTCACCCGGCGTGCCGATGCTGCTGGCCGGCCAGGAGTTCGGCGAGGACAGCGCCCGCACCATCGAGTTCTGGCCGCTGGACTGGAAGAAGCTCGATCTGCCGCAGGGCAGGCGCCAGTTCGCAGTTTTACCGCCGGCTGCTCCGCGTTGCGCCGGAGCACCCGGCGCTGCGCTCCGATGGCGTCGAGTACTACGGCGATGACTTTCCGCGCTATCGAAGGTGCTGCGCTACAAGCGGTGGGATGCCGCGGGCGACGTGGTCGTGGTCGGCGCTGAACTTCGACAACGTCGCGCCAGACGACGTGGGGTTGGGCTTCCCGTACGACGGCCGGTGGCTGCGAGGTGATTTCGGCAAGACCGGTCGTTGTATAGGGTCACTGGCGCGATTTCATCGTTCCGGCGTGGCAGGCGGTCGTATTGACGCCGGCTTCGGCTAACGGGTTAGTTGCACGTTGTCGTGCTAGAACCCGTTTCAACGGTTATTGGCATACCAGACGCTGAATGCGCTTGACGGCCTGGGTTGGCTTCGCGCGGGTTTAACGAACGCTCGGCGGACGGGTCTAATCTGCGCAAGTCCTTAGCGAACCGCAGTACCGCATTCTGCGTGAAGAATAGTCAACCGCTCAAGGAGGCCTGCGGGATGACCGAGCAGAGTCGGCGAACAGCGAGGACATGGATCGGCGCAAGTTTCTGACAGGCGTCATCGGTGTTGTCGCAGGCACTGTGGCAGTTGTATCGGCGTTACCGACCATTGGCTACGTCATTTCGCCCGGCAGTCAAGCAATCAGACACGAAGAAGTGGTTCACGCTCGGCCCCGTCAGCAGCCTCCAACCGGGCGTCCCAACGGCTTTCCCGTATTCCGTTACCATCCAGGATGGCTGGGGTAGAGTCTACGCAGTCCGGTGTCGCCTTTCCGGTCTGACGTATGACGGGCGAGAACCGTCAGGTTCTTCTCGGATGTGTGCACGCATCTGAGTTGTCGCGTCAACTGGCACGATGACATGGACGTCTTCTTTTGCCCTTGCCATGACGGTGAGTTCGACGTTCACGGGGAATGTCGTCGCAGGGCCGCCCCCCAGGCCCCTTAATCAATTCGAAAATCGGTAGAGAACGGGCAGATTCAGATTCTGCTGAAAGTATAAACCGTGGCCGAAACGCCTTCCCCTGCGCCCGGCAAGGTCGAAGCGACGTTCCACTGGCTCGATGAACGCCTCGGCATCACAACAATCTGGAATACGGTCTTCGCACGGATGGTTCCCGAGACCAACTGGCTGTACACGCTGGGCAGCGCCAGTACGATCCTGGCCGTGCTTCAGCTCATCACAGGCTGCTCCTGACCATCTATTACGTCCCCAGCCCGGATCATGCCTACGACAGCATCCAGTTCATCATGAACGATGTCGCGTTCGGCTGGCTCATCCGCGGCATCCATCACTGGGGCGCGACGCTGATGGTGCTTGTCGTCTTCCTGCACATGCTGCGGACCTTCTTCGTCGGGGCCTACAAGTACCCGCGGGAAGTGACGTGGCTGACCGGCGTTGCGCTGCTGGCGGTCGTGATGGTCCTGGGTTTCAGCGGGTATCTGCTGCCCTGGAATCAGCGGGCATACTGGGCGACCTCGGTCGGCACGAGCATTATCGGGGCCGTGCCCGTCATCGGGCCGCTCCTGCTTCGCATTGCGCGTGGCGGGACAGAGATCGGCACCCTGACGCTGGCCCGGTTCTATGGCTTGCATGTATGGTGGATGCCTCTCGCCTTGCTCACCCTCATCGGCGTTCACATGTATCTCATCATCAGGATCGGCATCACCGCACCGCCCGAGCGGGATGAGTAGGAGTCAACGCTTCCATGAATGATGCCGAAAAGCAGGAATACCTCGAAGAATACAAAGAAAAGAAGAAGAACGGCGAGCTATTCTTCCCCGATGCCATTGCCAAAGATGCGATTGTCTCTCTGCTGATCTTTGTGGTTCTGATCGGGCTGGTGATCTTCGTCGGCGTACCCAACGAACCGCCCGCCAACCCGACCGACACTTCCTATATCCCACGGCCCGAATGGTATTTCTTGTGGACTTTCCAGCTATTGAAGTACTTCCCCGGTCGCTTCGAGGGGATCGCGATTGTCGGTCTTGGCGTGGTCATCGGCGGCCTGTTGCTGGGGCTGCCCTTCTTTGACCGCAGCCCGAAGCGCCATCCCTTGAATCGGCCCATTGCGACCATCGGGATGACGCTGGCCGTGCTGGGCATCATCTTCCTCACCATTCAGGCCGTTGTCACGACGCCGCCGCAGGTGGAGGCGGCGAGCCCCGGCGGCACGCTCGAAGAGCGAGTCGCGGCAGGAGGGGCGCTCTTTGCCGAGAACTGCGCCAAGTGTCATGGCGAGGATGGCGAAGGGGCTGAAATCCCGGACAGCCCCGGCGATTTCACCGATCCGCTCAACTCGGATGATTTCTTGCTCACGCGATCGCATGAGACGATCTTCGAGGTGATCAACTACGGGCAACCGGGGCTGGGGATGCCGGCGTTCGGCCTGGCGCATGGCGGGGCGCTCACCGACCCCGAAATCCGCGCCATCGTAGACTTCATCGAGGCATGGAATGCGCCGGCTGACGCGGCGGGCAGTTCCGAAGAGATGGCCGCGCTGGCCGCGATCGAGACGCCCGGCTTTGCCCAGGATGTCAAGCCGATCCTCGATAAGCGCTGTGCGACGTGCCACGGCAGGCGAACGAAGGGCGGCTACAGCGTGGCCGATTACGACAGTGTGATGAACAGCGGCGACAATGCGCCGGTGATCCTGCCCGGCGACGCCGCCAACAGCCTCCTGGCCCAGATGTTGCGCGGCATCGAGACGCCCGCGGGCGGACAGATGCCGCCGGGACGACCACTCAAAGAAGAGCAGATCCAGTTGATCGAACGGTGGATCAACCAGGGCGCTCAGAATAACTGACCTGCAATGCAAAAACGGCAGGAGGGACAATGAGCAGTATCTCACGCGTGAGCGTGGTGCAGGCTTTGCGCTATCGCGGCGGGCAATCCATGTTGGCATGGTTGCTTCACCGCATCAGCGGGATCGGCATCGTGGTCTTCGTCTCGATGCACGTGGTTGCCGCGTTCTTTCTCTATTCGGTTGAGCCGCAGAGCATCACGGGGCAGATCACCCAATCGCTGACGATCTTCTACGAATGGCTGCCGATGCAGATCTTCATGCTGTTTGCCGTCCTGTGGCATGCCATCAACGGCGCACGGATCGTCGTCCTGGATATGTGGCCGTCGCTCATGGCTTACAACCGCGAGGCGATGTGGGTGCAGTGGGCGCTGTTCATCCCGCTGTTCCTGCTCCCTTCGATCCTGATGATCCTGGAGGCCCTGCGATGACCTCACAAGCCGATGCCCGTGTCCGCAGCCGATCCAGTGGACGTTTCGAGTTATACGCGTGGTTCTTCACCCGCGTCACCGGCATTTTGTTTTTGCTGATGGGCGCGTTCAATCTCGTCTATGCCAATCTGGTGGGCGGGCAGGGCGAACATGGATGTCGCCGCGCAGATGCGCTGGGCGTTCTTCCCGATCCCGTTCCACGTCGAGTCCACCTCGGTCGAGGTGACGCCGTACTTCTCGAATCCGTTCTGGCAGGTCTACAGCTTCATCCTGGTCGCCTTCGCGGCCACGCATGGCTTCAACGGCCTGCGCGTGATCCTGGAAGACTACGTGCATAGCCCCCTGGCGTTGAGTTGGTCAGGTGCTGCGCCATCTCTGGGTTCTCATCTGGCTGTTTGTCTCTGCTGTCAGCCGATTTTCCTGATCTTTGTTTACGTTTGAGGGAGCGGCCATTCATGTATCATCGGTATGATGTCCTCGTCATCGGCGCCGGCGGCGCCGGGTTGATGGCCGCGCTGCACGCCTCACGCGGGGCCAAGCACCGCCGTCATCAGCAAGCTCTATCCGACCCGATCACACACCGGGGCGGCGCAGGGCGGCATCGGCGCCGCGCTCGGCAACCTCGAAGAAGACCACCCGGAATGGCACACGTTCGACACCATCAAAGGCTCGGACTATCTGGCCGATCAGGATGCCGTTCAGATCCTCTGCAACGAAGCCATCGGGATGGTCTACGAATTGGAACACATGGGGCTGCCGTTCGACAGGACGCCGGAGGGTCTGATTGCGCAGCGACCTTTCGGCGGGCACACGAACAACGAGACCAAGCAGCCGGTGCGCCGGGCATGTCATGCCGCCGATCGCACCGGGCACATGATTCTTCAGACGGTCTATCAGCAGTGCATCAAGAACAACGTCACCTTCTACGATGAGTATCCAGGTCATTGATCTGTTGATCAACGATGAAGGCCAGACGGCGGCGTGGTCGCGCTACACATTGACAGCGGCGAGTTTCACACGTTCCACGCCAAAGCAGTCGTGTTCGCCACGGGCGGGTTCGGGCGCATCTGGAAGATCACGTCGAACGCGTATGCGCTGACGGGTGACGGCGTGGCGGTGGCGTATCGCCGCGGCGTGCCGCTCGAAGACATGGAGTTCTACCAGTTTCACCCCACCGGCATCCTCGGCCTGGGCATCTTGCTGACGGAGGGCGTGCGCGGCGAGGGCGGCGTGCTGATCAACAGCGAGGGCGAGCGTTTCATGCCGACGCTACGCGCCGACGGTCAAAGACCTGGCGTCGCCGCGACGTGGTGTCGCGCTCCATTTACCTGGAAACCCGGGCCGGGCGCGGCATTGAACGGCAAGGACTATGTTTATCTGGATGTCCGGCCCGAAACCGTCAACAAGTATTTCGAGCAGGATGGCGTCATGAATCCCGACGGCAGCCCGCGCCGCATCACGGCCGACGACATCCGCCGCAAGCTGCCCGATATCTCGGACTTCTGCAAGACCTACTTGCAGGTCGATCCGATCAAGCAGCCGATGCCGGTCCAGCCCACCGCGCATTATGCGATGGGCGGGATCCCCACCAACATCAATGCGGAAGTCGTGATCGACCCCGGAGAACACCGTGCTGCCGGGCTTGTACGCGGCAGGCGAGTGTGCCTGCGTGTCGGTTCACGGCGCAAACCGGCTGGGCACCAACTCACTGGTGGACATCCTGGTGTTCGGCCGGCGCGCGGGCAGAACGCCGGCCGCCTACGCCGCGAGAACGATCTGCCCGTGCTGCCGGCCGAGCCGGAAGGTCGCGCCGCAGCCAGCTGGAGAGCATTCGACAGAACACCGGCACCGAATCGGTCGCGGAGATTCGCCAAGAGATGCGGAACATGATGATGGATCACGTCGGCGTCTTCCGCACCGCCGAATTGCTCGACGGACGCGGTCGCAGGCTGGGAGGGCTCAAAGCGGCGTTACCAGCCACATCTCCATCATGGACAAAGGTCAACGGTGGAACACCGAGCTGCTCGAAGCGTGGGAGCTCGGCTGTCTGCTCGACCTGGCCGAGGCCACGACGGTTGCGGCGCAGGCCCGCACGGAGAGCCGCGGCGCGCACTTCCGCGAGGACTTCCCGGAGCGTGATGATACGAACTGGCTCGTGCATTCGCTGGCCTATCTGGAACGCGACGGCCAGGTTCGCCTGGACTACAAGCCGGTGACGCTGGGGCTCTACGAGCCGGCGAAACGCACGTACTAAAGGGGGCGGATGAAGGTAAGGGTCAAGATCCGCCGCTTCAACCCCGAGAAGGATCGCAAACCCTACTGGGCGGAGTATATGGTGGAAGCCGAGCCCACGGATCGCGTGTTGGACTTGCTTGTCCAGATCAAAGGCTATCAGGATGGCTCGCTGACATTTCGGCGATCCTGTGCGCACGGCGTCTGCGGTTCCGACGCGATGGTGATCAATGGCCGCAATCGGCTCGCGTGCAAGGAGTTGGTGCAGGATATCGGGAAGCAGGTCACGATCGAGCCGCTGCGTGGTCTGCCGGTCATCAAGGATCTCACGGTTGACATGGAGCCGTTCTTGCGCAAGTTTCGCACCATCCGGCCGTATCTGATCAACGATGAGCCGCCGCCCTACAACGAGCGGCTGCAGAGCCCGGAGGCCGCGCGCGATTCGATGAAACGACGAAGTGCATTCTCTGCGCGGCCTGCACCACCTCTTGCCCGAGCTTTTGGGCCAACGGCAGCTACTTCGGCCCGGCGGCCATCGTGCAGGCGCACCGCTTCATCTTCGATGACCGCGATCAGGGCGCGCAAGTGCGGCTCGCGCTCCTAACGGAGAGGATGGGGTGTGGCGCTGTCGCACGATCTACAACTGCGTCGAGGCCTGTCCACGCGACATTGACATAACGCGGGCGATCGGTGAGGTCAAGAAGGCGATGCTGACAGGGGTCGTTGAATAAGCCATTCGAGCAAGTAACGCACCACCCATAGAACGCGCAAGGTCCCGCCAGAGATTTTCTGGCGGGACCTTACCGCGTGTTCGGGTAGGATCAGTCGTTCGGCTCGGTTTCATCCGGTTGATCCGCAAAGTCGGTGTAGCGCACCCCCAGATAAGGGCGAGTACCATCCTGCGGATTCTCGCCGAGCGTCACCGTGATGCCCTTGGTAGCGCCGGCGCGCCAGACCGTAAGCTTGACGCGGTCGCCGGGCTGGTAGGCGCTCACGACATCCGCCAGCCGGTGGTTCGCGTCGATCGGCGTGCCATCGACCGCGGTGATGATGTCGCCGATCGCCACACCGGCGTCCTCTGCCGGGGAGCCTGCGATGACTTCCTGAATGATGGCGCCTTGCCCGCCCGGCAGTGCGGGCAGCATGCGGCATCTCTGGCATCTCCGGTGTGAACGGCATCTGCGGCGTCTCCGGCACGATGCGTTCGATTTGACGGCCGGTTGCCTGGTGGCCGATCAGGTAGCCGCCCATCACACCGAACATCACCCCCAGGCAGCAGCCCAGCAATAGGGCGATCGCCCCGGTGATGATCGCCACAGTGATGATTCGATCTTTATGTTCCATCCTCCTGCCTCCCGTTCGCGTCCTGTCGTGGTCAAGTCACTGAGAGAATTATAGCACAACGGCGAAATTTCGCAGATCAATGATTGACAGGCTCGTCGCTGCGTGCTATCATGCACACAATATTCACACCCAGCATCGCAGGCTGCCGACATATGGAGGTGGGCATGACTTCGGAACGTGATATGGCGACTCTCGTTGCCGGAAATCCGATGCTGCGCCAATGCGCTGATGCCACGCAGAGATCGCTCCTGGAGCACGGCGAGATCCGTTCTTTCGAGAGAGATTCCTTGCTTTTTGCCGACGAGGAAGCCGGAGGGAAGACCTTTTTCCTGTTGCGCGGCTCCCTCCAGATGCTAAAATCGACCAACCGAGGCCGGCGGCAGATCGTTTGCAACCCGGACCCAACCACCTGCGAAGGCGTCTGCATGTTGTTCTTCGGCCCACGCGGCCTGGCGGATGTGCGCGGCGTCGATCCCGGCCAAATCCTGGTCGTGGAGCGCGAGCAGTTCGAGTCGCTGACACGTCAGGATCCGGTTTTCTGCCGCGGCGCGTGGGACGGCGTGGCGCATTGCATGGCGCATCTGCACCATCTGGTGTCGCAGTT
Source organism: uncultured Chloroflexia bacterium (assembly GCA_963841825.1). Lineage (GTDB taxonomy): Bacteria > Chloroflexota > Anaerolineae > CG2-30-64-16 > CG2-30-64-16 > CAWJEL01. The sequence goes on from CAWJEL010000004.1 coordinate 264,351, forward strand.
GTCGTTCAGCAAGGTTTCCGAACGGGTGGTCACGCTTCTGCTCGACGATACGGTCAAAGATGGCGATCTGGTGCGCATGACCCAGGCCGACCTGGCCGCCAACATCGGCACCACGCGCGAGGTCGTCGCACGCTGCCTCGCGGGTCTACAGGCGGACGGCTTGATCCGTCTGGGGCGCGGCCGGGTCACCGTGTTGCACCGGGAAAAACTCAGGCAGCAAATGATCTGAATACACCCATTTCTGTTCTCAGGCGGCGCACCGTGCATCCTCACGCAGTGCGCCGCCTTTTTGTCCGTGCGCCCGTTTGTTTCCTCGTTGGCAAGCGTTGGGGTATAATTCTCTTTCGGATATTGTGTTCGTGCTTATCATTCGCATGGACGTCAGGGAGCTAAGACTTTACGATGGATCAGCAATTCATCCGCAACTTTTGTATTATCGCGCATATTGACCACGGGAAATCCACCCTCGCGGATCGTCTCCTGCAGATGACTGACACCATCTCGGCGCGCGATATGATGTCCCAGGTGTTGGATACGATGGATCTCGAGCGCGAGAAAGGTGTGACGATCAAGGCCTCTGCGGTGCGCATGCGCTATACCGCCGCTGACGGGCAAGATTACGAACTGAACCTGATCGACACGCCCGGTCACGTCGATTTCGCCTATGAGGTCAGCCGCGGCGCTCCAGGCGTGCGAAGGCGCAGTGCTGGTCGTGGACGCGACCCAGGGGGTCGAGGCGCAGACGTTGGCGAACCTGTATCTGGCCATGGAGAATGACCTTGAGGTCATCCCGATCGTCAACAAGATCGATCTGGTTTCCGCCCAGCCTGACGTGGTGGCGCAAGAGATCGAGGAGGTGTTGGGGACACCCGCCGAAGATGTCCTGCGTGTTTCGGCCAAGGAGGGGACCAATATCCGGGCTTTGCTCGATGCGGTGGTACTGCACGTGCCGCCGCCGCACGGCCAGCGCGGCCAGTCGTTGCGCGCGCTGATCTTCGATAGCCATTACGACGCATACAAAGGCGTCATCGCCTACGTCCGCGTGGTGGACGGTGTGGTTGAGACCGGGCAGACGCTCCGGCTGATGTCCACCCGGCTGCCGGTTGAGCCGCTTGAGATCGGCTACTTCGGCCCCGACATGCGGCCGACCGGCCGGCTGGAGGCAGGTGAGGTCGGCTACATCGCCACCGGGCTAAAGACGGTGAGCGACTGCGGGGTCGGCGACACCTTCACGCTGAACGGCGCGCCGGCGGACAGTGCCATTGCACGGCTACACGCCGATGAAGTCGATGGTGTTCGCCAGCGCCTACCCCAGCGAGGCTTCAGATTATATTTCGTTGCGCGAGGCGTTGGAGAAGCTCCAGCTCAACGACGCATCCCTCACCTTCCAGGTCGAGAGCAGCCAGGCGCTTGGCTACGGGTTCCGCTGTGGCTTCCTGGGACTGTTTCACATGGAGATCGTCCAGGAGCGGCTGGAACGGGAATACGACCTGGACCTGGTCTTCACCGCACCGAGCGTGGAGTACGAGGTCACGAAGACCGACGGGACCGAGATCCTGATCGACAGCCCGGTTGAGCTGCCCGACCCAACCCTGATCGCCGAAATCCGGGAGCCGTGGATCCAGATCGACGTGTTCACCCCGACGGAGTTCATCGGCCAGGTGATGGATCTGGTGACGGGCCGCCGCGGCGAGTTCAAGGCGCAGGAATACCTGGATGCGCGGCGCGTGCTGCTCAGCTATCATATCCCGCTGGTGGAGATCCTGACCGATTTCTACAACGAGCTCAAGGCGCGCACGCGCGGCTACGCCAGCCTCGACTACCATCTGGAGGGTTATCGTCCCGCCGACATGGTGCGGCTCGACGTGTTGGTGAACAAGGAGCCGGTCGATGCGCTCAGCATGATCGTGCATCGGGAGCAGACCTTCACCAAGGGGATGAAGCTCGTCAGCAAACTGAAGGATGTCATCCCCCGCCAGCAGTTCGACGTGCCGATCCAGGCCGCGGTGGGGAACAAGGTCGTCAGCCGGGCGAACGTGAAGGCGATGCGGAAAGACGTGCTGGCCAAGTGCTACGGCGGGGACATCAGCCGCAAACGCAAATTACTCGAAAAGCAGAAGGCCGGCAAGAAGCGCATGAAGATGATCGGGTCGGTGGAGATCCCGCAGGAAGCGTTTATGACGATTTTGAAGCTGGACGAGGATTAGCGTGGTGAGCAGGAGGATAGCGCATGGATCGATATGAGGTTATCAGAGAGCAGGTGTTGCCCGTGCTTCTGCCTTTTGGCGTTGAGGAAATCGCACTCTTCGGTTCAGCCCCGCGGGGAAGAGACGGTTGAGAGCGATCTCGACATCCTCGTGCGTTTCGCCGAGCCGCCGCGGCGGCCACTGAGCCTGATCACCTGGGGGCGATTGGAGCGCGAGCTAGAGCAGCGTTGCGGCCGCAAGGTGGATCTGGTCTCGGCGCGCGGCCTTAGCCGGCATCTCCGCCCGCTCGTGGAGGCTGACAAGGTGATCCTGTATGCCGAAGCGTGATGATGTTGTCCTTCTGCGGGACATTCTGGATGCAATCAGCCAGATCGAGCTGTATCTTGCCGATGTGACCTATTGGACGTTTTGCGAGACGCCTTTGCTGCAAGATGGTGTCATGCATCGTCTTGAGATCATCGGCGAGGCGAGCCGCAACTTGAGCGATGCTTTCCTGGAAGTGCATCTCGATATACCCTGGCAGGACATCATCGGCATGCGGAATCGGATCGCCCACGCTTACTTCGCAGTGGACTTGCGGGCGGTCTGGGATACAGCAAAAACGGACATCCCGGCGTTGAAGGAGTGGATCATAGGTGTCCTGGGACGATAGATGGTAGGGGTTTCAAATGTCGGAAACTGACAGTAGTTCGCTGCCCATCGATGTGGCCTCCTCTCGGTTCAGCGAGGGTTTCAGTTGCTCCCAGTCTGTGCTCGCGGCCTTTGCACCGGACCTCGGACTCGACACGGACGCCGCGCTGCGCGTATCCGCGGCCTTCGGCGGCGGGATGGGGCGGGCCGGAGGCGCTTGCGGCGCGGTCACGGGCGCATTGATGGTGCTGGGTCTCAAGTACGGCGCGACGGCTGCTGCCGACAAGGAGACAAAGGAACACACTTACGCGCTGCGCCGGGAGTTTCTGGCGCGGTTTGAGGCGCGCAACGGTGCTACCGGGTGTACCGACCTGCTCGGCGTGAACATCAGCACGTCTGAAGGTCACGCCGCGGCGCGGGAGGCGAACCTTTTCAAGACGATCTGTCCGGTGTTGGTGGCGAGCGCAGCGGAGATCGTCGGGCAGATGATCCTTGAGGTTATTCGCCGTGGCGTCAAAGGATATCGACAGACTCATAAGGTCGCGCCTTCCGCGGCGAAACCGCCGAGCCCGGGAGTTTGGGACGACTTGTTCGCTCGGTGCCGAAGCGGTATAATGCTGGTAGGAGAGTGAACTATGGGTGTTCATACAGTGAACACCGAGCGTGGTGTTTCTACTGGGAACGCACCGGTCAGCCTGGTCGTCAAGCTGCCCGGTTGGCTCTGCGGCAAGCTCGGGCTGCGGCGAAGCGACGCGGGAAACGGTCTCCGATGTGGTACAAACGGCGTTGGCTGAGTACCTCATGGCCGACGGAGAAGAAACTGCCGCCACCCCAGACGCGCGTGTCTGGGAGCACGACGGCCTCTTCAACTTGGTGGGGTTGGGCACGGGCGGGCCTGCTGACCTGAGCAGCGACAAGTACGCTCACTTCACGGAGGCGTTGGACTGATGCCGTCTCGAGTGTTTGTGGATACCAGCGCCTATCTGGCGTTGGCTCGCCCGAACGACGAACACCATCAGGACGCGCTGGCGGTTGCACAGAAGTTGAGACGTCAACGCGCCAGGCTGTACATGACGAACTTCGTGGTCGCCGAAACGCATGCCTTGCTGTTGCGCTATCTCGGAGCATCGGCCGCACGTTCATTTCTACGCGAGGTGGATAAGGGAACGGTGGCCATAGTGGTGCGTGCCGACCCAACCGATGAAGAACTTGCCAGGACGTTGATCTACCACCACACCGACAAAGATTACTCGTTGGTAGATGCAATCTCCTTTGTGGTGATGGAACGTCTGCGGCTTAAGCAGGCTTTCGCTTTCGATAAGCACTTTGCGCAGTATGGATGGCAAATACCGACAGCTTAAGCCATTCGATCTCAGAGCCACTTTGAAAACTACCTCTCCTACTTCTCTTCTGGTCGCCTCTCCGGCCTCGGCATCCACCCCAAGAAGGGCCTGGGGCAGAACTTCCTGGTCGACCCCGCACACCGCGCGCACATCGTCGCCGCGGCCGAGTTGACGCCGGACGATACGGTGCTGGAGATCGGTCCCGGCCCCAGCGTGCTGACCGACTTGATCGCTGCACAGGCCGGTCGTGTGGTCGCCGTCGAGCTGGACGACCGTCTGATCCCCTTTCTGCGTAATCGCTTCGCCGCCCAGCCGCAAGTGCGCATCGTGCATGCGGATATTCTGAAGGTGGATGTGGGGGCGTTGATGCTCGAAGCTGGAAGCTCGAAGCTGGAACGATATGGACCCACCTTCAGTCGTCCAGGACCAGTCGTCCATTGTCCGTTACAAGGTTATCGCCAACCTCCCCTACTACCTCACCTCGGCTGTGATCCGCCAATTGCTGGAGTCGGCGCCGCCGCCGGAGCGGCTGGTGCTGACGGTGCAGCGCGAGGTAGCGGAGCGGATGGTCGCTTCACCGCCGGAGATGAGCTTGCTGGCGTTGGGGGTGCAGTTCTATTGCACGGTGCGTATCGTGGGGCAGATCCCCGCGGGCGCGTTCTACCCCGTGCCGAAGGTGGATTCGGCGGTCGTGCGGCTGGATCGGCGCGCTGAACCGGTGGCGTCGGGGGTCGGGGCTGAGGCGTTCTTCCGGGTCGCCCGCGCAGGGTTCAGCCAGCCGCGCAAGCAGTTGCGCAATTCGTTGGCTGCTGGGCTGGGCAAGTCTCCGGCCGCGGTGGAAGCCTGGTTGACAGCCGCCGGCATCGACCCGCAGCGCCGAGCAGAGACGCTCACCCTGATCGAGTGGGGCACACTCGCCCTGACCCCTGTCTCCTGACCCTTCACCGCAGCAACCCGCCCAGCGCCACCACCCCGAAGCCCAGGATCATCACCCCTGAAATGCGGTTGACCCACAGCATCGCCCGCGCATCGAATTTGTCTCGCACCAGGCTGACGCCGCCGCTCAAGAGGAACCACCACGCCGCAGAACCCAGGAAGACACCGAGGACGATCGCCGCCGCCGCGCCATAGCCGTTGCCGCGCACCCACGCCCAGGCCGGCGAAGACCGCGATGAACGAGAGGATCGTGATGGGATTGGTGAGGGTCAGCAGCAGAGTGGAGCGAAACGCGCCCACGAGACCTCCGTGGCCTTCGGTGGTGCGGACCGATCGACTGGTCGGGAAAGCAGCGTTCGGACGCCGAGGTAGCAGAGGAACAGCCCGCCCAGGCAGGCTGAAGCAAATCCCGCTGGCGCACGAGCAGGGCCGAAATAGCGGTCAGGCCGAACGCGGCGATGCAGCCGTAGATCGCATCCGCGGTGGCCGCACCCAGGCCGGACACGAAGCCGAACGTTCGTCCCTGGGCCAGTGTGCGCCGGATGCAGAGGACGCCGATCGGTCCCACCGGCGCGGCGATGGCAAGGCCAAGGATGAAGCCGCGCAAGATGAGTTGCAACGCCACCTAATGCGCGTCCGTTACTCGGTCTGCGTATACCCCGCGGTATTGTTCCGGTAACATGCGCGCCAGGGTCAGCATCAGCTCATCGGTATAGCCGTGCAACTCGGCGGTGCGGGCGCGCTCGGCGCCGGGGGGCAGGTGGATCGGCTCGCCGATGCGCACATGGATCTGCGGCCGTTTGAGGTGACGCCACGCTTCGAACGACCGCTCCTGGCCCCAGGCCACCACCGGGATGATGGTTGCGCCCGTGCGGCTGGCCAGATAGACCGCGCCGTCGCGGCCTTGTTGGAGGCCGCCGGTCCGGCTGCGCGTCCCCTCAGGCGCTACGGCCACCGCGCCGCCTGTGCGCAGCACCTCCAGCGCCTGGTTCATCGCCTCCCGATCCGCCTCGCCGCGCGCCACATAGATGACGCGCGTCGCGTGCTCCATGATCCAGCCGCCCAGCCCGCCCCGCCACTTGTCGGCGGCAAACACCGCCTGCCAGCGCGGGATGACCAGGCCAACGGCCGGGATGTCCAGGGCGTGAAGATGGTTGCACGACACCACCAGCGGGCCGGAGGACGGCACATGTTCGACCCCGGTTACATCCGGGCGGACGATCACATGGACGACAACCCAGATGACCCACTGCAGAAAGCGATAGAGGAAAGGCGCATCTTTGGCAACGATCATAAGACACCTATGGGCTGGGCGTTGGTGTCGGCATCCGGCGGCCGAGCGCGTCCACCCGAAACCGTGCCACAGGTCCGCCGGCGGGTGTCAACTCAACCACGAAGGGCGACTGGCCGCCGGTCGGGATCACATCGTACTCCGGCGGCGCGCGCCGCGTGCCGATGACCCGGCCCAACGCGTCGTACAGCGTCACCGTCACGCTGACCTCGACCGCGTCTTCGGGGCCGGTGTTGGCGATGACGCCGGAGACGGTGTAGGTGCTGTAACGCTCGCCAGTGCCCTGCGTGTGCTGCGCGACGAGGTCAAGGTAATAGCCGCCCACGTAACCGCGCACGCCCTTCCAGGGGACGGCCAGGTAACTGGCGAACAACTGCGGGGGGGAGTCGAAACGTATCGCAAAAGGTGCCCTGCCGTCGGGCCGGATCAGCTCAACCTGAACGTAGTCCTGCGCTTCGGCCACAACCGCACCTGCTTTGTCCAGCAGCGAGATCGTAACCCCCGCCTGTTCGAGGTCGGTTGCGGTCGTGTTGTGAATTTCGCCGAAGGCCCACAGTCCGCCCAAGGGACTATTGCTGAACATCACGTTTTCCACCGCAAAGGGCAGAGGGGTCGCCTCAGACGTCGGCGTTGCGCCCGCGCCTTCAGGGTCATCCTCCGCGCCCGGGATCAGCAGCTCCTGGCCGACCCGCAGCGCGCGTGGATCGGTGATGCCGTTGGTGTCCTGCAAACTACGTAAGCTGACCCCGAACTGTCCCGCGATCTTCATCAGGTTGTCCCCGCTCTGGATGCGATAGACGATCGGAGTCGGCGTGATCGTGGGCGTAGCGGTCGGCGCGGGTGTATACGGCGCGGGGGTCGCCGTGGGACGCTGCGTGGCAACCACGGTCAGTGCCACGGTCGGTGTGGCGGAGGGCGTGGGCGTCACGCGCGTGATCACCTGGCCCACGCAACTGCTCAACAGGACGAGGGCGAAAATAAACAGGGAGAGTGCAAATGATTTCTTCAAACGGCGTGCTCGCATGGTGTAGCGTCGCAGGTAGATTCGAGGCACGATTATAGCACGCGGCCGCGTCGCGCGGCAAAGCGGGCAAAGGCTCCCTTTGACCTGCGGGCGGCGCTGCTTTACAATGTACCTGCGCATTTGTTGATTGTGTCGGGCGCAGCATCCCTTCGGAGGACGCTTTGGATATGGAGTATCCCTCATTTTTTTCGCCATCGGCCTTGGGCTTCGTGCGCGTGGCGGTCATTTCACCGGAGCTGCGCGTGGCCGATGTCGCATTCAACACGCAGGCGATCGTCGCCGCGCTGCGGGCTGCCGCGGGGCAGGGTTGCCGGCTGGCGGTCTTCCCGGAGTTGTGCACTCACCGGCTACTCGTGCGCCGATCTGTTCTACCAGCGTACGCTGCTGGAGGCGGCGGCCGCGGCGTTGGACGAGATCGCGTTCGAAGCGCAAATGGCCGAGATTGCCGTCGTCGTCGGGCTGCCGCTGGCGGTGGACGGCAAGCTGTTCAACTGCGCGGCGTTCATCGCCGATGGCCGGGTGCAGGGCCTCGTGCCCAAGACTTACCTGCCCTCCACCAACGAGTTTTATGAGGAGCGGTGGTTCACTTCGGGCAGCCTTGCGTCCAGGGAGACGCTTGAGCTTGCGGGATACGAGACGCCCTTCGGGCGCGATCTGCTCTTCGCCGCCGACAATCTGCCCGGCTGCACGATCGGGATCGAGCTCTGTGAAGATTTGTGGGCGGTGAATCCACCCAGCGGCGACATGGCGCTGGGCGGCGCGACGGTGCTGATCAACGGCTCGGCCTCCAACGAGCTGCTCGGCAAGGTCGATTATCGACGTGACCTGGTGCGGCAGCAGTCGGCGCGCTGTCTGGCCGCGTATCTCTACGCAGGGGCCGGATCGGGCGAGTCGACCACCGACCTGGTGTGGGCCGGGCACAGCCTGATCGCCGAGAACGGCGCGCTGCTGGCGGAGACCGAACGGTTCCGCTTCGAGACGCAGATGGCGGTTGCCGACATCGACGTCCAACGGCTGGTGCATGAGCGGCTGCGCAACAACGCGTACGGTTCGGCCGCGCCTTCCCGCAGCTTTCGGGAGATCCGTTTCCGTCTGCCCGGCGAGGAGCGCTGGTCGACCGACGAGCCTTTGATCCGCCCCATGCTCGCGCGCACCCCGTTTGTGCCTGACGATCCCGCACGCCGCGCCGCACACTGCCGGGAGATTTTCAGCATCCAGGCGGTCGGGCTGGCGAAGCGGCTGCGCCACACAGGGACGCGCAAGGTGACCATCGGTGTGTCGGGCGGCCTGGACTCGACCCTGGCGCTGCTGGTGATCGCCAAGGCGTTCGATCTGGCGGGGCTGCCACGCGCGGGAATCATCGCGATCACCATGCCCGGCTTCGGCACGACCGCACGGACTCGTTCAAACGCCGAGCAGTTGGCAGAGTTCCTGGGCGCCACGCTGCGGGTCATCCCCATCGGCGACGCCGTGCGGCAGCACTTCCGGGACATCGGCCACGATGAGGGCCGACACGACGTGACCTACGAGAATGCCCAGGCGCGCGAGCGGACGCAAGTTCTGATGGACGTCGCCAACCAGGTCGGCGGCTTTAACGTCGGCACGGGGGACCTTTCGGAGCTGGCGCTGGGTTGGTGTACTTATAACGGCGACCACATGTCGATGTATCACGTCAACGCGGGCGTGCCGAAGACGCTGGTGCGCTTCCTGGTCGAGTGGGCGGCCGAGGCAGAGTTCACCGGGGAAACGGCCGCGGTGCTGCGCGACATCTGCGCCACGCCGATCACGCCGGAGCTGCTGCCGTTGGGGCAGGATGGCGAGTTGGCGCAGATAACTGAGGATACCATCGGCCCGTACGAACTGCACGACTTTTTCCTCTTTTACACGGTGCGCCACCCATTTGCGCCGCGCAAGGTCTTTCTGTTGGCACGCCAGGCGTTCGCCGGGCAGTATGACGCGGCGACCATCCTGCGCTGGATGCGATTGTTTTACGGGCGGTTCTTCAGCCAGCAGTTCAAGCGTTCGGCCATGCCCGACGGCCCGAAGGTCGGCTCGGTCGCGCTCTCGCCGCGCGGCGATTGGCGCATGCCCAGCGACGCCAGCGCCGCGCTCTGGCTGGCCGAGGTGGAGGCGTTGCTTGCCGTGACGCATGGAGAATCCGTAGAGAGTCACGCCGGGTAGATGCAGTGACGCGGAGCCCCGACAGTCCACGCGCAATCCGAATAAGCCCATTCTCGGTCGCGGCGCGTTTGACTCACGGTATCTCCTGTGATATAACGCATCCCGCTGCTGTCCCGATATGCTTGCCGGCGCCATTTGCTCGACGCTGAGGCTGTCTTGCTCCGGTTCGGGTGGGGCTGGGGAGGCGGCGGCCCGAATTTTTCCGCTGATCCTTGCTCAACGAAGAGGCTACCCACGCACCGCTGCGTACCGGGTGGCCTTTTCGTTTAATTCCAGCCAGTACAGATAACTCAGAAACGAGGGGACTCCCTGTATGTATTATGTGCCTGATCCGAGTTTGTTGAACGATACCCTCTACGACCCAAGCAGAGAGCGCGCCGCGTGCGGCGTCGGATTTGTCGCCGATATCGACGGACGGCGCTCGAACCAGATCTTGCGTCACGCGCTGACTGTGCTGGTGAACCTGCGCCATCGCGGCGCGTGCGGCTGTGAGCCCAACACTGGCGATGGCGCTGGCGTGCTGTTTCAGATGCCGCACGCGCTTTTCCAGGCGCGGTGTGAAGCAGGGGGCATCACACTGCCCGCGGCGGGCGCATACGGCGTCGGGATGGTCTTTTTGCCGCCCGATCCGGCCCAGCGCCGCGCCTGCGAGAAAGTCCTGGAGCAGACGGTCCTGGAGATGGGGCAGACTGTGTTGGGCTGGCGCACCGTGCCCACGGACGACGCCACGCTCGGCCCGACGGCTCAGGCGGGCGAACCTGTGGTGCGGCAGATCATTGTCGGCCGCAATCCCGCACTCGCCGACGATCTGGCGTTCGAGCGCAAGTTGTACGTCATCCGCCAGCTCGCCGAGCACGCGGTGCATAAGACGGCGCTGCCGGGGAGCGATCGCTTTTACATGGTCAGCCTCTCGTGCAGGACGATCGTTTACAAGGGGATGTTGACCTCGCAGCAGTTAGAGGAGTTTTACCCGGACCTGGCTGATCCGCAGATGGATACCGCCCTGGCGATGATCCACTCCCGCTTCAGCACCAACACATTCCCCAGTTGGGCGCGTTCGCAGCCGTTCCGCTATATGCTGCATAACGGCGAGATCAACACGATCCGCGGCAACCTCAACTGGATGAACGCGCGGGAGAAGATGCTGTCATCCGAGTTGTTCGGCGACGACCTGCCGAAGCTGCTGCCCATTGTTGACCCGGATGGCAGCGACTCGGCGATGTTCGACAACACGCTGGAGCTGCTTGTGCTGGGCGGCTGGCCGCTGGCCCGCGCTGTGATGATGATGATCCCCGAGCCGTGGGAGCACGACGGGCGAGCAAGCTCGCCTGAGATGAGTGATGCGCGGCGCGCCTTCTACGAGTATCATGGTTGTCTGATGGAGCCGTGGGACGGGCCGGCCTCGATCCTCTTTTCCGATGGCGTGACCGTCGGCGCGGTGCTCGACCGGAACGGGTTACGGCCTTCGCGCTATTACCTGACGAAGGACAACCTGGTCGTCCTGGCCTCGGAGGTCGGCGTACTGAATATCCCGGCCGAGGAGATCGTGGCGAAGGGCCGGTTGCAGCCGGGCAAGATGCTGCTGGTGGACACGGCCGGCGCACCGCCTGATCACCGACGCCGAGATCAAAGAAGAGATCGCCGCGGCCTATCCCTATCGCCAGTGGTTGGACCAAAACATGGTAGCGCTGGAAGATCTGCCCGCGCCAGTGATACCGGCCGCGGCGCCCCAGGCAGAGCGCGCCTCGCTGCTCCAGCGCCAGCAGGCATTCGGCTACACGTTCGAGGATCTGAACATGATCCTGGGCCCGATGGGCCGGGACGGCGTGGAGCCGATCGGCTCGATGGGCAACGATACCCCGCTGGCGGTGCTGTCAACCAAATCGCAGCTCCTCTACAATTACTTTCATCAGCTTTTCGCCCAGGTTACCAACCCGCCTATCGATGCGTTGCGCGAGGAGATCGTCATCGGCGCGGGTGTCGCGCTGGGGTCGGAGCGGAATCTGCTCGATCCGCAGCCGGAGAGCTGCCGGGCGTTGAAGCTGCCGAAGCCGATCTTGACCGATGCTGAGCTTGCCCGCGTGCGCCAGATTGACCTGCCCGGGCTGAAGGCAGTGACCCTTTCCACGCTCTTCCCGGCGTCAAACACAGGACAGGCTCCTTCAGGCAAGGGCTGGACTGCCAAACCGCGTCCTGCTACCCAGGGAATACCCGCGTCACAAGGGATTTCAACAGCCGCGGCCAAAGCGCCGTGGAGCGGTTCGCCCCTTGTGGTCGGTCAGGCTGAGGTAAAGGCTGAGGTTAAGACCGAGATTGAGGAGTGGCCAGAAGGCAACGGTTTCGAACGAGGCCTCGACCCTAACCTCAAACTCAACCTCAACCCATTGGCTCAGGCGCTCGAGGCCATGTTCGCGGCCGCGGATCGGGCGATGGCGCAGGGCGCGAATATCCTGATTCTGTCGGATCGCGGGGTCGACCGCGAGCATGCGGCCATCCCATCACTGCTGGCGCTGGCGGGCCTCCATCATCACCTGGTTCGGCAGGGTAGCCGCACAAGGGTCGGGTTGGTCGTGGAATCGGGCGAGCCGCGTGAGATCCATCATTTCGCCGTGCTGATCGGTTATGGGGCGGGTGCGATTAACCCTTACCTGGCCCTGGAAACGTTGGCCGACATGACCGAGCAGGGCCTTCTGACCGGTGTCACCGCAGAAGAGGCGCAGCGCCACTATATCAAGGGTGTCGTCAAAGGTGTCGTCAAGGTGATGTCGAAGATGGGCATCTGCACCATTGACGGCTACCGGGGCGCACAGATCTTTGAGGCGTTGGGGCTGGAGCAGGAGTTGGTCGATCGCTACTTCACCGGCACCTCGTCGCGCGTGAGCGGCGCCGGGCTCGACGTGATCGCCGAGGAAACGCTGCGGCGGCATGGCACGGCGTTCGCCCAGCGCGGGGCCAGCGGGGCCGTGCTGGAAACCGGCGGCCAGTATCAGTGGCGGTCCGATGGCGAACATCACAACTTCAACCCGCTCACCATCCACAAGCTGCAAGTGGCCTGCCGCACGGGCAACTACGCCGTCTACCAGGAGTATGCGACGCTGATCAACATCCAGGAGGAGACGCCGGTCACACTGCGCCACTTGCTGGACTTCGTCGCGCCGCAGCCGGTGCCCATTGAAGAGGTCGAATCCATCGAGGCAATCTGCAGCCGATTCAAGACGGGCGCGATGTCCTACGGCTCCATCAGCCCGGAAGCGCACGAAGCGTTGGCGATCGCGATGAATCGCATCGGCGGCAAGAGCAATTCCGGTGAGGGCGGCGAGGATCCGGCGCGCTACCAGCCGAACGCGAACGGCGATTCGCGCTCCAGCGCCATCAAGCAGGTGGCCTCCGCCCGATTCGGTGTCACCAGTCACTATCTGAATAACGCCCAGGAGATCCAGATCAAGATCGCGCAGGGCGCGAAGCCCGGCGAGGGCGGCCAACTGCCCGGCCGCAAGGTCTATCCGTGGATCGCCCGGGTGCGGCTCTCGACGCCGGGCGTGGGGCTGATCTCGCCCCCGCCACACCACGACATCTATTCCATCGAGGATCTGGCCGAGCTGATCTTCGACTTGAAGAACGCTAACCCACGCGCCCGGATCAGCGTCAAGCTGGTGTCGGAGGTGGGCGTGGGCACCATTGCGGCTGGTGTGGCGAAGGGCCACGCCGACGTGATCCTGTTGAGCGGCTTCGACGGCGGGACGGGCGCCTCGCCGCAGACCGGCATCAAGCACGCGGGTTTGCCCTGGGAGCTGGCGGTCGCGGAGACGCATCAGACGCTGTTGGTCAACAACCTGCGCAGCCGGGTCCGGCTGGAGACCGACGGCCAGCTCAAGACCGGCCGGGATGTCGTGATCGCGGCACTCCTGGGCGCCGAGGAGTTCGGCTTTGCCACTGCGCCGTTGGTCGCGCTGGGCTGCACCATGATCGCGCGTGTGCCACCTGGACACGTGCCCGGTTGGTGTCGCTACCCAGAACCCGGAGCTGCGCAAGAACTTCCGCGGCGACCCGGATTACGTGGTGAACTTTATGCACTTCATCGCCAGGGATGTGCGCGAAACCATGGCTCGGCTCGGTTTCCGCACCTTCAACGAGATGGTGGGCCGGACCGACAAGCTGGCCCCTAAGCGGAACATCGAAAACTGGAAAGCCAAGACGGTTGACCTGTCCCGCGTGTTGGCGCGGCCCCGGGTACCGCTTTCGGTGGGGCGCTACTGCCAAATCACGCAGGACCATGGTCTGGAGCAGACGCTCGATGCGCAGACGCTCATCCCGCTGTGCCAGCCTGCGCTCGAACGGGGCGAGCGGGTGGCCGCGACCCTGCCGATCCACAACGCCAACCGGGTGACCGGCACCATGCTGGGCAGCCAGGTCACGCAGCGCTACGGTGCCGAGGGCTTGCCCGAGGACACCATCCGCCTGCACTTCCAGGGTTCGGCGGGCCAGAGTTTCGGCGCGTTCCTGCCGCCCGGCATCACGCTGGATCTCGAAGGGGACGCAAACGACTACGTCGGCAAGGGGCTGTCGGGCGGCAAAATCATCGTCCGACCGCCGGAGCGCGCCACGTTCGTACCTGAGGAGAACATTATCATCGGCAACGTGGCCTTCTACGGCGCGACGAGCGGCCAGGCTTATATCGGCGGGATGGCGGGTGAGCGTTTCTGCGTCCGCAATAGCGGCCTGCACGCGGTGGTCGAGGCGGTCGGCGATCACGGGTGCGAGTATATGACCGGCGGGCGGGTAGTGGTGTTGGGCGCGACCGGCAGGAACTTCGGCGCCGGCATGTCGGGCGGCATCGCCTACGTGCTGGACGACGGCGGCGTGGGCGATTTTGCCCGGCGCTGCAACCGGGATATGGTGGATCTGGAGCGCATGGAGCCGGACGAGACGGATGAGGTCAGAGCGATGATCCAGCGCCACGTCAACGCCACCGGCAGCCGGCGCGGCGGGGCTATCCTGGCCCGCTGGGATGAACTGGCGCCTCAGTTCGTCAAGGTGATGCCGCGTGACTACAAGCGGATGCTCCAGACGATGCACGACATTCAGCGCACCGGTTTGAGCGGCGAGGCCGCGATCATGGCGGCGTTTGAGATGAACAAGGCGGACGTGACGAGAGTATCGGGAAATTAACGAATGTCATTCTGAGCGGCCCCTGTCCTGATCCCGGTTCAACGGCGAAAAGAAAGCGAAGAATCTCCGTGTGGGTGGGGGAGATTCTTCGCTGGTGTCTCGCCGTAGCGGGAATTGAGCTGTCGACCCGCTCAGAATGACACTTCGCAGTCCCCCACGAGGAATGGTATGAGTAAACCCACTGGTTTCATGGAATACCCGCGCGAGCTGGGGGCTGACCGGCTGCCCAGCGTGCGCACGTTGGACTACTTTGAACTACACGAGGATCTGCCGCCGGAGAAGCTGCGGACGCAGGCCGCCCGGTGTATGGGCTGCGGCATCCCGTTCTGCCATACCGGCACACTGCTCAGTGGGATGGCGTCGGGCTGCCCGATCAACAACCTGATCCCGGAATGGAACAGCCTGGTGTATCGCAACCTGTGGCAGGAGGCGCTCAAGCGTCTGCAGCGCACCAACAACTTCCCGGAGTTCACCGGGCGGGTGTGCCCCGCGCCGTGCGAGGGGTCGTGTACGCTGTCGCTGCACGAGGAGGCGGTGACGGTCAAGCAGATCGAGCACGCCATCATCGAGCGCGGCTTTGCCGAGGGGTGGATCGTGCCGGAACCGCCGGCTGAGCGCACCGGCAAACGCGTGGCGGTGGTCGGCTCCGGCCCGGCCGGGCTGGCGTGCGCGGATCAGCTCAACAAGGCGGGCCATCATGTGACAGTGTTCGAGCGGGCCGACCGCATCGGCGGGCTGTTGATGTACGGCATCCCCAACATGAAGCTCGACAAGGAGATCGTCCAGCGCCGCGTCGATCTGATGACGGCGGAGGGGGTCGAGTTCGTGACGAACACTGAGGTCGGGAAGACGCTGCCCGCCAGCCAGCTTCAGAAAGACTTCGACGCGATCGTGCTGTGCGGCGGCGCTACCAAGCCGCGCGATCTGCCCGTGGAGGGCCGTGAGCTCAAAGGCGTCCATTTCGCCGTGGATTTCCTGCGCGCCGACACCCGCAACCTCCTGGACGCGGATGGCGGAGTCCCCGAATGGGTTTCAGCCCGGCACAAGTCAGTGGTCGTGATCGGCGGCGGCGATACCGGGACCGACTGCGTGGCCACGTCGTTGCGCCACGGCTGCACCAGCCTGGTCCAGTTGGAGATCATGCCGCGTCCGCCGGACACGCGTCAGCCCGACAACCCCTGGCCCGAATGGCCGCGCACGTTCCGCACCGATTATGGCCAGGAGGAAGCGCGGGAGGTCTTCGGTCACGATCCGCGCGAGTTCACGATCCTGACAAAACGATTCGTCGGCGACAGCAGCGGCCAGGTGCGCGAGGTGCATACCGTTCGCGTGGCATGGGGGCAGAAAGACGGGCGCCCCACTTTCCTGGAGATACCCGGCACCGAGCAGCGCTGGCCCGCGCAGTTGGTGCTGCTGGCGATGGGGTTCCTCGGCCCTGAGAGCACACTGGTGGAGCAGCTCGGCCTCGAACAGGACGCCCGGTCAAACGTGCGCGCCGAGTACGGCCGGTTCGCCACGAGCGTCCCCGGCGTCTTCGCGGCCGGTGACATGCGCCGCGGGCAGAGCTTGGTGGTATGGGCGATCAACGAGGGCCGCGGCGCAGCGCGCGAGTGCGATCGGTATCTGATGGGGGGGACGCACTTGCCGTGACCCGGGCAAGCCGTATCCAATCGGCTCTAACCACCAAGGCACAAAGCCACCAAGTTCACAAAGACCATTGGTTTTCTTTGTGTCTCTTTGTGCCTTGGTGACTTTGTGGTCAGGTCATTGTTCGTTGGTCAAGAGTTTATCCGGCAGGCTCCATGCAAGCGGGTGGTCATCGTCGGCCAGATCGGCGCCCGCCGCGTTGGCTGTCACCTGCTCGACCGTCTTGCAGCCTGGGATCACGCAGGCGACGGCCGGGTGCTTCAGACACCATGCCAGCGCCCAGGCGGCCATCGGCACACCCGGCGGAACCTCGGTGGCCGTGATCTCGGCCACCTGCCGCAGCGCTTCCTGAGTTTCGGACGGGCTGCGCTGCGAGCGGACGTCGTCCGGGTTGTCGAACACATCTCCAGGCCGATACTTGCCTGTCAGCAGGCCGCTCGCCAGCGGCACGCGCGCCAGCACACCGAGATCCTGCGCCTGGCAGGAGGGCAACACCGCAGCCTCCGGCTCTCGCTCCAGCCGGTTGTAAACCACCTGGATCGTTTCAGCGCCCACCGCGGAGGCGTTCGCGGTCTGATAGAGGTTGTCGTTGGGGCTGATGGAGAGTCCCACGTGGCGGATCTTGCCGGCCTGCACCTGCTGGCTCAACATCTCCCACAGGTCGGGCTGGTCGAAGGCCGGGTCCTTGGCCGAGTGCATCTGGTAAAGGTCGATGTAGTCGGTGTCCAGGGCTCGCAGCGATGCCTCAAGTTGTGCCAGCACTTCCGCGGCCGAGTAGTGCAAGGTGCGGTCGAAATTCCTGTGGAACTGGTGGCCGAACTTGGTGGCGATCACCCAGGCGTCACGCTGACCCCGGATCGCCCGGCCGATCAGCGCCTCGGAGAGGTGATCGCCGTAGCACTCCGCTGTGTCGATCAGGTTGATGCCGAGTTCGGCGACGCGGCCGAGGATGCCGATCGACCTCACCCTGGGTGAAGGCGCGGCCCCATTCGCCGCCGAACTGCCAGGTGCCCAGGCCGACAACCGAGACCCTCAGCCCCGTGCGGCCCAATCTTCGATACTTCATGGCTTTCTCTCCTGTCCTGCCTGTGGCGCCAGCCTGTTGCCGAGCACATCGAACGCCTCGATCTCGACCCGCGCGGCCGCGCGGGCAGGGAACTCGTCGGCAAACATCGTCCAGATCATGCTGTCGGCAGGCCCACCGACCGTGATGGCGCGCCGCCGTAGTGTCGCGTCATGGACGTAGCCTAACTTGCGAGGCACGGCCGCACTCCGCTCGTTGCGCACGTCGCAGTGAATCTCTATCCGATCCAGCCCCATGATCTCGAAGCCGATCTTGGTCAGCGCCGCGGATACCTCGGTGGCGATCCCCCGGTTGATGGCGTCGGCGCACACCCAGTAGCCGATCTCGCGCGCGTTCTTGCCGACCCGTTCGTGCAGCCCTGTGCCGCCCACCACGGCTGAGGTTGCGCGGTCGAAAACACCGTAGACATAATCTTGATCGGTGTCGAACTGCGCGTGCCAGGCACGGATCAGGGCAAGGTTGGCCGCCAGGTCGGAAGGTTCACCCTGCGCCCAGGGCATCCAGGGCAGCAGGTGCTCCTTGCTGGCGTTCTTGGCCGCCATCAGCAGCGGCGCGTCGGATCGGCTCCCAGCAGCGCACGACGAGGCGGGGGGTGTGGATGCGATAGACGGTGGGTGGCACGTGACCTTCTCCTAGTTCACATGATAGTCAGCGTGATAATCCGCTGGACTATAGCAAGTTCGGAGTTGTCTGTCAAAACAGGTCTGCTGCTCCCGTGCTGTTTGACGATCCCACCCAAAACATTGGCAGCCTCGTGTTTAAAAGAACGAACTGTGACGCGCATCATACATTGAGCGAACGCTTTCACGTAGTATAGAGACATGGCCTCAGGAGGCGCCTGCAACGTGTCCAAACGTCTCTTCGTTCTCGATGCCGACCACTGTGTCGGCTGTCAACTCTGTGTCTTTGCCTGTGCCCGTCGGCCCGGGGTCGCGGGTCTCTCTGGAACCGGAATCTGGGTTCGGTCTGCGGGGGGCATTCGTAAGGGCTTCATCGTCATCGCATGCCGGGCCTGCGCGGACCCTTCCTGCGCGCGTGTCTGTCCCACCGATGCGTTGGAGATACGCCCCGACGGCGGCGTTCGCCTTCACCCCGAGCTCTGTATCGGGTGCCGAAACTGCGTCGGAGCGTGCCCCTTTGGCGCGGCCATTTGGGACACAGCCCATGAGAAGCCAACGATCTGTACGGGCTGCGGCTACTGCGTCGATTACTGTGCGTACGACGTGCTCAAGCTAAAGGAGTTGCCCGCTACGCAAGAGGAGGTCGTGTATGTTGGTAAGTGATCCCTTCGATCGGGTGTTAACTATCGACCTGACCCGGCGTCGGGCAACGGTGGTCCACCGGCCGGATCTGGTTGAGGGCGCACTGGGTGGGGTCGGCCTGGCCACCCGGCTGCTGCAAGAGGAATGCCCTGATGGCGCAGACCCGCTCGGCCCAGAAAACCCCATCATCCTGGCCGTGGGTCCGCTCTCGGGCCTCTTTCCGATGGCAAGCAAGACCATCGCCATGTTCAAGTCACCGCACACGGGGAACCTGGGTGAGAGCCATGCCGGGGGGCGCAGCGCGATCGCGATCCGTATGGCAGGTTATAGCGCGATCGTCGTTCGCGGCGCCTCATCTTCGCCCGTCTACCTGGTGATCGAAGGCGACAAAGTCCACTTCCGTGATGCGCGCGCCATGTGGGGTATGCACAGCGCGTATCCCGCCGGATCAATCATCCGCGAACGTGAGTCGGGTGCGGGCATGCGGACCATCATGCGCATCGGCCCGGCAGGCGAGAAAGGCGTTTCGTACGCATCGGTGATCACCGAGACCTACCGCCACTTCGGCCGGTTGGGGCTGGGAGCGGTATTCGGCAGCAAGCGTCTCAAAGGGATCGTCATCTCAGGCCTCCGGTCGTTACCGGTCAGCGATCCACGTCTCTACCGTAAGACCTACGATGAGATCTTCAAGGCAACGACCGAGTCGACGCTGTTTAAGAAGTACCACGAGCTGGGCACCGCGATCAACGTCTTGCCGCTGGACGCGATGGGCGCACTGCCGACGCGTAATTTGCAGGCGGGCCACTACGAGGGCGCGGCACATATCTCTGGCGAGCGCCTGGCTGAAGAATATCTGGGCCGTCGCGTGGCCTGCGCCCACTGTCCGGTCGCATGCATCCACCTCGCGGCGGTGCGCTTCCCGTATCCCGATCAACCCTATTTTTATAAGACAAATATGATTCCCTATGATCACGAGCCGGTCTTTGCAGTGGGGTCAATGCTGGGTGGTAAGGACGGCCAACACGACACGCGCGGCATGTTTGCGCTGCTGGATGCAGCAGACAACCTGGGCCTGGATGTGATGAGTATGGGCTGCACCTTGGCGTGGGCCACTGAGGCCTTCGAGCGTGGGGTGATCGGTCCTAAGGAAACCGATGGCTTGATGCTGGCGTGGGGTGACTATCCGACCTATGTGCAGGCCGCAGAGCGAATCATCAGTCAACCGAATGACTTTTACGCGGCGTTAGCCCGCGGCGCGGGAGTACGCCGGCCAACAATACGGCGGCGCGGATTACGCGCTGGCTATGGGTGGCAACGAAATGGCGGGTTATCACACTGGGCCAGCCTGTTACGTTGGCTACCTCGCTGGCGCTCGGAACAGCCACCTGGACAATGCGGGCTATGCGCTGGATCAGAAAAGCGCCCAGAACGGCGGGCTGACACCCGAAAAGGTGGGCCAGGAGTTGGTCGTTGAAGAGCGTTGGCGGCAGGTGTTGAACAGCCTCGTGATTTGTATGTTCGCTCGCAACCTCTACACGCCTGAGCTGGTGCAACGCAGCTTGAAGGTCGCGGGCGTCGAGATATCGATGGACGATCTGGCGCGGCTGGGCCAGGAGACACTCGTCTTGAAACATGAATTCAAGCGCCGTTGCGGATTCGATCTGGAAGGCGTGCGCATCCCCCGGCGGATCCTGGAGACGCCGACCCCAGCGGGCGTGCTCGATGAAGGTTTCTTGCGCCGGGCGCTGCAAGTGTATCGGCAGAATGTCATGCCCGACTCTGTGGCCGCTTGAGGAGCTCGGGTCAACCAATTCACTATTATGAACAACCGCGAACGCGTATTGGCTGCACTGAGGCACCAGCAGCCCGATCGGGTGCCGTACGACATCGACTTCACCCAGGCCGCGCGCGCCAGGATGGTCGAGTTCTACGGCGATCCCGACTTCGACTCGAAGCTGGGGAATTGCCTGACGATGGTGGGTTGTGAGCCTGCGGATAGTTGGCAGGAGATCAAACCCGACATCTGGCAGGACGAATTCGGCGTCTTGTGGGATCGCACGGTCGATAAAGACATCGGGACGGTCTGCAATCAGCGGATCACGCCGGAGACCCTCGATGACTACCGCTTCCCGGACCCGGATGATCCTTCCCGGTATGAAGGATACGCGGAGGTCGTCAAAAACAGGGGAGACCGCTTCGTAGTGGCCGGTCTGGGCTTCAGCCTCTACGAGCGGGCGTGGACGCTGCTAGGGATGGAGAATCTGATGATGGCCATGGTGGCCGACAAGCGGTTTGTCCACGACCTGCTGGACCGCATCCTGGCGTTCAACCTGCGCGTCATCGAGAACGCGTGCGCCTACGACATCGATGCCATGCGGTTCGGCGATGATTGGGGCATGCAAACTGGCCTGCAGATGGGGCCCAGATCTTGGCGCGAGTTCATCAAGCCGCGCATCAAACAGATGTACGGCTTGGTCAAGGCCAAGGAAAAATTCGTCTTCATCCATTCCTGCGGCAAGGTGGACGGCATCTTCCCGGACCTGATCGAGTGCGGCGTGGATGTTTTCAATCCGTTCCAGCCTGAAGTCATGGACGTGTTCGCAGTCAAGCGGGCCTACGGGAATCATCTGAGCTTCTACGGCGGTATCAGCACGCAGAAAACCTTGCCCTACGGCACGCCTGCCGAGGTTCGGGATGAGGTGAAGCGCCTGTTGGACGCGATCGGACGGGATGGCGGGTACATCGCGTCCCCGGCGCACAGCATCCCGGCCGATGCGAAGGCAGAAAACATCGCTGCGATGATCGAGGTACTTCAAGCTCAAGCTGTGTGATCAGGTCCATCAGGTTCAGATACCGATTTCAATCGGCTGCTGTGGCGTTTCAGATATTCTTTCACAGCACGCTGGCGATGGCCTCACACAGGATCGGGAGATTGCCTTCGGTTAGTCCTGCGACATTGATGCGTCCTGAATCCACGATGTAAATCGCCTTCCGATCGCGCAGCGCGTGGACCTGATCCTTCGTCAACCCGGTGAACGAGAACATCCCGTGCTGGCGTTCGATGAAAGAGAAATCGCGTGCGACGCCCAGTGCCGCCAGTTGCTCGACAAAGCGCTGCCGCATCTGGTGAATACGCCCGCGCATCTCCGCCACTTCGACCTCCCAATCGGCGCGCAGCTCGGGTGACCGCAGGATAGCGGTGACGATCTTGGCGCCGTGCGCCGGCGGGTTGGAGTAGTTGGCGCGGATGAGGCTCTTGATTTGGCTGAGCGCCGCATTCGCCGCGGCCGGCGACGCCGCGACCAGGGTCAGCGCGCCGACCCGCTCGTTGTAAAGGCCGAAATTCTTCGAGTACGAGCTGGCGATCAGCATCTCGTCCACCCGCTCGCTCAGGGCATGAATGCCGAGCGCATCTTCGGTGATGCCCGTCGCGAAACCCTGGTAGGCGAAGTCCACGAGCGGGAGCAGCCGGCGTGACGCGATCACATCCGCGATCTGCGCCCACTGTTCCGGCGTAGGGTCGGCGCCCGTGGGGTTGTGGCAACTGCCGTGCAGCACGACCGCATCGCCCTCCGGGAGCTGCGCCAGTGTCCCCATCATGGCGTCGAAGGCCAGGCGATTGGCCGGCGCGTCGAAATATGGATACGTCTCCACAGCCAGGCCGGCGGCACGCATCACATTGGGGTGGTTGGGCCAGGTCGGTTGACTCAGCCAGACCCGCGCGTTCGGATTGGCCTTCTTGATAAACTCGGCAGCGACGCGCAGCGCACCCGTGCCGCCGGGCGCATGTGCGGTGACTGCGCGCCCGCTGCTCAAGAGGGAGTGATCGGCGCCGAATATCAACTCCTGTACGGCGGTTGCGTACTCGGGCGCGCCCACGATGCCGAGGTAGCTTTTGCTGGTCTCACCCAGGAGGATCTGCTCCTCCGCACGTTTTACCACGCGGCAGAATGGGTGTGGCGCCATCGGCATCTTTATAAACGCCGGCGGCCAGATTGATCTTCGCCGGATTCGGATCGCGCTTAAACGCCTCCTCCAGACCCAGGATCGGGTCGGGCGGCGCCATTTCAATTCGGTCGAACATGCTTCATACTCCTTGCTGGTGCGATAATGGATGGGACGACAATCCAAGGGGCCATTCTACCACAAACGGCGCATTTTCAGGCAAGCGGTGGCCTGCGCGGGGTGCCCGGCTGTCAGACGATAGTTGTCTGACAACCACTTTTCGCGATTTGCAATCTGCGGATTTTGTGGTATAGTGAATGTACCTCTTTTATGACGTGACGCTTCAGGATCATTCCGACACGGGAAGGCAGATGATCGTAGTCCAGGTCCGCTTCTTCGGTGGCTTGCATCTGTTCACCCGCCGGCTCAACCCGGCAATTGAACGCGCCCTGCCCGCGGTGACATTGCCTGACGGCGCTACCATCGATGACTTGCTTGGCGCGCTGAATATCCCGGTCAGCGAGGGGCGTCCGCTTGTTTCGGTCAACAATTTCTATTGTCGCGACAACGCGCCGCTGTCCGATGGCGACCAGGTCCAGTTGCTGAAGACAGTCGTGGGCGGGTGAGGTTATCTGATCGGGTCAATTATCACAGGGGGAACGCAATGCCGAGATTCGATTACGTGCGAGCACATTCCGTGCCGGAGGCGCTTCAGCTCCTGGCGCAACCGGGGTTGGTGAGCCGTCCGCTGGCGGGCGGCACCGACGTGGTGGTGTATGTCCGCCACGAGCAGCCGCCCTTCGACCGCGTGGTGGACATCACCCGCGTTGCAGATCTGAAGGTCATCGAGCGTCGCGGCGAAGATGTCGTCATCGGCGCGGCTGTCACCTTCTCCGAGGCAGCCGAGAGCGCGCTGCTTCAGGAGGTGGCGGCTTGTCTGGTGGAGGCGTGCCTGTCGGTGGGCGGCCCCGCCATCCGTAACGCGGGGACGCTGGGCGGCAACGTCGTGAACGCGGCGGCCTGTGCCGACTCACTGCCGGCGTTGGCCTGCCTGGACACCGTGGCGTATGTGCGCAGCCTGGCGGGGGAGCGCTCATTTCTCCTCAACGAACTGATCCAGGGCGCCAATCGCACGGCGCTTCAGCCCGGCGAGCTGTTGACCCACTTCACCTTCCCCGTGCCGCCCGCCGGTGTTCGCTCGGCCTTCCTGAAGTTGGGCCGGCGCAACGCCCAGGCGATCTCCCGGTTGAGCATGGCCGCGGCGGGACGCCTCGATGCCAGCGGTCGCGTCGACTACGTCCGGCTGGCGCCCGGCGCCGCGATGCCGCGGCCGCAACGCTTCACCGAGGTCGAGGAGATGCTCCTCGGCCAGGAGCCGACCGATGAATTGCTGGCTGCTGCTGGCGCTAAGACCGCCGAGGTCATGATCGGCGTCACCGGCCGCCGCTGGTCCACTGAGTACAAGGAAGTGGCGATCCAGGGCATGGCCGAGCAGACGCTACGCCGCGTGCTGAGATAGGGGGCAGAGAAACCAATGTTGATTGACTTCACACTCAATGGCAAACCAGTCTCGGTCGAGACGCCGCCCGACATTACGCTGCTCGACCTGCTACGAGATCATCTCAACATGACCGGCGCTAAAGAAGGCTGCGCGGTCGGTGAGTGCGGCGCGTGCTCGGTGATCATGGACGGCCGGCTGGTGAATAGTTGTCTCGTGCTGGCGCCCCAGGCCAGCGGCAGCGAGATCCTCACCATCGAAGGCATCCATGCGCCGGACGGCGGGCCGAACGATTTGCAGGACAACTTCATCACCTACGGCGCGGTCCAGTGCGGGATCTGCATCCCAGGCATGGTGGTCGCCGGCGAGGCGTTGCTGATGCAGACGCTCGAACCCACCCGGCAGGACATTCGTGTCGCGCTCGCCGGCAATCTGTGCCGCTGCACGGGCTACCAGCAGATCGTGGATGCGATTGAGGCGACGGCCAAGGGCAGACAAGTAGCGAGTAGACAAGTAGACAAGTAGACAGGGCCAGCTTCCCTTGTTTCCTTATCTACTTGTTTCCTTGTATACCACGGAGGAAATCACCCATGACAGAACTCCAATACGTCGGCAAACCCGCGTGTCGCGTCGATGCGCTTGAAAAAGTGATGGGGACGGCGAAATACATCGCCGATCGGAAAATGCCGGGGATGCTCTATGCGCGCTGTTTGCGCAGCGAGATCGCCGCACGCTCGTATCGTGAAGCTGGATGTAGCGCCGGCGTTGGCAGTGCCCGGCGTGCGCGCCGTGATCACCAGCGAAGATTTCTTCGATCACGGGCTGTACGGTTTCCCGGTCAAAGACAAGTACATGCTGGCATATCAGAAGGTGCGCTACGTGGGCGAAGCGATCGCTGCGGTGGCCGCTGACACGCCCGAGGCCGCGCTGGCTGGCGTGCAGGCGATCGTCTGCGAGCTGGAGCCGCTGCCGGCTGTGTTCGACCCCGACCATGCGCTCGATCCGGATGCGCCGCAGATCGGCCCCGATCGGCCCGACGGCAAGCATCCGAACTTCCTGGATCGCCTCATCGTCCGCAAGGCCGATCCGTTGGTCGAGATCGAGGGGTGCGAGGTCAAGCTCGACGAGCGCTACACCGTCGGTCCGCAGGAGCATGCGTACATCGAACCGGAAGGCTGCCTGGGCATCCCGACGCGTGAGGGCGGGGTGATCGTCTATGCGCCGAACCAGAGCCCGTTCGTCAACCACGGCAACATGGTTATGGTGCTGGATCTGCCTTCCAACCTGGTGCGCACCATCCAGCCGCCGGTGGGCGGCTCGTTCGGCGGCAAGGACGATCTGATCTACGAGACCTCGGCGCAGGTGGCCAAGCTGGCGCTGATCACCGGCAAACCGGTGCGCATGACGTTCAGCCGCGAAGAGAGCATGATCGCCAGCTACAAGCGTGACGCCATGGCGATGCGCATCCGCCTGGGCGCCGATCGTGACGGCACGCTGCGCGCGTGCAAGTTTGAGGGCACGCTCGACTCGGGCGCCTACGCCTCGGAGGCGCCGTTCACCGCCTGGCGCGCCAGCATCCACGCGATGGGCGCGTACCGTTACAACGCCTGCCATGTGGACATCGACTGCGTCTACACCAACAACGGCTATTCCGGCGCGTTCCGCGGCTTCGGCAACACTGAGGTCTGCTCGGCCATCGAACAGGCTATCGACGAAATAGCCTATGCGGTCGGCATGGATCCGATGGACTTCCGCCTGAAGAACAGCCTGCACGTGGGCGATGAGACCGCGCACGGCCAGGTGCTGACGGAGTCGGTGGGCCTGCCGGATTGCATCAAGACCGCGCGGCGTATCAGCGATTGGGATCGCAAGCGCGGCAGAATATGATCGGCAGCACCAGAACGGCAACGGTCTGCTGCCGCCGCGGCATCGGCATGGCGGCGCTGTATCATGGCACTTCGTTGGGCGCCGAGGGCTCGGACTACGCCTCCAGCACGATCAGCGTGCAGCAGAACTACACGGTCGATCTGACCTCCGGCCTGACCGACTACGGCCAGGGATCCCGCACCGTCTTCACTTTGATCGCGGCCGAGGAGCTGGGGGTGAGCCCGGACCGCATCTTGATGCAGCGACCCGACACCGACACAGCCGTGGAATCCGGCCCGACCGTGGCCAGCCGTTCGACCATGCTGGGCGGGAACGCGGCGCGCGTCGCCAGCGGCAACCTGCGCGAGACGCTCGATTACGCCGCGGCCGATTTGCTCGGCTGCGAGTTGCATCAGCTTATCCGCCACGGCGAGGCGTACGTCGGCCCGACCGAGGAGCCGGTGCGCTGGGAGAAAGTCGTCGATCACGCCCGCGAGATGGGGCTGGCTGTCTCGGCGCACGGCAAGTGGACCGCGCCGACGATCGCCTGGGATCACCACGCCGGCCGCGGCACGCCGTACATGGCCTACCACTTCGCCACCCAGGTGGCCGAGGTGGAGGTCGACATGCGCACCGGCAACGTCCAGGTGATCGGCTTCTGGGCCGTGCATGATCCCGGCAAGGTGATCTTCCCGCAGGGCGCTTACGGCCAGATCTACGGCGGCATCGCCCAGGGTTTGGGCTATGCGCTGATGGAGCAGATGACCTACTCGAACGGCTTCCTGCAGGAGACCAACTTCGAGTCGTACCTGATCCCGACCTCGGTGGACGTGCCGGAGATCACGGCGCAGTTCGTCGAGTCGCCGTTCTCCAAGGGGCCGTACGGCGCCAAGAACGTCGCCGAGCCATCCATGGTGCCGGCCGCGCCCGCGATCCTGAACGCCGTCTACCACGCCACCGGCAAGCGCGTGCGCGACCTCCCGGCCAACCTGGAGCGTGTGCTGCTGGGCAAGGATCTGACCAAGGGCGGGTCGGCCAAGGCGTGCAAGCTGGGGTTGAAGACGGCATAGGATCAGACGAAGACCAACATCTGCTCTGGCTGATCTCCGACTGAACCAGTTCGGAAACCGATTCTCTACTTGTCACCCGCCCCTCCCCTTTCATCGGGGGAGGGGCGTTCTATATGCCGTCCTTATACACGTCCAGAAGCACGCATTATGGCAAAACTGTTTTGGCGTTGACAGACTACGCCATAGTGGGATAATCGTCGTGCTCCAGTTTTTCGCTGCATCTATGGTAAGGCAGATAAAGATTCGGGCTTGAGGCTTTAGCCGGAGAACGACCGGCTAAAGCCTCAAGCCCGACCTGGAACATTATTTGACGAGTCATCCGCACCATTGCTGCTCGGCCCGTTCGAAGATCTCGTCAATGTTCTGGCCTGCATAGAGTCGGCGGGAGATATCCACGTAGTCCGTGGGTTCGCGGTGGAGAAGGGACAGAAACCGCAAAGCGAGCACTGGGCCGAGATCGCGGTTCAAGGCCTCGATGCCCTTCATTCGCAACTCAGTATCGTTTACCGTCAGCGTCGTGATCTTCGTCATTTGCTCACCTGCCTGACATAGTCTATCGGATTCAGAATCGCCATTGAGAGCCGTAACCGCTTTGCTTGACGAAGCAGAACATCATCACACGTTACAAAGCAAATCGCACCGATGTGGACCGCACATGCCAGGTGGAGCGCGTCCTTGGCCGATAGACTTGCCTGTGCCTGAAATAACTGGGCCAACGTGCGAATCGCTTCAACGGGCGCTACGCGCGTTTGGCAGAGCGTTGCCAGCCGAAAAGCTTCTTGCCGGCGGGTGGGAAATGGGCAGAGGATCGTCTCATCCTCATGCATGAAAGACCAAGCCAAGGTGATTACGTCGCTTGCCGCCTGTGCGAAGATTTCCTGACACGCCAACGCCTCCATCTGGATCCTTACCTGCGCCGGATCATCGAAACCACGCTGGAAGCAGTTGTAATCAAGGTATACCGGCGCACTGACACCGGCATCGTCCTTGTCTATGGAAGTTACACTGGCTGTGTCACTCATCGCATAGCCTCAGATCCTGTTGCTGTGGGCTTATTCTAGCTTGGCACAACGTCGCTGTCAAACCCAAGATTGGGTGGCGATCGCCCTTGGAGATCAAACGGGACATCAATGGGGTTCTCGGTCAGAGGAGATACGGCGGATTGTCCAAGCACTCCATTCGTGATACACTTCTGTCAGTGCTTCAGGCCAGACGGACGATAGGAGCAAGATCATGTTGCTGACCGATATTTTGCAGGACATCTATGCGCTGGAAGATGAAATGCGCGACTATGAGCGAAAGTACGGCGTGCTGTCAGAGACTTTCTACGCATCCTATATGGCTGGCGAGGAGCCACCTGATGTTGCCTGGGTCTTAGATTGGACCGCTTGGGCCAGCGCGTACAAGGTTTGGCTGCGCCGCCGTGAGCAGTACCAGGCTGCCGTCCAAGCGCTACGTGCCAAAGCCCCAGATTTCGCATCCGTGATTGAAAGGACTGCCCGCCGTGAATCCATTCCGGTCCCTGCGTGATTACGAGGGCTGGATTTACGGTTTGCCGGAACGATTCAGCTCGATTTCATACTCCACATTAGAGCTTCTCATCGAGGGCTACGGTTACGAAGTCTGGCGCGGCAGCGAAAAGCTGTATTGGTATGATTCACAGCCACACCCGGCCGATGCGTCTCTTGCCAGCACAGACCCGCATCATAAACATATCCCGCCCGACATTAAGCATCACCGCGTGCCGGCTCCTGGCCTGAGCTTCAATCGGCCGAACCTTCCCTTTCTGATCGAAGAGATCGAAAGCGGTCTACCCCCGCGCCGATCTCCTTACCGGCTTTCAGCCGGCGCTGCACCGCGGAAAGCACTTGACTTCATCGGTGTTGGGTGTGCTATGAGGGGGCTGGATATCGGGATCTACACAGGCGAAGTTCACCAGGGAGGTTAGACAATGTCCTATCTGTCAACCATCCAACGATTTGCTGAGAACCCCGAAGCGTTGGAATCGGCCTACCAGCAAGCCGTCAAGGTCGGAGATCAGGCGGCCTTTGCGGAGGCAGTGGAGACTCAGTACGCTGAATCCGGCGCAAACCTGTTGTTGGCGGCCTGGCACTATCGGCTGGCGCACGCGGCTGATGAGGTCAAGAAACGGGTCGTTGCCTGGCGTTGGGCCCTGCCCTTGGGTCTCATCAACGGGCTGCTGCTGTGGCTGTTCTCCGATGACCAACGCTTCCCCCTTCAGGTGACCAATCCGTTGAATGGTCAGGTTTACACCCTGATACCGCTCCTGCTTCTGCTGGCCGCGCCGCTCAGCGCGGTCATGATCGCCCTCTTTCTGACCCTGGCCGGCGACCGGCGCTGGGGCCGTACAGTGGCTGTCGGGTTGGGCCTGGCCGCTGGCGCCACCTACGTGCTGCTGCTTTTCCCTCATATCTGGCCGCGCGTCTTCCAGGAGCAATACCTCAGCTTGATGGTGTTGCACCTGGCCCTGCTGGCCTGGGCCGCGGTCGGGTTGGTGGCACTGGCGCGGCGCGGCGATCAGGGTAATCGCTTCGCTTTCCTGGTCAAGTCGCTGGAGGCGTTCGTGGTGGCAGGACTGCTGGCCATCGCGGGCGGGATCTTCACCGCCATCACCTTTGGCCTGTTCAACGCGTTGGGCATCGAGCCGCCCGACGCAATCATGCGGCTCTTCTTTGCGGGCGGCGCGGGCTTGATCGCGGTGGTGGCCGTGACGCTGGTCTACGATCCGACCGCTGCGCCGTTGGCGCAATCCTTCGAGGAAGGCTTGAGCAAACTGGTGTCCCTGCTGCTGCGCCTACTGCTGCCACTGACGGTGGCGGTGCTGCTGATCTACATCGGCTTCATCCCCTTCAACTGGCGCGAGCCGTTCGAGAACCGCGAAGTGCTGATGATCTTCAACGCCATGCTGTTCGCCGTGATCGCCTTGATCATGGGCGCGACGCCCGTGCATGAAACCGACCTGGGGGAGAAGGCGCAAACCTGGCTGCGCCGCGGGGTGATCGCGCTCGCGGCGCTCGCACTGCTGGTCAGCCTCTACGCGCTGGCCGCGATCCTCTATCGCACCGTCAACGGACACCTGACCCCCAACCGTTTGTTGTTCATCGGCTGGAACATGATCAACATCGTCATTCTGGCGGTGCTGTTGATCCTCCAGGTCAGGGCGGGGCGGTCGCGCTGGCTGCCGGCCATGCACCGCGCGTTTGCTATTGGCACGGTGTTATATCTGATTTGGGCGGCGGTGGGCCTGATCGCGCCGCCCTGGCTCTTCCGCGGCGATCCGGCCCAAGCGGCTGGCCTCCCGCTGCGCATCCAACAAATCGTGTTCGACCAGCCGGAGCCCATCCTGCTGAAATGTCCGACCAGCCCGCACATCTACCTGCTGGAAGCCGGCCAGAAGCGCTGGGTGAAAGACATCCCGACCTTTGAGGCCGCGGGCTACCGCTGGAGCGACGTCACCGAGTTGGTCACCTGCGCCGACCTGCGCAGCGTACCCGATGGGGTCACGATTCCGCCCGCTGCCGGCCCGCCGCCGCAGCCGTGAGGGGCGATAATTGAGCCGTTTCTGGGATCGCATTGCGCTGATGCGGACGGGGAGACAAGGTGCATGGCGCAAGCCTTTGTTCGGCGAGGGTCATATCTGGACGATCTGCCCGTGACGATGTTATAGTTCAGCGCGTGTCGTGAACCCGCTGTGGTGTCCGCACGATCCGCTGCATCAGGAGGCCCTGGATGCCTGCCAATCCATCTCTGACCACACATCCGGCTTGGGGAGCGCTCGATGCGCATTATCGCGCTGTCCGCGATCTCCATCTGCGCCAGTTTTTCGCCGGTGATCCCCAGCGCGGCGAGCGCCTGACTGTCGAGGCGCTCGGCATTTACCTCGACTATTCCAAAAACCGTGTGACCGACGAGACCGTCCGTTTGCTCGTCCAACTTGCTGCTGAATGCGACCTGCGCGGCCAGATCAACGCTATGTTCCGTGGGGATAAGATCAACATCACCGAGAAGCGTGCCGTGCTGCATACGGCGCTGCGCGCTCCGCGCGGCGCGGCGATCTGGGTGGATGGCGTCAACGTGGTGCCCGAAGTTCACGCGGTGCTGGATCGGATGACGGCCTTCAGCGACCAGGTCCGGAGCGGCGCCTGGCGGGGTTACACAGGCGAGCGAATCCGTAACGTGGTGAATATCGGCATCGGCGGGTCAGATCTGGGTCCCGTCATGGCCTATGAGGCGCTGCGGCACTATGCGGATCGCAGTCTGACCTTCCGCTTCGTGTCCAACGTGGATGGCAGTGATTTCGTTGAGGCGACACGGGATCTCGCAGCCGCCGAGACACTGTTCATCGTTTCCTCGAAGACCTTCACCACGCAGGAGACGATGACCAACGCGCGTTCGGCCCGCAGTTGGGTCCTGGCAGCCCTGGGGGACGAGCAAGCTGTGGCCCGGCACTTCGTCGCTGTCTCGACCAATGCCGGCGAGGTGACTAAGTTTGGCATCGACACGGCCAATATGTTCGGCTTCTGGGACTGGGTCGGTGGGCGCTACTCGATGCTGTCTGCCATCGGCCTGTCGACCATGATCGCGATCGGGGCGGAGCACTTCAACGCATTGCTGGCCGGCGCACACGCGCTGGACGAACATTTTCGCACGGCTCCCTTCGAGCATAACCTGCCGGCGCTCATGGGCCTTCTGACTGTGTGGTACACGAACTTCTTCGGCGCCGAGACAAGCGCCGTTCTGCCCTATGACAACTACCTCAAGCGTTTTCCGGCCTATCTCCAACAACTCACGATGGAGAGCAACGGCAAATCTGTGACTTTGGCGGGCCAACGGGTCGCGTATCAGACCAGCCCGATCTATTGGGGCGAGCCGGGCACCAACGGGCAACACTCTTTCTATCAGCTTATCCACCAGGGTACGAAGCTCATCCCGTGTGATTTCATCGGTTTCTCCCGGTCACTTAATCCGCTCGGCGTTCATCACGACTTGCTAATGTCGAATGTCTTCGCCCAAGCTGAAGCGTTGGCCTTCGGCAAGACTGCGGAGCAGGTGAAAGCTGAAGGAACACCTGACTGGCTGGTGCCACACCGGGTTTTCGAGGGAAATCGGCCATCGAATACGATCTTGCTCGAACGGCTTACGCCGGATGCCCTGGGCAAGTTGGTGGCCCTCTACGAGCATAGCGTCTTCACCCAAGGCGCGATCTGGGATATTAATCCGTTCGATCAATGGGGCGTGGAACTGGGCAAACAGTTGGCGAACCGGATCGTACCCGAGCTTCAGAGTGAGGCCGCGCCGGATTTGCGACATGACAGCTCGACCAATGCGCTGATCCACCGCTACCGTGCACTGCGGCAAGGCGCATTGTAGGAGGGCAGCATGAAACACATCGTCGTTCTGGGCGCGGGCATGGTGGGCAGTGCGATCGCCGCTGACCTGTGCCGCGCGTATCGTGTCACGGCGGTGGACGCCAGCCAGGCGCGCGTTGAGGCGCTGGCGGCCGAGCATCCGCTCACCGGGGAGGTGGCCGATCTGTCCCGCGGCGGAGGTCGTCCAGCGCGTCGTGCGCGACGCCGACCTGGTGATCGGCGCGGTGCCGGGATTCATGGGCTTCGCGACCCTACAGGCGGTCATCGAGGCGGGGAAGGACGTCGTGGACATTTCCTTCTTCGGCGAGGACCCGTTCGCGCTGGACGCTCTAGCCAAAGCCTGCGGCGTGATCGCGGTGGTGGATTGCGGCGTGGCGCCGGGTTTTAGCAACATGGTGCTCGGCTATCACGCCCCGCGCATGACGGTCGAATCGTTCCGCTGCCTGGTGGGTGGCCTGCCGGCAGTCCGGACGTTGCCGTGGCAGTACAAGGCGCCGTTCTCGCCGATCGACGTGTTGGAGGAGTACACCCGGCCGGCGCGTCTGGTGGAGCACGGGGTGATCGTCACCCGGCCCGCGTTGTCGGAGCCGGAGCCGGTGGAAATCGCGGGGATCGGGACGCTGGAGGCGTTCAACACCGACGGCCTGCGCTCGCTGCTGGTCACCATGCGCCAAGTACCCAACATGGCCGAGAAGACGCTGCGCTATCCGGGCCATATCGATCTCGTGCGCGCCCTGCGCGAGAGCGGCTTCCTGAGCCCGGAGCCGATCACCGCGGGCGGCAGCCAGGTGCGCCCGATCGATGTGACCGCGGCGCTGCTCTTCCAGCAGTGGCGTTTGGCGCGGGGTGAGCCGGAATTCACCGCGATGGAGATCACCGTGCATGGGCAAGTGGACGGCGCGCCGCGCGAATATGTCTACCGGCTGCTGGATCGCACCGACGAGCGCAGCGGCACTTCTTCGATGGCGCGCACCACGGGTTATACCTGCGCGGCCGCGGCTCGCCTGGTGCTGGAAGGTCGGTTCAGTCAGGCCGGCATCTGTCCGCCGGAGTACGTGGGTGCGGACGCGGTCTGCTTCGAAAGTGTGTTGGCCGATCTGACCGCGCGCGGTGTCAACGTCGAACGGCAGGAATTCCAAAAGTAACCGCGAACGAGCCACAGAGAACACCGAGCACACCGAGATGAAAGACCACGCGGCCCTTGATCAGCACCTCTGAGGCCTCTGTGATCTCTGTGGCCGGCAATGGCGGCGCTACATTTGGAATTGGTGGTCGAACGGACCATGGGTTGAACTTTTCGCGCTTGGCCGCGGTTTTGACGCGGATTCTCGCGGATTAAGAACAGAAAGCGCATTGATCCGCGCCGATCCGCGTTTATCCGCGGCGTCTTTCCGCTGCCTCAAGCTTGGTCTTGCCCTCAACCTCAACCTTAGCCTCAGCCTACTCTTCCCACAGCCGCGCGGGATACCGCCCTTGCGCGATCAGCTCGCGGACCGCGACCTGGACGCGCGGGCGGTCGGCCTGGTAGGTGACGCCGAACCATTTTTCGTTCGTCGGCAGCACCTTGACTCGGGCCTTCTTTTCCTGCACCATGTCGCCCACGATGTCGGGCAGCAGGAACTCCGCCTTGAGCGGGTTAGCCGGAACGCTCTGCGCCAGGAAGCGCGGGAAGCGCGTCTCAAGCTCGCTAAATAGACTCGGCGTAAACCCCCACATGTTCATCGAGACGGTGCTGTTCGCCGCAAACGGCACCAGGCTGCCGTCCTCCATCCGGTCCATGATCCCTTCGGGCAGCGGCTCGATGTGCAGGCGCTCCTGGATCTTGGTCAGATAGCCGTCCGCATCCACCTGGCACACGCCGCGCGCCACATGCCCGTGTTCCGAGAGGGTGTTGCTCAATACGTAGCCCACCATGCTGTAAGCGTAACCGTCCGGCGTGTCTGCCGCAGCCCGCAGGTAATCAGCGAGCGCGGAAAAGGCGGTCGTGCCGTAGAAGTCGTCGGCGTTGATCGCGGCGAAGTTGCCGTGCACGGCGTCTTTACAGCACAGCACGGCGTGACCGGTGCCCCACGGCTTTGTGCGGCCGTCGGGGATGGTGACACCGGCGGGGATGTTTTCCAGATCCTGGAAGACGTAGGTGACATCGGTGTGGCGCTCGACCTCGTTGCCGATACGTTCGCGGAAGGCGTCCTCGATGTCGCGCCGGATCAGAAAGACGACGTGGCCGAAACCGGCGTTGAGCGCATCATAGACCGAGTAGTGGATGATCAGCTCGCCGTTCGGTCCGATGGGATCGGCCTGCTTGAGGCCGCCGTACCGGCTCCCGATGCCGCCGGCGAGGATCACAAGGGTGGGATCTGACATAACGACATAGCTCCTGGTGAGAGTAGGGTGTGTTCACAGTCGGTTGGCTGGTAGGGGCGGGTTTTCTGTGCTTCCCACGCCCTTCCGTCGATGACAGTTGTGTGGTTAAGTCCGGATTTCCCATGATGGTGAGAAACCCGCTCCCTACAACTGACGCCTATGGTAACAGATTTTGGCTGATTTGTCTTGTTATAACCCACGTGATTTTGTGGTCTCTCATCCCCAACGATTTGCCGCGACTGTCTGCCCGTGCTAAAATCCACGCATCACGGCCCCCTGCTGTGGGGACCAGGAGAAGGAGCTGCTATTATGCCCACCGAGGACACCGCCGCACCGCTTGATTTTATCCGTGCTGCGGTCGAAGAACACAACCGCACTGGCCGCTTCGGCGGTCGCGTCTGCACGCGTTTCCCGCCGGAGCCCAACGGCTATTTGCACATCGGCCACGCCAAGGCGATCGGGATCGACTTCGGGATCGCCCAGGAGTACGGCGGCCAGTGCAACTTACGGTTTGACGACACCAACCCGGTCAAGGAAGAGACTGAGTTTGTGGACGCCATCATGGAGAGCATCCGCTGGCTCGGTTGGGACTGGGGCGACCGTCTTTTCTTCGCCTCGGACTACTTCCAGCAGCTCTATGAGTGGGCGCAGG
The DNA here is from genome assembly GCA_963841825.1 of uncultured Chloroflexia bacterium. Taxonomy (GTDB): domain Bacteria; phylum Chloroflexota; class Anaerolineae; order CG2-30-64-16; family CG2-30-64-16; genus CAWJEL01. The sequence continues at coordinate 299,910 of CAWJEL010000004.1, forward strand.
TACTCATCCGCAAAGGCAAGGCGTATGTGTGCGACCTGACGGCAGAGCAGGTGCGGGAATACCGCGGCACGTTGACGGAGCCGGGCAAGGATAGCCCATGGCGCGACCGGTCGGTGCAGGAGAATCTTGACCTGTTCGAGCGCATGCGAAACGGTGAGTTCCCCGACGGCGCACGCACGCTGCGCGCCAAGATCGATATGGCGCACCCGAACTTCAATCTGCGTGACCCGGTCATGTACCGCATCCTCCACGCCGAGCACCATCGCACCGGCAGCGCGTGGTGCATCTACCCGATGTACGACTGGGCGCACGGGCAGAGCGATTCCATCGAGGGGGTCACCCACTCGCTGTGCGATCTGGCCTACGAGGATCATCGGCCGTTGTACGAGTGGTTCTGCAACGAGTTGGGCATTTATTGTCCGCAGCAGATCGAGTTCGCCAAGCTGGAACTGACTTACACCGTGCTCAGCAAACGCAATCTGCGCCGGATGGTGAACGAGGGGCTGGTGCGCGGGTGGGACGATCCGCGCTTCCCCACCCTCGTCGGCCTGCGCCGCCGCGGCTACACCGCCGAGGCGATCAACGATTTCATGAACCGGGTCGGTGTGTCCAAGGCCAACACCGTCGTTGAGATCCAACTGCTGGAACACTGCGTGCGTGAGGACCTCAACAAGCGCGCCCTGCGTCTGATGGCCGTGCTCAACCCGATCAAAGTGGTGATCGAAAACTGGCCTGTGGGCGCGGACGGACGTCCGGTGGTCGAATGGGTGGAAGCGGTCAATAACCCCGAAGACGAGTCGGCGGGCACGCGCCAGATTCCGTTCTCCGGCGAGCTGTTCGTCGAGGCGGATGATTATCGTGAGGACGCGCCCAAGGGCTGGTTCCGCCTGGGTCCGGGCCGCGAGGTGCGGTTGAAGCACGGCTACTACATCACGTGTCGCGAGGCGATCCACGATGCGGACGGCAACGTGGTCGAGCTGCGCTGCACCTACGACCCCGAATCGGGCTGCGGGACCACGCCGGACGGCCGCAAGGTCAAGGGCACGCTGCACTGGGTCTCCGCGGCGCACGCGGTGGACGCCGAGGTGCGGCTGTACGACTATCTCTACACCAAGGCCGATCCGACCGACGCGCCGGAGGGGCAGGACTTCACCGCCAACCTCAACCCGAACTCGGAGGTCGTGCTGACCGGCTGCAAGGTGGAGCCAGCGCTGGCCGAAAGCAAACCCGGCGACCGCTTCCAATTCCTGCGCACCGGCTATTTCTGCACCGACCCGGACTCGACGCCCGGCAAGCCGGTGTTCAATCGTACGGTGGGTCTGCGGGATACGTGGGCCAAAGTTGAGAAGAAAGGCTGAGGGAGTCTTGACCCGGACGAGCTGGAACCAAGCCTTCACCACAAAGACACAAAGACACCAAGATCACTAAGAATTCTGCCTTTGTGGACTTCGTGCCTTTGAGCCTTTGTGGTGAGATTCTTGTTTTGTATGCTGAAATCCGATTGGTAAGATACTATCGTCAAAGGGGAATAACTCACATGAATAACTTTGAATTTAAGAATCCGACCAAGATCTTGTTCGGGCGCGGCGCTGAAGAAAAGGTTGGTGCGGAGGCGGCGCTCTACAGCAAGAAGATCTTGCTGCATTATGGCGGCGGCAGCATCAAGGCTTCGGGTCTGTATGACCGGATTACCGCCTCCCTCAAGACAGCCGGTGTTACCTGGGTTGAACTAGGGGGAGTCCAACCGAATCCCCGCCTGAGCTTGGTGCAGGAAGGTGTCAGGCTGTGCAAGGAAAACGGTCTTGGCCTGATTCTGGCAGTGGGAGGTGGCAGCGTTATTGACTCAGCAAAAGCCATCGCCATGGGGGCGGTCATCGAGGGCGACGTCTGGGACTTTTATCTCGGCAAGGGCGCACCGACCTCTGCGCTGCCCGTCGGAACGGTTTTGACCATTCCGGCCGCGGGCAGCGAGGCCAGTGACGGATCGGTCATCACCAACGAGGTTGGCTGGCTGAAACGGGCGGCGGTTTCCGATCTGATCTATCCCCGCTTCTCGATCCTCAACCCAGAGCTGGCTTTTTCTCTGCCCAAATTTCAGGTAGCCTGCGGCGACGGCGGACATCATGGCGCATCTGCTGGAACGCTATTTCACCAACGTCCGCCATGTTGCCTTCACCGACCGCCTGATCGAGGCGACCATGAAGACGCTCATCAGCCAGGTCCCCTTGGTGCATGACGAACCCCCAGGACTACGATGCCTGGTCCGAGCTGATGTGGGCCGGCACGATCGCACACAATAACCTGCTGGATACCGGACGTGAGGCGGATTGGGCCTCGCATATGATCGAACATGAGATCAGCGGCATCTACGATGTCGCCCATGGCGCCGGTCTGGCAGTCGTCTTTCCGGCCTGGATGAAGTACGTGCTGCAGCAGGACCTGAACCGGTTTGTCCAATGGTCAGTCCGGGTATGGAATGTGGACCTGGATGTCTTCAATCCTGAGGCCGTGGCGCGTGCCGGTATTGAGAGTTTGGAGGCATTCTTCCGATCTATCGGCCTGGGTACCAGGCTGGCCGATCTGGGGATCAAGGGCGACCGCATTGATGAGATGGCCGATAAATGCACTGATGGGGATACCCACACCGTCGGTCATTTTGTAAAACTTGATCGCGAAGCGGTCAGGAGCATCCTTCTACTGGCTGAGTAATCTGACAACACTTTCATCGCTAAAAGGAGCAACTCATGAAAGGCAACGACAAAGTCATCGCTTCACTCAACATGCTGCTCGCTGACGAGCTCTCCGCGATCAACCAGTACATGGTGCATTCCGAGATGTGCGCTGACTGGGGGTACGGCGAGTTGCACGAGGCGATCGAGAAGCGCGCCATCACCGAGATGAAGCACGCCGAGATGCACATCGGCCGCATCATCTTCCTGGATGGGCGGCCGATAGTGAGCGTCCTCAACCCGCTGCACATCGGCGGCGACGTGCTGGAGCAGCTCAAGAACGACCTGGGGGCCGAGCAGGACGCGGTCGCAGCGTACAACGACGCGGTCAAGCTGACGGCTGAGGTCGGCGACAACGGCACCCGTGTCATGCTGGAGGGCATCCTCAAGGACGAAGAGGAGCACCTCGACTGGCTGGAGACCCAATTGGACCAGATCGAGCAGATGGGGATCCAGAACTACCTGGTTGAGCAGGTGGGGTAGAGTAAGAATAGACCGGCTGGCGCTTGCCAGCCGGTTTGCTTATGCGTGTAACTCTCTGAGAGACTGTTTGAAAAGGCCGGATTCATCTCACGCAGAGGCGCAAAGAACGCAAATCGGCAATCGAAACGGCCGAAGACTATGGGTTTCTCTGCGATTTTGCGGCTTTGCGTGAGCTTTTCAAACCGCTTCTGAGAGATATGCCGTCTGATCTGCAGTCATGCTGCATAATGGACGGCGCCCCTTCGTTTGTCAGACCCCTGATCACTTTACAGCAGACGCATGGCCGCCAGCGTGAGGATGCGCGCCGACTCGACCAGCTTGTCGATCTCCACGTATTCGTTGGGTTGATGCGCGAGGCCGGCCTGCCCGGGGCCGCAGATGAGCATCGGCGCGGCGAAGACCGGCACATAGGCCACCGCGTCGCTGTAATAGCGCACGCCCTGCGGCACGGGGCGGCTTCCGGTCACCGCCTCGATGACACCGGCCATGCGCGCCACCGTCGGGTGATCGACCGGCGTGGTCAGCGGAAGGTTGTCGTTGAGCACCTTCATGCTGGCTTGAAAGCCGGGCTGCCGCGCGGTCAGGTCGGCGATCAGCGCCTCGATCTGGCGCAGCAGCGCGGCGTGATCTTGCCCCGGCACCGTGCGCATATCGACGGTGGCGGTGCAGCGATCGGGCACCACGTTGGTTTTGACGCCGCCGGTGATGGTGTTGATGCTGCGGCTGAAACTGCCCAGCAGCGGATGCTCGGCGCAGGACACCGGCAGCCGGTCGAGCTCGCCCAGCAGCGCGACCATCATCATGACCGCGTTGCGGCCCAGCTCGGGCATCGAGCCGTGTGCAGTCTGGCCGAAGGTGGTCAGCTCGACCCAGAGCGCGCCCTTCTCGGCGACGAACAGTGCATTACTGCTGGGTTCGGACACGACGACGGCGCCCACCGGGGCGAGATCGGTCCGCTGCGCCACCGCGTGCGCGCCCATCGAGTCGGTCTCCTCGCCCGCGGTGAATGCCAGGATCAGATCACCGGCCAGCGATGCGCCCGCCTCGGCCAGCGCCAGCGCCGCGGCGATCATCGCGGCCAGCCCGCCCTTCATGTCCGCGGCCCCGCGTCCCCACACCTTGCCGTTCGCCACCTCGCCGCCGAAGGGATCGTGCAGCCACGCCGCCGCGTCCGCGCCCGCGGGCACGGTGTCCAGGTGCGCGCTGTAGAGCAGATTGGGCGCTTCTCCGCGACCCTTGATGCGCGCCAGCACGCTCGCACGCTCCGGGCCGTGCGGGATCAGCTCGGCCGGGATGCCGCCCGCGGCCAGCACGCCGGCCACATATTCGGCGATGGCGAGCTCGCCGCCCGGCGGGTTCACGCTGCGGATCTGTACCAGCCGGGCGCAGAGCGCGATCAGCCGCTCCTCGCGCACGCAGGTTAGGGGATCCGTGGGTTGGGATGGGGTCATGCGGCTCTCTCCTGGGTAAGGTATTTGCAATAATAACACGCCAGGCCCCGAATTCACCAGATCAAGGTCGGTGTTCAGCGCGCAGCACGCGTCATTTGGCAGCGAGTCAGATGCCATGCTAGAATGAAATTGGCTGGCCGCTGACGATTTCTTGGCGAGCCAATTGGCGTCTCCTTGCTGCTTGAGGTGATTGAACCATGCCAGTGACCGCTTATATCAGTCTACTACCCCCACCCCCCGCCCGCGCATAGAACGGGCAGGCGGCCGGACCCCTCCGAGGACCCCGCAAGCGGAGTCCTCGTGTTGCGATGCTGATCCTGCCTCCGCCTTTCGACCTATCGGCGTATGAACCATTGAAATCCCTCTGGCGGGCAAAGGATCGAACCTCATGACTACGAATACAGTAAGCCGCGCAACGGCGCGGCGCGGACTCATATTCGTCGTGCTCGCGGCGGCACTGTGGGGTACATCGGGCGTGGCGACCAAGACGATCTATACGCTCGTCGACATCAGCCCCATCTCGGTCGCCGCATTCCGGCTGGCGCTGGGAGCGCCGATGCTATTTATCGCTTTCCGTCTGGCGAACGGCTCTCGGAGTCACCGGGTCGCGCGTGCCGACCTGGCCTGGATGCTGTTGGCCGGCGCCGCGTTAGGGATGTCGCAGGCCTGCTATTTTGCGGCTATCGCGCGGGTGGGCGTGGCCATCGCTACGTTGGTGACGATCTGCACCACGCCCGTTCTGGTGTGCCTCTTCTCGGCGGCGCTGCTGCGGGAACGGCTGACGCGCGCGGTGGTCGGGTCGCTGATCTGTGCGCTGATCGGAACCGTTTTGATGATCGGCGTTGGGCAGCAGGATTCCAGCCTGCAGGCCAGCGCGACTCTGGGCGGCATCGCGTTGGCCCTGGCTGCGGCGTTCGGCTTCGCGGGTTTCATCCTGGTGAGCCGTCTGCTGGCCAACCGCTACCACCCGCTACTCTCAATCACGATTGCCGTCGGCATCGGCGCGGTGCTGCTCCTGGCCGTCTCGGCCATCACGACCGGCATCACCGTGGACTACCCGTGGCCGGTCTGGGCGCTGTTCCTCTACCTCGGTTTGGTGCCGACGGCGTTGGGTTATGCGCTCTTCTACCTGGGGGTGCAGCACACGACAGCTTCGGAGGCGAGCATTGCCAGCCTGGTCGAGCCATTGACTGCGACAGGGCTGGCTTTGATCATCTTCGGTGAGCATCTCGGCGCGCTGGGGCTGTTGGGCGCCACACTGCTGATCAGCGCCATTGTGTTTCTGTATCGGAGCGGTTCGTCCGGGGCCGGGTGAGCTTCCCGCCATTGTGCAGGAATCGCTGTCCGGCTACTCCAAGAACCGCGGCTCGGCCTCCGGGCAGGTCTTGAGAGTGGCCGGCAGATGTCTTTCACATCTTGACGGTAAGAACGCTCAGTGTTAGTATTACTCATGATGTTAGTAAGAGCACCGGATAGGAGCACCCCCATGAACGAGCAACAATACGTCATGCCGATCACAAGCAAGGGCCAGGTGACGATACCCGCCGCGGTCAGACAGCTTCTGGGTCTCAAGAAAAGCGGCAAAGTCGCGTTCCAGATCAAGGGGGGCGCCGTGACGGTTGAGCCGGTACAGGCTACGTTGCAAGCCGCCTACGGCGCGGTGGCGCCTTTGTCCCGGCCGGAGGATTTCGAGCGGATTAGCGAGATTGCCCAGGAAGAACAGGCGTTACGCGCAGTTCAGATGGGGGAGTGACGCCATGCAGTTCGTCGACGCCAACATCTTTTTGCGCTTTCTCACCCGTGACGATCCGGTCAAGGCGGAGCGGGTCAAGGAACTCCTGGAACGGGCGGAGCGCGGCGAGGTGGCGCTGCTCACCAGCGAGTCGGTCATCGCGGAACTGGTGTTTGTCCTTTTCTCACCCAGGCTCTACAACCTCAGCCGCGACAGAATTTGCGCTCTGCTGACGCCGATCGTTTTGCTCAAGGGTTTGAAGCTGCCGCAGCGGGCGGTGTTCGTGCGGGCGCTCGATCTGTATGCCACAACGCCGATGGACTTCGTCGATGCTTTGGCAATCGCCCAGATGGAAGCAGGACAGGTGACGGAGGTCTACAGTTACGATGAGCATTTTGACTTGGTGAGTGGGATCAGACGGATAGAACCGTGAATCTCTTGTGCCAGCGGACTATTCCTGAAGCAGAGGTGACGATGAAAAATCTCCCGCGTTCATCTGCAACAAGCCCGCAACGGTATAGCGCAAAATTATTGGGTATCTATCAGCCTGGCTTGGGCACGCCCAAACCCCAGATGACGGACACGGGGCAGCGCAGATCGGCGAACCACGTCTGCACCATCTGCATCTGCGCGAAGGACTGCGTGGCCGTGTTTGCGAGAGGATAGTCCAGACCCAGCCGGCTGTATTTTGCCTGCGCCATGCGGTTGTAGGGCAGCAGTTCGACCCCCTTCAGCCCCGGCAGCCCGGACAGAAAGTGGGCAACGTTCCGTAAGTCTGCCTCGTCGTCGTTCTGGCCGGGGATGACCGGCACCCGTACCACGAGATCGACGCCGCTCTCGGCCAGCGCCACGGCGTTCGCCAGGATGAGCGCATTGCTCACGCCGGTCAGCCGGCGGTGTCGGTCGGGGTCGAACGTCTTGATGTCGAGCAGGACGAGATCGGTGTAAGGCAGCAGCCCTGCGAGCCTCGGCCAGGCCGCGTAGGCCGTGGTATCGAGCGCGGTGTGGATGCCCTGCGCATGGCAGCGGGCCAGGATCTCGCGCGCAAAGGCCGGCTGGGCCAGCGGTTCGCCGCCTGAAAGGGTGACTCCACCGCCCGACCGGGCATAGAAGGTGCGATCGCGCAGGACAGTACGTTCGAGGTTGTCCGCCGTCTCGAACATGCCGACGAGGCTGAGCGCGCCGGCAGGACAGGCGCGGCTGCACGCGCCGCAGCGAATGCAACGCTCGGCCAGCCACTCGCGTCCATCGTCCGAGAACGCGACCGCGGCCTGGGGGCAGGCCGCGGCGCAGGTGCGGCATTCGAGGCACTTGGCGTCGGCGTGGAATAGCCGGGGCGTCCCGGTCTGCGATTCCGGGTTCTGGCACCATAGGCAACGCAGCGGGCAGCCCTGGAAAAAGATGGTGGTGCGGATGCCCGGGCCGTCGTGCAGCGAAAAACGCTTGACGTCGAAGATCAGGCCGGTCCCTTCGGTATGGGCTGCCATTTAGAGCGCCGCGTGTTCGGTGCGCGCGATGATTTCGGCCTGGAGCTCAGGTTCCAGGTCGATGAAATAGGCGCTGAACCCCGAGACGCGCACCAGCAGATCGCGGTAATCCTGCGGCGAGCTTTGCGCGGCCAGCAGCGTCTCCCGGCTGATCACGTTGAACTGGATCTCCATTCCGCCCATGTCGAAATAGGACTCGACCAGCGCGCGGAAGGCCAGACGCCGGCTCTCATCCTCGAAGAACGAGGGATGGAACTTCAAGTCCAGCACCATGCCGTTGCCCATCATCGTGTGGTCGAGCTTCGTGGTGGAGAGAATCAGGGCGGTGGGCCCGGTGGTGTCGCGCCCCTGGCAGGGTGAAAGCGCATTAGCCAGGGACAGGCCCGCGCGGCGGCCGCTGGGCAACGCGCCGGTCAGCTTGCCGCGGGTCGCATGGTGGTGGACCGAATACATGCCCGCCTGGAAGCGGCCGCCGCGCGGGTTGTGGTAGCCGCGCTTGTCTCGGCCGCCGTCCACCTGACGGCAGAAGTCCTCGACCAGCAGGGCCACGATCTCGTCCGGCTCATCGACATCATTGCCATAGTGCGGCCCGGCCGACGCCCGTGCGGCCAGGGACTCTGCGCCGGCGAAATCATTGCGCACGGCCTGCGCCAGATCGGGCAGCGTGATGCAACGCTCGCGGAAGACCAGGCGATCGATGGCGACCAGAGAATCGGCCGCGTCGGCCATGCCCAGGGCGTTGACGGAGGAGAGGTTGTATTGCGTGCCGCCCGCAGTCACGTCGCGCCCCGATTCCAGGCAGCCGGCCATCAGCAACGACTCGAACGGCGCCGGGAGCAGGCTGGGCCAGGCGGCATCGAGCAGGTTCAAGCCGCGTATACCCAGGTCGAGGAAGTGCGCCAGCTCGGCGCGATACCAGGTGAGGAAATCGGCGAAGGTCTCGATTTCGTCCAGGCGCCTGGGCTGTGCCAGGGGCAGCTGCTCGCCCGTGAGCGTGCAACAGCCGTCGTTGAGCATCAACTCCAGCACCTTGGCCCAGTTGACCCGCAGCGCTTCGGTCTGGGCGTATTCCCGGCCCGGCACGGAAAGCTCAACGCACCCCACAAGGCCATAGTTCTCGGCATCGGCCGCCGCCACGCCAGCCCGTTCCATCGCCGCAATCGCGATCTCATCGTTAAAGAGCGCGGGGAAGCCGGTGCCCGTCTCAACGGTGGCCTGCACGGCAGCCCAGAACTCCGCAGGCATCTCGGGGCTCCAGCGCACGGAGATCAGCGGCTGATCCATGCGCAGCCGGCGGGTCGCGCGCAGACAGAGGTGAGAGAGCTCGTTGGCCGCGTAGGCGCCATCCGGCGCACGGCCGCCCAGCGTCACGTTCTGAAAGCTGCGGCGCACGTGTCCGAACTTGCACCAGAGCGCCTCGATGAGTTCGGCAGCCTCGGCCTGGTCGAGCGCGCCTGCGGCGACGTCGCGCCGGTACCAGGGATAGAGATACTGGTCCAGCCGACCCAGGGAGAGGGAGCCGGACTCGTGCTCACAAATGGTAATTTCCTGACCCAGCCAGAGGAGCTGCACCGCCTCGAAGAAGTCGCGGGGCGGCTCGGTGGCGACATGGCGGCAGGCGTTCGCGATGCGGGCCAGGCGGCGGCGCTCGTCGGGGCGGGAGGCCGCGTCCGCCATCTCCGCGGCACAGGCTGCGTAGCGCCGGATGTAGGCCGTGGCGGCCTCGCAGACGATCAGAGAGGCCTGGACGAAGTCCAAGCCCTCGCCGCCAGCTACCAGGCGCGCGCGGGCGGCCACAGCCAGTCCGCCAAAGCCGAGGGTCAGCAGGCGGTCGAAGCCGGGGATCAGGTGGCCGCCCGGCCCGCTCACATAAAGTCCGCTGCGAATGCCGCGGCAGAAGGCGTCGAGCGCGGCTGTTTCATCCGGGCCGCGCGGCGTGCCGTCGGGCCGGTTGTAAACGAAGGGTGTGGTGTCCCGGCCGACGGGCGGATATTTGGACGCAGGCTTGCCCGAGTTGGCGTCGGTCTTCGCTTCCTTTGGCTCGCGCAGGAACGGATTCCAGGCGCCGAGCGTGAGGGGATAAGCGTAATCGAAGAACTGGACATGTCCGGCCAGCAGCTCCTCCGGGTGGACCACCAGCGTTTTTTCAGCAAGAAAGGCCGCCAGAGCCTGGGCTGCACGCAGCACGGTGGGCTGGCCTTCGGTCTCCCGGTAGACGCGCGTGTAAATGGCAGCGCGCTGTGTCGCTCGCTCGGGCCGGTGGCTATCCTGGGCATAACGTTTCAGCGCGGCGATGGAGGGGCTGATGGGCTGATCGTTGGGTAGCGTAAGCATGAAAGCCTCCTGGCATGGATGATGGCGGTAACGCGGAACGAGGGCATTATGCCGGAATTCGGGGCATAGGTCAAAGCAGAGCTGATTCCTGAAAGCGCGCAGTGCTCTCAATGCTTCTTCATAACCGCCAGATTTGCGTTACACGCCTGTTGGCCGTGAACGCTTTGCGTAGTGTAACGCTGTAGAAAGTCAGTAGGTCGTTTGTAAACACAAAACGGCCAAGAGCATATTAATCTCTTGACCGTTTCGCGTCCGTTAATGAGTCGCCAGGGACTCGAACCCTGAACCCTCTGATTAAGAGTCAGATGCTCTGCCAATTGAGCTAGCGACCCGCACGCATGTCCTACGCACAGAGGCGATATTACCAGATTCCGGGGCAAGCGTCAAATACAGTCCGTTTGACTCTCTGGGTGCGCTCCTTGGAGGCGCCTCCTCTGACTCCTGTCCCCTGACTCCTGTCCCCTGACCTAGTCCGGGAACTTGTACTCCTCGCGCACCGGGCTGAACGCCTCGATCAGTTGCGCCCCCTCGGGACCGACAACCACGTTGTGCTCGACCCCGCCGGGCACGATATAGATGGCGCCGACTTTCAACTGCTGCGTCTCGCCCCCGATGGTGATGCGCAGATCCCCGCGGAGCAGCATGCCGAACTGCTCGTGCGGGTGGGCGTGCGCGGGCACGCTGGCATTGGCCGCCAGATCGACCTGAGAGACGAGCATCTGCTCGCCCCAGAAGGTGCGGACGACGACGCCTGGCACAAGTTCCTTGGGGGCACGGGTTTCAGGATTGAAGAAATAGGACATGGGTCACTCCGTGGACAGTGGTTAATGATCTATCGTCAATAGTCTATGGTCTATCGTCGACGCGGAAGCGGGCGTCGAGGCGCGGGAGGTCCACCGAGCGCAGGCTGAGGGTCAATTCGCTGTCCAGCGGCGCGTCGGCGGACAGACGGATCGACGGCTCCAGGCCGAGCTCGGGGATGATGACGGTGCTGTTGTGCGAACGTTTATCGACCAGCACCCCGCGGCCGCGCCAGTCGGGATGCTGCAGCAGGTAGACCATGATCCAATGCCGCTCCGAGTATTGTTCGGCCGGCCGCGTGCTGGGCAGGATCGCCTCGACCGCGCCGACGCGCTCCAGGATTTGCTCCGGGGTCAGCAGCGGCTTGTTTGCCAGATAGGCGCGCAACTGCTGATGCACGACCAGATCGAGATACCGGCGCATGGGACTGGTGGCCTGAGCGTAGGCGCTTAACCCCAGGCCGCTGTGCGGCGCGGGCACGCTGCGATATTGGCTCCGCCTGAAGGTGCGCCGCCGGGCGAACATGGCCGAGAGGCTCTGGCTGTATGACTCATCGATCAGATCGGGCGGCTCCTGCGTGGCGAAGGGCAGCGGGATGCCACGCGTGGTGCCAAACCGGGCCGCGGCTTCGCCCGCCAGGATCATGGCGTACTGGACCAGGTCGCGGCTGCGGAGCGGCGGGATGGTGCGGATGCTCACCTCGCCGTCGCGCACCCGGACGCTCACCTCCGGCATGTCGACGCGCATGGCGCCGTCGCGCTGCCGGCGGGCCTCACTGGCCAGACCCAGCGCGTAGATGGTGCGGAACGGCTCTTCGGTCAGGCGCGCCTCGGCCTCTTCGTAGGAGAGCCGGCTCACATGCACCAGGCTGGGGACGACTTCAACTTCGGTCAGCTCGCCATCGGCATTGACTGTGAGCGCAAACGAGAGGGCCGGCGAGACTTCACCCAGGCCCAGACCCAGGACAGGGGTCGCGGCCTCCGGCAACATCGGCACCACGGCCTCGGGCAGATAGAGGCTGGTGGCACGGGCGCGCGCTTCCAGGTCGAGCGGGCTGTCGGGCGTCACCAGCGCAGCAGCGTCGGCCACATGCACCCAGAGGCGGCCGGTCTCTGGCTCGAAACTCACTGCATCGTCAGGCGTGTCGGTCCAGGGGTCGTCGATGGCGAACGCGGGCAGGTGGGTCAGATCGCGCCGCTCGTCCACCAGCATGGCGCGTGCCGGGTCGGCCCAGGGTTCGGGCAGCGCCAGCGCCGGTGGCGTCAACGTCAGCCCGTAGCGCGACGGGTAGGGGTTGATCAGCTCGTCCCAGTACCCGAACTCCAGCAACGTGGCGTGGGCGTTCTCGTATGATTCCTCGCGGCTGAGCGCCTTCAGGACGCGGCTGCGGTCGTTGCGCCCCAGCGCCAGGTCTTCGACATCGCGCAGATAGCGTCGATCCTCCGGCGCGACCTTGCCGACTTTGGCGCGGGCGACGAACGCCTCCCACGCCTGTTTCTCGGCGGCCTCGGCCGCGCGCGCGGCCTGCGTGTGGGCGACTTCGTCAGCCGTGCAGGCCGTGATCCGTTCCGGGGTGCCCCGAAAGTAGAGGCCCTCGGTCACCACCTGCCAGGCCGCCCACGCTGTGCTCGGCGTGAACGCACCGTAGGCCAGCTCGGCCAGCTCCGCCAGGCTGGTGTCGCCGCCGGCCAGGATCTCCCAGGCGGTCAGCACGTCGCCGGCGGCCGGCCGCAGCTCGGCAAGGGTTTTCAACGGCCCCGGGTGGAGTGGGGTGACGTCCTTGGCGCGCACTTTGGCGCTCTCGCCGCCCTCCAGCTCCAGGCTGAGCTTTTCATCGGCGCGTTGGACGCGCGGGGACGGGCGCGGTAGAGGACGAGGCTATTTTCGTGAATCGCGGCTTCAGGCATGTGGCTTCCCGATCATTGTCTGGACGAAGATGTTGCCTGATAGTCTATCACAGGGGACGATCGAGTGGAAATTTGGGGGCGCGGGGCAGGTATAGTTGAGAGTACCTCAAACAGAGGAGTTCTCGTTCAGGGTGGCGCACCAGGCATTAACGGATTCCATCTGCGCTAATCTGCGTCATCTGCGGTTGGAGAGATTGGGCGATTCTGTTGGAACCGCAGATTGCGCAGATCAGCGCAGATCGAGCAATCGGTGGCGAGAACACGGACACGCGGGGCAACCTATGGTATTCTCGTTTCGTCGCTCGCCGTGCTGCGCCGGGCCGCGACAAAACAGAACGATAGGATCATCGATGACCTCAGATCAGACGATACCGGCCGCGCCGACCGATGATGTGCCCGCACTCCTTGCGGCGACCGCGGGCGTGATGAACGTCACCGACATCACCGCAGGGGCGCCACCCGGCAACTCGATCCGCATACGCGGCCAGCTCCTGATGCTGCCGGATGCCGCGTATCGGCTGGTGGCGGAACGGATGCGTCCGCTCGGTCGCACGCCGGTGTTGCGGGGCGCAGAGGAGGGGGACGGCGAGGAGATCCTGGCGCTGCCGGTGACGTTTGGGCAGGCCAGGCAGCGCGTGTGGCCGGCGCTGGCGTTGTTCGTGCTCACGGTGTTCTCGTGTCTCTTTGCCGGCGCGCAGATGACGGAGGGCGCAGCCACGGTGAATTGGCATCTGCTGGATGGCCTGCCTTTCGCAGCCAGCCTGATGGCGATCCTGACCGCGCACGAGTTCGGCCATTACCTGACCGCCCGGCATCTCGGCTCGCCGACCAGCCTGCCGTACTTCATCCCGATGCCGGTGGGGCCGTTCGGCACCCTGGGCGCGTTTATCACGATGGGGGCGCCGCCGCGCAACCGCCGTCACCTGCTGGCTATCGGCGCGGCCGGGCCGCTGGCAGGTCTGGCGCTGGCTGTGCCGCTGCTGTGGCTGGGCCTGAGCCTGAGCCACGTCGAGCCGATCCCGGCCGGCGGCGGTTACACTACGATGGGCAATTCGCTCTTGCTGACGGGCATGACGTTGCTCAGATTCGGACGCTTGCTGCCGGCCGGCGGCGAGGATGTCTTTCTGCACCAGGTCGCGTTTGCGGGCTGGGCCGGGCTGTTGGTCACCGCCCTCAATCTGATTCCGGCGGGGCAGTTGGATGGCGGCCACATCATGTACGCGCTGTTGGGGCGCAAGGGGGCGCGCGTCGTCACCTGGATCGTGATCGCCGCACTGGCCGGGTTGTCTTTCAAGTGGACGGGCTGGCTGCTATGGTTGGCGCTGGTGCTGGTCTTCGGTCGTCAGCAGGATATGCCGCTGGACGATCTCACCGAGCTGACAGTCGGCCAGCGCGTCTTTGCGGCGGCCATGTTCCTGGTGTTTATCCTCGTGTTTGTGCCGGTGCCGATGCTCTCGGTGCCGTGATATGGTTTGGCGGGGATCACGTCACTACGACCGAGTTGTCCGACCCGAACCTGTTGCGAGCATACTTGTCCGCATGCCAGTCATTGTGCCAGTCCTGGCCGTTGACCAGGTAACGGAACTGGTACTCGTGGCCCTTCGTCAATGTCAGCGTGATGCGCCAGTTGCCGTTCGTGCGCGACTGCTGCATCTCATCCTTCGTGGTGTCCCAGTCGTTGAAGTCGCCGACCAGGTTCACACGCTCAGCCCATACGCTGGATGGCATCTCAAAGGTCACACGCACGTACTCGCCGACTGGCAAAGCCTCTTTGTAGATCATGGCGATCATCCTGACGCGAGTGGTTTGGTTTAGGCAGCGAATTATTCCAGCAATCTGCTGCGATTATAGCACTAACTTGACGAGAAATGCAATCACCCGTAAAATCAATCTGTCTGGCGCGCATGTGTCTTTCGGGCCGGCCTACAGGCCGGCCTTTGCGCGAGAAATCGGTGATAAATGTTCGAGAGCCTGCAAACCAAGCTGAACGCTGTTTTTGATAAACTCGCCTCGCGCGGTCGTCTGACCGAGCAAGACGTGGATGCCGCGCTGCGCGAGGTGCGTCTGGCGCTGCTCGAAGCGGACGTGAATTTCAAGGTCGTCAAGCAGCTCGTGGCGCGCGTGCGCGAACGTGCGATCGGCGCCGAGGTGATGAAGAGCCTCTCGCCGGCGCAGCAGGTCGTCAAGATCGTCCATGAGGAGTTGCTGGCGACGCTGGGCGAGCCGGCCAAGCTCGATCTGTCAGGCCCCGCGCCGCACGTCGTGATGATGGTCGGTCTGCAAGGCTCTGGCAAGACCACAACTTCCGCCAAACTGGCGCTGACGCTGCGCAAGAGCGGTAAACGCTCGCTGCTGGTCGCGGCTGACACCTACCGCCCGGCCGCGGTTACCCAGCTCGAAGTGCTCGGCAAGCAGCTCGACATCCCCGTGCATAGCGAGGGGACGAAGGTATCGCCGCCAGAGATCGTGCGCCATGCCTTGCAGCGGGCGCGCGAGGGCGCATACGACGTGGTGATCCTGGACACGGCGGGCCGGCTCCAGATCAGCGAAGAGATGATGGCTGAGCTGGAGCAGATCAAGGCCATCGCCAAGCCGGGGGAGATCCTGCTGGTCGCCGACGCCATGACCGGCCAGGAAGCTGTGAACGTGGCGAAGGGCTTCCACGAGCGTGTAGCGATCACCGGCTTGATCCTGACCAAGGTGGACGGCGACGCCCGCGGCGGCGCGGCGATCTCGATGCGCGAGGTTACCGGCGTGCCGATCAAGTACCTCGGCGTGGGCGAGAAGGTGGATGCCCTGGAGGTGTTCCACCCGGATCGGCTGGCCTCCCGCATTCTGGGCATGGGTGACATGCTCAGCCTGATCGAGAAGGCCGGCGAGACCGTGGATCGCGCCGACGCCGAGAAGATGACCAAGCGCCTGGTGAAGGGCGAGTTCAACCTGGAAGACTTTCAGAAGCAGTTGCAGCAGCTCAAGAAGATGGGGCCGCTCACGCAACTTCTGGAGATGGTGCCCGGGATGGGCAAGTTGACCAAGGACCTGCAGCCGGACGTCACCGATAAGCAGATGCGACGCATCGAGGCGATCATCAACTCGATGACGGCCGAGGAACGGCGTGACCCGCGTCTCCTCAACGGCAGCCGCAAACGCCGCGTGGCAAAGGGCTGTGGCGCCACCGTGCCCGAGGTCAACGATCTGCTCGGCCAGTTCCGCGACATGCAGCGGCTCATGAAACAGATGAGTTCCGGTGGCCGTGGGATGGGCGGCGCGTTGGGCAATCTATTCCGTTAACAACCCAGTTGACAACCTCCGGCTTGTTTGACCGGGGTTTCAAGCATTCGGGACTCTCAGCGTCCCATACACACAAGGAGTATCGATCCATGGTACGTATCCGTCTGCGCCGCCAGGGCGCCAAGAAGCAGCCGTCCTACCGCGTGGTTGTGGCCGATCAGCACGCACCGCGTGATGGCCGGATCATCGAGAACATCGGGTTCTACAACCCCCGCACCGAGCCCGAAACCTTTCAGATCGACCTGGAACGAGCCGTGTATTGGCTCAACCAGGGTGCTCAGC
This sequence comes from uncultured Chloroflexia bacterium, assembly GCA_963841825.1. Classification (GTDB taxonomy): domain Bacteria; phylum Chloroflexota; class Anaerolineae; order CG2-30-64-16; family CG2-30-64-16; genus CAWJEL01. The sequence goes on from CAWJEL010000004.1 coordinate 316,407, forward strand.
CCAGCGAAGGTGTCGCGCGGCTGTTGAAGTCCGCTGGCGCGGTGGCAGGCGCACCGACTGCGCAGGTTCAGGCGGCGTAGTTCGCCGGATGCTCGTCACCGGGCGACAGTTGGCGGTTGTGCCGTGCGCCAGGCATTGTAATACGGCTTAGTGCCTAGCGCGAAGCGCCAACCTCCAGCCTGTCCTTTGGACGCGGAGGTTGAAAGGTGAAAGAAAAAGAACTGATCGAATACATCGCCAGGCAACTGGTGGACAACCCGGACAAGGTCTCGGTCAAAGAAACCCAGGGCGCTAACGTGACCGTGCTCGAACTGCATGTGGATCGTGACGACATGGGTCGGGTGATCGGCAAGGATGGCCGGGTAGCGAACGCGTTGCGGACACTGCTGCGCGTCGTGTCGCAAGATCGACGTGTCGTGTTGGAGATCGTCTGAGGACGTCTCTGCAAGCTCGGAGGAAAAGCCCGTTTTCTCACTGGAAACGGGCTTCTGTGTCTCTTGAGCCTGTCTTTTTCAAGGAAGGAGTGGCTATGCCGGGGTCCAAGCAGGCGGCAGCCAATTATCTGGCGATCGGTCGTATCATCGCACCGCATGGCATTCGCGGCGAGGTCAAGGTCGAGGCGCTGACCGATTTCCCAGAGCGTTTCAAGGCTGGCTCGAACGCTTTTCTCGGCGCGGGCACCGAGGATCCAGCAGCCCGGCCGGTGAAGATCAGCGCGGCGCGGCCGCACAAGGGTGGTTTTTTGGTCAAGCTGGATAGCGTGCCTGACCGCAACGCCGCCGAGCTCTTGCGTGGCCGCTATCTGCTGATCCCCGCGGCGGACGCGATGCCGTTAGGCGAGCACGAGAACTATCTGCATGACCTGATCGGCCTGCAGGTGGCGACCGTCGATGGGCGGGATCTGGGCGAACTGCGGGAAGTGTTGTTTACGAACGCCAACGATGTCTACGTGGTGCGCGGCCCGGCTGGTGAAGTGCTGCTGCCGGCGATTCGCGACGTGGTACTTCAGGTGGACTTGTCTGCCCGCCGCATGGTTGTGGCCCTCCCCGAAGGTCTGTTTGATGATGCAGTCCCAGAGACCGATGAAGTTGATGGTGAGGCAAAATAGGATTTGGGCTTCTCAATCCGAAATTGAGACTTCAGCCGGTTTCTCTGGCCAGCGAACTTGACCGGTGAAACCTCGACGCCGAGAGACAATTGCACACCTATGGCGATCAGCGACAAGTCAGCGGTCGCGCAATTTACATTTTCCTTGACAAATCAAAAGCCATCGAGTATGCTGGCGCCCGTAACGTATACCTTTATCTGTAGCAGGTGCGCCATGGAACCGCTGGCCTACTGGATCGGCTTCAATAAAGTACGTGGCATCGGGCCAGCCCGCCTGCGCGCACTGCTGGATGCCTTTGGCTCGATCGAGGCGGCCTGGCTTGCGCCGGCCGATGCGCTCCGCGAGGTGGGGCTCGACCGGCGGTCGCTGGCGAATCTGGTTCAGGCGCGCGGCGAATTGGACCTGACCGCCGAGGTGGCCCGGGCTGCCAGCGCCGGCGCAGACATCCTGACTTGGGATGACCCGCGGTATCCTGAACGCCTGATGGCGATCAACGATCCGCCCCCGGTGCTTTATATCCGTGGTGATCTGCGCCCGGATGACGATTGGGCGGTGGCGATGGTAGGCACGCGGCACGCCACGGCATACGGCAAGGAGGCAGCTCGCCTCATCGCCACCGATTTGGCTCGCGCGGGCGCGACCGTAGTCAGCGGCCTGGCGCGCGGCATCGATGCGGTCGTGCATCGCGCAGCCCTGGAAGCCGGCGGGCGCACACTGGCCGTGCTGGGTTCTGGTGTAGACATAATATATCCATGGGAAAACCTGAAACTTTCCCAGGAGATCGCTGCCCACGGCGCTGTGATCAGCGAATATCCGCTGGGCACACAGCCTGAGGCCAGCAATTTTCCGCCGCGCAACCGGATCATCAGCGGGCTGAGCCGCGGGGTTGTCGTCGTGGAGGCGGGGGAGCAGAGCGGGGCGCTGATCACCGCCGGCTACGCTGCCGACCAGGGCCGCGAACGTCTTTGCCGTGCCGGGGAGCATCTTTCAGCGCGGCTGCATGGGCACCAACCGCTTGATCCGGGACGGCGCAACGCCGATCGCCGCGGCCAGCGATGTGCTTGAGGCGCTGAACCTGACGTCAGTGCCGCAGCAGGTCGAAGCCCACATGCTGTTTCCGACCGATGCCACCGAGGCGGTATTGCTTGACCAACTGGCGGGCGACCCCGCGCACGTGGACGCGGTCAGCCAGGCGACTGGTTTGCCTATCGCCACAGTCACCAGCACGCTGGCGTTGATGGAATTGAAGGGCATGGTGCGTCACACCGGCGGGATGAGCTATATTCGGGCGCGAGAAGCCGGCCCGGTTTATCACTTGGACTGACCAGCGTCAGCGGAGGCGCTTCTACAATGTTGTATGCTGTGATCATGGCCGGCGGCTCGGGCACCCGCCTGTGGCCGTTAAGCCGCAAAAGCCAACCCAAGCAGTCACTCAGGCTGATCGGTGACCGCACGATGTTCCAACACGCGGTCGATCGCTTGATCCCGCTGTTCACCCCGGACCGCATTTTTGTGGTGACCAACGCCCAAATGGCCGCGGTACTGATGCCGCAGGCGCCTGAGTTGCCGGCCGAAAATTTCATCCTGGAACCGTCGGCGCGCGAGTCGGCGCCGGCCGCAGGGCTGGCCGCGGTGCACCTGTTGCAGCGTGATCCCGATGCGGTGATGGTCATCCTCACTGCCGACCACTACATCGTGGACATCGCACAATTTCGTGCCGCGCTTGGCCGCGGCCGAACAGGTGGCGCGCGGCGGCACGATTGTCACGCTGGGCATCAAGCCGACTTATCCATCGACAGGGTTCGGTTATATTCAACTCGGCGCGGCGCAGGAGATCGTGGACGGCTTCCGGGTGTACCGCTCCGGCGGCTTCACCGAGAAGCCTGACTCGCGCACCGCCGTAGGCTTCCTGGAATCAGGCCGTTACGCCTGGAACAGCGGCATGTTCATCTGGCGGGCCGACCGGCTGCTGGCTGAGTTTCAGGCGCAACTGCCGGACGCCCACGCCGCGCTGCTTCAGATCGGAGCAGCGTTGGCGACACCGGATGCCGGACGCGTTCTGGCCGAGGCCTGGCCGCAAATCCGCAAGGTTTCGATCGACTTCGGCATCATGGAGCACGCCTCGGATGTCTCCGTCATCCCGGTGGACATCGGCTGGAGCGATATCGGGAGTTGGGGTGCGCTGCTGGACGTGCTGCCCGGCGATGCGCAGGGCAACGTGTGCGTCGACGGCGACCTGCTGGCGCTGGACACGCGCGGGGCCTATGTGCGCAGCGAAGGCCGGCTGGTCGCGACGATCGGCCTGGAAGACATCATCGTCGTGGACACGCCCGATGTACTGCTTGTGTGTCCGCGCTCGCGCGCCGAAGAAGTGAAGGACTTAGTCGGCCGTCTGGCGGCTGAAGGTAAGGTTGCGTACCTGTAAATCTGGAGCCCGACTACAGTTGAAACCGTAGTCGGGCATAACCAAACCCGTTGAAACGGGTTGGCGCTATGGACGCGCCAACCGCTCCAATCAACATCGAAAGAGATTTATGACTGATACCGAATTGACTGCCTATTGCGTTCGTTGTAAAACGAAGCGCCCACTTGCGAACGCGCAACCGGTCTGGCTGGCCAACGGGCGGGCTGCCACGCGCGGCCAATGCCCTGAATGCGGCACGGCCCTGACCCGCATCGGCGCGACGCCGGCGCACGCTGATCTGCCGAAGCCCGAACCGACCGAACGCCCCGTGACCAGGAAGACGGCCAAACCAACCGGCCCCGCGCCGAGCGAGGTGTCGGCGCCGCTGACCCACGACGTGCAGGCCTACTGCGTCAAGTGCAAGACGATGCGCCCCCTGACGGAAGGCCGCGCCATCTTCATGGCCAACGCCCGCCCGGCCGCTGAGGGCCGCTGCGGTGAGTGTGGTACGCGGCTCTTCAAGATCGGCGCGACACCGGATCACGCCGGGTTGCCGCAACCGGTGGCGGAGGCGAAAGCCAAGGTTAAGGCTGAGGCTAAGGCCACTAAGGCTAAGGTCAAGGCTGAGGTTAAGGTTGAACCCAAGGCGGAACGCAAGGCCAGGGGCAGCAAGGCGGCAGGGAAGTCATATGCGCGGGCGATTCATCCGGGCGCTAAGCTGGTCATCGTTGAGTCGCCGGCGAAGGCTCGGACCGTGGGCCGTTTCCTGGGCAGCGGTTACGAGGTGCGCGCCTCAGTGGGTCACGTGCGGGATTTGCTACGCTCGCAGTTGTCGGTGGACGTTGAGAACGGGTTTGTGCCGAAATACCGGGTGCCGGATGACAAGAAAGACATCGTCAAAACTCTGAAGGCGGCCGCGGCCGAAGCGAGTGAAATCTACCTGGCGACCGACCCCGACCGGGAAGGCGAGGCGATTGCCTGGCACCTGCAGGAAGCCATCGGGGTTGCACCAGGCAGCGCGCGCCGCGTCGTCTTTCACGAGATTACGCGCCCGGCCGTCGCCGAGGCCTTCAGCCACAGCCGCGACCTGGACATGCGTCTCGTCGATGCGCAGCAAGCGCGGCGCATCCTTGACCGGCTGGTGGGCTACCAGGTCAGCCCATTGCTCTGGGAGCGTGTGCGAGGCCGCCTTTCAGCGGGCCGCGTCCAGTCCGTGGCGCTGCGGCTGATCGTCGAGCGCGAGCGTGAGATCCTGGCGTTTTCCCCGGTTGAGTATTGGTCGCTGGATGCTGAACTGGCGCAGCAGACGACGCGCGGACAGAAGTCACGCCCCAGCTTCACGGCCCGGCTGATCCGTATCCGCGGGCAGGAAGTGGATCTCAAAAACCGCACCGACAGCGAGGCCGTGGTTGCGGACCTGACTGGGGCGGCCTATACGGTTGCCTCAGTCAAGCGCGGCGAGCGCCGGCGCCGGCCTAATCCGCCGTTCACCACCAGCACGCTTCAGCAGGACGCCGGACAGAAGCTGGGCATGACGGCCGCACGCACGATGCGCGTGGCGCAGGATCTGTATGAAGGCATTGACGCCGGCGAAGGCGAGGCTGTCGGTCTCATCACCTACATGCGTACGGACAGCGTGAACGTGGCGCAGGAGGCGCAAGCTGAGGCACGCGCCCTGATCGCTGAGCAGTTCGGACCGGACTACGTTCCGCCCGAACCGAATGTCTACAAGTCGCGTGCCAAGAACGCGCAGGAAGCACATGAGGCGATCCGCCCCACCTCCGTGCGCCGTTCGCCGGCCGCGCTCGCGGGCAAGTTGTCGGCGGAGCAGGCTCGACTGTACGAACTTATCTGGCAGCGCTTCATGGCGAGCCAGATGGCCGCGGCGGTGTATGACACGCTGACGGTCGATGTCGAGGCCGGGCAACCGGCGGCAGCGGAACGCCCCTATCTTTTCCGGGCGAGCGGCTCTTCCGTGCGGTTTCCCGGTTTTCTTGCGGTCTATTCCGGCGGCGCGTCCGGTCCTGCCGAAAATGGGAGCAACGGGGAACGCGAGCCTGCGCGCGACGAGGACCGACGTTCTGCCGGCGAAAAAGAAAACGGGGGCGGAGAACCGGCGCTGCCGGCGATTTCGGCCACGCTGCCGCTGCTCGTGCCTGCGGAACCGCTGGATCTGCTACGTTTGCTGCCGGAGCAGCATTTCACGCAGCCGCCGCCGCGTTTCACCGAGGCGACCCTGGTCAAGATGCTGGAGGAGAACGGTATTGGCCGCCCCAGCACCTATGCCGCGATTATCTCAACGATCCTGGAGCGCGGCTACGTCGGGCGCTCTGAGAAAAAACTGGCGCCAACTGAACTGGGGTTCACAGTCAACGATCTGCTCGTCAAGCATTTTGACAGCATCTTCAATGTGGGCTTCACGGCCGACATGGAAGAGCACCTGGATACCATCTCGCGCGGCGAGGAAGAGATGGCGCCGGTGTTGAGCAACTTCTACGCCTTCTTCGAGCCGCAACTGCGGGAAGCCGAGCGCACCATGGAGAAGGTATCGGTTGAGCCGGAAAAGGTCGGCGAACCGTGCCCGGAGTGCGGCGCGCGATCTGCTCATCAAGTTGGGACGATTCGGCAAGTTCATCGGCTGCGCCAACTATCCGACCTGCCGCTTCACGCGGCCGTTGGTGGCCAAGATCGATGTCAAGTGCCCGCAAGATGGCGGTGACATCGCAGAGCGGCGGACCCGGAAGGGGCGCGTCTTCTACGGCTGCGTCAATTACCCGGCCTGCGACTTCACGTCGTGGAAGCGTCCGCTGCCCCAACCTTGTCCGCAGTGTGGCAAGTTGTTGGTGGTTGCCAGCAAGGAATGGGCCGAGTGTACGGCCTGCAAGAAGCGAACCAAACTCGAAGCGCTGGGCGCTTGATCCGGTCATTGCAAGGGGGGCGCAGCCCCGAAGCAATCCCAGGCTTGTAGTGGAGATTGCTTCGGGCTACCGCCCTCGTAATGACAAAACAACTTCCGCTTTGGAGTCTCCAGCTCGTGCAAGACGCCCTGGACCGCTACGTCAAGCACCTGATCGCAGAGCGCAACGCATCACCCCACACGGTGAGCAACTACCGCCGTGAGATCGCGCAGTTCATGACTTTTGCGCAGGGGCAGGGGGTGATGGCGTGGGAGGATGTGACCCCCGCGCTGCTGCGGCAGTGGTTGGCGTTGCTGCATAACCAGGGCTACGTGAAGGCCAGCGTCGTCCGGCGCATCTCCGAGCTGCGGGCTTTCTATACCTATTTGCGACGGCACGACCTGGTCACGACCAACCCGGTCCAGGCCATCTCTGCGCCCAAGCTGCCGCAGCGGCTTCCCCGACCACTGACGCGGGAAGAGATCGACGCCCTGTTGGCGGCCCCAGATGCCGCTACGCCGCAGGGTCAGCGTGATCGGGCGATGCTGGAGCTGTTGTACGCCGGCGGGCTGCGGGTGAGCGAGCTGCTGGCGCTGGACCTGAACCAGGTTGATTTGGCGCAGGGCCAGGTGCGCGTGCTCGGCAAAGGCGCCAAGGAGCGGGTGGCGCTGATCGGCCGGCCGGCCATCGAGGCGTTACGGGGCTACCTGACGGATGGGCGTGTCAGACTAACCGGTGCGGCGAGCGGAGCACAACCGCCGCGCAAATCTCCGGCGGTCTTTTTGAATCGTTTCGGCCAGCGTTTGTCCATCAGCATGTTCACCCGGACGTTGAGCGAGTACGCCGCGGGGGTTGGGATCGAGCACAAGGTGACGCCGCATATGTTCCGCCACAGCTTCGCCACCCATCTGCTGGATGGCGGCGCGGACTTGCGCTCGGTGCAGGAGTTGCTGGGACACGAGCAGGCCAGTACAACGCAGATCTATACCCAGGTCAGCCAAAACCAGCTCCGCGAGACGGTGCTCCATGCGCACCCGCGGGCGAGGAAGGATCCAGCCGCATGACGAATTCTTTGCTTCACCCTCGTTTGGATCGGCTGCGGGCCGAACTGCCCGCCGCGGGCGCCGATGCGTTCTTGATCAGTCAGCCCGAGAATCGTTGGTATCTCAGCGGCTTCACCGGCTCTTCCGGCTGGCTGTTGATTACTGACCAGCAGGCTTTTATCGCGACCGACTTCCGCTATTACGAGCAGGTCAGCCTGGAATGCCCCGACTTTGAGCTGGTGAAGGTTACGACCCGGTTCGCTGACGTGCTGCCTGAACTGCTGGCGAAAGCCGGCGTGCGGCGTTTGGCGTTCGAAGCGGATTATGTGACCTTTGCGGATGCCCAGGACTGGGCGAACGCTGCGCCTGACGTGGGGTGGACGCCGACCAAAGGTGTCGTGATGAAGCTGCGTGCGATCAAGGACGCGGCAGAACTTGCCACGATGCGCGCCGCGATTGCGCTGGCCGACGCTGCATTAGCTGCGGGACTGGCGCAAGCACGACCGGATATGACCGAGCTCGAACTTTCGTGGATCATCGAGAGCTATATGCGCACCCACGGCGCGCAAACCGTCGCCTTTGATCTGATCATCGCCTGCGGTCCGAACGGCGCTCGACCACACGCCAAGGCCGGCGATGCCTTGCTGGTGGCGGGCGAGCCGATTGTGATCGATATGGGCGCGCGGGTCAACGGCTACAACTCCGACTTGACCCGGACCGTCTGTCTCGGCCAACCGAACGATCCCGAGCGGTTCTGGGAGGTCTATAACACCGTCCTGGCCGCGCAGGTTGCGGCGGAGGCGGCCATTCGGCCGGGCATGAACGGCCAGGATGTCGATGCTGTGGCGCGCAACCTGATCGCAGAGGCCGGTTACGGCGAGTATTTCGGCCACGGCCTGGGACATGGGGTGGGATTGGCCGTGCATGAGGAGCCTCGCCTCAGCCGCATCACGCCGAGCCTGTTGGCCCCCGGCCACCTGGTGACCGTCGAACCCGGTATCTATTTGCCCGGCTGGGGCGGCGTGCGGATTGAGGATGTTGCGCTCGTCACCGAGGATGGCGTGGAGATCCTGACCTGCGCGCCAAAAGAGCCGATCATCGGATAGCCGTTGCCTCGCTGTGTGTCTTCAGGCGCGCAGCGCGCATTTGTTCATCTGGAGGAGGGGAAAGATGGCACGTGAGACCAACAACGCGCGTCCCTGGTTGGCGGCGCTTCTCGGCCTTGTCGCCGGCTTGATCATCGGCTTGATCATCGCCTGGGGCGTTTGGCCGGTGAGCTACAAGAACACGCTGCCTCAGGATCTGCGCCCGGCGGAGCGCGATCAGTATCTGGCAATGGTGGCGACGTCGCTGGCCACTACAGGCGACGCACAGGCAGCGAGTGAGCGTTTGCAGACGTGGCCGACCGAGGATCTCGCGACGGCCCTGACGAATCTGCAGGAACGCCTGCTGAACACAGACCCTGCCACCGCCGCTGCCGTGGAGCAACTGGGCTCGGCGCTCAATGTTGGCGCGGCGTCTTCTGCCACCAGACCTGGTGCCGCGTCCAGCACGCGTTCGTCTGGCGGCTCACCGGCCTGGAGGACGCTCTGCACATCGGCGGTGTGGATCGCCTTGATCCTGCTCGGGGTGGCTGCGTTGGCCTATCTTGTTCCGGCGGTGGCGCGCCGCACGGTCGCGCCGCACGGGACCTGCGATCGCCGGCGTTCCGCAGGCTGCATCTTCGTCCGGCACGCCGGAGGAGATCGCACAGCGTGAGAAAGATGAGTGGACGGTCGAACCTGCCGCCCAACCGGCTGACACGAGGACACTGGCCGGTGATGGCCGCGAGAGTTACCTTTACGACGACGAGGATGAGTTTGGTGTAGGGCCAGCCGTTGTGGCTGCAACCGCGGTGAGTTCAGTGCCTGCGCCTGCGCCGTATGTGGCCCCACCGCCTGAACCTGTTCGTCGCACCCCAGCCGCTGCCGTGCCGGCCGCCGCGGGAACCAAGGCCTCATTTTCGCCGGTTGGCGACTACATGGCGGTCTACCAGATGGGCGAGCCGGACTACGATGAGGCTTTCGACATCAATGACCCGACCGAAGGGTATATGGGACAGTGTGGGCTGCAACTAAACGCACCGGTCGGGGGCAATCGTGACCAGGCAGTGGCCCTGCAGGCGTGGCTTTGGGACAGTAGCGACCCGGACACCCGGACAAAGGTGCTGATGAGCGAAGGCGCCTACCGCGACACGGCGCTGCGCTCGGAGCAAGCGGGGCAATTTGAGGCGCTCCAGGTCCGAGCCGGCACCGAGTTCGAGCTGGAGAGCCACGACTTGCTGCTGCGGGGCAAGGTGGAAAAGGCAGACTTCGCCGACCAGGAGTCGAATCGTAGCGTCTTTGCGGAACTCCAGGTGCGGATGCAGGTGTATCGGAAACCGTGATGATTGGAAACTAGAAACTTGAAGCTTGAAGCTGGAAGACGCCGGTTTCCAGCTTCAAGCTTCAAGCGCGTGCTTCGGGGTCGAAGAGCCGCTTGTACTCCTGGATCGCGTAGCGGTCGGTCATGCCGGCGATGTAATCGCACATGACCCGGTGCGGCGAGTCCGGCCCCTGGGCTGCGCGCTCTTGAATCTCCCAGGGCAACTGCCGGGGCTCGTCAACATAGGCGCCGAAGATGGCCGTGAGCATGTGGTTTGCCTTGTAAGCCATGCGCATCACCCTGGGGTGGTGGTAGAAGTTCTTAAGCAGGAACGCTTTCAGCTCCAGGTTCATTTCCAACTGTTCCGATGAGTGGCAGGCAAGTTTTTTGCCGACAGCACGCACATCAGCGACCGACTGCGTATTGACCCCCGCCAGCGTCTCGGCGGTCGCTGTGATCGCATCGGTGATCGTGATGCCGATCAGCCGGCGGATTACGCGGCTGCGGAGCTGGTCGTCCAACCGGCAGTTGAAGCCAGCGCCGAGCGCGGCCATGACCATCTTCCAAACGCCCAGCGCGCGCACAACCAATGGATCGAGCACGCCGCTGCGCAGGCCATCTTCCAGGTCGGCCGCGTTGTAGGCGATCTCGTCGGCCAGGTTGGCAAGCTGACATTCCAGCGTGCCGGCCAGCTCAGGGTGGTAGCCGGTGGCGTCGGTTACGTCATAGTCGGTGTCGTGCTTGACCAGCCCCTCGCGCACCTCATAGGTCAGGTTCAGGCCAAGGAATTCTGCATAGCGGTCTTCGAGCAGTGTGACGATGCGCATCGTCTGGCGCTGGTGGTCGAAGCCACCGTGGTCAGCCATCAGGGCGTTCAGCGTCACCTCTCCGGTGTGGCCGAAGGCCGGGTGCCCCAGGTCATGGGCCAGACAGATGGCCTCCGTGAGATCTTCGTTGGCGCCCAGGGCGCGGGCCATGCTGCGGCCGATCTGCGCCACCTCGACCGTGTGCGTGAGACGATTGCGGTAATGGTCGCCCTCGTGGTAGACGAAGACTTGCGTCTTGTATTCGAGCCGGCGGAAAGCGGCCGTGTGGATCACGCGATCGCGATCGCGCTGAAAGGCCGTCCGGTAAACGTGTTCAGTCTCGGGATGCTCCCGCCCGCGACTATCGCCGCTGGCCATGGCGTACGCCGCCAACGTTGCGCGCTCGCGTGCTTCGAGATCCTCTCTACATAGGAACATGCGGCACCTCCTGGCGTTTCTCGTCTCAATACCTGTTGCAGTGTACAACGGGGGCAGAGGGGTGTCAAACCAATCGCGACCGTGACCGTCTGACAAACATGAGCGGGAACATGGTTTCGGTCCGCTGAACGCCTTACAATATCCTCTGCATCCCTGATCCCCGTGGAGAAGTCATGGCTAATTCTTCGGTACACGCCCTCTCGATCGATCATACGGTTGAGGGCATGGAGTCCCATCTGCACCTGGGTCTGAGCAGCCAGGAGGCGCGCGCCCGCCTTGAAAAATACGGGCCAAACGAGCTCACGGAACGCCCGCGCCCCGGCTTTCTGAAGCTGCTGCTCGCCCAACTCAACAATTTCCTTGTGATCGTCCTGATCGTAGCGGCGGTCATATCGCTCCTGTTGGGCGAGGTCATCGATGCGGTCGCGATCATGTCCATCGTCGTGCTCAACTCAGTGCTCGGCGTGGTGCAGGAGTCGAAAGCTGAACAGGCGTTGGCCGCCCTGAAGAAGATGGCTGCTCCCAACGCACAGGTCGTCCGTGACGGCGTGCAGACGCTCATCCCGGCCCGTGAGTTGGTGATCGGAGACATCGTCCTGCTGGAGGCGGGCAACTTCATTCCAGCGGACCTGCGCCTGGTCGAGAGTGTCAACCTCAAGGTCGAGGAGGCATCGCTTACCGGGGAGTCCGTGCCGGTCAACAAGGACGCCCGTGTGGTGTTGGATGCCGAAATCCCGCTGGGCGACCGCAAGAATACGGCCTTCATGAGCACACTGGTGACCTATGGTCGCGGCAGAGGCCTGGTCACTGCGACCGGTATGCACACGCAGATCGGCATGATCGCCGAGATGATCCAGTCATACGAGGAGGAACCGACCCCGCTGCAGCAGAAACTCGACGAGTTGGGAAAGTCGTTGGCGATCATCTCGTTGGTGATCTGCGGCCTGATCTTCTTCTACGGCCTGATTCGGGACACAAACCCGGGCATGATCTTACAGGAAGGGCTGCGCGCTTACCTGGCCTCCCACAGTACAGAGATTGTCGAACTCTTCATGACTGCGGTCAGCCTGGCGATCGCCGCCGTGCCTGAGGGGCTGCCGGCCGTGGTGACGATCTGCCTGGCGTTGGGTATGCAGCGGATGGTTGCGCGCCACGCCTTGATCCGCAAGCTGCCGGCCGTTGAAACTTTGGGCTGTGCGACGGTGATCTGCTCCGACAAGACCGGCACCCTGACGCAAAACCAGATGACGGTCGTCCAGGGCTGGGCCGGTGGCCGGATGTTCCAGGTCTCGGGCGAAGGCTACAACCCGGAAGGCCAGTTCTACGCGGAGGATACACCATTTGACCCGGAGAGCAGCCTGGCGACCTCACTCTTGTTGCACGGCAGCCTGCTGTGCAACGATGCCTACCTGGAGCAGAGCGGCGAGGAGGACGGCCAACGTACCTGGCGCATGGTCGGTGATCCCACCGAAGGCGCGCTGGTAGTGGCTGCTGCCAAGGCGGGGTTCTGGCGCGATGGCGAGGCCAAGCAACTTCCGCGCGTCGCGGAGATTCCCTTCGATTCCGAGCGCAAGCGGATGGCGACCATCCATGAGGTCGGCGCGGGATCCTGGTTGCAGGTCGCAGAGGCGCACGTTCCGCAGTTGGCGGGCGATTACTTGGCCTTCGTCAAAGGCGCTCCCGACGTAACGCTGGAGTATTGCGACGGCTATGTTGAGGACGACCGGGTGCTGCCCCTGACCACAGCGAAGCGGCAGGAGATCCTTGACGCGATGGGTGGGATGGCGGGCGCTGCGCTGCGCGTGCTTGGCGTAGCCTGCCGGCCGCTCGCCGAGGTTCCGGCCGAGCCGACGGTGGATGCCGTGGAGCGTAATCTGGTGTTCCTCGGTCTGCTGGGGATGATCGACCCGGCGCGGCCGGAGGTCAAGGTGGCCGTCGCAGTGGCCAAGGACGCTGGCCTGAAGAGCGTCATGGTGACGGGGGACTACAAGGACACGGCCACGGCGATCGCCCGCGAGATCGGCATGCTGACCGATGGCGGCCGCGTCCTCACCGGCGCCGAGATCGAGCGCATGAGCGAGGATGAACTGGCGGCTGCGGTGGATCACGTGGATGCGTTCGCCCGTGTATCGCCGCAGCACAAGACGAAGATCGTGGATGCCTTCAAGCGCGCCGGTCACGTGGTCGCGATGACGGGCGATGGCGTCAACGATGCGCCGGCGCTCAAGCGGGCCAACATCGGGGTCGCCATGGGCATCACCGGCACCGATGTGACGAAGGAGACGGCCGACATGGTGCTGACCGACGATAACTTTGCCAGTATCGTCTCGGCTATTGAAGAGGGGCGGGTGATCTATTCCAACATCCGCAAGTTCGTCTTTTACCTGATCTCGTGCAACATCGGTGAGATCTTGATCATCTTCCTCGCGATGCTGGCGGGTCTGCCGATACCGTTGCGTCCGCTCCAGTTGCTCTTCTTGAACCTCGTCACCGATGGCGCGCCGGCGTTGGCGCTGGGCCTGGAAAAGGGCGATCCCGATATCATGAAGCGACCACCACGACCGACCCGCGAGCCGGTGATCAACAAGGACATGCTGGTAGGCATCATCGCCATCCCGATCGCGGACATGATCGCCGTTCTGGGGGCTTTCGTCATGGCGCTCAATCGCTATCCTGGTGATATCCAGACGGCCCAGACCATCGCCTTTGCGACACTGATCTGCTCGGAGTTGCTGCGGGCCTATACCTCGCGCTCCGAGAGCTTCTCTGTGTTCTCGACCAATCCTTTTTCGAATCGCTGGCTGGTGATGGCTACGGGGCTGTCCTTCGTGTTGTTACTGGCTTCGATCTATCTGCCTTTCCTGAGTCCCGTCTTTGCCACCGTTCCCCTGACCCTGAACGATTGGCTGCGCATGGTTCCGTTCATGCTTATCGCACCCAGTGTCGCCGAACTGGTCAAAGCCTCTTTCCGCTGGCGGACGGCGCGCCGGGTGAAATACGCGGCCGCGTGACCTGACGTTTGATCGGGCACATGCCGCGGGGCGCATCACCAGGGGAAACCGCTGGTGATGCGCCTTTTTACAGCAGTTACAGTAGCCCGGGAAGCGCCTGGAGCCGGGTAATCTCGGCGTCCACGGGCACCCGATCGGCGACCCCGAGGATCATCCGGGGATCGCCTGTCGCCTGCAGCAGCGCCTCGGCCACACCCACTTCGAACGCATCCTGTTCATGAATGTCTTGCAGCAGGTCTTGTGGGATCCCGCCCCAGAGGGTGAGCCCGGGCCCGGCAAGCTGGCGGGCTTCGGCCAGCGTGGCGTCACTCTGTGGCGGGCCAGCGATGCCTTCCACACCGTCAACGCCGGCCTCAGCCAGCAGCGGCAGGATGCGGCGGATGGGACCGCCGACATGCACGACAAGCGGTTTGGCGTGCTGGTGCGCGGCCTCGGCTGTGCGGCGGTAGCTGCCGGCGAAGTGCTCCCGAAAGACCCTGGGCGAGATGTACTGTCCGTCCAGATTATCGGGCGACAGCAGCAGGTCTCCCGGCAGTGCCGCCACCTGCTCGACCAGGGCTTGCAGCTTATCTTCCAGAACCGCCAGCATTTCCAGGAGTGCAGCCCTGCCGTCGCCGGCAAACAACATGAGGCCTTCACTCCAGCCCAGGAAGGCGTGAATGATCTCTGAATAGGGCCGCATGGGCAGTTCGAGCGCGATCACCCCGTCCTCTCTCACGTCTTCTCGCAAAGCTGCCAGGTCAGACGGGGCGATCATGTAGCTGCGGGCTTCGATGAGCGCACGCGCCGCGTCCAGGTCGTCCACCGACTTGACCGGATACTCGGTTAGCCACCAGTCGCCATCCGGCCCGCGGGTGAAGCGCGTCGTGAGTGTCCCAAAAGGGGTCTCGTGGCGGATGACGCGCTCCACGACGCTTTCTTCACTCAGGGCCGCGATTCCGGGTGTGCTGACCTGCCAGGGCCGCGCTACCGCCCAGATGGGCATATTCAATTGGCGGGCAGCCTGGGGCAAAGTGAACTCACGCCATGCAGACGGGAGCGTGCCGCGCTCGCGATGCCAGTTGTGCCACAAAGTCAGGTCTGGCAGAAAGAGCGGCGCACCGCCGTCCTCGCCCGTGAAGCGTGCCAGGATGTCGCTCCGTAACGTCATGATTGGGCCTCCTCAAGCAGGGATGAAAACGGTTTCCAACAAACCAAACTATTCGAGAAGCAGGGCTTCCTCAAGTTTCGCTAGATTCAAGCCATCCGGCAGGCGGATCAGGTGCGCTGGGCAGGCGCTCCGACAGTCGGAGCTGCCGAAGCCGGGCACTGGCACGCTCGCGCCGTCCAATGCGAGCAGGCGTTTCGTCCAGCCGCACTCCAGCCTGGTCGGACTGGAGACGGTGATGACATGCATGACCGGCAGCGTAATGGTGAGATAGTCGATGTGCCAGCGCAACGGCTTCGCAGCGCGTAGATGGCGTCCCACCCTGGCGCGTAGGCCGCCGGGGCCATGTGCGCTGCCCAGGTAAGCATACTGGCCTGCCGGCAGCGTAACTCGCCCAAACCGCGGCATGTCCAGGATGGTCGTCGCGTTTGCCGTCAGCAGCAGGGCGTATGTTCCTGGCAGCGCGGGCAGATCTGGAAGCATCATGCCCGCATGATAGCCAGCCACGGCTTCCCTGTCAAACGTGGCGCGTCGCGCTCTGCTTGACGTGCTGCATCCGGCATGCTACCCTACCTATTACAACATTCATCCTGTGCTGGCGGAACACATGGAAAACGTGAACGGTGAACCTGCAAAGATTAGAAGCGGCCACTTTGGTGACCTGGCCGCGACGTATGGCTATCGCTTTGAGCGGTTGGGGGAGGTCTTCGTTGAGCGCATCATCTGGGCTGCGCTGCCCGCGCCGCGCCGCCTGGCGGGCGTTGTCGTGGCCGATACCGGCTACGTTTGGTATCGCTTCTGGTTGCTCCCGGAAGGCCAGGTGGTCGAGCGCTACTTCACAGCGAGCGGTGCGCCGATCGGCACGCAAATCGACCTGTGCGCGCCGATTGCCTGGGATGAGACCGGCTGTGTCGCACCTGACCTCTTACTGGATATTTGGATCGATGCGGACGGTCGCGTCACTGTACATAACGAAGATCGTTTCGAAAAGGCGGTTGTTTGGGGAGCGCTGAGTTCCGACCAGGTAGACCTGGCCGAGGCGCATCTGCGGGAGCTAACGGCTGCGATTGCGCGCGGCCGGTTTCCGCCGCCTTTGGTGCGCAACTGGCAACTCGATCTCAGCCGCATTGCCGCGACGAGCGCTGATCATATCAATCGGGACGTGGCCCAGGGCGAGTGAGCGCCGCGGCGATTGCCCAGAAGGCGACGAAGAGAAAGCCAAACAACTCGGCCCAGAAGCCCCAGCCCAGGTGGAGCGGCTGCTGATACAGCCCGGCCACGGCCGGCTGGATTTGGAGGAACGCCCATGCCGGCAGGACGGCCGCGGGGATGGCCAGCGCGGCGATCAGGATCAGGACGAGCCGATCCGGCAGGTAGCGGGTTAGGATGACTGCTGGGACCATCAGCAAGCAGAAGAGCAGGGCGGCCATCTGCAGGCGGAATTCCGGCAGCCGCAACGTGGCCGGGCTCCAGGCCGGCGGCAGCATCGCCAACGCCAGCGGGATCGCCGCGAGGCCAAGCAGGACGCGTAACCAACGCGGCAGCGCGCGTCGGCTTGCCAACAGACTGGCGATCAAGCTTCCTGCAAACAGCGGCAGATAGAAGATCTCGCGGCGTACCGTGATCTGACCAGCAAGTATCTGTGGGATAAACTTGACATATTCCCCCAGATCGAGGCCGCTCACAATCAGACCGGTTGCCCGGTGAGGAACCCAGGGGCCGAAGTAACCGGCAAGTCCGACCATGCTGGCAGCGATGAGCGGCAGCCAGATTTGGCCGGTTGTCTGGCGGGGGAGGCGGCGCGAAGACATCTGGAGATCTCCTCATGCGGCGGTCAGGCGGTAGGCGTCGAGCAGCCGGCGCGCTGCTTCGGGCCAGGTGAAACGTGAAGCCTGCACGCGTCCCAGGTCAGACATGCGCGCGTGAAGGTTGGCGTCGCACAGCACGCGTGCGAGTGCCTCAGTCAGCCCTTCTATATCTTCCGCGTTCACCAGCAGCGCCGCCGATCCGACAGCTTCCGGCAGGCTGGAATTAGCGCTCGTGACCACGGGGGTCCCGCAGGCCATCGCTTCCAGGGGGGGGAGCCCGAAGCCCTCATAGAGTGAGGGGAAGGCCAACACGTCGGCCAGGCTGTAGAGCGCAGGTAAGTCAGCATCGGCTACAAAACCGGGGAATAAGACGCATTCGGTCATCCCTTCGCGGGCCACCTGTTCGTAAATGCCCTGGAACAGCCAGCCTTCTTTGCCAGCGATCACCAGCGCGTGAGGGAGGCCGGTTTGGCGACGCAACTGCCTGTAGGCCGTGATCAGGCGCGACAGATTTTTGCGAGGTTCGATCGTGCCTACCATCAAGATGAACCATTCCGGCAGCTTGTAGCGCGCCCTCACGGCGGCTAGTTTCGCCGTATTGTGCACAGGCTGAAAGCGGGGTTCTATGCCCGCCGGGACCACGGAAATCTTTTCCGGCGCCACATCCAGCAGCTCGATCAGATCCTTTTTTGTGTTTTCGGAATCGGCCAGCACACGCGCGGATCGCGCCAGGCTCCGCGGCACTGCGCGCTCGAGGAATGTGCGCAGCCCGGGATCGGCGCACTGAGGAACTCGCAGGAAGGATAAATCGTGGACGGTGACCACGCCGCGTGCCTTGCGGAGGGGCGGCAGGGTGAAGTCGGGCGAATGGAAGATGTCGCAGCCACCGGCCAGGGTTTCTGCGGGCAGAGGCAGCCGCAGCTTGTGCCAGCCTGCGGTCAACCAGCGCGCCGGCACTTGGGTGGTCTGGATGGCGAAGTTGGCGGGCCAGGTGTCCCGGTCGGGCGGCTGGCCCGCGCAGAAGAGCGTGTACGCATTGTCCTGGTCCAGCTCGGCCAGCGCATCTACCAACCCCCGAGTATAACGTCCGATGCCGGCGGTTTGGCGCAGGGCAGGGGTATAGTCTATCGCAATATGCAAGGGGAACCTCCGGGAAAAGTCAAGCGCAAGGTGCATAGATCAAACAAACAGCAGAATCGCGATGAGAGCAAAGACTACGGAATACACCTTGCGTGCGACGTTTTACTCGATCCCCTTGTAGGTCCAGGCCCGGTTCACAAAATAGTTCCAGAATAGCACGACACCGATGGCCAACACCTTCGCCAGGTTGTAGTCCCACGGATCAGGTACAATCTGTTGCGTCACCTGAAAGGCCAGCCACAGGACCAGGTTGTTGATGACAAGGCCGATCATGTTGACCAGCGTGAACTTGCCCAATTGCGACCCGATCGGGCGCTCGCGACTTTCCGGGAAGGTCCACAGCCGGTTCCAGGTGAAGTTACTGATGACTGCGGTGGTGAACGAGATGGTGTTGGCAACCAACAGGGGTAGCCCGAACACCTTGTGCATCACATTCAAGACGGTCAGGTCCACCACCATGCCGATCGCTCCGACGGTGGCGAACTTGAGAAAGCGTAAGAACTCCTTGGGTCGCTGTGCGAACCCCAGATGGGAGATCAGTGGCAGGCTCAGGAGCCAGGCCAGCAGGGACGGGAGCCGATACTCGGTCGTGTTTTCAGCCAAAGTGACCTCGGTGAACGGAATCTCGCCTTAGGCGTCAAGGCGAGTCGTTGAGCGTGCTGCGCCGGCAGTCGTGCCGGCGAGTGTGACCAGAATCCCCAACAGCAGGGCAAGCTGGAGTTGCATATGCTGCACAAACAAATTGTCGAACATGCTGTGGACGCTGAGATAGGCCCACGTGCCAAGGATGCCGATGCCCAGCGCCGATGTGTACCCGTCGACGCTGGAAGCGGAGCGCCCGGCCAGCCAGGCTACTCCCAGCCAGAAGAAGCCAAACGCAGCAAAGCCAATAACGCCCACCTCCGCGAGGAAGTTGATCAAGGCGTTGTGCGCGTGCCCTAGCGGCAGATACCAGTGTGGTAAAGCGTAGTTGCCATACGCTGTGCCGTAGTTGCCGATGCCCACCCCCAGCCAGGGATGCTCTTCGAACATACGCAGGCCGGCTTGCCAGTGCGCCAGGCGCTCGAGGACAGCAAAATTAGCGTCGGTGATCTCCGTGCGCGCCGGGTCTGGTCCGCCGATGTAATTGCCCAGGTCGCTGACTCGGCTGCCGATAATCCCGGGCATCCAGCCGGTGCCGAATGCGGCGATGAACAGCGTCAGCACGATCAGGGCGCCGATGGCGAGCGTAGCGCTGCGTCGGCCGCGCAGGACGATCACCACGAAGCTTCCCGCAGCCACGCCCAGCCAGGCCCCGCGCGACCAGCTCATGATGATGCCCAGGAGCAATGCGCCGGTCAGCCCACCGCAGGCGGTTGCCAGTACCAGGTGGATCGGCTCCCGCCCCCGTCGCCACCGATTCAACGCACTCAACGTCAGGCTGGCAGCGACGGTGAAGAGATAGCCCAGGTATCCCGCATAGGGGTTCGGCTGGTTGAAAGTGCCGTAGGCGCGCAGGAAACGTTCTTGGATGATGAATGCTTCGGGCCCTGCCTGGGCGATGAACTGGTAGGCTCCCAAAGCTGCCTGCAACGCGCCGGCGGCAAACAGGGCGACGAGAGTCCAGGTCGCGCTTCGTCGATCCAACACTTGGGTTGCCACCAAATACAGGGCGGCAAATTCGGCCCATTTGAACCATTCCGGCAGTCCCTCGCGCCATGAAGCCGCCTGGGTCAAGCTCAATGCCGCGCACCAAACGAAGATCAGCAATGACCAAGCCAGGGGCGGACGATGGAAGACGATGCGCCGGTCCGCAATCCCGCGCGCCAACCATCCCGCAAGGGTCAACCCCACCAGCGCGTCCACGCCATTGCTGCCAGGGCCAGGCAGTTGCACCAGACCCCCAAACGGGATTGCCAGGGCGATGGCCACTACCCCCGCGGCTGGCCTGATTAAGATCAGTGTCGCGAGCGCGAGCGCCACCAGCCCAGCGCCGGCCCATCTGAGCGGCGCTGTTGCCAGCAGCAGTGCAAGCAGAACCAGCGTCACCCCGAAGATCAGACGATAAGCGCGAGTGGCAAACGTGCGTGGGCGATGCGTGATGGTGTTGCCGGACATTTCCCTGCTGCCTCTGCCCAGAACCAGGCGCTTACCGGCCCGAGGCTGTGATGAAACCTGAGCCATGATACGGCAAAGGGAAGGGTTTGTCAATTGACGTTCGCTTTGCTTGTGGTATACTGCCCTGACATTTCTGGCGTGGCGGCAGGCCGGGCCCCGGCAAGGCCAGAAAAACACAGCTATCGGAGAGTGTATTTATGGCAAAACGTTCGCAAATGCCGAAGTCGAGCGCCGGCTCGAAGGGTGGCGCGTCTGCGTCCGTGGGCAAGGGAGGAAGTTCGCGGTGGCTCCTGTTGGGCGTGGTCGCTGCCGTGGTGATTATTTCAGCAGGTCTGGCGCTGTATCTGATTCAGTCAGCCCAGAAACCCATCGAAGCGACGGACAGAGTGGACGAAGGCATGTCGTGGGGACCGGCCGCGGCCAAGGTGACGATCCTTGACTACTCAGACTTCGGCTGCTCCCATTGCGCCGACTTCGCCCTCAATCAGGGGCAACGGCTGCGCGCAGAGTACGAAAAAACTGGCCAGGTACGATTTGAATATAAGCCCTTTGTCCTTGATTGGAATCGCACGGCTGATCCGGCCAATGCTGCGGCCTGCGCAGCCGACCAAGGCAAGTTCTGGGATTATCACGATGCTCTATTTGCCCGGCAGGGCAGCAGCGCTCAGGCCTTCAGCATCGCCGCCTTGAAAGGATATGCGGCGGAGTTAGGGCTAGACACGGCCTCCTTCAATCGTTGTGTCGATAAGAAGGAGCGGTACGCGTTCCTTGACAAGGTGGGGGCCGAGGCGCGCGCACGCGGCGTCAATGCCACCCCGACATTCTTTATCAATGGACAGAAGATCGAAGGGGCGGCGGCGTACGAAGTATTCAAGGCGCAGATCGACGGTTTGTTGGCTGCCGGGCAGTAGGCGGTCAACTGATCCAGAAGGTGTAGGGGAAGATTGCGGATAAGCGCATATTCGTGTAGCCAAAACATTCAAAGAGACTTCAGCTTTATTTACGGCAAGAATCAAAAAGGCTATGCGAAGGGCTTGCGTTTTTTGGGGCGCTTCGCACAAAGGCCGGGAGCGGCTAACGCTCCCCGCCTTTGTCTTATATATCACCGCCACGACAAGCGGGGAAAGCTCAAGCCAAAAACTTCCCGATGAGGAGATCGAGTCGGGCAATCATTCCGGGTGGGATGAGCGCACGATTGGTGATAATCGCATCCTGCAACGCGTCGGCATAGGGGGAGGGGGGTGCATTCTGCAGCAACCGAACTGCGTTCACCACAGATTCTTTGGCGACTTTGGCGTTAGCCAAAAGCTGCCGTATCACCGCCTCCACCGTAACGGGCGCCTCCGTCTCATGCCAGACATCGTAATCAGTCACATGCCCCATGGCTGCATAGCTGATACCGGCCTCGCGCGCCAGAAACGCCTCGGGGATCGCTGTCATGCCGATGATCGCAAAGCCGAGCATTTTGAAGACCTGGCTCTCAGCCTTCGTGCTGAAACGCGGGCCTTCGATGACGACAAAAACACCGCTTCGATGCACGCTGCGACCGGTCGCAGCGACGGCGTCGTAACAAACATCATTTAGATACTTGCAGAAGGGCTCGGCCACGGACACGTGGACCACAATGCCGTCGGTACCAACGCTTGGATCATCGAAGAAACTTGAGCTGCGCTGCCGGGTTCGATCGAACAGTTGGTCTGGTATGACTATGTCTCCCGGCTGATATTGTGGTTGCAGACTGCCGCAGGCGCTGATGGAGATCAGATACTCGACGCCGAGCATCTTAAACCCATAGATATTTGCCCGACTATTCAGGCGAGTTGGGCTGATACGATGGCCACGGCCATGGCGGGGCAGAAATGCCACACGTTGGTCCTCGATAGTGCCAACAACAAACGCGTCTGAGGGGGCGCCGAAAGGCGTGTCGAGTCGGACTTCATTGACATCTTTGAGCTGGCTCATGTCGTAGACACCGCTGCCCCCGATAACACCGATGCGCGCTTGCTCCATTGGATTTATCCTTTCATCTTTGCCCAATCAGGCGATCTTACCAGGGCACGCCGGGACACGTGCTGACCCCGGCGTGTATCCCCGGGCGTTTGACCATACGGACTTTGTCCCATGACTCCGAGAGAATGCCATCGTGAATCGCCCACGAACGTCCGCGGATCGTATCAGCGAATTCGAGGCGTCTGAACGGTGTTGAATTGTCCAGCCTTGCACGTAATTCGCCGCCCGCGCCAAAACCCTGCGCGATGGTCGTCATGCGCGCCAGGCCGTGAATATAGGTGAAACCGAGCTGTTCAAACAGCACCGCCGTGTGGTAAAAAAGCGGCTGAACGACCAGCTCGCGTTGATTGAGGCACAGCATCACAGTCTCGATACGCTCGGCTAGCCAGTGCAGGGCCCCGAGCCCGCGCCTGACCTGGCCAGGCGCCAATCCCGCCAGCATGGCCGCTTCCTCCGCAACCAGATTTCGCCTTGTCCCCCCGCCGCTCGACCTCACCATCAGTGATGATGTCCGTATCGAAGCGCGGCGCTGCAGGATTCTGCAATGCCACCCATACCACTTCAATCTGGTTGAATTGTGTATCAGCCAGTTCTAACTCAGCCATCGGCTCGGCTGCGTCGCCTGTCGGATAGAGCTCCAGTCGATAACTGCTCCGATCAGCGCCCGGTCGGCTGAAAGCCACGGGCCGGCCTGCCGGGTCGGTCAGGTCAATGGGATCGATCCGATACTTAACGAGCAAGTCAACTGGGATCAAGATCTGAAACAGCATGCGCTGCCATCGCAAGTCCCACTCCATGACTTCTCTGAGGAAAATGGGGCGGTGCGGCTCGCGCGCAAGATACTGGCGATCTGACGCATCAACTGCCGTACGACCGCTCAAGGGTGGTGGCTTCAACCAGCCGGGCAGGAGCATCTGCAAAGGCGTGTTCAAAAGCCGAACTCCGGATCCACGCCGGCCTCATCCAGGACATCGGCCACGATTTGGCTGATCTGAGGGTGGCGCACGCGATTGCTGGCCAGAACACCGAATCGGCGAATGATGTCCGGCTGGTTGTAACGCAACGCGCGCCCCCAACAATCCGTCATGAGGCCACCTGCCTCCCGCAAAATCACGTCCGGTGCACAGGTGTCCCATTCTTTGGTGCCGGGGTTAGGGTGGACATAAAACTCTGCCTGCCGACGAGCAATGAGGCCAACCTTCAGGCCGACACTGCCCACCGATCGCTCACGCTGCAGCCGCATGGCAGCAATGATCGCATCCAGCAACGCCGGGCGATGCGAGCGACTGACGACCAGGCGAAACTTGCCCAGATCGCCTTCGGTTGAGACTTGAAGCGCAGTTCGCTCACCAAACTCCTCAACAAAGGCGCCCATCCCGCGGGCGGCGCCATAGAGCACGTCGTTGATGGGTTGGTACACCACACCAACTACCGGCTCGCCGTCCATGACGAGGCCAATCATTACCACAAATTCACCGTTGTGGGCAATAAACTCGGCGGTACCATCCAGAGGATCCACGATCCACACGCGCCGCCGGCGCAATCGGGAAAGGTCATCCTTCGATTCTTCAGCAAGCACGCCATCCCCCGGAAAGAGTTGCGCAAGCTGCTTGACAAGAAAGACGTTCGCTGCGCGATCCGCTTCGGTGACCGGCTCAGTGGGATCCTTCCACCTTACAGTGGGAGGGACTTCGTAAAATGCCCTGATAATAGCGCCGGCGTCACGCGCCAGGCGCATGGCAGCGTCCAGTTCCTTGCGGAAATCCGGCTCTGAGACGGCAAGATCTTGGGGTGGGTTGGCCGAGGTCACAATATACTCACCTGGTGAAGCGGATGGGCGGGCATGCACAGGAGACAGAGCACACCCGTGAGACAAGAAAGGCCGCCCTGGGGCGACCCTTCAGTACACAGTGGAGATGCCGGGAGTCGAACCCGGGTCCGAAACAAACGACCGCAAGCGTCTACAAGCTTAGCTACTGATTAGAATTTCGCTGTACGGTCCGGCAGTAACCACCGTCCTCTAGTTCAGCTAGCCGAGAGTCTTAGGCTCGTCTATCGGCGTCTACGAGCCGCACCTTACGGTCTATGACGATGCACCATCCCGCCGCCTGGCCCCGAGACGGGCACCGTGGTCACTGTTACGCGACCAGCGTGCTCACTTGTTCTCCGCTGTTACGCGGCCAACGCGAAAGCGTTGGTGCGGGCAACGGGGAAGGTGAACGCGTTTTTGCCGTTTTTGGCAGTTGTGTTTTTGCTCTGGATTTACGAGGTGAGAGCGCCTCGGCCTGCAGCTCACGACCTATTTGCCCCGTCGAAACCAGTCATCCCCTTGCACATGATCCTAACATAGACTCAGCGGATATGCAAACGCGCAGACCGGTTCGTCATTCGTAGTCGCCGTCCTTCATGGCACGCTGCAGATCGCGATCCATGTCTCGCTCAGCGACGGCGTCCTTCTTGTCATAAAGCCGTTTGCCGCGCACCAGGGCGATCTCAACCTTGGCCAGGCCATCTTTCAGGTACATGCGCAAGGGTACGATCGTCCAGCCACGCTCGGCGACCTTGCCGCGCAGCTTACGGATTTCCTGGCGGTGCAGCAACAGTCGTCGCTCGCGGCGCGGCTCATGATTCTCCCGGTTGCCGAAGTCATATGGGGAGATGTGGACATTGAGCAGCCAAGCTTCACTATTCTCTGATCTGCACGAAACCGTCGCGCAGGTTGACGCGCGCCGCGCGCACCGACTTGATCTCCGTGCCAGTGAGCGCGATGCCAGCTTCGAACGTGTCTTCGATGAAGTAATCATGCAACGCCTTCCGGTTGCTGGCAACCGGCTTGATGTCGCCTTCAGTGCGCTGTGCCAATTCTGCCTCGTCTTGTGCGGCCGATTTTGCGCGAACCTACTTATCTGTTGTCAAGAATTCGATAGCCCGATCAAGCTGCGGGTCACGCTTCGCCTGGCGGTCATCATCGGTCAGCGGCACCACGATGTCAGGCTCCAGGCCGACGCCGTGGATGGCCCGATCCTTCGGGGTGAACCAGCGCGCGATGGTTACGCGGAGCTGTGAGCCGTCACTGAGCGCATTGGGCAATTGCACCGACCCCTTGCCATAGCTCTTTTCACCGATCAGCGTACCAGTGCCGGCATCCTGGATAGCGCCAGCAACGATCTCCGACGCGCTCGCGCTGCCGCCATCCACCAGCACTACGAGCTTGGTGTCGCCCAACAGATAGCTCCCTTCGCGCGGGTAAAGCTGCTCGCGCCCATCCTGGAAGCGCTCGATAAGGATGTTACCTTCAGGTACGAAGTAGCTGCCGATGCGAACCGCTGCGTCGAGCAAACCGCCGGGATTGCCTCGCAGGTCAAGCACCAGGCCGGTCGGTTTCTTCGCCAACGCCGTCTGCAATGCTTCTTCCAGGCGGCCCGAGGCAACGCTGCTGAATTCGCTGAGAGCGACATACTCTACTTTGCCGTCAGCGAGTGTCTTAGTTTCAACCACAGGAATCTCAATCCGTGCTCGGGTGACAGTCAAGTCAAACGGCGCCTCGTCCCCGCGCTGAAGCGTTAATACGACTTTGGTATCGCGCGGCCCTCGAATCAGAGCGATGGCCTCGTTCAGGTCAAGTTGGGTGACATCCGCGCCATCGACCGCGGTGATGATGTCTCCGACACGGACGCCTGCCTTCTCGGCGGGTTGCTCGGCAAAAAGATACTTGATCTCGACACCGCCCTTTTCCGCCTTGTCCACACGCGCGCCGATCCCTTCAAACTGGCCCTGCATGTCCGAATTGAACTGCGCGGCCTGTTCCGGATCCAGAAACGCGGTGTGGGGATCACCGAGCTGATTAACGAAACCTCGCAAGACGTCATATGTCAGATCTTTGCCCTGCGGCACATCACCGTAGAACTGCGAATCAAGCAGCTTCAACGCCTCACCGAAAAGCTTAGTGTCCAGTTCTGATTTGTCGCTCTTGCTCGAATTCTTCGCCGCCGGAACCGTTGCTGTCTTGGCGGACTCTGGCGTGAGTGCCAGGGTAGGGCGGGCCGCTGGTGTCATGAGCGTTTCGCCGGGATCGGCGGATGGCGCCGCTTGCTCCAACTCTGCCGCCGGGGCAGGCAAGGCGGCCGCCTTGGGGATTGCCACGCCCACTCCCAGGCCGACGCCAAACGCGGCCATAACAAGGATCAGCGCCGTGACCCCTAGTATGAATACCTTCAGTACAGTTACGGAACGACTCTGCTTCATCTTTCACCTATTGACATAATATACTGAACATCTCAATCACTAGCACGCTCTCCGCCCAGCCACCCTTGGGCACGAGTCAGTTGGGGATCACGCCCTGCGTTGCGATCTTCCTCGGAGATGCCGACCGTGACGTCCGGATCGAGACCGGTTTTGTCGATTTGAATCCGCTCCGGGGTAAGCCAGCGGGCGACGGTAACGTGCAGGGAGGAGCCATCCGCAAGCTCGTGAACCTCCTGCACCGAACCCTTGCCGTAGGTTTTCTCGCCGATCAGCACAGCGCGCTTCTGGTCGCGCAGCGATCCCGCGACGATTTCAGAAGCACTGGCCGTGCCGCCATCGACCAGGAGGGCGAGATCCCAGGTCTGGGCCGGCCCCTTCACGTTCTTGGTCGGGTAGAAACGCTCTTGCCCCCCACGTTTCACTTCTCGGAGCACCTGCCCGTCCTTGATGAACTGGCTCACGATGTCGACCGCTGCATCAACGAGGCCACCCCCGTTGCCGCGCAAATCGAGTACCAGCTTGTCCACACCCTGACTTGCCAGGTCGGCAAGCCCATCCTGCAGCTCCTGGCTGGTGCGTTGACCGAACAAGCTGACACGCGCATAGCCGATATGTTTGTCCTTGTCCAGGACGCGCCATTCGACGCTCGGCGTCTCGATGCGTTCACGCACGACAGAAACCACAAGGGGATCAGCGCGATCTGCGCGCTGCAGCTTGAGCATCACCTGCGTGCCAATGTCGCCCCGAACCAGGGCCACGATTTCCTCTACCTTCATCTCCTGGGTAATCGGCTTGCTATCTACTTCCAGAAGAATATCACCATCTTGAACGCCTGCCTTCGCGGCTGGCCGATCCGGTATCACAGTGAGGACCAGGTCGCCGGCATCATTGCGAGTCATGTAAGCACCAATGCCGCCAAAATGCCCGGCAAGCTCATCGCGCTCCATCTCGCGTGGCGCTGGCTCGACGAAAACCGTGTAGGGATCATCAAATGCCGCGACCAAGCCGTGCGCAGCGCCGTAAGCCTGTTGTTGTGTAGAGGGAATCTCGCCGATGAAGCTACGATCCAGAATGGAGCGTACATTCCACAACACATCAAAGCTCGCATCGGCGTCAGCATGCGCCACGCGATGATTGCCCAGCCAGTAACCTGAGGCGAAAACGCCGGCCAACACCAAGGTGAGGGCCAAACCTACAGCAAACCAGCGCCACCCACGCATAATCGATCCTTAGATCCCCCTACTGACACCGCATAATTCCGATCAGGGTAGGGAAGTAGTCACCAACGCGACACCTTACGCGCTTCTCGGCAGGCATTATGACACGAAAGTCAGCAGCTTACCGTAATTGATCGCACCAAACGTCTGCGTAACACGCGCCATCCTATCTGAGCCAGATACACACTCAGATCGTTCCGTCCCTTGATTATGAACAAAGAAGATTATGTCAATGGTATGGCATTATTTATCCATTTATCGACATAACACTTATAGTGTGAACATGTATCTTGCATGAAAACATTACATAATCTTGCCAACGATGTGATCTAACAACTTGCACACACCGCGCCATCAAAGACATCCGTATGGGTTTACAGGCTTATCCGGGATCAACACCGGCCTGGCACAGCTCGGCGCAACGAGCAGCCACTGCCCGCTGCTCGGAGATTTAGTTGTGCCCAGACCCACGCACTTAGTTTCTTCCCCTACCCTACCCAAAGTAGAACATCTGAGCTATTCCACTTTCGCTTCAGTAGAACCGTTCCTGATGCCACCGCCGCTCCAGTGCAATCGCCCTCAACTTGCGGCTCGGGTTGACGGCGACCGGATAGCCCACGGATTCCAACAGCGGCAGATCGTGATGGCTGTCGGTATAGAAGTAACTCACGGCTAGATCAAGATTATGTTGTATGCTGTATGCCCGGGCCAGCGTTACTTTCCCGACGCCGTAGCACGGCGGCTCGATCAACTTGCCGGTGAAACGCCCCGAAATCACCTCCAGGCGTGTGGCGAGGTAGTCGTCCCCCAGACCGAGATCGTGCGCCACCGGAGAGACAGCGTACGGCGTGGAAGCTGAGACAATCGCCACGCGATGCCCCTGCTGGCGGTGCCAGTCAATGCGCTCACGCGCTGCCGGAGCGATGTAATCTCGTAACATCTCTGCAAACCACGCCTCGCTGATGCGCCATGCTTCCGCTTCGTCGGACCCTGCCACCTGAGTCATCAAGCGCGCCATAAGCTGCGGAAAAGATGTCAAACCTGTTACATATAAACCGACTTGCCAGGTGATGGCGAGCCAGCGCGGCCCCGAAAGAAGCCTCTTGCGCCGCAAGTATTGCAGATAAAGCCGTCCCGAACTGCCGCACAGGACCGTGTTATCCATGTCAAAAAACGCGCCGACCCTGGAATTCCCAAGCAATGGCGGTTCCCGCCTCGGTGCGACAGCGGTCACAACTGTGTCTGAGCTAGACATCCGTCTCCCCAGGTATAATCGGGACTGATGACGCCTTGAACTCCTCCAGACGCGCTGCCAGATCCTCGGGCACACGCGCACTGAGTCGCGTGCCGGTCTGCTCGTGCGCCTCGTGTTCTATGACTCCGCGCTGATGGACTAGCCCGAGCAAATCGCCCCGCTGGTAGGGCAAAAAGACCTCCACGCTCACCAACTGTTCATCGAAGGCATTCTCAATCTGGGCCAGCAACTCGGGCAACCCCTCCCCTGTCAGCGCCGAGATCACCACCGTATTATCCGCGTCTGTTTCCGGTGTTTCGTTGAAAGGACGCTCGGCCAGGGCGTCGATTTTGTTGAGAGCCGTGACGATCGGTTGTTCTGAGGCATTCAGCTCGGCAAGTACCTGCAGCACGGTTGCAGCTTGTTGCTCAACATTGACATGAGTTATGTCAACTACATGTAAGATCAGATCAGCTTCAGCAATCTCTTCCAGCGTCGCCCGGAAGGCCGCGACCAGCGTGGTCGGCAGCTTCTGGATGAAGCCGACCGTATCCGTTGCGAGCACTTCCCTGCCCCCGGGCAGCTTGATGCGGCGCGTCGTTGGATCGAGCGTAGCAAACAACTGATCCGCCGCAAACACGTCTGATCCCGTGAGTGCGTTGAGGAGCGTGGATTTGCCCGCGTTGGTGTAGCCGACCAGCGCGATGACTGGCATAGCTTCCTCGGTTCGCCGCCGCCGGTACTGGGCCCGGTGTTTCCGCACTTCCTCCAGCTCGCGCTTGAGGTGCGCGATCCGCTTGCCGATCTCCCGGCGATCGACCTCCAACTGCGTCTCACCGGGACCGCGCAGGCCGACACCGCCCGCACCGCCGCGCGCCGATGCGCCACCGGCCTGCCGAGCCAGATGGGTCCAGGCGCGCGTCAGCCGCGGCAGACGATACTCGTATTGCGCTAACTCGACCTGCAACGCGCCCTCGCGCGTGTGCGCGTGTTGCGCAAAAATATCCAGGATCAAAGCTGTGCGATCCAGGACTTTCACATCAGGGTTGCCGATGGCGCGTTCAAGCTCACGCTGCTGGGCTGGCGACAACTCATCATCGAAGATCACTACCGTCGCCCCGGTGTCTGCCCGCAGGGCCATCAACTCCTCAACCTTGCCGGAGCCGATATAGGTTGCCGGATGCACCCGTTCAAGCCGCTGCTCAAGCGTGCCGACCACGCGTAAACCGGCCGTGTCGGCAAGCCGCTCCAACTCGCTGAGTGAGTCTGCCAGCGACCAGGCTGTACGGCGCCCCTTGATTTCGACGCCAACTAAAATCGCAGATTCCTGCAAGGGCTGAACATCTATGGTTGATGCAGCGATAGATCACTCTCCTGCCTAAAAGCTGAACACGCGCAGCCGATCGGCCGCAACCTTGATCCGCTCAGTCGTCTGCCCCACTGAGATGCGCAAATAGCCTTCCCCATGCGGGCCGAACGCCGAACCCGGAGTGACGCTGACACCGGTTTCCATCAGGATCTTGTCGGCAAAGCTGGCTGAAGTATAACCTGACGGGACTTGCGGCCAAAGATAAAGCCCGGCTAAAGGTTTCGCCACGCTCAGCCCCCAACGATTGACCAGCACATCCAACAGAAGATCGCGTCGATACTGGTACTCTGCGTTACGACCGGCGATCCACGTCTGATCGCCGGTCAGGGCGGCCACCGCAGCATCTTGCACGGCCAGGAAGATGCCGCTGTCGATATTGCTCTTGATCTGCACCAGGGCCGCGAGTGCGGTCGCGTTCCCTACCGCCATGCCCACACGCCACCCTGCCATGTTGTGCGACTTCGACAGGGAGTTGAACTCGACCGCCACTTCCTTGGCCCCGGGCACGGCCAGGAGGCTGGGCGCATGATATCCGTCGTAACACACGTCGGCATAAGGCGCATCGTGACACAGCAGGATGTCATGGCGCCGGCAAAACTCTACCGCCTGTTCGAAGAAAGCCTGCGGCGCGACGGCGCCCGTTGGGTTATTCGGATAGCTCAGCCACATCAGGCGTGCTCGCTGCGCGACTTCGGGCGGGATAGTTTCCAGACGTGGAAGAAAACCGTTCTCCTCCAGCAAGGGCATATCGTACACGTCAGCGCCGACCATATAGGCGCTCATCCGGTAGGTCGGATAGCCTGGATCCGGCACCAGGGCGAGATCGCCCGGGTCCAGCCAGGCCAGCGCCATATTCGCGATGCCTTCTTTTGAACCGATCAAAGGCAAAACTTCGTTGGCAACATCCAACGCCACGCCAAAACGCGAGGCGTAGTAATCCACCATCGCCTGGCGAAGTCGCGGTGTCCCAAAGTAGCCGGCATAACCGTGACGCGCCGGATCGCTCGCCGACTCGGTCAGCGCGGCGATAATCGCTGCAGGCGGCGGGCCATCCGGGCTGCCGATATCTAGCTTGATTACGTCAACTCCTTGTGCGCGCGCGGCTTTGAGCCTGGCATCAAGCAAGGCAAAAACGTAGATCGGCAAGGAATCCAGCCGTCGTGCAGCCTTCATAATTCCCACCTCCCCCAAAAACTCATTCGCCCTCCAGCAAGACCTGCAGCACACGCCCCACCCGTTCCAGAGATTCAGGCGCGATCTTGTCTGCCGTGTCCTGGGTCGTGTGCCAGTAAGGATAATCAAAATCAATCAGATCGACGGCAGGGATGCCCTTCTGCAGGAACGGCGTGTGATCATCGAGCATCGCCCACTTGGCAGTCGGAAGAAATACTTCAGCGTAGCCCAAACGAGCCGCGATGTCCCAAATCTTAGCTACCAGCTCCGGATTGGAGTTCTGCTCTTTGTAGATTTGCTGGTCCCGGTCTCCGATCATATCTGCGATAACGACCATCTCCGGCTTGACAGTCAAGCGACCAGCCATTTCCGTCGATCCGGCAATGAAATCCCAGCCATCGAGTCTGCCGTTATCCTCCGCGTCGAAAAAGGTCAACCACACCTCGTTCCGAAGGCGCTCTTTGTCCAGGGTGCGAGCGAGCTCCAGCAGCACGGCAACGCCACTGGCGCCATCGTTTGCCCCAGGAACCGGCGCAGTACGCAAAGAGGGATCAGGGTCATTATCCGCCAGGCGTCGCGTATCATAGTGAGCGCCGATCACCGCCACCGGGCCCTCCCCAGCCTTTCCGATGATGTTCCGACCCGGTACTCCCAGGTAAACGAATTCCTGCTCCTCGACCTGCCAACCCTGCTCCCGAAGCTGCGCGACAATGTAATCGCCCGTCTTGCGGCCTGCATCCGATCCCGTTGGCCGCGGACCGATAGACATTTGCGCTTGTACGTGTTGCAAAGCACGCTGGCCATCGAACTTCCCTGCGCTTGCAGTAGGAGTTGGGACTGGTGTTGGCTCAGGTGTTGAAGGCGCAGTAGCAGTCGGCGAAGGCTCCACTACTGAAGTCGGCGTCGGCAACATGGAACGCACGACGGGCGCCACAGCAAACCCGAGCCACACCACCAACCCAACAAACCCTGCGAGCAACGCAAGCTCCAGCCAGCGTGCTTTCAAACGCCCCATCCAGATCTCCCGTCTTCGTATAGCCTAGTGTTCTTTTATTGCTCAATTCTAAGCTGAAATGACTTGAATTCCGTGGCTACACGCAGTTTTTATCGTTCTACCGACTCCCGATTTCGAAAAAACAGACGTATAGGCGTGCCCTCGAAAGGATGGGCGGCCCGAATGCGATTCTCCAGGAAGCGCTCATAGGTGAAGTGCACCAGCTCCCGATCGTTTACAAAAATGACGAAGGTTGGCGGCGCCACTTCTGCCTGGGTAGCGAA
The DNA here is from genome assembly GCA_963841825.1 of uncultured Chloroflexia bacterium. GTDB lineage: Bacteria > Chloroflexota > Anaerolineae > CG2-30-64-16 > CG2-30-64-16 > CAWJEL01. The sequence goes on from CAWJEL010000004.1 coordinate 349,235, forward strand.
CAAGAACTTCAGTTGTTTGCCTTTGCGATTTGGCGCGGGGTGCGCAGTGACGGCCTCCCGCAGCAAGCGATTGAGTTCGCCTGTCGGGATCCGCAGGTGTCGCTGCGCAGCGATCGCCATGGCGAGCGGCAGAACCTTGCTGATGCGCTGCTTGGTCAAGGCGGAGATGAACAGGATTGGCACATAGTCCATGAATTTCAGCTTCTCGCGCAGGTCGGCGGTGAAGCTTGCCATCGTTTGCGTGTCCTTATCCAGCACTGCGTCCCACTTGTTGACGATCACAGCGACACTTTTGAATTCTTCCAAGATGAAGCCCGCAACGTGCGTATCCTGGGCCGTGATGCCAGTTGTGGCGTCCACCACCAGCAGCACGACATCAGAACGCTCGATGGCCCCCAGCGCCCGCATCACACTGTACTTCTCGATGCCGACGTCTACTTTGCCTCGCCGCCGGATACCCGCGGTGTCGATGAGGGTCACCTTTTGACCTTCCCAGAGCAACTCGGTATCGATCGCGTCGCGTGTGGTGCCTGGGACGGTGCTCACGATGGAACGGTCTACTTGCAGCAATGCGTTGAGAAGCGATGATTTACCCACATTGGGCCGCCCGACGATCGCGATGCGGACCGAGTCTGCTGGCAACTGTTCTTCCACCACGGGAATCTCTGCCACAATAGCATCGAGCAGGTCTCCAGTTCCGGTCCCGTGAAGGGCAGAAATCGGATAGACTGTACCGAGGGCGAGCTCGTAGAACTCCAAAGCTGCCTGTCGCCGCGTCTCATTATCAGCCTTGTTGGCCGCGATGATCACTGGCCGACCGGAGCGCCGTAAGATCTCGGCCACGTCGCGGTCAGCCGCCGTGACACCATCCTTCGCATCTACCAGGAAGACCACAGCGTCGGCCTCGGTGATAGCTATCTCCGCCTGTTGCCGGATCTCGCGCACGAAATCGCGCGAGGAGGAACCAAGTGATTCCGGCTGGTGACCTTTTTGCGGCGCCTTCTCGGTTGCAGCCACATCCAGCCCGCCCGTATCAACCAGGATAAATGGCCGGCTCGTCCATTCAGCCGTGCCGTACAGTCGATCACGCGTGGTGCCTGGCTCATCTTCGACAATTGCCCGACGTTCGCCCACGAGGCGGTTAAAGAGCGTGGATTTCCCCACATTCGGTCGCCCTACCAGGGCAACGATAGGAGTACGCATATGTCTCAATCCTTCCCAACAAAAAAACACCTCACCCCTGCCGTCAAGAAGAGGTACTCACTTCCGCCGGGTTGGTACCGGTGCGGGGGTGGGCGTGGGCGTAGGCGTGGGCTGCGCCCAGATGGTGATCTCGATGTTCTCTGGCGAAAGGCCCTCGATCTTGATCTCGTCGGGCGTCGGAACCTTCGGTTCCACAGCATGCACGCCGGGGCCAAAGCCTGCCAGGTCGAGAATCACCGGCACGCTATCCTCCTTCAGCGCCAGGAGTTTTGGCAGCGGCCCTGACACGAACACGCTGACCGCGTCCAAAGTGAGCGTGTACCCCATACCGGCCCCCAACCCCTGGATGACCGGCCGGCGCCGGAGCGTTTGCGTGCCGACAATGGGCACGATGCTGACCCGAGCTTCGACGCTCTGCGCACCCAGCACAGAAACATTCTCCGGCAATTTCAGCGGCACGCGATCAACCACATCGGCGCTGGCGTCCGTGATCTCCACCGGCACGGTGATGTAGCCGCTTAATTCAGCAATGGTGGCCGGCGCGCCCTGGACAGTCACCAGTTTCGGGTCGGCAGCGACGGCGCTCACCGTGTAACCGGTTGCCGGCTCGCCGGAGGGCTCAACCAGGACCGCGAGCTCGCGATAGCCAGGCAACTGCACCACCGGCACCGTCACAAAGACATCGCGAGGAGCAACGTCAACAAATCCCACCGCTTCGCCGGCTGCATTGCGCGCTGAAACGCGCAACGTGCGCTCTATCGTGCCGCGTGAGCCTCGAAGATAGATATCCGACGAGACAGAATCCACCTGATCCACCAGCGGGCCGGAGCCCGACACAATCACGTGTGTGGGCGTGATCACGGGTGTTTGCCAGTTGTAGCCAAACGCCGGCGCATCCAGCACGTTGACGCGTACCGGCACCGTTTTTTCCTTGCGTTCTTCCAGCCGAACCCGAATCACCGGTGGATCGACCGCCATGACCTGAACCTGCGGATCAGGTGGCGACAACCGCACTGGCACATCGTATTCGCCGGCCTGCAACCCCGCCAGATCAATCCAGGCGTTAAAATCACGCGCTTTCAGATCTGGCCAGCGCGCCTTGGGGGCTCGAATCTCAACCCGCACCTCGCTGAGCGTATCGCCGAAAACGCCCAGATTCTCCGGCAGCCCGGTCCGGCTCACCGGAATCGGCTGGCTGAACTGGGCGCGCGGGTACTCCTCGCGTACAGCCACGACCCACACGAGCACCGCCAACGCCAACGCCAACGCGGCAGATCCCAGATTCGATAGCCAGCGTCTCATAACGCCGCCTTGCTGTTAAACAGCCGTCGTGGTTTGTGAAAGGTGCCCAGGATCGTTCGCAAGCGCTGGGAATCCAGGCGGCGTGCAATCCGGCCGCTCCGCGCCACTGAAATGATCCCTGTCTCCTCCGAAACAACTATGGCAAGGGCGTCGTTCTGCTCTGTAATGCCGACCGCTGCTCGGTGTCGGGTTCCCAACGAATTATCCGCAAGATCACGGTTGGTCAACGGCAGGACGCTCGCGGCCGAGATGATCCGATCACCTCGGATAATCACCGCACCGTCGTGCAGCGGCGTGCCGGGATAGAAGATGGTCGTCAGGAGGCGCGCCGAAACACCGGCATCGATCCGTTCTCCCGACTCGATGTGCTCCTCCAACCCGGTATCTCCCTCCAAAATGATCAATGCTCCAGTGTGTTCCCGCGCGAGAGTCTCCACCGCGAGGATCACCTCGTGAATCACCTGTTGCGCGGCCGTCTCACGGCTGCCGCGCCCTGTCAGGAAAGGGGCCGAACGGCCGAGACGCTCCAACGCTCGTCGTAACTCGGGCTGGAAGATCACCGGGATGGCAACCATGATAATCAGTGCCGAGTTGCGGAGCAGCCACCCGAATGCTGTGAGGCGATTGGCTGCGAGCAGGAAAAACGAGCGCGAGCACCAGGAGGCCGCGGAGCAACGCAACCGCCTGGGTCCCCTGAAACAACCTGAATATGCCGTAGAGAATCAAGGCGACCAGTGCTATATCAACGACGCTCGACCAGGTGAACTGCGGCACGATGCCGACCATTTCCGCCGAGATCCGTTGCAACAACCCCGCCAACTGATCAGTCACGACCTCGCCTCATATTTCGGAACCTCCGGGAGCCGCAGAGAATACAGCCGACCTCCGGCATCACCGCACGAGTACGGCGACCGATAGCATCGACGCCCACCACCAGGGAAGACTGCGGACTAAGGCGGCCTCGGCCTCGCCGCAGCGCGCTAGCCACCAGATCGGCGGCGCGAGCCATAGCGCTGCCGCTGCCACAGCCCAAGGTTGGCGCAATATAATCAGGCCGCCCAAGAGCAGCGCCTGCCCCAAGTACAGGGCCATCAGACGTCGCCCGGCAGAAAACTGAGCGCGATACAGGCCCCACTGTAGCACGGTAAAGGCCGCCGCCAGCAGCACCACCTGCAAAAGCCACGCCGGGGCCTCGCCGTGTATATCCGGCCAAACCAGCGCAGCGCCCAACGCCCAGGGGAGCGCGACGTCGAGGATCGCCAGACATAAAGCCGGGTAGCGGCCACGCTGAAACAGAGCTCGGGTCAAAAACACCAGCCCCGCAACGAACGCTGAGACCAACAGCGCTGGTGTACCCAACAGGAGACTCAGCACTGCGGTGAGCGCCAGGCCGCTCAGCCAACTCAGCCAGGGCGTCGCGGTCGTATGCTGGCCCAGTGAGATCGTCTGTATGAATCGCGCCAGCGGCGCATCGGTGCGGCTGTAGGGCAGAGACGGCGCCTCCAGGCTCGCAGTTCCATCAACACCAGGTGAAGCCGGAATGATACGGCGCAGAATGCCCCAAATGAGGTCGGCCAAAATAACGGCCGCGGCCAAACGCAACAGGCCGCTCGCATTTCCTAACGCCGCGCCGGCGGCTACCGCGCCCGCGACGACCGCCCAGGCTGGGCCAATCCGCCAAAGCATACGGCTCGGCGCGAGGTGCAACTGCACGAGCGAGCCAACCTCTGCCGTGCTCTGTCCGCCGGCGGCACTGCTGATCGGCTGCAACTGCTCCGACATTATTCCCCCGGTTAGCCGGCAAGTCGATATGCCGATCACAGAATGTACCGCTTGACCGGTTCTCACTGGCCAAGCGGTACTCTATTGTAACCCGACCGGAGCCGCTGGTCAAATGCGGCTCGCAAACGCTCGACAATCTCTCAACGTGTGACGCCGAACGCGCAGGGGCGCTGCAAGAGATATCGCAGCGCCCCACTTAAAATCCGCAGTGTCAGGTGATCCCGGGCTCAAGAAGTTGGCTGAACAGGCATCTCCACACCCCGCCCGCCGGGTCAAGCCCGATCGCATCGGTCAGTTCCTCAGGCGCCCCCAGCAGCAATGGCGCTTCATCGGCTGGTGGTTCGGCTGCCGGCTCGCTCACCGGAGCCAAGCTGGTCAGATCTCCTGCGCCCCCAAGATCGGAACTTTCGCCAGGCTCTGTTGAATCGGGCCCAACGGGCGCCAGGCCCACCACTGGCAGCGCAAGCGGCGCCAACACCTCGGCGTCAAGCTCTTCAAGCGACTGCGCAGGTGGCGCAGACGGACCGTTCTCGCCAGGAATAAGGGGTTGACGGCCGAAACGGGTCAGCACGACCGCACCCAGACCGATCGCACCGATCACCGCCGAGAACAACGCGCCCAGGCAGCATGGCAAGTCGTCCAAGAACGGTGATCAGGAAAACCCCCAGGGCAACCTCGACGAGCACCGAGGTGTCGCGCACCTTGAGGGCAGTCAGCAGGCGTTGGCCGAGCCACAGGCCAACCGCGATCCAGCCAACCGCGATGGCGATCAACAGCGCCAGCCACACGAACACGCCGAGACAGCAGGCAATCAACAACAGGGTGCCGGCCAGAACGCCCACGACAAAGGTGAGCAGGCCCGCCCCGAAGCTGAGCGCCGGTTGGGTAGCTGCGGCATGGCGATTGCGACTCATCGGTTTCGGCGCCACCACCCTGCAATCACCCCAAACAGCACCATCATCAGCGCCGCACCCAGCGTTGCAAATTGCCATGAGATGATCTGACGCCAAGTCTCCGAAGGGGCGTGGTCTGATGAATGGCTCGGGGCAGGTCTGGCACGCTTGGCAGCTCGGGCACTTCCACTGAAGGCCGATCGGAACGCCGTCCGCCGAAGGACTCGCCCTTGATGATAGCACCCGGCGCCATCTCGACCGCGCCGCCGAAGGAAGCGAAATCTCCTTCAATTATCGCTGTGTCCGCAAGCGTTGCCGTCCCACCCAGGACTGCTGCGCTGCCCTCCACCGTGCCCGCGATGATCAGCTTGCCACCAGCGACGGCTACATCGCCATTGCACCGTGCTGCCCCGTTCGAGTGTTGCAGTGCCGCCCAGGACAGCCAAGTTACCGCCGAGCACTTCGCCGGAACGGAGCACGAAGTTCTCGCCGAACACGAACTTATCCCCCCCATCCTGAGCGTAGACTGCTGAGCCAGCCACTCCCAAAATGAGAACGACGAGAATACTCATAAGCAATGCCCTGCGCATGCTTCTACCTCCGAATTGAATTTTCGAGCGGGTGCCCGTGCGACGACAAGGCGGACGAGCCGGCAGAGTTCACTCCCAGGTTGAATCTGGTCGGAGCTTCAGCGTGCCACCACCGGGTCTGCTATGACCGTTTGACCCCGGTTCAGCACCCAGAGCCACAGTACGCTCAACAGACACGTGAGCGTAGCCAATAAACCGACGCCCGCCGCGAGCATCGGTGCGCCGACGCCACCCATGAGACGCAGGAAACCAAGGAAAAACCAAGTAGCCATCCCCACACCCTTCAGGGCAGCGAAGAAGGCGTTACTGACCTGGGCAGGATTTTGCGCGCCCCAATAGAGCGCCCCGCCAAGGACCGCCAGCCCGAGCAATGAAGCCGCCAGCCAGAACACCACCAGTCTCGCACCAAGGTGGCGTGTTTCTTGCCGCTGGGCCGACCGGGCTTCGATCCGCGCCATAACAGTCTCGGTGAAGGTGGGCGCAGGCGTCATGAGCGGGGCCGCATCGAATCGCCGATCGACGACCTGCCACCGCTCCCATATGCCGGCGCAGGCAGCACACGTGCGCACGTGTTCGCGCAAAAGCTGCAACTCATCTGGGGTCGCCTCATCATCCAAGGCAACGGACATCAGCAACGTGTAATCAGAATGCATTGTCACCTCACACCAGTACGCCGGCCGGCGCCATCGCCAGGGTCGAACCTGCGGGTGTCTTTTCGATCACCTGCAGCCGCGCCCGATGCAGCCGCGACTTAACCGCTTGTACTGTTAAGCCCATGACCTCAGCGATTTCAGCGTAGGAAAGATCGTGCCAGTAGCGCAGAATGAGCGGCACACGATAGGCGGCCGGCAACATATCCACGAGGCGCTGCACTTCGTCGCGCGACTCAGCCCGCAGCGCCAACTCCTCGGGCCGCGATTCTGGCTGGGCAAGGTGGCGGCCACAGGCTCCTCGTCAAGTGATATCCATTGGCCGCGTCGCCGCCGCAGCCGGTCGATGCAGTAATGCGAGGCGATGGACAGCACCCAGGAGGACAGTTTGCGGTCGGGCTGATACGTGTGCAGCTTGGTATACATCCGCACGAAGGTTTCTTGCGCGGCGTCTTCAGCCTCGGGCGCGTTGCCCAGCATACGGTAGCACAGATTGTACACCGGCCGCTGATATGCCCCCACAAGCTGCGAAAATGACGCTTGGTCGCCACGCCGGGCCTGTTCCAGCCAGAGAAGTTCTTGGTCTTCCACTTGAACCTGCTATGAGACGGTGGCTAAGTCACTTACTCTTACGCATCAATGCGCGGAAGGTTTCACTTCAGACGTACGTCGCGCCCAGCACTTTGAGCGCCGGGCGGTTATGCGTATAATACCACACATCATCGCCCCTAAGGAGCCGTTCCGTGCCCGTTCACCCCTATATCGCAATCGAAGGCGCCATCGGCGTCGGCAAGACCACGCTGGCGCGCTTTCTTGGCGAAGGCCTGTCCGCTGAGTTGCTGCTGGAGGTCTTCGAAGAGAACCCCTTCCTCAGCGATTTCTACGCCGACCGGGCACGCTATGCGTTCCAGACCCAGATCTTCTTCCTGCTCAGCCGCTATCGCCAGCAGCACAGCGTGATCGCCAACACCATCAGCCATTGCCCGCTGGTGAGCGACTACCTGTTTGCCAAGGACTGGCTTTTTGCCCACCTGAACCTGGCCGGCGATGAGCTGGCGATGTACGAGCGTGTCCATGCGATCCTGGGCGAACAAATCCCCGCCCCGGCCCTGGTCGTCTATCTGCAAGCTTCGACCGATACCCTGATGGAACGGATTGCCTTCCGCGACCGCAGCTACGAGCGCCAGATGTCGCGCGCCTACCTGGATGATCTGCGGCTGGCGTACGACCACTTCTTCGCTGATTATGCCCATGCGCCGGTGTTGGTGCTGGACACCGATGGCCTGGACATCGTCCGTAACCCCGAGACCCGGGCTGAGGTAGTGGCGAAGGTCAAGAGCGCGCTGCGGCTTGAAAGCTACCAACTCTCCCTGCCCATCGAAGGCGAGCCGGAGTCGGAGGCGCTGCCGGACACTGAAGGCGGCCGCCGCCTGGGCGATTTCCAACGCTTCCACCGCGCCCTGGATCGCGAGAAGGGGTTCATCGCCGACCTCTTTTTCAACTACATTTGCCTGACCGAGGAGGTCGGCGAGCTGGGACGGGTGCTGAAGCAAACCTGGCGTCAACAGGATCAACTGCTCCCCCAGGTGGGAAACCGGCGGGAGGCGCACGACCGGGCACTGGAAGGCGCCAAAGCCGATCTCCAGGCAGAGCTGGCCGATGCGTTGGCCTACCTATTGAAGATGGCCAACGATGCGGGCATCGATCTTGAACTGGCCTATCTCCGCAAAATGGGGGAGAACTGGCAGCGTACATAGCAGCACCAGTGATCAACATCTATCAGTCTTATGTAAATAACAAAATCAAACGCTCGCCCACAGCGTGGCGATCTGAGAGAGCTGGAGTTCATGCAATGACCAAACGCTTCGTCGCCATCGCCGGGAACATCGGCGTCGGCAAGTCCACCCTCACCGGCCTGCTCGGCCAGCGGCTGGGCTGGGAGCCGTTCTACGAGGCAGTGGCGGACAATCCGTATCTGGCCGATTTCTACGCCGATATGACCCGCTACGCCTTCCATTCGCAGATGTTCTTCCTGTCACGACGGCTGCGTCATCACAGGCGGCTGTTGGACTTCCCAGGGTCGGTAATCCAGGATCGCTCGGTGTACGAAGATGCGGAGATCTTCGCCCGCGTGCTGTATGAGCAGGGACACATCGAGGAGCGGGACTACCGCACCTATCGCGAGCTGTATGAAGTGCTGGTGCTCTTCCTGCCCCCGCCCGACCTGGTCGTCTACCTGCGCGCCTCGGTGCCAACGTTACTGAAGCGCATCTCCCTGCGCGGTCGTGAGTTCGAGCGCGGCATCACGCCGGAGTATCTTGAGCAACTTAACGCCTTCTACGCGGCCTGGATGCAGAAATTCAGCCTGTGTCCGGTCCTCACTGTGCCCGCGGATGATCTCGATTTCGTCCACAACGGCACGCATCTTGACTTGATCATCGCCAAAATTGAAGAGCGGCTGTCCGGCAAAGAGACAGTAGTATTTTCTTGAAACTTGCGCTGCGGGGTCATAACTGCTAGAATCTGTGTGCTGCCCTCTCGTTGAACAAGGAGATCTGATGACACCTGATTCCCATTGGTCTGGCGCCCTCGCCGTGCCGACCGGCCCCGGCGACTACCGCGAGCCGGCGGTGACGGTTGCTGCTGAGGTGCTGCACGCAGTCTGGACGCAAGACTCGAAACTTCATCATGCTTATCTCTCCGGCAAAAGCTGGTCAGCGCCCAAAGCAGGTTGCGGCAGGCAGCCAGGCCGCGCTTGCCACTACGTCCGATGGGGCTGTTCACTGTCTCTTCTCGGCGCAGATGCTGGGCAACATCGAAATCTACTATACAAAGTGGGATGGCGCCAAGTGGGCGCTGCCCGAGGTCGTGTCGCGCACCAGCGGTGTATCGCTCTCTCCGGCGCTGGCCGCAGGGGTGGATGGTTCGCTGCACGCAGTCTGGGCCGATACCACGCCCGGCTATGCCACGATTTACTATGGCCGGCGCGTGGGGGCCGGCTGGACCAGCGGCCCCATCCCCAACGGCAGCGGCAGCCACCCGGCAATCGCGATCGATCCTGGCGGCCAGATCTACGCGGCTTGGCAGAGCCGGTCGCCCGTCACCGGCCGATTCGAAGTCTTCTGTGCACAGAGCAACCAAAACATCTGGACCTTGCCAGAAAACATTTCAGCCAACAGCCAGAGCCACGCGATCTACCCCAGCCTGGCGATCACCGCTCAAGGCATTGGCCACCTCATCTGGCAAGAAGATCGTGGCGGCATCTTCTGCGTTCGGCATGCAGATCGCTACCCCAACGGCTGGTCCGAGAATTGTGACCTGACCCAGAGTGACGCCGATTGTCGGCTGCCGCGTGTTTGCAGTAACCGCCAAGGCTACCCCCAGGCGGTCTGGGCTGAAGGGCAAGTCGTAACCCACCGCATTCGCCCGCCTGAGCGAAACGCGACCTGGTGGCAAGTGGAGGTTGGGTGCGACCCGGCAGGCTCGGTTAGTCATCTGGCGGCGACGATCAGCGACAAGGGCGAGTTGCATGTAGTGTGGGCCGCGTATGCCGAGGGGGAACGTGCCGCCTGCTTCACGCGCACCGCGAGACTGCATTCAAGCCCGTGGTGTTTCCTCCGGTGATCTCAGGGAATGTGGAAGCTGAGCTGGGCTCCTGAGCAGGAGCGAGGCTGACTGCGTGATCAGAGCTGTCAGGGCAGATGTGCTGAAGAACGACGCCAGCGCATCCGCCCTGATTGTTATTTACTCAGCTTTGCGAAGGTGCTGGCAAAGTGCGGCCAGATCCCGCTCAGACGGCCATCGGCAGTGGCCTTACGCAGGCTATCGAGGAATGCCTGGGGATTGTCTTTGAAGGGCGGGAGGGTCAGATAACCGCGGCCCACTTCACCCAACGTGTGCGCGTCGCTGCCCGCGGTGACCGCCTTGCCGTACTGCCGGGCAAGTTCCGCGGCACGGACGTTATCGGCGCCGCGCAGGCAGCGGGCGTTGAAGACTTCCAGCGCGTCCACCCGGTCGATAATCTCGAGCGTGAGCTTCTCGCCCAAGGCTGAATTACGCTTGCTATCCACCGGATGTGAGATGCTGATCACGGCGCCCTGCTCGCGCAAGCGCCGGATCACCTCCTGAAGCGGCAGATCGCGCGGGATGACCTCCTGCACGTAATAGGCGATCAGCTCGCCGCCCGCCGCCGTGTCGATCTCCTGCCCAACAATCACCAGGTCAGGCGCCAGGCGGTGCGCCTCCACGGCGCCCTCGATGGCGTTGTGATCGGTCACCGCGATCCGATTCAGGCCGACGTCACGCGCCCGCTCGATCAGCGCTTTGGGGTCATTCTTAGAGTCGGGCGAAGCCCAGGTGTGCATATGGAGATCAACCCGCCACATGCCGCGGACGGGATCAACCTTTTTGACCACGCGCCCCCCTGGCGATCAGCCCGCCGGCGATCAGGAGGCCCAAGGCGACCGCGGCCGTGGCGCCTGCCGCAACCGCAACCGTGCGCGGCTCCATCCCCGGCATAACGACCTTACCGTCGCCGTAGCGGCTGAACAGACGTCCCCATTTGGTGTCCAGCGCCGCTTCCACGCGCGGCCGGCCCACGAACGGATACCAGTAAACGTTGTGATAGAAGTTCGAAGCGAAGTAACTCCACGGCACGAGCGGTGAACGCAGCAGCACGTTCTCGAACGGCCGCAGCGCGCCGTGGTAGATCAGCTTTTGGCCCTTGCTGGCAAAGGTGTCTTCCTGGACAAAGCCCCAATCCTCAGCCGAAGTGTCGTAGCCGACGATCTCGATCTCGCGCGGATCGCCAACCCCCAACCCAAGCTCATGGCCCAGCCGAATGAACTTGAGGTCCATCGGGTTGAAGCCCTGAAGCTTCGCTGACACCGCGTCGATTGCCACCTGATCGGCCGACGCCAGCAGGATGTCCTTCTCGTGCCAGCGCATCGCGCGCGGGCCGGGGCCATCGCCGGCGAACGTGCCGTCCATCACGGCGAACAAGCCGCTGTGAATTTCCTGTTGGATCGCCAACAGATCTACGACGGTCTCGTGAATCACGCCATGGGTCCAGTGGCGCTTCTCGTTGAGCAGCCCGCCGAACGCGTTCTTCATCGCGCCGGTGATGACCGTGAAAACGTGGGTCTTCACGGTGGGGAGATGGATAATGTTCTTGTCGAAGAAGTACTCCGGGATCAGGATGCCCTCGGGGAAGATCCGATCCAGCACCAGCATCGGCGCCTTCGGCACATAGCGCACCCAGCGGATCTCCGGCTCGTACAGATGGACGTTCCGCAGACCGTATGCGTCGACCACATCCTTCTGCTTGTTGTTTTTCTCGCCCACGTAGGCATCTACGACGACCGTCTTGTTGTGCGCGGCGGAGAGATCCGTATAGCCGTCTGCGCGGAGCTTCCTGATCACACCTTCGATCTGCCAGGGCTCGCTGGAGCAGGCCGGATACCAGGTCTGCCAGGAGATATTGATCTTCAGGATGGTTTCATGGTCTTTGGGCAGCGCCTGCCTGTAACCGGCCAGGTCCATCAGCCGGCCATAGTCGTCCAAGACCGTCTCAGGGCTGGTCTTGAGCACGGCCACTTTGCCCTTGCCGGGAAAATCACGTGGAATCACGCAACACCTCCAAAAATCCGACCTAAGCCCGAGAAACGGGTTTCGCCGGAGATAAGTCGCCCGCCAGGGGGTTCCTGACGGGCGGGGTAATTCAACCGGGTGCGAGGGAAGGCTATTCTTCGTCAGACTCATCCCGGTCCTTCTTGGACTGGGCGATGATGTCTGCGGCGATGTGCGACGGCACCGGGTCGTAGTGGGACAGCTTCATGGTGTAGAATCCGCGGCCCTGGGTGATCGAACGCAGGTCAATCGCATAACGCTGCATCTCTGCCAACGGCACCTGGGCGGTGATGATCCCCTTACCCTTGACCTGCTCCATGCCCTGGACGCGGCCGCGGCGGGTGTTGAGATCACCCATGATGTCGCCCATGTACTCTTCGGGCACGGTGATATGCACATCCATGATCGGCTCCAACAGCGCGGGACCGGCCGCCAGGAAGGTCTTCTTGAAGACCTCGCGGCCCGCGATCTGGAATGCGATATCCTTCGAGTCCACCGGATGCATTTTGCCGTCGTAGACCTCGCAGCGTACATCTACCACGGGATAGCCAGCCATCGGGCCCTCGGCCAGGCGCGACCGGATGCCCTTCTCGATCGACGGGAAGAAGCTGTTCTGGATCGCGCCGCCGAAGACGCGGGAAGTATCGAACTCGAACCCACTGCCGGTGGGCAGCGGCTTGATCTCCATATGCACTTCGCCGAACTGGCCCGCGCCGCCCGTCTGCTTCTTATGGCGATGATAGTCGGAGGCGCTCTTGGTGATCGACTCGCGATACGGCACCTTCGGCACGGCGGTCAGCAGACCGACGCCGAACTTGGTCTCCATGCGCCGCACGGCCAACTCAATGTGCTGCTCGCCCATGCCGGAGAGGATCGTCTCGTTTGTGCCTTGCTCCTGACGCCAGGAGAGTGACGGATCTTCCTCGGTGACCCGGTTCAGAGCCGGCCCCATCTTGGCCGAGTCCGCCTTGGTCTTGGGGGAGATGGCCACCGAATAAAGCGGCTCGGGATAGACCGGCCGCGGCAGTTCGAATGCGTTCGCCTTCTCAGAAAGCGTATCGTTGGTAGCGGTGTTGGCCAGCTTCGTCACGCCGCCGATGTCGCCCGCGGCCAATTCAGTCACGGCCAACTGCTCCTTGCCACGCGGCATGAAGAGCTGAGCGATACGCTCCTCGTTGGCGCTCGGCAAGCTCCAGAGGCGCGAATCCCCGTGAATCGTGCCGGAGACCACACGGAAGTAGGAAAGCTTGCCGACGTACGGGTCGGCGACAGTCTTCCACACGAGCACCGCGAGGGGGCCGGTGGAATCAGTGGACAACTCGACCTCGTCACCGTTAGGGCGCTGTGCGCTAACGGAAGGACGTTGGTTCGGGCTTGGCAAATAAGCGATCAAGGCGTCCATCAGCGGGCGCACGGCCACGTTGTTAACGGCCGACCCACAGAAAACCGGCACGATGGCACCGTTTGCGATGCCAGCCCGGAGGCCGCGCGCGATCTCATCGGCGGTCAGTTCTTCGCCGTCGAGATACTTCATGATCAGTTCGTCGTCGCCCTCGGCCGCAGCTTCCACCAATTTCGTGCGCGCATCTTCAACCGCACCGCTCATGGCGGCGGGTATCTCGGCGACCGTGGCGGCTTCGCCCATGTACGCCTTCAGCCCGATCACATCGACCACGCCTTTGAACTCGGAGCCCTCACCGATCGGCAGAAAGACCGGCACGATGGCGCCGCTGAAGGTCTCGCGTAGCAAGCCCATGACGCGTTCGAATTGCGCGTTTTCGCGATCCATCTTATTGATGAATACCGCGCGCGGCAGTTGCCGCTCGTCGAGGTAGCCCCAGCCCAGCTCGGTGCCTACCTCGACGCCCGAAACGGGGTCCACCAACACCAGGCCGGCATCAGCGACCGCTACAGCGCCTTTGGCCTCGCCCGCAAAGTCGAGAAAACCGGGCGTATCCAGGATATTAAGCTTGTTGCCCTTGTACTCGCACGCGATCACAGACGCCGCCACCGATAGCTTGCGGCGGATCGCTTCCTCGTCCCAGTCCGCCACGGTGGTGCCATCTTCGACGCGGCCGCGGCGGCTGAGCACACCTGTGTCGAACAGCATCGCCTCTGCCAGGGTCGTCTTACCGGAGCTGCCATGCCCGATCAGCACGATATTACGCAGGTGCTCAGTCGTGAAGTTAGCCATTACCCCTCCTCGCCAGGGCCAGATATTCTCGCTGGATGATGCGGTTCAGTCACGTGAGCCACAAGCAAACTGCCCCCGGCTCATGCTTCTGTCTGAAAGTCAACTCTGCCATTTTACGTACAAACGGGCAGACTGTCAAAGAAAACAAGGTTATTCTACACATGGCCGGTTTTTCGCAGGAATACACCGGCTGAAATGCGGTTCAGAGCGCCGATTCCCCGACAGGATACCTTTTCGTCCGGGCGCAGCGGCGTCGCGGCCAGACGCAGGCACTCGGCGCGGCGTTGAACCTCGAACCGAATGCGCTCCTCGTCAAGCGTCAGAAGTTGCCGCTTGCGCAGCAGCCACTTGCCGGCAACCATCACATCACTGACATCTTGGCTGCCGGCGGCGTAGAGCACGCTGGCCGCCAGATCGTGCCGCGGCTGAAGTGAAGGCGCCGAGCAATCGAGCAGGATCAGATCGGCGGCCCGACCGGGGGCGATTGCACCGCTGGCGCTGAATCCCAGCGCGCGGGCGCCGTTCTGCGTGGCCAGGCGCAAGGCCAAATCGCCGGACATGGCCGTCGCATCGCTGGCGCTCAATTTCTGGATCAAGGCGGCGTGGCGAGCCTCCTGGAACATGTCGAGCCGGCCGGTGCTGGCTGCACCATCGGTACCCAACGCCACGTTCACCCCGTCCGCCAACAGCGCCGGCACCGGCATCACGCCATAGCCCAGCTTCATGTGCGTCGTGGGACACTGGACCGCCGTCGCTCCGCTTGCTGCCATCATCGTGCGCTCGAAGTCCGCCAGGTGGATCGCGTGAGCAGCGAGGACGGGAACCTCAAACACCCCGTTCGCCTCCAACAACTCTACCGGCCGCAAGTCGTAGAGCGCCAGCGAGCGCGCCACTTCCATTTCCGATTCGGCCAGATGAATGTGGATGCCTACGCCCAGACGCGCCGCCACTGCCGCGGTGCGCGCCAGGAATTGCGGCGTGCAGGTGTGCGTCGAGTGCGGCCCCAGCATGGTTCTGATCCGTCCGCCGGCGGCACCCTGCCACTCCTCCGTGAAGACCGCAATTTCAGCCAGGTCGGCGCCGATCTCGCCCTCCTCACCGCCGAACGTGCCCCAGGCGAGATTGGCCCGCAACCCGCTGTCCATAGCGACCTGCGCCACACGATCCATGTGAAAGTAATGATCGGCAAATCCCACCGTGCCGCCGCGGATCATCTCGACCGCGGCCAGACTGGTTCCCCAGTAGACATCATCGGCGGTCAGGGCCGATTCGATCGGGAAAAATGCGTTCGTTGAGCCAGCGATCCAGGGGCAGATCCTCGGCATAGCCGCGGAAAAGCGTCATCGCGCTGTGCGTGTGCGCGTTGAAAAAACCGGGCATGACGATGTGATCGGTCGCGTCCACGACCTCATCAGCCTGGAATTCCGCTGGTATCTCGCCCACGGCCATAATCATGCCGCCCGAGATTGCCACCGCGGCGTCCCGGAAAACGCGGCCCTCGGCATCCAGCGTCAGAATGTCAGCGTGGTGGATAAGCGTGTTGGACATGGATGCCTCGCTCATAGCTACCTTGTGTTATAATCGATATGCGTCATTCAAAACCAGTTGCAGGGGCGGGTTTCTCTGCACGATGAAGTACTACCAACCGCACTTGAGATTCAATGGGCCATAAGACGTTCGGCTGAACGTTCAACTGAGCTCACGCTGAAACCTGTCGAAAGGCGGGCATAAATTACGCACACCCCGCCCCTGCCCCCCACCATACTTCAGGAGGAACCTGCATGGGTCAATATGACAAACATGTCTTCGTCTGCACGTTCGGCCCCTGGTGCAAACGCGACGGCGATACCGAGGCCATCATCAAACGGCTGAAGCTTGGCGTTGCCGCCGCCGGCCTCACCGGCAAGGTGCGGATCAACAAGGCCGGTTGCCTCAACCAATGCGGCCACGGTCCGATGGCGGTTATCTACCCGCAAAACCGGTGGTACGCCGGCATAACCCCTGCCGACGTCGATGAGATCGTCGCTGAGGATCTTATCAATGACCGGCCGGTAGTTCGTTTGCTATACGAGGCCGCGCCAGGCGACAACAAAGACCTGTCACGCTATCCACCCGAATGGGTGGCAGAGGAGCAGGCCAAAAAAGACGATTAGTGCAGTATGCAGTACGCGCTTCGTCACCCTACCCCGGACAAGCCGGAACGACACCTTCACCACCAAGACACGAAGTCACCAAGCGCAAAGAAGATCGATCTCATTGTGCTCCTTCGTGCCGTGGTGTCTTCGTGGTGACGCCCTTATGGCAGCACCCGTTCCAACATGTCCCGCCACAACTGGAGCAGCGACGATTCCGGCTCTGCCGCCGGCGTTGGCGTTGGCGTACTGCCCTCTGCCGGCAGGATGGGCGTCAGGTCGGGCCGGGGCGTCCGAATCGGGAGCCGCGGCGTTGCTGTGGGTGTGGCCCAGACGATCACCGGCGCGGGTGTCAGGATGGACTCCGGCTCCAACAACCCGCCACCGGCCCGCCCTACCGACACATCAGTGGCCGAGGCCACCGGCGTTTCTGTCGGGACCGTCGACTCCGGTGTGGGCGTGCTTTCTGCGCCCGGCAGCGCCGGGGTCGGCGTGACCTCGGGGGTCGGCGTGGTGACGATCGGCGTCAGCGGCGGGGGCAGGCGCGGGGTCGGCGGCACTGGTGTCATGGTCGGCTCCTCCGGCGCGCCGGGTGGCGCCATGCCCGCGGGGATGCGCGTTGGCCAGGGTGTCGGCGCGGCAGCGGTCTCCGGCCGGTGTAGCTGTCGGCGCGCTGATCACCACCTCGCCAACCGGCACATAAAACGGGGTCGGCACGCCCAAACGCACGGGCGTGACACCGGCGTCCGCCGGATCCTCCAGCACCGTCACGCCGTCCAAGGGCCGGTTCATCCCCCAGGCCTGGCCCAGCTCATAGCTCACATCCACGACCCAATCGCGCGCCACCAACGGCGCGACATCCTGCCGCCGTGCGCAGTCGATCACCAGGAACGGGCCGACCCGCTCGCCGTCGGTCTGTTGCAGCCACACCTTACGGCCGATGTCACCGGCGCGCAACAGCGCCACCGTGCCGACACACTCCGGGCAGGCCGGAAGCTGTCCCTGCGTCTGGCGATAGCCTTCCACATATTCCATCATGCCGGGCGCATAGTAGGTCGCCAGGCCGGTTTGGGGCAAAGGAGATTGCTCCCAGTAACCGGGCGCGAGTTCTTCCGCCTGCGCCGGGAACGTCACCAGCAGGACGTACAGTGCAACCACGGAGACACAGAGAGCACGGAGATTCCTAACGAACCTCCGTGTCCTCCGTGCCTCTGTGGTAATCTCAAGAGCAGTTTTGTTCATGTTATGCTATACTCTGCCGCGATTATACACGAAGCCTGCAAGCGGCGTAAAGAGAGCGTTCACACAAATGTCGATGCTGCACGAGCCCTGAGTGCTACGCGATCGAAGGGCGGCGCTGCGATCGCGTAGCATTCAGCGCCCGCGCAGCAAGCAAGTTGAGCCATACTCGCGCAAAGAGCCTCAGCCATGCGTCTCGGATTTGTCGTCAAACCACTGGCCCGGCCCGAACTGAAGAGCCATGACAGCCGCCGATGGCAGAACCAACCGCACCTCAGCGTCAGCCTCGCGTACCTGCGCGATGTCTTCACTTACCTTGACTGCGGCGCGCATCGAAATGTATCGCATGTCATCCGACCTGGCGCCGTATGCGACGCACCCGGACATGCCGCAGTTCCACCGCCAGGTGCGAGGCGTGCGCGGCCGAGCTGGCCGAGGTCGGCGCGCTGGCCGCACGTCTGCGCCTGCGGCTCTCCTTTCACCCGTCCCAGCACGTCGTCCTGAACTCGCCCGCTGAAGAGTTGGCCGCCAAAAGCGCGGTCGACCTGATCGTGCAGGCCGCGATCCTGGATGGCATGGGCCTCGGCCCGGAGGCGGTGGTCGTTACCCATCTGGGCGGCGTCTACGGCGACCGGGAGAGCGCCCGCAGCCGATTTGTCGCGGGGTTCGAGCGGCTGCCGGAAGCCGCAAGACGACGCCTGGCGCTGGAGAACGACGACGTGCGCTTCGGCGTGGCCGACACCTTGTGGGTACACGAGCGCACCGGCATCCCGCTGGTGTTCGACGCCCTGCACCACCGGCTGCACAACCTCGACGGCCGCACGCCGCGCGAGGCGCTGGCTGCCTGCCTGGCGACCTGGCCGGAAGGTGTCCGCCCCAAGATCCACTTCAGCAGCCCGCGCACCGAGTGGCTGATCGAAGAAGGAGCGGGTGGCGAGGAGCCCCGGATCCGGCAGACCCGCTGGACCTATCATGCAGATTACGTCAACCCGTTTGAGTTCATTGATTTCCTGCGGTTGGCCGCCGGATTGCCGGCGTTCGACGTGATGTTGGAGGTGCGCGCCAAGGATTTGGCTTTGACCCAGTTGCGCGACGATCTGCGGCGGTTTGCGCCCGATCTGGCGGAGCGGCTGGGGTGGCAGTACCCTGCCAACTGAAATCTTGTACAACGGACAAGGAATCAGCCACAAAGACACCCAGACACGAAGATGCACAAAGAAATCAAAAATCTTCGTGGGCTTGGTGACTTCGTGACTTTGTGGTTTGGGGACAGTAACAATGTGGGAAGACATTGCGCCGATCCCTGACGAAACGCCGGTTCTGGTGGTCGTGCTGAACGATGCCACCGACCTGGCGCGCGCCCGCGACCTGGGCTGGTATCGCATCCCGCTGACGCATGCGCCCCGCCGCATCGCGGCCGACTACCTGGCGTTTT
Source organism: uncultured Chloroflexia bacterium (assembly GCA_963841825.1). Lineage (GTDB taxonomy): Bacteria > Chloroflexota > Anaerolineae > CG2-30-64-16 > CG2-30-64-16 > CAWJEL01. The sequence continues at coordinate 368,283 of CAWJEL010000004.1, forward strand.
ACCAGACCGGCACGTTCCCGCCGGACGAACGGTGGGCCGTGCGTTGGCTGGCCCCGGTGCGCGGCTACGGGACCGCGGCGCGCCGCGAGCTGATCCCTGAGGAGCCGGACCATCCACGGGCCGACGCGCGTTACCATCGGATCGACCTGGGCGCGTTGGCGCCACTGCCCCGCCCTATCCCGAGCCGCCGGCTGCGCCGGATCACCTTCATCTCAACCACCCTGGCGCGGCTGCTCGCAGCGGAGGAGATCAACGATCTTTGGATCAAAAGCAGTGCGCAGGAACGGCTGTGGGCGGCGCTCAAGCAGGCCGACATCGAGGCCGAGCGCCAATATCCGCTGCGGGAAGACCTGCCGCTGTACGTCGCCGACTTCGCCCTGCTGTGCCGGGACGGCAAGGTGGCCGTCATCGTGGACGACGAGCCGCCCAGCGGGGACGAGATACACGAGACGATGCCGCCGGACTATCTCGTGGCGTCTGAAAACTGGCTGCCGCTCCGCCTGACGCACGCCGAGATGGCGTCTGATCCTGCCGGCTGCGCCGCTCGCCTGTCAGCGCTGGTGGCGAGCCTGGGCGGGCCGCCGCCGGGGTGAAGCTATAGGGGCGAGGTGACCTCGCCCTTACTTTGAACCCATCCTTTTCCGGAGAATTTCCAACCATGACCTACAACTTTGACCGCATCATCGACCGCCGGGGTACCGACAGCGAAAAATGGCGGGCCTTTGGCCCCGACGTGCTTCGCGCTCTGGGTCGCCGACATGGACTTCACCGCGCCCGAGCCAGTGATCCGCGCGCTCCACGAGCGCGTCGAGCACGGGATCTTCGGCTACGACGGTGAGCCGCCGGAACTGCGCGAGGTGCTCGTCGCGCGCTTACAGGCGCGCTATGGCTGGTCGGTGCCCGCCGAGGCCATCGTCTTCGTGCCAGGCCTCGTCGTCGGCCTGAACGTGGCCACCCGGGCCGCGGCGCAGCCCGGTGACGGGACGCTGGTGCAGACGCCGGTCTACCGGCCCATCATCGACGCGCCGGGGAGCACCGGTCAGGTGCTCCAGCCGATGGCGTTGACGCGTCAGGCCGATGGGCGCTACACGTTCGACGGCGAAGCTAATGGCTGCGACGATCACCGACCGCACCCGCACCTTCACCCTCTGTAACCCGCACAACCCGGTGGGACGCGTCTTCACGCGGGAGGAGCTGACGACGATGGCCGAGCTGTGCCTCCGGCACGACCTGACCATCATCTCGGACGAAATCCACTGCGACCTGATTTTCAGCGGCGCGCAGCACATCCCCATCGCTTCTCTGTCACCGGAGCTCGCCGCCCGGACGATCACGCTGATAGCGCCGAGCAAGACCTTCAACATCGCGGGCCTCTACTGCTCGGCAGCGATCATCCCCGACCCGGAGCTGCGCCGGCGCTTCAAGGCCGCGGCAGCGGGGATCGTGCCGAGCGTCAATCTCATGGCGTTCACGGCCGCGCTGGCCGCATATCGCGACGGCGGGCCGTGGCTGGCTGCGTGCCTGCGCTATCTCGAGGACAATCGGGATTACCTGATGAGATTCGTAGAAGATCGCCTACCCGGCATCAGCATGAGCCCGATGGAGGGCACTTACCTGGCCTGGCTCGACTGCCGGGAGGCCGGCATCACCGGCTCGCCCGCTAAGTTCTTCCTGGAGCGCGCCCGCGTGGGCCTGAACGACGGCGCCTGGTTCGGCGACGGAGGTGAGGGCTTTGTCCGGCTGAACTTCGGCTGTCCGCGCGCGACGCTGGCGGAGGCGCTGGAGCGGATGGCGGGAGCGCTGGAAGCTGGAAGCTAGAAACTGGAAGCTGGAAACTGCCGCTGATTTACGCAGATTTGCACAGATTTTTCGAGTTTGATCCGCGCAGATCCGTGCAAATCCGCGGCTAAACGCCATTTTTCAGTCAACCAGGGATGGCCCGCACAAACAACGACGCCCCTCTCGATCATGAGAAGGGCGTCGTGTTGTCAGGTATCCCAGGAGCGACTCGAACGCTCGGCCTCTTCCTCCGCAGGGAAGCGCTCTAATCCACTGAGCTACTGGGACCTATTACCTTGTCTTCAAGGTCTGGCGGGGAGGGCGGGATTTGAACCCGCGAAGGGAGTTAGTTCCCCCTTACCCACTTAGCAGGCGGGCGCACTCGACCGGACTATGCGACCTCCCCAAGTGCTGCTACTGGCGGAGGGAGAGGGATTCGAACCCCCGGTGACGTTGCCGCCACAACGGTTTTCAAGACCGCCGCCATAAGCCGCTCGGCCATCCCTCCGTTAGGGAACCCTCAACCCCACAACCGAACGAGAGTATAGCACGAGGGCGGGTTGGATGTCAAAAAGCGGCGTTTCAGCCTCTCGTGCGTAGCGAGGCACGAGTATCGGCGTGTAGTAGTCCAATAACGCGTCCTTAGGAATGAGAATTAATCAACTGTACTTCTGGCTTAACCGCAGCGGAGCGTCCTGAGCGGCGTGGCGGCGCTGTTCCCGCCACGCAGTCGCAGGCTGCGCAGCGTTGGGTCCAAAAAGGCCGCCTCCTTCGACTACGCCCGGCGCAGACTGTGGGTCACGCCAGGATTGGGCAGCCCGTGCGCCGGGCTCCGCGGAGGATGCTGGCGTTGCTGGGACAGTCATTTAATTCTCGTTCCTATCGAGCGTTCAATTCATAAATAATCCGCAACCCATCCAACGTGAGCCACGGGTCGACGTGCTGGATGACGGTGTTTCCTTGGCGACGACCTCCGCGAGACCCCCGGTCGCGATGACCTTCATATCCTCGCCCAGCTCGCGCCGGAAACGTGCCACGAGACCTTCGACCAGCCCGACATAGCCGAAAAAGATACCCGCTTGCATGGCCAGCGCCGTGTTGCTGCCGATAGCGCGCGCTGGGGCGACAAGCTCCACGCGGTAGAGTTTGGAAGCCCGCGCGAACAGCGCCTCAGCGGCGATCCCGATGCCCGGTGCAATCGCGCCGCCGAGATAATCACCCTCGCGCGAGATCGCGTCGAAAGTCGTGGCCGTGCCGAAATCCACCACGCACGCTGGCCCGCCGTATTTGGCTTGCACAGCCGCGCAATCCACCACGCGATCGGCGCCCACCTCACGCGGGTTCTCGTAGCGAATCCGCACGCCGGTCTTCACCCCGGCGTCGACGACCAGCGGCTCCCGGTGCAGATAATCCTGGCTGACCTTGCGGAAGGCGCCGGTCAGGCTGGGCACCACGCTGGCGATCGCCACACCTGTGATCCCCTGCGCCGGCACGCCCTTGTGTTCAAGGAGTTGCGATAACAGGATGCCGTACTCATCGGGCATCCGGTCATGAACCGTTGCCACGCGCCAGGTCGCGCGCAGCCGCTCGCCCTCGTAGACGCCGAGGGTGATGTTGGTGTTGCCGATGTCGATTGCGAGAAACATGGGGCTGCTCCTGTGCTGCGTGATGCGTGCTGCGTGCTGCGTGATGCGTATTCCGTCGTTCGTCCGTCAACAACACATCTCGCTCGGGTTCTCGATGTGGCGCACCTCGGCCACGCGATTGCCCTCGCCCATGATGAGTACCATCGGTGACCAGGTTTCGGGCAGCGGCTCAGCGACCTGGGCGTAGGCCATGATAATCACTTTGTCGCCGATTGACACCAGGCGCGCGGCCGCGCCGTTCAGCTCGATGGCGCCGCTACCGGCCGGGCCGGCGATGACGTAGGTCTCCAGGCGCTCGCCGTTATCCACGTCCACCACCTGGACGCGCTCGTAGGGCCGGATGCCGGATGCCTGCAATAGCTCGCAATCGATGGTGATCGAGCCAACGTAGTGTACGTTGGCTGCGGTCACCGTTGCCCGATGAATTTTGGCGAAGAGAAAGGTACGGTACATGAATTCTCCAAGAAAGAGTACACAAGGAACAAGTAGACAAGGACGAATGTAGCCCAAAACTATCTACTTGCTCAGAAGCATATTGTCGATCAGCCGCGCTTTGCCGATCCGCACAGCCATCGAGAGTAAGACCCCACGCCCCGCGTCGCCCAGTTCGGCCAACGTGATGGGGTCGGCCGCACTGACGTAGTCGGGGCGGGCCAACGGCTCGGCGGCCAGCACGCCCTGCATGATGCCCCGCAGCGCTTCACCGTCGTGCTCGCCCGCCTGCCAGGCGTCCCGCGCCGCACGCAGCGCCCGGTTCAGGACCGGCGCGGCCGCGCGTTGCTCCGGCGTCAGATACACGTTGCGCGACGACAGCGCCAGCCCATCCGGCTCGCGCACGAGGGGACAGATCACGACCTCCAGCGGAAAATCCAGATCGCTGGCCATCCGCTGGATGACCACCGCCTGCTGCGCGTCCTTCTGGCCGAAATAGGCGCGGTCAGGCTGGAACACGTTGAACAGCTTGGCAACCACGGTCGTCACGCCCCGGAAATGCGTCGGCCGCGCGGCGCCCTCCAACGGCCGGGTGACCTCCTCGACCGAGACGTAGGTCTGAAAACCCGACGGATAAACCACCTCCGCGGGCGGCGTCCACACCAGATCGGCGCCAGCCTCCCGGAGCAGCGCCAAATCGCGCGCCAGGTCCCGCGGGTATGCGGCCAGATCCTCGGTCGGGCCGAACTGCGTCGGGTTCACGAAGATCGACACGCCGACATGATCGTTCTCCCGCCGCGCCCGCTCGACCAGCGAGATGTGACCGGCGTGCAAAAAACCCATCGTTGGCACCAGCCCCCAGCTACCTTTTCCTTCCCCCTGGATGCGCCGGACCTCGGCGACGGTTTGAACAATGTCCACGGTTTGACTCCTCGCCACGTATACATATTACGTGATGCGTGATGCGCGATGCGTGATGCGCGCGATGCGTGATGCATCTCTGAAACCCGACGACACCCTCACTCCCGTACTACGTCACTATCGCACTATCGCAATCGCACTACCTCACCCATCGCCCGCACCAACTGCCACACCGCCTCGTTCAGCGGAACCGGCACGCCCAACCGGCGGCCCTCGTTCACGATCACCCCGTTGATACTGTCGATCTCGGTCGGCCGGCCGCGCGCGATGTCCTGGAGCATGGAGGAATGGTTCGCCGCGCTGACTCGGCAGATGTGTTCGGTGTGCGCCAGCGGGTCGGCCAGCGGCAGGGTGACGCCGCGCGCCCGGGCCACGGCCGCGGCTTCGGCGACCAGCCCGGCTAACAGGCCTCGCCGCTCGGCAGTGGCCAACAAGTCACCGTTGGGAACCCGCCACAGCGCCGTGAGGGGATTGATCGCCGCATTCACCACCCCTTTGCCCCACAGTTCGCCATCGATGGCACCGCAGGCACGCGCATTCAGCCCCACGCTGGTCAGAAGCTCGCACAGCGCGTCCACGCGCGCCGCCACGGTGGGCGACGTGCCGACAAAGTTGGTCAACTGCGCCGTGTACCGCGTCTCCCCGGGACCCACCAGCGTCGCGCCGGTGTAGTTCACGCCCACGGCTGCACGCCCCGCCCCAACCGCAGCCATCAGCTTCGGGCCGTTGTCGAGGCCGTTCTGGAACGTCACCGCCAAACCCTCCGGCCGCAGCACTTGGGCCGCCCACGAAGCCGCCCGCTCGGTCTGGTAGCTCTTGACCAGCAGCAGCGCATAATCAACCGGGGGAAGCTGGGCGGGATCAGTTGCCGCCTGAACACGAACCTGTCGCACGCTGCCGTCGCGCTCCGTGATCCGAATCCCGTCGCGCTGCACCGCCGCGATGCCTTCGGCCCAGGCGCCCAGCATCCAGACCTCAGCCCGCGCCGCCAACTGCGCCGCAAACACGCAGCCGAGCGCACCGGTGCCGAGAACTGCCACACGCATGACTTCACTCCATTGACGAGGATACGGGGAACAGGGAAACAAGTAGGCAAGGAAACAGGGAAACAAGGCTCCTTGTCTACTTGTCTACTTGTCTACTTACCCACTTCTCCCACTCCGCTTCGTCCATAGCAAAACTGTGCTCAGCCTCCGGGAAGCGGCGGGCGGCCACGTCGTCGCGATAGGCAGCCAGCGCGGCCTCCATCTGCGGGAAGAGCTCGGCGTACTTTTTGACGAACTTCGGCGTGAAGCGGTCGAAGATCCCCAGCAAGTCGTGCAGCACCAGCACCTGGCCATCGCAACCCAAGCCCGCGCCGATCCCGATCGTGGGGATGCGCAGTTCACGGGAAATCCGCTCGGCGACCCGATCGGGCAGCATCTCCAGCACGATCATGGCTGCGCCGGCCTCTTGCAGCGCCAGGGCGTCGCCCAGCAGACGCTCGGCGTCTGCCGCAGTCTTGCCCTGCACCCGGTAGCCGCTCAACTGCCCGACCGACTGCGGCGTGAGGCCGATGTGGCCGATCACGGTCATCCCGGCGTCGGTGATTGCCCGGATTGTGTCGGCCATCTGCCGGCCGCCCTCCAGCTTGACCGCGTCCATGCCGGCCTCCTTCAGGAAGCGGCCCGCGTTGCGAACCGCCTCAGCACGGTCAGCCTGGTAGGAGAGAAACGGCAGATCGCCGATGAGGTAGGCGTATTGCGCCCCGCGCCGGACGGCTTTGCAGTGATGGATCATCTCGTCCATCGTCACCGGCACGGTGGAATCGTAGCCCAGCACCACCATGCCCAGCGAATCGCCGACCAGGATCGCATCCAGCCCGGCCCGATCCGCGGCCAGCGCGCCGGGATAGTCGTAGGCGGTGATCATGGTGATCGGCTCGCCGCGGGCCTTCTTGTCCGTGGAGCGCCAGGATGGTCATTTTCTTGCGAGTCATGCTCGCCTCCGTCACGCGCTCTCCCAGCCCGGTCGGCCGTGGTCGCCGCCAGCGGACACGAAAAAGCCCTTCGGCTGACCGAAGGGCATAGCAATACACTGGGCACGGGGCGCGCAGCCCCCTTGCTTAAGTATGCTGCCGTCTCGGTCGCCATCGCGATCCAAGCGACTGGGTCATCACGTTGCATCAATTCGCTCGTCGCCCATAAGTGGGTCGACGGCAGGTCAAAGTATAGCAGAAGATTCAGCCAGCCGGCAAATTCGGCAATTCGGCCTCCGCTGAGGCGTCAGGCCACACGATGCCGGCGCAGGAGTCCGTAGGCCACCGCCGCCGCCCCCAGGCCGGCAAGGAGCCACAGCCCGATCCAACTCATGCGCGTCGCATCCAGCCCGACGAGCGACACGGCAGTTGGGGCTTTAAAGGTAATGGAACAACTCCCGGCCGTACTGGGGATCAACTGACCATTAAGGTCAGAGAGCTCATGATCCGTGAATACCAAATTCAACTGGCCGGCTTTGACAGCCGTGAAACGGATTCTCGCCACGGGGCCAGATCCCGTTGCCGGAACACTTGGGGCAACCTGAGTCGCCGCATAGCGGAGCGTTCCAACGGAGTTATCGACCACATTGCGTACCACGAAGTCCGGACTCAGGAAGGTGCTTAGCGGTAGGAATTGCACGCCTGCTGTCCCAGGGTTCTCGTCGACGACCTGCCCGATCGTGGGATCAAAGGTCGTCTTCAGATCGAGACCGTATAGACCGGTGACATCCTGGACATAAAGATCTACCGTCAGGGTCTGGTCGGTGGGACCAACGACAGTCGATGGATCACAACGCACAATTGTGCCGCCCTGGAAGTACGGGCTCGCTGCAACACCACTTACAGTCAACTGACTGAGCACGAGCCAAGAGACGCATAGCCATTGCAATGGCTGTCGTCCGGCCAAAGCGGGACCGACGGAGATGAGCAAAGCTGCGGATCATACTAATGACTCCTTCCTCGATTGATTCGTGGCGGTCAACGCCCATTTTACCTGCCGCGTCCCATGAAAATGCAGTTTCAGGGCCACAGTGAACGGTCATATCTCGGCCGCCCACGCGGTCGGCGTTAGCGGGTAACCAGAGGTAAATAGAGATAGCGCATCACGGCCAGCTCGACCCGGCCATCTTGCACCGCCGAAGGGATCGTCACGCCATTGCGATCAGACAGTTCGTGCGTGCTGACCGCCAGGGTCGCGACGCCGGGTTTCAGCCGCTTAAACGTAACGGCGGCAACCGCCCCCGAGCCGCTCACCGGCGCCGCAGGACTAATCTGCGTTACCGCGTACCGGACGATCCCGGCGATCGGGCAGGCGGGCTCCGCCGGATCGACGACATTGCACGCCTTGTTCCTGACCACGAAGTCCGGTTTTAAAAAGCTGCTCAACGGCTGGACTTGCACGCCGCTTAGCGCCGGATTCGCATCCTGCACCGCCAGGACCGCGGGATCATAGCTGAGACGAATGTCGGCGCCATACAGGGCCTGGACATCCTGAATGTAGATGTCGATGACAACCTGCCCGCCGACAGGGACAGCGGTCACCAGCGGATCGGGGCGCACGATGGCTGTCTGACCGGGCGCGGCGGAGGCCGATGCGCCGCCAAGGAGGGCAGCGACGATCAGGATGGCCAGCCCACTCGAGGAAGCAACCGCCGAGGCATCGCCACCGCACATCACTGCCTGTAGTATACCACAGACTGCTACCCTTTCGTTCATGCGAACATGAGACTCCTCAGGCGCGTCCTGCGGCGCAGCGAACAGCCAGAACGTAACTACCGCCACCAACCGCCGCCAGGCTGAGCAGCACGCCCGCGCCGATCAGACTGCCAGGAAGAGGCCGTCTGCCGCGGTGGCAGGCGTCGGTTCGTCGGTGGCGGATTTCGCGGCAGTCCGCAGGCTCGAGGATCGGTTTGCCTGAGCTGCCCGAGGATGCCTTCGCGACCAGCGCAGGGGTCGGCTGACCCGGCGCAGGGCGTAGGGGCGGGCGAAGGCGTCCTGGGCAACCGATGCCGAGGGCCACGCAGGTCGCCGACATCAGCAGCTGAGCAGCCTGAGACGTCGGGGTCGAAGCAACGATCGCCGAACAGGCCTGGGTCCTCGGTCGGCACCTGCGAGAGACAGCAGGCGTACTTGGAGCTGCAGCGCAGTTGCCGGGAGGGCGTCGCGTCCGAGGGTCGCCGGGACACGGCGTATTGGTGTCAAGGCCCGCGTCGCTGTCGGCACATCACCGGCCGGCGGTCGGTGCCAGCTGGGAAGGCGTGGTAGGCGTCGCTGTGGGGTTACCTGCGGCCGCTGGCGCCATTCTTGACCCTGACTTCCCCGCTCGTGAAGGTCACGGGGAGCACATCCCCATCGCGCGTCGTCAGGATGCCATTCGTGACTTCCAACTGGCTCGTTCGGCCGGCCGCGCCTCCCTGAAACTGGATGACGAGAAGTGCGCCGCTGCCGCTCCTCGGCTCCTTTGGATTGACCTGGGTCGCCGCATAGTCGATGCTGCCCACCTGGTTGTCCGCCTGATTTTGCGCGACAAAGTCCGCCGACAGGAAATCACCCGCGGCAATCTGAATGCCTGCTTTGCCGGGATCGGCATCTACTACTTGAATGACCGCCGGGTCAAAACGCAGGTGGATCTCCATGCCGTACAAATCCTGGACGTCCGTCACGGCCACCGACAGTGGCGCGGTCTGGCCGGCCGCGACTTCCAGGACGGCATTGCCCAGGGACACCGTCGGGGCAGCCGCAGCAGCAGGGAACGCCAGCGACGCGGTCGCCAGCAAGGCCAGAATCGTAATCAATTTCTTCATGCTTGTCCTGGGCGTCGGCCCTGGCTGGGTTGCCTTCAAGGCATCACCAACCGCGACTCACTTCTGGATGCGGCGCCGTACACCCCACCCCGCCAGACCCAGCAACCCTACGGCGGGCAGCAACGTAGAGCCGGCGCATGGCAGTCCGCCCGGCAGCGCGGGGCGGCGGCGGGTTGCTCAGTCGCAGCCGGCACAGTAGTGGGAAAGTCCACTGCGGTGGGCGCCGGCTGCGCGGTGGGCGCCGGCTGGTGGCGGGCAGGACCGGCGTCGGAGCCTGGGTGGCGACGACCTTGATCGTGCCGCTCTGGACCGTCACCGGCAGGAGTTGACCCTGCCGATCCGCCAGCTCGACAGGCCCCAGCGTCAACGCCGACTCGCCGGCGGCCTTCCCGCGGAACTGCACGGTGAAGATGACCCCGGCGCCGCTGGCAGGCTCGGTCGGGTTGACCTGCGTCAGCGCGTAGCGCAGCGTGCCCTGCTCGTTGTCGGCCACATTGCGCACCACGAAGTCAGGCCGCAGAAAGTCGCCGGGCGTCATCTGGACGCCGTCGGCGCCCGGGTCTGCGTCCACCACCTCGACCAGTTGGGGGTCGAAAGTCGCGCGCAGGTCAATGCCGTAGGCGTTCTGGGCGTCGGCCAACATGAACTGCACCGTGGCCGTCTGAGCCACCGCGACCTCAGCGACCAGTGGGTCAGGACGCACGACGGCGTTCTGGCCCTGGGCTGCTGCCGGCACGACGCAAAACAGCGTCAGGAGCAGGATGGCGCCCAACTGGCGCCACCCCGTTCGCTTGAATAGATGATGTGAGCACATCTTCGGTCGCAACAGATTCATCCTTACGAAGGTCTCGGCCAGGTAGGCTGGCGTTGCGCGGTCCGCGCAACGCCAGCCCCTGGTGTCAGTGTCTCAGACAGCCCGGCCTAGCAAGGCGGCCGGCTGCCTTCGATCCAATCCGATCACGGGCAGAGTGACGGCCGTTCCGCCCACCCAATCCCACGGCTGCGCGTGGCACTTGTCGAAGTTGCCGCCGGTGATGGACAGATCCTGGATATTGACCTTGCCGTCCGCATTGATGTCCGGGCTGCCCACTGGCGTCGGCAACGGTCCGCCAGACGGCGGTAACCGGTGACTGACCAAACGCCCCGCCGATGCAACTGAGGTCAAGATCTCGACCTTGTCATTGTTGTCAGCGTCGCCGCCCCAGAGCCGCGTGCTCTTGGTCGCATTGCCAGTGACGTTGAAGACTTCCTGGTTATCCAGGTACAGACCGTGTTCGGCCACGATCTGATAGCTGGAGCCGCCCGGCATGTATTGCACGACGATGCTGTAGGCTCCGTTTGCCGGGTTGAAGGGGACCGGGGCGACAGGGCCGAAGCTGGTGGGAGCCTGCTCGATCATGGTCACCGTACCGGCGTCCACGATGTTGCCAGGCCGGCCCTGCATGGTGATGAAGCCGCTGACCGTGGCGTTGCCGCACACCGTGATCGGCAGCGGCAGTGCGGCATCCAGGTTATGGGGCACGGACCGCGCCATCGATATCGCTCAGCGTATCGTCGCTGATCGCCATGCTGAACGTGCCGGGGGCCACGCCCGTGAGGACGATCTGGGCCAACGTACCTGAACCACTGACCGCTTGCTGAGCGCTGGTGCTTATGTGAGAGGCCGCAAAGCTACAGATGCCGGCGCTGCATACGCGCGTTCCAAGCTGGCGGAATCGACACGGGGGTGTCGTATCGAAATAAGCCATTGACAAAAGCGCCGACAGCGCTGGCCTTGAGCCTGATCGTAGCTCACCTTGAACTGGTAGCCGTAGAGATTGGCAATGGCATCAAGGTTGATGTTGACAGTAGTCGACTCGCCGGTGCAGATCAGCGGGTCGGTAGTGGTTGCGCTGAGGGTAGCGAAACCCTGCACGTAATCGTTGATGCGGATATCATCTGCATACCCCGTGAAATTCGCCCAGGTGCCTTCGTAGCCAACTCTTACGTCAACCCTAAGGACGTCTAATTGTCCAAAATCGACGTTATTGGTCCAGGCTGATACGCCGGTATTGGCCTGGAAATCCACGATCGTGGGTGCATTGTAGGGATCGTCCGGGCCAACATAGGTGGACCATTTCAACGTCATGGCGTCGATCTGCGTCCACGTGTTCATGGGCGCAGCACCGACCGTGTATAAAGGCTCCGCCTGCAGATAGCCGTCGTAGTCTGATGCGTCAGCCACGCCATCGCCATTGAGGTCCAGCCAGATGTCAATGAACACATCCAGGGGGTTTTCGCGCGCCGACACGTATTCCCAGTAACTCAGTTGCGTCAGGTCATCCAGCTTCAACGTGCCGGGTGCGTACTCGAACCTTACCATCCCGCGGTCGTTGGTGGTGATGGTGGCCAACTTCACCGACGTTGGGGCCGAATGTACCTGCTCAGTACTCAGTTGAGCGGTTCCTGTCCCGCCAGGGATGAGACTATACCCCGTGGGCCCTGCGGCTGCTTCAGCCGAGATCGGCGCCATGACCAGCGCGCCCCCTACGATCAACACGGCCGCCAAAAACAGCGACATGCCTCTGCCTAATCTGCGGTTCATGAGCCCTCCTCCTTGAGAGTCGCGGGTGGCGCAGCGCCTCGGCACGACGCCACCCGCAGCGTAAGACTATCACCCGATCAGCATCACCAGGCTTGCGGCGATTCCTTGTCGAAGTTGCCGCCGGCAATCGCCGAGATCCTGGACGTTCACCTTGCCGTCCGCATTGATGTCGGCGCTGCCAAGCCGCCACAGGTGCCGGCGGCGTGAGCCCAAAGCTGCCGCCGATGCACGACAGATCATCGATCTCCACCTTGCCGGTGTTGTTGGCGTCGCCGCCCCACAGCCGCGTGTTCTGGTTGCTCAGCGGCACACCATACGTCAGCGCCGGCTTCTGCTGGTTCGTCAGATACAGACCGTGCTTCGCATCCATCTGATAGTTCGAACCGCTCGGCATCACCGGCACGTTGAGCGAGAAAAGGCCATCATTGCCAAAGTTCGCGCTGAAGGGTCCGGGGAAGTTGCCATCCAGATCGGTCAATTCCACCGTGCCGCTGTCGACGTTCCCCGCCGACCGCCCCTGCAGCGTCACTTTGCCGCTGATCGTCGTCGAACCGCACACCGTCAACTCCAACGGCCCCGCCAGTGTGCGCGCCAGCAGCTCACCGTCGATGTCGGTCAACGTGGCGTCGCTGCCGATCGTCACCGGGAACACGCCGGGCGCCACGCCCGTGAAGGTGATCTTCACTAGCGTGCCGTCACCGGTCACAGCTACACCGGGATCCAGCTTGACGACTGAGAACTTGCAGGTGCCAGCCGTGCAGACAGCCGCCCAGGTTGGATTGACCCAGGCATCTGTCGTCGTGTCGAACAAGGTATTGACGAACGCGCCCACTGCGCTGGCTTTCGTGGCGTCGTAGGTCACCTCGAACTGATAGCCGTACATGTTCGCTACCGTGCGCGATATCGATCATGACTTCTGTCGTCTCGCCCACACAGAACAACGCATCGCCGGTCGTGGGCGTCAACGTCGCCGTCGTGTAGCTGCAGATGCTGAAGTCCGCATTGCACCACGGCTCGTAGTCGACGTTCGAGCTGACGTTAGTCGCCGCGTACCAAGCCCTTCGGGGCCGGGCCCGCTTACGGCGCCCCAGTAGTTGGATTCAGCGTTAACCGGTGACGCCAGGCCATCAACATACATGCCGTACTCGCAGTTGTTCGAGATTTTGTTGTTATTGACCAGCGCCGAGGCAAAGGTGCCGGTCGTGCACCCCGAAGTGCATTGTGCGATGGTGACGCCGTATCCCCAGTTGGCAATGGTATTGCCTGAGACGGTCAGGGCAAGGTCATCGGTGCCGTAGTAGCCTGCATAGGCCTCAACACCGAAGGAGTCGGGCGTACAGCTTCCTGTCAGCGTGTTCCCGGTGACGTTTGCCGTAATCACGGCCTGTGGGGCAGCGGCCGCACTCGCACTTGCGCCCAACACCTCCTCCTGGTACGGACTTGGCAAGGCGTGGGGCGGATCTATCACCACGATGCCAGAGAAGACCGTGGTGCCTACCCCAGCCGCAGACGCAGTCACAACGTTGTTCTGGATGTCGCTGTTACCCAGGTAAAGATAAATCCCGACCTGTGCATTGGTGACGTCATTTCCCGTTACGTCGACATCAGCGTCGTACAGCAAGATGCCTGGACGCGACCCAGTTGCTCGGCGTGTAGGAGATGGCCGAAACGTGGTTGTTGGCCCGACGACCCCGGCCGCGCCGTAGCTGACCTGGATGCCATTTTGAGCGGTCGTCGTCGTGGGCCCGTAGCCGGTTACGGTGGTGTCATGCACGTTTACCGTCAATCCGGGGCCGCCCAGGGCAGTGCCGTTCTTCTGGAAATCGTGGATGTTGCACGCGGCGACTTCGAGTGTGCGCGGTCGCATCTTCGTTGTACGCATACAGAGCGACACCGTGTTGCGCGCCGCTGAACGGTGTATCGCGCACGTCTTTGATCTCGACGCCACTGACTTTCCCGCCGGCATTGTGATAGCCGATGCCCTGGAAGCGATAGTTGGCGTTGCCCTTGCCCGCGCCGTCCACCACCGGATCCTGGATCGTGACTGAGTTCGCATCATGCACATACACGACCGGTTTGTTGAGAGGGCCACCTGCCACACTAAAGGATTTTGTCAGCGTAGCCGGCGACTGGATGATCGTACCGGCGCCACGCCCTTCAGCGTCAGGTCCTTGGCAATCTCGACCTGCTCGATGTACGTCCCCGCGGCGACGTGGACCGTGCCGCCGGTTGCGACGGTGTCGATGCCCTTCTGGATAGTCTGGAAGGGTGAGGCAGCCGTGCCGAGGTTCGCATCGTTCCCGGCCGGATCCACGTAGCAGTCGGTTGTGCATGGGGTGTCGGCCGTGATCTGAATATTCACGGTGCCATTCGGCGTCCAGTTGCTGTCCTCGCGGAAGATCCCCACGCCACCAGCGCCGCCATCGGCGTACCAGGCGGCGGTCGAAGTATTCCAGAACACCTTATCCGTGCTGCCGTCAGTTCCCACAGTTGCAGCCCCCAATGCGCCAACGTTGAGTGAGTTATATGGACCGGCCACGCCGATAGGCGCGGCACCGTAGGTTTGCGTGTTGTAGGCAATACCCACGATGATGTCGTTCGGCAGCGTAAGGTTCAGGCTACTCATGTCGAACGTGATGTTGAAGGCAAAGCCGTTGTAGCAAGTGGGTGGCATCGAACCTCCACGCCGTGGGAGTCGGGCAAGTGGGATCAGCTACCGGACGCCACGGAATTGTGACGTTCTGCGTCACTGTGCCGAGCAGCGCGCCCTTCGTGTTGAGCGGCGAGCCCGCAACGAAGTTGTAGATGTTGAGCGTGATCGGATGTGCCCACGACGCCGGGGGGTAACTGGGGTGTTCCAGCGTAATAGGCCCAAGTGACCATCGTGACTGTGACAGTCCTGAGCCGCGATTCGTCCCCCCAGTTGGACCCAGTCGCCGAACTCGGAAGTTTGGGTGGCCTGGAAGCCGAGGCTCGGGATGCTCGGTGGCAGTGGGTTTGAAGTCGCGTCGTAGACGACGGTCGTTGCGTCCAGCGCCATCTCCCGACTTGGGGCGGCGGCAGTCAGCTTGGCCGCCTGCCCGTCAACCCGTCCGGGCTAACGGGGCCGCCCCCGGTCTTCGAATCTGCGGCAGCCGCAGGCATCGCAGCCACCATGAACAACAGAACTGCGACTAACGCAAGCTGAGTAAAAACACGAAGTCTAGAGGAATACATGGGGTGACCTTCCATAGGGTGGGATAGTAGGTTCGAGCAGTTGCTCCGGCCAATGCCAAGGTCGATCGGATTGTTTGGGACATGATCGGTGTCCCCTCCCATCGTTGACGAGATCAGATCAGCGATACACACCTCCTTTGGTGCGGCACGGGCGCTCACCTGCTGGCGGGCGGAGATTTAACACGGGCAGGTGGCGGGGAGCCGACGCCCACATCATCCGCCGGGGCGGCTGTCTCCACCATCCGCTGCGTCGCCGGGTTGACCACGCGCCACTCATGGCCGATCTTGAACACCGGCACACGATCTTCCTGACACCAGCGCCACAGGGTCGCGTGACTCACTCGCAAATAGTCGGCCGCTTCGCGGACGGTGAGCAGTTGCTCCATCGGACCACACCTCTCGATCCAGGGGCAATTGAGGGGTTTTTGGCGGGCTGTGCTTGCAACGCGGATGAGGTGGACACAGACGAGCATTAGCGCGCACTACCCGACGATTCCAGTACATCAAACGTATTCTAACTGAGGGAGGAGAAAAAAGGAAGTGTCACAAGTACTCAATTAGGCATACAAAAACTGGGTACTTCAAGGTACTTGAAGTACCTGACCCCACAGCGCCTCGGGCTACTCGGCCAGAATAATCCGGTCTCATGAGGGCGGGTGAATGATGCCTTGCCGCAGCGCGGCAAGGACAGCTTCGGTGCGGTTGTTGACCCCAAGCTGCGCGTACACCGCGGAAAGCGTGTTCTTGATCGTCTGTTGCGACAGGTGCAGTCGATTAGCGATCTCCCGGTTACTCAGACCCTGGGTCACCGCCTGCAATATCGCGACTTCGCGTTGTCCAGGGCCACCGTCACACCGCGGACCTCTGCACCAGCCAGCCGGCGGTATTGATCGAGCACTTGTGAGAGAACAGCAGGATCGAGGGCCGCGCCACCCGCCGCGACGGTACGAATGGCCTGCAACAGCTCGGTGGACACGCGCATCTTTCAGGATGTACCCGCGCGCACCCGCGCCAACCACGCTGTTGATTAAACCGATCGTCCTGGTACATCGAGAGGGCGATAACCTTGACATGCGGGTTATCTGACACGATCGCGCGGGTCGCCTCGACCCCCCCCAGGCCGGGCATGTGCAAGTCCATCAGCACGATGTCCGGCTGAAGTTCGGCAGCCAACCGGATCGCGGCTTCTCCGTCGCCGGCCTCGCCCACCTGTTCCATATCATCGGCGTGTTCCAGCACCACGCGCAGGCCATCGCGGAACATGGCGTGGTCATCGACGATGAGGAGTCTGAGCTTAAGCATGGCTGGGGGCTCCTGCGCTGTTTTCAATCGGTAACACGATGCGCAGCGTTGTGCCGCGCCCGACGCCCGAATCGACGGACACCCGTCCGCCCAATGCTGCGACACGCTCCCGCATGATCATCAGTCCAACACCGCGGTTCGCAGCAGCCCCAGGCTGCTGCGCCGCCTCCGCTTGGATCCCGCAACCGTCGTCACTGATGCTCACGCCCACCTGGCCTCGCTCGGCCTCCCAGGTCAGACGCATGATCACCTGGGTCGCGCGGGCGTGTTTGCGGATATTCTGCAACGCTTCCTGGGCCGCCCGCAGCAGGGCCGACTCACAAACCTCGGCAAGGCGCTCGCAGACATCGCCCTCGACATGATACTGGACGGGGATGCCGGTGTGCGCCTCAAACTGCACAACCTGCGCCCGGAGCGCTTCTTCCAGCAGACAATCTCCCCACTCTGGGTTGCGGAGCGCCCCGATCGTCGCGCGCACATCCCGGATCGCCTTCTGCAAGCCCCGGCTGATCACTTCAAGCTGGACGGACACCTGAGCATGGGTGGGCCCGATGGTCTGCTGGCACAGATCAGCCCGCAACAACGAGCGGCCAGGTCTTGCACAACACCGTCGTGCAATTCCCCAGCCAAGCGCGCCTGTTCTTGCCGCAGCGCCAGCTCCTCTGACTGGCGCCGCATGTCAGCGGCTTCCGAGCGCGGCTGCGGCCGCCTGAGCAAACAACTCGACGAGGCGGACATCATCTTCCGAAAAGAGGCCGGCTTCATCAGCTTTAGCGACATTGATTGCGCCAAACGGCCCGTCGTGCCCCAGGAGCGGCACGCTTAACGCCGCAGCGATGCGCTTGTCTGCAACTGCGCCGCGCGGCCGGCCCACCCGTCATAGTGACTGACGAAATAGGGCTGTCGCGTCTCGATCGCTCGCCATGCTATACCCTCGCCGCGCTTAAGGCGCCGCCCGATGATATCTGCCGTGTACTGCCTGACACTTCTGGCCGCGGAAATCACCACTTCATCGGTTAGCTTATCCAACAGCAGGATGCTGGCGCCTTCAACCGGTAACAGTTGCGTGATGCGCAGCAAAATCACATCGAGTAATTCAGAGCTGCCCAGGGCATGGGTGAGCGCCACCGAGGTCTCGTAGAGCGCCTGCCAGCGTTCTTCCCGTTGTTGAAGCGCTCGTTCCAGGTGTGCGCGGTCGCAATAGGGTTGCACAAGCGGGGCGATCGCAGTCAACCATTCCGACGTGAGGGCCGGCGCCTCGCGCCAGCACAACACTACCGCGCCCCAGGGTCCTTCAGCACAGGTCAGAGGGATCAGCGCGACTGCCGCAGGATGTGGGTGGGGAATGACTTCCGCAGGCAGCGCGCGGCGAACTTCAGCGTCCCGCCAGAGGATCGGCTGGGCGGCCCCCAACCTGCCTAACCAGGAGGCCAGCTCACTGCTGATGACCGCGTCGCTTGGGTAGACGCAGAGCGCCAAACCGGCCGGGGAGATACGGTGTACGGAACTACTGCCAGCGACCAGCGCGAGCGAACGACAGAAGGCATAGCCGATTTCCTGTCTTTGAGTCGCATCGCTCCCAAAGCTATCCAAAGATGTTACGTCCACGTTTCGCCGCGTCACCGACTCGCTGATTAAGGCTACAAGGTCATCTGAAAATTCACCTGGGCAGGATCAGGGGGTTCCAAATCGAGCGCAGGTCTCGATCCCAGGCGAAAACATCTTCTAAATTATACACGATGTACCACGTTTGCCCAATTCTGTTGGCAACGTTGAGGGTACGTTGAGGGTACTATGATGGCGTCGTAGGAGCGTTACTTCCTGCTTTGGCCAGTCTCCGACTGAGTCAATCGAGCCGCATTATTCTATGAGTACCAGTACTGCAAACCGCATTTGGGGTCCAACGAGCCTTGAGTGCTTCACGATCGAAAGGCGGGCATGCGCAGGGCTGAGCGCCGCGCTTCGACTGACTCAGCGCCCGTACCGCGAAGAAGTGCGGTTGTAGGGTTAGGACATGGTTCTCGTCCGTGTCAACGGCTTGAAGCCCTCGCCCAACACCTCGTTGCTCGGGCTGATCACCACGAACGCGTCCGGGTCGGCCTGGCGGACGATCTCGCGCAGCGCGGGCACCTGGCGGCGGTTCACCGCGGTGAAAAGCATCGCCCGCTCGGCGCCGGTGTAGGCGCCTTCCCCGCGCATGATCGTGACCCCGCGGTCCAGCCGCGCCATGATGCCCGCGCTGACCTCGGCCGGGTTGGCCGTGACGATGAACGCGGTGTTGCCGGCGGTCAGGCCGGTCTCCAGCGCGTCGATCACCCGCGCCATCACCCACACCGCGATCAAGGCATAGAGCGCCGACGCCAGCCCGAAGAAGAAGGCGGCCAGGGCCAGAATCGCCACGTCCATCGCCAGCAGCGAGCTGGACATGCGGATGCCGTAGAAGTGCTCCAGCAGCTTGGCCGGAATCTCGGTGCCGCCGGTCGTGGCGTTCGCCCGAAAAACCAGGCCCATCCCGAGCCCGTAGAGCAGCCCGCCGTAGAGGGTGTACAGCAACGGCTCACCCTGCACCGTGGGCACGCGCGGGGCCAGCCAGTCGATGGCCAGCGCCGACACGGTCGCGGCGAACAGCGTCTTCGGGCCGAACTGGATCCCCAGCACCCGCATGCCGATCAGCAGGAACGGCAGGTTCATGATGAGGAGCGTCGTACCGACCGGCCAGCCCCATAGCCGGTTGGCGAACATCGCCAGCGCCGTGAAGCCACCTGGAACGACATCATTGGGGTTCAGAAAAATATCCACCGACAACGCCATGCACAACGAGCCGGCCAGGATCAGCGCGACATCAAAGAGCAGGCGTCCGGTCAGGTTGCCGAAGCGCGTGCGCAGCAGGACGCGACGGTTGAAGCGGCGCACCGCGTCGCCGATAGCTGTGGGAGACATGATTTACCCTGGCGGAGAATTGAGTGGCGTCAGTATATCACCAAAACCGGCGGCAGTACCAGAACAACCCAGCGGCTCGGAAACCAGCAATTCCAAATGTAGCGCCGCTATTGCCGGCCACAGAGAGCACAGAGGCCTCAGAGGTGCTGATCAAGGGCCGCGTAGTCTTTCATCTCGGTGTGCTCGGTGTCCTCTGTGGCTAATTCGCGGTTACTCTTGGAATTCCTGCTCGGAAACGGGATGGTTTCACGTTTCCCGCCGACCGGTGCTATAATCCAGCCAGTTCTGTCATTGCCAACGGTTCTTCAACCCAAATGGCCATCGCCACCAGCGGCAACGAGCAGTTGTCAAGGAGCACGCACATGATCTTCACCGTCTCCCAAGATGAGCTGGATCGGGTTCGGCGGTCATCGCACCCGGATCCATTTGCAGTGCTCGGCGCGCACATCGTGAAGGTAAAGAACGTGCGGCTGGTTTCGATCCGCGCCTTTCTTCCGCTGGCCGAAAAGGCGTGGGTGATCACCGCCGACGGCGCCGAGCAGCCCTTCGAACGGTTGGAGGGCGCCGATTTCTTCGAGGCCCAGTTCCCCGGAGTACAGGAAGTCTTCCCCTACGAGATCCGTGTCGTGGACAAGGACGGCCAGACCCACCAGGGCCGCGACCCGTACAGCTTTCTGCCGGTGCTGGGCGACCTGGATCTACAGCTCTTTAACGAGGGGAATCACTTCCGCACGTATGAGAAGCTCGGCGCCCATATCATCAAGCACGGCGGCGCCAAGGGGGTTGTTTTCACCGTCTGGGCGCCCAATGCCGCGCGCGTGAGCGTGATCGGCGACTTCAACCGGTGGGATGGCCGGGCGCACGTAATGCGCCAACGCGGCAGTTCCGGCATCTGGGAGCTGTTTATCCCCGATTTGGGTGAAGGCACGATCTACAAGTACGAAGTCAAGGCGAAGTCGGGCGCGCTGGTGCAGAAGACCGATCCCCAGGGCTTCTTCTGCGAGTACCGCCCCAAGACGGCCTCCATCGTGTGGGACATCAGCAAACACGCCTGGAGCGATGATGCCTGGATGGCCCAGCGGGCCAAAGCCGATCTGCTGAGCAGCCCGATGGCGATCTACGAAGTACATCTAGGCTCCTGGATGCGCGTGCCCGAAACCAACGGCTACCTGAACTATCGCGATCTGGCCGCCCGGCTGGCTGACTACGTGGCGCAACTGGGCTACACCCACGTCGAGCTGATGCCCATCACCGAACACCCGTTGGACGCGTCGTGGGGCTACCAGGTGACCGGCTACTTTGCGCCGACCAGCCGTTTCGGCACGCCCGACGATTTCCAGGACTTCGTGGACCATCTCCACCAGCGCGGTATCGGCATCATCCTTGACTGGGTGCCGGCGCATTTCCCCAAGAACGACTATGGGCTGGTCAACTTCGACGGCACTGCGCTGTATGAATACGCCGACGACCGCATCGGGGAGCACAAGCGGTGGGGCACCAAGGTCTTCAACTTTGCCCGCAACGAAGTGCGCCAATTCCTGCTCAACAGCGCGCTCTTCTGGCTGGACAAATATCACCTGGATGGACTGCGGGTCGACGCGGTCGCCTCGATGCTCTACCGCGACTATGACCGAACCGAGTGGGTGCGCAATGAGCACGGCGGTCGCGAGAACCTGGAGGCGATCGCCTTCCTGCGCCGCATGAATGAGCTTGTCTACGCCGAGCATCCCGGCGCCGTGACCATCGCCGAGGAATCCACGTCGTTCCCCGCCGTGAGCCGGCCCACCTACCTGGGCGGGCTGGGTTTCAGCTTCAAGTGGAACATGGGCTGGATGCACGACACGCTGGACTACATCGAGAAGGACCCGCTCTACCGCAAGTACCACCATCAGAAGTTGACCTTCGGGCTGATGTACGCGTTCAGCGAGAACTTCGTCCTGCCGATCTCACACGACGAGGTCGTGCATCTGAAGCATGCGATGGTCGACAAGCTGCCCGGTGATTTCTGGCAGCGGTTCGCCAACCTGAGACTGTACTACGGGTTCATGTGGACGCATCCCGGCAAGAAGCTCCTGTTCATGGGGCAGGATTTCGGCCAGTGGCACGAATGGACCGAGGAGAAAAGCCTGGACTGGCATCTGACCAGCTTCGAGCCGCATCGTAAGCTCCAGCGCTGGGTGACAGATCTCAACGCACTCTATCGCCGCGAGCCGGCGCTCTCAGAACAAGACTATGATTGGACGGGCTTCGAGTGGATCGACGCCAACGACTGGGAGCACAGCGCCATCTCGTTCATGCGCAAGGCCAAGGATCCGCAGGATTACCTGATCGTGGTGGCCAACTTCACCCCGGTGGTGCGGGAAGGCTATCGCGTCGGCGTCCCCGAACTATGCTCGTACCAAGAAATCCTGAACAGCGATTCCGAGCACTACTTCGGCGGCAATGTCGGGAACGGGCTGGGGCTGCCGGCGCAAGAGCAGAAGTGGCAGACCCAACCCTATTCGATCGAGATAACTTTGCCGCCCCTGGCGCTCGTGATTCTGAAGCCGGAGCGCCTGGTTTAGCCCATTTCCGCGATTTGACAGCCCGGAACATCTGGGCGATAATTCAGCCGCTCATACGAGCACCTTCTTAGCCATCCTACGACCGAGGAGGTGATGCTAATGGACGAACGTAGTACCAAAACAGGCGCCGTAGCATCACCTCGGTTAAACGGGTAGATGCTACGGCGCCGAACAGGGGGAGGGGTGGGGTAAAATCTCATCCCTCCTCTTGTTTTTAATTCTCACCCGAATACATACTTGCTCCACACATCGCGCGGTCCCGCTTCAGAGAGCAACAGGAAGGCCAGGTAGTGCGGCCGGCCGGGATGCCTGCGCAAGAGCAGCCCTGCCTCCTCCGGCGTGCGATTGCCCTTGCGCATGTTGCATGCCCGACACGCCGCCACCACATTGTCCCAGGTTGTCTGGCCGCCGCGGCTGCGCGGGAGGATATGATCGAGCGTCAGCAGCGCCCGGCCCGGCGCGACGCCGCAGTATTGGCAGGTGTAGTTGTCGCGTAACGCCACGCTTTTCCGGGTGGGCGACAGGGCGACGGGGTGCGGGATCCGGACATAGTACACCAGGCGGATCACCAGGGGAACGGGCAGGGAGGTGCAGACCGCGTGTATGCGTTCCGCGGCAGCCTCGACCATCTCGGCCTTTTCCTTCAATAGCAGGACGATGGCGCGCTGGACGGAGACCGTACTGAGCGGCTCATAGGTTGCGTTGAGCACCAACACGCGATGCATGGTCAGAGCCCCGGCGAAAAGCAAACGCCCGACCTCATTTTAAGAGATCGGGCGCTTCACGGAAGAGGGGTGGCCAGTGGGGCTTGAACCCACGACCTTCTGGGCCACAACCAGATGCTCTGCCTATTGAGCTATGGCCACCACGCTGCCTGGGTCGGAGATCGATCAGCGAGCTTTCGTCCCCGACTAGCTCGGGGGCAGGGATTCGAACCCCGATACGCAGCTCCAAAGGCTGCTGTCCTGCCGTTGAACGACCCCCGAATGCCCGACCGTACCAAAGGTGCCGAGGCCCAGACTTGAACTGGGGACACCGCAATTTTCAGTCGCGTGCTCTACCAACTGAGCTACCTCGGCAGAAAAGCAAATGGCTGATGGCAGATGGCTGGCGGTGGTCCACCACACACCCCGCGGTTGCGCGTGACGATCTGCGATCAGCCATCAACAATTGGCTAAGAGCGGGTGACGGGATTCGAACCCGTGACCTTCTCCTTGGCAAGGAGACGTACTACCACTGTACTACACCCGCAGCTTCGTCAGCACATGACTGACAGTAGGCGATTATACCCAAATTCATGGGACTGTCAAACTTGAACAGTTCCACTTATCAAGCTGCTCCGCGAAAGTGGACCCGGCCGGATTCGAACCGGCGGTCTTCTCCGTGCAAGGGAGACGCCTTCCCGCTAGGCCACGGGCCCGGGCTGGAAACTGGAAACTGGAAACTGGAAACTGGGCCTATTGTACTCCATCGCGTGCCGTATGCCAAATTCCCGGATCGACCGGGAATGCAACCCCCATGCAAAAACCCTCGTTTGAGATCGGGTTTCATGCACTTGGTCTAAGTTAATGCCGACGGGGGGATTTGAACCCCCACGCCCTAGGGGCAGCAGATCCTAAGTCTGATGAGGCCTGATATCCCTAAAATGGCTAAAATGAGCAGAAGATTCGGCGATTTTGCCACGATTCAGAACCGAGTCTGTCACATAGGTTAGGGTCAAAAGTGCGGAATTCGCTAACTCCTGAATGGACTTGTCGCCTGCCTAGTCGTCCGAT
Source organism: uncultured Chloroflexia bacterium (assembly GCA_963841825.1). Taxonomy (GTDB): domain Bacteria; phylum Chloroflexota; class Anaerolineae; order CG2-30-64-16; family CG2-30-64-16; genus CAWJEL01. The sequence goes on from CAWJEL010000004.1 coordinate 392,263, forward strand.
GCAAGAACCTTGTGCAGCAATGGTGTGATCGCAGGCAGATCCTCTTGGATGGTCTGCCAAATGATACCCACGTCCACCCCGAAGTATTCGTGGGCAAGCAGGTTGCGCACACCCTTCATGTAACGCCACGGTACTTCCGGCCAGCGTGCCAGTACCTCATCAGGCAGATTGGCAGTCGCCTCGCCGATGATCTCCAGATTGCGCTCCACAGCATCTACCGTCTTGCGATCCGCATCGAACGCGTCAAAATCAAGTCCGGCAACATAATGCTCTATGTTGTCGATAGCATCCAGGATATCCTCAATCCTGACTCGCCACGATCTAGGAGGCATAGACCGCCTCGCTGAGGATTGCGTCTCGGAACTGCCGCTTCAAGGCGTCTCGCGTGGCAAGGTCAACAGGGCGGCCAAGGAGTGCCTCTAGGTACTCCTTCACCGCAAGAAAATGAAACATGCCGACTGGCCGCGCGAACTCGACGAGAAGATCGACATCGCTGTCCGGTCCTGCCTCATCACGCGCCACCGAGCCAAAAACTGCCAGGGATGCAACATCCATCCTCCGCAGCTCGGCCGTGTGCCCTTGCAGACTAGCCAGAACCTCCGCTCGCGTCATCTTAGTCTCCAACCGCCGACCATCGTAGGTTTACTTGATAAACCAGAACCAAGCCCGTTAAATAGAGTGTACCCAACAATGTAACGAACGCCAAACCATGCAGGGATCAAACCTGCGCGCCGAAGAACTCACCGCTTATTTCAGTTGACAGGATTTGTGATACACTGGTCGCATGACCAGACAATTCAAGACTGTTGATTATGAAGCGGCTCTCGAGCAGACCGTGAGTCTGCGTGAAGCCTTACCAGCCCATCATCTTGCTCGGTTCGTGGTCGATGTGGTCGCCGAGCTCGATCTGAGCTGTATCTACTATCGCTTGCGCAAATGCACCGTCGAACCGGTCATCGGCATCATCAAAGCGGTGCTGGGCTTCCGCCAGTTCTCACTCCGCGGGCTTGACGCAGCCGACGGCGAATGGTGCTTGGTCTGTTTGGCCTTCAATTTGAAGCGCCTCCAGACGTTATCCTGGGCCTAACCGCGCCCAGGACCCGCCAAACCGGCAAAAAGCAGCGCCGTAACGCGGCTGAACGCCCCAAATCGCCGCAACTGGACTGGCATGCACGGCGTGATATATTGGGGTGAACTCAGTGCCGACGGGGGGATTTGAACCCCCACGCCCTAGTGGGCAGCAGATCCTAAGTCTGCAGCGTCTGCCATTCCGCCACGTCGGCTTGAGCAGTGCGATAGTGAGGTAGTGCAATAGTACGGTAGTCCGTCTCACTATCTTACTATCGCACTATCGTACTATCGTACTATCTCACTAACTTGCCAGATCATACCCCCGATTCTGTGCAGCCCCCCGAGAGGAGCCTGCCGCCATCTATCTCACACAGCGTTCCGGAGTACGGCTGCGCTGCGTGGCGGCGCCTGGCCTGGCGGGCGTGACCCACCTTCACTGGCGCCGCTGCGATGAGACCAAATGCTGAACTCACGCTCAACACCCGGCCCACTCACCTTGCTCCCGGCCGCACGCTCGCCTGGCCGGCCGCATTACTGCGGACCGCCGGTGGGCTCTTACCCCACCCTTTCAGCCCTCACCCGCGACCTTGCGGTCACGTCGGCGGGCATGCTTGCTGTTGCGGTTGTAGTCACCTGCGGGTTACCCGCGCAGGCGCCCCCACTTGCTGTTTCATGGGGCGGCCTCCCCACATCCCTTGCGGGCTGGGTGGGAGTCGGGAAGTTCCTCCCTGAAGACATGGCTTGCGCCATCCAGGGCGGCGGCTCACCGGCAAATCAAGCTCATTCTAATGCGAGAAGGGATCGGTGTCAAAAGATTGCGAGGAAGAATTCAGCCGGAGTCGGCGATGTCCTGAAGCGCGTCCAGGTCCACCAACACTACCTTGCCGCGGCGGGTCTTGATCAGCTCGGCGCGGCGGAACTTGCTCATGACGCGGATCGCCGTCTCGACCGTCGTGCCGGTCATGTCGGCCACATCCTGCCGCGTCAGCGGCATCTCGATCACGCGGCCCTCGGGCAGATCCGCAGCCGGCGCTGGCGCCCAGCTTGAGCAACACCCGGGCGATGCGCTGCTCGACCCGCTCTACCGCCAGGCTGCGAATCTGTTCAGCCGAACTGCGCAGGCGGCCGCCCAGGTCGGAGATCACGGCCAGAGCGAAGACCGGGAAACGCGTCACCAGGGTCAGGCAGTCGTTGCGGGCGATCACCAACAAACAGCAGTCTTCGATCGCCTCAGCGGTGCCTGGGTAACCGCCGCCATCAAAAACGGCAACCGTGCCGAGCAATTGCCCAGGGCTGGCAACCCGCAGCACGACATCCTTGCCATCGGTGGAGTGACGCAGCACCTTGACCTTGCCGGTCTTGACAACGTAGAGGGCCTCAGGCGCTCCTCCTTCCAGGAAGATATAGTCATCTTTCCTGTACTGGCGTTCGCTGAAGAGGTCAGCGACCTTCTCCCAGTCTCGCTCGGAAATACCGGCAAAAACCGGAAGCGCCGCCAGAATATCGCGCCGTTCCATCTACCGCTCCGTGGCAGGATACGCCAGACCTACGCGCCTGCCCCGCCCCAGCAGCTACTCCTGGGATCGCGTTGACAGAATATGACGCAGGTCATTGACGAGCAGGCATTATAGCACGGGAGGGGACGGCGGGCAATATCGTGACATGGCGATTTTCGGAGCGATGGGGCGCGGCGCACTGGGTTCATGCCGGCCTCGGTGGGGTCAGCCTCGCGCCCAATCCCCACCGAAGCCGCACACATCCATCAATGCTGCCGGCGCAAGTAAGCCGGCAGGACCACGCCCATCAAACCCAGTGCGGCTGCGCCCGGGCAGAGGGTTACACTCGGTGAAGCTGGCGCGGCGGGCATTGCAGCCGCCGGCGTGGGGGCAGGCGAAAGGCCGACGCCCGTCTCGATCGCATCCGGCGCGACCGTGTACGCCTTGCCATCCGCGACCACCGTCACGCGGTCACCCAGGGCCAGGTAGCGGCCAAGCTCGGGGTGCGCGGCCAGAAGGGCAAAGTAGCGCTCGCTGCCGAAACGCTACCGCCTCGGCGGTCATCTGCGTGGAGTCGAAGGTCGTGTCCACCCAGACACCGCCATTCAGCAGGAAGGTTCGGTCACCGACTTGACGCAGCGCCTGGGTCACCTCAACCGAGTTTGGCACGGCGGCCTGCTCGCTGGCAGCCAAGGCTTTTTCCGCGACCGCTTTCGCGACGGCTGTCTGGCCGCTGCGCTCGCCACCCACCAGGGATTCCATAGCTGCCGGCGCAGCGCCGCCCCCGATGCCGGACATTGGCTGGCCCTGAAGCCCACGGCCCAAGCTGATCCCGCCCTTCCTGGCTGAGGGCCAGCTCGGCTCCTGGACGAGGAAGGAGGTGTAGGGGGTGACGATCCCGTAGCGGCTGCTGAGCGTCACGATCTCCTTCACCAACTCATCCTTGACCCCGTGCAAGCCGGATCTGCGCCAGCAGGTAGCCGATCTTGCGCTGCGCCCACAGCCTGGCGATGAACTCCTGCCCGCCGCGTTCGGCAAACGTCAGATCGGGGTAGCTATATGTACGCGGCTCGCCCTCAACCTGGCCGCGCAGCGTCAGGTCTGCCGGCCCACCGCCGCGGTAGCGGCCGGCCACGACCAACTGGTTGCCCGCAAACAGGTCGGGCAAGCGGGTAGGGGTAGATGTCTTCGACCTGAACACCGAAAAAGTTGCTTCAACGTCGATCAGTACGGGCGCGCTGACCTTGGCATAGAAGCCGGACACCTCTTCCTCGATGTTCTGCTCCGGCTTCACGTAGGTGCTGGTCCCGCGCTGGCCGCTGCTGAGCTGATCGAGCAGGACGGTGTCCACGTCGTAGCCCACGCCGAAGGCGAACAGCCGCACCGCTTTCGGCGCCGCGGCCGCGATGTTCGCGACGATCCGGTCGGGATCGACCTCGCCGGCCGTGGGCAGGCCGTCGGTCAGGAAGATGAGCACGGTCGGCCTTTCAGCGTCGGCGCCCGCCAGCGCCTCCAGCAGCGCCCGGTTGATGTCGGTGGAGCCTGCGGCCGCCAGGCTGCGCACGAACGCGTGGCCCTCGTCGCGCCGCGCCGCGGGCACAGGCCGATCGCTGAACAGCCGCGTGGCGGTGCTGAACGCGACGATGTTGAAGCGGTCATCCTGGCCCAGGTGATCCAGGACGTAGTCCGCCGCGGCCTTCGCCTGCACGATCTTCTCCCCGTCCATGCTGCCGGAGGTATCCATCACCAGCACCACGTCTTTGGCGACCGCTCTGCCCGGCGGCCTCGACGGGCGGCGTGACCAGCAGCAGGAAGAAGCCATCTTCGTCGTACGGCTTGTAGCTCAACAGGTTCACCGCCACGGCGTCGGACGAGAGGCTGTAATACAGATCGAAGTCGCGGTCGGGGCGGACGTTCTGCGCTTCATAGCTCACCGTGGCGCGGCGATCCCCCTCGCGCACGACCTCCACGGGATGGCTCGGCGAGTAGATCGGCCCGGATCGGCGCCTTGTCCGCCAGGTGAACGGTGACGGCGACCTCGTCGATCTCTGACGAGGAGAACTTCTCGGTGTTGAGCGGGTAGCGATAGTGGACCAGGCCGGCCTGTCTGCGGCAGCACCTGGCTGTAGGTCAGTTCGATGCGGCGCTCGCCGCCGGGCGGGATGGGGAAGATGCTGGCCTGGAACGCGCCGCGCCCCACATATTCCAGCAGCGCCGGATCGCGCTGGCGCCGGACGATGTCCTCGTAGATCGCGCGGGCCTCGTCGCGGCCCAGCAGCTTGCCCTCGAGCTTCTGCCCGTCCACCCACATGTCGAAGCTGGTGATCGCGGCGTCTTCGGGCAGCGGGAAGATGTAGGTGCCTTCGACCGGGTAGCTCGCCTCGTTGACGAAAACCTGGTCGACCTTGGTGGTTGCGACCTGATCGACGATCGTCACGTCGACGCGGTGATACTTGATCGCCAGCGGGACGTCACGCCAGGGAATGGGCTGATCCGGCGGCGGATGCGGGATGATGATGCCGTCGGCCGCGGCGATCGAGGCTGAGGCTAAGGTTAAGGCTAAGGCTAAGACGAAGGCCAGGGGCAAGGCCCGGATCGAGAACGGAAAACGCGAGGCAAATGGGCGGTTCATGGCTCTCCTCCTCGTTGCGCCATCTGTGGATCGGGCAACTGGTCTGGAGACGCTGCCGCGTGGAGGGTGGTTCCGCGGGTGTGATGCGTGGTGCGTGGTGCGTTTTCCGGGTTACATGCGGCCTCCCGTCATTCGTCATTCGTCATTCGTCGATTCTCCGTGTCCCCTTGTCACCGCGTCATCGCCCGCCCGCTCACTCCGGCTCCAGGTTATACGTCAGCCCCGTGATCCACCAGCGCCCGTCCTGCTTCGCAAACGTCCAGCGATCGCCGCCCGGCGCGACTTCGCTGCCGATGGCGGTGGTGCTGACCGCGGTGGCCTGGTCGCCCTGAATGTCGAGCTTGACATCCGCCGCGCCCGCCGCTGGTCGGGTTGCCGGGGAAGACCAGCACCACGTAGCGTTCACGGATCGCATCGCGGCCATTCCAGCGCGCATCGTCGCTCGGATCGTCCGGCGTGTGCTTGGCGTCGGCGATCACGGCGTCGGCCGCCCACAGATCCATCAGGCCGGCGATGTCCTGGCTCACCACCCCCTGACCCTCCGACGCGATCAGTTGGCGGATCGCCTCCTCGTCGGTGGCCGGCTGGGGCGTCGGCGTGCGCACTGGCGTCGTGGGCCGCGGCCCCAGTCCCGACGCAGGCTGCGGTGCGCCGCAGCCTGCGAACAGCAGGGTAACGGACAATCGAGCAAGTATCCAAGGCCTGGTCAGCCATAGCACCTTCCCAAAAACATACGCGATCAAAGTCGCCATCTCAGCAGCCGAGCACGGATCATAGCATCGCCGCGGCCAGCCGCCAAATCATCGCTGTCGATTTGCACGTTCGTCAGGGATGGACTATAATCTCATCTCTTGCAGCCGTCTACCCATTGACGGCTATGTCATTGCTACAGATCCGCCGATGTCGTGGCGGGACCAGCGTGGAAGCCAGGGCCTGTGCTCCCGGACAGCCGTCGACTGAGTGACTACGTCATCAGCCGTCGGCGCTTTTTTTAGCCTGTGGTTTGGCCTGTGGATAGCAGTTGAGGCAAAAAGTCAATTATGGAAGAAGCTAACAGCACCTACGTGACCCAGGAAGGGCTCAAGAAGCTCCAGGAAGAATACGATTACCTGATCAACGTCCGCCGACCCGAGGTCGCCAGCCAGATCGCCGAGGCCAAGGCCGACGGCGACATCTCCGAAAACGCCGGCTATGATGAGGCGAAGAACGCGCAGGCGTTCGTCGAGGGGCGCATCCTGACCCTGAAGAACATCCTGATCAGCGCCGTGATCATCAAGAACAACGGCTCCAAGGAAGCGGTCAGCCTCGGCTGCAAGGTCACCATCCGCGACATCGCATATGGCGACGAGGAGACCTACACGATCACCGGGCCCACCGAGGTGGATCCCGACCAACGGCCGTATCTCCGACCGCTCGCCCGATCGGCCGGGCGCTGATGGGCCATCGCATCGGCGACCAGGTGCCGGTGCAGTCACCCGGCGGGATGATCGAATACGAGATCGTGAAGATCGCATAAGGGGCCGATCGTGGACGACACCGAACGTAACCTCAACGAGCAACAGCTCGTCCGGCGGCAAAAGCTGACCGAGCTGCGCGACCTGGGCATCGAGCCGTATCCGCTCCACCTGCCGCGGGAGCGCACGCACACCGCGGCCGAGGCCATCGCGGCCTACACCCGCGGCGAGCTGGCTGAAGGCCAAACGGTCACGCTCGTCGGCCGGATGATGACCGTGCGCGTGATGGGCAAGGCCGCGTTCGCCCACATCGAAGATGGCAGCGGTCGCGTTCAGATCTACCTCAAGCGCGATGTGCTGGGCGAAGCGACCTACGACGGCGCTGTTCCGCAAGCTGGTGGACCTGGGCGACTTCATCACCGTCACCGGCGCCATGTTCACGACGCGCAGCGGCGAGGTCTCCTGCGAGGTGCATGAGCTGGGCCTGCTCAGCAAGACGCTCAACCCGCTGCCCGACAAGTGGCACGGGGTGAAGGATGTTGAGACGCGCTTCCGTCAGCGTTATGTAGACTTGCTGGCGAACCCGGAAGTGCGGGACGTCTTCATCACCCGGGCCAAGATCGTCAAGGCGATCCGCCGCTACCTGGACGACAACGGCTTCCTCGAGGTCGAGACGCCGGTGCTCCAGCCGATCTACGGCGGCGCGGCGGCCCGGCCGTTCGTGACGCATCACAACCAGCTCGACCAGGATCTGTTCCTGCGCATCAGCTTCGAGCTTTATCTCAAGCGGCTGCTGGTGGGCGGCTACGAGCGCGTGTACGAGATCGGCCGCGACTTCCGCAACGAGGGGATCAGCTTCAAGCACAACCCCGAGTTCACCCAGCTCGAGTGGTACGAGGCGTACACCGACTATCACGGCGTGATGGCGCGGGTCGAGGAGTTGCTGGCGGCCATCGCGATGGAAGTCAACGGCCATCTCAAGCTGACCTACGCCGGGCACGAGATCGACCTGACCCCGCCCTGGCGCCGGATCACCATGCGCGACGCGATCCGTGAGGCGACGGGGCTCGACTACACGCTCTACCCCGACGCCGCGTCGCTTGCCGAGGCCATGCGCGGCATCGGGCACCGGCCCGAGTCGACGAGCCGCGGCAAGCTGATCGACTCGCTGTTCGCCACCCACGTCGAGCCGAACCTGATCCAGCCGACCTTCATCACCGACTACCCGGTGGAGATCAGCCCGCTGGCGAAGAAGCACGCCGACGACCCGACGACGGTCGAGCGGTTCGAGTACTTCATCGCCGGGATGGAGATGGGCAACGCCTTCACCGAGCTGAACGACCCGATCGACCAGCGCGAACGCTTCGTGGAGCTGCGCTCGGCCATGGCGGGCGCCGACGAGAACGCGCACCCGCTGGACGAGGACTTCCTGGCCGCGCTCGAGCTTCGGGATGCCGCCCACCGGCGGCTTCGGCACCGGCGTCGACCGGCTGACGATGATCTTCACCGACCAGCAAACGATCCGGGAAGTGATCCTGTTCCCGCATCTGCGCACGGCGTAGACTGGAAGCTGGAAGCTGGTGACTGCATTGGGGTCCTCAGTCTAGCTTCCAGTTTCCAGCTTCCAGTTTTGACATCCCGTCGCACTTCGCTATAATAGCCCTCGTTGCGGGTATAGTTCAGCGGTAGAACGCAACCTTCCCAAGGTTGATGTCAGGGGTTCGAGTCCCCTTACCCGCTTCTTCGAAACCCTCGACCCGGTTGCACTGGGCCGAGGGTTTTCGTCTGCCCGCTATGCCTGGAAGGATCAGAGCCCCTCGATCTCGGCCAGGACGTGTGCCAGCGTCGGTGCGGCGCAAGCCTCAACGCTCGTCCCACCAGACAGATGCTTGTGATGCGGGAAGGATGATAGAGTCGGGAAATGCGGGGTATTGTCGTAGCGGAAGATCATCGAGCCGTCAGCAGCTTGCTAGTGGTAAACGTAGGTGAAGCGGTCCACTTTGGGCTGCGTGTTGACGAATTCCCGGAAATGCAACTGGCTTTCATCCACGCAAAAGACGACCCCTCGCACATATCCAGCCGAGGGGCCGCGTTTATCGAATGCGATGTCATGAGATTGTACGACCGACGACGCTCTGAGCGCCGAGAGGATCGAGCGGAAGTAGGTGTCGATCACTTGACCCGCGCGCCGTCCAACGCCAGTTTTTGCTCGCTCAACACGCGCAGCATCTTGATCTCGCCCAGCCACTCGATGGACGCAAGGGTTTCAGCGATTTCGGCCGCGCCATACTGCCGCTCGAATTCCTCAGAGGTCATGCCGAACTGCTTTTCGAAGGTAGTCAGCCGTTCACGCGTGCGCTTGATGCCATGCGTCAGCACCTTGGCCTCGTTCTGGATTGCAGCTCTGAGCAATGGCTTGAGCATACTTGGCGACTCGGTCGTCACCATGACCTGGCTCAACATGGTCTCATCTCCCTGAAACGCGGATTTCTCAATCAGCTATCGAGATTATAGCATAGGCAGTACGTCGAGAACAAACGATCTTGAACCGCGGTAGAACGCAACCTTCCCAAGGTTGATGTCAGGGGTTCGAGTCCCCTTACCCGCGCCTGAAACCCTCAGCCCGGTTGCACTGGGCCGAGGGTTTTGTTATACTGGGGCATAAGCCGAACACGCGGCGCGCCATCATGCGATACTACCTCGGGAGTGCAACAGAATGATCATTGAGCAGGCAACGCAGGTCACCGACGAGCTGGAAGCCGCATTCGTACGGCTGATGCCCCAACTGTCCTCGTCCAACCCCACGCCGACGCGGGCGCAGTTAACTGAAATGGTGAACTCGCCGGCCATCACGCTGCTGGTGGCGCGCGAGCCGGATGCCGGGGGCGAGATCGTCGGCAGCCTGACGCTCGCCATGTTCCGCATCCCCACCGGCCGCCGCGCCTGGATCGAGGATGTGGTCGTGGATGCTGCGCAGCGCGGCAAGGGGGTCGGCGAGGCGCTGACGCGGGAGGCGCTGCGGGTAGCGCAGGAGGCCGGCGCGACCACCGTGGACCTGACGTCACGCCCATCGCGGGAAGCGGCCAACCGGCTCTACCAGCGCATCGGATTCGAGAAGCGGGAGACGAACGTCTATCGTTACAACCTGGCGGGACGGTGAGTGGCCCAGTACTTGCTTGACGAAACTCACTTGGCCGCGGATTCACGCGGATTCGTGCGGATCAAAGATAGAAATCTGGGCAATCCGCGTCAATCTGCGTCCATCCGCGGCAGGTTCCGGTTCGTCAGTCATTCGGGCCTATTCGCTGTAACCTCCGGGCACGCATTGGCATCTTTCTATCAAGCGCGCGACCAGCGTGCCGAATCATGTTTGTATAGAGGCTGATCCATGGCGCAATCAACGCATATCATCGATGTCAATGAAGCAACCTTCGAGGCCGACGTCATCGGCCGGTCGCGGCAGACACCCGTCGTCGTGGATTTCTGGGCGCCGTGGTGCGGGCCGTGCCGGATGCTGGGCCCCACGCTGGAAAAGCTGGCCAGAGAGGCGAACGGCGCGTGGATCCTGGCCAAGGTGAACACGGACGAAAACCAGGGCCTGGCGATGCGGTTCGGCATCCAGGGGATCCCCGCGGTGAAGGCATTCCGCGACGGTAAGGTCGCGGCCGAGTTTGTCGGCGCCCTGCCGGAACCGCAGGTGCGGCAGTTCATCGCCAAGCTGGGCGCGGCTCCCGCGGCAGGCGACCTCGTGGCGGATGAAGCCGGGCAGCTTCTCCGGGAGCGGCGCTGGGCCGAGGCGGAAGCAGCCCTCCGCCGCCCCAGGATCGGCGGCAATCCCGCGGCTGTGGCGCTGGGTCTGGCGAAGGCACTGCTGGCGCAAGGCAAGGCCCGCGAGGCGGAGCCGGTGCTCGATGGCATCAAGGATGGCGCGGAGTTCGCTGCGGCAGAAAAGCTGCGCCCGCTGGCCCGCTACCTGATTGCGTCTGGCTCGGTGGAGGACGTCGCCGGCGCCGACACGCCGGCCGCGCACTTCTTCCGCGCGGCGCGGGTGTTGAAGGAAGGCAGCGTGATCTCGGCGATCGAGGAGATGTTGGCGGTGCTGCGGCGACGATAAACGCTACCGGGACGGCGAGGCGCGCCTGGTGGCGCTGGGACTCCTGGAGCTGCTGGACGACGCCGATCCCCAGAAGCGCGAGTACCTCAACAAGCTGGCCTCGGTTTTGTTCTGAAAAAGATCTGAGAATCACCACGGAGGCATGGAGACACGGAGAGAGTCTTATCCTTTTCGCATCTTCCGCGCCCTCGCTTCGTACTTCTCATACTCTGCCAAAGAAAACTGATTCCTGACGCCTGATGCCTGTCACCTGATGTGCCCTGCCATGAATATCACCCCCCTCACCCTCACCGGCCGGCATGTCCGGCTGGAGCCATTGGCCGAGGCGCACGTGCCCGACCTGTGCCTGGTTGGCCTGGAACCCAGCCTCTGGCGCAATATGCTGTACGGTGACATTGACAGCGAAGCCCGGATGCTGGGCTTCGTCCAGGATCTGCTCCACCGGCAGGCCGCCGGCACAGATTTGCCTTTTGCTGTGATCGAACTGGCATCGGGACGCGCCATCGGCTGCACGCGCTTCATGGACATCCAGGTAGCGAACCGAGGGGTCGAGATCGGCGGGACGTGGTACGGGTTGGCTTACCAGCGCACGGCGGTGAACACGGAGTGCAAGTACCTGCTGCTGCGCCACGCGTTCGAGGTCTGGGGATGCATTCGGGTGCAGTTCAAGACTGACCTGCGTAACGAGCGTTCGCGAGCCGCGCCATCGAGCGGATCGGCGCGGTGCGGGAGGGGGTCCTGCGCAACCACATGATCCGCCCCGATGGCACGATCCGGGACTCGGTTTACTTCAGCATCATCGACCGCGAATGGCCGGCAGTGAAGGCGCGGCTGGAGGAGTTGCTGCGCTGAAAAATAGACCGCAGATGACGCAGAGAAACGCAGATTGACGCTGATGCTTCTTTATTTCACCCACCCGGAGTGCCAAGCGCGGCGTGGGCATCTACCTGAAAATCGCCACAGAAGCAGCGCGTGGCCTCCGTGGGACTGCGGACACGGAAGTTCCCGAGACATCCTCGTGTCGCTGTGTCGCACTACTTTATTACCCCCAACATCGCGATCAGCCCCAGCGTCATGTTATACACAGCGTGCGCCACCATCGATGTGGTTGTGTTGTAGCGCATCCGCAGCAAACCCAACACCAACCCCACCCCAAATACGATCAGCGTCGCCACACTGATCCCATAGGTGCTGTGCAGCAGAGCAAAGAGCAGCGTCGTGAAGATCAGACCGAAGCGCGGCTGCAATGCGCCCCGGAAAACCGTCTCCTCGCCCAGCGCGGCCGCCAACCCCAGCGTGAGGATCCCCGGGATCGAGGTCGCCAGCGGGCCGATGATCTGCTCACTCAGCCGCTCGACGTCGGCGCCCGCCTTGATGCCCATCCGGCTCAGCAAATACTCCAGCCCGATCACCACCGGCACCATCAGCAAACCCGCGCCTAAGCCGATGCCGACCTGCCGCAGCGTTGGACGGACAATCGCCAGCCGATCCAGCGCCGACTTCAGGCTGCGCCGCGAAAGCCAACCCACGCCCACGAGGCCCAGCACGACCATGGTGATGTCCTGCGCCCAAAGCATAGGCATCGTGTTAAAGTCCATGCCCGCCGCGGCCTGCTGTTCCAGCGTCTCCGCCAGGTTATCAAGGCCGATACCCAGCGTCGCCAGCAGGTTAATCGGCACGAGCGCGCTATAGCTCAACGCGACGGCCTGGACAGGGCTGCTGGGATCCAACGGCGTGAAGCGGGCAAAAAGGCGGCGCACCGGGGAAGTCAGCAGCACGAGACCCAGCAACGCCGGCGCCCACAGACCCACCGCAAAGAGAGGGAGCCTGTCCATGTTCATTGTCGGGCCCGCCGGCAAAGCGGCCGGGTCGATATTCGTCGCCAGAAAGCCGACGACCTGAAGCATGAGCCCCAGGAAGATCAGGCTCAGGTAGAGCGCGATCACCAGGCCATAGCTGATCCACTTCAGGGTTTTAGCAGACTCGGTCTCGCCCTCGACCTGCTTGCGATAGGCCAGATTGGCGAGCCAAAGAATGAAGACGAAGGGCACGAACATCAGGATCGTCGTGAGGATTTCCATATTCTCTGCCGTTGCTCACACATTCAGCTCGATGAGCTCGCCTGTCACCGCATAAATCACGCGCTCGGCGACGTTGGTGGCACGGTCGCCGATCCGCTCCAGTTCATGCGCCACGCCGATCAAATGCGCGCCCGAGGCGATCAGCCTTGGGTTTTCCAGCATATAGCTGATCGTCAGGTTGAACGCCTGCTTGTACAGCGCGTCGACCTGGTCGTCGGCGAGGCAGACGGCCCGGGCTTCCTCCACGTCGCGGTATGCGATTGAACGCAACGCCCGATCGACCAGATCCAGCGCCATCTCGCCGAGGCGCGGGATGTCGCCCAGCGGCGCCATGCGGGGATCGTCCAGCATGCGCAGGTAGGTGCGGGCAATCTTCTTGCCGTGGTCTGCGATGCGCTCCAGCTCAGAGGCAATGATCACACCCGAAATAATGGCCCGCATGTCGCCGGCCACCGGCTGCTCGGTCACCAACAGATGATAGCACTCGGCCTCAATGTCGTAGCGCAGCCGATTAAGCTCTGCGTCCGCGGCGATCACCTCGCGCGCCAAATCAGCGTTGTCCTCCAGCAGGGCGCGGAGGCCGCGCGCCGCCGCGGCGTGTACCAGGCTGCCCATCTCCAGGATACGGCCCTGCAGGTGCGCCAGTTCCCGATCGAAACGATCCCGCGTACCGGTCATCATAGTCTTATCCTCACACGTCTCGGCATAGTAATCTCAACCAAAACGTCCCGTCACGTAGTCCTCGGTGCGCTTATCACGCGGTTTGGTGAAAATCATCTTGGTCTCACTGACCTCGATAATCGTACCGGATTTACCGTCTGCGGTCAACATCATCATCGCGGTCAGATCGGAGACCCGCGCGGCCTGCTGCATGTTATGCGTCACAATGGCGATGGTGTAATTCTCAGAAAGCTCACGCATCAACGCTTCGATCTTCAGGGTGGCGATGGGGTCCAGCGCTGAGCATGGCTCGTCCATCAGGATCACCTCGGGCCGCACCGCCACCACGCGTGCAATGCAGAGCCGTTGCTGCTGGCCCAAGGAGAGGCTGAGCGCGTCCTCGCGCAGGTTATCCTTGACCTCGTCCCACAGATCCGCCGCGCGCAGGCTGGCCTGCACGATATCCGTCAACTCGCCGTTGTGAGTCATGCCCAACACACGTGGGCCGAAAGCAACGTTATCGAAGATCGACTGCGGGAACGGATTGGGCCGCTGGAACACCATCCCGACCCGCCGGCGCAGATCGACCACGTCGGCGCGCGGGGCGTAGATGTCCTCGCCATCCAGCAGCACCTGCCCCCGCGCCTGTGTGCGCGGGATCGTGTCATTCATCCGGTTCAAGCAGCGCAGAAAGGTGGACTTCCCACAGCCCGATGGCCCGATCAGCGCGGTGATACGGCGCTCCGGGATGTCAATCGAGACATCGGTCAGCGCCGGCTTCTCGCCGTAGTAAAAGTTGAGGTGGTTGACCTGGATCGCGCCCATGTTTACCCAAACCTGCCCGTTATGTAATCTTCAGTTCGCTGGTCGCGCGGCGTCGTGAAAATGCCATCACCGACCTGATATTCGACCAGCTCACCCATCAGGAAGAAGGCCGCGTGATCGGCCACGCGGGCGGCCTGCTGGACGCTGTGCGGGACGATGATAATGGTGTAGTTCTGCTTCAGTTGCAGCAAAGAATCCTCGACTTTGGCGGTCGAGATGGGGTCGAGGCCCGAGGTCGGCTCATCCAACAGCAACACCTCCGGCTCCAGCGCCAGGCTGCGGGCGATGCACAATCGCTGCTGCTGCCCGCCGGAAAGCGAGAGTGCCGGGTGTTCCAGGCGATCCTTCACCTCATCCCAAAGCGCGGCCTGGCGGAGGCTGCGCACGACGATCTCCTCCAGACGAGCGCGATCTTTCAGACCGGCCAGCTTCGGACCGTAAACGATGTTCTCGCGAATGGTGCCTGGCAAAGCCAGCGGCAGCGCAAACACCATGCCCACCCGCCGCCGCAGCGCCGACACCGACACGCCGGGCGCATAGATGTCCTCCCCATCCAACAGGATGCGACCCTCCCGGCGCGTGCCGTCCACCAGATCATTCAGCCGGTTGATGAGGCGCAGCAGGGTTGTCTTTCCCCGCCGGCCGGGCCCAAAAAGACGGTCACGGCGTTCGGCGGTACGTCGAGTGTGATGTCGCGCAACACCTGTTTGCCGTCATCATACTGGTAGCTGATGTGGTCGATTTGGATCTTGGGGTCGGGCATGGATTGTTCTCGTGATACGTGCTACGTGCTACGTGATGCGTGATACGTGATGCGTGATGTAAAAAGCTACTGCCTTCGTCTTTCGTCGTCAGTCGTTCGTCCTTCGTCAGTTCGCTCCACGCTCTACCACTGCCGCCGCCTGCGAAAATAGCTGCGGATCACGGTCGCCAGGATGTTGAGCGACAGGACGAATACCAGCAGCACGAGCGCGGTGCCGTATTGGATTTTCGGGGGCATTCCCGGCACCTGCGTGCTGATGACGTAAAGGTGGTACGGCAGCGCCATCGTCTGGTCGAAGACCGACCGCGGAAGCTGCGGCAGATAAAAGGCCGCCACCGTGAACAGGATCGGTGCGGTCTCGCCCATCGCGCGCAGCAGTCCCAGGATGACGCCAGTGATGATGCCCGGCAGCGCCTGGGGCAGCACGATCCGGCTGACACCCTGCCAGCGCGTCCCGCCCAGGCTGGCGCTGACTGTCCTGAACTCCATCGGTACCGCGCGCGAGCGCCTCCTCAGCGGCCGCGATCATCACCGGCAGCGTCATGATCGCCAGGGTGAGGGCGCCGGCGATGATCGAAGTCCCGAAGCCAAGAAAAATCACAAACATCCCCAGCCCAAACAGCCCATAGACGACTGATGGGATGCCAGCAAGGTTCACGAGCGCCAGCCGGATCGAACGGGTCAGTTTAGTATCCCGCGCATACTCGGAAAGGTAAATCGCCCCGCCGACACCGAACGGGATCGAAATAACCGCAGTGGTAAGGGTCAGTACGATCGTGCCCACGATGGCCGGCCAGATGCCGCCCGCCTTCATGCCATTGCTCGGCATCCCAAAGATGAATTCCCAGTTGATCGCCGCGATCCCCTGCACCACCACCATGCCGATCACGTAGAGGATGGGCACCACCACCACCAGCGCGGCCACGGTGAGGAGCGCATAGCCGGCGCGTTGTATCAGGTAACGACGCTTCGTGTCCGCCGAAACAGGCTTCGGCCCAGCGGCTACAGCCATCAGCGCAACCCTCCTCTTCGCCGCTTCTTGAAGATGGCCGAAGTCGCGGCCAGGTTAATCAGGAAGGTGATCAGAAACAGGATAATGCCGATCCCGAACAACACGTGATAGTGTGTGCTGCCCTGCGCCACCTCCCCCATCTCCGCGGCGATGGTCGCAGTCATGGTGCGGGCGGGGCGAAACACCGAGTCGAGCGTAGTCGGCATACGCGCTGCGTTGCCGGTGACCATCATCACAGCCATCGTCTCGCCGATGGCGCGGCCCAGGCCGAGCATCACCGCGATCAAAATCCCGGAGCGCCCCGCCGGCACTACGACGCGCCAGATGGTTTGCCAGTGGGTGGCGCCCATCGCCAGACTGGCGTCGCGATACCCCTTGGGTACGGCGTCCAGCGCATCTTCCGCGACGCTGATGATCGTCGGCAGCGCCATGTAGGCCAACAGCAAGGCGCCGGTGAAGGCCGTCAGGCCGGTCGGCATCCCCAAACCCTCCCGGATGCCGGGGGCCAGGACAGTCATGCCGAAGAAGCCCAGGACAACCGAGGGGATACCGGCCAGCACCTCGATCAACGGCTTGAGGATTTCACGCGCCCAATTCGGCGCCACTTCTCGCACAAAGACCGCGGTCGCGACGCCTAGCGGAAGGGCGATAACGATGGCTGTGACGGTCACCAACAGCGAGCCCAAAATCAGCGGGAGAGCGCCGTACAGATCAAAGGTGGGGTACCAACGCGTCCCGAACAGGTTGCCGAGCGGCACCTCAAAGAAGGCCGGCACCCCTTCCCGGAGCAGAAACAGGAAGATAAGCAGCACGAAGGCGATTGCCGAGAAACCAGCCACGCGCACAAGCGACTCAAAGAGAAAATCGCTCCGGCGCGGGCGGGCAGCAGCCACAGGTTTGCTTGCAGCGGTCAAAGTCTCGTCTCCAGGAAACCAAGAGACCTGTCAGGTTTGCGAAACCTGACAGGTCTGCGCTCACTTCTGCAACGGCACGAAGCCCAGGGTCGGCACAACTGCCTGTCCTTCCGGGCCCATAATCCAATCCAGATAGATCTTCACGACGCCTTGGGGCTCCCCAGCAGTGTACATGTAAAGCGGACGCGAGATAGGGTAGGTGTTATCGTTTACGGTGGCCACTGACGGCAAGACGTGAGGGCTCCCGGCATCCGGGGCCACCGCCAACACCTTCTGATCGGACGTCACGTAACCCAGCCCGTCGTAACCGATGGCGTTGGGATTCTGACGCACTTCGTTGCTGATACCTTCCGATGAGGGCATCAGGAGCGTGTCGGGGGAAAACATGAGATCGCTTTTCTCGCCCTGGCGAACCACGTTTTCGAGGAAGTAAACATAGGTGCCGGAGTTAGACTCGCGGGAGAGCAACACGATGGGGAGGTCTGCGCCGCCCACCTCTTTCCAGTTGGTGATCTTCCTGGTATAGATGTCGGAAAGCTGCGGAATCGTCAGACCCTGAACCGGATTGCTCGGATGCACCACCACGGCAATGGCGTCGCGCGCGACCGTGTGTTCGACTGGATCGACCCCGTTTTTCTGAGCCGCTTCGATTTCCTCTTTCTTCATGGCGCGCGACGCGTTGGCGAGGTCCACCGTCTTATTGATCAACCCTGCGATGCCGGTGCCACTCCCGCCGCCGGTTACAGAGACACGGAGTTCGGAGTGCGCGCCCATGTAGTTCTCGGCCCAGGCCAGCGCCAGGTTAACCAACGTGTCAGAGCCGGTGTTCTGAATGGTGCGTGCCGCCTGTGCCTGGGCCGACCCCGCCTCGGCGCCGCGCTGACCGCTGCATCCTGCCGCCGACAGAACCACAGTCACACAAACCAGTGTGACCGCAAGATATTTGTGAAGCACGCCCATCTATCCTCCGCATCGTACGGGAAGCAGACGCGCAAAAAAGCCCGCCACCATCCTACCCCGTCAGGCGCACAGTATAACGGAACAACCATTAACGGAGCATAATCGTTCCGTTAAGAAGTCTTAACTTGGAGATTAAGACCTGACAATCGACGCGGGATGCCGGAAGGATTGCAGTTCCTGCCAAGGCAGCGGAGCGGTGATCTTGGGGCTAGGGTCCATCGGGCCGCCGGGCTGGCAACCTTCCGGCGTGCCGTGCGTATTAGTCCTAGAAAGGAGGAAACAACAATGATCAGACAGCAACCCATGCGTCAACGTGTCCGTAAAGGCGTGATCCTCACCATATTTCTGTTCTTCCCCATCATCATGAACTACTTCTCGCCCTACGTCATCATTGACGGGGCGAGCCGGGGCATCATCAACGGCAGCTTCATCATCTTCGGGCTGATGTTCCTCACCTCGCTGGTGCTTGGCCGCGCCTGGTGCGGCTGGATCTGTCCCGCAGGCGGGCTGCAGGAAGCCGCGTCCTCGGTCAACAACGGCCCCTTCAAAACCGGCAAGCGCGACTGGATCAAGTGGTTCATCTGGGCGCCGTGGATCGGTGTCATCGTAGCGACCGCTATTACGGGCGGCGGCTATCGCCGGGTGGACTTCTTCCACCTGACCGAGAGCGGCGTCTCGGTGACCGCGCCGCTGCAGTACATCATCTACCTTATCGTCGTGGGCATCTTCTTTGGCCTGGCGGTGCTGGCGGGCCGCCGCGCCGGGTGTCATACCATTTGCTGGATGGCGCCCTTCATGATCATCGGCCGCAAGCTGCGCAACTTGGCCGCCTGGCCGTCGCTCCGGCTGGTGGCTCAGTCCGCATCCTGCAAGGACTGCCTGAAGTGTACGTCAAACTGCCCCATGAGCTTGGACGTCCACGGCATGGTGCAACGTGAGCAGATGGAGCACAACGAGTGCATCCTGTGTGGCACATGCGTGGACAACTGCTCGCAGGACGCGATCCGTTTCTCATTCAGCGCGGGGAAGTAGCAAGCTGCCCCGTGCGAAAGGTGCCTCTCGATGAAAGCTCTGGTGGTCTACGATTCGTTCTTCGGCAATACGGAAAAGATCGCGTGCGCCGTTGGCGACGCAATCGGTGAGGCGCTGGCCTCGCAGGCTGACGTGCAAACCTTGCGCGTCGGTGACGTGAAGCCGGAGCACCTGGCGGGCCTGAGCTTGTTAGTCGTCGGTTCGCCGACCCGCGCCTTCAGCGCCAGCCCTGCAACAAAAGCCTGGCTGAAGGCCCTGCCCCCCAACAGCCTGCGTGGCGTCAAAGTCGCGGCGTTCGACACCCGCGCTGACATGAACGACGTGAACTCGCGCACCCTGACCGCTTTCGTCAAGCTGTTCGGCTACGCGGCCGAGCCGATCGCCAACAGCCTCACGAAGCGCGGCGGGGCGCTGGTCATCCCGGCGGAAGGATTCTTCGTCGTAGACAAGGAAGGCCCGCTGAAAGAGGGCGAGCTTGCGCGCGCGACAGCGTGGGCGCAGCAGATCATGGCGAAGGCGTAACTGCGTGTGCCGTCAGAAGGCAAAATGGTGTAGAATGGCGTCATCATGTTCCAGGCGTTCATGCGGTAAGCTTATAGGAAGTTGCAAGTCTGAGGTGTCGAATGTGGACTACCCGAGTTGTCGTCTTCTATATCCTGACGTTCGTCTTCACCATCGTCTTGGGTGGCATCCAGGAGGCCACCGGGCTCGCGCAGACGAGTATCATCCTTCCACAATGGGGACCCGGGCTGGCCGCGCTTGCGATGCTGCTGGTCTTTCGCAAAGACCGGCTCCGTATCACCTTCTTTGATCGCCACGTCCCGGCATCGCGCTACCTGCTCGCTGCGGCGATCCCGATCGGCGGCGCGGTCCTGATCTACCTCATCTACCGGCTCTTCTTCGGCGCACTGGCAACCGGCGCGCCGACCGCGACGCCGTGGATCCTGTTGCTCTGGTTCCCGCTCGGAGCCATCGGCGAAGAATTGGGTTGGCGCGGCTATCTCAACAACCGTTTGAACACCGACATGGTCGGGCTGGCCTCCTCGGTCGTTGTGGGCACGCTATGGGCATTTTGGCATGTGGGGTCGTATCAGAATGGGGTGCTCTATACGGTCTTCTTCATGCTTCTGATGATTTCGTACACGGTTGTGATCTACGCCTTGGTGTCACGCATTGGTTTCAATGTCCTGGTGGCCGCGATCTTTCATCTGATGATCAACGTCGCCAACTTGTTCTCTTACGCCGTCGTCAACCGGGTTGACTTCCTGATGGTCAGCAGCCTGGTATGGGCGGCGATTGCGGTCGTTGTGCTTCTGACCCGAAAGCCGCTGTTCGGGATTGGCCCGAGCGCCCAAAGCAACGAAGACGGAATCTTGTAAGATTCTTGGTGAGGAGGAGAGAACATGAAGGCCATCGTCGTCTACGAATCCCATTGGGGAAACACCGCCGCAATCGCGCGCGCAATCGCGGAAGGCATCGGGCCTGAGGCACACGCGCTCTCGACCGCCGAGGCAACCGACGCTGTAATGGCCGGCGCTGATCTAATCGTGGCCGGCGCGCCGTTGCTCGGCTTCAGCCTGCCCACCGACAGCATGCTCAAGGGCATGGCCACAAATACCGGCAAGGACCCGCGGCCCCCCGACCTTTCGCAGCCGAGCATGCGCGCGTGGCTCGAAACGCTGCCCAAGGGCGTTGGCCGCGCCGGCAGCTTCGAGACGCGCATCTGGTGGTCGCCCGGCAGCGCGGCGAAGACGATCCTGGCCAAGCTGGAGGCCACTGGATACCGCCCGGCGGCCAAAGCGCAACGTTTCGTCGTGCAGGGCAAATACGGCCCGCTGCGCGATGGCGAGCTGGAACGGGCGAAGGCCTGGGGCGCAGAGCTCGCGCAGGCGATGACACGTTGATTACAGGCATGGGAGACGAGCATATCAGCTTCGATTCTGGTAGGCTATGCACCAAATACAGCTCGACGCTGGAAATTGTCGAGGCGGTCGCCCTGTGACCGGTCGATAAAAATCCGGACGATCATATACACCGACCGGCGCAGCGCTTGCCGGCCGGCTGAGGAGGGAGAAAACTCATGTTCACGAAGCGTACTGTTCCTTTTTGGCGCCTGGCCTGCCTGGCGGGCCTGTTGTCAATGGCGGCCTGTGTGGCGCCGGCTCCGGCCGTGAATCCGACCCAACCGCCTGTGACGCCGGTGCAGGCGGCTACGCAGATGGCGCCCGCCACCGCGCCTGCCGGGCAGGCCGCGCCATCTTCGCTGGAGGGCAATTGGGAGGGCAACATCAAAGTTGCCGGCCAGGACATCGGGATGGTGATCCGTTTTACCGGCACCGGCGGCGAGGCCAAAGGGATGATGGATATTCCTACCCAGTCTGCAAGAGACCTCCCGTTGAGCAAGGTTGATCTGTCGGCGCCCAAGGTTCATTTCGAGGCCTTTTCCGGCCAACAATTGGCCGTGTACGACGGGCAAGTCCAGGAAGATGGTTCCATCGCGGGCGTGTTTACGCAAGCCGGCTACACCGGCGCCTTCACGCTGAAGCGCGTGGCCGCCCGGGTGGCGCCCACGGCAGTCCCGGTGCCGTACAAACAGGAGGAGGTCACCGTCAAGAACGGCGCTACCAGCCTGGCCGGCACGCTGACCCTGCCGCCTGACGGCGGACCATTCCCGGCGGTCGTGCTGATCAGCGGCAGCGGCGCGCAGAACCGCGACGAGGAGGTTTTCGGCTTCCAGCCGTTCCGCCTGATCGCCGATCACTTCACCCGCAACGGTATCGCCGTGCTGCGCATGGATGACCGGGGCGTGGGCGGCTCGACGGGCGATGTGGCGAACGCCACCAGCGAAGACTTCGCCGGCGATATTGCGGCCGCGGTCGCCGTGCTGAAGAGCCGGCCCGACATCAATCCCAAGCAGATCGGCCTGTTGGGCCACAGCGAAGGGGGCATCATCGCGCCGATGGTGGCGGACCGCAGCAGCGATGTGGCCTACGTCATTCTGATGGCCGGTCCCGGCTTGAGCGGCGGCCAGGTCGTCGTGCAGCAGCTTGGCTGATCTGATGAAAGCGCAAGGCCAGCCGCAGGCTGCCATCGACGAGGCGGTGGCACAACAAAAGCAGGTCGTCCAGGCGGTAGCGACCGGCGAGGGCTGGGACGCGGTGAAGACGCTGTTGCGGGCCCAGGCCCAAGCCCAGATCGCCGCCCTACCGGCTGATCAACGCACCGCCTTGGGCGACGAGCAGGCCGCCGTCGAGAAGACAGTCCAGGCACAGGTCGATATGCTGAACAGCCCGTGGTACAAGTTCTTCATCACTTACGACCCGGCGCCGGCGCTGACCAAGGTCAAGGTCCCCGTACTGGCGCTGTTCGGCGGCAAAGATGTCCAGGTGGCGGCCGCGCCCAATGAGCAAGCCATCAAGGCGGCACTCGCTCAAGGCGGCAACACCGAGGTCACCACGCAGGTTTATTCGGATGCCAACCACCTGTTCCAGCCCGCCACCACCGGCAACGTAGACGAGTACAGCAAGCTCAAAACTTTCGTGCCGGGCTTCCTGGACGACACGGTTACGTGGATCAAGGAGACGATCAAGGGTTGATCAAATGGGCGGGACGGATCGATCCGTCCCGCCGGCAGTGATTCGATCCCATCAGTAAGGAGACGAAGATGTCCGCTTCAATACTCGTGGCTTATGCAACCAAGTACGGCTCGACGCAGGAGGTTGCCGAGGCGATCGCGGCGACGCTGCGCGAAGGCGGGTCTGGCGGTCGATTGCCGGCCCCTGAAGGAAGTGAAGACGCTCGAAGGGTACGCCGCCGTCGTGGTGGGAGCGCCGCTCTATATGTTCCGCTGGCACAAGGACGCCAAGAGCTTTCTATCGCGGCATCAGCAGGCCCTACTGTCACGGCCGGTGGCGGTCTTTGCGATGGGTCCACTCAACGATGAACCGAAGGATTGGCAGGATGTGCGAGCTCAGCTCGCCAAGGAGCTGCTGAAGTTCCCCTGGCTCGCACCGATTGCAGCAGAGGTCTTCGGCGGCAAGCACGACCCGGCGAAGCTGACCTTACCTTACAGCCTGATCCCGGCCCTCAAACAGATGCCAGCGAGCGACATCCGCGACTGGACGGCGATTCGCTCCTGGGCGAACAACCTGGCTGCGAAACTCGCCCCCTCTGACGCGTGACACGCTGGACAGTTTCCTGGCTGGGGTGATCTTCGCTTCCGGCGTCTATGGCCCTATGTCGGCCATCCGAGTGGTCGCGCTGCGCGCTCCGCGCCACATCCACTCTCGATGTTCTGGGGAATTTGTTTTATAATTGATCCATGTCCACGCCGATTTTAGCCACTAAGCTTTATGTCCCTCCGCCTCGACCCAGAGCCGTCCTCCGCCCCCGTCTGATCGGGCGGCTGAGCGAGGGTATCTCTTCGGGCCGCAGACTGACCCTCCTCTCTGCCCCCGCTGGCTTTGGGAAAACCACGCTGGTCAGCGAATGGGTCTCTGGAAGGATGAAGGCGGAGTCGGAAGGATGAGGGAAGAGAATCTTCATTCTTCATCCCTCCTCCTTCATCCTTTCAAAGTCGCCTGGCTGTCGCTGGACGCAGGGGACAACGACCCCGCACGCTTTCTGACTTACCTCATCGCTGCTTTGCAGACAATTGCGGCGAATATTGGGGAAGGGGTGTTGGCGATTCTCCAGTCCCCTCAGCCACCGCCAATCGATTCGATTCTGATAGACCTGCTCAATGAAATCACCACCATCCCGGACAATTTCGTCCTCGTCCTTGACGACTACCACTTGATTGAGGCCAAACCGGTTGACAATGCTCTCACCTTTCTGATCGAGCACTTGCCACCACCGATGCACTTGGTCATCGCCACCCGTGAGGATCCCCATCTCCCCCTGGCCCGGTTACGCGCCCGAGGCCAACTGACCGAGCTGCGCGCCGCCGACTTGCGTTTTACCCCCGCCGAAGCCGCCGATTTTCTCAACCAGGTGATGGGACTTGAGCCTCTCGGCGGAAGACATCGCCGCACTGGAAACCCGCACCGAAGGCTGGATCGCCGGCCTGCAACTGGCTGCGATCTCCATGCAGGGACATCAGGACGTCACCAGCTTCATCAAATCTTTCACCGGCAGCCACCATTTCGTGCTGGACTATCTGATGGAAGAAGTTCTGCAACAGCAATCCGAAAGCGTCCAGACTTTCTTGTTGCGCACGTCCATCCTCGACCGCCTGTGCGGCCCGCTTTGTGATGCTGTTTTGCAGGGATGCCAACCGGCCACCCACGCTCCTGCTTCTGGGCAAGAAACCATCGGTCAGGAGACCTTAGGAATATCTCGAACATGCCAACCTGTTCATCGTCCCGCTGGACAACGAGCGGCGTTGGTACCGTTATCACCATCTCTTTGCCGAATCTGCTGCGCCAGAGACTGCACCAGAGCACAGCCACGTCTGCACGGGGCGAGGGGCGGGGTGTGGCCGCATTGCACAGCCGTGCCAGCCAGTGGTATGAAAACCATGGATTGGAGCTTGAAGCTTTTCAGCATGCGGCAGCCGCCAATGATGTGGGGCGCGCCGAGCACCTGATAGATGAAAAGGGTCTGCACCTGCACTTGCGTGGAGTGGCTGCTATACTGGACTGGCTGGCGTCGCTGCCGACAACCGTGCTGGATGCCAGGCCCTCGTTGTGGGTGAGGCATGCCTCGGCATTACTGGTGGGTGGTCAAACGACCGGTGTCGAAGAGAAACTAAAAGCGGCTGAGGCAGCTTTAGCTGTCGCCCTGCAAGGCGCCGAGCCGGACGACAAGACCCGCGGCTCTGATTGGGCAAATTGCCGCCCACAGAGCTACGTTGGCGCTCAATGATTCCCAGATAGATGCCCAGTCGCGTGCCCTGGATACCTATCGGCGTTATCTGCAACTGCCTGGTGATCAGCCCCCTCTGAGTGCCAACGAAGCGTATCTTGGCATGGGCCGCATATTCTACGAATGGAACGATCTGGATGCCGCGGAGCAGCACGGACAACAGAGCCTGCAACTGGCGCGGCAGTATGATAAGAGTATTGATAGATTCGTTATCTGTGAGATGTTTCTTGCCAAACTGAAACTGGCCCGGGGAGATGTGGCCGGCGCGGCCACCATGTTAGCGGAGACCGAGCAGTCCGTGCGCCAAAATAATTTCGTGCATCGCATGCCTGAGGTTGCTGCTATCCAGGTAAAGGTGCTGCTAAGACAGGGGAATATAACAGCCGCCGCTGATCTGGCCGGGAAGTACGAGCTTCCTCTCATCCGGGCCAGGGTACTCCTGGCCCAGGGAGACCCGTCTGCAGCGTTGGCGGTGCTGAGGCCATTGCGTCAACAAATGGAAGCACAGGGTTTGGCAGACGAACGTTTTAAAGCGATGCTTCTTCAGGCGGTCGCTCTGCGTACCAATGGCGAAAAGGCTAAGGCGGTGCAATTGCTGGGTGAGGCCCTGGCCCTGGCGGAGCCGGGAGGTTTCATTCGGATCTTCGTGGACGAAGGCGCCCCGATGGCTCACCTGTTGTCTGAGGCGGCTGCCGAGGGGATTATGCCGGACTATGCAGGTAAGTTGTTGGCTGCGTTTAGAGCTGAGGAGCAGCCTGTCCTGGCTGACCGCCAGTCCAGTCCAGGGAAGAGCGAAGACCAATCTTATCATCCCACTGCCATACCTCTGTGTGAGCCGTTGAGCCAACGCGAGTTGGAAATACTGCAGCTCATCGCCCAGGGACTCTCGAATCGTGAGATTGGTGAGCGCCTTTTCCTCGCCCTGGACACGGTTAAAGGGCACAACCGCAGAATCTTCGACAAACTCCAGGTTCAAAGCCGCACCGAAGCGATCGCACGCGCGCACGAGTTAGGTCTGTTGTAGCAAAACCGAGATCCCTCAGCATTCTCCCCACAACCGCAAAAACAACACCCCCACCAACACCAAAGTGTCTATACGGTAACACCGTGCAGGCCCTATACTCCTTTTGCATTGAGCAAGTGACATCACAGATTGCACTAGCCAGTCAGCACAGGAACAGGGTCATGTCAAACGAACTCGAACCAAAGACCGATCCAAGCCAACCCGTGGTCTATCAGATCAGGCTCAAGGGCCATCTGGGGAGCGAGTGGACAGACTGGTTTGACGGCCTGACCCTCACGCTGGAAGAGGGCGGCGATACGCTTTTAACCGGCCCAGTGGTTGATCAGGCCGTGCTGCATGGCTTGCTCAAAAAAGTGCGTGATTTGGGCATGCCATTGGTCTCGGTCAGTCCCGTCGAACCCGGCCCGTCGACTACGCTCAGGACAGACCAGGCAGACGCGTCAGATGTCAAGTCGTAAATTGGCGTGAGCGTCTTGATTGCGCCAGGATCAATCACAACAAGGAGATAAAGGAAATGAATACAGGCGGAAAAACCGACAAGGCAGATGTGATAGACCCGTGAAGATTCTGCTTTCAACACTATGGATCGTTGTCATGATGCTATCATCTGAATGCGGACATATCTTTCGCTGCTACAAGCCTGGGGCCTAGATGAAGCGGAAATGACTGGCAGGGCGAGGGCTCCTTTCCCGTCTGCTGATTGTTGTTGGACAGCCGCGATCATGATGCAGATTCCTGTTGTCATGATTTTCCTATCCCTGGCGTTGAAGCCCAGGGTGAATCGTTGGGCGAACATCATCCTGGGTGTGCTCTATCACGGCTGTCAATGTTAGCATTCGGCGGTGGATCACCTAGCCTATCTACATACTCTATCGCAACGATAGAAGTGACATGCCGCTTGCTAATTGTTTGGAATGCATGGAAGTGGACTAACCCTGAAGTTAGCCCGAAGCGGGAGATGCGCCAGATGTCAGATGGCAAAACTCATCCATATCGTATCGTTCAAAAAAGGAGCTGAACAATGAAAACCTTGCAGAAATCTGGCGGTTTCGCCGCGCTGTACCTGGCAGTCGCCTACCTGATCGGAATGGCTCTCTTTCTCGTCGTTCTGGACTACCCCAGCATGACCGACCCGGTCCAAAAGGTGGCCCTGCTCGTCGAGAAACAGATGGTCATCTTTTCAACCAACCTGCTCATGTACGTGTTCTTTGGCGTCTTTCTGGTTGTCCTGTCGCTGGCGTTGTACGACCGGTTGAAGTCCGGCGCACCGGCGATCATGCAGGTGGCAACCGTGATCGGGATCATCTGGGCTGGCTCGTTGATTGCCAGCGGTATGGTCGCAAATGCCGGGATCGCGCCTGTCGTCTCGCTCTATGCCAAAGACCCGGCCCAGGCTGCGTTGAGCTGGCAGGGAATCGAAACCGTGGCGAGCGGGCTAGGCAACGGCAACGGCGAAATCCTGGGCGGCATTTGGGTTCTGCTGGTTAGCCTGGCCGCGCTGCGGGCTGGCGGGCTGCCCAAGGGCCTGAATATCCTCGGCCTGTTGGTGGGCGTGGTGGGCATCATCTCCCTTGTCCCAGGGTTGACCGAGGTGATGACCGGAGTTTTTGGCTTGAGCCAAATCATCTGGTTCGTCTGGCTGGGGATTGTGCTGCTGCGCAGCAATCCGGGCAAGACGGCGTAAAAACCGGATGTGTTCGTGCAACAGGGCAAATCAAGAACGAAAAAGGTGAAGAACAGGAGATTTCATTATGAACAGCACAATTGAGACACACAAAGCTACTGCAACCCGCTTCATCAAGGCCTTCAATACCGCTGATTGGGATACCGTCCGCGCAGTGGTGGCTCCAGACTATGTGTTCCATCATCCGGTTGGCGGCACCGTTCAGGCAGGACCAGAAGGCATGGTCGCAGCGTGGTCGGACTTCAAAGCCGCGCTGCCAGACTCGTGGCATCCGATCCCGGTGATGATCGCAGAGGGCGATTACCTGGCGGTGCTGTTGCCCACCTACGGCCATTTCACCGGCGAACCCTATCACGGCGCTCCCCCAACAGGCAAATGGTTGGAATACGGCATGGTGAACATCGTACGCTTTGAAGACGGCAAGTTGGCGGAAAACTGGTTCGGCATGGACCCGCTGGCAGAACGGCAGCAGATGGGGGCTGCACCCTCCCTACCGCCGCGCCAGCTCAGCGCAACCGAAAAGGCAAACATCGAACTGTTCCAGCGGACCATCAACCCCGCCGGCCTGGAATTTGACAACCTGACCGCCTTTGGCGACGTGGTGGTGGCGTTGGGACCTCTCCAACACGCCGAAGATACCGCCACGCGTAAGGTCGAGATCTACCGCGCGGCCAAGGACGCTCTCAAACTGACCTACTCGCACGAGTACACGACCGATCCGCCGTATGCCGGCGATCCGTCTGCTGATACCGAGCGCAGCCGCACTGTGGTCAAGCGCTTCTTCGAGCAAGTGTTGAGCGGACATGACCTGGATGTGCTGGCCGAGATCGCTTCGCCGGACATCCTCATCCATCCAACAGCAATGCCCAGCGAAGCCAGTTTCTACGGCATCAACGGTGCGGGCGGCTGGCTGGGCGGGCAGTGGAAAACTTTCCCCGATCTGACCGTTACCGACACCCTTGTGGTCGCGCAGGGTGACATCGTCGCAGTACACTGGACAGCACGGGGCACGTCAAAAGGCAATTTCCTGATGCTACCACCGACCGGCAATCCAGTCGAGTACACAGGCTCGTCACTGTACCGGATTGAAGATGGCAAGATCGCAGAAATCTGGGAGGCGCGCAACACGCTGAGCATCATGCGCCAGCTAAACCCAGAAATTGGCGGTGGTCACCACGGTCACTAGGGAATTCTGGCGGGACAGCGCGAAGGGAGCGACCACTGTCCCCTTCGCGCTGCAAGGAAGGGGTAAAAGGTGTGGAGAACAGGCATGAGCAAAAAAACGACGCGATCCATCGACGGGGTATTCCTGGTTCTTCGCCGATGTGACCGGGGTGTGCAGCGGTGCGAACCTGGCACTGGTGCAATCGGTGGGGGCGAGTCAGGTCATAGATTACACCCGGCAGGATTTCACCCAAGGCGGCGCAACCTACGACGTGATCTTCGACGCCGTCGGCAAACTGGCGCCAGCGCAAGGCAAAAAGGCGCTCAAGCCGGGCGGCGTCTACCTCAACGTCCACGCCAACTCGGATGGCGACGAGCAGCGCGAAACCCTGCTCCTGCTCAAAGAACTCGTCGAGGCGGGCAAGCTCAGACCGGTCATTGACCGGGTCTATCCGCTGGAACAGATCGTCGAGGCGCACCGGTATGTCGAGCAGGGACACAAAAAGGGAAACGTCGTTGTCACGGTAGGCATAGATTTGCAGTAGGCGGGAGAGGGAGGGCCGAATGCCCTCCCTTGAGAATCCTGAAATCGCGGCGCTGGATGCCAGGGGCATCGGCCTGTCGGGCTATTCCATCTTCCAAGACATATCCAATGATAAACACAGCAAGGGGCACAATAAACATGTCTGAAAACTCAAGCCCAACCCATTGGTTCAAGCGCCATCAAGTCACGACCTTCTTCATCATCACATACGCCATCACCTGGGGGATCGGGGCATTCGCCATCCTGTTTTCAACCCAATTCAAACGGATTTTTGGCGAATTGACCTATTTTAATCCAGTGGCGATCCTGGCTGTTGCAGCGCCGACCATCTCGGCGACGATTTTGACTGTGGCCTGGCAAGGCAAGGCTGGATTGCGCGAGCTTTATGCCCGATTGATCCGCTGGCGCTTTGGCATCCGATGGTATGCATTCATGCTGATCGGTATTCCGTTCCTTGGGTGGCTGACTGCCTTCGTGGCAGGCGCGAGTCCTGTATATACACTCACATCCCCAGCGCTTGTCTTTTCGGTGCTGCTTAACCTCCTGGTTACCGGCCCTTTGGGAGAAGAACTCGGTTGGCGCGGGTATGCGTTGCCGCGCCTGCTCAAACAATTCAATCCACTGATTGCCAGCTTGATCCTTGGCGCGATATGGGGCGCATGGCATCTGCCTGCCTTTTACATATCCAGCCTGGTTCAGTCCGGACTGTCGCTGCCGGTTTTTCTTTGCTTTGCCATGATCAACTCCGTCCTGATCACCTGGATCTTCCAGCACACCGGCGGGAGTGTTCTCGCGATTATTCTCTTCCACTATACGGTGAACTTTTCACTTTCCATCATCGGCGCGCCAATGGTCGCTTTCATGCTGGTGATGCTGGCGACTGCTTTATTGGTGTTGGCTTTGGATAAGAAGATCGGTTGGTTCCACAAACCTGAACGGCCAGGTTCACCCATAAGACCATTGAGTTCGTCGATTCTTAGCACCCAATCGGGAGACTGACATGAACGCTGAACAACTACCAGGATCCCATGCGATCAAGGAAGTGCTTGTGTTTTTCGCCATCACCCTGGGATTGGTCTACTTCGTCCTTTGGGGGCCGATGGTCTTTTTCCAGGTTCCTGCAAGCAGCTTTGTGAGTGACGTAAGAGGTCCCGCCTGGTCAACGGTGTTTCTTTTTCTTGGTGGATTTACGCCTTCGCTGGTCGCGCTGGGGTTGACCTGGCGGAGTGAAGGCAGAACCGGTTTGAAACAGATGTGGCAGCGGACGATCCATTTTAGGATCGGATGGCGTTGGTATGTGACCTGCTTGGCATTTGTGGTCTTTGCAAGTGCCTGCCAGATCCTGTTTGTATATCTGCTTGGGGGGTCTTTTGATTTCTCCTTATTCCTGACCCAGTTGCCGAGTGCGCTGTTCCTGATCGTGTTCGGCCCACTCTCAGAAGAGTTGGGCTGGCGCGGATATGCCCAGACCCGGCTGCAAACGCGCTGGAATCCGCTTGTAACGGGGGTCGTGGTCGGAACAGTCTGGGCGCTCTGGCACCTGCCACTCTTCCTGTGGCCGGGCACGTCGCAACATGAATTGAAGATCCCTTTCCTGGGTTTTTTCTGCGCAATGACTTCCCTCTCTGTCCTGTTCGCCTGGTTGCATAACCATACCAACGGCATGATCTGGACGGCCGTCTTTTTTCATTGGATATATACTTATGCCGCGCAAGTGGTCGACAGCGGAGTCACGCGGGCTGGGTTTTACAACTGGCCGGAATACGTACCGTACATCCTTGCCGCTTTGTTCATTTCAGCGGTGTGGATTCGAGAAATGAGGTCCAAAGCACCTGACTCGGCAGGTAACGCAAACCGTTAGGCGGCTTACATGACGCTATCCATTCAAGTAATTTCAAAGTGATGAATGATAATGACTAAAATCGCTAAACAGAATAACTTTCCAACCTTGGAAACCGAGCGTTTGGTTTTGTGGCAAATGACACTTGAAGACACCGATTTTGTTTTCCAGCACTTCAGTGATTCGGCAGTGTCCCAATATCTCATGGACGAACCGCCTGTGACAGAGTATGCTCAAGCCCAAGAGATAATTCAATTCTATTTAGAGCCAGAAGCGAAGACGCACAATCGCTGGGTTATGGTTCGAAAATCCGACCATCAGTCTATTGGCACATGTGGTTTTCATAAATGGGATAAACGCTATTTTCGTGCTGAGATTGGCTATGATTTGAGCCCCAGTTTTTGGGGACAGGGCTATATGATTGAAGCTCTGCGGGCAGTTATCGCCAGTGGGTTCGAGCACATGAGGCTAAATCGGATTGATGCGCTGGTGTATATCGAGAATGATCGCTCAACTCAACTCTTGCGGAGGCTGGGCTTCAAGCAAGAAGGTGTTCTTCGCGATTATTTCCATTTAGACGGGAAGTTTTATGACCATTACCTTTTTGCCTTGCTACAGAGGGAATGGAAATCATAAGATTATGTATGACCTATTGCGAAAAGTGGTGCGTATTATGCTAACCGTTATTTCCATCCTATTGGCTTGCCTGCTCATCCTTGTGGGTGTGCTGCAGCTATGGAGCCACGGAAAACCGGCCCCCTTCGTGGATGAAAACGGAAGTCCGCTGGCGGGCAGCATTTCGGAGAAAGTGTTTGTTAACATCAATGGTGTGGAGCAGGGGATGTTTATCAAGAGCAAAGATGCAACGCATCCAGTGCTGCTTTACCTGCATGGCGGAATGCCTGATTACTTCCTTACAAAAAGATACCCGACAGGTCTTGAAGACTATTTCACCGTCGTTTGGTGGGAACAGCGCGGTTCAGGAATATCCTACAGCGCCGACATTCCACCGGAGACGATGACACTGGAACAAATGTTATCTGATACGCTGGAGGTGACGAATTACTTGCGCCACCGCTTCGGTCAGGAAAAGATATACCTCATGGGCCATTCGGGGGGCACCTTTGTCGGCATCCAGGCGGCGGCACGGGCGCCGGAGTTGTACTACGCTTACATTGGCGTCGCTCAGATGTCAAATCAGCTTAAATCTGAAAGACTGGCGTATGAATATATGCTTCGGCAGTTCAAAGAGAGCGGAAACGCAAAAATGGTACGAAGACTCGAAGCAGCGCCGGTCACGATGACGGACGGCACACCGGATGCATACCGTGCATTGCGTGACCCCGCCATGCACAGTCTTGGCATCGGCACGACACATGACATGAACTCAGTAATCACCGGTATCTTTTTGCCGTCGCTGACCAGCAGAGAGTACACGTTAAGCGAAAAGGTCAATATGTGGCGCGGCAAATCCCGCTCCGGCATTAGCATACTGTGGGACAAGATAATCAGCACAGACTTGTCCAAACAGGTGCCTGAGCTTGGCCTGCCCGTCTATTTCTTTGAGGGCATCTACGATTACACTTGCTCCTACACCGAGGCAAAATCCTATTTTGAAAAACTCAAGGCGCCAGTAAAAGGGTTTTACACTTTTGAACAATCTGCTCACAGCCCATTGTTTGAAGAACCCGAGAAAATGGGACGTATTTTGCAAGAGGATGTACTGGCAGGGACGAATAGCCTTGCTGACACAAGGTAAGTAGTACCGGGGTCACAAAATCAAAAGCGGACGAATAAAGCGCGTAGGCGACAAGTGGGCGTCTGCCCGATTTCCCAGGCTGAACACCGCTGGCACACATTGGCCGCACGCCACTGGTACACTCTGGCCGTACAGGAGTGATGCACTGTCGGGCAGCATTTGACAGAAAGTGTGGGACGCCAAAATCCGATCTTCCAGAGACCTCAGAATGTATCCTCTCAATTCGTAGGGGACTCTCTATCACGTGCCTGGCACTTTTCGGAAGTGCCAGGCACGTCGCCCCAGATTATTGAGAGGATACCTCAGAATGCTCCGCTGTGGCTGAATGGATCACTCCAAGACAACACCCCCAACCAACACCAAAGTGTCTATACAACAACACCGGAGCACCGGTATAGTACCTGTGCCTTGAGCAAGCGGCGCAGACTGGAAGGAAGCAAGAGGAAAAAACCATGACTGATCGAAGCAAAACCGCATGGATCTTAGGTACGGCAACATTGATTATGTTCAGCCCGCTGGCGATGGTCCTGGCAGGGTATCGAATCCCCATGTTCCAGAATCTCGGCTTTGCGAGAAACTCAATCGCCTCTCCGACAGCGTGGCTTCTCGCTACCCTGGCAGGAATCGTCTATGCTCTCTACACCATGAAGGCCATTCCTTTGGTTGCGGAGAAACAGAGCGAAATCTCTCTATTCAAGCTCCTGGGGATTCTCTGCAGTGGTCGGCGGCATCGTCGAAGAGGTCTTCTTTCGACGTTGGATCATGGATCATGGATCATTTCATGGCGGGTGGCTTTGGTCCCATCCTCCAGGTCGCCATTTCCGGCGTCGCATTTGGCTTGGCTCACACCAGTTGGCTACTTGCCAAACGCCGCTTCAAGTTCGCGATGCCAGCCGTCCTCTCGACGTCCGTTTTAGGGATTCTACTGGCGATCATCTATCTCGTAGGCGGGCGCAACTTGGGGCCTTGTATATTTGCCCATATTTTGATCAATATCATCATCGAACCGTGGCTGATGTTGTCGTCAGTCTCAGGTAAGTGGCGCGCCTGAGAACCAAATCCAAAACAGAACGTAGAAACACAAAAGGAGAAGATTAGAATGAACACCTTTCGCGGCAAGGCTTTGCTGAATGGACTACTGGCTTGGTTCATCGGGTTTGCACTCTATATGCTTCCGGCGTTTGTCGTTGCCTTCCGGCTGGCCTTCGAAATGGGACACCAGAAGCAAGGCTCAGCCGCCATCAGTGAGCAAATCAGCCAGACGATAGCCACCCTGTATGCAGGCAGTTGGCTCCTGCAAGTGGGGCTGATCGTCATTGTTGGCCTGCTGGTGGTGTGGCGTGCTTGGGCTGTAGCGAAAAGGAGCGAGCAAAGACAATTGGTTAGCGGTCTGATTGTGGGAGCTGTGCCAGCGGTGCTGACGCCGGTGCTCCTGGTATGGGGCGGTTTTGGCTGGGTGGACATTGTAGCGATGCTGGTCTGCCTGGTTGCCGGTGTGACAGGTGGGCACCTGGCGAAGGCGCAGTACAAGTCATAAGAAAGGGGGAAAATGAAAAGGTTCGTTACATTCATCATCATTCTGACAGCACTGACAGCCTGCACGGCGGTGCCCCAGACTCCGGCGGTGCCTGAACCTGCCGCGACAGACATGCCTCAGGCGGGTCTGCCAAATCCCGCCTCGGTCTATTGCAGGCAGGGTGGGAATAAACTCGAAATTCGCACTGCTGCCGATGGCAGCCAATCCGGGATCTGTGTTTTTCCGGATGGCAGCATCTGTGACGAGTGGGCCTATTTCCGGGGAGAATGCGGCCCAGGGGCAAATGCCTCAGGCGGTGCCAAGTCGCCAGAGACCGCAGAGAAGCTGGCCGACTGGTGGGGCGTCATCAAGAGCACGCCGCCTGGCGCACAGTTCGATGACACCTTCGAGCGGCGCGACCTGGGAAAGATCATCTACTTCGGCATTGATTCAATGGACCCGGCGGCAAAGTCCCGGATCGTGGCGCTGCGCGATAGTGGCAAGATCGTTCATCTTTATGGTATGCTGTTGAGCAATGTGCCTGATTACAATGGCTCGCAGATCCAGGTGGATCGCATCGAGGTTGAGGAGTAGTCCCGTGGACAAACCAATCATCCTGGCTCGAAACATACACAAAACCTTCCGCAACGGCAAGATCGAGGTGCATGCCCTGCGCGGCGTGGATCTGTCCATCACCTCTGGCGAGATGGTGGCCGTGATGGGGCCATCGGGGTGCGGCAAGACGACATTGATCAACTGCCTTTCCGGCCTGGATAGCTTCGATCAGGGCGAGGTAGAAATCGAAGGCACCTCGCTACGGGCGATGAGCGACCGGGCGCGCACCAGCTATCGGGCCAGACGCATGGGCTTCGTGTTCCAAACCTTCAACCTGCTTCCCGTCATCACGGCGGTGGAAAACGTCGAACTGCCTCTCCTGCTCAGCCGCATCCGCCCGCGGGAGGCCCGGCAACGGGCCTTGCGTGGCCTGACCCAGGTGGGACTGGCCGACCGCGCGGAGCATCGCCCGGCGGAACTCTCCGGCGGCGAGCGCCAACGGGTTACCATTGCACGGGCGCTGGCCAGCCAACCCGCGATCATCTGGGCCGATGAGCCCACCGGCAACCTGGACACCAAGTCGGCCACGGATGTGCTCACGCTCATGCGCGACTTGAACCGGGAACAAGGTCAAACCTTCGTGATCGTCACCCATGACCCCCATATCGGTGACCTGTGCGACCGCGTCATTCGCATGCAGGATGGCGAGATCGTGGCAGATGTGCGCGATGAGGCGCCCTCAAGCGGCATCACCGCAGGCGAGCGGCCCGTTGATGTAGCCGATCCCCGCACCGGGACGTCCGGCGCCGTGGCGGCAGGGGAATCGGGGCAATCATGACTACGCAAC
Source organism: uncultured Chloroflexia bacterium (assembly GCA_963841825.1). Taxonomy (GTDB): domain Bacteria; phylum Chloroflexota; class Anaerolineae; order CG2-30-64-16; family CG2-30-64-16; genus CAWJEL01. The sequence goes on from CAWJEL010000004.1 coordinate 428,075, forward strand.
CTGGATTCTTCTCGGGCCAAACATGGGCCATCGGACTCCTTGCCGCCGTGGCGCTGGTCCTGCTTTATCTGGTGGTGATGGGGCTGCGCAACCGCACCATCGCCAAACTGGGTATACGCAACATTCCGCGGCGACGGTCCCAGTCAGCCCTCATCATCCTGGGTCTGACGTTGAGCACCATCATCATCGTCAGCGCGCTCAGCATCGGCGACACCCTCAGCTATTCGGTGCGTCGCCACGCCATCAACGCTTACGGCACCATCGATCAGGTGATCTCGCCGCCCTTGCTGTCAGCGCTGGTCGGACTCACCACGAATGCCGCAGAGGGGGATAATCCAACCGACGCCCTGGCCGGCTCCGAGCTGTCCGGCTTGCTGGAGGGGGATCTGCTCAGTATCCTGGGATTGCTCCAGAAGGGGTTGCCGGGCATCAGCGAAGCGCGCTACGCCCAACTCCGGGATCAGGCCCAGGCAGACCCGGCCACCGCCGCCGTGGTGGACGGGCTGGCGCCCTCCATCGCCTTCCCCACCATTATCCGTGACCGGACCAGCGGCCAGGGCGTCCCCCTGGGTTTCATCGTGGCCGTGAACAACGAATACGACGAGCAGTTCGGTCTCACGACGGTGGACGGGAAGCCGGTGCAGATGGAGGACCTGCGCACGGGCGTGGGGAACATCTTTGCCCAGGCCAGCAACCTCTTTCGCTGGGCGGACAGCATCGGCATCAATGTGAATAGCGTGGCCGCCGGCGTGGCCCAGGCCGGCGCGCTGATCACCCAAGGTCAGGGACTGCTGAACGAAGCGACCGGTGAACCCACTCGGCCCTTGACTGAGACCCTGGACCTCCCTGCGCCGGGCATAGGCCAACCGGATCTGGCCGCACTGGGCAGTGCGTTGTCGGGGGGCAACCTCGACCTGGCCGCGGCGGGAGCGGCGTTGGGCATCGACACGAACGCGGTCCTCAGCGCCGTTAACCTGAACACCCTGGGCACGGAGATCGACCGCGTCCTGGAGCAGGTGGGGCTGGAACTGCGCCAGGGAGATGTCTACCTCAACCGACTGGGCGCGGAGCAGCTCAACGCCCAGCCGGGAGACGTGCTGGACATCTTCATCGGCCCCATCCCCGTGCCCTTCCGGGTGCGAGCTATTGTGGAGCAGGCCGGCCCCTTGGGTGCGCTCGAGCCGGTGGTCATGCTGCGGCTGGATGAAGCCCAGGAGCTGCTCTTCATGCCGGGGCGGGTGAACAATGTGCTGGTCTCCAACGCCGGGGATGCCTATACAGGCATGGCGAACACCGCGGCCGCGGCCCGGCAACTGCGCGCGCTGGCCCTAAACGAGGTTGCTTTGGTGGAATTGGTGGCGCTGCTGCGGGAACTGGACGTGCTGACTATCATCGTGGCCGACGCGTACGGCTCCGCCCCGTCCACCGTGAATCGAGAGGAAGAGGACATGGCCGACTTCCTGGCCTTCATCGGCGGGGGGGACGGCAACGCGGCTCTGGCCGAGCGCAAGCACCTGCTGGTCACGGAACTGGCGAAGACGGGCATCTCGCAGGAGCTGCGGGTGCTCGTGGCCCAGCCGGATATGCAGAATTGGCTGCGGAGACTGCCCCTCCCCGGTGAGACCGGAGACAAGCTGGACGAGATCCTGGGCCGGATCAGCGATCTGGAAGTGCTCGATGTGCTGAGCAAAAACACGGTGGTCGCGGCGGCAGGGATCGGCGGCAAGGTATTTACCACGGTCTTCACCATCTTTGGCATCTTCTCCATATTCGCCGGGGTGCTGCTGATCTTTCTGATCTTCGTCATGTTGGCAGCGGAGAGGCGCAGCGAGATGGGGATGGCCCGAGCCATCGGTATGCAGCGGGGCCATCTGGTGCAGATGTTCGTCTCCGAGGGCATGATCTACGACCTGGTGGCCGCCGCTCTGGGCATCGTCCTGGGGCTGGCCATCTCCTACGCCATGATCGGCTTTCTGGGCAGCATCTTCAACACAGCGGCCCAGCAGATCAGCAGCGAAATTTCCAGCAGCCTCTTCACCTTCCGCTTCAACGTCGCCCCCACGTCAGTGGTGATCGCTTACGCCCTGGGCGTGCTCCTGACCTTTGCCGTCGTCACCGTCTCCTCCTGGCGGGTTAGTCGCCTGAACATCGTATCGGCTATCCAAAACACACCGGAACCTGACGGGGGCCAACGGGGGGGCAAGCTGGTCGGCCGGCTGATCACCGGCCCGCTGACCGTGGCCGTGGGCCTGTGGATCTACTTCGGCGTGCCGGGCGGAGGGTCGGGCGCCCTGCTGCTGATCGCGCTTTCCCTGGTGCTGGTCGGCGGGTTGTTGAGCGTGAGTTGGGCGCTCTCGGCTACGCCTATGCGCACGGAACGCAGGCGTCGCCTGGTCTATACCGTCATGGGCCTGGGCCTCATACTCATTTGGGGGCTGCCGTGGGAGACCCTGCTGCCCGGCAGGGGCTTTGGTTTGCTGCAACAGAGCGCCCAATGGACACTCCTCGGGCTTGTGGTGAAGGGGCCGGCGCTGATCCTGGGCGGCATCCTGGTCATCATGTTCAGCGCAGACATTCTGCTGCAGGCGGTGAGCCGGGTGCTGGGCGGCATCGGCGCACTGACGCCGGTGCTCAAGACCGCCATCGCCTATCCTCTGACCAGTCGTTTCCGCACCGGCGTGGCGATGGTCATGTTCGCCATGATCATCACCACAGTGGTGCTCATGGCCGTGGTGATCCAGGCCACAGAAAGCGTCATCACCTCGGACGCCAAGAGCAGCGCCGGCTTTGAGATCAGCACGTCGTTTGGCCTGCTCAGCTTCTTTGACCGGGTGACGGATCTGAAAGGGGAATTAGCGGGGATGAAGGACTTTCCCCACGCAGATGTGGCGGCAGTGGGGGCCATTGTCAACCGCTCGGTGAACGTGCGCCAGGCGGGCCCCGACCCGGCCGGATCGTGGCATTCCGTCGCGCTGACGGGCATGGACGAAGGCTTTATGGCGCAGGCCCGGGGGATCTACACCTTCCAACAGCGATCGAAAGAGTTCGAGAACGACGCCGCGGTCTGGCAGGCACTGATGGAACGCGATGACGTGGCCATCGTCACCCCGCTCCTGGTGGCCACAGCCGACACCAACTACGACTAGCTCTGGGAACGGCGGTGACAGCGGCTTGGCAGCCACCCTCAGTGGGCTCGCTGAGGAGGCCAATTCTCAGAGTGAGGCCGGCCCTCAGGGTGAAACGCAGGCCCCACGGGACGAGTTCAACTTCCGGCTGACCGGCTTCACCCGGGCGGATGATCTGCCGGAGGTGTGGCTGGATCTGCAGGACGAGTCGGGCGGACAGGTGCGCACCCACCGGGTGCAGGTGATCGGCGTGCTGTCAGACATCACCACGGTCAGCATGAACTCGGTCCACGTCAACAGCCAAGCGATCGCCGCCGTCACCGGCCAGGATGTGCGGCCGGACACCTTCTTCATCAAGGTGGCCGAGGACGCCAATGTGCGGGAAGTCGCCCGGGAGGTGGAGCGGGCCTTCCTCAACTCTGCGCTGGACGCCACAGTCATCGCGGACAGCGCCGCCCAGGGCCAGGCTTTGACCCGCGGCATCCTGCAACTGTTCCAGGGTTTCCTGGCCCTCGGGCTGCTGGTGGGCATCGCCGCGCTGGGCGTGATCAGCGCCCGCACGGTGGTGGAGCGCCGGCAGCAGGTGGGCATGCTGCGGGCCATCGGCTACCAGCCTGAAATGGTTGCGCTCTCCTTTGTGCTGGAGGCCAGCTTCATCGCCCTGGTGGGCATCGGCCTGGGCACCGCTGCGGGCATCCTGATGGGACAGGCCATCATCGGCCAGTTGTTCAGCGTCATCACGGCCGGGCGCACCCTGGCCGTGCCGTGGGGCCAGATCGGGATCATCGTCCTGGGCGCGTACCTCTTCTCGCTGCTTACCACCATCCTGCCCGCGATCCAGGCCTCGCGCATCTATCCGGCGGACGCGCTCCGCTACGAGTAGGGCGGCCTACATGGCGAACCACGCTTCCCGGCCTGCCCATACGGGCCGGGAAGCCTTGAACTGCATGAGCCTGCAGCGGCGTTATTCTGCATTGGCTATTTGAATTTGGGGGTGTCTGTTTTATAATTGATCTATGTCCACGCCAATTCTGGCCACGAAGCTTTTCGTCCCACCACCTCGGCCCAGGGCTGTCCTTCGCGCCCACCTGATCCAGCGGCTGAACGAGGGGCTACGTGAGGGCCAGGGTTTTGGACGCAGACTGACCCTCGTCTCTGCCCCCGCCGGCTTTGGGAAAACTACGCTGGTCAGCGAATGGGTCTCTGGAAGGATGAAGGCGGAAGTCGGAAGGATGAGGGAAGAGAATCTTCATTCTTCATCCCTCCTCCTTCATCCTTTCAAAGTCGCCTGGCTGTCGTTGGACGAGGGGGATAATGACCCCGCACGCTTTCTGACGTACCTCGTTGCGGCTTTGCAGACCATCTTTGACGGTATCGGCGCAGGGGTGTTGGGTGTGCTCCAGTCTCCACAGCCACCGCCGAGCGAAGCGATTCTGACGGCCCTGCTCAATGAAATTGTCACCCTCCGGGATGATTTCGTCCTCGTCCTTGACGACTACCACGTGATTGAGGCCAAGGCAGTTGATCAGGCTCTTGCCTTTCTGCTCGAGCATCAACCGTCGCAGATGCACCTGGTCATCGCCACGCGTGAGGATCCCCATCTCCCCCTGGCCCGGTTACGCGTCCGGGGCCAATTGACCGAGCTGCGCGCTCGCCGACCTGCGTTTTACCCCCGTCGAAGCCGCCGATTTTCTCAACCAGGTCATGGGGTTGAGCCTCTCGGCGGAAGAGATCGCCGCCCTGGAAACCCGCACCGAAGGTTGGATTGCCGGCCTGCAACTGGCCGCCCTTGCTCTGCAAGGGGCGATCTCAATGCAAGGCGAGAAAGACACCGCCAGCTTCATCAAGTCCTTCACCGGCAGCCACCATTTCGTGCTGGACTATTTGGTTGAAGAGGTTCTGCAACAGCAGCCTGAAAGCGTCCAGGTTTTTTTACTGCGCACATCCATCCTTGACCGCCTGTGCGGCCCGCTGTGTGACGCTGTTTTGGGTTCTTCTTCTGCTTTCGGGCAGGAAACCGCCGGTCAGGAGACCTTGGAATATCTCGAACACGCCAACCTGTTTGTTGTTCCACTCGATAACGAGCGGCGCTGGTATCGCTATCACCATCTCTTTGCTGAATTGCTGAGACAACGACTGCAGCAGAGTGACAGCGTGGGCGAATACCACATCCGCGCCAGCCAATGGTACGAAGATAACGGCCTGGAAATTGAAGCTTTTCAGCATGCGGTTGCAGCCAATGATGTCGAGCGCGCCGAACGCCTGATGGAAGGCAAACAAATACCCCTACATTTTCGCGGCGCAGTGAACGCTATCTTGGCGTGGCTGGCATCCCTACCAGAGGCGGTGCTGGATGCCAGACCCTTGTTGTGGGTGAGGTCGGCCACGATGGCGTTGACTGCCGGCCAGACAACCGGTGTGGAAGAGAAACTACAAGCGGCCGAAAAAGCTCTGGAAAATGCCGTTCTGGATCCTCAAACCCGCGACCTGATTGGGCAAATTGCCTGCGCCAAAGCCACTTTGGCGGTCACCCGCTACCAGCCGGAAGCGATAGTCATCCAGGCGCACCGCGCCCTGGAGTATCTGCTTCCCGAGAATCTGCGTTTCCGCTTTACGGCTAACTGGACGCTGTCGATTGCCTATCACCTTCAGGGCGACCGCGCCGCATCCAGCCGGGCTTTGGCAGAGGCCTTATCGATGAGTCAGGCGTCTGCGAGCATGTTTTCCACGATACTGGCGATCACCCACCTGGGGGGGCTACAGGAGTTGGAGAACCAGCTCTATAGGGCTACCGAGACCTTTCGGCGTGTTTTGAAGCTGGCAGGCGATCAGCCTGGGCCGAGCGCCAGCGACGCGTGTCGTGGTCTGGCCCGCATCTGCTACGAGTGGAACGACCTGGATGCTGCCCAGCAGTACGCGCAACAGAGCCTGAGGCTGGCGCAGCTGTTTGACCGCGTGATTGACCGTTTCATTATCAGCGAAGTATTCCTGGCTCGTCTAAAACTGGCCCGGGGCGATGTGGCCGGCGCGGCCGCCATGTTAGCGGAGATCGAGCAGGCCGTGCGCCAGAATAACTTCATGCAGCGTATGCCCGAGGTTGCAGCCGCGCAAGTGCTGACGCTGCTTCGCCAGGGCGATGTGGCGGCCGCCGCGCATCTCGTACAAACGCACGATCTCCCCATCAGCCAGGCGCGGGTATTCCTGGCTCAAGGGGATGCATCCAAGGCATTGGCATTGCTTTCGCCGTTGCGCCAGCAGATGGAAGCCAAGGGCTGGCAGGATGAACGGCTCAGGGTGATGGTTCTCCAGGCGGTCGCGCTCCATGCAGCCGCTTTGCAAACGGATGGCGAAAAGGACGAGGCTGTGCAGATGCTGGGCGATGCGCTGGCGCTGGCCGAGCCGGGCGGCTTCATCCGTCTTTTCGTGGACGAGGGGCCGCTGATGGCTCAGCTATTGTCCGAAGCGGCTGCCCGTGGGATGATGCCGGATTATGTCGGCAGGCTGCTGGCGGCATTTCCGGGCGTGACGAAGAACGAAGGACCAACGACGAAATTTGCATCCTCCGTCGTTGGTCCTTCGTCGTCCGTCGAACCCTTGAGCCAACGCGAGGTGGAAATCCTGAAGCTGATTGCCCGGGACTCTCGAATCGCGAGATTGGTGAGCGACTATTCCTGGCCCTTGACACGGTTAAGGGACACAACCGCAGAATCTTCGACAAACTCCAGGTTCAAAGCCGCACCGAAGCGATCGCACGCGCCGCGAGTTAGGCCTGTTGTAGCAAAACCGAGTTTCCTCAGCATTCTCCCCACAACCGCAAAAACAACACCCCCACCAACACCAAAGTGTCTATACGGTAACACCGTGCCGGCCCTATACTCCTGTTGCATTGAGCAAGTGGCATCACAGGTTGCACTAGCCAGTCAGCACAGGAACAGGGTCATGTCAAACGAACTCGAACCAAAGACCGATCCAAGCCACCCCGTGGTCTATCAGATCAGGCTCAAGGGCCATCTGGGGAGCGAGTGGACAGACTGGTTTGGCGGCCTGACCATCACGCTGGAAGAGGGCGGCGATACCCTTCTAACCGGCCCAGTGGTCGATCAGGCCGCGCTGCATGGCTTGCTCAAAAGAGTGCGTGATCTGGGCATGCCATTGGTCTCGGTCAGTCCTGTCGAACCTGGGACTCCGATTGCGCTCGGCGCAGGTCAGGCAGAGGCTTCAGAAGTCAAGTCATAAACAGGCGTAGGCGGCAAGTCTACGCCAAAACCAACAACAACAAGGAGATACAAAATGAATTCCACTCGCAAGATTGCCGTAATCACAGGCGTGATGTTCATCATTGCGACCGTTTCTGCTCTCGTGGCTGGCGCGCTCACACCCGTTCTGACTGGTACGGATTACCTCACTGGGTTCTCCGCAAATACGAACCAGGTCGCCGCGGGAGCGTTGCTCTATCTCATCGGATACTTCGCATGCGCCGGCATAGCCCTCGCGATGTATCCGGTTTTGAAGCAGTGGAATACCGGTCTGGCCCTTGGATCTGTCGTCTTCCGGACCATCGAGACGGTCTTTTACATGGTCGGTCTCGTGTGCCTGCTGACCCTGCCCACACTCGGCCAGCAGTTCTCAACAGCGGGCGCTGCCGATCGTGCCTCGCTTCAAGCTATTGGCAATTCGTTGGTGAGTGTACACGACCAGGCCGGCCTGGTGGCGGTGTTCGCCTTCTGCCTGGGTGCATTTATGTACTACACCTTGTTCTTCCAAACACGGCTCATTCCCCGATGGCTGTCGGGCTTCGGTATCGTCGCGATCATCCTGATGCTGGCCGCGTGCGTGCTGTCCTTGTTCAGCGGCAACCGCATCACCAGCTACATTCCCCTGGCGTTCCCCATTTTCTTGCAGGAGATGGTTCTCGCTGTCTGGCTGATCGCTAAAGGATTCAACCCGGCGGTGGTCACTTCCAGGTCTGCGAAAACAGCGACGAACGAGCTTTTGAGCGCAGCGTAGATCTGAATTTTGGGAAGAGGGAGGGTCTTCAGCCCTCCCCAAAATCCTCCCCGATCCGCTAGTCTCGGTCCATTGCGTTGAACCGGGACCCACAAACACATCAGGAGGCAAGAAATGAAGACATACCGGTCGAACGCCATCATCGCGGGGGTGCTGTACATCATCGGGACGGTTGCAGGCATACTGAGCCTGGTTCTCTCGCAACCTGTCCGCGATGCCCAGGACTCTCTTGCCGGCGTCGCTGCAAACGCCAACCAGGTGATCTTCGCAACGCTCTTCGTACTGCTCATGGGCCTGTCGCTCGCCATGGTTCCGGTCGTGCTGTACCCCATCCTGCGAAAATTCAACGAGGTCCTGGCTCTCGGGTACGTCATCTTCAGAGGTGCGCTCGAGACCGTCACCTACTTTGTGACGGCAGTTGCCTGGCTGCTGCTTCTGGCTTTGGGCCAGTTGTATGTGCAAACCGGCGCCTCCGCTGCGCCCGCCTACCAGGCTTCAGGCGCGCTGTTGCTGAAAGCAGGCGAGATCAGTTCCCTGACCGGCATCGTCTTTTGTCTGGGCGCCCTGATGTTCTATGCCGTGCTGTATCAATCAAAACTCGTTCCTCGCTGGCTATCGGTGTGGGGACTCGCGGCGCTCATTCCATACCTGGCCGCGGAAGTCCTGGCGCTGTTCGCCCTCCTTGACCCCCTATCGACAACAGCCAGCCTCTTGCACATTCCGCTGGCCGTGCAGGAAATGGTTCTGGCGGTGTGGCTGATCGTCAAGGGCTTCAGCCCGTCTGCCCTCGCGGCCGGGGCTGCCAGGGCAGATCTGAAGTAGCTGGGGGATGCTCAGGACTGACCATTGGATTCTGGCTTTTGCTCAATGGCATCAAGGACGTTTCAGAAATTCAATAGGGTGTGTTCAACTGTAGTTGGGGCGTAGGGGCGGGTTTGCCGTGGTCAACGCGGGTCTGCCTTTTTATGGCAGCAACGTGGCGACACCAGTCCTTCATTGATGTGGAGAAACCCGCCCCTACAACTGATTCTGAATACACCCAATTCAATAGACCCGCTGAGGGAACGTCTGTGCCGGTCGTGCGTACAGGCTTCCAAGGGAGCCAGGCTCAAAAGGAATACTCAATGACAACGATTGTATCCCCAAAATCCGGAGCACCGGACGTGCTTCAGCGCAAAGAGATAAGCGAACCTGTCCCGGAGGGCCATCAGCAGGCTGAAGCATTTGCCGAGCTCGAACGAGGCGTGCATGCAGCGTTGGAGACCTATGCCAACGTCCACCGGGGCAGCGGGCACAGCTCGCTGGTGTCCACGCATCTGTATGAGCAGGCCAGGGAAATTGTCCTGGAACACCTGGGGCTAAGCGAAGACAGATACACGGTCGTCTTTTGCTCGCCGCGCAGGGCTGAGGCGCTCATGGCGCAACTTCAGCCCGGCAGCTATCAAAGCTTGTCCAGCCAGGACATCGGTCTGCCGCTGGGTGTCCGGGCATTGGCGGTCGACCGCAAGGCGTTGCCCAAAGGCGTCCCCTTCCAGACCGGCGGCGGGACGGCCCGGCTGGTCTCCCCCGGCTGGGTGATCTGGGCCAAGGCGCCGGACAAATTTGAAGCCGGCACGCCTGCGATCGTCAACGTCATCGCGTTTGCCGCGGCGCTGCGGCTGATCCGGCGATTCGGAAAGGACGCGTTCCGAGCAGTTATCCGCGACGGGCATGGCGCCACGGCGGAAGAAAATCCTACCGCAGAGGACGCAGAGAGCGCAGAGGCAGAAATGGAAACCTCCGCGTCCTCAGCGCGCTCCGCGGTGATTTTCAGGGAAGCCACGGACATTCTGTATCACGACGAACTGGAGCAATACTCCGGGCGCGAGCTGTTGGCTGAACTCCGGCAAACCTTGATCGGCCGCGGTGTTTGCGTCCCCACAGTGGAAGGCATGCGACCCTTCATCAACCTGGACAACGCTGCCAGCACGCCCACGTTCACGCCGATCTGGGATGCGGTCTGCCAAACATGGCGACAGCCGAAGCAGGTGCAGCAGGAGATTGTTCAGGGAGGTCAAGTCCATCTGCGCCGAGGTACTGGGTGCGCCTACCGCAGACTACGACGTGATTTTCACGTCCAACACGACGGAAGCCATCAACCTGGCGGCCGAAGCCTGCGCAACGAATCCGAGCCGGGCAGTCGAAGCGGTCGTGCTCAACACGCTCCTTGAACACAACTCGAACGAGCTGCCGTGGCGCACGATTCCCGGCGTTTCGCTGATCCGGCTGCCGGTGGACGCGGAAGGCTTCCTGGATTTGAACGAGCTGGAGGCACGCTTGCGCGCTTACAACCAAGAAGGTCAGCACGGAAATAAGCGAATCAAGCTCGTGACCGTGAGCGGCGCTTCGAATGTCCTCGGCACATGCAACGACCTGGCGGAGATCAGCCGCATCGCGCATCGCTACGGGGCGCGCTTGCTGGTGGACGCGGCCCAATTGGTCGCCCACCGCAAAGTTGAGACGGCGGGATGGGGAATCGATTATCTCGCCTTCTCGGCCCACAAGGTGTATGCGCCATTCGGCGTCGGCGTGTTGTTGGTCAGAAAGGGGCTGCTGAACTTTGATCCCGCCGAACTGGCGTTGATCCGTGCGTCCGGTGAGGAAAATGTCGCGGGCATCGCCGCGTTGGGCAAGGCGCTCGTGCTGTTGCAGCGGATCGGCCTGGACATCATCCAGGAGGAAGAACAGGCTCTAACGGCGCGGGCATTACGCGGCCTGGCGCAGGTACCGGGCCTCAAGCTCTACGGGGTCAAGGACCCGGACTCGTCCCGGTTCGCGCAGAAAGGCGGCGTCATCGCCTTTGACCTGGGGAACATCCTGCCCAGCCGGGTGGCCGGTGCGCTGGCCGAGCGGGGCGGGATCGGCGTGCGCTACGGCTGTCACTGCGCGCATCTGTTGATCAAGCGGCTGGTCGGTGTTCCTCCCCTGCTGGAGCAACTGCAAGGTCTGATCCTGATCCTCTTCCCCAGGGTTGCGTTGCCCGGCATCGTCCGGGTGAGCCTGGGCATCGAGAACAGCGCAGAGGATGTTGACGCGTTGATTGACGTGTTGGACGAAATCGCCGGGCAGCCTCGCGCCGCGGTGGATGGGGATGGCCGACGACAGATGGACGATTTCGCCAGGGCTGCGGCCCAGAGAGTCTATGCTCAGAGACAGGATGAGAGGTCATGAGCCAGGCAACCAATACCATATCGTCGTTAGGAACGATCCGAAAATTCCTCAAAGTAGGGACCTGATCGGAGACTGTGATGAGCGTCGTGAACGCCTCATTCGATCAGCCACTACAACTCGAAGAACACGCCTCGATGCCGCTGGCCGGCGGCATCGAGCAAATGGGCTTCCAATGCGGCCAGCTTTGGGGCGCGGCGCTTGCGGCAGGGGCGCGGGCGTACCAGCTTTTCGGGCCGGGAGCGCAAGCTGAAGCTGCTGCACTCATCGCGGCGCAAAGGCTCGCGATATCCTTCCGTGCCAGCTACAAGAGCATCAATTGCTTCGAAGTCGTCGAGTTGGACTGGAAGAACCCGAATGCAACGCAAATACTGAAGTTCTTCATGAAAGGTGGGCCCATCCGCTGCTTCACCTCAACCGCAGGCTTTGCGCGGACAGCTATCAACGAGATCAACGCCGCCTTTGCCGATCATCAACTCGAAGCGCTCCCGCCGCAGCGGCCCGCTCCGATCAGTTGCGCGGCCTTGTTGGCGCAGAAGATGGGCGCGTCCGACCTGCACGCGGTCACTGCGGCCGGCCTGGCGGGCGGCATCGGCTTGAGCGGCGGCGCGTGCGGCGCATTGGGCGCCGCGATCTGGCTCATCGAGATGAACCGCGTGCAGGCAGGAACCGGGAAAGTCGAGTACAATAGTCCCGAAGCCACCGAGACGCTCGATCGGTTCTTACAGAGCGCAGACGGTGAATTCGAGTGCACCAAAATCGTCGGGCGGCAGTTTGAGAATGTCACCGACCACGCCGGCTATTTGCGCGCGCTGGCGGCTGCTCGAAAATCATCGAAGCATTGGCTGCGCAGCCTGTGTAAGGGGTGCGGATTTCGAGGAAGTGACATCTCCGAATTGGATTCCTGAAGGGAACATGCAGCCCGGGTTCTTGCCCGGTTCCAGCATCTCACACATCGGCACGGCGGATGTCGGTGTCACGGCTGGCGTGCTGGTAGGGGTGGGCGTGGAAGGCAGTGTGTCGTCTCCGATCCACAGGAAGCGGTGCTGTGAACAAACTCTGGGTAACCTGATGACCTGAAGGCTTTACACGTGATTGCGCCTGTGGTAAATTGACGATCATGATAGTGGCATTGATCCGTTCCTGGAGCGGCCAGGCAGGTGGCTCGTGAGGAGACGATTTGCTAGAGACGACGGGGTCTGGCGGATCACCCACTATGAAGATGAGCTGATCTTTTGCACCTGAGGGCCCCACGCTATTTTTGACGGAGGGGAAACATGCAAACCGATTTGTCGCTTCGATGGCCGCTGCGGCGGATACTGGGAATGGCGCTGGCCCTCTGGCTTGCTGCGTCGGGACCGGCCGCGGTGATCGCAACGCACGCTCCCGATGATGGCATGACTCGCCACTCAGAAGCTTTGAACACGACGGGCAAGGACTGGGTTAGTGGGTTCAACCAACCAGGCTTCGACAATGGTGTCACGACCATGCTGGCAGATGGCGTGGGTAATCTGTACATCGGCGGCGTGTCCGCCGCGTTTTCGGCATGGCGGCCGACCGCATCGTCAGGTGGGACGGCACAAACTGGGCTGCGTTGGGGGACGGGCTCGACAGTTGGGCCCAGGACATGGTGTTTGACCGGAACGGCGACCTGATCGTCGGCGGTTACTTCGAGCAGGCCGGCGGCGTGACAGTCAACCGGGTGGCACGCTGGGATGGCAGCCATTGGCACACGCTGGGCGCCGGCATCGACAACAAGGTAGAGGCCCTGGCTCTGGATCGTAATGGGAATCCTGCAGGTTGTCGTGCGAGCGTCAGCGACAGCCGATCAGTCGTGCGGCTCCACTCGGGCAATGTGTCGTGCGCAGCGCGGGTGAGGTTCATCATGGGTAACCGCAGGCCAGTTGAGATCGCCCCGGGCGTGCACTGGTATTCCGCCGGCGCCGTGGCGGGCAACGTCTATTTCGTGCAATCCGCACGGTCCTGGGTATTGATCGATACCGCTACCGCGGGCCGGGGCAGGCGGATCCGGGAAGCCGCTGAGGCGCTGTTCGGGGCGGGCACTCGCCCCGCCGCTATTTTACTCACGCATGTTCACCCCGATCACTCCGGATCCACGCTCGAGTTGGCACGGGCCTGGGATTGTCCGGTCTATCTCCATCCGGACGAGATGGATCTCGCGATCTCACGGAATCTCGCAACCGTGGTACGCTATGCCAATCCGCTCGATCGCGGGATCATCCTCCCGTTGCTACGCCTGTTTCCGAGACGACGGATCGAGGCGATGATGGAGAAGGAAAGCCTGAAAGAAGTGGCGCGGACGTTCGAGCCGGAGACGGCTCCTCCGGGACTGCCCGAATGGACGAGCGTGGCCACTCCCGGCCATTCTCCCGGGCACACTGCCTTCCTCCGGCGAGAGGATCGCGTGCTGATCTCGGGCGACGCCCTGCTGACAGTCGACGCTGGCTCACTCGGAGGCGTGTTGTCGTGGGTCTTGCGTCCCAACAAGCCGCAGGTCTACGGGCCGCCCTGGTACACGAACTGGGACCGCAACCAGGTGATGGCTGCGGCTGGCGCCGTCGTCCAACTTCAACCGCAGGTCCTGGCGCCCGGTCACGGCCAACCGCTGTCAGGCGACGCGGCCGCCTCAGCGCTGTGTGCCTACGCGCTCACACTCGACCTGACACAGCACGGTGTCGGCCGCGCGCCTGGCGATGGCGCATCCCTATGATGGAGAAAACCATGTCTCAACAGTCCTGTGAAAACTGTCCGATCCGCAAGAAGGCGGAGGCAAAACCGAAGTCGCTGATGGCGCGGCTGTGGCGCTGGCATACCGGTTGGTGCCCCGGCTGGAAGGCGTATCAGCGGTCGCTCACCAGCGAAAAACCATAGCGCCCGTAAGCGTCCACGCTTCGTAGCCTATCCACGACGACCTCACTGCCCGGTTCGTTGCGCGGCCAACTGCGTCAGCCAACGCTTGACCACCCGTGGCGATGCCATGCGGCAATCGGCGTGCGTGGCCCGAGGCCGTTTGGCGACCAGCGCCGCGATGCCGCCGCGCGCTTTGATGGCCGCGAAGGCCTTTTCGTCCTTGTCGTCGTCACCCACAAACACTGGCAGCGCGCCATCCCACGAGGAATTCTCCAGCAGGTAGTTCATCGTTTCCCCTTTTTCGGCCAGCGCCGGAGCAATCTCGATGAACTTGTAGCCCCCAAGCAAGCGAAAGTCGGCTGGCCCCGGCTCCGCCAAGATTCCGGCAGCCAGGCCTTTGCCCAGCGTGAGGACTTCCTCAGCCTCACCGTCATCGGCAAGGCGAGCGTGAAGCGCCAAAGTCCAGCCCTTGTCCTCCAGAAAGAAACCTGTCCGGCCGGCAATCAGGTTCGCCCAGCCCGGCTTCAGCGTTTCAAGCCGGGGACGCACGGTTTGATAGGCCACGCGGTCAACCCGTGTGCCGTCAGGGAGCTGTAGCTCAATACCGTAGGTGCCTGCGAGCAGGATACCGGCCACCGGCACGAACGTCTGCACGTGATCCAAACGCCGGCCGCTGACCACTGCGACCCGGGTGTTCGGGGCCGCAGCCAGGGCGCGCAAGATTTCGACGACCTCCGGCGCGGCGATCGGATGCTCCGGTGTCGGCGCAAACTCGGCCAGGGTACCGTCATAGTCCAGGAACAGCCACAGCCGCGGCGCACTTGCGATCTGCTCAGCAATTGCCCCGCCCTGACAGCGAAGCAACCTGGTCACCGTTATGTCACCGCTCACGGAAGCCCTCCTCATCACAGATGCAGCTCCCCGAGCGTTTCCAACTGACGGCACAGCCATTCGGTGATGTCCTCGCGCTCGATCACCGAACGAAGACGCGCAGCACGCAGCGCTCGCTCTTGGGCCGACATGCGCAGGGCCTGATGCAGGGCTTCTGCTGTCGCGTACACATCACAAGGTGCGATGACGGTGGCGCCGTATTCCAGTTGTTCCCCGCGCCGGCACGCTCCGACAGGATGAGCACGCCATCGCGCTCGTTTACGATGGGACCTTCCTTGGCGACCAGGTTCATGCCGTCAGCGATGGCGTTGATGAGCAGGACGTCATAGATCTGAAGCGCAGCCACCGCCCGCGCATAATCCTCGCCCACCAACAGGCGCACGGGCTCCCAACTGCTGGTGCCGTAGTGGGCGTTCACGTGACCGGCTGCGGCCATCAATTCATCCAGGTAGGACTGATACTCGTTGACTGCTAAACGCGAAGGCACGAGCACCGCAAGAAATTGCACTTTACCCACATGCTCCGGATGAAGCGCCAGCATCTCCTCAAAGGCCTTGAAACCCCGAGTGATATTCTTGCTGGGCTCGATGCGGTCGATGCGCAGGATCATCTGACAATCTCCCACGATGGACTCGATGGCAGATCGATGGCTGGCCACCTCTTGCGACCCCGCCAGTTGCCGCAGCGCCGCCACATCGATGGAGATGGGGAAGTGGCGCACATAGGTCGCGTGATTCCGGTACCATAGCCGTCCGTGCTTGAAGTTGACGTGAGACCCTGGCAGAAGGGACTCGCAAGTCCGGGTGAAGTTCAACGCGTCCTCGTGCGTCTGGAAGCCCAGCAGGTCCACCGCACATAGCCCATCAAGAATCGCCTGCCGCATAGTGGGCGGCAGGATACGCCAATACTCCGGCCCCGGCCAGGGGATGTGCACAAAATGCATCAGTGTTGGCCGCTGCGACCGCGGAAGCCGCGAGCGCGAAAGACGCGAACGCAGAAGACGCGGGGTCAGATACAGATGGTAATCCTGCAACATGACCAACGCGTGACGCCCGGCGGCAAGAACCTGATCCGCAATGGCTTCTGCGAAGAGATCATTGACCGGAACGTAACCATTGTTCCACGCGCGCCAGGTCGCCTGATCGATGATCGGAGTGCGCGGCACATCCCACATGGAATGCTGAAGGAACCATAGCAACGGATTGGAAATCTGGTTGTAGTAGCCGTCGTACATGTCCGGCGTAGGTGAGAGGAAGCGGAGGTGCAGCGCCGTAGCCGCGTCATCTTGTGACACGTCCCCCTTGCGCCAGGCCGCGTCGGCCTCATTTTGCGCGCAGGCGATCCAAGTGGCGTCCGTGTGCCGGCACATGCCCAACAGTGCGCTGACCAATCCGCCCCCGCTGCGATGCGAGACAAATCCGCCATCTTCAGCCGCTTCAAAGCCCACCGGGCCGCGGCTTGAGGCGATGATCAGCGCCCGATCCGAGAGCAGCCCCGTTTGCAACGCGTCACAGTGACTGCGGCGCTCTTCCATGGGTGTGATCGTCATGACGAAATCTCCTTTCCCCGGGGGTTGTAGATTGTTCTGCGTGATTCGTGACTCCTTGTGTTTTTTGCCAATCCCTCTCTTATAATACCAAAAACATTCCTTTCCGGCAAGTCTTCGCGGGCCGATCGAGATGAGCGGGCGCAGAAGATTTGACAGAGACAACGCTGATCACGTATTCAAGTCGACCAGTTCCCCGGTGCTGGCATAGATCATCCGCTCGGCGATGTTGGTGGCGCGGTCGCCCACCCGCTCCAGCTCATGCGCCACCTGGATCAGATAGGTGCCGGCGGCGATGGCGCGCGAGTTCTCCAGCATATGGCTGAGGGCGACGTTGAACATCTGTTTGTAAAGCGCGTCCACCCGATCATCATCGACGCACACGGCGCGCGCTTCTGACACATCATGCGACGACAGAGAACGCATCGCCCGATCAAGCATGGTCAGGGCAAGTTCGCTGAGTCGCGTTATGTCTCCGAACGGAAACGGCCGCGGCGCGCCCTCGATCCGCAGGCAGATTTTGGCGATCCGTTTGCCGTGATCGCCGATGCGTTCGAGATCGTTGACCATCGTCAATGCGGCGACGATCCGGCGCATGTCGCCTGCCACCGGCTGTTCCTGCGCCAACATCGCGTAACAGTCCCGCTCGATCGCATAGCGCAAATCATTGATGGCCAAATCGTTGGCGATGACTTCACGCGCCAGGTCGGTGTCGCCGTTCATCAGCGCTTGCACGCCGCGCGCGACCGCCTCACCCGCACGGCTGCCGAGGAGCAGAACCTGCTCCTGCAACCCGGCCAACTCCTGATCAAAACGTACTCTCATCTGTGGTGACATGGTTCGTCTCCGCACACCGCGATCAGCTCAACCGAACCGGCCGGTGATGTAGTCTTCAGTAAGTTTGTTTTTGGGATTGGTGAAGAGATCATAAGTAGGGCCATACTCCACGAGATACCCCGCCCGATCCTCAGCCATATTCAGAAAGGCCGTGTAATCCGACACGCGCGAGGCCTGCTGCATGTTGTGCGTGACAATGATGATGGTGTACGCCTCGGTCAGCTCGCGCATCAGATCCTCGATCTTCAACGTGGCGATCGGATCGAGCGCGGAACATGGCTCATCCATCAGGATGATATCCGGCTTGACCGCGATCGCCCGTGCGATGCACAGGCGCTGCTGCTGGCCGCCGGAGAGCGAGAGGCCGCTCTGCTGCAACTTGTCCTTGACATCGTCCCAGAGCGCGGCCTGCCGCAGGGAACCCTCCACCAGCGCATCTATGTTCCCACGAAAGCCGTTGATGCGCGCGCCCCAAGCGACATTTTCGTAGATGCTCTTGGGGAACGGGTTGGGTTTCTGGAACACCATGCCGACACGGCGGCGCACCTCGACGGGATCCACGTCCGTGTCGTAGATATTCTTGCCGTGAAACAGGACCGCACCCTGGATATGCGCCGACGGGATCAGCTCGTTCATCCGGTTGAAAGAACGCAGCACCGTGCTCTTACCGCAGCCCGACGAGCCGATCAGCGCCGTGATCTTCTGCCGCTCAACGTCCAGCTCAAAATCCTTCACGGCCCGGAAGGCGCCGTAGAACACGTTCAGGCCGCGCGCCTCGATGGCATATTTTCCTCCGCTGGTCGGACGCTCCTGTGGGCGGGTCTTTGGGTCAGCAGTTTGGTTCATCATAAACATCAAGCACTCCGGGCATAGCGGTTGCGCAGGAACACCGCGGTGGCATTCAAGGTTATCAACAAGACTAACAGCACCAGGATCGCCGCCGCGGCCAGGTTGCGAAACTCCGCCTGCGGCCGCGCGGTCCATTGATAGATCTGAATCGGCAAGGTGGTAAACTTCGAGAACGGGCCCGACGGATCCTGCACGATGAACGTCGATGCGCCGATTACCACCAGCGGCGCGGTCTCGCCGATGGCCCGCGACACCGCCAGGATCGTCCCGGTGAGGATGCCGGGGATGGCGCCGGGCAGGACGTGATGCCAGATCGTCTGCCAGCGGGTGGCCCCGATGCCGAAGCTGGCCTGGCGCAACGACCGCGGCACCGTCCGGATCGCCTCCTGCGCATTCAGGATGATCAGCGGCAGGATCAGCAGTCCCAGCGTGAGCCCGGCGGAAATGATCGTGCGGCCATTGGCGGTGGTCGGATCGGCGACCGCGCCCAGCAGCCGACCGCTCGTGACGGCTTCCAGCATGCGGACGAAGACAGCCAGGCCCAACATGCCGTAAATGATCGAGGGCACGCCGGCCAGGTTGCTGATATTCGTCTGAATCAGCCGGTTCAGGGTGGTGTCTGGCGCGTACTCCTCCAGGTAGATGGCCGCGCCGACGCCGACCGGCAGCGCAAACAGGATAGTGACCAGAATGGTCCACAGCGAGCCGAGGATAGCCGTCCGCACGCCGGCCAGCTCTGCGTTCGACGACTGCGGCGAAGTGATGAATGCCAGGGTCAACCAGCTTCGGAACTCCAGCCGGGAGTCGGGGAGCGCGGCCGCCTCGGCGCGGATCGCCGCCCGCTTGGTCAGTGAGTCGAGCAGTGACCAGCTCTTGACCATCTCGGGTTGGACCACGCGCGCCAGCACCAGATCGTAGAGCTCGCCGCGGTCGCGCTCGGCGAGCGGCTTTTCACTCTCCAAACGCCGGACCACACCTTTGGAAACCTTCTCCTGCAGGATCTCGACCAGGGCCTCTTTAGGCAACTCTGCCAGCGGAATGCCGCCCACGGCAAGCGTCGCAGCCTGCACCTTGT
The DNA here is from genome assembly GCA_963841825.1 of uncultured Chloroflexia bacterium. Classification (GTDB taxonomy): domain Bacteria; phylum Chloroflexota; class Anaerolineae; order CG2-30-64-16; family CG2-30-64-16; genus CAWJEL01. The sequence goes on from CAWJEL010000004.1 coordinate 447,483, forward strand.
CCTTCATCAGCACAAAACCAAAGGCGGCGTTGGCGACATTGAAAAGGAGCGCGGTCAGGACCACGATGCCGATCATCGTGGCGCCAAAGAAAACGAAGCTCCAGATCATGCCGCTGCGCTGCCGGCCGCGCACGTAGCGGCTCCCGTCCTCGCCTTCGGGATAATCAGTTGCCGGGGTGTTATTCATTCAACCTCCTCCCGGAAGCGCCGCACGATCCATCGGCTGATCAAATTCAAGACAAAGGTGATCGCAAACAGCATCAGCCCGATGGCGAACAGGCTGTCGTAGTCCAGCGAGTCATAGCTCAGATCGCCGCCGCTGATGCGCACGATGTGCCCGGTCATAGTTTCAGCCGCTTTGAAAGGATTGATGAAGTTCATCCCACCGACCGCATCGCCCCAGCCCGAGAAGTTGCGCGGCCCTGCGCCGGCCGCCAGCGCCACCACCATCGTCTCGCCGATGGCGCGCGAAATTCCCACGATGAAGGCCGCCGCGATGCCGGAGAGTGCAGCAGGCAGCACGATCTTGACCGCAGTCTCGAGCCGGGTCGCGCCCAGCCCGTAGGCCGCCTCGCGCAGCGAACGTGGCACGGCGTGCAGCGCATCCTCGCTCATCGAACTGATCAGCGGCAGGATCAGGATGCCGATCACCAGGCCCGCCGAGCCGACGTTGTAGATTTCAACCCGATCAACCCCGAAGATCGAGCGCAACAGCGGTGTCATCAAGGTCAGGGCAAAGTAACCGTAGACCACGGTCGGGATGCCGGCCAGGACTTCGAGCACCGGTTTGAGGATCCCACGCGCCCGGGGTGACGCATACTCACTCAAATAGATAGCGATCATGATGCCCAGCGGCAGCGCCACCATCATGGCGATGACGCTGGTGAGGATGGTTGCGTTCAGCAGGGGAAAGATGCCGAACTTGAAGATCTGCGGCTGCCACACCGTGCCGGTCAGGAACTCACGCAGTGTCACCTCCGGTCGCTGGAAGAAGAGCAGCGCCTCCCGGGCCAGGACGAAGATGATACCGAGGGTCGTAAAGATGCTAAGGATGCCACATGCAAACAGCAACGCCTGGATTATGGTCTCGCCCGGACGGCGGTGGCGGCGCAGATCCAAATCTCCGGCTCCTACAGCCACTCTGGCTGTGCCCGAGCCAACCCTGACACTCATCTTATTCTCCCCGATCATCATGCCACCGTGTCCAGCCAGGCCAGGATGCGGATTTCGATCGCATCCCGTACGCGCCGGAAAGCCGCCAGCTTTTCCACATCCGTGCCCTCGACCGCGGCCGGATCATCAAATGGCCAGTAAAGGCGGTTCGCCACGCCGGGAAAGATCGGGCAGCGCGCCTCAGCGTTGCTGCACACGGTGATGAGATAGCCGAAATGCGTCTTGCCCAGGTAAACCGTCAGATCCTTCGAGGACTGGCCGGACATGTCGAGGCCCACCTCAGCGAGCACGCGGCGGGTGTACGGATTGATCCCCTTGGGCTCCAATCCGGCGCTGTGCGCCTCGAAGCGGTCGCCGCCGTACTTCCGCAAAAACGCTTCGGCCATCTGGCTGCGCGGCAGAATTGCCGGTGCAGAGGAATAGGACGCGGGTTCTATTTGCCATCAATGTGAACTCTTTCAGTACAGCACACGGTGGGAAGGGACATCGATCCCTCCCCACCGAGGTAGGTGTCGGACGTGTGACCTGCAAGAGGCCACCCGCTGCCCTTCTATTTCATGGCATCCAGCCAGGCCTGCTTGGCCTCATCCAACGCAGCCGGGTTGGCCGGGAAGTAGCCCACCGCATCGATCTCTTCGTTCACATAGGTCAGGAAGAAGTTCACCAGGCTGGCGACCTGCGGCTTATCCTGCATGATCTGCGCCGTGGTGTAGATGAACAGCGGCCGCGCCAGCGGATACTCGTTCTTGTCCACCGTCTCGGCCGTCGGCTCGACCCCGCCGATCGTTAAGCGCTGCCAGCTTGTCCGCGTTCTCCTGGAAGTAAGCGTACCCGAAGTAGCCGATGGCGTTCTTGTCGCCCTCGACGCCCTGCACCAGCACGTTGTCGTCCTCGCTCAGTTGCAGGTTCGCCGCACCCAACAGCGCTTCCTCGCCCTTCCCCTTGTCCGCTTTGGCGTCCTTCACGTACGCCTTGTCCATCACGGCCTCGATGAAGTAGTCGAACGTCCCGCTGTCCGTGCCCGGGCTGAAGCGCTTGATCGCCTCTTTCGGCCACGCCGGGTTCACATCCGACCAGTTCACCGCGTCCTTGGAGTAGATCTTCGCCAGCTCCTCCAGCGTCACGCCATCCTTCAGCCAGTCGTTCGCCGGATTCACCACCACCGCCAGCGCATCCGTGCCGACCCGAACCTCCAACGGCTCCCGGCTGATCGCCTTGCACGCCTCGACCTCGGTGTCCTTGATCGCCCGGCTGGCGTTGGCGATGTCCGTCTCGCCCGCCTTGCAGAAACGCTCGAAACCGGCGCCCGAACCGATGCTGTCGATCGTGATGTTGCCGGCGTAGCCCTCGTCCTTGAACCGCTCGGCAATCGCCTCCGCCAGCGGATACACGGTCGAGCTGCCCGCCATAATGATGTCGCCCTTAACTTCCAACGGATTCACTTCAGGCAGCATCAGCCCAGCCGCAGCCGGCACCGCCGTCGGCTCAGGGGCCGCGGTCGGTTCTACAGCTTTCGTGGGCTCGACAGCCTTGGTCGGCTCGGGGGCCTTGGTAGCTTCAGGAGCTTTCGTGGGCTCAGGCGCCATGGTCGGCTGTTCCTGGGCAACAGGCGCAGCCGTGGGCTGCGGCGCGGCGGTCGGCTGACCGCCACACGCGGCGACCAGCATCATGACGACGAACAGTACTACGAACAACTTGGAACGCATGTTTTCTCCCCCTTCTCATGAAGGAACTGTGATTTGGATTTACATCCTGAATCAGGATGCCACAACCGGATTAACCGCTCATCATGGCTTCGTTAACCCGGCGCGAAGAATTTGTAAAGAGTTCTTAAAGGGTTCTTGATGATGACGGCCGGCGTGAGACCTAGCCTCACTCACGCCGACGCGTATGCGCCGACTGGCAGTGACTCGAACGCCCAGGCGCCATCCCACGGCACCACACACAGGATGTCGGGAAACATCCGCAGTGGCGTCACCGACACGTAGCCGCGCGCAACCGCCCAGGCATCGCTCTCCGGTTCCGGCTCGGCTGCCCGAAAGTCAGGCTTTTGGCTGATACGCAGCGTGTTCTCCGAACGCGCGCCGATGGCGTAGCGATCGAGGCAGGAGGCATTGCTCAGGCTGGTGATCCGGATGCCAGCCAATTCCGCTACAGACCGGTTTGGGATGTTGATATTAAGTAACGGCGCCGGCAGCTCCTCTATCCAACTCCGGCTCCGCACCACCTCTTCAAGCACCCAGCCAGCCGTCTCCCAGAGCGGGATGCCACTTCTGCCTGCATCAAAGGACACGGCGAGCGCCGGCTTGCCGAGCAAATGCGCCGTGAACGCGGCCCCCGCCGTACCAGAGACCATCACGTCGCGTCCCAGGTTGAGCGCATCGTTGATGCCGCTCACCACAAGGTCGATCGGGCGCTGGCTCAGCGCGCCGCTCAAGCCTACCTGCACGCAGGTGGCGGGGGACGCCGCGACCGAGAACGCGATCACCCCGCGCAGGCCGGCAGGCACAGAATCGTAGTGGCTGTAGGTCACTTCACGTTGCGGCGGCAGCGCCATGCTGTAGCCGCTCTGGTTGGCGACCGGCGCCACAACCAACACGCTGCCAAAACCCACCAGGGCGCGGGCGGCCGTCCACAGGCCAGGGGCCTGAATTCCGTCATCGTTCGTCAAGAGAATGTTCATCATTAAGACTCCTTCGAAACCTCTTCCCACGCCTACCAGGATAGCAGTTCCCCATTATGGGTCCATCAAGGTGAGTTTAAGGACCGACCAAGCGTTGGTTAAAGCTTGGCAATATGGCCGAGCCAGAGTCAGCTTGCTTACGAAAGCTTAACCTGGCCTTTACGAAGGGTTAACAGACACATGCTAGACTTGTCTTGGGTTGTTCTTGGGCGCGCGCAGGAACGATCCTGATCGCTGTGTATCGGCTTGGGTTGCCGAGCCAAAGTGGGATAGCCGTGACTGAGAAAATCTTGGTGGTGGAGGACGAGGAAACGCTGCGGGAGATGTTAGCATTCAACCTGCGCAACGCCGGTTACCAGGTGATCACCGCTGGCGATGGCGCCGTTGCACTGGATGTGGCCCGCGCTGAGCGGCCGGACCTGGTGATCCTTGACTTGATGCTGCCTGAGCTTGACGGCCTGACAGTGTGCCGCAGCCTGCGCCACAGTTCGGATCTGTCGATCCTGATTCTGACGGCACGCACGGGCGAGATGGACAAGATCATCGGGCTGGAGAGCGGCGCCGATGACTATCTGACGAAGCCGTTCAGCCTGGGGGAACTGCTGGCGCGTCTGCGGGCGTTGTTGCGGCGGACCGGGCCGCGCGCGGCGGGCGACGAGATCAGAGCGGACGACCTGACGCTGAACCTGATCAGCCACCGGGCCAAGCTGCGCGATCAAGAGTTGGCACTCAGCCCCAAGGAGTTCAACCTATTGGCCGAGCTGATGCGCCACCGCGGTGCGGTTCTGTCGCGCGATCTGCTGCTCACCCGGGTTTGGGGCTACGATTTCTACGGTGACTCGCGCACGGTGGATGTACATGTCCGATGGCTGCGGGAGAAGGTCGAAGTGGATGCAAACAGCCCTACACGGATTGTTACGGTGCGGGGTATCGGCTACCGATTCGAAGGTTAAGGATAAAGGTCCCGCCGGAAAGCGACCCGCGCGCCTATTCACCGTCCGCCCTTCAACAGCCGGTAGCCGACCGGGCCGACGAATTCCTGGAACGAGCGGCCACGCGGCGCCTGATCAAGAGCGGTATGTCATCTAGCCCACGCATCCTGATAGTCGCGCACGTACTGCGCAAAGACAATCGGCTTACGCCCGGTCAGGCGTTCCACCTCACCGGTTACCCGCTCCGCCATGCCGTTGCGCGTTGAGAAATAGAGGCCGGTCATCACCAGCGTCAGCATCAGCGGCGTCCCGTGTCGCACATGCCCCGCAAAAAACGTAAGCGGATTCGGGTTGCGGTACGTGATCTTCCGCCCCAGAATCTCACTCATCATCTCGGCGACCTGCCAATAGTCCAGCGCCTCGCTGCCCGTCAGATCGTACGCCTGACGCTCATGGCCCGGCTCGGTCAACGCGACGGCTGCGACCGCGCCGATGTCGCGCGCGTCGATGAAGCTGGTGCGCGCATCGCCCACCGGCACGAAAATCTCGTCGCGCTCCCTGATTTCGGCGCGGTGCGTGGTATTCAGGTTCTGCATGAAGAAGCTGCACCGCAAAAAGGTCCACGCCTGCCCGCTGGCCCGCAGATAGGTCTCCACCTTGTAGTGCGGCACGAACTTGGTGCGCTCGATGCCGATCAGCGAAAGGAACACCACCTGTTTGACGCCGGCAGCCTTCGCCGCATCCAGCGCGGGGACCATGTCGCGTTTGATATTCGAGATCTGCGGCGGGCGCATCAGAAACATCTTTTCAACGCCATCAAACGTTGGGCCGTAGGTGTCCGGGCGGGTGAAATCGAAAGCGACCGCTTCCACGTCAGCGCCGAAGCGCTCCTGCACCTTGGTGACGTCCCGATCAGCCGCGCGAATCGGGGCGTCCATTTCCTGCAGGTATTTGACTACTTCGGCGCCCACGTTCCCCAACGCGCCGGTGACGAGAATTTTGCCTGGCATGGTATCTGGTACTCCTCTTAGGGTGATGTGATTGCCATAGTATACGCACAAACTCAGCTTTGACAATATATAGACCAGTCAGTATAATCGCAATCACAAAGGGGCTCAAAAATGCTCAACACCCACGACCAGATTCTAGAAACCACCTGCACCTTGCTGGAGAAGCAGGGGTTTCATGGCACCGGCTTGAATGAAATCATCAAGGAAAGCGGCGCGCCCAAGGGTTCGCTGTACTATTACTTCCCCGCCGGCAAGGAACAGATTACCGCTGAGGCCATTCAGCAAGCCGGCGCCGGGACCGCCGCGCGTATCCGGTTGGGCCTGGCAGGGACCGCCGACCCAGCGCAGGCTCTGCATGATTTCATCCTCAAGATCGCTGACAATGTCGAGGCCAGCGGTTTTGCCGCGGGCAGCCCTCTGACCGCGGTTGCCATGGAGACGGCCAGCGGCAGCGAACGCATCAACCTGGCCTGCCGCGCCGCCTATGACCTGCTGGTAAATGCGTTCCGGCAGAAGCTGCTCGCCAGCGGCATGCCTGAAACACGCGCTACTGAAGTCGCCACTTTCATCACCGCATCCGTTGAAGGCGGCATCATCCTCAGCCGCACCCACCACGACACGGCGTCGTTGCGGCTCGTGGCGCGTGAGTTGCGTAATCACCTCACCCATAGGAGTAACCCATGAAAATCGTTGTCTTTGGCGCCTCCGGGGGCACCGGGGTTCAGATCGTCGAGCAGGCCCTGGCGGCCGGGCACGCGGTGACCGCCTTTGTGCGCACGCCCGCCAAGTTAACCGTTCAGCACCCCAATCTGACCGTGTTCCAGGGGGATGTACTGAATGCCGACCAGGTGGCGCAAGCCGTTCAGGGTCAGGATGCTGTGATCAGCGCGCTGGGTCCGTCGCGCCCGCCGGTATCGGGCATGATGAAAACTGCCGCCGAGAACATCACGGCGGCGATGAAACAACATCATGTCCGCCGGTTGATCTCCACTACCGGCGCGGGGGTGCGCGACTCGCAAGACCGGCCCAAGTTAATCGACCATGCCATCAAGGCGCTGTTGGGACTGATCTCTGCCGAAGTGCTGCGCGATTCCGAGAATAACGTCAACGTCATCCATGCCACGGACCTGGATTGGACCATCGTGCGCTTCCCGATGCTGACCGATGGCCCGCACACAGGCCAGTATCGGGCCGGCTACCTGGGCAAGGATTCCGGCGCCCGAATCTCGCGCGCTGATGGGGCGGACTTTGTGGTGAACGAGTTGGTTGAGGGGAAATGGGTCCGTCAGTCGCCGGTCATCAGCCAGAAGTAGCGGTGAACCAGTGGGTCGTTTGGTTGGACATTTGCCATCGTCTGCGCCGACTGCCTACGGTTGAAGCCGTAGTCTGGCACTGCCCAAACCCGCTGAAGCGGGTTGATGCCATGCGCCGCAGTGCGTTTCAACGCACTTGATGTGCCAGACGGTGATTTCAATCACCGGTCCAGATGGCGGACGCCATGCCAAACTAGGTCATCCTCGTCGACTTGAGCGCGCGATAGGCCAACGGGCCGATCAGTCCCTTGAACGAGCGGCCGCGCAGCGCCTGGTCGAGATCGGCGATGAGATCGTCCGCATCTTCCAGCCCGACGCTGGCGCGCACGATGCCGTCCCCCATCCACTCCCGGATACGCGCCTTTTGGCCGGCGTCCAGGTAGGTGACCGCGTCCACGTACATGTCGGTGGGGTAGTAAAAAAGCAGGCTGTGGGCGTGACCGAGCGACGTAGCGTACTGAAAGACGCGAATCTTCTCGGCCAGGGTGATGGCGGCGCCCAGGCCGCCCTTGAGCTGGAACGTCAGCATGCCCCCGAAGTCCGACATCTGCCGCTGCGCCAGCGCGTGATGCGGATGGCTGGGCAAGCCGGGGTAGAGCACGCGTGAGACCCTTGGGTGCGCTTCGAGAAACTGGGCGACTTGGGCCGCGCTCCGGCAGTGGCGTTCCATGCGTTCCGGCAGCGTCACCAGGCCCCGGCTGATGAGCCAGGCGTTGAACGGGCTGAGCGCGCCGCCCAGGTGTACCAGCATCTCCTTGCGGATGCGCTGGATCCCCGCTTGCGGTCCCAGCACCGCGCCGCCCAACGCGTCGCCGTGCCCGTTGAGATACTTGGTCAGGCTGTGGATGACGTAGTCTGCCCCCAGCGCCAGCGGACGTTGCAAGGTCGGCCCGGCCCACGTCGAGTCCACGGCCAGCAGCGCGCCCCCAGCGTGTGCGATCCCAGCCAGCGCGGCGATGTCGGCGATGCGCAGGATCGGGTTGGCCGGCGTCTCGACGTAGACGATGCGCGTGGTGGGGCGCAGCGCGGCTTGCACCTGGGCCAGGTCGCTCGTGTCCACCAGGCTGACCTCGATGCCGAAGCGCGGGAGGTGCAGCCCGAACAGCTCGACCGCGCCCGCGTAACACACCTCGCTGGCGATGATGTGATCGCCGCTGCTGAGAAACGTCAGCGCCAGCGCCGAGATTGCGGCCATGCCGGTCGCCACGGCGAGACCCGCCTCTGCCCCCTCCAGCGCGGCCAGCCGATCTTCGAGCGCCCGCACCGTGGGGTTGCTCCACCGCGCGTAGGCGTACGGCGGGCGGGCCGAGTCCATGGTCAGCGCGTCGAACAGTTTGATCCCGAAGCCGGGCAGCCTGAACGTGGACGACATGTGTAGAGGCGTCCGCAGCGCGCCGGTCTCAGGGTCCGGCTCCTCGCCCGCGTGGACGGCCAGGGTGTCGAAGTGTGGCATACGCACCTATTCACGGAGTGGGTCGAATGACGAATGACGAATGACGGAATACGCTCCACGCTCCACGCTCCACGCATCACGCTCCACGCTCCACGCTCCACGCATCACGCTCTACGCATCACGCCCCGCTAACTCCTCCAGCATCGCCTGATGGCTCTCCCGCGTGATCGGATACCGCCAGGCGCACAGGATCGCCAGCACCAACAGAAACGCCGGCACCGGCCCGGCGAAGAGGCGGATCGCCAGCACTGCGGCCGGCGGCTGCACGGGCAGCGCGATGGCTGAGGTTGGCGTGAGGTAGCCCGTCGATGCGAAGGCCTGCGCCATCATCCACAGCGCCGCGCCGGTCGCCAGCTTCTGGAAGAAAGAGGCGAACGCGTAATAGAATGCCTCGCGGCGCTCGCCGGTCTGTAACTGGTCGTACTCGATGACGTCCGGCACCATCGCCCACGGGAGGACGTAGGCCGTGGCGATGCCCGAACCGGAAAGCGCAGCCAGCAGATACGCCAGCGTCACTTGATCCGCCTGGAGCGCCGGCGATCGCCAGCAGCACGACAATCCACGACGCCGCGCCGAGGATGAACGCCCGCCGCTTGTCCAGCCGCCGCGCCACCCACACCCAGAACGGGATAAACAGGATGGCCGCACCCTCGGCGATCAGCACGAAATAGTTGGCCTGCTCCGGCACCCGCAGATAATAGTTGGCGAAATAGATCAGCACCGCGGCAAGGATGCTGGCGGTCGTCCAACTGAGCAGGTACAAGCCCCATCACCCAGCGGAAGGGACGATTGCTCAGCGTCGCGACTAGGGCATCCCGAATGGGGATGGACTCCGGCAACTCGTCGGAAGGCTTTTCGCCGCGTGATCCGAAAGACGATCAACGGCGGGATCATCGCCAGCAGCCCCAGGATCACACCGGTGACGGCGAAGCGTAGCTGCGGGTCGGCGATGTACCAGCCGAGCACCGTCGCCAGGATGATCGCGCCCAGCGTGCCGGCGATGGAGAACGCCATCCGGTAGCCGTTGAGCGAGCTGCGCTCGTCGTAGTCCGACGTCATCTCCGGCGTCAGCGCGTTGTAGCCGACATGCACCAGGGTGAAAACGGTGTCGAACAGGATGAACACGGTGGCATAATACAGCGCCAACCCCGCCTGGCCGAACGAGGGCACGAGCCACATCAGCATGAAGGTCAGCCCGAGCGGCACGGCGCCGAAAAAAAGCAACACCCGCCGCCGGCCCCAGCGCGTGCGAATGCGGTCCGAGATCAGGCCGAACAGCGGATCGTTGATCGCATCCCAGATCCGAGGGATCCCCACCGCCCACGCCGCATACGCCGGCGCCAGGCCCGCCACGTCGGTGAGGAAGAAGAGCTGGAAGAACATGAGGATAGCGAGCGGGATGCTCGTGCTGAGGTCGCCGGTGCTGAACAGCAGCTTGCGGCGCCGCGAAAGATGACCGGGGATGGACGGAGGATACTGACATGCTTGATTCCTGCAAAACGCCTGAAGATATTTTTCAGGGGGCCACAGCAACGGATTTGAGCGGATAAACGGATCGAGACGCTATCGGCCAGCCTCATCCGTTTATCCGTTCTTATCCGTTGCCTCGTCCCTCCAAGTATTCGGCCAGACCCGGTTGTGCCAACCTCTGGTTGGCCTGAAACCTCGAAGATCTATCTCAGCGACCCTGAATGACTGACAAAACTTGGGAACCGGTAAAAGACAGCGTTCTGAGTTGAGAACTGCCGCGGATTTACGCGGATTAGCACAGATTCTTTTCGTATTTGATCCGCGGAAATCCGTGCTAATCCGCGGCCAAACGCGATTTGTCAGTCAATCAGCTCAGCGACCAGTTTGTTGCGCCAGTTCTTTGGGATACCGATCCCCTTGTACCGTAATCTCAGAAATCGCACTTTGGATCTCCCGCAGATCGTCGGGCGTGAGTTCGACCGCCAGCGCGCCGATGTTCTCGTCCAGGCGTGCGAGCTTCCGGCTGCCCGGGATGGGCACAATCCACGGCTTCTGAGCGAGCAGCCAGGCGAGCGCGATCTGAGCCGGTGTTGCGCCCTTTTGTTCGCCGATGCTGGCAAGCAGATCAATGACCACCCGGTTTGCTACCCGCGCCTCCGGCGTAAAGCGAGGGAGGCGGCTGCGAATATCAACACTGGCGAAGGTCGTGTTTTCGTCGACCTTGCCCGTGAGATAGCCCCGGCCCAGCGGGCTGAACGGCACGAAGCCAATGCCGAGTTCCTCGCAGGCCGGCAGCACTTCCGCTTCGACCTCTCGCCACCACAGCGAGTATTCGCTCTGGAGTGCCGTGACCGGCTGGACCGCGTGGGCGCGACGGATAGTTTCTGCTCCGGCTTCCGAAAGGCCAAAGTGCTTCACCTTGCCTGCCTGAATCAGGTCCTTGACTGCTCCCGCCACATCCTCGATTGGCACGTTCGGATCAACCCGGTGCTGATAGAACAGATCGATGGCCTCAACCTTGAGCCGCTTGAGCGAGGCCTCGGCGACCTGTTTGATCTGCTCTGGTCGACTGTCCATGCCAACACTGGGACTCGGCCCCTTGTCGGGGTCGTGTTTGAACCCGAACTTGGTAGCGATGACCACTTGTTCGCGAAAAGGCGCGAGGGCTTCACCCACAAGTTCTTCGTTGGTGAAAGGACCATAGACTTCGGCGGTGTCGAAGAAGGTGATGCCACGCTCAACCGCCGCGTGCAGAAAAGTGATCATCTCCTGCTTGTCGGGAATCGGGTCTTCATCATGGCTCATTCTCATGCAGCCGAGCCCGAGCGCCGAGACTTCCAGATTGCTGTTGCCGAGTTTGCGCTTCTGCATTTTCTGATCTCCTGTCTTTGTGTCCGCCGACTTTCGAGGTTTCGCAAACCTCGAAGGCCTTTCGGTCAGAGAGCCGACAAATCCTGCCGCTCCTCGACCTCGTAACCGTAGAACTCTTCGAGCGACCTGCCGGCCACCATCGCCCGGTAATCCTCCAGCTCGCGGGCCAGCGCCGGGTCGAGCTGGCGCGGCTGATGATGGGCGATAATCTCGCGCACGCGGGCGCGGGCGTGATCCAGCGCGAGGCGCGAGCCATTCTTCTCCCAGGTCTCGTACGGCTCGCGCACGGTCAACCTGGGGATGTAGTGCTCGGTCCGATAGTGGTCCACCGTGTGGTTCTCGGCGAAGTAGTTACCCGAGTAGCCCACCTGCTTGATCAAGTCCAGCGCCAGGGTGTCGTCGTTCACCTCGATGCCGCGCGCCATACGCAGCGCCGCGCCGCACAACTCATCGTCCAGCAGCAGGAGCGGTTCGCTCTCCAGCATCGTACCGTCGAGCGTGCCCGCGCAGGTGATGAAATTGACCCCAGCCAGCACCGCCTGCACGAGGGTCGCCGTCCGTTCCGTGCCGGCCTGCAAATCCGCGCACTTCGACTCAGTGGCCGCGCCGACGCTCCGGCTGGGCAGGCCGTAATAACGCGCCATCTGCGCCGACGCGGCGGTAATCAGACCGGTTTCGACCGCGCCCAGCGCCACGTTGCCCAGCCGCATGTTGGCGATGGTCGAGACGGTGCCGTAGAGCACCGGCGTGCCCGGCCGGAAGATCTGCGCCAGGGTGATATGCGCCAGGATGCCGGCGTTCTCCTGCGCGAGCAGCCCCGCCAGGGTTGCCGGCGCGGTCGCGCCGGCGATCGCTTCCGGTGACATGGCAAGCGGCTGGCCGTATTCCGCGCAGATCAACAGCCCCTCGGCCTGCATCTGCGCCATTTGCAGCGGGCTCATCACCGAGCAGATGGCAAAGAAGCGCGGCCGGCGGCGCAGCTCTTCCTTGCCGCCCGCGACCAACGCCATCATGCGCATCATGTCCAGCGTGGGCAGATAGCCGTAACAGCCCATCCCGTACGGTTTGCGGCCATGATTCGCCCACGCCCAGATGCACTCGGTGTGGATGGTCGTCATGGGGATGTCGTTCGGCCAGACATCCATCTGGGTATTGTTGATGTGCTGGCAGGCGTCGACCAGTTGGATGTGGCGCACGACATCGGCGTAGGTGGTCGGCCGGCGCTCACCTGTTTCCGTGTCGAGGATATGCGTGGGGGTGCCCAGCCCGGCGAAGTTGACGCGGTCGCCGCCGATCTCCAGGCGAAACTCCGGGTCGAAACCGTGCAGCGTGAACTGTCCCGGCGTCTGTTCAACCGCCCAGCGCACCAACTGTTCAGGGATGCGTACGCATTGTTGCGCGTCGTCCACGTCAGCGCCGGCCTGGCGGAAGATCTCACGGGCGCGGCCATAATCCACACGGATGCCGACGGTCGCCAGGATTTCCATCGAGGCCGCGTGGATGCGTTCGACTTCCGCCTGGCTCAAAACCTCGAAACGCGATGTCTTCATGCGATAAATTCCTTTGTCTGCCTCAAAGGGGTACAAAGCAAAACTGTCAGTGAACTCGCACCCTGAGCTTGTCGAAGGGTGGCGCTTCGACAAGCTCAGCGCCCGTGTCCCGACAGTTTTGCGGTACACCCGGGGCTTGACCTCAGCCTCAACCTCAACCTGTTAGCATTCATGCCCGCGGCAGCGTGAAATAGAACTTTGCGCCCTGGCCGGGCGTGCTCTCCACCCAGATGCGGCCGCCGTGACCCTCGACGATATGACGGGCGATGGCCAGGCCGAGACCGGTGCCGCCGCCCTGCGAGCGCGAGCGGTCGGTCTTGTAAAAGCGTTCGAAGATACGATCCTGGAGGTCGCGTGGAATGCCCGGCCCGGTGTCCGCCACGCAGAAGCGCACGTCTTCCGATCCCTGTGGCTCAGCCGAGATGCTAATGATGCCGCCTTCAGACGTGAACTTGACCGCGTTGTGCAGCAGATTGCCCAGCACGCGGCTGACTTGCTCCTCGTCCAGCAGTGCCGTCAGCCCACGCGGCACCACCACGCTGACATGCTGGTTTTTCAGCGCGGCCTGCGGCAGCAGATGCGTGATGCTGCGCCGCACCACCGGCTCCACTTCTTTGGGTTCGAGCTTGAGCAACACCTGGCCGGACTCGATCTGCGCCAACTCCAGCATTTCCAGGCTCAACTGGCTCAGGGTTTGCACTTGGATTTGGATCTGATCCAGCATACGCCGCGTCATGCCGGGATCGGAAGCGGCGCTCTGGCGCAGGGTTTGCGCGGCCAGATCGATGTTCGCCAGCGGTGTGCGCAGCTCATGCGATAAGTTGGCGACAAAGTCGCGTCGCGCCCGCCCCAGCCGCTGCAGTTCGGTCACATCTTCGATCGTAACCGCCGTGCCCCGCCCCTCACCGATCGGCGCGGCCCAGATACGCAGGGTCCGTCCGCCGACCGCAGCCTGCCGGGTGATCGGTCGATTCCCCGCTGCGGCGTCGAGGACCGCCTGATTCAGCTCGGAATCGCGGACCAGCCCGATGAAAGGCTGGCCGATCGGCGCATCGACTGCTTCGAACATCTCCCAGGCTGACGGATTCCCCCACACGATCTGCCGGTTATTGTCCAGCAGCAGCAGACCGTCTGAGGTTGTCACCCCCAGCGCATCAAGATACGTACGGCTTTGCTCCTCGGAGGCTGCAAGCTCCGCCAGCCGGGCGCCAGTCTCGGCACGTTCAGTGTAAGCCTGCCGCGCGCGTGCCGTAGTGTCGCGTAGCGCCATGCTGGCTCGCACGAGAGCAATACAGACGACGAGCAAGAAGAGGATCAGGATGATGTACCAGAAGTCCATTTTACCCCTCGAAGCGGTAGCCGATCCCGCGAACTGTAACGATGCGTGTCGGGACGGAAGGATCAGGTTCGATCTTTTCCCGCAGCCAGCGGACATGCACATCGACCGTGCGGCTGTCGCCGTAAAAATCGTAGCCCCACACGCGAGTGAGCAGAAGATCGCGGGAAAGCACCGCCCCGCGATGGCGCATCAACTCGGACAGCAGGCTAAACTCCTTCGGACTGAGCACCAATTCCTTGTCGCCCAGCAGGGCACGGCGGCTGACCATGTTCAAGGTCAGATCACCGGAGGCCAGTTCGTCGCTGCTGCGTCGCGGCCCGGCCCGCCTGAGCAAGGCGCGGATGCGCGCTTGCAGCTCGCCCAGGCTAAACGGCTTAGTCAGATAATCATCGGCGCCGCTCTCCAGCCCCACGATCTTATCCAACTCGCCGGTACGCGCGGTCAGAATCAGGATGGGCACATCCGAGACTTGACGGATACTCCGGCAAACCGTCAGTCCATCGATCTCAGGCATCATCAGATCAAGAATGACCAGGTTCGGCGCCTCGACGTGGGCCAGTTCGAGCGCGGCCGCGCCGTCCGATGCGGTGATAACATGGTAGCCGCCGGCGCGCAGGTTGAATGCCAGCGTTTCCAGAAGGTTGGGATCGTCGTCTGCAAGCAGGATTTTATCGGGCATGATGGCGAATGGCGAATGGCGAATGGCGAATGGCGAATGGACGAATGACGAATGACGAATGACGAATGACGAATGACGAATCTTTTCAAAGAATGGTAGCACGGCGACAGGAGGCGTGTCAAACCAGGGCTGTCGTGACCCTGGGTCACGGGTGCATTTCAGGTTGGGGGCAGAACTGGAGCGGAGCATCCTGATCCTTCGACCCGGCTCAGGAGAGGGCCGCAGCCCGCAGTCGAAGGATGCGGAGCGGTCATCAAGGCCGCCTCCTTCGACTGCGCAGCGCGGTCCTTCGACTTCGCTCAGGAGATGCGCTGCTCCGCTCAGGATGCCTGCTTGCGCCGAAAATGAAATACACCCCTGTCGTGACGGTCACGAAGCCGTTATCATTCTAACCCAATACATCCGTGCCGGCCGGCAGACCACCCGCGGCCACGGCGGTCCTGGCTGCAGCTACGATCGCCTGCGCCACCGCCTCCGCAGCATAGGCGCCGACCAGGGTGACGCTGGCCCGCACCTTGCCTGTGGCCAATGCGAAGATCGTGTCGCCGTCGAACAGGGTGTGCGCCGGCCGGATGGTGCGCGCCAGGCCATCCTGCGCCATCTGCGCCACTTTGTTGACCTGCTCCTTGTCCAGCCGTGCGTTGGTCGCCACGACGCCGATGACGGTGGCACCGGCAATCCGCAACGCCAGACGCCCGGTCATGCCGCGCAGCAGGGCCAGCGTGTCCGCGTAGCCCTCACCCCGCAACGGCCGCGTCCCGGCGATGATCCGCCCCGTCTCGTCCACGACATCGCCGAACGGGTTCACAGCGATCAACGCGGCGACGATCAACCCGCCGCCCAGTTCAATCGCGGCGCTGCCGATGCCGGTCTTAGTGGCGTGGCGTGCGCCGAGCAGCTTGCCCGCGCTACAACCGGTCCCCGCGCCGATGTTGCCCTGGGCCACCGCGCCGTCCGAGGCGGCCAGACAGGCCGCGTAGCCCATCCCCGCATCGGGCCGGGCCGCCGCACTGCCGACCGCCAGGTCGAACAGGATCGCAGCCGGCACGATGGGGACGCGTGCGGGGCCGGCCTTGACGCCGACGCCGTGTTCGGCGAGATAGCGCATGACCCCATCCGCCGCGGCCAGCCCGAACGCGCTTCCGCCGGCCAGCATCACGCCGTGGACCTTCTGCACCAGGTGCATGGGGCGCAGCAGGTCGGTCTCCCGCGTGCCGGGCGCGCCCCGCGCTGATCGACGCCACCGACCGCCCCGGCTTCGCACAGCACCACCGTGCAGCCCGTCAGCCCCACCGGGTCGGTCGCGTGCCCAACTTTGATGCCGGGAACGGCGGTGAGGGTGTTGTTGGGAGTCATGAGAGAGATCCTTTCGGGAGTGATGCGTGATGCGTGGTTCGTGCTGCGTGATCCGTGAAACGTGATGTTTGCCATGCTAAGCGTGTCACCGAGCCGGATGTGTTCTGTCAATTCCGCTCCATGCTCTACGCATCACGTTTTCACGTATCACGTTTTCACGCATCACGTTTTCACGCATCACGTTTTCACGCATCACGTTTTCACACATCACGTTTTCACGCATCACGTTTTCACGCATCACGTTTTCACGCATCACGTTTTCACGCATCACGTTTTCACGCATCACGTTTTCACGCATCACGTTTTCACGCATCACGTTTTCACGTATCACGTTTTCACGCATCACGTTTTCACGCATCACGTTTTCACACATCACGTTTTCACACATCACGTTTTCACGCATCACGTTTTCACACATCACGTTTTCACGCATCACGTTTTCACGCATCACGTTTTCACACATCACGTTTTCACGCATCACGTTTTCACGCTCTACGCTCCACGCTCCACGTTTTCACGCTTCACGTCCCCCGCCTCGCATCCAACATCAACAGCCCATACACACCCATCGACAACACCATCGCCAGGGTGATCAGCCACATGGCAATCTGCGGGCCGAACGGCTCGAACAATTGACCGATCAGCCAGGGCAGGGTCATGACGCCGAGGCTGCCGCCGACCAGAAACCAGGCCGTAACGCGGCCGGTGGTGGTCATCAGTGTGCTGGCGAAGGAGATCGTCGTCGGGAAGAGCGGCCCCACGGCGAACCCGAAGATGAACGTGCCTGCCCACAAAACCGGCAAGGCGTTGCGGCTCAGCAGGACAATCACCAGGCCGACCAGACAGATCAGGATGTTGCCCAGCAGGAACGCCGCCGGGCGCAAACGGGCAGCGAGCGGGATGGAAACCAGCCGGCCCAGGGTCAGCGCACCCCAGAAGGCGGAGGTCAGGTAGGCCGCGGTCGTGGCGCTGCCGATATTGAGCTTCAGTGCGTACGTGTAGACCCAGCCGCCGTAGCTCGCCTCGGCCGCGACAAACAGAAACAGCAGCAGCGCGATCAAAAACACCGGCCAGGGCCTCGGCGCCGCCAGCCCGGCCTGCTCGTGCGCGGCGGGCGGCCGCGGGCTGGGCGTCCGGGCCACCCAGATGACCGCCGGCAGCATCAACAGGGCCAGCGCCCGATAAGCCCAGGTAATGCCGCCGGTGCGGAGGATGGCCTGTGCGACGACGATGGGCGCAATAAAGGCGCCGACGCCATAACAAAAGTGCATGGCGTTCATGAACGGCCCGACGCGGGCGCCGTGCCGCCAGACGATCAACGTGTTTCCGCCAACATCCACGCCCGCCTCGGTGACGCCCAAAAACAAGAACACGCCCACAAGCAGCGGCAGGAGCGCGATCGCGGGGGCAGCGATCATGCCGGCCATCATGAGGAGCAACATGACTGCCATCACCCGGTTGCCCGACAGGCGATCATACAGGCGGCCGGTGGCGACAGAACCCACCAGGTAGCCGAGGGCACGTGCGCTGAACAAGATGCTGATCTGGCTCAGCCCGGAGCCCGTCTGTGCGGCCAGGCCAGGAAGGGTCGGGCCGAGGGATGCGCCGTACATGCCCATGGCGATAAAGGCGGCAAAGTAGCCGGCCGACTTTGCGATACGCGCCGAACGGGTTTCGAGCGCGCCTGTGGCAGTGGTTGAAGATGAAACCATGATGAAGAGTACGTTCTCCCACTCTTTAAACTTCAGCGCGAGCGCACGGCATTCGTGCTGGCGGAGTCTGGACGGTCAGCAAGCTCGTGCTCATTGGCTGGGCGGCGACTCCGTCGCGAAGGCTATGACGTGACCGTCCGGGTCGAGGCAGTACGACGCAAAGTGGCCCCAGTTGCGAAGTGACAGCGGGCTGAGCTCGACTGCACCGGCGCTCAATGCGCGCTCATGATACGACGCAGGCGACGCAACTCGCAGGTAAAGCTCAGCGCGGGGCGTCCCGCGAGCCACCGAGAGGTCGGGTAGGCATTCCCCCAGAAGCGCTCGAATTCCCGACTCGGGCATGAGACCAAGAATGACGCCTTCCGACAGCTCGAACTCGGTCATGCCAGGAACATCGAGACTCGCCGCTCGCGCCAGTACTGCCGAGTAGAACGCGACGCTCCGCGCTTGGTCGGTCACGTAGAGAATGAAGTGAGCTTTCATTGTCTCCGTTCTGTGGGGTCCAACTGCCGCTCGCCAACCTCGACAACGGGCAAGTTGCGAGCGACAGCCTCATCCAGCGCCGCGCGCAACTGAGGGTTGCGATGGTCGAAGATTTCGCCCGGTTTAATGCGAGCCATGGCGCCTCCTCATAGCATAATGGGCAATACCGCAAAAGTCACTACCCGAGGCCTGTCATTCTGAGCAAGTCCGCTCCTGAACTCCCGTAATGGCGAAAATTCAGCGAAGAATCTCATGCCGCAACGAGACCCTTCGCTAGAATCTCACCGTGACGAACCTCACGGGGTTGACCCGCTGCTCATGAAGTACCAGCACGAGATGCTTCGCTGGCGATATGTCGCACCGGATCTTATGCCGCAAACTCGCTCAGCATGACAATCGGCACTTCTTGTTCTACCCGCATAACACCCATCGGGTGGCATGGCAGCACTCAGGGTGACAATAGCGAGTTTTGCGGTATTGCCATAATGGATATAGCATAATGGATCAGCCGCCGGTCTGTGGCGGTTGGAGCGGTTTGAACAGGTTGGCGAGCCCCCCATTTGCCTCAGCGTCACGCATCCGCGCCATGTCGGCAGAACGGTCTGCCTCCTGTAAAAGTTTCCCGGCCTCGAAGGTCAGATCCCACACGACGCGGTATCGCCAGGGCGGGTGGAAGCCCATATGAACATACGTACTCCAGACAAAGTCCGCACCCAGCGTCAGCGTGCCGGTAAAGGCCATAACCTGGTCGAGGTGCTCATACAGCGCGTACGAATCCTGCTCCGTCTGCCGCGGCCGGACACCGAAGAGGGGAGGACCTTCCCCGCGCCTCGCGGCAGCCCGGTCGTCCGCCCCAAAACCGATCTCAAGGCGCTCCAGACGCAGAACGTTGGCGGCCACCGCATAGGTACATATGTAGCCCACCCAGTTGCCGGTCGTCACCTGGACCGGGTGCAGTCCGTGCGGCCCAGGCTCGAACAAGCCTGCGCCTTCCCAACCCGCCAGACTGAACTCCTGGTCCCGATACAAAACCTTATCGCTCGCCTGAGCTGTCATTTCGACCTCCGCGAGTCCGGGAGAACGGCTCACCGGCCTTTCAACAGGATGAGGGTTGCCTCCAATACTTGGCGAGCCACCTCGCCCTTCGCCATGATCGGCAGCGGCTCCTGCCTGCCATCGGCAAAGAGCAGGGTGACCCGGTTATCATCCGAGCCGAACCCACTGCCGGACTCGGTCACATCGTTCGCAACGATTATGTCGAGCCGCTTAGCTTCCAGCTTTGCCGCCGCGTTTGCCAGCAGATCCTGCGTCTCAGCGGCAAAGCCGATCACCACCTTGGGCCAGCCGAGGTTGCCGCGTCGCGCCGCGACCTCAGCCAGGATGTCCGGGTTGCGCACCAGTTCGACGGTCAGACCCGCCTGACCCGGCACCTTCTTGATCTTTTGCGCCGCGGGATCAGCCGACCTGAAATCCGCCACCGCCGCCGCGCCGATGAGCATGTCGGTCTGCGGCTGGCGCGCGAGTACGGCGTCGCACATCCCGACCGCGGTGCGCACTGGCACGCACTCGACGCCTGACGGCGGCGCCACTGACAAAGGCGCGTGGATCAGGGTCACGCTGGCGCCCAGGTCGCGCGTGGCCTCTGCCAGCGCCACCCCCATCTTCCCCGATGAGGCATTGGTCAGGAAGCGGACGGGATCGAGCGGCTCCTGCGTGCCGCCGGCCGTGATGATCACCCGCCGCCCCGCCAGCGGTCCACCGCGTGCGAGAGCGAGGCGCACCGCGGCCAGGATCTCCGCCGGCTCGGCCATCCGCCCGGCGCCCGCCGCGCCCGACGCCAGGCGGCCCGTGCCAGGCCCGACCAGGATCGCCCCGCGCGCCCGCAGCGCGGCCGCGTGCGCCTGCGTCACCGGGTTGGCCCACATGTGCGACTCCATCGCCGGCGCCAGCACCCACGGCACGCCTTCATCCGCAACGGACGTGCGTCCTTCGTCCTTCGTCCTTCGTCCTTCGTCCCGTATCGGCGTCGCCAGCAGCGTCGCGGTCAACAGGTTATCGGCCAAGCCCAGGGCCAGTTGGCCAGCGTGTTGGCGCTGAGCGGCGCGACAATGACCAGGTCGGCGGCCGCGGCCATGTGTATATGCGGAATCGGATCGCCGCCGGGCGAGGCCCACAGGTCCACGCGTGCCGGCCGGTTGCTCAGCGCGGCAAAGGTGAGCGGCGCGATGAACCGGGCCGCCGCCTCGGTCAGGACGACGTTGACCTCCGCCCCGGCCTGCGCCAGCTTGCTGCACAGATCGGCGGCCTTGTACGCCGCGATCCCGCCGGTGACGCCGAGCAGCACACGCTTGCCGGCGAGTAGATGATCAGGCATGGGTTGAGACCTCCCGAACGTGCTGCGTGATGCGTGCGACGTGATGCGTGCGACGTGATGCGTGCGACGTGATGCGTGCGACGTGATGCGTGATGCGTGAAGAGTTAGGCGTGGAGCGGAGAGCGAGCTTGCGCCGCATCTGCACTTCAGCTTCCAGTTTCCAGCTTCCAGTTTCCACCTTCCAGCTTCCAGTCCCGATTGTAACAGCAACCGCAACGCCGCGCAATTGATCCGACTCGGTTCTATAGTTGTCCGGAACCGTGTCGCCTTGTTGACAGACCCACCGGCAACCGGTACAATGCTGAAAGATATCACTCCGAACTTCTGCGTCAAGAGGTGCTCAGCATGGGTGCTGAAAACGATCAACTGGAAGCCATGCTCGCCGGCCACGGCCCCCGTGGGCGGACCATCCTGCTGGAGATGCTGCACGATGCGCAGGCGCTCTACGGCGGCTGGCTGCCCCGCCCCGCCATTGAGCGCATCGCGGAGTACCTGGATCTCCCCGTCGCCGAGATCTATGGCGTCACCGAGTTCTACGAGATGTTCCACACAGAACCCGTCGGCCGCCAGGTGATCCGGGTCTGCCAGGACGGTCCATGCGCGGTGGCCGGCGCAGCGAAACTCACAGAGCAGATGGCCGAGCGCCTGGGCATCCGACCCGGCGAGACCACGCCCGACGGCGCGTACACGCTCGAAGCCGTGCGCTGCCTGGGACTGTGCGACCGGGCGCCGGCCGCCCTCGTTAACCTGGAGCGCCACGCACCTGCCACGGCTGAGACGCTGTTCGACGGGCAACCGCTGCCGGCCAAACTGAAAATCGGCGGCCTGGTCAAGATCGCGCTGGCGAACGTCAGCGTGATAGACCCATCCAGCCTGGAGGATTACCACGCGGAAGGTGGCATGTCGGCCTATCGCAAGGTGATCCGTGAGCTGACGCCGGAGCAGGTGATCGCCGAGATCAAGGCCAGCAAGCTGTTGGGCCGCGGCGGGGCAGCGTTTTCGGCCGGGCTGAAGTGGCAATACGCCGTCAACAACCCGCCTCCCCGCCACATCATCTGCAACGCGGACGAGAGCGAGGCGGGCGCGTTCAAGGATCGCGTGCTGATGGACGGCGATCCGTTCCAGGTGATCGAGGGGCTGCTGATCGCCAGCTATGCGATCGGCGCGTCGCACGCGTTCATCTACGTGCGCGGCGAGCACCGGCTGGGCTACGAACGCTTCACCAACGCCGTGCGCCAGCTCGAAGAGGCCGGCTACCTCTGTGCGGAAACGCCAGGGGGGCAGTTCACCTGCCGGATCGAGGTGCGCCGCGGCGCGGGCGCGTACGTGTGCGGCGAGGAGACCGCGCTGATCGAGAGCATCGAGGGCAAGCGCGGCTTCCCCCGCCTCCGCCCGCCCTTCCCCGCCAACGCCGGGCTGTGGGGGCGGCCGACCGTCATCAACAACGTCGAGACGCTGGCCAAAGTGCCGGCCATCATCATGCACGGCGCGCGCTGGTACAACAGCCTCGGCACGCCGGAATCGGCCGGCACCAAGCTCTTTGCCGTCAGCGGCTCGGTGCTGCGCCCCGGCGTCTATGAGGTGCCGTTCGGCGTGCCGCTGCGCCATCTGATCACCGACCTGGCCGGCGGGCTGCGCGAGGGACGCCGCGTGCAGGCGATCCTCACCGGCGGCGCGGCAGGCACGTTCCTCACCGCCGAGCACCTGGATGTGCCGCTGACCTTCGAGGACTTCCGCAAGGTTGGCGGCACGATCGGCGCGGGCACGGTGATGGTGTTCGACGACACCATTGATCTGCGCGACGTGCTGGCGCGCATCGGCGACTTCTTTGCGCACGAGAGCTGCGGCAAATGCTACCCCTGCCAGATGGGCACGCAGCGCCAGGCCGAGATCCTGCGCCGCATCGCCGCGGGCCGCGGCCGCCCCTCTGACGCAGCCGATCTCCGGGAGCTGGCCGCGGTGATGAGCGACACGAGCATCTGCGGGCTGGGCCAGGCGGCGCCGTGGGCGATCGTGGATGCGATCAAGCGGTGGCCGGAGTTGTTTGCGTGAGACGTGATGCGTGAGACGTGCTGCGTGAGACGTGAGACGTGAGATGTGAAACGTAGTGCGTAGTCCGTCCTTCGTCCTTCGTCCTTCGTCATTTGCCATTTGCCATTTGCCATTTGCAGGAACCCACATGTCTGATCCAACCCAAGCCACACCCGTCTCGTTGACGATCAACGGCCGCACCGTGCGCGCCGCGCCGGGGACGACCCTGCTGCAGGCCGCGCGTGGCGCCGGCATCGACATCCCGACGCTGTGCTACCATCCCAACCTGACCGCCAACGCCGTGTGCCGGCTGTGCGTGGTGGAGGTGGTGGGCGCGCGCACCCTCCAGCCATCGTGCGTCGTCCCGGTCAGCCAGGATATGGTCGTCAACACCGAGACCGACCGCGTCAACACGGCCCGCCGCGTGATCCTGGAGCTGCTCGCCTCCACGGTTGACC
The DNA here is from genome assembly GCA_963841825.1 of uncultured Chloroflexia bacterium. Classification (GTDB taxonomy): domain Bacteria; phylum Chloroflexota; class Anaerolineae; order CG2-30-64-16; family CG2-30-64-16; genus CAWJEL01. The sequence goes on from CAWJEL010000004.1 coordinate 470,870, forward strand.
TGAGCGAGGCGCCGGAGGTCCTGGACTACATCGAGCGTTACGGCGCCCGGGTCGATCAGTTTGACGGTGGTGTCCGCCGCGAGATCGCGCTCAAGGATGACAACCCGTTCTACATCCGGGACTACGCCCAGTGCGTCATGTGCTGGCGCTGCATCCAGGTCTGCGCCGAGGATGTGCAGAACACGTTCGCGCTCACCTGGGGCGGCCGCGGCATCGGCAGCCATGTGACCACCGCGTTCGAGGGGGCGATGCCCGACACGACGTGTGTCTTTTGCGGGAACTGCGTCGGCGTGTGTCCGACGGGCGCGTTGAAGGCCAAGACCGAGTGGCAAATTGACGAAAGACGAAGGACGAAAGACGAAGTTGGCTACCGGGCGTCAGAGGTTGAGAGATGAAAGCAGATCGGGTCGTGCGTTCTACGTGTCCCTATTGCGGCGTCGGGTGCCAGATCGATCTCAACATCCAGGATGAGCGCATCTTTCGCGTCGACGCGCCGTTTGACGCGGCGCCGAACTATGGCCGGCTGTGCGTCAAGGGCCGCTTCGGCACCGACTTCGTGCACCACCCCAGCCGGTTGACCGCGCCGCTGATCCGCCGCACACGCCAGACGCCCGGCGCACGCACCGCCGCGACCGCCCCCGACGAGTGGCGCGAGGCGTCTTGGGACGAGGCGCTCGACACTGTGGCCGAGCGGCTGCTCGATCTGCGAACGCGCTACGGCCCGGACAGCATCACGGCCAACGCCAGCGCCAAAGCAACCAACGAAGATAGCTATCTCCTCCAGAAGTATCTGCGGGCGGTCATCGGCACCAACAACATCGATCATTGCGCCCGGTTATGCCACGCGGGCAGCGTCGCGGGGCTGCAACTGGCGCTCGGCTCCAGCGCCATGAGCAACGCCATCGCCGAGATGCCGGACCTGGAATGCTTCATGGTCATCGGCTCCAACACCGCCGAGACGCACCCGGTCATCGCCACCTTCCTCAAGCAGGCTGTAGCGAAAAAGGGCGCCCGGCTGATCGTCGTCGATCCGCGGCAGACCGAGATGACGCACTTCGCCGAGCTGTGGCTGCGCGAGAAGCCCGGCACCGACACCGCGCTGTTCAACGCGCTGGCCCACGTGATCGTCGCCGAAAAGTTGTACGACGAGGCGTTTGTCGCCACGCGCACCGAAGGCTTCGAGGAATATGTCGCGGGCCTGGCTGGGAAAACGCCGGAGTGGGCGCAGGCGATCACCGGCGTGCCGGCCGACGACATCCGCCGCGCCGCGCGGATCTATGCCGGGGCGAAGGCGGCGGCGATGTACTGGGGCATGGGCATCAGCCAGAGCACGCACGGCACGGACAACACCCTGACGCTGACCAACCTGGCGCTGCTGTGTGGGCACATCGGCCGGCCGGGCACGGGGTTGAATCCGCTGCGGGGGCAGAACAACGTCCAGGGCTGCTCCGATGTCGGCGGGGTGCCGAGCTTCTACACCGCCTACCAGCCGGTAACCGATCCCGACGATACGCGGAAAGTTCGAGGCGGCCTGGGGGGTATTGCTCCCCGCCGAACCCGGCCTCACCACCACCGAAATGGTGGACGGCATCCTGACGGGCCAGGTCAAGGGGTGGTATGTGATGGGCGAGAACCCGCTGATGAGCGAGCCAAACCTGGCCCACGCCCGCCACGCCGTCGAGCAGCTCGAGTTCTTCGTCAGCCAGGACATCTTCTTCAACGAGACCAACGTCTACGCCGACGTGATCCTGCCCGCAGCCAGCTTCGCCGAGAAGGACGGCACCTTCACCAACTCCGACCGCCGCGTCCAGCGCGTGCGCCAGGCGCTTCCCCCGCCCGGCCAGGCGCGGGCTGATTGGGAGATCATCGCCGATTTGGCTCGGCGGACGATAGACGATAGACAATGGACGATAGACCGACGACAAAGAACGATGAGCAAAGTTGAAAGGGCTGCCCACTCGGATGGTCTATGGTCAATGGTCAATGGTCATTCCGCCTGGTCTTACCCCGGCCCCAGCGCCATCTGGGACGAAATGCGCTCGGTGACGCCCGACTTCGCCGGCATCAGCTACGCGCGGCTGGAGCGGGAGGGCGGCGTCCACTGGCCCTGCCCGGCCGCGGAGCATCCCGGCACGCCCTATCTCTTCGCCGACGACTTCCCGCGCGGCCGGGGCAAGTTTTGGACGGTGGGCACTGGCACGGAGAGCGAACTGCCCGACGCCGAGTATCCGTTCGTGCTGAGCACCGGCCGCGTGCTGTATCACTGGCACGGCGGCACGATGACGCGCGTCTCGGCCCTGGATCAAGCCTGGCCGGAATGCACGGTGGAATTGCACCCGAAGGACGCGGCCCGGCTCGGCCTGGCGACGGGCGACTGGGCGGACGTGGCCAGCCGCCGCGGCAGCATCACCGCCCGCGTGCTGGTGACGGGACGCTCGCCGAAGGGGATGGTCTTCATCCCGTTCCACTTCGCCGAGGCCGCGGCCAACGTCCTGACCGACAATCGCATCGACCAGCGCGCCAAGATCCCGGACTACAAGGTGTGTGGGGTACGCGTCGCGCCGGCCGCAGTTATCCCGGACCGCGCCGGCGCAGGCACGCCGCTCGATCAGCGCGGGGCGATCAAGGATCCGGTGCGGCGGTAGCGACGGGGCAGCGGTTGTACGCTTGTCATGCTGAGCGAATTATCGCCGGGGTTAGTCATTGCGAGGGGTCGCAACCCCGAAGCAATCTCAGGCTTCAAGGCTGGGATTGCTTCGTCGGGCTACCGCCCTCCTCGCAACACCTGCACCCACCGGCAGGTGCGGTGCGACTGACCTTGGGTGAATTTACGCCACGTTGTACTAGCGGACAGCAATTCCAAATGTAGCGCCGCTATTGCCGGCCACAGAGATCACAGAGGCCTCAGAGGTGCTCATCAAGGGCCGCGTGGTCTTTCATCTCGGTGTGCTCGGTGTCCTCTGTGGCTAATTCGCGGTTACTTTTGGAATTCCTGACTAGCGGATTTGTCCCTTCTGTCCCCCTGTGCTATGATGTCCCCCGTAAGTTGGTGTTGACCAGCCGCGGCAGAAGTTCTGCCCGGCTGTTTTTTTGTGATGAGGACCAGTGACCGAATGATCAAGCAAGAGAGTATCCGCAACATCGCGATTATTGCCCATGTGGACCACGGCAAAACCACACTGGTCGACGCCATGCTCAAGCAATCCAAAATTTTCCGCGACAACCAGAACGTGCCCGAACGGGTGATGGACTCGAACGATCTGGAGCGCGAGCGGGGCATCACGATCCTGGCAAAGAACACGGCCGTTCGCTACGGTGATGTCAAGATCAATATCGTGGACACGCCCGGCCACGCCGACTTTGGCGGCGAGGTGGAGCGCGTGCTGAACATGGTGGACGGCGTGCTGCTGCTGGTCGATGCCGCCGAGGGCCCGATGCCGCAGACCCGCTTCGTCCTACGCAAGGCGCTGGAGATCGGTCACAAAGCGATCGTCGTGATCAATAAGGTTGACCGGACGCATGCCCGCCCGTCCTGGGCCGTCAACGCCACCTTCGACCTGTTCATCGAGCTGGGCGCCACGGAGGAACAGGCCGAGTTCCCGGTGATCTACACCATCGCATCCACGGGCCGCGCCGGCACCGACCCGGAAAACCTGGCCAACCACCTCCAGCCGCTTTTCGATGCCATTGTCAGCCACCTGCCGGCGCCGGTCGTCGACCCGGACATGCCGCCGCAGCTCCTGGTGACCAATCTGACCTACGACGACTACAAGGGCAAGATCATCCTGGGCCGGCTGTCGGGCGGCACGCTGCGCCGGCTGCAGCCGGTCTTGCGGATCGACCGGGAAGGCGGGACGCATTCCGAAAGGATCGCCCAGGTCTTCATCCACGAGGGGTTGGAGCGTATCGACGTGGAGGAAGCGACTGCCGGCGAAATCGTTGCGCTGACCGGCATCCCTGACGCGTACATCGGCGAAACCATCACCGACCCGAACGACCCCCGGCCGCTGCCGCCCATCATCGTTGAGGCGCCCACGGTGCGGATGACGTTTGGCGTGAACACCTCGCCGCTGTCCGGCCGCGAGGGCACCTGGTCCACCAGCCGCAAGCTGAAGGAACGGCTGGATCGCGAGCTGGAGCGGAACGTGGCGCTGCGCGTGGAGCCGACCGACTCGGCCGACACCTTCCTGGTGAGCGGCCGCGGCGAGCTGCACCTGGCGATCCTGATCGAGACGATGCGCCGCGAGGGGTACGAGTTCCAGGTCAGCGCGCCCGAGGTGATCATGCGTCCCGACCCGGACACGGGCGAGACGCTGGAACCGGTGGAGGAAGTCCACGTGGAAGTGCCCGACGCGGCCAGCGGCATCGTGATCGAGATGCTGGGGCAGCGCAAGGGGCAGCTCACCAACATGCGCCAGGACGAGAGCGGCTCGGTCTACTACACCTACCTGGTGCCGACGCGCGGCCTGCTGGGCTTCCGCCAGGCGTTCCTCACCGCCACCCGCGGCATGGGGATCGTCCACAGCCTCTTCTACGGCTACGAGCCGTACGCCGGCGCGATCCGCCAGCGTTCCAACGGCTCGCTGGTCGCGTGGGAGCCGGGATTCGCCACGGCCTACGCCATGTTCAACGCGCAGGAGCGCGGCCAATTGTTCATCAACCCCGGCGTCGAGGTCTACGAGGGGATGATCATCGGCCGCTGCGCCGGCGACGAGGACATCGCGATCAACGTCGCCAAGAAAAAGCACCTGACCAACCACCGCTCCTCCAGCGGCGACGAACTGGTACACCTGGAAGCGCCGCTCCAGATGTCGCTGGACGACGCGCTGGAATACATCGGCGAGGACGAGCTGGTCGAGGTGACGCCGAAAAACGTCCGGCTGCGCAAACGCATCCTGGGCACAGAGGACCGCAAGAAGGCGCGTAAGGAACGGAGTCTGGCAAGCGGAAACGGCAACGGATAGAAGCGGTGATGGATGAACGGATGGGCGAGGCGCCCATCCGTTTTTTGTGCAGCTTCGACCTTCGGCATTTCAGCAGCCGACTGCCTACGGTTGAAACCGCAGTCTGGCACTGCCCAAACCCGCTGAAGCGGGTTGATGCCAGGCGCCGCAGTGCGTTTCAACGCACTTGATGTGCCAGACGGTGACACTTGCACCGCACGCAAGTGCAGGTGTTTCAATCACCGGTCCAGATGGCCGACGCCATGCCAAACGACCCACTATGCGGCTGTTCTTCCCCGGATACGCGCCAGGCTTTCCGGCGACCCGTCATGCTGGGTCTTCAACCACCAGTCCAGCGGGAAAACCTCCACGCCGAAATTGACGGTAAACAGACGATGGTGCAGGTAATGGAAATAGCTATCTGAAGCCACTGAGGTGTCGTCGCTGACGGCCAATCGATGGAAGCCAGCGTGCCCGACCGCAGGGCTGATGCCGGCGTGCAGCAGATTGAAGATGGCATGGAAGGGGCTGGATGGGACGATCCAGTTGAAGAAGACGCACGAGAAATAGAAAAGGTGCTCGATGGGGTGCATCGAGAGCCCGGACCACGGCCCGACGTTGATGTTCTTGTGGTGCAGGTAGTGGCAGAGCTTGTACAACGGTTTCCAGTGAATCAGGCGGTGGACGAAGTAGAAATGAAAGTAGCGGAAGTAGACGACTGCGAGCGTCAGCAGCACCGCATAGATCGGGTACTGGCGCATGTCAAGATAGGGGATGATGTGGTTCGAGAAGGCCCAGAGCGTCAGGGCTTCGTAGGCGGTCCAGATGATGCACCCGCTCACCAGGCTCCAGAAGATATTGTCGCGGGTCTGGTTGCCAAACGTAAATTTGCGATCGTTGGCCGCCAGCCACTTGTCGGTATATTTGAAACGAATCCCCTGACCCCGCGTGATATACAGCCGGAGATGAAGCGCGCCCGCGACGAGCAGCAGTAAACCTGCATTCCTGAAGTACAGGAAGGCTATCCAACCGACTCCGAAATGGGCCGTGGTTTCGAGACTCGGCGTCAGGTAGAGCCAACAGACGAACGCCATCGCGGCGTAGATCAGATTATAGGGCCAGATGACATTCCACAGGTGTTTGAGTATACCCACGGGCTTCCAGGGGCCGTTGAACAGGGGGCTGGGGACGGGCAGGGGACTGGGTCGCCATTCTCCCTTTGCGTCTCGTAGCTGGGCTTCGGCTTGCATCGTCGTTCTCCCTATTGCGATTGGATTTAGGTCGGGTGACAGAGCGCTGGCTGGCTGGATCACGTGAGGTCAGAGGCAGGAGTTGCGGATATGCGCCATCACCGTCGCGCCCGTATTCTATCCGACAACCGACTCACCTGCAACTACTAAAGTCTCATTCGTATCTTGGTACTACAACGGCATTTCCCACAAACGAGCCTTGAGTCCGTCGAAAGGCGGTCGTCAGCAAGATCAGCATTTGCGCTTCGACACGCTCAGCGCCCGTGCAAGTACGAAGGGCGGTTGTAGTACTAGCCAGGGGGCGACAAAAGTCGCTGAAGATGGCGCCGAGCTGAGATAAAATCCATTCATGACCACCATCGAACTCACCAACGACCACCCTCGCATGACCCGCGAAGCCCGCACCCTCGAGGCCATGATCGGCATGTATTGCCGCGACCAGCACGGGACGCAGGGCGATGCGCCGGGTGAGGCACTCTGCGCCGACTGCGCCGATCTGCTGCACTATGCCGGCCTGCGGCTGGAGAAGTGCCCGTTCCAGGAGCACAAGACCACCTGCGCCAAGTGCCCCGTGCACTGCTACAAGCCCGCCCGCCGCGAGCAGATCCGCGCCGTGATGCGCTTCGCCGGCCCGCGCATGATGTTCCGCCATCCCCGAGCTGGCGTTTTACCATCTGGTGATCGACGGGCGGCGCGAGAAGCCGGGACGCGTGACGCGGAAGGGCGAGGCGGCGTAAGCAACCCGAAAATAGAACAACGAATACCGATGGATTTACCGAATCACCCCCACCGATTCGATCAATCCCGTGGATTCGTTGTGCTATCTTCTCCCCACCACCCAACCCCCGCGACCCTGGGGGACGCTGCGCTCCCCCAGACCCCCTCGCTCAGAGAGCGCAGAGTCCCAGAGGTCACCAGAGACCAGAGTTTTCAGAGTCCAGAGATTTCAAAAGCCGGGGGACACCACCCGAAAACCGAGGTTGCCGTACCGGATCGATCGGATAGCTCCTGCCACGGAAGGCGCAGCGCACGCCCTGAGCGTCATTCCTGAACGACCCGCCGCGCAACATGCGCGCCGCACGGTGTCCGGCAGATTCAAGTTCTCCCGCCCATCCTTTGGATCGTAAGGATAGCCGAACTCCGGCTTGTCCCGCTCCTTGCCCCACAGGCTGCTCGTCCACTCCCACACGTTGCCCGCCACATCCAGAAGGCCATATGGACTCTTGCCGTCCGGATAGCGGCCCACCGGCGTCGTGTCTTTCACGGTCATGTTGAAGTTGCACACCCCGTTATTCGGCTCCCGATCGCCCCACGGCCAGATACGGCCATCCGTGCCCGCGCGCGGCCTTCTCCCACTCCGCCTCGGTGGGCAACCGCACGCCGGCCCATTGGCAGAACGCGAGGGTGTCGTGCCACGAAACGCACGTCACAGGGTGATCCTGTTTCGCCCGCACGTCGCTCTGCGGCCCGCGCGGGTGCGCCCAGTCGGCGCCTTTGACGTCATCCCATTTCGAGCCGGTGTAGCTCCATGCCGATCCCTGCTTCTCGGCGGTGGTCTTGTGGCTCGTCGCCCCCACGAACGCGGCGAACTGCGCCACCGTCACCGGCACGCGGGCGATGCGATACTCCGGCAGGTAAAGCGTGTGCTGCGGCGTCTCGTCGTCGTAGGCCAGTGTGTCCTTCGCTTTGTCGCTGCCCATCAGGAATTCACCGGCGGGGATGGTGATCCAGTCGAAGGCGATGGGCGTGCGCCGCAGCACGACTGCTGGCCCAGCAATGGCCGCAGCAGTCGGCACAGCGCCGATGGTTGGCGCCACTGCCTTCTGATCTGAAACCTTGTCTACTTGTCTACCTGTTTCCTTTCCCAATCTCGTCAGGAGCGCCCGCAATCCATCTTCGTAGCGGCCGCGGAACGACACGCGCTGGTAGCCGTTCCATAGGATGGGCACGCTGCACGCTGCTACATCCAGCGGGATGAAGTGCACTGCGCCGCCCACCTCCAGCTCGACGGCGGCGTTCGTCTCCGTCTTCACCCAGCGGGAGGCAATCGCGGCCGGCGACAGCGCGACGACAAACACGCCGCTCTCATCCAGCCCGCGCCGATCGCCTCGACCCACTTCTCTCCGGGCTGAATGCTGTCGGGCGCGATCCAGGCGCGCCACCCGGCGCTCCGCAGGTCGGCCGCCAGGCGGTGGGCGAAGTCTGCATCCTGGTGCGCGTGGCTGATGAATATCTGGCGGGGATCGCGGCCTGTGGGGGCAATCTCTGCCGGCGCGACCGCTACGCTGGGAGGACCGAAACGCTTATCATACTGGCCCTGCCGCTCCGCTCGCAGCGCCGCGTAGAGGCTGGCAAGCGCGATCGCGACGGTCGCAGCGCTCGATCAGGATGTGGATCATCTGCCCCTTGGTCATGCCGGTCGTGAAATCGTCGTATACATCGCGGAAATAATCGAAGCAGAGGGTCTTGAGGTCCTCGTCGCCGAAGGCATCGATGAGGAAGCGGCGTAGGTCAGCGGTTGATGGCGGCATGAGGAAATCCTTGTATAGCTCGTCAGATAAAGATTCGGGCTTCTTGCACACTGGAGTCGAGGCTTCAGCCGGTCGAAGCAGGCAGTGAGCGCCACCGGCTAAAGCCTCGACTCCGAAAGATTATCTGAACATCTATAGAACGCCGAACTCGATGATCGCTCTTGTCAGCGCATTCTACCAGACAACCGGCGCGGTCGCAACCGGTCAGGTGAATCGCCAGGAATTCCAAAAGTAACCGCGAACGAGCCACAGAGAACACCGAGCACACCGAGATGAAAGACCACGCGGCCCTTGATCAGCACCTCTGAGGCCTCTGTGATCTCTGTGGCCGGCAATGGCGGCGCTACATTTGGAATTGGTGGTGAATCGCCCAGGAATTCCAAATGTGGGCGTCTGTGGGATCTGGGAGGGTGGGGTCAGAATCGAGGCAGGCGGACGCGGCGCCGGCTCTTTGATCACGGCTGCTGCCATCGACCAAAGAGCCGGCCCGAACAACTCAAGGGGAAAGAGACTACATCACGTAGCTGATGCCCAGCAGGCCGAGCAACCAGGTGACGATCGCGCCGACTACTGCGATGGCGATGGCCGCGATGATGGCGCCCTTGAAGCCCTTGACCTCAAGACCCGGCAGGATCCTGCCGCTGAGCAACAGCACCACCGCTGAGACGATCAGGAGGACGATCAAACCCCACAGGCCGCTGCTGGTGGCAAGCATGTCCTTGAAGCCCAGGCTGAGCACCCACATGACCACACCGGAGACGATGGAAATCACGATGGCGGCGATGGCCGCAGGCATGAAACCGGCAACCTTGAGGCCCAGGTTAAACCGGCTCACGATCATAAGAATGACGGCTGAAACGACGATCCAGAACAAGATGTTGAGAATAGGACCCATTTGGAATACTCCTTTTGTGAGTGCTATGTGAGAAATGTCCCGCCCTTGTGGAGTGTAACGACAATGAGGCGGACGATAAACAAGACATGAAAGATATTTGCTGCTTTGGGGCGATAGGCTACAATCCTTCCGGACACCTATCTTCAGAGGAGACGAACAAACACAGGCCCACATCCTCATGGTTTGGTGTCCAACCCACGACGACTCAACAGTCCAGCCCAACGGGCTTGCTGGCATGCTGGTCTGTCGATTTGAGCGGGAGTATCCTCATACTACACCAGGGTATCGAATTTGTCCAGTTCCGATTCAGGGCCAAAGCCCGCGGCGGTAGGTGCCCAACGCTAACTGATGACGCAGATCCACCATTTGGGTTGCCGGTCATGTTGACAAACCAGAAAGAATGTTCTATCATCGACTCAACACTCTGCCGCCACATTAATCGCGAGTCCCGCCGAACCCCATCACTATGGAGGAACTTTGCCATGCAATCCCACATCGGCCACATCCAATTCAACGTCGAGGCGGCGAATCTGCCCTTCTATCGGGAGCTCACCGCCTTCCTGGGCTGGCAGACCCTCTACGACACCGCTGAGTTCATCGGCGTCGCGGATGAGAATGGTACGAGCCTCTGGTTCATCGGCTATGTCAAGCCAATCAGCAATGACTATGACGGGCCGGGCCTGAACCACCTCGGCTTCAGCGTGCCGGCGCAGACGGATGTCGACGCCGCGGCGGCATTTCTGACCGAGCGGGGCGTCGCGCACCTGTTCGAGACGCCGCGACACCGCCCGGACTTCGCCCGCAGCGAGGACACCACCTACTACCAGGTGATGTTCGAATCGCCGGACCGTATCCTGTTCGAAATCGTCTACACCGGACTGAAAGACGGCGAGTAGACCGGTGGGGGTCGGCCTGAAGTGAAAGACGTCATTGTGCAGGCTGGAGTCGCCGCCTGCACAATGACGTCGCCCTGATCTGGAACCGAGTTCCTTTTGACGACCACGGCGAACTCGCTTAGAATCAGAGCCGATGACCACGCTCACCCTGCTCTCCTGGAATGTCAACGGCGCTCGCGCCGCCTATCGCGCCGGCTTCCTGCCGTGGCTGGCTGAGGCCGCGCCGGACATCTTGTGCCTGCAGGAGACCCGCTGCGACGCCGAGCAGCTTCCGGCCGAGATGCGCCAACCGCCCGGCTACCGCACCTTCTGGCACGGCGCAGCGCGCAAGAAGGGTTACAGCGGCACCGCCCTCCTCACGCGCAGTGCGCCGGAGTCGGTCCGCTTCGGCCTGGGCGATCCGCAGTTCGACGATGAAGGCCGCACCATCGTCGCCGACTACCGCGATTTCACGCTCATCAACTGCTACTTCCCCAACGGCGGCCGCGATCACAGCCGCGTTCCCCACAAGCTGGCGTTCTACGACGCGTTCCTGGCGCTGTGCGAGCGGCTGCGCGGGGAGGGGAAAGCGGTCATCTTCTGCGGCGATGTCAATACCGCCCATCGCGCGATCGACCTGGCGCGGCCGCGCGAGAACCGGAACACCACCGGCTTCCTCCCGGAAGAACGCGCGTGGATGGATCGACTGGTTGATCACGGTTATGTCGACACCCTCCGCCACTTCCACCCCGACCTGGCGGGCCAATACACCTGGTGGCTGCAATTCGGCGGTGCGCGCGAGCGGAACATCGGCTGGCGCATCGACTATTTCTTCGTCGCGGCCGAGGTGCTGCCGCACGTGGCCGACGCCTTCATCCTGCCCGAGGTGCGCGGCAGCGACCACTGCCCCGTCGGCTTGCGGTTGGATCATGGAACCGAAGCACTAAAGGCAATACCGCAGAACTCGCTATTGTCACCCTGAGTGCTGCCAAGCCGGGCGGCTTGCGGGTAGTCCAAAGAAGTTCCGCTTGTCATGTTGAGCGGGTCTGCGATACAAGATCCGATGCGGCGAGTCGTCAGCGAAACATCTCGTGTTGGTACTTCATGAGCAGCGGGTTTTCTGAGGTGGTGCAACATGAACCAGCAAGGGTTCGTTACGGCAGCAGACCTCGTGGAACCACGCCGCAACGAATTGAGCTGTACACCCGCTCGAATGACAAAACTCCCTTTTCGAGCACCCGCAAGCCGCCAAGCGGTTCGGCTATATTTAGAGTGACAGACACCAGGTAGCGACTTTTGCGGTACTGCTACAAGTGGTTTTGAAAACCTCCAATTTTCTATGAGGTCAACGATGCCCATTCAACAGGAAATCACTGCCCCTTCCCCGCTGCTCGATCCTGAAGGCCGGTTGAATCAGGTTGGCTGGGCCCGTGCGCCGCTGCTGGACTGCAACCTGGAGGCTGTCCGCTTCTACCCTGCCCCAATGCGCTTCCTGCAGCGCTTCCGGGTGAAACGCTGGGACTACTACGGCGTCATCACCCCCGACCGCTTTTTCTCCGTCACCCTGGCCGATCTGGGCTACGCCGGGCAGGCGTTCGTCTACACTGTGAACTTCGCCACCGGCCGGTATCACGAGGAAACCCTGACCATCCCGCCCGGCGGCAGTATCTCGCTTCCGCGCAACAGCACCGCGGGCGAGAGCCGTTACGACAACGGCAAGGTGCGGCTGGCTTTTCAGGTCACGCCCGAGGGCCGGCATCTTTCGGTCGCATGGCCAGATTTCGACGGCCAGCCGCTGACCGCCGAAGTCGATCTGCGGTTGGCGCCGGAGCACGAGTCCACCGTCGTCGTCATCCCGATCCGCGGCAACCGCTTCTACTACAACCGCAAGGTCAACTGCATTCCCGCTGAAGGTTGGCTCCAGATCGGCGGCGATCGCACGGAGATCCGGCCCGAAACCTGTCTGGGCAACCTGGATTGGGGCCGCGGGGTCTGGGAGTACCGGTCATTCTGGGTCTGGGCGAGCGCGTCAGGGTTTTCGTCCGATGGGCGGACCGTCGGGCTCAACCTGGGGTTCGGCTTCGGCGACACCTCGGCGGCCACTGAAAACACGCTGATCCTGGCGGGCCGCATCCACAAGCTGGGCCAGGTGGACTTCACCTACGACCCGGGCAACTTCATGCGCCCCTGGCGGATGGTATCACCGGATGGCCGGCTCGACCTGGCGTTCGTGCCGTTCCTGGAACGCGTGGCGAAGACCAACCTGCTGATCATCACCAGCGCAATGCACCAGATGTTCGGGCGCTATCGCGGCACGGTCAAAACGGACGACGGTGAGATCATCGCCATCGACGGGCTGATCGGTTTCGTTGAGGAGCACCAGGCCCGGTGGTAGGCTAACCTATTCTTTGCTGGAGCTCATTTATGACGATCGATGCCCGTTATGTCCACACCAACCTCATCGCCCGTGACTGGCGCGCGCTGGCACGCTTCTACCAGGAAGTTCTCGGCTGCGTGCTGGTGCCGCCGGCGCGCGATCTGTCGGGCCCCGACATGGATGCCGGCACGGGCATCCCCGGCGCGCATCTGCGGGGCGTACACCTCCGCCTCCCGGGCCGCGGCGCTGACGGGCCCACGCTGGAGGTCTTCACGTACAGCGACCTGCTGGAACGCCCGGCGACGGCTGTGAACCGTCCCGGGTTCGGCCACATCGCCTTCAGCGTGGAGGATGTGGCCGGCGCGCTGGGCGACAGTTCTGTCCGAAGGAGGCAAGCCGGTCGGCGAAATGGTCACGGTCACCCTGCCGGGCGGCGCGCAGGTCACCTGGTGCTATGTGACCGACCCCGAAGGCAATGTTATCGAGCTGCAATCCTGGGCAAAACCTGAAAGCGGGGAACTTGGCGGCTGAGCTTGGCGGCTTTCCGGGAGGCGTGTATAATCAACCGACTCCCGGGAGGCTGACACGATGACTTTCGCACCGGCCCTGACGCGCGGGCAGCGGCTCGACCTCTGCTTCGGTTTCATCGGGATTTGATATCTATCCTGTCTTGATGGCAGGCGTTATGTCACGCCCTCGACAGTGCCTGTTCAGGCTATTACTCACTCCTCCGCCGGATGGAAGATGGAATTCGCGTATTGTCAACCGCTGCGACATGTGGTAGCATGTTTTATGGGTGGCGCCTGCGATGTCAATAGAGCAGATACGTGAGAATGTCCTCTCCAAGACGATCACCTTTGGGCCACACCTGGTTGAACGGATGTATCAGAACGGCATCTCGATCGATCAGGTCTTGGACGTGATTCTCGCGGGAACTGTCAGAAAGAAGGAACCTGACGAGCGGTCGCGAGGCAAGTTCACCAAGTACACGATTCACAGGCAGGGCATCACTGTCACCGTGAAGGACTGTCGCCCTGCCTTCATCGTAACGGCAAACAGGAGCTGATGTGATGGAGTGTCCGAATGGCTATTCAAAGCCGATGGAAACCGCCTTCGTCGAGCGGATTTACTACCGCGTGGGCAAACCGATGGTAATCCGAGGGCTTGAGGTTTACGTATGCCCAGAGTGCGGCTGCGAATCGCTGCCGTTGCGGTCTGCCCGGCTCATTGAGAAGGTGTTGACGGGTCATATGGAACCGACGGGCCTGTTTTCCGCGCCGCTATTCCAACCTGTGCCTGCTGCAGCGAGCTGAGTCCATCAGGGATAAACTGAAAGTAGTTCCCCCAACCAAATTGCCAAGGCAGGAATGATCCTCTCTTCCGCTCAACAACTGGACTTCTACTATTGGATGCGCCTGACGCGCACCTTCGACGAGCGCATGGTGGCCCTCTGGAAGGGGGGCCGCGGCGTGGGCGGCACCTTCAGCCAGCGCGGCCATGAGGCGATCAGCGTCGGCGCGGGCTGCGCGCTGGGGCCGGACGACATCGTCGCGCCGATGCATCGCGACCTGGGCACGTTCCTGGTGCGCGGCATCACCCCGCGGCGCATCTTCGCCAACCTGCTGGGCCGCGCCACGGGCGTCACCGGCGGACGGGACGTCAACATCCACGGCGTGGGCGATCTGAGCCTCGGCATCTTCGGTTTCATCAGCCATCTGCCCCACTCGCTGCCGGTCGGCCTGGGCGCGGCGATGAGCTTTCGCTATCGGGGCGAGCCGCGCGCGGCGCTCTCCTTCACCGGCGACGGCGGCAGCAGCGCTGGATTGTTCCACGAAACCCTCAACCTGGCCGCGGTGTACAACGCGCCGTGGGTCTGCCTCGTCGAGAATAACCAATACGCCTACTCCACGCCGGTTTCCGAGCACATGAAGATCACCGACATCGCCCGCCGCGCCGATGGCTACGGGATGCCGGGCGTCATCGTGGACGGCAATGATGTCGAGGCCGTCTACACGGTCGTGCGCGCGGCGCTGGAACGGGCGCGAGGCGGCGGCGGACCGACCCTGATCGAAGCCAAGACGATGCGGATGCTGGGTCACGCGATCCACGATGGCGCGGAGTACGTGCCGGCTGAGCTGCTGGCCGAGTGGGAGGCGCGCGATCCCGTCGTGCGCTATGGCGTTCGCCTGATCGCCGAAGGGATCGCCGATCCGATAGAATTGGACGAGATCGGCGAGCGCTGTGCGGTCGAGGTCGAGGATGCGGTCACCTTCGCTGAAGCCAGCCCGTGGCCGGAGCCAGCGTCAGTCACCGACGGTGTGTACGCGCCCTGACCGTTTGGCCCGAATGATCCAGGCCGGAAGATGCCGCGGATTTACGCGGATCGGCGCGGATTTGGCCTGCTTTTCTATTTTTTGATCCGCGAGTATCCGCGTAAATCCGCGGCTAATTAGTACTACAACCGCACTTCACACTCGCACGGGCGCTGAGCGTGTCGAAGCGCCTGCGTTGACTTGGCAAACGACCGCCTTTCGATCGCGAAGCACTCAAGGCTCGTTTGTAGAAAATGCGGTTGTAGTATTTGGGAGGAAGATTTGATACCCGACCCCGCCACCAATAGTGCTTCCGTCAGCCGCGGACACCGCAACCTGATCGTCGTGGCGGCTGCCATGACCACCCTGCTCATCGCGCTGGGCGGCATCGTCTGCGCCACGGAATCGGGCGCGGGGTGCCCCGACTGGCCGGGCTGCTACGGCCGCCTCATCCCCCCGCCGCAGGTAAACGCGGTGATCGAGTACACACACCGCTTCGTCGCGGGCATAACAACCCCACTGATCCTCGCGGCCGCCTGGGTCAGTTGGCGCAGGACCCGTACGATCCGCTGGCTGACCCGGCCGCTGCTCGTTGCCATCCCGTTCCTGTTCGCGGTGATCGTGTTCGGCGCGTTCGCCGTGCTGACCGGGCTGTATCGCCCCGTCGCTGCGCTTGACCTGGGTTCGGCGCTGATCACCGCGGCGCTCGTGCTGACCGCGGCCGTGGTGGCGTTCACGCGCCACGCCGATCCGGCGCTGGCCGACCGCTTCTCGGCCCGCAGCGGCCTGGCTCAGCTCAGCCTGGTGACACTGGGCGCGACCTTTGCGCTGTATGTGAGCGGCATCCTGGTCGCGGGGCCCGGCTCGCTGACGCGCTGTGTGGGCTGGCCCTTCTGGACCTTGCTGCCCGATGACCTGGCCGGTGGGCCACAGGTGGTGCGCCTCGCCCTGGCAGCGGTCACTGTGCTGTTGATCGCCTGGCTCGTGGTGCGAACATTGCGCTCTAAGCCCGCGTCTGCGGCCCAGCGCCGCACCGCTATCGTGGCCGGGCTCGCCTTCCTGGCCGAAATGGCCATCGGATTGACCATGCAGACGAGCGGCTCGACCCTGTTGCTGTTGATGCTCTACGTCGCGGCCGGCACGGTGCTGTACGCCGCGCTGGTTGTGCTGGCCGCCTTGGCCGGGCTGGCCGGTGAAAAATAGTGTACGAACCACTCGACATGACGCTTCACGCTTCACGCTTCACGTTTCACGCTTCACGTTTCCCGTTTGACTTGGAACAGACTCGCCCATGACGCAAACACCTGACACCCCGCGCACGCTCACCTATCTCGCCGCGATCAACGAGGCGCTGGCCGAGGAGATGCGCCGCGACCCGAACGTGCTCCTGCTGGGCGAGGACATCGGGGGTGACTTCGGCGGCGCGTTCAAGGTCACCAAGGGGCTGATGGCCGAGTTCGGCTCGCAGCGCGTGATGAACACGCCGTTGGCCGAGCTGGGTTTCACCGGCATGGCGACCGGTATGGCCCTGATGGGGCTGCGCCCGGTGGTCGAGATGCAGTTCGCCGACTTCATCAGCTCGGCGTTCGACAGCATCGTGCAGTTCGCCGCCACGACACATTACCGCTGGGGCGGCGCGGTGCCCATCGTGATCCGTGCGCCGAGCGACGGCGGTCTGCGCTCCGGCCCCTTCCACAGCCAGAATCCCGAGGCCTGGTTCGTCCACACGCCCGGCCTGAAGGTGGTGGCGCCGGCCACGCCCGCCGATGCCAAGGGCCTGCTGACTGCCGCGATCCGCGACAACAACCCGGTCATCTACTTCGAGAGCAAGCCGCTCTACCGGTCGCTCAAGGGCTACGTGCCGGCGGGCGAGCACGTCGTACCGATCGGGGTCGCCCACCTGGCGCGCAGCGGCGACGACCTCTCGATCATCACCTACGGCGCGATGCTGCACCAGGCGCTGGCCGCGGCCGAGCGTTTGGCGGACGACGGCGTGCAGTGCGACGTGCTGGATTCTGCGCACGCTCAAACCGTTGGACGAGGATGCCGTTCTCACCAGCGCGCGCAAAACCGGCAAGGTCCTGATCGTCCACGCGGCCAATCGCCTGGCCGGGCTGGGCGCCGAGCTGGCCGCGCTGATCGCGGAGCGGGCCTTCGAATCGCTCGACGCGCCCGTCCGCCGCCTCGGCGGGCTCGACACGCCGGTTCCGTTCAGCCCACCCCTGGAGGACGCCTATCGGCCGGACGCGGCGAAGATTTATGTGGCAGCCGCGGCTTTGGCCGCGTACTGACTTGCCCGCATCGGTTGTAAGGGCGGGTTTCTCCGCGTTATTGCGAGGCTAGACTTGACGACGGGCTGCAATTGAAGGGAAACCTGCGTGAAGCACGAAAACCCGCCCCTACCCGCCGACACATTCAGAACATACCCAAGACAACTTGCCAAAATCAACCTATCAACAAGAGGACTCTACATGAACATCGGGAAACTCATCCGTCTCAACCGTCTTTTCGCCCATCCATCGGGCCGCCTGTGCTCGATCGCCGTCGACCATTTCATCGGCTACGGGGAAGGATTGCCGCCGACCCTGGCCGCGATGAAGCCGACGTTAGCCGCCATCGCTGCGGCCAACCCGGACGCGGTCACGATGCACAAAGGGATCGCCGCCAGCCTCTGGCAACCCTACGCCGGCAAGCTGCCGCTGATCATCCAGAGCAGCCTGGCGAAGGTCGATGGCACGGCGTTCGAACAGGTAGCGACTGCCGAAGATGCCGTGCGCCTCGGTGCCGACGCCATCGCGTGCGCGGTCTTCATCCGCGGCAACACCGAAGCGGCGTCGCTGCGGATGGTGGGCGACGTGGTACGCGATGCGTCGCGCTTCGAGCTGCCGGTGATCTGCCACGTCTATCCGCGGCGGTTCGAGGGCGGGCCGCACGTCTCCTACACCCCGGAGGACATCGCCTGGGCGGTGCATTGCGTGACGGAGGTGGGTGCGGATGTGGTGAAGGCGCCCTACTGCGGCAATGTGGCCGTGCACGCCGAGATCGTGGCGAATTGCCCGACGCCCATCGTCGCCGTGGGCGGCCCGAAGACCAACACCCTGGCCGAGGCGCTCGGCATGGTGTCCGAGGTGGTTCAGAGCGGCGCGCTGGGCGCGACCATCGGCCGGAATGTGTGGGGCTTCCCCAACATCACCGCGAATGTGCAGGCGTTCTGCAACGTGATCCACGACGACGTGACGCCGCAGCAGGCGCTGGCGAACGCCGGTTTGGCGCCGGCCTGACACCAGGCTGAGAACCGACCCGAAAACTCAATACGTGCCCTGAGCTTGTCGAAGGGCGTCTATCGAAGGGCGCCCCTTCGACAGGCTCAGGGCACGTGCGGCTGAGCTTTTTGGATGGCTCGGAAATAGGGAGACCACCGATGCCGGTTTGGGACATACTCGGTTTTGGGGCCGTCGCTGTCGATGACCTGCTCCTTGTGGACAGCTACCCTGCTCCCGACAGCAAAATGCCGGTGCGCGGGAAGCAACGCGAGGGTGGGGGGCTGGCGGGCACAGCGTTGGTCGCCGCGGCGCGCCTGGGCGCACGAACGGCCTATGCCGGCGTCCTGGACGACGATGAGCTATCGCGCTTCACTATTGAAGGATTGGCACGCGAGGGGGTTGACTGCACGCCGGTGCGCCGCCGGCCGGGTGCCCGGCCATACCATTCGACCATCATCGTGGACCTGGGCGGGGGCCACCGCACGATCCTCTTCACCGCCGCGGGCGTCACCTCCCTCGCAGCGGCCGAGGTGACCGAGGAACTGGTGGCCGCGTGCCGCCTGATCTTCGTGGACAGCACCGTGGCTACCTTGGGGCTGCATGTGCTGGGTCTGGCACGCGCACGCGGCATCCCGGTAGTGGCGGACCTGGAGCGTTTCTCCGGCCCCGAAATCCCGGAGCTGACCCGGCAAGTGGATCATCTGATCGTCAGCACGGGGTTCGCCGGCCAGACCACCGGCGAGACGGACCCCGCCGCGATGGTGCGAGCGCTGCGCAGCCCGGCGCACACGGCCTGTGTGGTCACGGCCGGCGAGCGCGGCTGCTGGTACATGACCCGTGAGACGGGCGATGCGGTCCGCCATCAGCCGGCCTGCTGCGTGCAAGTTGTCGACACTACCGGCTGCGGCGACGTCTTCCACGGCGCGTATGCCGCGGCCATCGTGCGCGGGGAAAGCGTGCCGCGGGCCATCACCGTGGCGACGGCGGCGGCCGGCTTGAAAGCCACCCAGCCCGGCGGCCGCCGCGGCATCCCCGATTGGGCGGCCGTGGAACGCATCATTCAGGAGCAAGCGCTTGAATGTTGGTGAACTGATCCTGACTCTGGAAGAAGGGCTGCGGGAGATCCCGCTGCTCGACATCCACACGCACCTGGACGCCGCGCATCTGACCGCGCGGGGCTGCACGACGTGCTGCTCTATCACATGATCGTGTCGGACCTGAGCAGCGCCGGCTGTCCCAGCCGGGCGCGGCTGTCGGAGGACCCCGGCGAGGACGAGGCGCAGGCGCGATTGACTGAAGCAGTACCCTTTGTGCCCTTCATCCGCAACACCAGCGGCTACTGGGGCGTCCGGATCATCCTGCGGGACCTCTACGACTGGCGCGAGCCGATCACGCCGGACAACTGGGGGCGCCTGCACGCCATCATCCGCGAGCGGGCCGGCGATGCCGCGTGGCCGCGGGATATCATGCGGCGGGCGGGGGTGCGCCGCGCCAGCACCGAGTTGTGGCGCCGCCGTGGCGGGGCAGCCGACGACATCTTCCAGTATGCGTTGGAATGGGCCTTTTTCACGCGCGCCCAGTGGGGCGTCAATGACATCCCGCTCTACGAGCTGGAGCGCGCCTGGAACCAACCGGGGCCCGGCGCGCCGCTCCCGGTCACGCTCGGCGACGGGCGGCCGGAGCTTGACCGCACCATCCGCACCCTGGCCGACGTCCACGCGGCGATCGCGCATTACGTGCGCTGCATCCCCTACGATCAGGTGTTGAGCACCGCGCAGCACATCTCCACCGACCTGAACCTGCGGCCGGCCACCGAGGCGGAGATGATCGCGGCGCTGGCCCGCCGCGATCACGCCACGCCGGACGACCGGGATGTCTATGCCGGCTATATCCTGGAAGCTTTCCTCACCGCGCTCGAAGCGCACACCGACCGGATCGTGTACCAGTTCTCCATCGGAGCCGAGCCGCTACCTTATGAAACCGGCAGCAAGCTGCGCCAGGATACGATCTTCGAGGTGGCCGCGCTCGCCGCCCGCCACCCCCGGATGCGCTTCCAGGTCTTTCTGGCCAGCGAGCACGCCAACCAGGCGTTCTGCACCCTGGTCCGTGAGTTGCCCAACATCTCGCTGGCCGGCTTCTGGTGGCATAACCTGTTCCCCGGCATCATCCGCAAGGTGATGGCGGACCGGCTGGACATGGTGGCGGCCAACCGGCAGGTGGGTTTCTTCAGCGACGCCTACTGCCTGGAATGGACCTACGCCAAGGCGGCGATCATCCGCCGGCAGTTGGCCGAGGTGCTGGCGCAGAAGGTCTGCCAGGGGCAATATGATGTGGACGAGGCGCTGGCCATCGCCCGGCAGATCCTCTACGAGTCGCCGCAAAGTCTGAACGGGATGCAGCCGGCTTAATCCCCGGTGACACGCAGGCGGTATCCCACCCCTGGTTCGGTCAAAATATAGTAAGGGCGGGTCGCGTCCGGCTCGATCTTGTGGCGCAGGTTGCTCATGTTGACGCGCAGCAGGTGTGCCTCGCCCTCGTAGCCCGCGCCCCACACCTGACGCAACAGTTGCCGGTGGGTGAGCACCTTGCCGGCGTAAGTGACGAGGGCACGCAACAGATCATACTCCGTCGGGGTCAACTGCACCTCGCGACCCGAGACAGTGACCAGGCGCCGCGCGAGGTCCACCGTCAGCTCCCCGGTGCTGAAGACGGGTTCGCCTGTAGGCGCCGCCGCGCGGCGCAAGGCAGCGCGCATGCGCGCCAGAAGCTCACCCATGCTAAACGGCTTGGTGACGTAGTCATCGGCGCCCGCATCCAGGGCCGCGACTTTGGCGGCTTCCTGCTCCTGCACCGTCACAATAATGATGGGCACCTGGGTCCACTCACGCAGACGGCGCGTCACTTCGATGCCGTCTATATCGGGCAGACCCAGGTCCAGGATCACCAGGTCAGGCCGGTGCGCTGTGATGGCAGCCAGCGCCTCCTGACCATCGATGGCCTCGAACATCTGATAGCCATGCCCGGACAATGAGGTATGCAAGAAGCGGCGGATGGCCGGCTCATCATCCACCACAAGCACGCGTGGTCCGCTCCCAGTCATCTCTGTCTCCCGCTGTCTTCTGCGCTGAGTAATCGGACGCAGATGAGCGCTGATGACGCAGATAAAACCTGAAAAATATCTGCGTTATCTGCGTTATCTGCGTCCCATTAAATCGCCTGTTGCGGCCGGCTCACAAGGCAGCGCGACCGTCACGATCGTCCCGCCGCCAGGACGGCTCTGCGCCCAAATCCGGCCGTGGTGCGCCTCCACGATCCCCTGGCAAATGGCCAACCCGAGGCCGGTGCCGCTGATCCCCTGCGGCCGTTGGACGCGGTAGAACTTGTCGAAGATCCGCTCCAGGTCCTCCGCTGGCACGCCGTAACCGCGATCAAGCACGGCGATCTCCAGTGTGCTGCCGGTAACCTTCGCTTCCACGCCGATGGGTGTGCCTGGCGGCGAGTATTTGAGCGCGTTTTCCAACAGGTTGAGGAGTACCTGCACCATCAAAACAAAGTCCATGGGCAACAACACTGACGGCGCCTCGATCTCCACCGGTCGGCCGTCGAGCCGACTGCCCAGGCGGTCCAGCACGGCGCTGATGACTTCCTGGATATCGCACGGCTCCGGGCTGGTTCGCAGCGCGCCGGCCTCGATGCGGGTTATGTCCAGCAGATTGCCTACCAGACGATTGAGACGCTCAGCCTCCTCCCGCGCCATCGTGATCAGGCTGCGTTGCGCGGGCTCGTCGAGGCAGGCGCCCTCCTCTTCGAGGCTGGTCAGGGTGCCGGTGATCGAGACCAGCGGGGTGCGCAGGTCGTGTGAGATCGAGTTCAGCAGCGCCCGCTGGAGGGCTTCGGTCGCCTGCGACAGTTGCACCTGACGCGCCCGGTCGGCGAGTTCAGCCCGCTCGATCGCCACCGCCGCCTGACTGGCGAAGGCTTCCAACAGGCGCCGCTGTTCGGGTACGAGATAGGAATCAGGGTCGACCGGCTTGATACCCAGAATCCCGATCACACCCCTTGCGGTTTTGAGCGGCAGATAGCGCACAGCAGCGGCCGGGAGGGTATCAGTCCCGCGGCCGGCGGTCTGCCCCTGCTTGAAGGCCCAAGTAGCAACAGCAAGCTCGCTCTCGTCCAGCGCGAAGCCGGGACTCAACGCCCGCGGCCGTAACAAACCATCGGCAGGCAGCAGGATGGTGGCCTCACGACTGAAGATCTCACCGACGTGTCGCACGACCACATCCAGGATGTCATCCATTCCACTGGCCGCGGCAAGGTCGCGACTGAGCTCGTAGAGCGCAACTGCCTGTGTCTCACGACGTCGCGCAGCATCAGCCTGTTCGCGCGACCGGGCAGCCAGGGAACTGATCACCAGGCTGACGACGAACAGCCCGATAAATGTGAAGACATACTCCGTGTCAGCGACAGTCAAGGTGAGTCGAGGATCGACCAAGAAGAAATCGAACGCCAGGACACCCAGCGCTGACGTCAGGATGGCCGGCCCGCGGCCCAGGTAAAGCGCGGCTATCACTACCGCAGCCAGGTAAAGCATCACCACATTGGTCGGTGCGACAAAGCGGTGGATCGGAACACTGAGTAGCGTGATGGCCCCAACGAGGACCAGGCTCCACAAATAGCGCTGCCACGGACGGTGCGGCCGCCACGACGAAGGTGTGGCCACTGGGCGCGGCTTCCGCCCCTCCGCTGATGACATAGACATCGATGTCGCCGCTGCGTTCGATCAGCCGTTCCAACACGCTGCCGCGCAACAATTCCAGCCAGCGCACTCGCGGCGGCTTACCGACGATAATCTTGGTGATGTTGTGCTGGCGGGCATATTCAAGGATGCTGTCCGCAACGTTCAGGCCCGGCAGCATGATCGTCTTAGCGCCCAACTCCTCGGCTAACCGGAGGATACGCGCGACGTGGTCCTCTCGATCCCGCGACAGGCGGGCCTCCCCTGGGGCCTCAACATGAACCGCGAACCACTCGGCCTTGAGTTCGTCGGCCAGGCGACGGGCCGTGCGCACCAGGCGTTCGCTCAGCGCGCTGGAACTGACGCATACCAGCAGGCGTTCACCGGCCGGCCACGGGCCGGGGATCGCGCGGGTCTGCATATAAGCCCGCATCTGCTCATCCACCCGCGCGGCCGTGCGCCGCAGGGCGAGCTCTCGCAGGGCAGTCAGGTTGCCCAGCCTGAAGAATCGCTGCCCGGCCTGTGCCGCCTGGGCGGGCACGTAGACCTTACCCTCCTGGAGGCGCTGAAGCAGCTCCGGCGGGGGCAGGTCCACTACCTCGATCTCGCTCGCCTCATCCAGGACACTATCAGGCACCTTCTCGCGGACGGTAACGCCCGTGATCTGTGCCACCACGTCGTTCAGGCTTTCAAGGTGCTGAATGTTGACAGTCGTGTAAACGTCGATTCCTGCCGTGAGCAGTTCTTCAACATCGAGGAAACGTTTGAGGTGACGTGATCCCGGTGCATTGGTGTGCGCCAACTCGTCCACCAGGACAAGCTGGGGGTGGCGGGCCAGAAGGGCATCCACATCCATCTCTGGCAACGCCGTGCCGCGGTAGGCGATCTGCAGCCGCGCGACGACCTCAAGATCCGACACCAAGGCCTCAGTCTCGGCCCGGCCATGCGTTTCGATATAGCCGACGACCACATCCACGCCTTCAGCGCGGCGCTGATGCGCAGCTTCGAGCATGGCGTAAGTCTTGCCGACACCGGCCGCGTACCCCAGGAAAATCTTCAGCCTGCCGCGCGCCTGCTGCGCCTCCTCCGCCTGAACGCGCGCCAGGAGTTCATCGGGATCAGGACGGGTGCGCTCGTCGGGCATGCTGCCTCTAAAAATTACGAATTGTGAATGACGAATTACGAATGACACCATCTATTGTAGTCCTGCGCTCTTCGCAATTCGTAATTGGTAATTCGTAATTGGTCTATTCTACCCCATCCAACGCCAGGTTCAACTTCAGCACATTGACGCGTGGCTCGCCCAGCAGGCCGAACTGCGGACCCTCCGTGTATCTATCGATGAACTGGCCGACCACGGCAGCATCGAGACCGCGCACATGAGCCACGCGCGACGCCTGGTAAAGCGCCGCGGCAACGCTGATGTTCGGATCGAGGCCGCTGCCCGACGCCGTGACCAGGTCTACCGGCACCGGCTCGGTATTACCCGGATCGGCGGCCCTCAGAGCCGCGACACGTGCTTGAACAGCGTCAATCAGCGCTGGGTTGCTTGGTCCGAGATTCGAGCCGCTGGAAGCTGCGGCGTTGTAAGGGAACGGCGATGTCGCAGAGGGCCGGCCCCAGAAGTATCTCGGGTCGCTGAATGGTTGGCCGATCAACGCGGAGCCGACGACCTGACCGTCCTCCGCTCTGCGGATCAGGCTGCCGTTGGCCTGCGCGGGGAAGATCACCTGGGCCAGTCCTGTCACCGCTAGCGGGTAGAGGAGGCCGGTCAGCAGCGTTAGGAGGGCCAGCAGAACGACTGCGGGCCTGAGAAGCGCCTTCATGACAACGACTCGGCAGCAGCATCGTCCGGCCGGTTGTTCGCGACCGGCGGAAAAGCCAAGGGGTCGTAACCGAAAACCAACCTTTCACGCCCAGCCTTCAGCAAATCTTGAGCGGGGGGGTTCGCACCCATCGCTTCCATCGTGCCCGGAAGCGGACGATAGCCGATGAGGGCATCAGCGCCCTCGCGTTCGATTCAAGCCGGAGTTTCTTTCTGACCACGCGACCGCCAGCACGCAGATCACCACTACGATCGCTCCCAGAAGAACAAGGCGCCATATACGCGAAAATGGGGCCTCGTCATCCAGCACGATCATGGCAACGGCCAGTGGCACCAAAGCGAAAAGTCCCCACCATCCCAAACGTCGAAAACTCCACATGTAAGCCTCCTACATGAGCTTCAAGGCTGAAAGGATCATATCGATCAGTTTGATCCCGACGAAGGGCGCAATCAGACCGCCCAGGCCGTAGATCAGCAAGTTATCGCGCAGTAAACGCGCGGCCGGCACCGGCCGATAGGCGACGCCACGCAGCGCCAGCGGGATCAGCGCGACGATGATCAGGGCGTTGAAGATCACCGCTGACAGGATGGCGCTGGTCGGTGACGTCAGGTGCATGAAGTTGAGCGCGCCCAACGCCGGGTAAATCGTCACAAACGCCGCCGGAATGATCGCAAAGTATTTGGCGACGTCGTTGGCGATGCTAAACGTGGTCAGTGCACCGCGTGTCATCAGCAACTGCTTGCCGATCTCGACGATCTCAATCAGCTTCGTGGGATTGCTGTCGAGATCCACCATGTTGGCTGCCTCGCGTGCCGGCTGCGTGCCGGTATTCATCGCCACGGCAACATCCGCTTGGGCCAGCGCGGGCGCATCGTTCGTGCCGTCGCCGGTCATCGCCACCAGCCGGCCGCCCGCCTGGTACTCGCGTATCAGCTTGAGCTTCGCCTCGGGCGTCGCCTGCGCCAGAAAGTCATCAACGCCGGCTTCCGCGGCAATGGCCGCGGCCGTGAGTGGGTTATCCCCCGTGATCATCACCGTTTTGATGCCGATCCGCCGCAGTTGCGCGAAGCGTTCCTTCATGCCGCCTTTGACGATGTCCTTCAGATGGATGACGCCCAAAGCTTCCCCATTGCGGGCCACAACCAGCGGCGTGCCGCCGGTGCGTGCGATTTCGTCCACGGCTTGTTTCAAGTCGGCCGGCGCGGTCCGCCCGTACTCCTGGATGTACGTCAGCATTGTGTCAGGCGCACCCTTGCGAATGTGAGTGCCATCCAGGTCCACGCCGCTCATGCGCGTCTGCGCCGTGAATGGGATGAAGTGCATGCCATCCGGCGCCTCGGGTCCTGCGCCGACGGTCCGGCTGCGCAGACCATACTGCTCCTTCGCCAGCACGACGATACTGCGGCCCTCCGGGGTCTCGTCGGCCAGCGAGGCGAGCTGCGCTGCCTCGGAGAGCGCGCGAGGATCGGTGTGGTTCACCGGAATGAACGCCACTGCCTGGCGGTTGCCGAGTGTGATCGTGCCTGTCTTATCCAGCAGCAGCACATCGACGTCGCCGGCTGCTTCCACGGCCCGGCCCGACATCGCAATCACGTTGTGCTGGATCATGCGGTCCATGCCGGCGATGCCGATAGCCGAGAGCAGACCTCCTATGGTCGTCGGGATGAGACAAACCAGCAGCGCGATGAGCACGGTGAGCGTGACTGCCGTACCCTGACCGGCGGTATTGACGCTGTAGATCGAATAGGGCAACAGGGTCGCGCACACAACCAGGAAAATGATGGTGAAACCGGCCAGCAGGATGTTCAGTGCGATCTCGTTCGGCGTCTTCTGGCGTTTCGCGCCCTCGATCAAACCGATCATGCGATCGAGGAAGCCCTCACCCGGATCAGCGCTGACGCGCACCAGCAGCCAGTCGGAGAGCAGACGTGTTCCGCCCGTGACCGCGCTGCGGTCGCCGCCCGCTTCACGAATCACCGGCGCGCTCTCGCCGGTGATCGCACTTTCGTCCACCGATGCGATGCCGACGACCACCTCGCCGTCCGCCGGGATGGTGTCGCCGGTCTCGACCAGGACCACAGCTCCGCGGCGCAACGCGGCCGAGGAAACCGTTTCATATTTGTAGGAAGAACGCTGCGCAGGTGCGCCGTCCGTATCTGTCCCATTTCCGTTCACCTCAGCATGGCCACGGATGTTCGGTAACGTCGCGTCGGCAGGCTGCGTCAGCTTCTTGGCCTGAGTCTGATGGCGGGTGCGGCGCAGCGCTTCGGCCTGAGCCTTGCCGCGCCCTTCGGCCAGGGCTTCGGCAAAGTTGGCGAAGAGCACGGTGAACCACAGCCAGAGCGTGACGGCCCCGATAAAGCCTGCGGGCGCTTCGCCGTGGCCGAACAGAGCCTGGATCCACAGGAGCGTGGTGAGCACACTGCCCACCTCCACAACGAACATCACGGGATTACGCGCCATCCAGCGAGGATTCAGCTTGAACAAACGACTCCCGGATCGCGCGCTGGTACAGCTCACGCCGCATGATGGGCTGTTTCTCGGGTTGAGTAGTCATTCCTCTACCTGTCTTCTAGCGTCCGGTCAACATCAGATGCTCGACAATCGGGCCGAGTCCCAGCGCCGGGATAAAGCTCAGGGCGCCGACGATCACGATAACGCCGATCAACCACCCGACGAAGAGCGGCGTGTGTGTGGGCAATGTCCCCGGGCCGGCGGGAACCTTTTTCTTACTCACCAGCGAGCCCGCCATCGCAAGCGCAGGGATCGCCAGCCAATACCGTGAGATCAGCATGACGATACCGAGCGTCGTGTTGTAGAAAAGCGTGTTCGCCCCGAGCCCGGCAAAGGCGCTTCCGTTGTTGCCCGCCGCGGATGAAAAGGCGTAGAGCACTTCGCTGAACCCATGCGCCCCAGGGTTGAAGATGGTGGCAACGCCGCCGGGCGCCAGCACGGCCACCGCGGTGCCTATCTTCGCCGCGAGGATCGGGATCAACAGGATGAGCGAAGCCATCTTCATCTCGTGCGCTTCGATTTTCTTGCCGAGATACTCCGGCGTGCGCCCGACCATCAGCCCGGCGACGAACACGGCGACGATGACGAAGGCCAGCATCCCGTACAACCCGGAACCGACACCGCCGAAGATGATCTCGCCCAGTTGTATCAGCCACAGCGGCGCCAGTCCGCCCAGAGGCATGAAGGAGTCGTGCATCGAATTGACCGAACCATTGGCGGCGGCGGTCGTCGCCGTGGCCCAAAGCGCGGAGCTGGCAGCACCGAAACGCACCTCCTTGCCTTCCATGTTGCCGCCAGGGTTTGTGTCGCTTTGCATCTGGTCAACGCCCAACGCAGCCAACTTCGGGTTACCGCCCTGTTCTGTCCTTACAGTGACCACGACCAGCACGACGAAGATGATGGTCATCGCTGCCAGGATGGCCCAGCCCTGGCGCGTGTCGCCCACCATCTTACCGAAGGTGTAACAGAGTGCAGCCGGAATCAGCAGGATCGCCAATAGCTCCAGGAAGTTGGACAGCGGCGTGGGATTCTCGAACGGATGCGCCGAATTGACATTGAAGAAACCGCCGCCGTTGGTGCCCAATTGCTTGATGGCGATTTGCGAAGCCGCCGAACCGACGGCCAGCACCTGTTGCGTGACAGTCTTACCGCTGACGTCTACAGCCGACTGCACCAGTGTCGCGGACTGATCGGAGCTGAAAGTCTGTACTACGCCCTGCGAAACGAGCAGCAGGGCGAGCACGATGGCGATCGGCATCAGGATGTAGAGCGTCGAACGCGTCAGATCGACCCAGAAATTACCAACGGTCTGCGCCGTATGCCGGACCAGCCCCCGCGTCAATGCGATCAGGACGGCCATGCCCGTCGCTGCAGAAACGAAGTTCTGCACGGTCAGCGCCAACATCTGCGTGAGATAGCTCATCGTTGTTTCGCCGCCGTAGCCCTGCCAGTTGGTGTTGGTGGCAAAGCTGACCGCCGTGTTGAATGCGGAGTCCGGCGAGATCGCCGCCATTCCTTGCGGGTTGAGCGGCAGGATTCCCTGGAGCCGTTGCAGCGCATAGACCGCCAGAAGCCCCAGCAGGTTGAAGACCAACAGCGCCGCGGCATACGTCTTCCAGGTCATCTCGGCATCGGGATTCACCGCAGCGGCGCGATAGAAGAGGCGCTCGACAGGGGCCAGCACCGGGTGAAGGAAGGTCCGCTCACCGCTGTAGACGCGCGCCATGAATCCGCCCACCGGCTTGACGAGCAGCAGCAAAACCGTCAGGTACACAACCGGTTGGAGCCAGTCCGAAAGTGCTCATCCGAATTTCTCCGGTTTCAGCAGAGCCACGAACAGATAGACCAACAGCGACAGCGTGATCAGACCCGCCGCCACATACATCAGGCTCATGCGCCGTCTCCTTTCAGCCGTTCACACAGCCATACGAGTCCCCAACTGGCGGCGAAGAAGATCAGCACTAGCCCTACAAACGCGAGATCGAGCATCGAGACACCTCTCAAACGGATACCCCGGTCAACCGGCAGACAGCAGCCGGCGGCCGCGGAACCGATCACAGTCTACTCTTACATCGCGTCAATTGGAGGACAAGAAAGGGTTGAGGGATGTCAAGAAAGCGTCAAACCTTCAGAAAAACCTTTTACAGCTTGTGCTGAACGAGCATGTGCTGTTCGCGAGAAGACAGTGACGTGGGGTGAGGGAGCCACCGTTCGCCATCAGCGTGTTCCTCTCGTTCACGCCATTGCAGGCCGGCATGGCCCGTCGTTGGGGGCATGTCGACCACTTAGGAACGCGGATTTAATAACTGTCCCAGCAACGCCTATCGTGCCCCAATTCGTACCGAAGCACTGCTGGGTCAACGCGCTGCACACGCAGACCGCGCTCACACTACGGATGGCACTGTTGTTCAAGCCAGGCATTGTGACCATGGAAGTGCCGTACCAAGTCGAGTAACTTTGTCTTGTTGGATTCGGTCCGGCTTGCCGGCTGGCACAAATATCGCGCACTGACCGGTGCGAGGCTAACAGGCTCGATCCGGGATCCTGCGGATCAGCGCGCCGTGGCAAAGAGACATTTGAGGTACGCGCCTTCGGGGAAACGTACGGGGTGGTCGATGGCGTGACCGGTACGGTCGATCTCATGCAGGGGCCGGCCGGCCTGTTGCGCCGCCCGGTTCACCGTGGCGAAAAAGCGTTCGGCGCTCACCCGGCTGGAACACGAGGCCATCACCAACGTCCCACCTGGCGCCAGCACGCCCAGCGCCAGGCGGGTGAGGCGCGGATAGGCTCCGAGCGCGCCGCCCACCTCGTCTTCGCGCTTGGCGAGCGCCGGCGGATCGACGATCACCAGGCCGAAGCGTTCCCCGCGCCCGCGCAGGTCGGCGAGGGCGTCAAAGGCGTCGGCGGCCAACACGGTGTGGCGCGCGGCGGCCACTGCCGGGAGGTCTTGGTTGAGCGCAAAATTACGCTCCGCGGCAGCCAACGCCGGCGCGCTGAGGTCGAGGCTCAACACCTCGGACGCGCCGCCCGCGCAGCGTAGAGCGAGAAACCGCCGGTGTAGGCGAAAACGTTCAGCGTGCGCCGGCCCGCGGCCAGCTTGCCCACGCGCGCCCGGTTATCGCGCTGGTCGAAGAAGAACCCTGTCTTTTGCCCCCGCAGCACATCCGCCTCGAACCGCAGGCCGTTTTCGGTGAAGGGTACGGAGCCTGCGGGCACCGGCCCGGCAAGCACGTCACCGTCATCCAAACCATACAGAAATTCCGGCCGGCGCAGCAGCTCCCGGCTCAGACGCAGCACCACACACACCGCGGGACAGACTTCACCCAGCGCGGCGCGGAGCTCAGGCAGCCAGGGCACCCAGGCTAGGCTGTAGAGCTTGACGACCAGCGTGGCGTCGTAACGATCGATCACCAGGCCGGGCAGATCATCGTTCTCGCCATGCACCAGGCGATAGCCCGTTGTGCCGCCTTCCGGCAACGTGGCGCGCCAGGCCGCGGCCGCGGTCAGCTTGCCGGACAGCCAGGCACGGTCGATGGTTTCCGCCGCGCCGTGCGCCAGGATGCGTACTCGGATGGGAGAAGTGGGATCGTAGAGGCCGATCGCCAGGAAGCGCCGCCGGTCGTCGAAGATCACCGCCAGGTCGCCCGGCCGGCCCTCTCCGCTCACATCGGTGATCGCCTGATCGAAGAGCCAGGGGTGGCCGCTGCGCAGCGCGCGTTGACCGGCGGGCGTCACGCGGAGTGCCAGCCGCCGCTCAGCCGGGGGTGGGATGCGAACCAGCGGATCAACGAGCATCATGATAGTTGCCTCCAGGCACTAAGAATCTATCCGGAAACCAGAACGCGGGTCCTGAGCTTGTCGAAGGACGCTCGATTACTCGTGAAAATGCCCCCTTCGACAAGCGTTCGACTGATCTCATGCCGAAGTCTCAGGGGGCATGCACTGGATTTTCGGATAGACACTCAAGTCGGTGACAACCGATCATTGGCGTCGCGCTTTCAGGCCCATGATGCGCAGCGAGCCTTCAGGCGGGTTTCCGGCTGAAGGCTCGCTGCAAAGGCCCGGCTTCGGTGGGCTTCTTTTACTCTACGTTATGGTCGCGAGCTGCCGCCCGACGATCTGACCTGCCCGTTTGCCCTGTCCCGCCGTGTGGCCGGAAGTGAGCTACTCCCATCGCGCGCAGGAGCGGGGTTCCGGGGCGTCGTTCGGCCGGACGGCTGACCGGGCGTGCCTTCCGGCCGGAAAGTGGTCGCTGGCACGGTTTCCATGCGGACGCCTGACCGGGTGCCAGTGTTCGCCGCGGCAACCGGGACAGCGCGCTGCCCGCGGCTCTGAGCGCCTGTGCTCGCCCCATATGACGGCTGTACTGACGGCTGTATTGACGGCTGTACGAATTTGCGGCGGGCGACCGGCTGCGGGTCGCGGATCGCGCGCAAACTCGTTGTCCCTGGCCGGCGCAGCCGCTCGATAGTCGAAGTCGGGCAAGTTTCGCCGCTCCAGCCGGTAGCCGAGCACCCGTTCGACATCACGCACCTGGTTGACATCATCCGCCGTCACCAGCGTGTAGGCTTCACCGGTGCGTTCGGCGCGGCCGGTGCGGCCGATGCGGTGCGTGTAGGCGTCGGTGGTGTCGGGCATATCGTAGTTGATAACATGCGAGATGCTCAGCACGTCGATGCCGCGCGCGGCGATGTCGGTCGCGACCATGATGCGGAAGTCACCGGTGCGGAAGCCATCGAGCGCCGCCTGGCGCTTGTTCTGCGAGAGGTTGCCCTGCAACGAGGTCGCCTCAAAGCCGGCGCGCGCCAGTTGCTCGGCGACCCGCTTGGCGCGGTGCTTGGTGCGGGTGAAGATGAGCACCGACCCGGGCCCGGTATCGCGCAGCAACTCAGTCAGCAACGCGGTCTTGAGATGTTGGGCGACCGGATAGATCGCATGCGACACGGTTTCGACCGGCGCAGCGTGGCCGATCTGCACGGTCAGCGGGTCATGGAGCACCTCGCCGGCCAGGTCACGGATGTCTGCGGGCATGGTGGCCGAGAATAGCAGCGTTTGCCGCTGTTCAGGCACGGCCTTGACGATACGCCGCACGTCGGGCAGAAAGCCCATATCGAACATACGGTCGGCCTCGTCCAACACCAGCACCTCGACGCCGGCCAGGTTCACCGTACCCTGGCGGACATGATCGAGGAGCCGACCGGGGCAGGCCACGACGATCTCCGGGCCGGCGCGCAAAGACTGAAGCTGGCCCCCGAAACCAACGCCACCATAGATGGCGATGCTGCGCAGACGAGTCTGTCGGCCTAAACCGGCGAACGACTGATGGATCTGCTCGGCCAGCTCGCGCGTGGGCGCCACGATCAAGGCGCGCACACGGCCGCGCGGGCCGTGCTCAAGACGCTGAAGAATGGGCAGCGCGAAAGCCGCCGTCTTGCCGGTGCCGGTCTGGGCCAGGCCCATGACGTCACGCCCGGCCATGATGGGCGGGATCGCCTGTTCTTGAATCGGGGTAGGCTCGACATAGCCGAGCGCGTTTACGCCCGCGGCAACGCGCGGGCTGAGGTTAAAACCTGAGAATGTCACTGAAAGTCCTTCCTTGGCTGATGATCTGAGCCAAGTCGCACTCTCAGCCCAAGCGCCCCTCCCTTTGGGAGGAACAAAAATTATTCTAACACGGGTAAGCGAAATAGACTAATACGGACTTGACGCACCGTCAGGGACGGTTACAATGCAGCGAATGTCTGGGATCCAGAAGTGCTGACATCCACCCATTTTATCATCGGGAGGGATTTATATGGAACACGGGCCGAATCGGCGCAGACTCGCCATCCTGGTGGGCGGCGGCCCTGCGCCGGGCATCAACGGGGTGATCCACTCCGCCACGATCGAGGCGATCAACAACGGGGTCGATGTCGTGGGCATCTTCGACGGCTTCGAGCATTTGATGCAGGGGAAACTGGTGAGCCGACCGCTCAGCATCGCCGACGTGAGCCGCATCCACTTGCGCGGGCGGTCGATCCTGCGCACGTCTCGAGCCAACCCGACCAAGGCTGATCGCCGACCTGGACCGCTGTGCGGATGTCCTGATCCGGGAGGGGATCGATTACCTGTTGGCGATCGGCGGCGATGACACGGCTTACTCGGCCTATCGGGTTGCGCGCCACGCCCAGGAGACCCGACATGTCGCGATCCAGGTGGCCCACGTCCCGAAGACCATCGACAACGACCTGCCGCTACCCGATGGCATCCGCACCTTCGGCTACGAAACCGCGCGCGAACTGGGCACGCGCACCGTCATGAACCTGATGGAGGAAGCGCTCACCGGCCGCCGCTGGATCCTCGTGGTGACCATGGGACGCAAGGCCGGCCACCTGGCGCTGGGGATCGGCAAGAGCGTGGGCGCGACGGTCACGCTCATCCCCGAAGCATGGGGGGATCAGCCGATCCGCCTCCAGGAGGTGCTGGACATCCTGGCCACGTCGATCATCAAACGCCTGGCCGAGGGCAGGGAGTACGGCGTGGCCGTCCTCGCCGAGGGGCTCGTCGAGCAGATGGCCACAGAGGATCTCGAAGCCCTCAAAGACGCGCCGCTCGATAGCCACGGCCACATCCAGTTGTCCGAGATCAACTTCTCTGACATCCTGAAGGGCGAGCTGCACCGCACGCTCAAGGAAGTCGGCATCAACCTGCGCCTGATCAACAAGGACCTGGGCTTCGAGCTGCGGTGCGCCGACCCCATCGCCTTCGACATCGACTACACGATCGGCCTGGGCGAAGCTGCTGTAAGCTTCCTGCTGGAAGGCGACACGAACGCAACGATCACGATCCAACGCAACCAGGTCGTGCCCATGCCCTTCGAAAGCATGATGGACCCGCGCACGGGGCGCACCGAGGTGCGGCGCGTCAAGATCGACTCGTTCGTCTACCGTTCCGCCTACAAGTTCATGATCCGGCTGAAGCCGCAGGATGGCTCAGATGATGGAACCCTGGTGCGCATGGCCGCGCACACGAAGCTGACGCCGGAAGCCTTCAAGGCACGCTTCGGCTATCTGATCGGAATCGCGTCGCGGCCGTTTTCGATGAAGGACGTGGCATAAGTTACCGTTTGGGCGGGTGATTTGGGGAATACGCTCCGCGAGTGTATAATCACGCGGAATTGCATGGGTTACAGGTACGCAAATCGGCGATTCTAGCAACGATTCAGGAGCACATAACGCGTGTTCAGCCCACTCAACTGGCTTCTCGGCCTGTTTTCGCTCGACATCGGTATCGACCTGGGGACCGCCAACACCCTGGTTTCCGTGCGCAACCGCGGCGTCATGATCAACGAGCCGTCGGTGGTCGCGATCGACCGCAAAACTAAGCGGGTGCTGGCGATCGGCACGGAGGCCAAGCAAATGGTGGGCCGCACGCCGGGCAACATCATCGCCATCCGGCCGCTGCGCGATGGCGTCATCTCGGACTTCGATGTCACCGAGCAGATGTTGCACTACTTCATCCATAAGGTTCACAGCCGCATGATACTGCGGGTACCGCGGCCGCGCGTGGTCGTTGGCATCCCCAGCGGCGTGACCGAGGTGGAAAAGCGCGCGGTGTACGACGCCACGCTCAGTGCGGGCGCGCGCGAGGCCTATCTAATCGAGGAACCGATGGCCGCGGCCATCGGCGCCACCCTGCCGGTCTCCGACGCACGCGGGAGCATGATCGTGGACATCGGCGGCGGCACGACCGAGGTGGCCGTTACGTCGCTGGGCGGCATCGTCGTGGCGCGCTCGATCCGCGTTGCGGGCGATGAGATGAACGAGGATATCGTCAACTACTGCCGACAGAAGTACAACCTGCTCATCGGCGAGCAGATGTCCGAGCGCGTCAAGATCGAGGCCGGCTCGGCGTATCCGCTGGAGCCGGAGCTCACCGTGGAAATCCGTGGCCGCAACCTGGTCACGGGCCTGCCGGAGGCCGTCGATGTCAGCAGTGTCGAGCTGCGCGAGGCGCTGCGCAATTCCGTGGGCATCATCGTTGAGACGATCCGCCAGGCGGTCGATGAGACGCCGCCCGAGTTGGTGGCTGATCTGATGGAGCATGGCATCGCGCTGGCCGGTGGTGGCGCGCTGCTAAAAGGGTTGGCCGAGCGCCTGACCGAAGAGACCAGAATGAAGGTCTATGTAGCCGATGACCCCCTGAGCTGTGTCGCCCGTGGGGCCGGCATGGTGTTGGAGAACTTCGAGATTCTCCAAAAGACGCTGGCCAGCATGCAGCGCGGCAGCACGCTGCATTAGCCGAGACACGGAGACGGGCGATGCAGGGATCATGGTGAGTCAACCAGGCCGATCGCTGCGTCGCCGTGTCCCTTCGTCACCGTGTCATAACTATGAAGCGCATCTCCAGTCGGACCTCCCTCTTCTTCCTCCTGGCCGCGATCAGCCTGGCGTTGCTCATCCTGTCATCGTCAGGCCACCTGGCGCCGGTCGAGGGGAGTCTAACGCGCCTATCGCAGCCGTTTTTGACAGTCTCCAACGACATCGGCCGCCAGATCACTAATGTCGTCAGCACCGCGCGCGAGCTCGCCGGCCTGCGCTCCACGAACAAGCAATTGCAAACCCAGGTGGACACGCTGACGATTGACAACCTACAGCTCAAGGAGATCGAGGCTGAAAACGCACGCTTGCGCGAGCTGCTACGTTTCGCCCAGATCAACCCGCTCTCGGACTATCGCGGCGGCCAGGTGATCGCACGTGTGATCAGCCGGGGGCCGTCCAACTATCTCTCATCGTTGACGATCGATTTGGGCAGCGAGCATGGCATCAAGGCCGGCATGCCGGTCGTCACTGAGCGCGGCCTGGTCGGCCGCGTTCACAAAGTCGGTCCGACATCGTCGATCATCCTGCCACTCACCGACCCCTCCAGCGGCGTGCCGGCCATGGTGAAACGCTCCAGCAGCCGGGCAGTCGGCGTGGTAGACGGCATGGCCGGCACACAACCTGTGATGGAGTTCATCGCCCAGGACGCCGATGTCAGCCTGGGCGACGAGATCATCACCTCGGGATTGGGCGGCAACTTCCCGAAGGGCATCACGATCGGACAGGTGCTCGAAGTCAACAAGCGGGACTTCAACATGTACCAGGAAGCCGTGATCCGCCCGACCGTCAATTTCGACCAGTTGGAGTTCGTCCTGGTCATCACCAACTTCCAGCCGGGCGATCTGGAGAGCGTGGGGTGAGCAGTGGTCGAACCCAGCCGAAATAGGGCCAGCATCTATCTAAGCTTGCTGATCCTGGCAGTGACGGTCGTCATCCAGGGGACGCTGTTAGCACGCTTGCGTTTCTTCGGCGCCAGCCCTAACTTGCTGCTGGTCGTCGTAGTGTGCTGGAGTTTGCTGCACACGGTGTCCGAGGGGCTGATGTGGGCCTTCGCCGGCGGGTTGGGAGTCGACCTGATCGCCGGGCTGCCGTTGGGAACTACGCCGCTGGCGCTCATGCCCACCTGCTTTCTGGCGGGCTTGGGCCGCAGCAGCATCTTCACGAACTCGGTGTTGCTGCCGGCGCTGCTGGTGGCGCTGGCAACCCTGATCTTCGGCTGGATCAATCTGATCCTGTTGAGCCTGCGGGGGATGCCCGTGGATTGGGTCGGTAGCGCCCTGCGGGTGATGCTGCCGGAGTTGGCGCTGAACGTGCTGTTGGTGTTGGTCATCTATCCGCTCTTACGTTGGTTAGCGGCGCACATCGGTGCTGGCCGCATGGAGTTATAGCAGAATGCGAGGGACGAAACTTCCCGCCCGCGGTCGTCTGCTGATCCTACAGGCGCTGATCGCTGTTGTCGTCGCCGTGCTGATCGGGCGCTTGTGGCAGCTCCAGATGATCGCTGGCGAACGTTACCGCCTCCTCTCCGATCGCAATCGGTTGCGCGAGGTGGATGTGGACGCGGCACGCGGAGTCATTTACGACCGCGACGGCCAAATCCTCGCGCGCAATCGGCCCAGTTTCAGCGTTGTGCTCGTTCCGGGCGATTTACCCCAGGACAAGGATGGCGGTGCAGAGGGCGTCGCCGCGGCGGCGGTCGTGAATCGCCTGCTTGAGATCCTGAACCGCCCGGCGCCGGAACAGCCGATCGCCGCGCTCGAACCCACACCCGCCGGCGATCCGAGCGAGCCCTCTGCGACAGCCACCCCTGCACCGCAGACGAAAAAAGGCACAGCGCCAACGCCGGCCCTGGCCATCCAGGAACGCAGCCCGTGGGTGATGCCGCGTGACGAGATCGACACAAAGATCATTGAAGGCGAGTTGGGCGGCGCTTACCGGCCTGTCACGGTGGCCCGGTACATCCAGGAGGCCACGGCCTTTCTGCTGGCCGAGGATGCGGTCAACCTGCCGGGCGTGCAACTCGTGCTGGAGCCGATCCGCGATTACCCATCAGGGACGCTCACCTCGCACATCATCGGCTACATGGGGCACATCCCGGAAGATCAGCTCGCCGTATACGAGGAAAAGGGCTACCTCCAGAACGCGCAGGTGGGACTGGCCGGGCTGGAGACAAGCTTCGAGGATGCGTTACGGGGCAAACCCGGCCAGCAGACCATCGAAGTGGACGTCCACGGCCGCCGCGTGCGCACCGTCGGCGAGGCTGCGCCCGCCCAACCCGGCCACAATCTGGTGCTGAGCCTGGATCTGGATTTACAGCGTGCAGCCACCGAGGCGCTGCAGGAAGCGCTCGACAACTCCGAAGGTTTCACCAAGTCCTCGGAAGGCGTGGCCATCGCGATGGACCCGCGCGACGGGAAGATCCTGGCGTTGGTCAGCCTGCCCGGCTACGACAACAATCTGTTCGCCAAAGGCATCACCACTGAGGCATGGAACGCGCTGACCGGCGATCCGAACCTGCCGCTCTTCAACCGGGCCATCAGCGGGCAGTACCCACCTGGCTCGATCTTCAAGACGATCGTCGCGTCGGGTGGTCTTGAAGAAGGCGTCATCACGCCGCGTTCCCGGCTGGGCGACGGCTTCGATGGCAACAACGACGGGGTAATCTGGCTGCCTAACGAGTACTTTCCCTGGGATCGCAGCATGGCCCAACCCTTTGTCTCCTGGAATGCCAAGCTGGGCTTCGGTCACGGCATGATCACCGTGCGGGATGCGCTGGCGGTCTCGGACGACATCTTCTTTTATGAGCTGGGCGGCGGGTATCCGGATCGCTTCGTCGGACTGGGGTCAAAAGGGATCGGGGACTACGCGCGAGCTTTCGGCCTGGATGCAGTGACAGGCATCGATATACCGGGCGAGGCGTCGGGCCACGTGCCCGACTCCCGATGGAAGCGGCATACGTACGCAGAAAACTGGCTGACCGGCGACACCTACAACATGAGCATCGGCCAGGGCTACACCCTGGCAACGCCGCTGCAGATGGCCTCGGCCACTGCCGTGGTCGCCAATCGGGGTTCGTTGTGGAAACCCCAACTTGTAGATCACATTACCGACGACAACGGGAACGTCGTGCAGCCTTTCCAGCCGAAGCTGCTGCGTGAGGTGCTGGTGGACCCCAAAAACCTGGATGTGGTGCGCGAAGGCATGTTCGGCGCGGTGAACTGGCCCAACGGCACCGCCGCCCGGGTGCGCGTGCCGGGTGTCACGGTCGCGGGCAAGACCGGAACCGCCGAATTTGCGCGCGACGACAACAAGGACGGCCAACCCGACCGCGACGACAAGGGCAACCTGCCCACGCACGCCTGGTTCACGGCTTTTGCGCCATATAACGACCCGGAGATCGTCGTCACCGTGTTCGTGGCGAACGGCGGCGAAGGTTCGGCCGTGGCCGCGCCGATCGCCACCAAGATCCTCCAGGCGTATTTTGACAAAAACCCGCCGGCGGAGGCAAAGAAATAGCATGAAACTATTTCTCAGCCGTCACTTCGACTGGTACCTGCTGGCCCTGGTCCTGGCGCTCAGCCTCTTTGGCATCCTCATGGTGGCCAGCGCCCTGTCGGGCAACACCCTATACGCTTCCTGGCCGTGGCGGCAGGCGGCCTTCCTGGGCATCGGGATCATCCTGCTCTTCCTGACCGCGGCGGTGGATTATCGGCTCCTTGGGAGCATCGCCTATCCGCTCTATGGCGTCTTCCTGGCCTTCCTGGCAGTCATCGCGGTGATCGGGACAGTGGCAGGCGGTGCGCAACGCTGGCTCCAACTGGGTGAGTTTTTCCTGCAACCCTCGGAGCTGACCAAGATCGCGGTGATCCTGGCGCTGGCACACTATCTTGCCAAGCGTGAGGAACGTATGGAGAGCTTCCTCACGCCGATCGGCGCGCTGTTGCTGCTGGCGCCGGCTGTGGTGCTGATCTATTTGCAACCCAGCCTCGGCACGGCCCTCTCCATCGTGGTTATCGGCGGGGTGATGCTGGTGATGGGCGGGTTGCGTCTGCGCCATGCGCTGGTATTAGCCGGTGCAGCAATCGGCGGCGCGGTCCTGGCCTGGCAATTCGTGCTCCAGGATTACATGAAAAACCGCGTCTTCATGCTCATCGATCCAAGCCGCGTCAAGCCCGATGAACTGTACAACATCAAGCAAGCCATCATCGGCATCGGGTCGGGCGGCTGGCTGGGGCGCGGCCTCTTTCGAGGTTCGCAGAGCCAGCTCCATTTCCTGCGCATACGCCACTCCGACTTCATCTTTTCGGTGACCGCAGAGGAGCTGGGCTTCATCGGCGCCACACTGCTGATCGTGCTGTTTGCCCTGCTCCTCTTCCGGCTGGTGTACATCGCAGGACTGGCTCGCGACACTTTCGGCATGTTGATCGTAGTCGGCGTGACGACGATGATCCTGTTCCAGCTTGTCATCAACATCGGCATGAACCTGAACATCCTGCCGGTGGCCGGCATCCCGCTGCCGTTCGTCAGTTACGGCGGCAGTTCGCTCTGGACCATGCTGATCGGCATTGGGCTGGCGGAAAGCGTGATGCTGCGACACAAGAAAATCGGGTTCGACAGGTAGATATACTGCGGGCGGGCATTAACTGCGTTTTTGTTTAGCGGAGCATCCTGAGCGGAGCCGGGGTAGGGGCCCCGGCGTAGTCGAAGGATGCGCAGCGGGCACGGCTGAAGGCCACATCCTTCGACTACACTCCGCTAACGCCGCTCCG
Source organism: uncultured Chloroflexia bacterium (assembly GCA_963841825.1). Classification (GTDB taxonomy): domain Bacteria; phylum Chloroflexota; class Anaerolineae; order CG2-30-64-16; family CG2-30-64-16; genus CAWJEL01. Next base: position 511,520 of record CAWJEL010000004.1, read on the forward strand.
TTCCGCTCAGGATGCTCGCAGCATGAACAGAGGAAAAAGCGCAATTTGCACCCGCTCGTAGTATAGCACCACGGAGATGCCCTTGGATATTCACAACGGGAGGAGGGCCAATGAACGCACTGTGGATCCGCACACCGATTCTGATCGCCACTCTGATCGCGGCGCTATTGTTGACTGGCTGCCCCGCGCCGACACCGGCTGTGCCAGCCACACCGACCGTCGAGCCGGCCACGCCGCCGCCAACGCCCGTCCCCACCACGGCCGCGCCCGCCGGTTGGACGGAGCACAAATCAGGCGACGTGACGATTACGCTCCCGGCGGATTGGGAGGTGCTGGCGCTGAGCCAGGGCGACCTCCAGGCGGTCTTCGCTGATTTCCAGAAGACCAACCCCGAGCTCGCCAAAATCATCGGCAGCGCCGAGACGCTCCAGGGCGTGGCGCTGTGGGCGTTCAACACCGGCGGCGATGCGGCCGGCAGCGCTGCCGCCTTCGTCGATAACCTCAACATCCGGCGCAGCCCGCTCGGCGGCCAGAAAATCGAGAACATGGCGGATGTCACGCCGGCGATCCTCGACCAATACCGGCAGTTGGGGTTCGAGGTGGGGACCACCGAGACCGACCGCCAGATCGGCGGGCATGCCGGCGGCGCATATCGCCTTCAGCTATCCAGTCACGCTGACTGACGGCACGACCGCCAAGCTGAGCGGCCACCAATACCTGGTCGCCACGCCCACCGATCTGTGGATCCTGAGCTACTCGGCCGGGCCCGGCAATGCAGACACTGCTGAAGCCGGTTTTCGAACAGAGCGCGGAGTCGTTCAGGGTGAAGTAGGTTGGTAGATTGGTAGATTGGTAGATTGGTAGATTGGTAGATTGGTAGACAAGGAAGAGTTGAGCTTTATGTCCATACAAAACAAAGGGGTTCGTGTTCGCATTGCACCGAGCCCGACCGGGTATTTTCACCTGGGCGGCGCGCGGACGGCGCTGTTCAACTGGCTGTACGCCCGGCACACCGGCGGCAAGTTTATCCTGCGCATCGAGGACACCGACCGCACGCGCTACGTGCCCGACTCGCTCCAGGATATCATCGACAGCCTGGGCTGGCTGGGGCTGGACTACGACGAGGGCCCGGAGGTCGGCGGCGCGCACGGGCCCTACTTCCAATCGCAGCGACTGGCGCTCTACCACGAGTGGAGCGACTGGCTGATCGCCGCGGGACACGCGTATCGCTGTTACTGCTCGGAGGAACGGCTGAATACCTTGCGCCGCGAGCAGGCCGCGCGCAAGGACGAGGCGCTGGGCTACGACCGGCACTGCCGGTTCCTGTCCACCGAAGCGCGTGCCGAGCTTGAAGCGTCCGGCGCGAAGTCGGTGGTGCGCTTCGCCATGCCGCTCGAAGGCCAGACGCACTTCGTGGACGTGCTGCGCAAGCTCAAGCCGTGGGAAAACAGCCAGGTGCGCGACCCGGTCCTGATCAAGTCGGACGGCTTCCCGACCTACCATTTCGCCAACGTCATCGACGACCACTTCATGGGGATTACCCACATCCTGCGCGGCGACGAGTGGATCAGCAGCGTGCCGCTGCACGTCAACTTGTACCGGGCGTTCGGCTGGGAGATGCCGGTCTACGCCCACGTGCCGCTGATCCTGGACCCCAGCGGCTCCGGCAAACTGAGCAAACGCAAGAAGCGGGCCGAAGGGGACGAGGAGCTGCTGACCTTCATCCGGGAGTACCGCGACGCCGGCTATCTGCCGGAGGCGATGTTCAACTTCCTCGCGATCATGGGCTGGGCCTACAGCCCCGACACCGATCTGTTCACCCGTGAGGAGGCGATCGCCAAATTCGATATCGTCGACATCAACCCGGCCGCGGGCGCGCTGCCGATGAGCAAGCTCGACTGGATGAACGGTCACTACATCCGCCAGCTTGCGCCCGCCGATCTGGCCGAACGGATCGCGCCGTTCTGGAGCGCGGAATCCGGCATCCCCGTCGAACAATTGCGCGCCGACCCGGCGCTGCCGCTCGTCGTGCCCCTGATCCAGGAGCGCATCAAGACCCTGGCTGACGGCTGGGAGCTTGTGGACTTCGTCTTCGTCGACCAGATCACCTACGACCCCGCGATGCTGGTGGCCAAGGGTTTGACCTCCGCCCAATCGCTGGCCGCGCTGGAGGCGGCGCACCGACTGCTGGCCGAGGTAACGTTCGCTGAAGCCAGCCTGGAGCCCGCGTTGCGCGACCTGACCGTGACGCTGGGCGTGAAAGTCGGCCAGCTCTTCGGCATCCTGCGCGTCGCGACGAGCGGCAAGGCCGTGGCGCCCCCGCTTTTCGGCAGCCTGGTTGCACTCGGTCGCCAACGAGTGCTGGCACGTTGTGTGCATGCGGAGGAGTTGTTGCGCGGAATTCTGGAAGCTGGAAGCTGGAAGCTGGAAGCTGGAAGCTGGAAGCTGGAAGCTAGAAGCTGGAAGCAAATTATACCTTGGGCTTGCAGTGTCAAGTATCCATTATCCAGCTTCGAGTATCCAGCTTCCAGTATCCAGTTTCCAGGCATACCCTAACCCGGACGAGCCGGAACCAAGCCTTCACCACAAAGGCTCAAAGGCACGAAGTCCACAAAGGTAGAATTCTGAGTGATCTTGGTGTCTTGGTGTCTTTGTGGTGAGATTCTTGTTTTTTATGCCGGTATCCGATTGGTAAGATACTATGGACGACATCATCACCCTCAACGCGCACGGCTTCCGTTCGTCGCTCGCGACTCGGCCCGTGACGCGGGTGAGCTACCGGCGCTATCTGCGCGATACGGGGCAGCCGATGCCGCGCGTGCTGACGCAGTCGGCGCCCCCCAGCAACCCGATCACCTGTGTATCGCAGGTGGATGCGACGGCCTATTGTCGCTGGCTGAGTGCGCGGCAGGCGCGAGATTGCCGTCTGCCGACTATGGGCGAGCTGCAGGAGCTAAACAGTGAGCTGGCAGAGGAAGATGAGGGGCCCGAGGCGTGGCCGCACACCCAGGGCAATCTGCCGGAGGTGCGCGGGGGCCTCAACCCGATCTTCCTCTGCGAATGGACAGCGGAGACCGACGCCGTGGAGCAACCTGCGGGCCGGCCCCCGCGCGTCCTGGGCAGCATCTTCTATCCGCCCTGGCTGCGTGAAGGCAGCACCGCCATCCATGCGCAGGCGCATCTGTTGGCGACGGCAGGCTACTCGTTCGTCACGTTCCGAGTGGCTTATGACGCTTGAACTGATGGAGATCACACCATGGCAATCCCGTATTCCCAACGCGATGTAGAATGGACCGAAGACCGCCTGGGAACCAGCAAGGAATACACGATGGGCACGGCCGGCTGTCTGGTCACGACCGTCGCCTCGATGCTGTCCGACCTGACCGACCGACCGGTTTCGCCGGGCGAGTTGAACCTCTGGCTGCGGGAGAATAAAGGCTACGCCAGCGGCGCGCTCTTCGTCTTCAGCAGCGTAGCGCCGTTCGGCGTGCGCCTGGCGGAGATGATCCACTGCCAGAGCACCCCCGCACCGATCAAGCACATGTCCGAGGCGCTGGACGACGGCGCCGTGGTTATCGTCCAGGTCGATTCGAAGCCTGGGGGCACAGTGGATCAACACTGGGTACGGCTGCTGACCGTAGATGAGAAGGACGCGCAAATCATAGACCCCTGGCAGTATCCGGGGAAAGAGCTGACGAAACTCTCACGCTACTTTGCTGAGGGCTGGACCACCGAGAAGGCCATCTTCACCGTGGCGATCTACCAGCGCGCCGGCCGCAACCTCCTGGATCTCTGGCAGATTCCCGTCCACCTCGACGAGCACCAAGCCGAGCTCGACATCCGGCCCGAGGCGCAGATCAAAACGAAGTCGCGCGCAGCACAGAACGCCAAACTTGCGAAATCCGATTCGTAATGCTAGAATGGCAACCGTTGATCGGGAATAGTTCAACGGCAGAACGTCTGACTCTGGATCAGAAGATTGGGGTTCGAATCCCTGTTCCCGAGTAACCCTCCCTAAATCCGAACCCGCCGTTTTGGTCAGTGGTTCGGATTTGTCTTTCTGGCAGCGCTTCGGTTCGGATTCCTGATGAGTTTGCTTTGAAGATCAAAACCCATCCTGCGCGACCGATGGCGCGATCATTAATTTATTGCCCCGCTCCAGACTTTATGATACACTTGGCCCCGCTGCCCGGCGGACAAGATGGCCTCACGATCAGTTCCCTACCCCACCTGCGCCATCTCCCGATCGCTGCGCGCATCCGCACACATGTAGGAGGAACCCATGCCAAAATACGCAATCGGGATCGATTTCGGCACCGAGTCGGGCCGGGCACTGCTCGTCGATGTCGCCGACGGCCGCGAAGTCGCTACTTATGTCCACCCCTACGCCAACGGCGTCATCGATGAGCGCCTGCCGGGTTCCGGCGTGCGCCTGGAACCCGATTGGGCGCTGCAGGACCCGACCGACTACATCGAGGTCTTCAAACAGGCGGTCCCGGCCGTGCTGAAGGACAGCGGCGTCAACCCCGCCGATGTGATCGGGCTGGGCATCGACTTTACCGCCTGCACGATGCTGCCGACCCAGGCGGACGGCACGCCGCTGTGCTTCCTGCCCCAGTATCGCAGCCGGCCCCACGCCTGGGTGAAGCTGTGGAAGCATCACGCGGCCCAGCCCGAAGCGAACAAGCTCAACGAGATCGCCGGCCAACGCGGGGACGCGTTCCTGGACCGCTACGGCGGCAAGATCAGCTCGGAGTGGTTCGTGCCCAAGGCTTGGCAGATTCTGGACGAGGACCCGGAGATCTACGCGGCCGCTGACCGGCTGCTCGAAGCGGCGGACTGGGTTGTCTGGCAGCTCACGGGCCGCGAGTCACGCAACCTCACCACCGCCGGCTACAAGGGCATCTGGTCGAAGCACGACGGCTTTCCGCCCAATGACTTCTTCAAGGCGCTTGATCCCGGGCTGGAACATCTGGTCGATGACAAACTGTCGCGCGAGATCAGCGAACTGGGCGCCAAGGCCGGCGGGCTGACCGCCGAGGCCGCGGGCTGGACCGGCCTGTTCCCCGGCACAGCGGTCGCGATCGCCAACGTGGACGCGCACGCCGCAGTCCCGGCGTCGACCGTGGTCGAGCCCGGCCGCATGGTGATCATCATGGGCACGTCCAACTGCCATATGGTGCTGGGCACGGAGGAGCACATCGTCCCCGGCATGTGCGGCTACGTGGAGGATGGCATCATCCCCGGCTTCTTCGGCTACGAGGCGGGCCAATCGTGCGTTGGCGATCACTTCGCCTGGTTCACCGAGAACTGCGTCCCGGCCGCCTACGAGCACGAGGCGGGGGCCCGCGGCATCTCGATTCATCAACTCCTGGAGGAAAAGGCCGGCCAACTCAAGCCCGGCGAGAGCGGCCTGCTGGCGCTTGACTGGTGGAACGGCAACCGCAGCGTGCTGGTGGATGTGGACCTGACCGGCCTGTTGATCGGCGCGACGCTGCTGACCAAGCCGGAGGAGATCTACCGGGCGCTGATCGAGGCGACGGCGTACGGCACGCGCATCATCATCGAGACGTTCCAGGCCAACGGCGTGCCGATCCACCAGATCGTGGCCACCGGTGGGCTGCCCGACCGCAACAAGCTGCTGATGCAGATCTACGCCGACGTCAGCGGCCGGCCGATCGTGGTCGCGAGCACGCACCAGGGCGGCGGGCTGGGTTCGGCGATGCACGGCGCGGTGGCAGCCGGGGCCGCGGTGGGCGGCTACGACTCTATCGTCGAGGCAGCGCAGCACATGGCGTCGCTGCGGGCTGAGGCGTACACTCCTAACCCGGACGCCAAAGCGGTCTACGATCAGCTCTTCGCTGAGTATGTGACGCTGCACGACTACTTCGGCCGCGGGGCGAACGACGTGATGAAGCGGTTGAAGGCGCTGAAGGCGGAGGCGCGGGGATAGACACAGGAGTTCTTCATGCTCGAAACCATACGCGAACAACTGTGGCGGCTCCATGCTGAGCTGCCCAAAAACAATTTGGTCATGTGGACCGGCGGAAACGTCAGCGCGCGCGACCCGGAGACCGGCCTGGTCGCCATCAAGCCATCCGGCATTCGCTACGAAGATTTGTGCCCGGAACATATGGTGATCGTGGATCTGGATGGGAACATCGTTGAGGGCAAGCTCAGCCCTTCTTCAGATACGGCGAGCCATCTCTACATCTATCGCCAGAGGGCTGACGTGGGCGGCATCGTACACACGCACTCGCGCTACGCCACCGCGTTTGCCGCGCTGGGCCAACCGCTCCCCTGCTACCTGACCGCGATGGCCGATGAGTTCGGCGGACCGATTCCGTGCGGCGGTTTTGCGCTCATCGGCGGTGAAGAAATCGGCAAGGTTGTGGTCGAGTCGATCGGGAGATCGCCGGCCGTGCTACTGAAGAACCACGGCGTCTTCACCATCGGCAAGAACCGCCGAATCAGCCGTCAAGGCGGCGGTCATGGTCGAGGACGTCGCGGCAACGATCTGGATGGCGCTGCAGATCGGCCAGCCGGAGCCAATCCCGCAGGAGATGGTGGACAAGTTGCATTACCGGTACACCCACGTGTACGGGCAGCACTGACCGATATCCGTAGGACGGGTTGGCAACTCGTCCTACCCTCCCATGATCCGGGCTGATTCTCGTAGTCGCGTTGACAGCAACGCGGCCACGACCATCAGCCCGATCAGGACGACCAGCGATGAGGTCATCGCGCCGCTGCCGGCCTGCTTGAACTGATCCATCCCCAGGATGAAGATGATCCCCGACACCTGCCCCACGAGCAACAGCAGCCCGGTGGTAGTGCCCTCCGGCGCCGGATAGGCCACCTCCGGCGCCGTACTGGAAGCCGATCGGCCCGGCTGCCAGCAGGAAGAAGCCCATGATCGCAGCTCCGGCCAGCAGCACCGCGTACTGTAGCGCAAAGGTAATCCCGATCAGCCCCAAGATCGAAGCTGCCACGGCCAGCACGATGAACGGGACGCGGCGGCGATAGCGATCCGAGAGCGCGGGCAGGACCAACGCGCCGAACACTCCGGCGCCCACCATCAGCGCGCCGGTCAGCCCGGCCTGGGTGATGGTGAAGCCCCGCGGCCGGACGATGTCCTCGATCCAGGTCGTCACGCCGTTGAAGACCCCCAGCCCGATGAAGAAGATCAGCATCGTCAACCGGAAGTCCCGGTTGCGCAGGGTCTGGCGCAAGCCATCGAAGACCAATGAACGCACCTCATCCCCTGCGGGTGAAGCCGGCGTGGGCGGGTGTTCCCGGGCAAAGATCAGGAACACCGCGGCGCCCGCGACCGCGATCACGCCGTAGACGAGCAGCGTCGTGGGCATACCCAAGGCAAGCAAGAGCAAGGGCGTTAGGGCGAGGGCGACAACCTGTCCGCCGTACATACTCAGGGTGCCTAGCCCTGAAGCAGTTGCACGATCCTCCAGCGGAAACCAGCGGGCAGCCACCTTGGTAATCGCATTCAGCAGGAACGGCTGGCCCACGGCGATCCCGATCTGCGCGATCAACACGGTGGTGTAGTCAGCCGCCAGCAGGCCCCGCATCAGCCCGAATGCGCCGGTCAACACCGCGCCGATCCCCACCCCGACGCGAATCCCGTAGGTGTCGATGACCCACGAGGCGGGGATCGAAACGAAAATATAGACGAGCATGAAGCTCAACGACAGAAAGGCGATAGCGAGATCAGAGACCCCGTAGAAGCGTGCGGCCGGGCCGGTGATGGAGGCAAACGTGATCCACAGCATCTGGTTGACGAAGATCACGGCCATGAAGGCCAGCAGAACCACCCAGCGGTAGCCGTAGATTTTGAGTTTTGCCTGTTGCATTAATCCCCATCCGTGTTGCGGCCGCGCAACCAACGCCACACCAGCCTCAAGGCAATGAAGGCGGCGACAACCATCGCCAGGAGATACCCGAAGTAGCTGACTCTGAAGAAGATCCACGCGTACTGTTCCTGTGGCCCTGCCGCCACGACCGCGCCCATCGCGATGGCCGATCCGATGATGATGCCCACCAGGATGATCGCGACCACGATCTGCCGACCCCAGCTCTTGAGCCGGCCCACCTCCTTGGCCAGATCCGATGTGTCGACGAAGACCTCAAAGCGTCCCTTCTGGTATTGATCCAGCCACTTGACCGTCGCTTCCTGGAACGATGGCATGCGCCGGGCCACCTCGCGAGCCGCCATCGTGAGCTGCTTCTTGGCGACGTCCACCACCTTGTCGGCGGTAACGGATTGGACGAGCATGTCCTTGACGATCTGCACGCCCTCGACGGTCAGCCCGCTGCCGGGGTGCAGCGCCGCGGTGATCGCTTCACCCTGCATCAGCGCTTTGACCGCCAGCGTCAGGCTTGGATCCAGCCGCAAGCCGTGCTCGCGCAGCAGATCGAAACTCACGTTGACCGCCTGCCCAAAGGAGATGCCGGCCCCGCCATAGACATAGCGCCCCATCCGTCGCTCAAATTCGTGGTAGAAAGCCCGATCATCCACGCTTTTCACAAACGGCGTGCTCAGGCTGCGCAGGATTTGCGCCATCCCACTGACATCACTCTGACTGACGGCGATCAGCAGTTGGATCAAATTCATGCGCTGCGTCACGTTGAGTTCGCCGACCATGCCGGTGTCAATAAAGGTCAGAACCCCCGTCTTCAAGTTGACCAGCAGATTGCCGGGGTGGGGATCGGCGTGGAAAAAGCCGTCGATCAGAAGCTGCTTGACGATGGCCTTAAGCGCGTTACGTCCCAGGAGGTCCCGATCCAGGCCGGCCTTCTCAATCGCCTCCACGTTGCTGGCCTTGACACCCTCGACAAACTCCATCGTCAGGACCTTCGTGGTCGACAGGTGCATATAGACCGCCGGGATGTGAACGCCCGGGATTGCAGCGAGATTCTGACTCAGCCGGAACGCATTGTAGGCTTCCCCGGTGTAGTCCAACTCGTTCAGCGCACCCTCGCCGAACTCCTCCAGCATGCCGACCAGATCGACGGAACGGACGTACTCCGAGCGAGAGGAGACCACACGTGCGGCATTCTGCATGATGCCGATGTCAGCCTTCATTTGCTTGTTGATATAGGGCCGCTGCACCTTCACCGCGACCGCTGTGCCGTCTTGCAGCGTGGCGCGATGCACCTGCGCGGTCGAAGCGGCAGCGAATGGCTGCGGGTTGAAGGTGGCGTAGATTTCTTCCGGCGGCGCCCCGAGCTCCTCGATGATGATCTGCCGCACCTCATCGCTGGGGAAGGGTGGGACGTCGCTCTGGAGCTTCACCAGCTCTGCCTCCCAATCGGAAGGAATCGTCGACGCCTGGCTGGAGACGATCTGCCCGACCTTCACATAGGTGGGGCCGAGTTCCTCAAGCATCAGCCGAACCTTGACCGGCAGGGTAGGCGGATCCAGATCCTTCGGCAAGCCCCATGCCCAGGCCTGCATGGTACGCCGGAAATCGCCGATCACCGACCACTGGTCGAAAAGGATATCCGTGCCGTAACGCAGCAGCGTGTTGTACACTTGCTGGAGCCGTAGATTTTCCCGCACCTTGTCTACGCTGGAGCGTCTCATGCCTCACCTCCTACGGCCACCTGTGCGTCGGCATCGATTGATTTGGTGGTTAAGGCTGCTTCGGCTAGGATTTCTGCAGCCTCAGCCGCGTTGGCGTCAGGCTCCTCCACCTCCGCCAGCGGCGCAGAGGGTGTTAATGGTTGCGCAATCCAGGTCCCAAGCCCGCCGACCTGCTCCTCCTTGATCTTCGTGCGCACATTGAGGTAGCGGTCCCCGACGATCGGCGCGGTCACGCCAAGCAGGCTCTCAAGCAGGCTGCCGATTGCGCCGACCAACGCGCCGCCGACAAAAACCCAGACGAAGTGATCGACGGCGAAACGCGCCGGGAAGAAGAACGCGAGAAGATACAGGATCAGCGTATTGATCAGAATGACGATGAATCCGTACGATGCGAAGATGAATCGGAGGGTCAGCACTTGCAGGACCGGCTTCAGAAAAGCATTAAGCAGCCCCAGGCCCAGCGCCAGCAACAGCAGGGACGCCAGCGAGCGATCCACAAAATAGATGTCCGGCACCAACGCCGCGGTCAGCAGCAGAGCCACCGCGTTGATCAGAATCCGTAAGAGCAGGATACGCCAGTTGAAGTTGCGGATAAAGGGAATTCTTCGCTGTGTCATGATGACCCTCCGCAGAATTTTCGCCCATGGAGACAGGGCCGGCGTCGGACGCTCGCCGACTCTTAAATTCTAGCAGATTAACCAGGAATCCCCAAATGCCTCCTGCGCAAAAAGGCTGGACTCCGATGTTGACAGGTGAGCTGATTTATGATATGTTACGGATAACACCTGTTATGGATAACACGCCTGACTCGCCACCACCGACTGACGGAGGACCCCAAATGTACGCACCCTTGACGGCGGCAACCAGCCCCGATTTAAAGAAAGACGACCTGATCGTCATCGCCGGCGCGGGCGGCTTCATCGCCGGTGCGCTGACACGCTACTTCCACGACCAGGGCTTCACCAATATCCGGGCGATCGACAAGAAACCGCTGCCCGAATGGTATCAACGCACGCCGGGCGTCGAGAGCCTGAGCCTGGATCTGAGCGAGTACGCGAATTGCGTGCGTGCGTGCGAGGGCGCGGTCGAGGTTTACAATCTGGCCGCGGACATGGGCGGCATGGGCTTCATCGAGCGCAACCGCGTCGAGTGCCTCCGCACAATCCTGATCAACACGCACATGATCGAGGCGGCGTATCGAGCCGGCGCCCGGCGCTACTTCTTTTCATCATCAGCCTGCGCTTATAACATCACGATCCAGCAGGACCCCAACGTCCGGGCGCTCAAGGAATCGGACGCCTACCCCGCCATGGCCGAGCGCGGCTACGGCTGGGAAAAGCTGATGTCCGAGATCTTCTGTCAGGAATACTGGGAGGAGCGCGGGCTGGAAACACACATCGCCCGCTTCCACAACGTCTACGGGCCGCACGGCACCTGGGACGGCGGCCGCGAGAAGGCTCCCGCAGCGATTTGCCGCAAGGTGATCACCGCAGTGGACACCGGCAGCGGCGAGATCCCGATCTGGGGCGACGGCACGCAGACCCGCAGCTTCATGTACATCGACGACTGCGTCAAGGGCATCGACATGATCATGCACTGCAAGGAGCTGATCGCCACGCCGATCAACCTGGGTTCCAGCGAATTGATCGAGATCAACCACCTGGTCTCGCTGGCCGAGGAGATCGCCGGTGTCAAGCTGGCGCGCAAATATCAGCTCGACGCGCCGCGCGGGGTCGCTGGCCGCAACAGCGATAACACCTTCATCAAGGCGACATTGGGCTGGGAGCCGAACACGTCGTTCAAGGATGGCCTGGCCAAGACCTACGCCTGGATCGAGCAGCAGTATATGGATCGCAAGGCGGGCAAGCGGACGATTTCCTGAGATGGAATCGGAGACAGTAATGCGTGAGACATGATGCGTGAGACGTGAAACTTGACGTGAAACATGCACATCACCGACGTCATCGGCAAACTACCCTACCGGATGGCGTTTGCCGGCGGGTGGATCGATCAGCCGTTTGTTTCGCGGCATAACCCCACCCCGCCCGGCTCGATGGTCGTCGTGGCGCTGGAGCCCACCTGCCGCTTCATGGATCGCTGCGGCATGGGCACCAGCACGCGTAAGGTCGCGGCGCAGATCTGGGGAGAGGGTCTGCCCCCGGGCGATCCCGCAGCCCTGGTACGTGAGTTGTACGCCGCGGAAAACGCGGGCCTGGCCGAGCCCTCCGGCTCGCAGGACATGGCCGGGCTGATCTATCCCGGCGTGAATCGGTTGGACTACAACTTCGATCACGAGGGCGGTTACTTCCCCGTGCATGTCGAATCAAGCCCTGACCCGGCCATATCGCGCTGGCTGGAGGAAGCCATCTGGATGATCCCGGTGGCGCAGCGGCCGCCAGGTTACAACCCACTGGAAATCGTGAACCTGGCCCCCGCGTGGATCCGCCGGCTGGGACAATCAGGGCGCGACTGCTACGCTGCGATCCTGGCCCGGGATCTGGTTGGCCTCGGTGAATCAATGAACGAGAGCATGCGCTGTTGGGAGACGATCCTACCCGGCACGGTGCGCCATCCAACCCTCGCCGTCGATCTGCTGGGCATCCTGGGCTACTACCAGGCTCGCTACGCCGGCGCCATGTACTCCGGCTGCGGCGGCGGGTATCTCTACGTCGTCTCCGATGAGCCAGTGCCGGGCGGCTTCCGGGTGAAGGTCAGGATGAAGGATGAAGGATGAAGGATGAAGGATGAAAACGGTCGTTGTTGTTGGCGCGTTTGACAATCTGAGGTCGCAGGACGTGCGCTTCCTCGAAGAAGCCAGCAAGCTCGGCGCAGTGCGCGTGCTGCTCTGGTCAGATGAGGCCGTGACCTCCGTGACGGGAAAGCCGCCGAAGTTCCCCCTGGCGGAGCGGCACTACCTGCTCCAGGCGATCCGGTATGTCCAGAGCGTCGAGCAGGTTGACAAGCGGCCATACAATCTGGATACTCTGCCCGCGAATGCGGGGCGGCACGTTGACATCTGGGCTGTGACCGAAGCGGATGACAACGAGCAAAAAAGAAGCTTCTGCGCAGCACAAGAAATCGCCCGTCGGGTTATCCCGTGCGCCGATCTGGCCGGTTTCCCGGAAGGACAGGGAGCAGGGATCAGGAATCTGGAATCAAGGGCCAGGAGTCAGGAGTCAATCGCCGATCAGCCTTCAGCCTTCAGCCTTCAGCCTTCCGTCATCGTCACCGGCTGCTACGACTGGCTGCACTCCGGGCATGTCCGTTTCTTTGAAGAAGTGTCGGCGTTGGGCGACCTGTACGTGGCGGTGGGGAACGACGCCAACGTCCGCCACCTCAAGGGGGCGGGGCATCCCCTCCAGACCCAGGACGAGCGCCGCTACATGGTGGGCGCGATCCGCTATGTAACGCAGGCGCTGATCACTTCGGGGCAGGGCTGGATGGACGCTGAACCGGAGATTGACCGGCTGAAGCCCGACATCTACGCCGTGAACGAAGATGGTGACGTGCCCGAAAAGCGTGCCTTCTGCCAGGCGCATGGGCTGGCATATGCGGTGTTGAAGCGTACGCCGAAGGCCGGGCTGTCAAAGCGATCCAGCACCGATTTCGCGGGTTTTAGCGAATTGGGTGCATTCAAAATCAATTGTAGGGGCGGGTTTCTCCACACCAATGGAGAGTTGATCTTCACAACATTACCATCGTAAAGGCAAGCTCGTGTTGACGACGGAAAACCCGCCCCTACGCCCCAACTACATTTGAATACACCCTAGCGATTTTGTTTTGACAATCTCAGGGCTTTGTGGTAGGTTATCCGTACCACAATCGCTCGTATGGTGTGATTATTGGCTCAGTGGCGGGTCGTACACGATCTGGCGTCTCCTCAATTTCAACTGCACCGAGATAACACATGGACGAAACCCTGGTCCTGATGGAAGGGATAGAGAAGAGTTTCCCTGGCGTCCACGCGCTCAGCGAATGTCAGTTTGAGTTGCGCTCGGGCGAAGTACACGCCCTGGTCGGCGAAAACGGCGCGGGCAAGTCCACGCTGATGAAGGTGCTGGCCGGGGTCTATTACAAAGACGCGGGGCGCATCCTCTACAAAGGGCAGGAAGTCGAGATCCCCAACCCACGCGCCGCGCTCGATCTGGGCATCAGCATGATCCATCAGGAACTCAACCTGATGCCACACCTGACGGTGGCGCAGAACATCTTCATCGGCCGCGAGCCACGCAAGGGCCCCCGCTTCTGGCTGGATGAGGCGCCAGCTCAACCGCCAGGCCGAGCAGCTCTTCGACTCGATGCACCTGCACATGGACCCGACCGTCAAGGTCGCCAAACTCTCGGTTGCCAAGCAACAGATGGTGGAGATCGCCAAGGCGTTTTCCCACAACGCCGAAGTGCTCATCATGGATGAACCCACGGCGGCGCTCACCGAGGCAGAGATCGAGGAGCTGTTCCGCATCATCCGCCAGTTCCGCGACCGCGGTGTCGGCATCGGTGTACATCTCGCACCGGCTGGAGGAGCTGCCCCTCATTGCGGACCGGATCACCGTCATGCGCGACGGTCGCTACATCAGCACCGGCCAGATGGCGGAGACCCGCAAGGAGCAGATCATCAGCATGATGGTCGGCCGCACCATTTACGAGTCGTCGCCCGAAGTGCCCGAGAACCCCAGCCAGGAGATCGCGCTGGAGGTACGGCATTTGAACCGCGGCACGGCGATCCGGGATGTCAGCTTCACCCTCAAGCGCGGCGAAATCCTCGGCTTCGCCGGGTTGATCGGCGCAGGACGCACGGAAGTGGCGCGGGCCATCTTCGGCGCGGACCCGCTCGATTCGGGCGAGGTGCTGGTGGGCGGCAAGCCGGTTATCATCAAGCAGCCGAAAAGCGCTGTGAAGCACGGCGTCGGCTACCTGTCAGAGGATCGCAAGCGCTACGGCCTGGCCCTGAAAATGGACGTAGAATCGAACATCGTGCTCGCCGCGTTCGACAAGTTCCTGGGCGTGGGCGGATGGGTCAACAGTGCCCGCACGCGTGCAACCGCGCAGCAGTACGTGGAGAAGCTGGCGATCAAGACACCCAGCGTGGCGCAGCGGGTGAAGAATCTTTCGGGCGGCAACCAGCAGAAGGTGATCATCGCCAAGTGGCTGACGGTGGACACCGACGTCCTGATCTTCGATGAGCCAACACGCGGCATTGACGTGGGCGCGAAGAGCGAAATCTACCGCCTGTTGAATGATCTGGCGCGCCAGGGCAAGGCCATCATGATGATCTCCTCGGAGTTACCTGAGATTTTGCGCATGAGCCATCGTATCATCGTGATGTGCGAGGGTCGGATCACGGGCGAGTTGGCGAGCTCTGAGGCTACACAAGAAAAGATCATGGAGCTCGCGACGCAGCGCGAGGTCATCGTAAGCGAGGCCGGGGCGACCGGGCCGGGGCGCAGTACTCAACCGCATTGAGTCCACAGCCTGAGCCCGTCGAAGCGGGGCCAGGTTTGAGCGCGCTTCGACAGCTCAGGCAGTACCGAGAAGAAGTGCGGTGACTGTTAGCAGCCAATGGCGAAATCGCCAGTCATCCTTCGACGAGCTCAGGCTGTTCCAACAGTTATTTGGATAGGCTTTTAGACGCAGAAGATCAGCCAAGACTACGAGCGCCTGCTCGGCGCGCATCATAGCAGTGGGGTGCTATGGAAACACAAGCCGCCCAGAAGAAGACCGCCTCATCGCTATTTCATTCGGACGCCTCACAGCGGATCCTGGCGTTCGGCGGCCTGATCGTCCTCTTTGTCGTGTTCTCATTTACGTCGCCCTTTTTCACCAAGGTCGACAACATCATGGGCATCCTGTTGGCGACGGCGGTGAACGCGGTGCTGGCGCTGGGTGTCACCTATGTCATCATCACCGCCGGCATTGACCTGTCGGTGGGCACGGTGATGACCCTCTCGGCGGTTATGGCAGGGGTCTTCATCACGTTCTGGAAGCTGCCCGTGCCGCTGGGCGTGCTGGCTGGGCTGGCCACCGGCGCCCTCTGTGGGTTGACCAACGGCATGTTCATCTCACGGATGCGGATCCCCCCTTCATCGCCACGCTGGGCATGATGTACATCGCCAAAGGGCTGTCGCTGGTGATCTCCGGCCTGGCGCCGATCTACTTCAACGATACGCCGGCCTTCAACAAGATCGCCATGGGATCGGTGGTCGGCGGTGTGTTTCCCGGCTTCCCGGTGCCCAACGCCGTGCTGATCATGTTCGTGGCGGCCATCGTGGCGGCGCTGATCCTCAACCGCACGGTGCTGGGCCGCTACTGTTATGCGATCGGCAGCAACGAAGAGGCGACGCGGCTTTCCGGCGTCAACGTGGCGACGTGGAAGACGTTGATTTATGGGTTGTGCGGCCTGTTTGCCGGGCTGGGCGGCGTCCTGATGGCCTCGCGTCTGAATTCGGCGCAGCCGGCCCTGGGCGCGGGCTATGAGTTAGATGCTATCGCCGCGGTCGTGATCGGCGGCACCAGCCTGAGCGGCGGCGAGGGCAGCATCCTGGGCACGGTCATCGGCGCCTTCGTCATCAGCACGCTGAGCAACGGCCTGCGCATCATGTCGGTGCCACAGGAGTGGCAGATCGTCATTACCGGCTTGATCGTCATCGGCGCTGTCTATCTGGATATCTTGCGCCGCGGCCGGGAGTAGAGACATGACCGGGGCCGAGTCTTCAGGCGGCGTCTCTTGCGTCTGACGAAAACCACTGGCTGAAGCCCTAACTCGGACGCGGAACCAAACCTTCAGCGAAGGCTCAAAGGCACGAAGTCCACAAAGACCATATCACGTGTTCATGCTCCAACTGGAGCTTGACGATATTCACCTCAGGAAGGAGAGAAAAAATGAAGAAGCTCAGTATCCTGTTGCTCGTGGCACTGTTGGTCGGCGTGTTCGCCGGCTGCACGGCCCCCCCGGCGGCCCCGGCGCCCGCAGCCGCGACCGCGGCGCCCGCAGCCGTGCGCAAAGCCCTACATCCCCGTGATCTCGAAGGGCTTCCAGCACCAGTTCTGGCAAGCCGTCCGGCAGGGTTCCGAGAAGGCGGCGACGGACTTCAACGTCGACATCACCTTCGAAGGGCCTGAGACCGAGGCGCAGGTGGACAAGCAGATGGAAATGCTGCAGACCGCCATCGACAAGAAGCCCGCCGCGATCTGCTTCGCCGCGGTGGACAGCAAGGCCGCCATCCCGCTGTTGGAGAAGGCCAAGGCCGCCGGCATCCCGATCATCGGCTTTGACTCCGGCGTGGACAGCGACATCCCCGTGACCGACCGCATCCACCGACAACATCGCGGCTGCGGCCGCGGCTGCGGACCATATGGCCGAGCTGATCGGCGGCAAGGGCGAGGTTGCAGTCATCGCCCACGACCAGACCAGCATCACCGGCCGGGACCGCGTCAAGGGCTTCACCGATCAGATCGCGGCGAAGTACCCCGACATCACCGTCGTTGACGTGCAGTATGGCGCCGGCGACGCGTTGAAGTCCACTGACATCGCGAAGGCCGTCATCCAGGGCCATCCGAACCTGAAGGGCTACTTCGGCGCGAACGAAGGCTCGATGAAGGGCGTCATGAACGGCGTCAAGGAAACGGGCATGGAAGGCAAGATCGTGATGGTCGGCTACGATGCGGGCAAGCAGTTGAAGGATGAGATCAAGGCCGGCATCGTGGCGGGCGCCATCTCGCAGGATCCGGTCGGCATCGGCTACAAGTGCGTCGAAGCCGCGGTGAAGGCGTCGAAGGGCGAAACCCTGCCGAAGACGATTGACACCGGGTTCGTGTGGTACGACAAGACCAACATGGACAATCCGGAGATGCAGCCGCTGCTCTACGATTGAGCCTGATCATTCAATCGTGAAGTAGTTCAGAGAAGGGGGCTGTCTATCGAAAGTGGGCAGCCCCCCTTGTTTATGGCGCGCCGCCTTAACCAGGAGGCAGCCGACGTCCTGACCTATCAGGCCGTCCCGTGTAGTGGCGCGACTTCGGTCACACTGGACATTCCTGTCTAAACGGAGACGTTCGTGCCGCATCCTCATATCCTCGCCCACGACCTGGGCACCACCGGCGACAAGATCACCCTGTTCGATGCTGTGACGGGTGCGGTCGTCGCTTCCGTTTTCGAAGCGTATGATACCGCCTACCCGCACCCAAACTGGGCGGAGCAAGATCCCGCCGACTGGCAGCGCGCGCTCCATCAAGGCACGCGACGGCTGTTGGCGCAGGCAACGGCTCTGCCCACCCGCGTCACATCCGGCGACATCGCGGTCGTCAGCTTCAGCGGCACGATGAACGGCGCGCTGGCTGTGGACGCGGATGGGATTCCACTGCGCTCAGCCATCCTGTGGGCCGATCAGCGGGGCATCGCCGAAGCCCAGCTCCTGGCCGATCGCTGCGGCGAAGCGCAGGTTTACCAAACCACCGGCACGCGCGTCACACCCTCCTGCTCGGCGGCGAAGTTCCTCTGGATCCAACGCCACCAGCCGGAGATCTACGACCGCACGCACGTCTTCCTCCAATGCAAAGACTACGCCGCGTTCCTGCTGACCGGCGTCTTTGCCTCGGATTATTCGGATGCCTCAAATACCAACCTGTTCGACCTGGAAGCGCGGGTGTGGGCGACCGATTTGATTGCGGCAGTTGGGCTGAATCTGACCAAGCTGCCGCGGCTTTACCCCTCCACGGCGGTCATTGGTCGCGTGACCCCGGAGGCAGCCAAACATACCGGCCTGCTGGCGGGGACGCCGGTGGTCATCGGCGGCGGCGACGGCGCGTGCGCCACGGTGGGAGCGGGAGCCGTCCATCCCGGCGATGCCTACACCAACATCGGCTCGTCCGCCTGGCTGGCGGTGGCGGCGGATCAGCCCGCTCTACGACCCGGAGATGCGGACGTTCAATCTGGCGCACCTGGACCCCGAGCTGGTGATGTGCCTGGGTTCGATGCAGGCGGCCGGCGGCGCGTTCGATTGGCTGGAGCGTCTGCTGCGCGGCGACGCTGAAGGCGACCTCCACGACGCGCTGAGCCTCGCCGCGGCGTCCGTGCCGCCCGGCGCCAACGGCCTGCTGTTCCTGCCCTATCTCCTGGGCGAACGCAGCCCCTACTGGAATCCGTTGGCGCGCGGCGCGTTCGTCGGCCTGACGATGGCCCACGGCCGGCCCGAGATGGCGCGTGCGGTGCTGGAAGGGGTCGCGCTCAACCTGCGGCTGATCCTGGACGCGTTCCGGGCACAGGAGATCAACATCCCGGCCATGCGGCTGATCGGCGGCGGGGCGCGCAGCCCGCTCTGGCGCCAGATCCTGGCGGATGCGCTCGGCCTCCCGATCCTGCTGCCGGAGCTCATCACCGAAGCAACCTCGCTGGGCGCCGCGATCGCCGGTGGTGTGGGCGTGGGCCTCTTTGACACCTTCGCCGTGGCTAGATCGCTTCATCCAGGCCGTTGTGGCCGCGCAGCCCGAGCCGGCCGCTGCGGCCCACTACGCCGAGCTTGCGCCGCTGTTCCGCGCCGCCTATCGCGGCCTGGCGCCGATCTATGAGCGGCTGCACTGAACGAATTCCCCCGCGCCCGATAGCCAGAGCAATCGCGTTCACCGCAAAGACATCAAAACACAACCAAGTGAGCACAAAGGAACAGTGCTCTTTGTGACCTTTGTGGCTTCGTGTCTTTGTGGTGAAATCTTGGTCCCGGGCACGAATCCAACCATAACCACTTCACCGCTCTTCAACATTTGACAACTCAGCCACCGTATGGTATGTTACCCCTAACATGTGTTATGGATAACACCTCTTATCCGTCAGCGCGACGCCCGCAGACTCAGCATCGCCTGAATCTGCCTCTCCTGAAAATACTCTCAACCGAGAACGCCAACCTGGGCTGGATGTGTGACCGATGAGCACCATTCGTGACGTCGCCGAACGAGCGGGTGTTTCCACCATGACGGTTTCGCGCGTCATCAACAATTCCGGCTACATCAGCCAGGATGCGCGGGAACGGGTCGAGGCGGCCATCGCCGAGATCGGTTACGTACCGAACACCCTTGCCCGCAGCCTCCGTTTCAAGCAGACCAAGACCCTCGCCCTCGTGCTCACCGACATCACCAACCCGTTCTTCACCACGCTGGCGCGGGGTGCGGAAGATGGCGCCAGCGACCAGGGTTTCAACCTCATCTTCTGCAACACGGATGAATCGGAAACCGAACAGGCCAAGGAGCTCACCGCGCTCGTGCAGAAACGCGTAGATGGCGTGCTGCTGGTGCCGGCCGCGAGCTCAGCCGAGGCGGTCGCATTCTTGCGCGAACAAGGCGTGCCCGTCGTCGTGCTGGATCGTCGCGTGCCGGACTGCACGGTGGACTCGGTGCGCTGCGATTCCGAGCAGGGCGCCTACGAGCTGGCCAGTCACCTGCTCGATCTCGGTCATCAACGCATCGCCGCCCTATCCGGCCCGCAGAAAGTCTCAACGGCGCAGGATCGCGTCGCGGGCTATCGGCGAGCTCTCGCCGATAGCGGGCTCGGGCCGGACGCTGAGATCGTCTACTACGGCCCATTCACGCAGGCAGGCGGCGTTGAGATGGCGAGGCAGGCGCTGGCACTCAGCCCTCGACCGACCGCCCTGCTGGCTGCCAACAACTTCATCGCCGTCGGCGCGTATCAGGCCGTGCGCGAGACCGGGCTCGGTGTGCCCGATGACGTATCGATCGTCGGTTTCGATGATCTGCCGACGTGGCTGGTCATGGAGCCATTCCTCACCGTCGCTGCGCAGCCCGCCTACGAGATGGGCCAGCGCGCTACCCAGCTCCTGCTGGAACGGCTGAGCCATGGCGCTGCCACGGAATGCCAGGAGATCGTGCTGCCTTTTGAGATCATCGTGCGCCGGTCAAGCGGGCCGCCGCGCGATCCAGGGAGTGCGGCTGTCGTTGAGCATGCAGGAGATTTGCGCGCAGGACCTCATCATGAATAGCCGGGAGCGCTGTCTCGCCGCCCTGAATGGGGAGCCGGTCGACCGCGTGCCGGTTTTTCCGCTGCTCATGGCTTTCGCGGCCAGCCGCCTGGGCGTCACCTACCGCCAGTACGCGACCAGCGGTCACACGCTGGCGGAGGCGCAGATCAAAGTCCGCGAGCGCTTCACGATCGATGCGGTCACCGCGTGCAGCGACGCGTTTCGCGTCTCGGCCGATCTGGGCGGGGACACCATTTTCCCTGAGGACACGCCGCCTTTCATCGCCCGACCACTCGTGTGCGATGAAGCAGATCTCGACCGACTGGCACGACCGGATCCGATGCGGCCGGGCAGCCGTATGGCAGACCGCGTCGCGGCGACGCGCGAGATGGCGCAGACGGTCGGTGCTGACTGCCTGGTCCTGGGCTGGGTGGACATGCCTTTCGCCGAGGCGTGCAGCGTGTGCGGGGTCAGCGAGTTCTTGAAGCTGCTCTACGATCGGCCGGCGCTGGCGCATCGCTTGCTCGCATTCCTGACAGACATCGTCATCGAGTTCAGCCTGGCGCAGCTTGAAGCCGGTGCGCCGATGATCGGGGCGGGGGATGCGGCGGCCTCGCTCATCTCGCCCAAGATGTATCGCGAGTTCGCCTTACCCTACGAGCAGCGCATTTCCGCGGCCATCCATGCGCGACACGGGCTGGTCAAGCTGCACATCTGCGGCAACACCAGCCGGCTGCTGGGTGACATGATCGCTTCCGGCGCTGATCTGTTCAACGTGGATCACCTGGTGGATTTTGATCTTGCGTGCGCTACGTATGGCAGCGCAGGCAAGTGTTTCAAGGGCAACCTGGACCCGGTGGCCGACATGCTTCAGGCGACGCCGGAAGGATGCCAGCAGCTCGCGCGCGAAAGGTTGCGCACGGCCGCAGGCAAAGCCTACATGCTCAGCGCGGGGTGCGAAGTGCCCGCCGCAGTGACAGACGATGTTTTTCGGGCGTTCTGCCAGTCCCCCAACGACACATAGGGTCAAAATTCTGGCAGATCAGGGAGGAGCTGAACCGCTATGTCTACGAACCCAGTGACCAGGCAGCTACGAGATATTATCCGCCCGCTGGTCGGGCTTGTCGTGATCACAGCGATCCTGCTGATCCTGGCGCCAACTTTCCGACAGGGCGTTGCGCTCCGGGACGTTTTTGAGAACTCCGCCGTGCTGTTTATCATGGCCGCGGGCACGACCGTCGTCCTCATTTCGGGCGGCCTCGACCTGTCCGTCGGCTCGATCCTGGCGCTCGCCTCGGTCGTCACCGGCAGTATGCTCCTCGCGGAGCAGCCTCTGGCAGTTGCGCTGTTCGCCGGGCTGGGAATCGGAGCGATCTGCGGGTTGCTCAACGGTCTCATCATCGTGAAGACTGGCATCCCCACGCTGATCGCCACGCTGGGCACCGCGCTCATCTATCGGGGCTTCGGCAACATGATCGGCGCCGGCAAGGACATGTCCCGGTTCCCCGAGAATTTCAAATGGCTCGGCGCTGGGTGGATAGGCCCACTGGTGATCTGCCTCATCACGTTTTTTGCGATCTGGTTCATCCTCTCCAAGACGCGGCTTGGCTTCAACACCTACGCGATCGGTGGCAACGAGGAAGTGGCCCGGCTATCCGGCATCCCGGTGAATTTTAACAAGGTGACCATCTACGCCATCGGCGGGTTCTGCGCGGCGCTGGCTTCAGTTGTGCAAACATCCCGGCTGAACTTCGCCCACGTCAACCGCGGTACTGGCATGGAGCTGTGGGCCATCGCGGCCGTCGTCATCGGCGGCACCAGCATGTTCGGCGGGATCGGCGGCATCGGCAAGACCGTGATCGGTGTGCTGATCATCCGGGTTTTGGAGGCCGGCCTGATCCACCTGCACGTCCCGTCTTTCTGGCAGCAGGTGGCGACGGGCCTCGTCGTTATCGTCGCCGTCTGGCTCGATTTCCTGCAACGCAAGGCGCGTGAAAAAGCATAAGTCCAGCGCGATTCAAAGACGCCTGGAGTCGAGCCTTCAGGCGGTCTCGTGACGCACCACCGGCTAAAGCCGCGAATCCAGCACATTATGTGAATGATATTGGGGCCAGAACAACACTCGCTTACCGCGGAGGTCGCTTATGACATGATGCAATCCGGCGCACACCCAACCGCACGAATCCATCGGCTCGTTTCACACAAGACCGAATATGTTCCGCCCAAACTCTAGGAGGAGATCCCATGAAGAAGTCACTGTACGTGCTCGTCGCCCTGACCATGATCGCCACCATGTTGCTGGCTGCCTGTGCGCCCACCGCGCAACCCGTCGCGCAACCCGCAGCGCCGACCGAGGCGCCTCAGACGGCTGCGGAACCAACCGCCGCCCCGGCGCCGGCTGAGGGCGAAGCCCCGACGATCGCGTTCTCCGGTTTTGCGATGACAAACGATTTCTGGAACACGCTGGAGAAGGCCGCTGAGGCCGAGGCCGGCGCCCAGAAAGTCAAGTTCATCAACCTGACCACCAACGTCCAGGACGCCGAGGCGCAGAAACGCGCGGTCGACAACGCCATCACCCAGAAGGTGTCCGGCATCATCATCGGCGCCACCGATTCCCGCGGCTGGGACGACACCCTGGCGAAAGCCAAGGCCGCCGGCATCCCGGTCGTCGCCGTCGACACCGCCATCGAGAACGACTACATCGCCAGCCTGATCCAGACCGACAATCTGGCAGCCGCCGGCCTGGCGGGTGACTACCTCTGCCAGGTGCTCGGTGGCAAGGGCAAGGCGCTCGTCCTGGGCGGCTCCGTCGGCCACCAGACCGGCGACGCCCGCAAGAACGGCGTCGAGGAGAAGCTCAAGGCCTGTGGCGTCACCGTCATCGGCGACTACTCTGACTGGAACGAGAACAAGTCCGCCGAGCTGGCCCAGAACACCCTGACCGCCAACCCCGACCTCGGCGCGATCTTCGTCGCCTTCGACCCCGGCGCCGCGGCCGCGGCCGCCGTCGTGACCCAGAAGGGCCTGACCGGCAAGGTCGCCGTCGTTGGCTTTGACGCCCTCCCCGTCATGCTCAAAGCGATCCAGGCCGGTGAGGCCAACGCCACCGTCCGCCAGGACCCCGTCAAGATGGGCCAGGAAGGCGTCGATCTGATCCTCAAGCTCCTGAAGGGCGAACCGGTCGAGCCGAAGACGATGATCCCCGGCCTGCTCATCACCAAGGACAACGTGGCTGAGTACCTCGCGCCCGATGCGTCAGCGCCGGCCGCACCAGCCGAGGACATCACGATTGCGTTCTCCGGTTTTGCGATGACAAACGATTTCTGGAACTCGCTGGAGAAGGCCGCTGAGGCCGAGGCCGGCGCCCAGAAAGTCAAGTTCATCAACCTGACCACTGACGTGCAGGACGCCGAGGCGCAGAAGCGCGCCGTCGACAATGCCATCACCCAGAAGGTCAGCGGCATCATCATCGGCGCCACCGACTCCCGCGGCTGGGATGACACCCTGGCGAAGGCCAAGGCCGCCGGCATCCCGGTCGTCGCCGTTGACACCGCCATCGAAAACGACTACATCGCCAGCCTGATCCAGACCGACAACCTGGCAGCCGCCGGCCTGGCGGGCGACTACCTGTGCCAGATGCATGGGCGGCAAGGGCAAGGCCCTCGTCCTGGGCGGCTCCGTCGGCCACCAGACCGGCGACGCCCGCAAGAACGGCGTCGAGGAGAAGCTCAAGGCCTGCGGCGTCACCGTGATCGGCGACTACTCCGACTGGAACGAGAACAAGTCCGCCGAACTGGCGCAGAACACCCTGACCGCTAACCCCGACCTCGGCGCGATCTTCGTCGCCTTCGACCCCGGCGCCGCCGCCGCGGCCGCCGTCGTGACGCAGAAGGGCCTCGCCGGCAAGGTCGCCGTCGTCGGCTTCGACGCCCTCCCCGTCATGCTCAAGGCGATCCAGGCCGGCGAGGCCAACGCCACCGTCCGCCAGGATCCCGGCAAGATGGGCAAGGAAGGCGTCGATCTGATCCTCAAGCTCCTGAAGGGCGAACAGGTCGAGCCGAAGACGATGATCCCCGGCCTGCTCATCACCAAGGACAATGTGGCTGAGTACTTGCCGCAGTAGGTTGGAATCTGTAGATTAGTAGATTGGTAGATTAGGAGTTCCTGCTTCCGCCGCCTGCGGACGGTGGAAGCAGGAACTGGGACCAAGGAAGCTGCGATGAACTCCAAAGAACGTATGATGCTCGCACTGAACCGGGAAAAGCCTGACCGGCTGCCGGCTACCGTGCATCAGTGGCAGGGGTATCACCTGGACACCTACATGGGCGGCATCTCCGACCTGGCGGCTTTTCAGCAGGTCGGGCTGGACGCGCAGATTCAGTACTTCCAGGATATGGGGCAGTTCTGGTTGGTCGATGCGGACATGTCCAAGCTCAACACGCCCACCTGGCGCGACGAAGTGACGACGATCAGCAGCGACCCAGACAACCGTATCGCCCACCACACCATTTACACGCCGGAAGGCACGCTCACTTACAACACCGCCGGTGACCCGGAAAACGACCTGGATCACCGAATACCTGATCAAGCAGGATGAGGACATTGACCTCATCCGCAAGTATATGCCCGTCCCGGCGCTCGATCCCGCGCCGATCGCCAAACGCTACGACGAGGTCGGTGACGCCGGTATCCTGCGCGGCTTCGTGTGGGGCGACCAGGCGGGCTGCTGGCAGCACGCGGCCTGTCTCTACGACATCACCGAGCTGATTTACGCGGCGATGGACCGACCGGAGTGGGTGCATGCGCTGCTCGACATTTTGCTGCAGAAGAAACTCCAGTTCATCGAGACGATGCGGGGCGCCAAATTCGACCTGATCGAAACCGGCGGCGGCTCGGCGTCATCGACTTTGATTTCACCTAAGCTGCACCGGGAGTTCTGCCTGCCCTACGACCGCCAGATGCACGACGCGCTGCACAGCCTGGGGTTCAAGATCACCTACCACACCTGCGGCGGGACACGCGGCATCGAGGAGTTGATCATCGCCAACGGCGCCGATGCATCCGAGACGCTGGCGCCGCCCAGTGTGGGCGGGAATCAGGAGCCGTGGGAGTTCAAACAAAAAGTGGGCAGCCGCATCGCCATGATCGGCGGGATCGACCAGTTCAACACCCTGACCGCCGGCAGCAAGGACGAGATCCGGTCGATGGTGCATAAGCTGTTCGACACGGTGGGGTACGAGGGCGGGTATCTCTGCTCTTGCTCGGATCATTTTTTCGAGACACCGGTGGAGAAGCTGGTGGCGTTTGCTGAGGCGGCGCGGGAGTGCGTGTACGCGTAGCGTGATGCGTGATACGTGATGCGTGATACGTGATACGTGATACGTGATACGTGATGCGTGATGCGTGATGCGTGATGCGTGATGCGTGATGCGTAATACGTGATGCGTGATGCGTGATACGTGATGCGTGATGCGTAATGCGTGATGCGTGATGCGTGATGCGTGATGCGTGAAAATCTCAGGAAGCCCAACAGGAAATACGCAATACGGAATACGCACCACGCACCACGCTCCACGTGAAAGCTGTGTTGAATTGTAGAAAACTGACGGGAGCGGAGAACGATGCCAGGAGGGCCGATGAACGACACAACCACCGCCCAGCACGTCATCGAAATGAAGGGGATCGTCAAGCGCTTCCCTGGCGTTGTCGCGCTGGATCAAGTGGATTTCGAGCTGCGCCCCGGCGAGGTACACATCCTGCTCGGTGAAAACGGCGCGGGCAAGAGCACCTTGATCAAGGTATTGAGTGGCGCCTACATTGCCGAAGAGGGTGAGATATTCATCAACGGGCAGCCGGTAGTGATCAAGTCGCCACAGGATCCGCTCGATCACGGCTTGCGGTTCATCTACCAGGAACTCAACCTCGTGCGTACCCTGGACATCGCCCGCAACCTCTTTCTGGGGATGGAGCCGATGCATGGGGCCGGGCTGGTCGACAGCAAATCGTTGTACGATAAGGCAGCCGAACTGCTCAAACGTTTTCACATTGAGCTCGACCCGACGGAAGTCGTAGGGAAGCTGAGCGTGACGCAGCAGAAGATGGTCGAAATCGCCCGCGCTCTCACGACGAAAGCGCAGGTCATCGTCCTCGACGAGCCGACCGATGTGCTGGAAGATCGCTCCCGCAAAGACCTTTTCCAGATGATCGCCCAACTGAAAAAGGACGGCGTGAGCTTTGTCTATATCTCCCATCGCTACGCCGAGGTGTACGAGCTGGGCGATCGGGTGACGATCCTGCCGCGACGGCAAGAACGCCGGCACCTTCAACATCCGGGATCTGACCCTCAACTCGATGATCGAGCTGATGATCGGCGGCCAGATCAAGAAACAGTACCCGGAGTTGCCCGCGCCATCGACGGAGGAGTCGCTGCGCGTCGAAAACCTTTCACGCGGCAGGTTGTTGAAGGATATCAGCCTCACCGTCCACAAGGGCGAGGTCGTCGGTGTGACCGGCCTGATGGGCGCTGGCAAGACGGAGTTGGGCCGCGCCATCGCGGGAATCGACAAGTTCAACGCCGGTCAGGTATACGTACATGGCAAAGCGGTGTCCTGTGCCGACCCTGATCAAGCCATCTCGGATGGCGTTGCCTATCTGCCGGAAGACCGTAAAACGCAGGGGTTGATCCTCGACCACAGCATCCGCGACAACTATGCGCTCCCCAGCCTGAAACGGCTGAGCGTGGGCGGGCTGGTGCAACACGGCAAGATTGACGCCGAAGCACAGCAGTATATGGAGCGGTTACGGATCAAGGCGCCGAGCATATACACCATGGCCCGCCAGCTCTCCGGTGGCAACCAGCAAAAGGCGGTGGTGGCGAAATGGCTCGGCGCACACACGA
This sequence comes from uncultured Chloroflexia bacterium, assembly GCA_963841825.1. Classification (GTDB taxonomy): domain Bacteria; phylum Chloroflexota; class Anaerolineae; order CG2-30-64-16; family CG2-30-64-16; genus CAWJEL01. Next base: position 538,983 of record CAWJEL010000004.1, read on the forward strand.
AGGTGCTCATCTTCGATGAGCCGACGCGTGGCATCGACATCAACGGTCGTCGCGAAATCTACCGGGTGATCGAGGAGTTGCTGGAGCAGGGTGTGGGCATCCTCATGCTCACTTCAGACTATGCCGAGGCGCTGGAGATGAGCCACCGCATCCTGGTCATGCGCCGCGGAAGCATCGCCAAAGAGTTCCAGCGCGGCGAGCCGACCGAGTCGGACATCCTGCGCGAGGCGATCGGCGAGGTGCCCGGCGCGGACGCGGGTGGCTGATGGTCACCCTGAGCGGATCTGTCCCGTGAAGTGCGTTGCAGCGAGAATTTAGTGAAGGGTCTCGTTTCGGCAAAGAGATTCTTCACTGGCGCCTTGCCGCCGCGGAGGTTAAGTCATTAACCGCAATACCGCAAAACTCGCTATTGTCACCCTGAGTGCTGCCAAGCCGCACGGCAGCATGCGGGTAGTCAAAAGAAGTGCCGCTTGTCATGTTGAGCGGGTCGGCGACACAAGATGCGTTGCGGCGAATCGTCAGCGAAACATCTCGTGCTGGTACTTCATGAGCAGCGGGTTGGTCCCGTGAAGTGCGTTGCGGCGAAAATCCAGCGAAGGGTCTCGTTTCGGCAAGGAGATTCTTCGCTGGCGTCACACCGTAACGAGAATTAAGGGGCCAACGCGCTCAGAATGACAATGCTCGGTAACGACTTTTGCGGTACTGCCATTAACCCGTTCAGAATGACAGATGGCGCTGGAAGTATTGTAGTACTGACAAAACAGGAAGATCAATCATGACCAACACCGTCCTCCATCTTACACCGGCCTTCTTTTCCGAGCGCGAGCGCGTGCTGGTCGAGCACGGCGCACTGACCGCCAGCGCGTTCCGTTACGACAGCGGCGTGGCCGCGCTGCGGCTGAAGAACGCGCTCGGCGAGCTCATCATGCTGCCGTTTCAGGGGCAGCAGATCTGGTCGGCCAAGTTCGACGGTCGGGACCTGACAATGAAATCCATGTTCAGCCAGCCCAGCGCCACGCGCAGCTACCTGGAGAACTACGGCGGCTTCCTGCTGCACTGCGGCGTCACCGCGATGGGTGTGCCCGCAGGCGCTGACACGCACCCGCTGCACGGCGAGCTGCCCAACGCGCCCTACCAGAAGGCGTGGCTGGCCGCCGGCGAGGATGAACGGGGCGCTTATCTGGCGCTGAGCGGCGAGTACGAACACACGGTGGCGTTCAACGATCATTATGTCGCCCGACCTGAGGTCCGGCTCTACGCCGGCTCATCGACCTTCCCGATCGCTATCTCGATTGTCAATCTCAAGCAAACCCCGATGGACCTGATGTACCTGGCGCACATCAACTTCCGCCCGGTCGATTACGGCCGCCTGGTCTACAGCGCGGTTTGTTCGCCCGAGCACGTGCGTGTGCGCCGCAGCATCCCATCGCACGTCCACCCGCCGGCCGGCTACGCTGAATTCCTGGATGAGCTGGCCGCGCACCCGGAGAAGCACAACGTGCTGGCGCCCGACCTGGCCTTCGACCCGGAAGTGGTGTTCTTCATCGACTACCTGGCGGATGCGGACGGTTGGGCGCACTCGATGCAGGTACACCCCGATGGCTCGGCCGACACTGTCGCCCACCGGCCGGCCCAGCTCGACCACGGCGTCCGCTGGATCTGCCGCACGCCCGACCAGGATGCGCTGGGAATCTGTCTGCCTGCCACGGCGGAGCCGGAAGGGTATCACGCTGAACTGGCGAAGGGCAACGTCCGCAGCCTGGCCGGCGGCGCGTCGGTCCGGTTCGAGATGGAGGCCGGCTATCTGGCCGTAGAAGAAGCCACGGCGCTCGCCCAGAAGATCGACGCGCTGGTGAAAGGCTAGTAGTCCGTCAAGGATCAAATGTTGGGTTCGTAGTGGCGACTTTAGTCGCTGATGTCGCACGAAAACGACTGAAGTCGTTACTACCAACCCATCAAATCACCGCTGCCGAGGTACTGACCCATGCAGATCCAAACGTCCGACTACGACAAATCGAACGTCAACCGCCTGCTGACCGTGCTCAACCACCAGGAGCATCGCGTCCCGCACATCGAGCTGTGGGTGACCAGTCCGGCGGTGTATGAATACGTCCTGGAGCGGAAACTCCCCTACACCATCGGCGACGCGGCCGAGGGCGGGCAGTCGATCACGCCGGAGGACGACGTCGAGTTCGCCCAGCGCCAGGGCGAGGACGCGGTGCTGTGCAACTGCAACTGGCGGCCCAACAACGTCTTCCGTCTGGCCGAGGATGGCACCCGGCACTATGTAGATGGCGAGATCAAGACTGAGGCGGATCTGGCGAGCAAACTCGACCCACCGCCTGCGCTCGACGATCAACTCCGCCACCTGGAGCGCTACCTCAAAGCCGCGCAGGGCACCGGCGTCGGCGTCATCGCCAACCTGACCTCATTCTTCGACAGCGCGATGCTGGCGATCGGCGTCACCGACTCGCTCTACATGTTTTATGACAACCGGCCGTTGGTCGAGAAGCTGATGGACATCCTGCTGGCGCACCAGGAGCAGGTGATGCAGGCGGTGATCGACCGTTTCGGCGACGACCTGGCGCTGGTGATGGTCAACGACGATATCGGCCACAACTCCGGCCTGCTGATCAACCCCAAGATGTTCATGCAGATCTTCCCGCACCGGATGAAGCGTCTGATCGCGCCGGCCAAGGATCACGGACTCAAGGTGCTGATGCACACCGACGGCAAGCTGGACGGCATCCTGCCCATCCTGTACGACGTCGGCATCGACGCCAATCACCCGGTCGAGCCGGAATCGAACGACATCGTCGAGGTGAAGAAGCAATGGGCCGGCAAGATGGCGTCTGATCGGCAACGTCCACACACCGCTGCTGGCCTACGGCACGAAGGATGAGATCGAGGCGAAGGTCAAAGAATACTGTGAGAAGCTGGGGCCGGGCGGCGGCTGGGTCTGCGGCTCATCCACCAGCATCATGGACGGCATCCCGCCGGAGAATTTTGTGGCGATGATCCGGGCGGTGCATAAGTATGGGCGGTATGGGGAGTTGGGGGTGGGGTAGATTGGTAGGTTGGTAGATTGGTAGGTTGGTAGATTGGTAGGTTGGTAGACAGGTAGACAGGTAGACAGGTAGACAAGGGAGATGCGACGCCATGTCAAAGCAGATGACTTCCAGGGAGCGTGTTTTGACTGCCCTCGCCCACCGCGAGCCCGACCACGTGCCGTGCTGGCTGGGCGCGTCGCCGGAGTGGAAGGCGCTGGCGTGCGAGTATCTGGGGCTGCCGGACGACGAGAGTCTGATGGCGCACCTGGGCGATGATTTCCGCCGCGTCCATTCGAGTTACGCCGGGCCGGAGAGCATGCATCCCACCGCCAACTTGAGCCATCCCGACGCCACCTACCGCACGCCCTTCGGGATCGAGCGGCACGGGTATGGCTATGGGATGCCGCTCGATGAACCATTGCGAGACGCGAAGAGCGCGGCTGAAATTCACGCCTATCCCTGGCCCGATCCCGAGTGGATGGACGTCAGCCACATCCGGGCAGACGCGCTGAAATACGACCGCCAGTACGCGATCCTGGGCGGCGAATGGTCGCCGTTCTGGCACGACGCCATCGACCTGCTGGGCTTCGATGGGTTGATCTACCAGATGATCGACAATCCCGAGATCGTCGACGCGGTCATGCAGCACACGGCGGATTACTACCTGGGCGTCAGCCGGCGCACCTTCAAGGCTAGTGGCGACGCCATTGACATCTTCTTCATCGGCAACGATTTCGGCGCGCAGGCTGGCCCTATGCTCGGCCCGAAGGCATTCCGCCGCTTCATCCTGCCGCACCTGAAGCGGTTCGTCGATCTGGGGCATGCGTTCGGCAAGCACGTCATCCTGCACTGCGATGGCAGCATCCGGGCGCTGTTGCCCGACCTGATCGCGATCGGGCTGGACGGGATGCAGTCGGTGCAGCCGCTCTGCTACGGCATGGAGCTCGCCGGCTTGAAGCGCGATTTCGGCGGGCAGTTCACTTTCATGGGCGGCGTCGACACGCAAACGCTCATCGAGGGCACGCGGGAGCAGGCACGGGAGCTGACACGCAGGACGCTGGAGATCATGATGCCTGGCGGCGGCTTCATCGCCTCGCCCAGCCATGATTACCTGCTGCCTGAGACGCCGGTGGAGAATGTGATTGTCATGTATGAGACGATCAAGGAGTGGGGTTGGTATCGGTGACGACGTGGTGCGTGATTCGTGTTACGTGAATTCGCGTCCGTGGATGGTCTTTCCATTCACAGAAAGCGAACCCACAACACGAAGGACAGAACATGCGAATCAAGCACGCATCACGCTGCACGATAGTAACGGCACAGCGCAAAGCAACCCATAGCACGCATCACGAGGAGGCACCCATGCAACGTTTCGGTCAACTGATCGGCGTCAAGCCGGAGAAGCTGGAAGAATACAAGCGCTATCATGCGGCGGTCTGGCCGACGGTTCTGGCCATGATCACGGATTGCAACATCCGCAACTACTCGATCTTCGAGAAGGACCACCTGCTCTTCGCCTATTTCGAGTACGTCGGTGAAGACTACGCCGCGGATATGGCGAAGATGGGCGCCGACCCCGAGACGCAGCGGTGGTGGGATTTGCAAATGCCGTGCCAGGCGCCGATCCCGACCCGCGCCGAAGGGGAGTGGTGGGCGACGATGGAAGAGGTTTTTCATTACGATTGACGGCTACGGGAAACGTGTCGTGGATACGTGATTAACAGGGAAACGAGTGCCAAGGCGCAACGCCCTTCGTCAAGGCACAGATCACGTAGCACTTAGCTACGGCACGTCACCCGACCGGAGGAGCATCACATGAACCGTACACCCAACTGTCTCGCCAAGCTCGACCGCATGAACAAAACCCTGCGCCACGAGGAAGCCGATCGCGTCCCGATCACCGATTTCTTCTGGGGCAGCTTTCTGGAACGCTGGCGCAACGAAAAGGGCCTGCCGGCCGATACCGACATCTACAAATACTACGACCTGGACTGGATCGTCACCATCCCCAACATGGACCCGCACATCAAGCCGTTCGAGGTCCTTAGTGAGGATGACGAGGCTGTGGTCGTCCGCACCGGCTTCGAGGCGATCATCCGCAAGAAGTTCGCCGATCCGATGCCCGAATGGCTGGGGTTCGATACCGATACCATCGAAAAGGTCGAGGCCTACAAGTTCGAGGACGCCTGGGATGACCGCCGCTACTTCAGCGCCGGCGACAACCAGATCGCGGGGGTCGGCGACGGTTTCGCCCGCAACTCGCCGGCCTGGATCGAGACGATCAAGGATTTGCACCCCAACTTCCCCGTTTACGGCAGCGTGTGCGAGGCGAACGAATATTTGCAACGCATCATCGGGCCGGAGAACCTCTTCATGTGGGTGGGTCTCTACCCGGACCAGATCGGCCACTTCATCGAGCGCGCCAACGCCTTCGCCCTGGAGATCCTCAAGGCGCAGATCAAGGCGGCGGACGGCCTGCTGGACGGCATCGTGATCTGGGGCGACATCGCGTACAAGAAGGACCTCTTCTTCTCGCCCAAGTTCTGGCGCAAGTGGTACAAGCCTGGCGTCAAGGCGCTGGTCGATGAGGCGCACGCGCACGGCCTGCCGGTGATCTACCACGGCTGCGGCAATGTCAACCGTGTGTTCGAGGACTTCATCGAGGTCGGCGTGGATGCGTACAACCCGCTCGAGGCCAAGGCCGGCATGGATGTGATCGAGCTGCGGCGCAAGTACGGCCACCGCATGGCCTTCTGCGGCAACCTGGACGCGCTGACCTGGGCCACCGGCACCATGGACGAACTGAAGACGATGGTGCTCACCAAACTCAACGCGGCCAAAGGCGGCGGCTACATCGTGCAATCCGACCATTCCGTCCCCAGCAACGTCTCAGCCGAGCGCTACGAGTTCGTGGTGAACCTGGTGCGCGAGTATGGGAAGTATCCGTTGCAGTTGGGGGAGTGGGATTTGCCGGACATCGGGTAAATTGGTACAAGAGTAGATTGGTACATTGGTGACGTGGTACAAGAAATGCGCGAACCAATCCACCAATCCACCAATCTACTAACGCCCAATTTACCAATTTACCAATCTACCAGGCGCCAATGAACTTACAACATCTCCTCCCCCACCAACTCAAAACCGCCCTCGACGCCGGCTGGCCGTTGCTTGTGCCAGCGGGCTGTATCGAGTATCATGGGCCGCATCTACCGTTGGGTGTGGATACGCTGATCGTCGAGGAGCTGTGCCAACGTGTCGCGGGTCGCATGAACGCCGTGGTCGCGCCGTCGTTCTCGTATGGACCGACGGGCTACGCGGTCACCGGGCCGGAGGGGGGCACGGTGGACGTCTCGACCGAGCGATTTGGGCGGCACGTGAAGGATGTGCTCGCCAGCTTCTGGGACATCGGCTTCAAGTGGATCATCATCTGCCAGCACCACCAGCAGCTCGACGGGCCGGAAGCGCTGGCGATCCGCCAGGCCGCGGCCGAGGTGACGTTCGAGAGGACGCACGCCGAGCGCGGGCACGCTTGGTGGGGCAAGGCGCCGCTTCCGATCGATGACAACGTCTTCGAGCGCATCCAGGTCTGGCCGTCGGTGCTGCCGAAGGCGGCCGAGCGCGCCGGCATCGTGATGGCCGACCACGCCGGTTTCTACGAGACCGCTCTGATGTTGGCGGTGCGACCCGAATCGGTCGAACGGGACCAGTTGCCGCTTGCCAGAATGGTGCCCACCAGCATGGCGACGCCCTGGTACACCAACACCGCCAGTTCCAAGGCGCACAAGGCGACCCGAGAGGCCGGCGTGCAGATGTTCGACACCATGGTGGATGCGTGGGCTGACAAGCTGACCGCGTTGACCCGTCCGCGGCGACCGACCCCACAAGATGTGACTGTCAATGGGCTGTTCTAGCACGGAGCGCGCAGAATGCTGCCAGAAAAGCTCAGACGAGCGAAAACCGATATCGAGTCTTGCAAGCCTGAGACACAAAAACCTGTGTCCTACTACGTCGGGACGTGGCAGCGTCACCTTGGGCTGGATCAAGATCTCGAATTCTTGGCGCTTACCTGTCCATGTCAGATTTCGCGTTGTGACCTATTTCGATTTGCCGAGAAGGCCCGGCAGTCAGGGAGCCTTGAGGGATATCCGCAGGGTTTTCCTGGGCGCAATGCTGTGGGGCTACGGTACTGTAGGCTACGGTCCTTGGCGAACACGTCGAATGCTCTTCACGCCTGATTCCGGCAACATGTTGAAAAAAACATTTGACCTGATCGCGGAGAACAGAATCGAAGATGCCTACAGCGGATTTCGCCTGGATTGGTGTGGCCCTTCGTTCTTTACCAAGTTTTTCTATTTCTCTGGATTCGGGCCTGGCTCACGCCGGTATCCCCTGATCCTTGACGCAGTCGTGAGGAAGTCACTGATGTCTCTTGCGGATGTAGACCACTCTGACTTCGCCCTTACCTCGCGATGGGATCCGCGAGGCTACACTCGCTACATTCAGGTCATGCACGAGTGGGCGCAAGAATTGAACTGTGAAGCGCACAATATCGAGCTATTTTTGTTCAGTGAGGCGAGAACATGACATCTCCCGCCATGACTTCTCGCGAGCGAGTGCTCGCCGCCATCAACCATCGCGAACCCGACCGCGTGCCGGTTGACCTGGGCGCCACGCCGAGCTCGGGCATCTCGACGATCGCCTATTACAATCTAAAAAAACACCTGGGGATCACCGAGGGTCACGTTCGGGTTTACGACGTGGTGCAGCAGCTCGCCCAGCCGGAGGATTTCATCCTGGATCGCTTCGGGATCGACGCGGTCGACGTGGGCCGGACCTTCAACACGCGCGATGAGGACTGGTACGACATCGCGCTGCCGCCCGGCCCGGCCACCGACGAGAAGGTCATCACCGTGCAGTTCCCGGCCTGGTTTCGCCCTGTGCCGCGGAAGGATGGAAGCTGGGACGCCTTCAGCGCCGACGGCACGCGCGTGGCCACGATGCCGACCGGCGCGACCTTCTTCGACGGGACATGCTTCCCCTTCGTGGACGGCTACCCGGCCGACTATCGTGATCTGCCGGCCGCGATGGGTAAGATCCACTGGTCGGCGCTGGTGCACAGCCCGTGGGACAGCGCGGGGCAACCCGATTTCTGGGCGCGGCTGCGGGCGAACGCGCTCGCGCTGCGGGAGAGCAGCGACCGGGCGATCATGATCGTCGCGGGGTGCAACCTGTTCGAGTGGGGCACGTTCCTGCGCCGCATCGACAACTTCCTGATGGACCTCGCCTCGGACCAGGCTGAGGTGGAGCGCCTGCTCGACGCGCTGATGGAGCAGCACCTGGCGACGCTGGAGAAGGTCTGCGCGACGGTGGGCGACGTGGTTGACATCCTGCGCTTCGGCGACGATCTGGGCACCGACCAGGGACCGTTCATGGCGCCGGCGACGTATCGCAAGCTCTTCAAGCCGCGCCACACCATCCTGTGCGATTATGTCCACACCCACAGCAGCATGAAGACGTTCCTGCACTCGTGCGGCTCGATCTACAAGCTGCTGCCCGACCTGATCGAGGCGGGCTACGATGTCATCAACCCGGTACAGATCACCTCACGCGGTATGGAGCCGGAGCGCCTCAAGCGTGAGTTCGGCAGCGACATCACCTTCTGGGGCGGCGGGGCGGACACGCGGCACGTTCTCAACCACGCCAGCCCGGCCGAGGTGAAGGATCATGTCAAAAGATTACTCGACATCTTCGCTCCCGGCGGCGGCTTTGTGTTCAACACCGTCCACAACATCCTGCCCGACGTGCCGCCGGAGAATATCGTGGCGATGTATGAGGCGATTGCGGAGTATAACGAGGCGTGACCCGTGATTAGTGTGCCCGTGATCCGGTGGTCTCCGCGAGCAATGGAGTCTTCCGATGCAGGTCACGCATCACGTATCACGCAGCACGCTCAACGAGAAGGAGGTGATGACCCTGCACGATTGCCCAAGTGGATAGCCAGCGTTCAACCAACCATTTCACATTCATTTCTGGAGGAGTAGCACCCATGACTGAAGAAAAGAAGATCACCCGCCGCAACTTCCTGCGCGCAGCCGGCCTGGTCGGCGGCGCGGCCGCAGTCGCCGCCTGCGCAGCGCCAGCCCCGGCCCCCGCGCCCACCGCGGCCCCCGCCGCAGCAGCCGCGCCGACCGAGGCGCCAGCCGCAGCCCCGACCGCAGCCCCCGTCGTCGGCAAGCCGTTCGACGGCAAGACGCTGAAGATGCACGCCATCAGCGGCGGCAACTACGAAGAGCTGTACAAGCTGATTCCCGCGTGGGAGGAGAAGACTGGCGCTAAGGTCGAGTTCGTCTTCAAGGGCAACGGTTTCGAGACCGACAAGCGCCTGGTGCAGGACATGTCCGCCGGCACGGTGGACTACGATGTGTGCTGGGATCACTCCAGCTTCTTCTCGCAATACGTCAAACTCGACGGCCTGGAGCCGATCGACAACCACTTCAGCGCCGGAAGACCTGAAGGACTTCATCCCCCGCCTGGTGGATGCAACGAAGCGCGATGGCCATATCTGGGTCATGCCGCGCCACTTCGATATCTCCTGCATGCACTATCGGACCGACCTGGACATTGCGAAGGCGCCGGAGACCTGGGATGAGTTCAAGCAGCAGGCACTCGACACCACCAAGGCCAACCCGGGCGTCTTCGGCACCGAGTTCGCCGGCAAGGAAGAGGCGCTGAGCGGCCGCTTCTACGAAGTGCTGACCTCGGAGGGCGGCGACCTGTTCAACGACAAGTGGGAACCTATCTTCAATGAGGCGCCTGGCGTCAAGGCTGCCACCATGTTCGCCGACCTGTATAAGGCCAAGGCGATGCCGCCCGACATGACCAACTTCCTCTGGGAAGACGTGGCCAAGCAGTTTGCCAGCGGCCTCATCGGCCTGTACACCGAGTGGCACGGCTGGTACGGCTACTTCCAGGACCCCGCCAGCAGCAAGGTCGCCGGCAAGTTCGACATCGCCCGCCAGCCCAAGGGCGATGGCGGCATCAATGGCGGCTGGGCCGGCCATCACGGCTTCTCCATCACCAAGGTTTCCAAGGAAAAAGCCATGGCGGCCGATCTGATCAAGCACCTGACCAGTGTCGAGGGCAATGAGCTGGAAGGTAAGATGGGCATCCTGGTCTCGCGCCAGAGCGTGTGGGACAAGATGATCAAGGAGGCCGAAACTTCGACCGACCCGCTCGCCAAGAAGCGCCTCGAACTGGCGCTCCTGCAGGCGAAGGAAGACTTCAGGACTCCGCCCCTGATCGCGGAGTGGCTGCCGATGTCGAACATCCTGTACCCCACCGTGCAGAAGATCATCCTCGGCGACGTTGAGGCCAAGAAGGGCCTGGACGATGCGGCGCAGCAGGTCTACGACATGATGAAGAAAGCCGGCTACTACCGCGTGATGTAACCGGATCGTGGTGTGGGAGCCGCGCTGCCGCTCTCACACCCGAGTGTCTGTGCGCCTCTTCGGCCAGGCAACATATGGCCGAAGAGGCGCACCCTGCCAGGGAAAGTGGATCTATGACGACATCTGCCATCGCCCAGAAACCCGCCGGACAGCGGCGAAAGCCCTTCCAATTCGGCGAGAAAAAACTGCCGTTCCTCCTGCTTCTGCCAGCGATCCTGATCATGCTTTTCGTGATCGGGATTCCGATGGTCTACTCGTTTTACCTGAGCCTGACGGACTACAGCCTGTCCTCCAAGACCCACGAGCTGATTGGCTTCCAAAACTATGTCCATCTGCTGACGGACGACCCGTTGTTTTGGGCGTCGTTCGGACGCACCATTCTGTTCATGACGCTGGCGGTGAACATCGAATTCCTCCTGGGACTCGGCATTGCGCAGCTCATGGCCAAGGTGATCCGCGGCCAGGGCGCGCTCCGCACGATTATGATGATGCCCATGATGTTCGCCCCCATCCTGGTCGGTTTTCAGTTCAAGTGGTTCTTCAACGCCCAGATCGGGCTGGTCAACAATATCCTCTTCAGCATCACCGGCGAGCCCCATCTTATCGCGTGGTTGGTGGATAAACCGCTGGGCTTCATCTCGATCCTGATCGCCGAGATCTGGATGGGCACGCCGTTCATGGTCATCATCCTGGAGGCCGGCATCCTTTCGCTGCCGACGGAACCGTTCGAGGCCGCCGAGGTGGACGGCGCCTCGGGTTGGGACAAGTTCCGCATGTTGACCATCCCGATGATCATGCCCTTCATCTATACGGCGATGGCCATCCGCTCCCTTGATCTCGCCCACGCCTACGATGTCGTGCAGATCATGACCGGCGGCGGGCCGGCCAACCGCACGGAGCTGATCTGGACTTACGTCAACCGGTTGGCGTTCGGCCAGCACGAGTTCGCCCTCGCCACCGCGATGTCGTATATCACGGTGTTGCTGAGTTTTGCGTTCACCTGGTATCTGTTCCGAAATCTCATCAAGAGCCGGTGGGCCGGAGGTGCGGCATAATGGCAAGCATGACCCGATCTCAACCGAGAAGCCGGCGGCGGACCCGGAACAGCGACAGGCTGCGTAACGCGGCGCTCTGGGCGATCGTGCTCATCTGGTTTCTGCCGGCCCTCTGGATCATCCTGACTTCGGTACGCGCGCGCATTGAAATCGATGCGCTGCCGCCGGTCTGGATCCCGCGCAGCCTGACGCTTGATTCCTACAAGATCCTGTTCGGCATGCCGACCCCGGAGGGAGCCTTCGGCCTGGGTGGTTCGATCCCGGTGATGAAGTACGCGCAAAACTCGATCGTCATCGCGCTGATCGCCACCACCATTTCCGTCGCGGTCGGCACCCTGGCGGGGTATGCGTTCTCACGCTTCAGCTTCCGGGGCAAGAATGCCATCTTCCTGGCCTTCATGCTCGGCCACGCGATCCCCGGCATTGCGCTCAGCTTGCCCCTGTTCGTAATCTTTGCCAGGGCGGGCCTATCCGATACCATTCAAGGCATGATCTTCATCTACACCGCGCTTAATATCCCGTTCACGGCCTGGTTGATGGACGGGTTCTTCCGCGCCATCCCGGAGGAGCTGGACGATGCCGCCCGCATCGACGGCTGCTCGTATTGGGGCGCCTTCTGGCGCGTGGCATTGCCACTGGCGCTGCCGGGCGCCGCGGCCGCGTCGATCTTCGCCTTCCTGACGTGCTGGAATGAGTTCGCCCTGGCCAGCGTCATCACCCGCACCCCGAAGAGCCGGACCTTCCCGCCCGCGCTGTTCGAGTTCACCGGCCAATTCGTCTCCGACTGGCGCGGCATGACCGCCATGGCCGTGCTGATGCTGATCCCGGCCGTCATTTTCGTCGCCATCATCCAACGCCAGTTGATGGAAGGGCTGACATCGGGGGCAACGAAGGGGTGAGACAGAAGTAGGCAAGTAGGCAAGTAGACAAGGAAACCAGTCGACGAGTAGACGAGTAGACAAGTGTTGACAAAAGCCTGTTTCCTTGCTTCTGGTTCCTTGTTTCCATGTTTCCAGTCTTTCCTCATCTACTCACCAAACGGAGGTTCACATATGTCCAAAGCAATCGCACTCTCGGATAACGCCAAATACGAACGCAACACCCCGGCGATCGGCGTGTTTGTCGCAGGCGACCCGCGCATCGACGCGGAGAGCCGGCAGCGCTGCGTCAACATCTGCAAGATGGTGGCTGATGTGCTCGCAGAACGGGTCAAGCTGCCCGATGGCTCGCCGGCCAAGGTGGTGTGGGCGCCGATCCTGGTGGACGGTGAGGCGCAGGCCGACCTGGTCGCCAAGCAGTTCCAGGACGCGGGCGTCAAGGTGCTGGTCTGTGCGCCCGATACCTGGGCGTTCCCGCAGCTCAGCGTGATCTCGCTGCTGGCGCAGTTCCCCGCCGACACGCCGATCAACTTCACCTGCGGCAACAGCGGCCCAAAGCCGGGCGTCGTCTTTGCGCACGCGGTCAACGGCGCGATCGCACAGTACGGCCGGCTGACCCATCTCAATGTCGGCACCTGGCCCGACACGGGCCTGAATCCAGTGATGACCGAAGGGACGGCCAGCGCGCTCGTGGATTGGGCCGCCGCCGCCATCACCACGCAGGCGCTCAAGGGCCGCCGCGTCGTCGTCTTCGGCCACGACTCGATGGGTATGGAGACCGCGCTGGCGCACATCATCCCGACCCGCAAACAGTTCGGCATCGAGATCACCCGGCTGGATATGAAGCTCCTCGCCGATATGCTGAACAAGAAGGCGTACAAAGCGGAGGAACTCAAGGCGCTGCGGGCGTTCGTGGACGGCCACCTGGGCAAAAGGATCGAGCTGCGCGACGCCGTAGACTCCGAGCGCTTCGATCAAAGCCTGGCGCTCTACCTGATCGCGCGCGATCTGCTCAAGGATCTGGATGCCGTCGGCGGCGGGTTCATGAGCCAGCTCGAATGGGGCTCCGACAAGCGCGGCATCCCGCTCCCGGTGGCCGACGCGATGGAGTCGTTCTTCAACTCGTCGTTCGATCACAACGGGCCGAAGATGCCGCTGCCGTTCGCCACCGAGGCGGATGTGCAGGCGCTGTTGACGATGATCTTCTTCTCGTCCCTGACCGGCGGCAACCCGCCCCTCTTCATGGACTTCCGCAAGGTGTGGGAGCCGTGGGAGTTGGAGGCGCTGGCGAAGCGGATCGGCTTCAAGCTGCCCTCGGCTGGGCTTGAGTCCCTGGCGCAAAAAGTCGGCCTGAAGTCAACCGATGAGAATCTATGGGCCTTCAAGGGGCTGGTGGACGGCGACAACTCCGGCAGCGCCTCGTTCGACTGGGCGGCCAGGCCCGGCGCCAGCGTGGACGAAATCATGGCCAAAATCAGCATGCCGCTGGCCGATCCCGGCTACTTCCCCGGCATGGGCAACTCGGTGCATTACGTCTCGCCCGGCGGCCTCGAAGGCATCGCCGGCCGCCTGATGTACAGCAGCCTCTCCGGCATGTTCAGCCTGAGCTGGGACGAGGCGGCCACCGCCGAAATACCCGAACCGATGGCCGCCGCCCTCTGCCAGACCACGACCGCCGAATGGCCGCACACTTTCGTCGTGCCGAAATACGCCACGATGTACGAGTACAAACACTATCCGCCCGCCAACCATTTCCACATGATCCAGGGCCTCAGCCCGGCGCGGCTGGAATACTGGATGGACCTGAACAACGTCCTCTCCGCCTGCGACTGGGCCGCGCGGCCCAAGTTCATCGAAGGCGTGGATCGGCCGACCCCGCTGCTCTACCTGGCGAACGGCGGCGAGACGAACGCGAAGTTGATGTTGGGGAAAAAGTGACGAGTAGACAGGTAGACGAGTAGACAAGTAGACGAGTAGACAAGTAGACAGGTAGATAAGTAGACAGGTAGACAAGTGGGCAGGTAGACAAGTGGGCAGGTAGACAAGGAAACGCGAAGAGTAACCTTGTCTACTTGTCTACTTGTTTCCTTGTCTGCTTGTTTCCTTGTTTCCTTGTTTCCTTGTTTCCCTGTCCTCTTGTTTCCCTCCAGAGGTATCTATGACCCACACCCACAACTACCTCGCCCTCGACCTCGGCGCGTCGGGCGGGCGGGCGATCATCGGCCGGTTCGATGGCGAGCGGCTGGCGCTGGAAGAGGTCCATCGCTTCGCCAACGGGCCGGTACACCTTCCCAGCGCCCGCGGGGATAGCCTGCATTGGGATGTCCCGCGGCTCTTTGCGGAAATCCAAGAAGGGCTGAAGAAAGGCGTGGCGGGCTGCGGTCCGTCGGACGCCGCAGGGCTGGTCAGCCTGGGGATCGACACCTGGGGCGTGGACTATGGACTGCTCGACCGCAACGACCGGCTGGTCGGGTTGCCGTATCACTACCGCGACCGCCGCAACGACACCATGCTGGCCGAGGCGTTCCGCCGCGTGCCGCGCGCCGAGATCTTCGCCGCGACCGGCATCCAGTTCATGCAGCTCAACACCCTCATCCAGCTCCTGGCGCAGCAGGTCGAAGATCCCGAGGTGCTGGCGCGCACGCGCACCCTGCTGATGATACCCGACCTGCTCAACTTCTGGCTGACCGGGCAGAAGGTCAGCGAGCGCACCATCGCCAGCACCAGCCAGATGCTCGATCCGTTCCGCCCGGCGTGGGCCACCGGCCTGCTCGGCCGGCTCGGCATCCCGACGCACTACCTGCCGCCCATCATCGAGGCGGGCACGGTGCTGGGCGGCCTGCTGCCCGCGGTGATCGAAGAGACGGCCGCGCAGGGCATCCAGGTCGTCGCACCGGGCAGCCACGATACCGCATCCGCCGTAGCCGCGGTCCCGGCCGAAAACCAGGACTACGCGTATATCAGCTCCGGCACCTGGTCGTTGATGGGCGTGGAAAGCCCGCACCCGGTAGTGAACGAAAAGGCGCTGGCCCTCAACGTCACTAACGAAGGCGGTGTCTGCGATACGATCCGCCTGCTGAAGAACGTCACAGGGTTGTGGGTCATCCAGGAATGTCGCCGGGCCTGGCTGCCGGAGGGCGCTATCTCCTGGGATGACATCGTCGCGCTGGCCGCAGCCGCGCCGACGTTTACCGCCTTCATCGATGTTGACGCTGCCGACTTCATTCCACCGGGTGACATGCCGGCCCGGATTCGCGCCTATTGCGTCCGCACGGGCCAACCCGTACCGGCAGACAAGGGGACAGTGGCCCGCGTCGTGTTCGAGAGCCTGGCGCTGAAATACCGCCGGACGCTGGAAATGTTGGACGAGCTCGTTGGCCGACGCATCGCCGTGTTGCACATCATGGGCGGTGGGACGCAAAACCGGCTGCTGAGCCAGCTTGCGGCGAATGCCATCGGCCGGCCGGTGGTGGCGGGTCCCATCGAAGCCACAGCCGCGGGCAACATCCTGATGCAGATGCTGGCCACCGGCGCGATCAGCTCGCTGGCCGAGGGCCGGGCGGTCATCCGGCGTTCGTTCAGCACTGAGCGGTTCGAGCCGCGCGACACGGCGGCGTGGGATGAGGCGTACGGTCGATTTGTAAAGTTGCTTTGATGCTGAATCACCCTGCTCAGCACGGATAGGATTCCGGCATATAACGCAAAGATCTCACCACCAAGCCACCAAGACACAAAGGGACACGAACATAAATCCTCTTTGTGGACTTGGTGGCTTTGAGCCTTTGTGGTGAAGACTGGGCATCGGCCTGGCCAGATTAGCGAGGTTTACCATCAATACCATCACCACCCTGGAACACCAACTCAATGACTTCGACCTGACCACCCGCACCAACGCACTGGCAGAATTGGTCGCGCTGGCCGAACACGGCGAGGCGCCGTGCGAGCCGGTGAAGGACGTGGTCAATCTACACTGCCACACCTTCTTCTCGTTCAATGCCTACGGCCACTCCCCGACCTCGCTGGCCTGGCTGGCGAAGAAGCGGGGCTTCGCAGCGGTCGGCATCGTGGACTTCGACGTGCTGGATGCCGTGGACGAGTTCCTGGCCGCCTGCGACCTCGCCGGTGTGCGCGGCAGCGCTGGCATCGAGACGCGCGTCTTCATCCCGGAGTTTGCCACGCGCGAGATCAATTCGCCGGGCGAGCCGGGCGTCTATTACCACATGGGGATCGGCTTCACATCAGGGACCGTGCCGCCCGACGGCCGCGCCGACGCTGGCATCCATGCGCGCCCGCGCCGACCGGCGCAACCGCGAGATGATCGCCAGGGTGAACGCCCACCTGGCACCGGTTGTCATCGACTACGAACGCGAACGTCCTGCCGCTGACCCCCGCGGGCAACGCCACCGAGCGGCACATGCTGCTCGCGTACATCCGCGCGGCAGACCGAGCAGTTCGGTGATGCCGAAGGTCAGAAGGTGGCGTTCTGGGCAGAGAAGCTGGGTGCCTCGACCGACCAAATCACGGCGATCATCGGCGATTACGCCAGGTTCTCGAACCTGGTGCGCGGCAAGCTGATGAAGCGGGGCGGCGTAGGTTATGTCCAGCCCAGCCCGGAGGCCTTCCCGACCGTCGAGGAGTTCCACGCCATGATCACTGCCTGCGGCGCGCTGCCGTGCGTCACGTGGCTGGACGGCACTACTGCGGGTGAACAGGCCATCGATGAGCTGCTCGACCTGCTGATCGGCCAGGGCGCCGTCGCGATGAACATCATCCCCGACCGCAACTGGAACATCGCCGATCCCGAAACGCGGCAGCTCAAGGTCGCCAAGCTCCACGAGATCGTCCGCATCGCAGCCGCGCGCGACCTGCCGCTGAACGTCGGCACCGAGATGAACGCGCCGGGCAACAAGCTGGTGGATGATTTCGATGTGCCCGAGATGGCGCCGGTGAAGCAGGCGTTCCTGGACGGCGCACACTTCATCTACGGCCACACGGTCATGCAGCGGGCGCTGGGGCTGGGCTATCAGAGCGAGTGGGCGCAAACGCATCTGCCGACGCGGCGGGAGCGCAACGACTTCTACACGACGGTCGGCTACCGCGTGCCGCCGGGCGCGGCCGGACTTGCGAGGCTGCGAGAGGTGAATCCGATTCGCTCACGGGGCGATCTTCTTGCAAGGATATGAGACAGCGTAGCGGCTCGGGTGCTGATACCTGGGCCGCTATTCTTTTCGAGGCATCAAAGCACCGGCTTCAGCGTGAGCGTTCATGCGAGCTTCAGGACCGACGGAGCATCCGTGCCTGGATCAACACTCCGAGGCCAAAAAGCACCAGGAAGATGATAGGCGCGAGCGTTTCAGAAAGTGCGAGCGCTTGTTGTAGACCCAGCAGAAACAGGTAGGCCCCGACAAGCGCCGACAGCAAGATCAGGCCCCACTCGAATAGCGTGGCCAGCAGGATCGCGCCCAGGATGCCGCCGGCGATGAACACGAGCCACTGGAATCCCCCTGCGTCGATCGCCGTGAGGCTGAGCAGCCAGGTTGCCACCCAGCCGCCCACGATAAAACCGGCGAGGCCGATGGCCAGCTTCTGCAGTGTCAGCGCCAGCCCGACACCGATCAAGGCCAGCAGGAGGCCGGCGGCGAGAGTCGCCCACTCCGGCAGGCCGGGCAACAACAGTCGCGTGATATACACCCCGAAGGCGAAGCCCACCGCGCCGACGAACAACCAGAACAGCTTGCGGCCCAGGACGAGCAAGACGCCGCCAAGCGCCATTTCGACGAGTGCAGACATACCGGAAACCTCCTCAAGCCTCGAAAAACGAGTAACCCATGACCGGTCATGGGTCATTCCGTACGCCGACTGCTCGTTAGCTATCGTTCATCACTCCGCTACGTGAGCGTTGAGGATTCCGCCGGTAAGGCAGTCACCTATTCGCACAACTCGCATTCAAGCGGGGTTGCCGGTGGCCGGGCCGAGCCGGGATGCTCCGGGCGGCTCGAATGGCGCTCCGCCAGACGCCAGCCGTTCGCCTGCTTCACCCAGATGTCGGTCAGGGTAAATTGCGCGCTGCGATCCGCGCCGTGCAGTGATGCCCGCTGGCGCCACAGCATGACCGCCACCGCGACATCACCGTAGGCCCGGACGTAGATCTGGTCGATAGTCGCTTCATCGATCTGGTAATCCTCCAGGCTGTCAAACCAGGCATTGCGCGGGACGACCTGGAGCCGCTCGCCTTCCACGGCGATAATGAGCGCGTAGCCGTCCGCCAGGAACCGCTGCATCGCCGCGATATCCTTGAGCGCAAACGCGGCGGTCCAACCACGCTCCAGATTCGCAATCTGGGCCTCCACCGGAAGATCTGGTAGTGTAGACATGATGTGAACTCCTATGAGTCATGTTTAGTCCGACAACGGGATGCGTGTCACGTGATCCGTGACCTATGAATCTATCCGAAAACCCAATTGAACATCCTGAGCTCGTCGAAGGGTCTCGATTGGGACAGGCTGATGATCGCGGCCTTGCTGGCGACGTAGCCCGTCTGCAACAGGCGTCCCCGCCGTCCCGCGACGGATGCCAGCTAACGAATTTTACCATAACTGACGGCAAATGGCTCAGCATCGCCGGGTATAGCGCAACACCGTCGGTGAGTCACGCGCCCTGGGACTTCGGCGTGAGCTCAGTCGAACGCTCGTCGAACGCTCGGTCGAACGCTTGCCGAAGGGCGGCGCTTCGACACGCTCAACGACCGTGCCCCGATACTTTTGCGCTCTACTCAGCATCGCCGACCGCGGCCGTTTCATCTTTCTTCGTCCTGATCGTCCGGGCAATTATACATCGCTCCCAGCATTACGGTAATTACACCCTCGCTGCCGATAAAGCGAAAGGCGGCGAAGTATCGGATTGTGTCAGGGGTCAGGCGTCAGTTCATGGTGTTCGCCCTTCGTCCTTCGTCTTCCGTCGCGCGTTCGGTGGCGGGAAGAAGCCGTGCAGTTCAACGGTGCAGGACGGTCGTGCGATTGGTTCATGGAGCACGAGTCGCAGTATAATGCACCGGAGTCAGACGCTCAGCCAGACATCGCTGGAACTCACCATGCTGCCGCCGCAAAGAGGGAGGCCTACCATGAAACGCATCGGATTCCTGCTCAAAGTCAAACCGGAGAAACTGGAAGAATATACGCAGCACCACGCAGCCGTGTGGCCCGAGATGCTGGAGGCGCTGCGGCGCACCGGCTGGCACAACTACTCGATTTTTACCCGCGAGGATGGCCTGCTCTTCGGCTACTTCGAGGCGGCAGATAGCTTGGAGGCGTCGCTCGCTGGGATGGCTAAGGAGGAGATCAACGCCAGGTGGCAGGAGTTCATGGCGCCCTACTTCGAGAATCTGAGCGGCGCGCACGCCGACGAAAGCATGGTCGAACTGAAAGAGGTCTTTCATACGGACTGAGATCCAGCGATTTATGACTTGTGGACGCAACAGGAGGATTTCCCTACCATGAAAATCGACCCCTCGCACATCAAAGAATACGCCAAACGCTGTGTAGTCGCGCCTGGCAGCAAGATCGACCTGAAGAAAGACTTCGATCCCGGCGACACCGCCGGTTACGAGAAGCCCGAAAACGCCACAGCTTTCCTGGATGAAGGCGTGGCGTTCCTGGCCGACTACCAGGAAAGGCTGTACGCCGAGAATTCGCGCAGCCTGCTCGTCGTCCTCCAGGCGCTGGACGCGGCGGGCAAGGACAGCACTATCGAGCATGTCATGAGCGGTGTCAATCCACAGGGCTGCCAGGTGTACAGCTTCAAGGCGCCCACGCCCGACGAACTGGAACACGATTATCTCTGGCGTGCGGTTAAGGCGCTCCCGCGCGCGGCAACATCGGCATCTTCAACCGCTCACACTACGAGGAAGTGCTGGTCGTACGCGTCCACCCGCAGTTCTTGAAAGGACAGCGGTTACCGCCCCGCACCCTGGGCGAGGGCTTGTGGAAGCAGCGGTTCGCGGAGATCAACAATTTTGAAAAATACCTGGTCGACAACGGCACCGATATCGTCAAGATTTACCTGAACGTCTCGAAGGACGAGCAGTGCCGCCGCCAGTTGGCGCGCATCGATACGCCGGAGAAAAATTGGAAGTTCAACGCGGGCGACATCGAGGAACGCAAGTACTGGGATGACTACCTCGCTGCCTATGAAGACGTCTTCCAACACACCAGCACGCCCTGGGCGCCGTGGTACATCGTGCCGGCTGATCCCAAGTGGTTTGCGCGCATCGCGGTGGCGAGCATCATTGCCAACAAGCTGATCGAGATGGATCCGCAGTTCCCTACGGTCGATGAAAAAGGCAAACAGGCGATGCTGGCCTGCCGAGACACACTGGCCGGCGAGTGCGGAGATGGCAAGGCGGCTGCAAATGCGCCGGACAAGGACGCGTCCCCCGCGCCGGTCAAGCCCGATGCCAAAAAAGCCAAGAAGAAGTCCAAGAAAAAATAACGAACGCCGGAAAGGAGTGGTGGGCAAGGCTCGGTCCTACGCCGGATCAACCATCACGCACTTCCCCTCTGATTTTGAGCAGGACACACATGCCGAACCTTACCCTTCACGTCGGCCTCAAGACCGACGCGGTTCAATACCGGTACTCTTACGAATGGTTGTTCCGCCTGCTGGCCGAAGAAGGCATCGAGCACGCCCAATTGGGCAGCTTCTTTGAGTTGTATCAGTTGCCGGACACGTACTTCAGCGCCCTCCGGCAGCAGGCGGAGCGCTACGGCGTCCGCATCTCCAGCGTATTCACCACGCATCGCGAGTTGGGCGGCTGGTTTCGCTCCGAGCCGGACTGGGAGGCAGTATCGCTCCGTGCCTTCCGGCGCATGATCGAGGTCGGTGCGCTGCTCGGGGCCGATGCGGTCGGCGGCAGCGCAGGCGCAGTGCTGCGTGACCAGATGGCAAGCAAGGCAAGCGGCATCCGACGCTTCAACGCTGCCATGAAGCAGCTCATGGGCTACGCCCACGAGCGCGGCCTGTCGGCCCTGCTCATCGAACCGATGTCGTGCCTGGCCGAGCCGCCCACCCTGCCTGAGGAGATCATGGCGATGGGGGATGAGCTGGCGCAGTACCACATGACCAACCCGGAACGCACCTCACCCGCCGGCTATTGCGTGGACATCGCGCACGGCTACCTTGATGAGGCTGGCGTTCTGGGTTATGACAACGCCGCACTCTTTCGCGCCACCCTGCCCTACCTGCGGTCGGTGCATCTGAAAAACACCGATGCGCGCTTCGACGCCACCTTCGGCTTTACCGCGGCCGAGCGGCAGCGCGGGATCATCCAGGTCGAGACGTTCCGCGATCTGCTGTTGGCGAACGCTGACCGCCTGCCGGTCAACGACGTCGTCGGCTATCTTGAGATCGCCGGGCCGAAGCTGGGGCGAGATTATTCCGACACCAAACTGGAAGGGATGCTCCGTGAGTCTCTGCGCCACCTGCGGGAGACCTTCCGGACCGCATGAAGTAGGGGTGGGTTTCTGTGGTTGTTGCGCAAGCCTGCCCCATGGCGCCGCGACGTTATGCTGGAAAACCCCTCGCTTGGCGAAGAAACCCACCCCGACAACTGCTATCTCCAACAATTCACAAGGCATTTCCCCTCTCTCACAAGTAATTCCAGAATTTGACAAGGATTTACAAGGCTGCTATGCTATTGACCTCAGCATCAATCAGCCCGTAAGCATCTCAACTCCGCTCAATGACAGGGGTTTCACTGTTGGAAACTCACAAGCGCCGGCAAAACATCCTCTCTCTGCTTCGCGAGTCCGGTACGCTGGACGTGGACGAAGTCGCCGCGCGCTTGCACGTCAGCCCCAACACCATCCGCAATGATTTCAATGCCCTGGCGGCCGAAGGTCTGCTGCGCCGCGTGCGCGGCGGCGCAGCGCTGCCGGAGACGAACAACGGTGGCGCACACAACCTGACTCGCCCGCCCTTTCTCACGCGCTGCGAGATCAACCAGGAAGCCAAAGAGCGGATCGCGCGCTGGGCATCAAATCTGGTCGAAGATGGCGACTCCATCCTGCTCGACGCCAGCAGCACCGCGTTCTACCTGGCTGATTTCCTGCAGAATCGGCGCAACCTGACCGTTGTCACCAACGGCATCGAGGTGGGTCGCAAGCTCGCCCAGAACCCCTCAAACACGGTGATGCTGCTCGGCGGTTTGCTGCGCGCCGATGGCGTGCCTTCCGCCGACGTCATGAGCGATCCGATGCTCAAAGACCTGCGCACCAAGCTGGCCTTTGTCTCGTGCAGCGGATGCACCGTCGAAACCGGGTTGACCGAATCGGACATCCTCGACATGCAACTCAAGGCGCGGATGGTCGAGGTCGCGGGCTCGGTGATCGCACTCATCGATGGGAGCAAGTTCGGCAAGCGAGGGCTGGCGCCCTTCGCGCGAGTGGATCAGGTGGCGCACATTTTCACCGACAGCTCGATTCCTCCGACCTGGATCGAACAGGTACGCCGCGCCGGTGTGCCGCTGACAGTCTGCGACGAGTGGGCCGCCTCCGCTTTTGCGCCGTTCGATAAGGATGACCGCCATTACAGGATTGGGTTTGCGAATCTGACAGAGCGGATGCCTTTTGCCCTGCAGGTGCGCCTCGGATTGGAGCAGGCGGCTGCCGCACAGAAAAATATCGAACTGTTGATCCGCGATAACGACCTGGATCGCCGGCGTGCGTTGGAAAACGTGGACTGGTTTGTCGCCCAGGGCGTTGACCTTGTGATTGAGTTCCAGATCGACGCCGAGGCCGGCAACATCATCATGGACCGCTTCCGCAAGGCTGAAATCCCCGTCATCGCCGTGGACATCCCGCTGCCGGGCGCGATCTTCTTCGGGGCGGATAACTACCGGGCGGGCTATCTGGCCGGCGAAGGGCTGGGCCGCTGGATCCAGGCGCACTGGGAAGGAAACTTTGATCTCTTGCTGGGCCTGGTGGATGACCGGGCCGGCTCCACCCCCGCGGCGCGGCTGCAAGGGGGGCGCGACGGCCTGGAAGCAGTCCTGGGATCGATTCCAAACGACCAGGTCGTAACACTCCCATGCCCAACCCTGATGCACGAAGCCGAGGCGATGATGCGCGCGCACCTGGCCAGTCTGCCAGCAACGGCCCGCATCGCCATGCTGGCGCCGAACGACGATGTGGCGCTGGGCGCGCTCGCCGCCTTCGAGGCCGCGGGCAGCCTTGACCGGGTCGCTGCGGTCGGGCAAAACGCCGACCGTCTGGGCCGCGCCGCCCTGCAGCGCACCGATTTCCCGTTCGTCGGCTCGACCAGCTACGCGCCGGAAAACTACGGCGCCCGCCTGATCGACCTTGCGTTGAAGCTCCTGCGCGGCGAGCCGGTGCCGCCGGCCGTTTATATCGAGCACACGTTTGTCTCGGCGTGATAGATCATCCCCACATTAGCAGGTGAAGAATGGCCACACCGCCCGAAAAAAGTCCGGTGATGGAGATGCGCGGCATCTCCAAACGCTTCGATGCCACCCAGGCATTGGAAGATGTCTCGCTCACGCTTTATCCGGGTGAAGTCCACGCCCTGATCGGCGAGAACGGGGCTGGCAAATCGACTCTGATCAAAATCATGACGGGTGTCCACCCGCCGGATCAGGGCGAAATCCTGCTGGACGGCAAGCCGATCCAGATTCGTAACTCGCAGGAAGCGCAGGCGCACGGCATCGCCGCCATCTACCAGGAGCCGATGGTCTTCCCCGATTTGAATGTGGCTGAAAACATCTTCATCAGCCATCAGGATCGCGGCGCGGTCGTACACTGGGGTAAAGCGTATCGCGACGCGGATGCCATCCTGGCCCAACTGGGGGTCAAGCTTGATGTCCGGGAGCCGGCCCGCGGCCTGACCCTGGCAGCGCAGCAGGCGGTCGAGATCGCCCGGGCGATTTCGTTGAAGGTGCGTGTGCTGATCATGGACGAACCGACCGCCTCCCTCTCGGCGCACGAAGTCACCCAGTTGTTCAAGCTGGTGTCCTCTTTGCGGAGCCAGGGGGTGGCGATCCTGTTCATCGGGCACCGGATGGAAGAGGTCTTTCGCATTGCTGACCGCATCACGGTGCTCCGCGATGGCACGTGGATCTCATCGACCCCACGCAGCGAGGTCACGCGCGAAGGTGTGATTCGCGACATGGTGGGCCGCAAGGTCGAGGATTTCTTTGCGAAGACAGTAATCGAGCGGGGTGAACTGCTGATGTCGGTGCGAGGGCTTGATAAGGAGAGCACCTTCCACGACATCTCCTTTGAAGTCTACCAGGGCGAGGTGCTGGGCTTTGCAGGGCTGATCGGCGCGCGGCGCACCGACGTCGGACTCGCGCTGTTCGGAGTCGAGCCGGCCGATAGCGGTGAGATCATCTTCGAGGGCAGGTCGCAACAGATCAAGTCGCCCGAGCAAGCGTTGCAGATCGGCATCGCCTACGTCACCGAGGATCGCCGGAACCTTGGCCTCACCATGAGCATGTCCATGGTCTCGAATGTCTCGCTCCCCACTCTGCGCCGCTACCTGACTGGCTTGGGTCTTGTGAAGCGCAAAGCTGAAGCGGCCACCGCCGAAGACTACCGGAAGAAGTTGTCAATCCGCTCCCCATCCGTGGACGTCCAGGTCGGTAAGTTGTCGGGCGGCAACCAACAAAAGGTCGTGCTGAGCAAGTGGTTGAACGCCCATCCCAAACTTCTGATCCTCGATGAGCCCACTCGGGGCATCGATGTCCGCACCAAAGCCGAGGTCCATCACATGATCAGCGATCTCGCGGCACAGGGGCTGGGCATCATATTGATCTCATCCGACCTGCCCGAGGTCTTGGCGATGAGCGACCGAGTCCTGGTGATGCGCGAAGGCCGGCAGATGGGGATCTTCAGCCGGGCTGAGGCCACTCAGGAAGTCATCATGACGGCTGCAATGGGCCGCTCGCGCGAAGATGACATGCCCGTAGCAGCGGAGACTGTACAATGAAAGCTATCATGCGACGCTTCCGCCCCGAGCAGCTTCGCGAGCTGGTGATCGTTCTGTTAATCGTCGTACTCATCCTGTTCTTCGGCACGCAGATCAATAGCTACCTCAGCGGCCGCACGTTCAACCGGGTTTCCACCAGTGTCGCGATCATCGCGGTCGTGGCGGTGGGACAGACGCTCGTCGTGCTGGCCCGCAACATCGACCTGTCCGTCGGCTCTATGGTGGGCGTCACAGCCTACTTTGTCGGCACGCTCCTGTCCAAGAACAATGATATCCCACCGCTCGCAGTAGTACTGATGGCAATGGCAATGGGCGCGGTGATGGGTTCGCTCAACGGGGTGCTGGTCGCTTACGGCCGCGTGCCGGCAATTATCACCACCCTGGGCACCCTGGCCCTCTTCCGCTCGCTTCTGGTTGAGTTCTCGGGTTCGAAGACCGTCCTTACCAGCACGATGCCAGAATGGATGCAGAAACTGCCTCAGTTGAACGTCTTCAGCATCGGCAGTCTGGACGTCCGCTTGATCGTGGTGGTCGCGATTGCCGTCGTGATCCTGTTCCAGTTAGTGCTCACTTATCTGCATTTTGGCCGGCGGCTCTACGCCATCGGCTCCAACCCGGATGCCGCCAAGGTCGCGGGTTTCCCGGCGCAGCGCATCGTCTTCCTCTCCTTCGTGCTCTGCGGTATGCTCTGTGGGCTGGCCGGCTTCATGTACCTGACCCGCTTCGGCACAATCACGGTGGTCGCCGGCCAGGGCATCGAGATGCAATCAGTGGCGGCGGTCGTCGTGGGCGGCGTCAGCACCCTCGGCGGCACCGGCACCGCGATGGGAGCCTTCCTCGGCGCCATCCTGATCGGCCTGCTGGAGCAAAGCCTCATCCGCTGGCCGCTCATCAGCCCCTTCTGGATCCAGTTCCTGCAAG
Organism: uncultured Chloroflexia bacterium; assembly: GCA_963841825.1. Taxonomy (GTDB): domain Bacteria; phylum Chloroflexota; class Anaerolineae; order CG2-30-64-16; family CG2-30-64-16; genus CAWJEL01. The sequence continues at coordinate 565,334 of CAWJEL010000004.1, forward strand.
GTCTGTTGATCCTGCTGGCCGTCGCTGCCGATTTCGTGATCATGAACCGCGTGCGCCGGATGTGGGCGCGCAGCGAGCTTACCGTCGAAACCAACGAGGAGGCCGATCATGGCGTCTAATCCAACACCAGCCTCACAGGGTCAGCCTCCTGCGCCCGGCCAGAGCAACGTTGAAACGGGTGAACCGCAACATCCGAGCCGCCTGGCTGCGATCTGGGCCCGCTTGAAATCGTGGGAAGGGTTGCTGTTGCTGGTGCTCATCGTCGTGGTGATCATCAACAGCCTGCAGGCGCCGGCTTACCTCAGCATCAAGAACCAGAGCAACTTGTTTGGGTTGTTCATTGAGAAGATCATCATCGCGCTGATCATGACCTTCGTCATCATTAACGGCGAGATCGATCTCTCGGTTGCTTCGGTCATGGGCCTCGCCGCTGTCGCGCTGGCCCGCCTCTTCGAGGTAGGCGTCCCGATGGAAATCGCCGTCATCATCGGGCTACTGATGGGCGTCATAGCGGGCGCATTCAACGCGTTCTGGATTGCCATCGTTGGTATGCCCTCCCTGGTCGTCACACTCGCAGGGTTGATTATGTATCGCGGCCTCGCACTGGTATTGGTGGAAGATCGTTCGATCACGAACTTCCCGGTCTGGTTCAACAAGTTGGGCCAGGCGCCGGTCCTTGGGCCGTTCCCGCTGGCGCTGATCCTCTTCGTTGTAATGGCAGTGATCGCGGTGATCATCCTGCACTTCTCTGGCTTCGGCCGCTACGTCTACGTCATCGGCAACAATCGCAACGTGGCGCGCTATTCGGGCGTCAAGGTCCGCAAAGTGAAAACCAGCCTGTTCATCGCATCGGGGACGATTGCGGCACTGGCCGGCGTCCTGTTCGCATCGCGGCTGGGCGCGGTACGCGGCAGCACCGCCGAAGGGTTTGAACTCGACATCATCACGATGGTGCTGTTGGGTGGCGTGAGCATCAACGGCGGCGCAGGGTCGCTCTACGGCGTGCTGCTCTCCATTCTGATCATCTTGAATCTCCGCAACGGGATGTCGCTCGCCAATATGACGGGACACATCCAGACCGGCGTGGTCGGCATTCTGCTGATCCTTTCCGTATTGATCCCGAACCTGGCCGGTACGATTCGAACCCGGGTGAGCCGGCAAAGAATGAGCCACCTGCGCGAGACGGCCTGATGGCCCGCGTCCAGACCGTCGAGTCCCGCCGACTCGGCGGTCTTCACCCAACAAGTGCAGATACCGCTCGAAAGGAGGTGATTGCCGCGACGCACGTAAATCTTCGACAAACGCAACGGTTCGTCAACCCGTCCACACGTTCACATCCATAGGAGGATAGTCATGCCTAAAGTAAGATTTGCCCTGGTCGTTTTGCTGGTCCTGGCGGTCGCGCTCAGCGCCTGCGCCAAGCCCGCAACCCCCGCGCCGCAACCGACCGAAGTGCCGGCTGCCCCCGCGCCCACCCAGGCACCGGAGGCCCAACCTGCCGCGGGCGGTGTCGTGAAGGCTACGCCCGGCCAGTCCTTCAAGATGACGCTGCTGCCAAAGTTCCTGGGCATCCTGGTCTTCGATCAGGCTAACCAGGGTGCGCAAGAAGCGGCTAAAGAACTTCAGAACCCCGAGACGCTCGAATTCCTCGGCCCGACGCCGGAGAACAGCGTCGCCGGTCAGATCGAGATCGTGACCAACGCCGCCACCCAGGGCCAGCAGGCGATCATGCTCTCCAACAACGCCGGCGACCAGATTGTGCCGGCGGTCAAGAGTGCCAAGGATGCCGGGGCGAAGGTCGTGACCTGGGACTCACCGATTCCGTCTGCGGAAGGCGAGGATCTCTTCATCGCCCAGGTGGACTTCAATGAGACCGGCACGGTGATGGCCGACATGGCGCTGAGCATCCTCGGCGAAGATGGCGGCAAGTTCGCAGTCCTCTCCGCTTCCCCCGACGCGGCGAACCAGAACGCCTGGATCGCCTCCATGAAGGAAGCGTTGAAGGATCCGAAGTACAGCAAGCTCGAACTGCTGGATGTCATCTACGGCAACGACCAGTCGGAGATGAGCTACAACCAGGCGCTGGCGCTCGTCGATAAGTACCCCGACATGGAACTGATCATGGCCCCCACCACCGTCGGCATCGCCGCGGCGGCCAAGGCCATGCAGGACGAGCAACTCTGCGACAAGGTCAAGGTCTCCGGCCTGGGCCTGCCCGCCGAGATGGTCTCCTACACCAAGAACGGCTGCGCGCCCGAGTTCGCCCTCTGGAGCTTCGTCGATCTCGGCTACCTCACCTACTACGCGTCCTACCTTCTCGCCTCCGGCGCCCTCAAGGGTGAAGCGGGCGAGAAGTTCGAGGCCGGCCGTATGGGCGAATACACCATCGAGAAAGACCCGACCCGTGACAACGGCCTGCGCGTCAAGATGGGGCCGTTCACCGTCTACAACAAGGACAACGTCGACAAGGAAGCCGGCCCGCAGCCGGCCGCCGGCGCCGGTGAGGTGGTGAAGGCGACCCCGGGCCAGGACGTGCCGATGACGCTGCTGCCAAAGTTCCTGGGCATCCTGGTCTTCGATCAGGCCAACCAGGGCGCCCAGGAAGCGGCCGCGGAACTCAAGAACCCGGCCAAGCTGCAATTCCTCGGCCCGACGCCGGAGAACAGCGTGGCTGGCCAGATCGAGATCGTGACCAACGCCGCCACGCAGGGTCAGAAGGCGATCATGCTCTCCAACAACGCCGGTGACCAGATCGTGCCGGCGGTCAAGAGTGCCAAGGACGCCGGGGCGAAGGTTGTGACTTGGGACTCGCCGATCCCGTCCGCGGAAGGCGAGGATCTCTTCATCGCCCAGGTGGACTTCAACGAGACCGGCACGGTGATGGCTGACATGGCGTTGAGCATCCTCGGCGAAGATGGCGGCAAGTTCGCAGTCCTCTCCGCTTCCCCCGACGCGGCGAACCAGAACGCCTGGATCGCCTCCATGAAGGAAGCGTTGAAGGATCCGAAGTACAGCAAGCTCGAACTGCTGGATGTCATCTACGGCAACGACCAGTCGGAGATGAGCTACAACCAGGCGCTGGCGCTCGTCGACAAGTACCCCGACATGGAACTGATCATGGCCCCCACCACCGTCGGCATCGCCGCGGCGGCCAAGGCCATGCAGGACGAACAACTCTGCGACAAGGTCAAGGTCTCCGGCCTGGGCCTGCCCGCCGAGATGGTCTCCTACACCAAGAACGGCTGCGCGCCCGAGTTCGCCCTCTGGAGCTTCGTCGATCTCGGCTACCTCACCTACTACGCGTCCTACCTCCTATCCACCGGCGCCCTCAAGGGCGAAGCGGGCGAGAAGTTCGAGGCCGGCCGTATGGGCGAATACACCATCGAGAAAGACCCGACCCGTGACAACGGCCTGCGCGTCAAGATGGGGCCGTTCACCGTCTACAACAAGGACAACGTCGACAAGGAAGCCGGCCCGCAGCCGGCCGGCAACGTGATTGAGGCGACCCCGGGCCAGGCGGTCAAGATGACCTTGCTGCCGAAATTCCTGGGCATCCTGGTCTTCGACCAGGCCAACGTCGGCGCAGAAGAAGCGGCCAAAGAACTGAAGAACCCTGAGAAGCTGCAATTCCTCGGCCCGACGCCGGAGAACAGCGTGGCTGGCCAGATCGAGATCGTGACCAACGCCGCCACGCAAGGCCAGCAGGCGATCATGCTCTCGAACAACGCCGGTGATCAGATCGTGCCGGCGGTCAAGAGCGCCAAGGATGCCGGGGCGAAGGTCGTCACCTGGGACTCGCCGATCCCGTCTGCGGAAGGTGAGGATCTCTTCGTGGCGCAGGTGGACTTCGGCCAGACCGGTATGGTGATGGCCGATATGGCGCTGAGCATCCTCGGCGAAGATGGCGGCAAGTTCGCCGTCCTCTCCGCTTCCCCCGATGCGGCCAACCAGAACGCCTGGATCGCGTCGCTAAAGGAAACGTTGAAGGATCCGAAGTACAGCAAACTCGAACTGCTGGACGTCATCTACGGCAACGACCAGTCGGAGATGAGCTACAACCAGGCGCTGGCGCTGGTCGACAAGTACCCCGACATGGAACTGATCATGGCCCCCACCACCGTCGGTATCGCCGCGGCGGCCAAAGCCATGCAGGACGAGCAACTCTGCGACAAGGTCAAGGTCTCCGGCCTGGGCCTGCCCGCCGAGATGGTCTCCTACACCCTGAACGGCTGCGCCCCCGAGTTCGCATTGTGGAGCTTCGTCGATCTCGGCTACCTGACCTACTACGCGTCCTACCTCGCAGCCACCGGCGCCCTCAAGGGCGAGGTTGGCGAAACGTTCAAGGCAGGCCGCATGGGCGATTACACCGATCGAGAAGGACCCGACCCGCGATGCCGGCAACCGCATCGTGATGGGACCCTTCACCGTCTACGACAAGACCAACGTCGAGGCGGCATCGAAGTAGTTTTTTACCGGAGCCGGCGCTCCGCGCAACGCCGGCTCCGCGACCGAGGACTGTACGGCGCGGCTCATGCCTCATGGGCTGCGCCGTTTCAACAGATGGCGCTTCAGCCAATCAAACAACTGCCTGCGGATGCTTCCGGGAGGTGCTATGAACTCCAAACAACGCGTCACCGCCGCCCTGACCCGAACCGGCGTGCCCGATCGGGTCCCACTCCAATTCGACCTCTCCCGCTCGCTCGCGGATCGCTTCGCCACGAAGTACGGCATCCCGACCCACTACACCACCTCCTACTACGAGGACATCACCTACCGCCTGTCGAACAACGACCTGCGCGTGGCGATGGGCAGCGATTGCGTGATCGTCGGCGCGGGCCTGCCGCGGGGCTACGAGCACCCGGTGGACGAGAACGGCTGGATCATCAACGAATTCGGCATGAAGATGCGCGAAGGGCTGGTCTACATGGATGTGGTCATCCATCCGCTGGCCAACGTCCAAACGGCTGATGAGATCGCGGCCTTCCCCTTCCCGGATCCCTTGGCCGAAGGCCGCTATGACGACGCGGCGTTCTACATCGAGAAGTATAAACACGACTATTTCATCGTCGGCGACATGGAGCTGACGATGTTCGATATGATGCAACAGCTCGTCGGCCTGGAGAAGCTGCTGGTGGACATGGCCCAAGGGGTCGAGTACATCGAGCCGTTGATGGACAAGTGCAAGGAGTTCGCCGTCGCCATCGGGGTGAAGCTGGTGAGCATGGGCGTGGATGCGATCTGGGCCGGCGACGATTTCGGCGCGCAGAACGGCATGCTGATCTCCCCGCGCATGTGGCGGCGCTATTTCAAGGAGCGCTACCGCCAGGTCTACGCCGAGCTGAAGGCGGTCAACCCGGGTGTGATCATCTGCCAACACTGCGACGGTGCGGTGGCCCCGATCCTGGGCGACTGGATCGAACGTCGGGCTGGAGGTGTTCAACCCGGTGCAGCCCAACGTCCCCGGCCACGAGCCGGAGGATCTCAAGAGCAAGTTCGGCGACCGCATGGCGTTCTGGGGCGCGATCGATCAGCAGAAGCTCCTGCCGTTCGGCACGCCCGCCGAGATCGACGCGGACATTGCGGCCAAGATCGCGGTGCTGGGCCGCGGCGGCGGCTACATGGTCTCGCCCGCCCACATCATCCAGGGCGACACGTCGCTGGAAAACGTTGAGGCGTTTATCGCAGCGGTGAAGCGGCATGGGGTGTATGCGTGATACGTGATGCGTGATACGTGATGCGTGATACGTAAAACATGTGGGTAATTTAAGAAGTCTCCCTGACTGTCATGCTGAGTGGGTGAACAGGCCAACGTGCGTTACGGCGGTTCCCCAGCCAGGAATTCCAAAAGTAACCGCGAATTAGCCACAGAGGACACCGAGCACACCGAGATGAAAGACCACGCGGCCCTTGATCAGCACCTCTGAGGCCTCTGTGCTCTCTGTGGCCGGCAATAGCGGCGCTACATTCGGCATTGCTGGTTCCCCAGCGAAGCATCTCGTCGTGGGAGTTCTCAACCGATATTCACGATGGAGATCAAGACATGAGTGTTCAACCGACTGAGAAACACATCCGAGACACCTATGCGCTGGCGCGCGAGCGCTATGCATCCTTGGGCGTGGACGCCGACGCAGCGCTGGCGAAGCTCGCCACGATCCCGATCAGCCTGCACTGCTGGCAGGGCGATGACGTGAGCGGGTTCGAGGCGCCGGGCGGGCCGCTGGGCGGCGGCCTGGCAGCCACGGGCAACTATCCCGGCAAGGCCCGCACTGCGCAGGAGTTGCGACAGGATCTGGACAAAGCCTACAGCCTGATCCCAGGCAGCCATCGGCTGAACCTGCACGCGATCGTACGCGGAGACGGGCGGGATCACGGTAGAGCGGGATGCGCTGCGCCCCGAACACTTTGCCGGTTGGGTTGCCTGGGCCAAAGAAAAGGGGCACGGGCTGGACTTCAACCCGACCCTCTTCTCCCACCCCAAGGTGGACAACGGCCTCACGCTGGCCAGCTACGACGCCGGGATCCGCGCATTTTGGATCGACCACTGCATCGCCTGCCGCGTGATCGGAGAATCGTTCGGCCGTGCGCTCGGCACGCCCTGCGTCACCAACATCTGGATCGCAGATGGCATGAAGGACACGCCGGCTGACCGCAAAACTCCGCGCCTTCACCTCAAGGATGCGCTGGACAAGATCATGGCGCACCCCGTAGACCGGAGCTACAACCTCGATGCGATCGAGGGCAAGCTGTTCGGCCTCGGCGCGGAGAGTTATACTGTCGGTTCGCACGAATTCTACTTAGGCTACGCCGTGGTCAACAAGACGCTGGCCACCCTGGACAGCGGCCACTATCACCCCACCGAGACCATCGCCGACAAACTGTCCGCGGTGCTGACCTTCGTGGACGAAATCTTGTTGCACGTCAGCCGCGGCGTGCGCTGGGACAGTGACCACGTGGTGACGCTAACCGATGACCTGCAGGCAATCGCCCAGGAGTTGGTGCGCGGCGATTACCTGGGCCGAACGCACATCGGGCTGGATTTCTTCGACGCCAGCATCAACCGGGTCGCGGCGTGGGTGATCGGTACGCGCAACATGCAGCGGGCGCTGCTCATGGCGCTGCTGGAGCCGTCCGCCCACCTGGCCGAGCTGGAGCGTGCGGCTGACTACACTTGCACGCCTGGCGCTGCAGGAGGCGCTCAAGACCCTGCCGGCCGGCGCGGTCTGGGATACCTTCTGCCTGCAGCATGATCTGCCGGTGGACACGGAGTTCATGGGCGAGATCAGGGCATACGAAGCCGCGGTGCTAGCGAAGCGATCGTGAGCCTCAACACATCGCGACTTCGCCGTGAACGGGTTTGCGGAATCACGAGTGAAGCATCTCGTCGTGGGAGCCCCGGGGATGACTTGAGTGCCGAGCGGTTTGCAGATAGAGCACGAGATTCTTCGCTGGTGCCTCACTGCGACGGAGGTTAAACCGTCAACCGCTCAGAATGACAAATCGCTGACAGACGGTTAGAGGATTAATATGCGCTTTCACATGCTTCACCCGCGCGACCAGTTGGTCGCCATCATGGATCGCATCTACCGTAACGGGATGACCACCTTATCAGGTGGCAACCTGTCGATCCGGGATGACGATGACAGCATCTGGATCACCCCGGCGGGCGTCGACAAGGGCAAGCTTACGCCCCAGGACATCATCTGCGTGATGCCGGACGGCGCGGTGGTCGGCCCACATCTGCCATCGTCGGAACTGCCGTTCCACCGGGCCATCTTCGCGCGGCGGCCCGATCTACGCGCTATCGTCCATGCCCACGCGCCCGCCCTGGTCTCCTTCAGCATCGCGCGACAGACCCCGAACACCAGTATCATCCCCCAGGCGCAGCGGGTGTGCGGCATGGTCGGCTACGCGCCGTATGCACTGCCCGCCAGCGAGGCATTGGGCGAGAGCATCGCCAACACTTTCGCCGATGGGTACAACGTCGTCCTGCTCGAGAATCACGGCATCGCCACCGGCGGCCTGAGCCTGCTGGACGCGTATCACCGGTTGGAGACGCTGGACTTCTGCGCGCGGACACAGCTCAAGGCCCTGGGGTTGGGTCCAATCAGTAGCCTGACCGAGACCCAACTCCTGCCCTTCGATGTGCAGTACAACCTGCTGCCTGAATTTCGGCATGAGACCTTCTCCAGCCGGGAGCGCGAGCTGCGCCAGGAGATCGTGGGGATCGTGCATCGAGCGGTGGAACGTTACCTGATGATCAGCACCGAGGGGGTCGTGTCGGCGCGGGTGGACGCCGGCAGCTTCCTGATCACCCCCACCGGCTGCGACCGCGGCAGCGTAGAGATCGAGGACCTGGTGCTGATCCGGGATGGCAAGCGCGAAGCGGGCAAGTTGCCCAGCCGGTCGGTGCGGCTGCACACCGCAATCTATCAGACGCACCCTGCGATCAACTGCGTGATCACCGCACAATCACCGAACGCCACCGCGTACGCCATCACCGAACAGCGGTTCGACACCCGCACCATCCCCGAGTCGTACGTCCTGCTGCGCGACATCCCGGTGGTGCCATACGGCATCCAGTTCCGCGACCCGGAGCGCGTGGCGGCTGCGCTCACGCCAGCCACACCGGTGCTGCTGATCCAGAACGACGCGGTAATGACCACCGGCTCGACCATCCTGAAGGCATTCGACCGCCTGGAGGTGGCCGAGTTCAGCGCCCGGTCGCTGCTGGACACCGCGCTGATCGGCAGCCACGTGCCCATTGGCGAAACTGAGATCGCCGATCTCAAAAAAGCATTCCATCTGGCAGAAGAGGATTAAAAAGATGTCTCAAACCACACTCGACCAACTGGTCGCCTTATCGAACAACTTAGGACGTCCC
>CAWJEL010000005.1:0-132783 GCA_963841825.1 uncultured Chloroflexia bacterium
GGCGCGGCGCCAGGCTGCGCTTGCCGTGGCAGCGCACGCCGGTATGACCTGGGACGTGGGATATGCATTAGCAGGAAGACAAGAAGCTGGAAACCAGACGCGGTTGTTGGTTTCCAGCTTCTTGCTTCCAGCTTCCAGTAACGTTTACTTCAGGCCCATCGCCTTATACAGCGAGGCGTAATCCAGGTTCTCTTCCAAGAGCGTGGTGAAGCGCTCCATCTTCTTGGGCTGCTGGAAGCGGCTCTTACCGAAGAACCCTTCAATGATCTCGATGGTGGCCAGCGTGTCGAGCTGGTCAGCAGCACCGGCACGCACAGCTCCTCGGCGCGGTTCAGCACCGACGGGCTAGGGTAGATGTTGCCGGTCAGGATCAGACAGAAGCTGGTCGAGGTCTCCAGCGCGGCGAGCTGGATGTCGGCGCGGTCGCCGCCGGTGATCACAGCCTTGTGGGGTTTACGGCGGAAGTAGCTCAGCGGCTCTCCACGCCCATCGCCCCCACCAGCATGTGCTCTACCAGCTCATCGGCGCACTCGCTGCTGCACAGGATCTCAGCCTGGAGACCTTCGGCCAACTCGCGGCCGCTGGGAGCTGACAGCATTTGATCCTTGGGCAGGACACCGAACACCTTGATGTTGTGGCGGGCCAGGAACGGCACGATAACGTCCCTGACGATTTCCGCCTGGGTCTTGGGCACTTCGTTGATCACCACGCCCAGGAAGTTCTTGCCGAAGTAGTTTTGCGCGGTCATGGCGCGAACTCCGACCAGCAGGGTGTCATCGTATTTGATGACCGCCAACACGCCCGCATCCACCAGATCGACCACCTTCTTCGGCGGCAGACCGGCGACGTAACCCTCGCGGAAGCCGCTGGCCGCCCTCCATCACCAGTACATCGCGGCCTTCGGCCAGCTTAGTGAATGCATCTTTCAGCTTGGGCTGAAAGTCGGTTTCGGGCCCGCGGAAGAGCTGTTCCAGCTTGGCCGGTGTCAGCGCCACGGGCGACATCAGTTCGGCTGGCTCGGCCATCCCGTAGACCTGCTTGGCGAAGAACACGTCCTCGTCATAGGCCACGCCTTCTTTGACCTGGCAGTTGACGTACACCGGTTTCATATACCCGGCCTTCAGGCCATCCTTCTGGAACCGCAGCCCCAACCCGATGCACAGGGCGGACTTGCCGGAAAACGTTTCGGCGGAGGTAATGTACAAAGCCTTCATGATATTGACTCCTAGTCGAGTAGTCTCACGGTCTTATTGTCAAAGGATTTGGTAGTCAGATATAAGACTACTTCAAAGCCAGCCGCATGTCAATCCCCAAGACACCCTTGCCCTGCTCGAATACCATCAGAGGGTTCACGTCCAGCTCGGTGATCTCCGGGAAGTCGGTCACGAGCTGCGATAGCCGCAGGATCGCGTCGACGATCGCGTCGATGTCGGCGGGCGGCTCTCCCGCGGACTCCGCGAAGCAGCGCGTTGGCTCGAATCTCGAAGATCATGTCCCGCGCCACTTCGGCGGTCAGCGGGGCAACGCGGAAGGCGACGTCACGAAGCACCTCGACGTAGATTCCGCCGAGGCCGAACATGATGAGGTGGCCGAACTGCGGATCGTAGGTCGCGCCGAGGATGACCTCGCGGCCGGGTCGAGCCATCTCCTGAACCGAGACTCCCTGGATCTTGCGCGTCGGGCGCGTAGCGGCGGGCGTTGTTGATGATCTCGGTGTAGGTGTTGCGAACCTCGTTCGCCGAGCCGATTCCGACCTTGACTCCGCCGACGTCCGACTTGTGAAGGATCTCTGGCGAGGCGATCTTCATCACGACCGGGTAGCCGATTCCGTCGGCGAAGGCGACCGCCTCCTCCGCCGTCTTGGCGAGGGTGGTGGCCGGAAGCTTGAACCCGTAGGCGGCGAGCAGGTCGAGTGCCTCGTAGCCGAGCGTCGTTCGCCCGGTCTCGCGGGCGGCGGCGAGCGCCGCCGCGGCGCGGTTGTGGTCGACTCGATCCGGGCCGGCACCTCGATCGGCTTCTCCCGCCAGACCTTGAAGTCGGCCATCGCCTTGAACGCGCCGATCGCAGCCCTCGGGGAAGGGATAGTTCGGAACGTCGAAGCTGCGGAGGATACTTCAGACCCTCGGTCAGTCGGTGTCCGCCGACGAACGAGGCGAGGACCGGCTTGTGGGTCTGGCTGGCATACTTCCCGATGATCCGGGCCGTCTCCTCGACCTCGGTGATCGCCTGCGGGGTGAGGAGGACAAGGATGCCGTCGACGCCCGGGTCCGGGAGGACGGCGCCGATGGCGATGTCGTATCGGTCGGCTTTGGCGTCGCCGATGACGTCGACCGGGTTGTAGACCGAGGCGGTGACCGGGAGGTTCGCGCGAAGCTGGGCGACCGTCTCCGGGGTGAAGGAGCGAGCGTGAGGCCGGCCTTCTCGGCGGCATCGGTCGCGATGATGCCGGGGCCGCCGGCGTTCGTGACGATGGCGATGCGCTTGCCCTCCGGGAGCGGCTGCATCGCGAAGGCGTTGGCGAAGTCGAACAGCTCGCTCACCGACGAGGTCCGGATCGCGCCGGTCTGCTTGAACGCGGCGACGTAGGCGGCCTCGGAGCCGGCGAGCGTGCCGGTGTGCGAGGAGACCGCGCGGAGCCGGCGGACGTCGTGCCCGACTTGAAGATCAGCAGGGGCTTGTGTCGGACGGCCTCGCGGGCGACCCTGATGAACGCCTGGCCATCGGTGATGCCCTCGAGGTAGGCGGCGATGACGCGAGTCTCCTTCGTCCTGGAGCGCCTGGATCAGGTCGATCTCGCTGACGTCGGCCTTGTTGCCGAGGCTGACGATCTTCGAGAAGCCGATCTCGTGCAGTTTCGCCCAGTCGAGGAGGGCGGCGCAGTAGCGCGCCTGACTGCGAGGCGAAGGCGATTCGGCCCTGGTCCGGCATCGGCGGAGCGAAGCTGCCGTTCAGCGGGGTGAACGTGTCGATGACGCCGAGGCAGTTCGGTCCGACGATCCGGATCCCGTCGCGCGCGACGTCCATCACCGTTCGCTCGAGCGCGAGGCCGGCTGTGCCAGCCTCCCGGAAGCCGGCGGTGATGATGACGGCGCCTTTCAAGCCGCGCTGCCCGCACTGCTCCAACACGCCCGGCACCGCTTTGTTCGGCACCAGGATCACGGCCAGATCCCACCGGGTCGGGGCAATCCATCACGCTGGCGTACGCCTTACGACCCAGGATCTCGGGCGCGGTGCGGGTTGATCGGGTAGATGCCGCCCTCGTAGCCGTACTGGATGATGTTATTGAGGACTTGATAGCCCAGCTTCTCTGGGCTGGTGGAGGCGCCGACGACTGCGACGCTCGCGCTTCAGTAAACATTTCGAGCATAGTTTCACGTCCCGTGTGTGAGATGGCTCCTTGCAAATCACGTGCCAAGTGCGGAGGCACTTGGCACGCAGTCGATGAAGACACAGAACCCAGACGGCAGCCGTTCGGCCCCCGTCAAAGCACGTGTATTCTGGCACGGATTCAGCGCACGGTAAATGACGCAGGTCATGTCGGCGGAAAGCGGTTTGGCGCCTGGGGCAACTGAGGGTAGAATTCGTTCATCGCGCACACGTGTCGGCGACGAGTATGAATCAAAAACGGTTGGAGCGGTCATGATTTACCTGGATCATTCGGCCACTACCCCGGTTGATCGACGGGTGGTGGATGCCATGTTGCCCTTGTACTGGACGGAGAGCTACGGCAATCCATCCAGTCTTTACGGGCTGGGCCGCCGCGCAGCGGCGCCCGTGTGGAAGATGCGCGCGGCCAGATCGCCGGCGTGCTGAATTGCCAGCCGGCCGAGATCGTCTTCACCGGCTGTGGCAGCGAGAGCGATAACCTGGCGCTGCGCGGGGTAGGACTCGCCGCGCCGCGCCGGGCCAAGCGTCATATCATCTCAACGCCGATCGAGCATCATGCGGTGCTGCATACCGCTGCGGACCTGGCCGAGCGTTTCGATTTTGAAGTCACGCAGGTGGGTGTGGATCGTTACGGGCTGGTCGATCCCGCGGCAGTGGCCGCGGCCATCCGACCCGACACCGCGTTGATCAGCGTGATGTACGCCAACAACGAGATCGGTACCATTGAGCCGATCGGCTAGATCGGCGCCGTGGCTCGCCGGCACGGGATCCCTTTGCACACCGACGCGGTGCAGGCTGGCGGCCAGTTGCCGCTGGATGTGCAGGCGCTCAACGTCGATCTGCTGGCGCTGTCGGCGCACAAATTCTACGGCCCAAAAGGCGTAGGGTTGCTCTACGTGCGCGCGGCACGCGGCTGCTGTCCACACAGACGGGCGGCAGCCAGGAGCGCGACCGTCGCGCGGGGCACCGAGAACGTGCCCTACATCGTCGGCATGGCGGCCGCGTTGGAACTGGCCCAGGCCGAACGCGAGGCCGAGAGCGTACGCCTGAGGGACTTGCGAGACCGGCTCGTCTCATCCCTGTTGGCGCGGCATTCCCGATGCGGCACTGACCGGTCATCCAACAGAACGGCTACCCAGGTCATGCGAGCCTGATCATCCGCGGCGTCGAAGCGCAGTCGGTCCTGATCGCCTTGGATCTGGCAGGCGTGGCGGCGTCGCTCCGGCTCCGCATGCGCCAGCGGCGCGCCCGACCCCCAGCCACGTGCTCACCGCGCTGGGCTGCGATCCGATCGATGCGCTCGGCGCGCTGCGGCTGACATTGGGCCGCGGGAGAATACTAAGGCGGACGTGGATTGCGTGGTTGCGAAGTTGCCGGAGATCGTGGAGAAGTTGCGAGGTACAGGGTAGACAAGGAAACAGGGTAGACAAGGAAACAGGGAAACAGGGAAACAGGGAAACAATGCCTCCACGTCCTTGTCTACTTGTCTACTTGCCTACTCGTCTACTTGCCTACTTATCTACTTGTCTACCTGTCTACCTGTCTACCCACTCCCTGGAACACCGAACATGCCTGAACGTGTCGTCGTCGCCATGAGCGGCGGGGTGGATAATTCCGTGGCCGCGGCGCTGCTGGTTGAGCAGGGTTACGAGGTCATCGGCGTGATGCTGCGCCTGTGGTCCGAGCCGCTGTCGCCCACGCTCGGCGGCGGGACGATCCCGCGGCCGCGACGAATCGCTGTTGCTCGGTCGAGTCGGTGCATGACGCACGCGGTGTGGCTGACAAGCTGGGCATCCCTTTCTACGTGCTCAACGCCGAGGAGACTTTCGAGCGGGAGGTCGTGAGACCGTTCATCGTGACCTTACGCGGCGGGTCGGACGCCGAACCTCTCTTGCCAGCTGTAAATCGGCAGATCCGCTTCGGCTATCTGCTGAACTACGCCGTGCGGACGCTGGACGCCCGCTACCTGGCGACCGGTCATTACGCCCGCATCCGGCGCGGAGAGGATGGCCGCTATCAACTTCGCGCGGCGCGGATCGGGGCGAGGATCAATCGTACGTCTTGAGCGTGTTGGGGCAGCATCGACCTGGCGCAGGCGCCTCTTCCCGGTGGGTGCGTACACCAAGCCGCAGGTGCGCGCCCCCTGGCTGCCGAGCCGGGCCTGCCGACGGCGCGTCACACGTCGAGAGCCAGGATTCGGTGTTTCATCGCCGACGGGGATTACCGCCGCTTCCTGGCCGACCACGCGCCAGAAGCGATGCGCCCTGGCCCGATCTTCGACACCCGCGGGCCGCCAGTTGGGCGTGCATGCCGGCTTGCCTGGTTATACGATCGGCCCGCAGCGCGGGGGATTGGGCATTGCCGCGCGCGCAGCCGCTCTATGTACTGGCGCTGGACACGACCCGCAACGCGGTGATCGTCGGTACCAGCGTTGAGCTGGGGCAGAGCTGGCTCGCGCGCAGGGCCGATCAACTGGATCGACGGCGGGCCACCAGCCGCTGCATTCGAGGCGGAGGTGCAGATCCGCTACCGGGCGACGCCTGCCGCGGCCCACCGTCACGCCACTGGCTGGCGGGGATGCCGAGGCGCAGTTTTGTCGCGTTGCTGCGGGATATCACCCCAGGCCAGGGGGCAGTGTTTTATGAGGGTGAGCGCTGCCTGGGCGGCGGAACCATCAGCCGGACGCACAGCGGCAAGGAGAGCGCCGTATGATCCCTAACACGTGGTTCGACCTGGCGCTGGATGTTGTGCTTTCACCGGGCCTATGGCTGAGCGTGCTGCTGGCGCTGCTCTACGCGCTGCTTTTCTCGGTCTGGCGCTGGGGCGGCTGGCGGCAGTTGGGGCGCGACGTGTTGGCTGGGCTGCTCGGTTTTGCGGCCGGCCAACTGATTGGCACACTGACGGGCTTCGATTGGGGGCGCATCGGTCAGGTGCAGCTCCTCCTGGGCACCGCCGGCGCGGTTGCGCTGCTGGCCATGGGGCGCACGTTCTGGCGCACGGACAAGGCACCCGCGCTCTGAAATGTTCGGCGCGCTTGCGTTTTGAGCTTTACGAATTATCTCTTGTGTGCTACACTGGTTGCGTTGGAGGCAATGAATGAACCTCAGCAGGTACGTGATCTAAGCATCATTATCCTGGCACTGGAGTCCCTCGTGGTTGGCGTCTTGCTGGGCGTGCTTATTGTACAAGTCGACGCGGCTGGTGAGGCTGCTGCGCGACGAGGTCATGCCGATCCTCTATTCGACGCAAGAAACGTTGGGCACGATACGCGGTACAACGACCTTTGTGAGCGATCGCGTCGTGCAACCGGTTGTCAAAGTGTCCAGCTACACGGCTGGTATGCGGCAGGCTGTGAGTGTGCTATTTGGCCGCAGTAACGGGCGGGGTTAAGCGCCAAGGAGAGTATTCCATGAGTTCAAAAGGTGGTGGCTTCATCATCGGGTTGGCGATCGGTGCACTGGCAGGCGGCCGCCGGCGCTTTTGCTTGCGCCGGAATCGGGCGAAGATCTACGCAAGGGCATCGGCGAGAAAAGTGACGAGCTGAAGACGGGGCCCAGCAGCAGGTGGATTCGATGCAGGAACAGGGCCGCATCGTGCTGTCCGACAATGTCAAGAAGGCGCAACAAGTCGTGCAGGATGCTCAGGTCAAGCTGACCAAACCCGTCGCAGCGCCGGATGCCCCTAAAGAGAATCCCGGCGTGACGTTCAGCATTTCCTGACGCCGTTCCAATCAAAAACACTCCGGTCGCGGACGATCGGATAAATAGCCAACGCTCCACAGGCTGAGTCTGGCGACTTGACCTGTGGAGCGTTGGCGTCTCCGTCCTCTCAGTTGCCCGTGTACAACTGTCGCAGTGCTTCCGGGAAACTGGCGAGGATGTCCCGCGTCACGACACCCCCCAGCATTCCCGTCCGGGAGATCAGCAGCCCGGCCTGTCCATGCAGATAGGCGCCGAGAACGCTTGCCTCGAACGCTGGCAAGCCCTGCGCCAGCAGCTCGACGATGCCGCCTGCCAGCACATCGCCGCTGCCCGCGGTAGCCAGCACCGACAGTGCGAACGGCAATACGGCGGTCCGGCCATCGGGCGCCGCGATTACGGTATGCGGGCCTTTCAGCAACACGATGTGACCCCACTGGGCGGCCCAGCGGCGAGCGTTTTCGATCCGCCGGGCATTAACATCGCCGACCGCCATCCCGGTCAGGCGGGCCATCTCGCCGGGATGGGGCGTGAGGATACTGCCAGGGGGCAGTCGGTCGGGCCAGCCGGGCAGCTTCGCCAGGAGGTTCAACGCGTCGGCGTCTACCACGAGGAGCCCTTGCCACGCGTCCTTCGGCAGACCGTTGTCCGAGAAGAGTGTTTCGATGAAACCCTGCGCATCCTCGGTGCTCGTCAGCCCTGGCCCCACCAGCAGCGCATCGTAATCTTCCACAGCAGCCAGGAGCTTGGCCGCGCCCGTGGCGGTGTGTACACCCTCCGGGCCGGGCAGGGGCAGCCAGGTCACTTCGGGCAGCGCGCCGGCCAACGCCGCGTGCAGGGGCAGCGGGATCGCCAACGTGACCAGGCCCGCGCCGGCCCACGTCGGCGGCCGCGGCGCTCAGGTAGGCGGCCCCCGTGTAGTTGAGCGAGCCGCCGGCGATCAGCGCCTTGCCGAAGGTGCCTTTGTGCGCATCCATCGGGCGCGGCGGCAGCCACCTGTGGATGTCCTCCGGCCCGATCAGCTCGACCGCGATCTCGGCGATCAACTCCTTCGGCACGCCGATGTCGACCACGGCGAGCAAGCAGCAGGCGCCGGCCCCGGGGAACTGGAGCTGACCCCATTTGGGGCAGGCAAATGTTACCGTGACTGAGGCGGGGATTGCCGCAGGGTCCAGCATGCCGGTGTCGCAATTCAACCCGCTGGGGCAGTCCAGGGCCAGAACGGGCAGCTCGGGCCACGGCAACCGCGGCGACCCTTCGTCCTCCCAGTCTTCGTCCCACGCCTCCTCGTCT
This sequence comes from uncultured Chloroflexia bacterium, assembly GCA_963841825.1. Taxonomy (GTDB): domain Bacteria; phylum Chloroflexota; class Anaerolineae; order CG2-30-64-16; family CG2-30-64-16; genus CAWJEL01. The sequence goes on from CAWJEL010000005.1 coordinate 8,379, forward strand.
TCATCCTCGTCGAACACACCTCCGGGCATGCCTTCAGCGCCGAAGAGGTCCGACCCTTCTTCGGAATCAAAGTCAGGATCAAACAGATCGTCATCGTCAAACGCAGCGGGTGCGGGTCGTGGCGGCATGGGTGCGCCCAGGCCGATGGCCTCCATAATAGGAAAACGGGGGATGCCGAGAGTTTCAAGGCCGGGTTCGGGCTCAAAAGTCCGGCGGGCGATGATCTCATCTCTGGCAACTGTCATGATTTCCGCGAGCTGGCCGTCGATGGGCCGGGCTGCGCCGGTGCCCAGCAGGGCGTCGATAATCAGATCTGAACGCCTGATTTCCTCGCGCAACTTGGCGTAGTCGGGGTCGTTGTCGGCCCAGAGGATCGTCGTGCCGCGGCGGCGCTGCTTGAGCTTGCGGAAGTTGGCGTCGCCCTTGATGTCGCGCTTCCAAATGTAGAGCGTGATCTCGATGTCCATCTCGCGGAAGTAACGAGCCGCCACCAGCCCGTCGCCGCCGTTGTTGCCCGGGCCGACCAGCACAAGGACACGTTCCTCAGGCTCGATGAGCTGCAGAGCGACCGCGGTGCTCGCCACGGCCTGGCCAGCCAGCTCCATCATCGTCGCGTAGGCGTGGCCCCCGGCGTCCGCAGCCTGCTCGATCCGGCGCATTTCCTGCACATTAACGAGCTTCATCCGGTTTCTCCTTTTTTCAGAGGAAAATCTGTGTAAATCCGTGTAAATCCGCGGCAGGTTTCGACTCGGAGCGTCGGTCGTCTTTTGTAACGCCGCCACCGCTATCAGCCGCCGTGATCGGCGCTCGCCGTGATCGGCGCTGAACTGACGGCTCTGCCCTGCGCCAGCCGCCACGCGATCAGGAACATGCTTCCGACCACCGGGATCAGGAGCAGCAGGTAGACCAGGCGGAACAGCGTCGAAGGCGAGCTGCCGATTGGATCCAGCGGATGGCGCAGCACGCCGGTGCGGCCGAGGAGAAACGCCACGGCGATCGCCAGCAGGATCGCAGCCGCGGCGGTGAACCGGTCGTCCTTGAGTAGGCGGGTGATCACGATCACGACTCAGCCCGGCGACCAGCACTTGCAGCGTCATCGTCACGCGTGGCTCGCCCCAGGCGATCCACGGCCCCCAGGTGAGCCGGGTGGCCGGGATGCTGACAAGGAAGTGGGCAACCCAATAGCATCCAGCCGCAGAGCAGCAGCGCAGCCGTCCAACGGGCGAGCGCCGGCCGCGGCCGGATCAGATAGACCAGGCCAGCGATCCCGGCTGCCCAGAAGCCGACCATCCCGGCGCGGCTCAGCGCCGCGCCGTGAAGGTAGACAATCTTGATGACCCAGCCCAGAGTCTTCTCGCCCGGCATCAGGATCAGGACGAGCGCGGCGAGGGCAATACACAGAGCCAGCACGAACCAGAAGCGGCGGCGCAGGAATGCTGTCACGGAGGCAAACCTCGGATCGGAGATGATCGTTCGTGGAGGCATGATACCTGAAGATGGCAGCGGCGGCAAACGTGGCGCGGCTGCCATCAAGCAAACTCCCGCTTGCTGCGCACGTAAACACGTGCTACACTGTTGTGCGTGGAGGCGGTCATGGAAATGCAGAACATCACTCTGTCTGTGCCCAAAGCGATTCTGTACAAAGCGAAGCGCGTGGCGCTTGAAAAGCACACGTCACTTTCGGGCTTGTTGACTCAGGCGCTCACCGAGATTGTGGAGAGCACTGAAACCTACGATGTAGCCCGGCGTCGTCAAACTGCGCTCCTTGAACACGGCCTCGATTTGGGCACACAGGGAACTATCGCCTGGACGCGGGAGGATCTCCATGCGCGCTGAGCGTGCCTTGCAGTTTGTGGACTCCAACATCCTGATCTATGCCTACGATGTCACGGCCGGGGTGAAGCATGAGCAGGCGAAGGCGCTGGTGGCCAGGCTTTGGGAGTCCAGGGATGGCTGCTTGAGTATCCAGGTGCTGCAGGAGTTTTATGTCACGGTCACGCGGAAAGTTGCCCGGCCTATGGCGGGCGATGTGGCCGCTGAGGTTGTGGCCGACCTCGCAGCATGGCGGGTCCACGCGCCGATTGGCGAGGACGTGAACCAGGCCATCGCCATCCATCGGCGCTACGCGATCTCGTTCTGGGATGCGATGATCGTTCGTAGCGCAGCTCAACTCGGATGCGCCACGCTGTGGTCCGAAGATCTGAATTCCGGGCAGGTTTACGCGGGCGTCCGCGTCGAAAACCCATTCGCTGAGCCGGAGAAAGGATAGCGCGCATGACCTGGCTTCTGCCTCTTATCCTTTGGCTGATCCTATTTGGACTTACTCGCATTGCCTTCCAGCGCGGCCGCCTTAAGACACCCTGGCATCGGGAGGTGGTCGCGTTGGGCCTGCTGGCGCTGGCGGCGCTGGGCTTCTTCTGGCGTGTGGTCGTCGGGCAAAACTGGATGCCGGCGGACGGCGGCGATCTGGTCTCGTTCCTCTTCCCAACCTACCGGTTTGCGGCGGCGTCGCTGCACCAGGGTTGGTGGCCACTCTGGAACCCGGCGCTTTACGGCGGCGCGCCGCACATCGGCGACATCCAGGCAGGCTTCCTCTATCCGCCGAACCTGCTGCTGTTCTTGTTAAAGCCGGACTTTCCCTATGTCGCGCTGCAATGGTTAAGTATTGGCCACATCTGGTTTGCGGGCGCAGGGATGTATCTGCTGCTGGCCCGCGGGCTGCGGGTGCGCCGCGTGGCCGCGCTGACGGGCGCGCTGGCGTTCATGTTCTCCGACGTCTTCCTGATGCACTTCGGCAACCTGAACTTCAACGCGGTGGCGAGCTGGCTGCCGTGGGTGTTTTGGGCGTACGCTGGAAGCTGGAAGCTGGAAGCTGGAAGTCAGTCGTCACGCGTTACTGAGTGGCGCCGTTGCGCAACCTGGGGCGCGCGGCGCTGGCCGGGGTGCTGCTTGGGATCGCGACGCTGGCGGGACACATCCAGGCGACGCTGTTCATCGTGATGGCGCTGGCGATCTACACGGGGTTGTGGCTCTGGCTGAACCGTGAGGAACCGGGACCCGGACGCCGCGCAGTCTACGCTCTTTTTTCCTTGTCTGCTTGTTTCCTCGTTTCCCTCCTCCTCGCCGCGCCCATCCTCCTGCCGGCATTCCAGCTTACCGGACACACGGCGCGCGCGGGCTGGGACTACACCCAGGCTGCGGGCTATTCCCTCTCGCCCGCACAGTGGATCGGCTGGCTGATCCCTGGCTTCTTCGGCCGCGGGCCGCAGTTTCATTGGGGCGCGTGGCCGCGGGTGGAGGTGGGCTACATTGGGGTCTTTCCATTGATCCTGGCGGGGCTGGCGCTGGCGCTGCGGCGGGAGCGGCGCACCTGGGCCTGGGCCGGGCTGGCCGGGATCAGCTTCGTGCTGGCGTTGGGCATCTACGCTATCCCGCACGGCTGGCTGACGCTCCTGCCCGGCTTCGGGCAGTTGCGCGCGCCGGCGCGCCTGGTGCTGTTGACCGATTTCGCGCTGGCCGCGCTGGCTGCGATCGGGCTGGATGCCGCGCTGCGTCCGCTGGAGGGGTCTGTCCGGGCTGCGTTCGAGAAGGTCTGGCGGATCGTCGCCTACGGCACGGCCGCGGTCCTGGCGATCGGTGTGCCGCTGGCCTACCTGGCGCTGCTGCTGGTCCAGGATCGTGACCCGGCGGTCACGCTGCGCGTCTCTATCACGCTGATCGCTGTCTTGAGCTTCGCCGGGTTGTTGCTGGCAAGCCTGCTGTGGCTCTCGGCAGCGGCGCGGGAACTGGGCGCGGGCGACCACGTTGGGCTGGCTGGCCGCGGGGCTGGTACTCCTCGATCTGGCAAGCCTGGGCGCGTACCAGGATCTGGGCGGCAAGGATCCCAGCCTGGGATTCGAACAGCCCGCCATCGCCGGTTACCTGGCGGGCCAGTCCGGTGGGCCGTATCGGATCGACACGCGCACCGACATCGAGAGTCTGTGGCAGCCGGACACCGCGCTCCTGTACGGTTTCGAGGACGTCGGCGGGGTGGCGAATCCGTTGGCGCTGGCGGACTCTGCTCGCTACTGGGAGAACCTCGGCTCGCGTTCCAGCCGACTGTACGATCTGCTCAACATTCGTTACGTGATCGCCAAGAAGGACGTGACGCTGGATTGGGACAAGTTTGCGCTGGCGTTCGACGGCGACCCGCAGCTCAACGTCTATGAGAACCGCCGCATCCTGCCGCGAGCGTTCTTCGCATCTAAGATCCAGCCAGCCGCCAGCCACGAGGACGCCTGGGTCGCCATCCATGCGCCGGACTTCGACCCCGCGATAACTGCGGTTGTGGAAGATGCCTCGTCCTCAACCTTAACCTCAGCCTTGGCCTCAGGTCAAGTCACCGAGATTGCGTCCGCGCCGAACCGGCTGACGCTTAAGGTCAACGCGGATGGTCCCGCGCTGCTGGTGCTCAGCCAGGTGTGGTATCCGGGGTGGCAGGTGACGGTAGATGGGCAAGCACGAGGCGCGCCGCTACGGACGGATTATCTGTTCCAGGGCGTGCCTTTGGAGACGGGCAGCCACACCGTGGAGCTGCGTTTCACCTCGCCGCTTTGGCGTTTGGGGTGGGTGTTGGCTGGGGTGGTCCTCGTCGTATTGCTCATAGGCGTCTTGATTGGCGTGCGACATCGCCCCAGAAGGTGAAACTCACGAGGAAACACAAAGCGCCGAGGCGATTCGCCTCGGCGCTTGATTGATCTGGCTCCTCGACCTGGACTCGAACCAGGAACCCTTCGGTTAACAGCCGAATGCTCTGCCAATTGAGCTATCGAGGATCAACAGTCCCGATTATATCCAAAACGGGCTGTGCGTCAAATCACCCCAGGTAATCTCTCAGCTTGCGGCTGCGGATAGGGTGGCGCAGCTTGCGCAGCGCCTTGGCCTCGATCTGCCGGATGCGCTCGCGGGTGACGCCAAACTCCTGTCCCACCTCTTCCAGCGTGCGTGCATTGCCATCCTTCAGCCCAAAACGCATCTCCAACACCTTGCGCTCGCGTTCGGTCAACCCGCTCAGGATCTCGGTCATCTGCTCCTTCAGCAGGTGGCGGCTGGCCTGATCGGCCGGCCCGGGCAGGCTGTCATCCTCGATGAAGTCGCCCAGCGAGCTGTTCTCCTCGGTGCCGACCGGGGTTTCCAGCGACATCGGCTCCTGCGAGATGCGCATGACGCGCCGCACCTTGGCCGCGGCGATCGACAGGTTGCGGTGAAGTCTCGGGTCGAGTTCCTGGCCCATCGCCAGGGCGTCCTCGATGGCCCGGCGATCTTCCGCCGGCAGGTAGTCCATTTCCAACGCGATCTGTTCGGGGGTCGGCTCCTGGCCCAGCTCTTGCATCAGCCGGCGCTGGACACGGATCTGACGATTGATACTTTCCACCATATGGACAGGGATGCGGATGGTGCGGGCCTGATCGGCGATGGCCCGGCTGATGGCCTGGCGGATCCACCACGTCGCGTAGGTGCTGAACTTGTAACCCAGGGTGGGGTCGAACTTGTCCACCGCGCGCAGGAGGCCAATGTTGCCCTCCTGGATCAGGTCGAGGAACGACATGCCGCGGCCGACGTAACGCTTCGCCACGCTGACCACCAGGCGCAGGTTGGCCGACGCCAGACGCTGCTCCGCGGCCCGACCCCGCTGGCGGACCAGCGTCAACTCATCGCGCTCATCCGGGGTGAGGCTGTCACTCTTCAGACGTGGGATGACCAGTTTGCCTTCGGCGATCGCGGTGGCCAGCGTGACCTCTTCCTCCGCGGTCAGCAGCGCCGTGCGGCCGATCTCGTGTAGGTACATGCGCACCGGGTCGCTGGTGACGGAGGGATCGCCCCAGTCGTCGATCACCTCATGGAGCGGTTTGTGAACCTCGCGCTCGACCTCCTGCTCCAACTTGAGATCGCGCTCAATGACGGGGGTCTCGTCATCAAAGATCGGCTCGGCGATCATGTGGGGCAATCCGTCGGGGCCAACGGCCAGGCGGATTTCGACCAGATCTTCCTGTTCGAGGTCGGTTTGCGCGACTGGATCGTCCACGACTTTCGCTGGCTTTGGCTTGCGCGGCGCTCTCACGGCGCGCGCGACAGCGACCCCAGGCTCAACGTCGAGCGGATCGGGTTCGGAACTGGGGGTTCTGCGCCGCCGTTCAGCGGTCATGGGCGTGTCCTTATATCTTGTGTTCGGCTTTCATTTTCGCCAAGGCGCCCGAGAAAGAACGGACGTCGAGCAACTTGTGTATATGACGTTTCTGGGCCGAGTAGACGGCCATCAGTTCGTGCAACTGGCGAGCCCCTTCCCGGTCGTCGGGCGCTCCGGCGCTTTCGCCTTCCTGGATCAGCGACTTGACGTTTTGGATCTGCGCGCCCAGGTTGCGTTCGCGCAGCCGCAGCAGCGAATCAACCAGGTCTTTGGTCAACTTTTCATCGGGCAGCGGCGGCTTGCCCAGAACTTCGGCTACCAGGTTCCGAGCCTGTTCGGCCAACGGTGGCGGCAGCTCAGCCAGGCGATCCTCCGGGTTCAGGTCTTCGCTGGCCGTAGACGTGACCTGCAATTCGGCCAGGAGCGCGGCGACTTTCGGCGCTGGCGAAATCGTCCGGACCCAGCGGGGGCGTCTGTTGCCCGATCATCTCGGCGTCCAGGCTGGCAAGCAACTCCGGGCGCAGCAACAGCCAGCCGAGGATATATTCCTCAAGGCCGGATAATGGCGTGCGATGCGTTGACCCCGCGAACACCCCGCCGGGACGGCGCGCGGCGCCGGGCGATGAACCTGCGGCGGCGTCCTGCGCGCGTGTCTCCCCGGGCCGCGTGCTGCTCGGCCGCGCACCCGGTTTGGCGTCCTGGCGGGCAAGATCGGCGCCCCGGCCCAATGTGACCACCTGAGCTGTGATCAGACGCTCATCGGCCTGGACGAGGCGGGCCAGGGATTGCACGTAGTGGCTGCGCTCGACCGGGTTGGCGATCTCGGCGATCAGCGGCGCCATGCGCTCGACTGCTTTCGCCTTGCCGTGACCGGTGCTCAGGTCCTCCTCGCGGCCGACGATGGCCAGGTAGTAATCGACGATGGGCTGCGCCTGTGCGATGACCTGACGCCAGCGGTCCACGTCCTGATAGGCCAGTTCGTCGGGTCGAGTCCGTCCGGCAGCGACGCGATGCGGAGTTGCGCCTTCAGCCGGCTCTCCTGGCGCACCAGGCCAGTCGGGCTGATGACGGGTTCCCACTCCCGCTCCAGCGATTGCCGGGCGGCTTCCAGGCCGCGCAGCGTGGCGTGATCACCCGCCGCATCCGGGTCCAGCGCCAGGGTGATGTTGCTCGTGTAACGCTTGAGCTGGCGCATCTGCGTCTCGCCCAGCGCCGTCCCCATGCCCGCCACCACGTTGCAGACGCCGACCTGGTGGGACATCATGACGTCCATGTAGCCTTCGACCAGCACGCCCAGGTCGGCGTCGCGGATCGCCTTGCGGGCCATATCCAGCCCGAACAGGACGTTGCCTTTGTCAAAGAGCGGCGTCTGCGGCGAATTCATATACTTCGGCGCCGGCCGGGCCGGGTCTTCCCGCAGGATGCGAGCGCCGAAGCCGATCGTGCGGCCCTGCACGTCGCGGATCGGGATCATCAGCCGGCCGCGGAAGCGGTCGTAGCACCCGCTGCCATCCTCGCGGCGGATGACCAGGCCGGTCGCCTCGATTTCGTCGAGCGTGTAACCTTTGCCCGTCAGCCGGTCCCGCAGCGCATCCCAACTGTCCAGTGCGTAGCCGATCTGCCACGCCTCCTGGGTCGCTTCCGTCAGCCCGCGCCGCACCAGGTAATCCCGGGCGATGGCCGCCTCACCCGCCTTGTTGAGCAGGTAGTGGTAATAGACGGCCGCATCGGCCACGATGGCGCGATAGCGCTCGAATTGCGTGTCGTTGCCCGAGGCCGCGGCATCCCGTGGCTGCAATTCGACGCCGGCCTTGGCCGCCAGCATAGCCAGCGCCTCACCGAAGTCGAGATTCTCCCGCTTCATCACAAACGTGAAGATGTCGCCGCCGATTCCGCAGGCCCCGAAGCAGTGCCAACCTTGGGTGTCGGGGAACACGACGAAGGAGGGCGTCTTCTCGTTGTGAAACGGACAAAGTCCCTTGTAGTTGTGCCCCGCCTTCTTGAGCGGTACATAGCCAGAGATCACATCAATAATGTCGAGGCGATCTTTGATCTCGTCGGTTACGCTCATAGCCAGGCAGGTGACAGTTTGCGAGTGGCGCGATGGTCGGGTCGATGAATGCGATGCTGATTTGACAGTCCAGGAGCTTTCGTGTGCTGCGGAAAGCGAGATGAATTATACAAGGTTGGGCGTCGTGTGTCAAAACGCTTCCGGCGCAGGCGTTGAATCGGCTCCCAAGCCGACATCGATCCATGCATCGGTGTCCAGATTATATGTCTGCAGCCCCGCCGCGGCTTCGATCTGCAAGAGGCGTGTGGGAGGGTCGCCGCCGGCCTGGGTGATCGTCAGGCGGCCGATGTCTGTGAGCGGACGGTCCAGCGTGGGCGGGATCACCTGCACGACGGCCCCGGTCGCGCTGTCCAGCGCGGCGATCTGGCCGTAGCGCGGCGTGAGGGCATAGCTGACGTACACGCGGCCAGCCGTGGGATCGGCCGCCAGCCCCTGCGGAAAGCCCAGGCCGCTCAGATGTGTCGTAGTCAGCAGCGCGCCGGCCGCGTCGAGCATGACCACCGCGTCCCCGCCCGACAGCGCGACGAAGACATGGCCCGCCTCCGGCGCCGCGGCCAGCGCATAGGGGCCAGGGCCGACGGGCGTTTCAGCGAGCGTGCGCAGATCGCCCGCGTCCAGCACGCGCACTGTGCCGGCGAGGGTGTCCGCCGCGAACAGACGGTCGCCGAGCGCCGCGTCGTGCAGCAGGGCCAGGCCGCCGGGCTGTTGAAAGCCTGGGGCGATGGCGCGCACTTGCAGCGTCGCCGCATCCAGCGCAAGGACCGCGTGGCGTTCGGTGCTGGTGACGTAGATCGTCCCGTCATCGCCGGCGAGGGTCAGGTTCGCGGGGTCATCGCCCGCGGCCGTCGGGATAGGCGCCGCGCCCGGCCGGGAAATAACCGCAGATGACGCAGAGAACGCAGATATTCCCTCCTCATGGGTTGTGGTACGGGGGACTTCGGTCGCGCCGGTATCGCGCTCGAAATATCCGGCTGCTTCAGAAACAGGCTTCGCCGCTGCAACAAGATCTCTCCTGACACCTGCCTCCTGACTCCTGGCTTCAGTCAAAAAGACGGTCGTCGCCGGCGCAACCGGATCGCCCTTGCTGATCAGAGGTAGATAAAGGCTATAGGGCAACGCCAGGGCGTCCAACATATAGGCTGCGCCAATCCCTCCCAGACCGTTCAGCTCGCGTACGCGCACGAAATATTGGCCCGGCGCTTCAGCCCGCCAGGACAAGTACGTGGTTGTGGCGCCGGGGCTTGGCGCCGCCTCGGCCAGCAGCGTCTCGCCGTCGGTCGCATACACGGCCAGGGCCGCGCGTATGACCTCAGCGGAGACCGCCCGGAACAGGTAGTACCCTGGCGTCTCCACGGTGAATGCTGACCAGTCGACATCGCCCGCGATGTGGAACGTGTGCTCGGCCGGCGGCGCATCGATGATCAGTGCCCCAGCCTGGCCCGGCGTGTCGTCCGGCTCGTAGGCATCCGGCTCGCCGGGCAGCCACGGGGTGGGGGTCGCCGTGGGCGTGGGCGTGAAGGTCGAGGTAGGTGTGAAGGTCGGCGTTGGCGTCGTCGTATGTGTGGGTGTAGCCGTCGGTGTGGGTGTGATGGTCGGTGTCGGGGTAACCGTCGGCGTGCGGGTGGGCACGAGCGTCGGCGGGTTCACCGGCCCGCTGTCCTGAAAGATGCTGACCGTATCATCGCCGCCGTTGCTCACGTAGACGCGACCGGTGGCCGCGTCCACGGCGATGCCTTCCTGCGCGCCACGGCCCACCGGCACCCAGGCCAGCCAGCGGGTGTCCGCCAGATCGTAGATGTGCATCTGCCGGTCGTCGGGGCACACGACAAACAGGTGGCCGCTGGCGGGGTTGACCGCGACCTGATAGGGCGCGCAGTTGAGCGGCATGTGCTTGACGATGGTGTCGCTGCTCACGTCGACGATCGTCACGCTCCGGCCGTCGCGATCGGCCGTGTAGAGGCGGCCGGCCCCGGATCGAGCGCGATGCCGTACGGGCCGTCGCCTGCCGGCAGCGTCTTGAGCAGCGCGCCGCTCGTCAGATCGTAGATGCCGATCGTCGCGCCGAGGTAGTTCGTGACGTAAAACCGTCCGCGGCGCGGATCGAGCGCGATGAAGGATGGCCCGCCGCCGCCCGGCGCCTCGGCCAGCAGCGCGCCTGTGTCACCGTCCAGCAAGGAGATCGTGTTCCGCCCGAAGTTTGCCGTGTAGGTGATGCCGGTGACCGGGTCAACCGCCACGCCGTTGGGCTGCCAGCTCGCCGAAAGCTCAGCGAGATTCGCGCCGTCCGCCGCGCCCGTGCGGCTCACGTTGGCCGTGAAGTAGTTGGCGATGAAAATGCGGTCGCTCGCTGGGTCGTAGGCGATGCCATTGCCGCCCTTGCCGTTCCCCAGGCTGATGCTGGCTGCGAGCGCGCTGGCACTGGTATCGATGACCGACACGACGGGGGCGAGATGCAGCGCAGCGTACACCCTGCCGCGACCAGCCGCCACGGCCAGCCCACGCGGCTCCTGCCCCACCCAGACAGTACTGAGCGGGACGGCGACCGGTGTCAATGTGCGGGTCGGCGTGGGGGTTCCCGTGCGTCGTGGCGGTTGGCGTGCGTAGTTGCGGTCGCGACCGGAGAGGCCGTCCCGGTAGGGGGCAGGGTGGGGGACGCGCTCGAGGGTTGCCGTTGCAGTGGGTGTCGGTGTCTCGGTCACATCCGGTGTGTCGGTGGGTGTTGCGGCTGCATCGGGCGTGTCGGTCGCGGTGGGGGTGGGCGACGGGGTCTCGCTCGTGTCGGTCGGCGACGGCGAAGGCGTGGCCGTAGTCGTAACTGTCTCAGTCGGGGGCGGTGTTGGTGTGTCCGTGCTGGTGCTCGTTGCGGTGGCCGATGGCACCGGCGTGGGTGTGACCGTGGCCGTCGGCGCGCTGACGATGACCGGGGCAACGTCAGCCTGTGGCATGACGCTGAAGTTGTCGGCGCTGATCTCGACCGTGCTGGCCTGGACGCCGGTCCCGCTCGCCACGCGCCCCTGGAACGTCACCGTGAGCTGGCTGGCCGCGAAGGGGTACGACCGGTCCAGCGCCCGGACGCTATCGTACTGGGTGTGCCGGCTGCCATCGGCGGCCACCCAGTCCCACCCGCTCCAGACACCGCCGGGGTCAGAGAGCTCGAACGGCGCCACGCCGATCAGCTCGGGCCAGGCGCGCCAGTAGTAGCCGAACGCGCGGCGCATGTAGTCGGCACGGTTGGCCTCGGTGACGGGCGGATAGCGCCGGTCGAGCTGCTGTCCCAGCAGGTAGCCGGTCTCGCTGAGGAAGACCGGGACGTAGGGCCGACCGTGCGCGGCCAGGATCTCCACCTGCGGCACATAGCTGTCGATGGTCACATCGCTGCGCACAGCCTGGCCGCGATGTATGTTGAGATCGGGCGGATAGTTGCCGGGATAGCTGTGCGCCGCCCACACGTCAAAGGCCCAGCGGCTGTTGGGGGCGCCGGCGAACATCTGCTGCATGAAGGCAGCAGGGGCAATATCGCCGCCGGGCGACAAGGGCGCGTTCATGATCACAAGGCGCGGGTCGCCGCCGGTCGCGGCCCGAATCGCGCCGGCGGTCTGCTCCAGGAACTGACCGTACTCGGTCGGGTTGGCCGCGCCGCCCCACTCCAGGTTCAGATTCGGCTCGTTCCAGACCTGGATGGTCAGCGTGTGCCCGTCGCGCGCGCGGCAGCCCAGCGACGACGCGCGCAAACGCCTGGGCGATGCTCGTGTAGTTGCCCGGCCCATCGGACTGAGGCTTATGCCAGAAGGCGCCGCCGTGCGTCCCCGCCAGGCGGATGACCGGCTTCAGGCCGCGATCGTAGGCGGCGTTGACGTAGTCGATCCAGCAAGGTTGGGGCGCGGTCGTCGCCGCGGTGATGCCGTAGAAAAGCTGCTTGGCCCACGCGCCGTCGCCCATCAGGTTACGAACGTGATCGAGCTGCCAGACGATGTAGCCGATGTCGCAGCGATCCTGCACCATCGTGTTGATGCCGGAGAAGCCATCGCCGCGGCGTGGCGGCACGGTCAGCCCGCTCCAGCTCAACGTGCGGCCGGAGACGCTCGGCTCGGTTCGGCTGATCAAGATGCCGTCGCGATAGATGCCTGCGGAGCCAGCGACGTAGGTGAAGCCGGCGGGCAGCGTGTGCGTCAGCCGCACGCCCACCCCCGCGACATCACCGGTGTTGGTGAGCGCGTCGGTGTACGTCACCGACGCGCCCGGCGGCAGCCGGCTCGGCTCGGCGCTCGCGCTCAGGCTGACCGCGGGCCACGGTGTGTCGGTTGCGGCAGCCGCCGGCAAAGGGCCAGGCGACGTGGCAATGATAGCGATTACGAGCAGCAGACAGAGGATACGCATGGGCCGGCCTTGGGCTAGGAACCTACCCGAGTGCCGAGTCCCAGAAGGGGTTCTATGATAGTTCAATCAGCCCCTTTTCGATGGCGTAGCGCACCAGTTCCACGCGGCTGTGCAGGTTGAGCTTGGCCATGATGTTTTCGCGGTGCCGGTTCACCGTCTTGACGCTGATGACCAGTTGATCGGCGATCTCACCGTTGGTGCGCCCTTGGGCGATGAGCGTGAGCACCTCGCGCTCGCGGTCGGTGAGCGCCTCGAAGCCGCGGCCGGCGTTGGGCGCATGGTCGGACCGCTGAAGGTAATCGCTGACGAGCAGCCGTGCCAGCGACGGGAAGAGGAACACCCCGCCGCGCTGCACCGCGTGGATGGCCGAGAGCAGGTCGTTAGGCGCCGCACGCTTCGGCACGTAACCCGACGCGCCCGCGGCCAGCATCTCGAAGAAATACTGGTCGTCCTCGTGCATCGTCAGGGCCAACACCGCCACGTCCGGCCGCTGCTCCTTGATGCGCCGCGTCGCCTCGATGCCGCTGATATCGGGCATCGAGATGTCCATCAGCACGACATCGGGTTCCAGCTCGCACGCCAGGCGCACCCCCTCCGCGCCGGTCTCCGCCTCACCGGCGATCACCAACTCCGGGTCAGCGCCCAGCAACATGCGCAGCCCCGCGCGCACCACGGCGTGGTCGTCAACGAGTAAGATGCGAATCGGACACATAAGTTCACCTTGGGCGATTAGTAAATGGCAAATGGCGAATGGCGAAATGGCGAATGACGAATGACGAATGACGGGATATGCATTACGCCATACGAATCACGAAGCACGATTCACGTTTTCCGCTCCACGCTCCACGCATCACGCTCCACGCTCCACGCATCACGCTCCACGCATCACGCACCACGCCCTACTTCACCGGCAGCGCAATCGTGATCCGCGTACCCTGGCCCGGCATGGATTCGATGGCGCACGTGCCACCGACGAGGGCAACGCGTTCGCGCATCCCCACCAGCCCGAGGCCGCTGCCGCGCTCGTATTTGGGCGGAGCGTCTACGTCGAAGCCGACGCCGTCATCGGCCACGATCAGCCGCACGCCGCCGGTGTCCTGGCTCAGCCCGATGTTCACCTGGGAGGCGTGCGCATGCCGTGCGATGTTGGTCAACGCCTCTTGCGCGGCGCGGAAGAGCACCGTCTCCAGCCCGGGCGGCAGCCGTTTGGGCATACGCTCGGCGCTCAGGATCACGTTCAGGTCCGGGTGGCGGCCGGTGTATTGGCTGACGTACCAGCGCAGCGCCGGCACCAGGCCCAGGTCATCCAACTGGGCGGGGCGCAGGTCGGCCATGATATTCCGCAGTTCGGTGATCGACTGATCGGCGACATCCCGCAAATTGCGGACAAGCTCCTGGGCCCGGGCCGGCTCGCTCGCCAGGCTGGCATCCACAGCCGCCAACCCCATCGCCAGCGCGGTCAGCTTTTGACCGGTCTCGTCGTGCAGCTCGCGGGCGATGCGGCCGCGCTCACCCTCCTGCGCGTTCACCAACTGCCGCACCAACGCCTCGAGTTGCGCTTCGCGTTCCTGCACGACGCCGTAGAGCTGGGTGTTTTCCAATGCGGTGACGATCTGCCCGGCGAAGGCATCCAGCAGATTCAGTTCGGGTTTGCCGAAAGGCTCATCTTCACGCACCGACGAAAGCGCAAGCCCGCCGAAGACCTGTCCCTTCGTCAGGAGCGGCACGCCCAAGGTGCGGTACGTTTTTCCGTCCGCAAAGGCATCTTCGTCGAGCACGCGCGCCTCGCCATCCAGTCCGGCCCCGGTGGGCCCAGCCAGGGTCACAGCATCCGCGGCCACTAGGGTGAGCGGCGGCGGATTGACCGGCACCGGCGCCTGCGGCCGGCGATACTCGCCCGCGAGTTCCAACCCACCGTCGCTGCGCTTCAAGAAGATGATGCTGCAACAGCCCCGCTCGAAGCTGTGGACGATTTGGTAAAGCGCGTCGTCCAGCAGCCGCCGGCGCTCCATCGTCGAAGTCAGAATCCGCGACATTTCGACCAGCGCCGAAAGCTCGCGTGCGCTTGCCGCCAATTGGAAGTTGAGCGCCTCCACCTCGCTGGCGCGGCGCTGTTGGGCGTCCAGGGTGGCGGCCTGCGCCTCGATGCGGGCCTTGTTGAGCGCGTGCCAGCCGCACCCGGCCCTCTTGCTCGAACGCCCGCAGCGCGCGGCCCAAGGTGACGGCGATCGCTACCGCCGCCATCCCGCGCAGCAATTGCACAGGGATGCCGAAGGTGCGCAGGAAGAACGCCGTGTTGATCGTCTGCGACGGGAAGACGAGGCTGGGCCGCGTAAAGGTTTGCACCAGGCCGTAAATAAAGAAAGCCAGCGCTGCCCACAGCAGATCCCGCCCGTAGGCCGACATCCCGCACGCGTGAAAGTCACGGCGCTCGCGCAGCAAGGCCCACGCCGCCAACGGCGCGCCCGGGATCGCCAGGCTGTAGCGCGCCAGGACATCGGCGGCCGATAGAAGCTCGGAGAAGCTGGGCTGGTTGCGCCAGGCGACAAACGCAACGGCAGCTAACCACAGCGCGCCCATCGCGGCCACCTGCCAGAGATGGGCGCGCGGGTGATCCTCCGCGCCGGGCAGCAGCCGTGCGCCGAAATCGAGCAGGAGCAAGAAGGAGACCACCAGGGAAATGATGCGGAAAATATCCGCGGCAATCTCGGCCGGGTTCTGCGTCTCGTGCGCGGCGAAAATCTGGAACATCTCGAACCACTCGTGCGCGCCGTGGATGATCCCGAACAGTGCGAGCGGCAGCAGCGCGCGCGCAAAGCGGAACTCGGATGCCCGGCCGGACTCGAGCAGCACCACGAGCCCCAAGGCGAAGAACGCCAGCCCGTAAAAGAAGTAGACGTAGATGATGTTCCGCATGAAGAACGCGGAGACAACGTCCATGCTCACCCACCTCAATATCTTACCAATCGGATTCCGGCATAAAAAACAAGAATCTCACCACAAAGACACCAAGACACCAAGATCACTAAGAATTCTATCTTTGTGGACTTCGTGCCTTTGAGCCTTTGTGGTGCAGGCTTGGTTCCGGCTCGTCCGGGTTAGGAGTCACCACGAAGCATGAGCACACGGAGAACGCCGGAAACCTATGGATTCAACGCACGCGTCAAATCGCGCAGATGCATTTTGCCGTGCATGAAGATGATCCGGATGAAATCTGCCAGCGCCGTGTCCGGCCCCAGCGCAGGGTGATTCCCGCGCCGCGCCAGATCGGCATCAGACAGGCCGGAGACCAGCACCACGCTATCGGCGCGCACCGCCCGCAGATCCGCCAGCAGGTCGGCCGGCGAACGTTCTGCCAGTGCGGCCACGTGGCGGTGATTGTACGCATCGACGCTGAAGTCCGGCGGCGAGCCGGCGCCACCCGCCGCGACGTTTGCGATCAAACGCTGATGGCCGCGCTCAGCGCTGACCAGGTGCGCCAGCACGTCCCGAGCCGCCCAGTCCTGCCCGTCGCTGTAGACCGGCCGCCCCCATGCTTCGCGACGGCAGGGCAGCCAGGCGCGCCGCTAACGCATCCCCTTCCTCACGGAGTTTGCGCACCAAAAGATCGATTTGTTCTCCCATCTCGCCCCTATTGTACGGCAACTCTCGCCCTTCACATCACGCATCACGAGGCACGTATCACGTTTATCGAATCCTCAACTCCAACCGTCCCTCCAGCGTGCGCACCTCTTCGACGTACCATTGGGCTGCGTACTGCGCCAGCGCCTGGTTGGCGAAGGTAGGAATCAGCGAGGTGATCAGTCCGCCCGGCGAGATCGATGCGGTCTCGAGCTGCAGGCGTCCGTCCTGCGCGACCAGGGTGCCGACGAGGACCAGATCGACCACGTCAGCCGGGCCGTAGCTCAGCCGGTCGGCAGTCAGCCGCATCTGACCCTCGGTGAACTTCACACCCAAGCCGTCGAGCGCCAGCCCTTGCTGTGCGCCGACGCCCGCGGCGACCGCGTTCAGCACGTCGGCCTCAGTGATGCTGATCAGCTTGGGATCGCGTGTGGCGCCCGCGGCCGGTGTCGCTGTGGCCCGCGGGGGCGCAGGTGTCCGGGTCGGTTGCGCCGGCAGAGTCGGCAGGATGGCCGCGCCGGCCGTCGCGCCTGGCGTTCCAGCCGTCGCCGGCGCGGGCGTCCAGATCGCCGCCGGCTCGCCGGCCAACCCGCGCAGGCACGAGCCGGCAATCACAACCACGGCGGCCAGTACCAACAACAGGATGATCAGAAGACCGATTTTGCGATTCAAGCGCAGCCCTCCTCGGGGCTGGTTGCAGTATAGCATGATCCTGCGCTGGCAGGCGAATGATCCCAGAAGCGCACCGTCGAGTCATCTGTCGGGGCTCGACCGGCCCTGAGAGACTGGTGCAGAAGGTATCGTAACGGCTTCAAAGCGTCAGCGTTGCCCGGAAAACCATCCCGCTACGGTCCACGTCACGTCCATCGTCTATCGTCCATTTTCAAACCAGCACAACCACCTCGTCCTGCACCGGCAGCGTGGTCACTTCGAGATCGGCCGCGGTGATGTGACAGTTGATCTCCAGACGCACGCCGAACCCTTCCTCGGGCAGATAGATGCCCGGCTCCACCGAGAAACCGACGCCCGGGATCAGCCGCCGGCGATCCTGGGTTTCCAGGTTGTCCAGGTTGACGCCGTTGCCGTGTCCGCTCGTGCCGATAGAGTGGCCGGTGCGATGGATGAAACGCTCGGCGAGCCCGGCCGCCGCGATCACTGCCCGGCAGGCATCGTCCACTTCGTAACCGTAGACCGTGTGCCCGCCGCGGATGCGTTCCCGCGCGAACGTCACGGCCGCGTCCCGCGCCTGGCGAACGATCTCGAACACGCCCTGGATGCGCGGCGGGATCTGCGGACCAGCGTAAGCCCACCCAGGTGATGTCGCCGTAGATGGCGTCCGGGCTCGGCTCGCGGCCCCACAGATCGAGCAGCAGGAAATCTCCCGGCCGGAGCGGCGTGTCGGCATCGCGCCGCGGGGCGAAGTGTGGGTCGGCCGCGTGGCCGTTGACCGCCACGATGGGCGGATGATCGGTTTCCAGTCCGTGCGCGGCGAACTGCGCCATCATGAAATCCTGCACGCCGCACTCGGTGACCGGCAAACCGGCCGCCAGCCGCTCGCGCACATGGTCGAACGCCGCGTCCTTGATCGCGTTGAGCGCGACGCAGGCGCGGCGATGGCTGGCGAGCTGATCTTCTGTCCAGACCGCTTCGGCCACCTGGACGAGATCGGCCGATGTGACCACTTCGACGCCCAGGCTGCGCACCAGTTCGACCGTCCCCGCGTCCACCCGGCTGACGTAGGGGATCGCGCAACCGGGGGAGACCTCCATCGCAACGCGTCCCGTGCCCGCCAGGAGCGCGGCCAGCCCGTCACGCCACGATTGCCACGTGACATAGGTGGCGATGTCGGGCGCCAAGTCGCGCAGCCCGCCCGCCTCGATGGCGTGCGCCAGCCAACGCGGCTCACCTTGCGCCGGGATGAAGCACGCCCAGCGCCGGCTCACGAAGCGGTCGGCCGGGATGCCGGCGACGCGCAGCGCGATGGGGTTCAGGCCTTTGAAATCATACAGCAGCCAGCCGTCGAGCCCCTCGGCGCGGATGGCGGATTGGATGGCGGAGAGTCGGTGCATGGTCGGTGATCCTTTCGTGATGCGTGATGCGTGATGCGTGATGCGTGATGCGAGACAGTCTTCTATGCCAGGAGTCTGCGTGCGCTGGTCCAGACGGCATCGAACATTTCGACCGTCAGCCGGCCGGTCTGGGTGTTTTGACGGCTGGGATGATACGAGGTCACCAGCATCGGCTGACCGTCGCCCAGGGAGGAGGCCGCGTTATGCGCAAAGAGCGGTTGCGGGAGAAGTGGCTGCGCCCGGTCAGCGTAGACCCGCAACACCGCGTCGAAGGCGATCCGACCCAGGGCGACCACGACGCGCACGTTCTGCAGCAGCACGATCTCCGCGGCCAAGAAGGGCCGGCATGCGGCAAGCTCGGCCGGCGCCGGCTTATTGTCGGGCGGCGCGGCAGCGACACGCGGCCGAGATGTAAGCATCGGTCAAAACCAGCCCATCATCGCGGCCGCGCGACGTCGGTTGGCTGGCGAACCCGGCCCGATGCAGCGCCCCGTAGAGGAAATCGCCCGAGCTGTCGCCGGTGAACATGCGGCCGGTACGATTTGCCCCGTGCGCCGCGGGCGCCAGCCCGATGATCAGGACACGCGCCGCGGGATCGCCGAAACCCGGCACCGGCTTGCCCCAGTAGTCGTCATCCCGATACGCGCGACGCTTGACCTGCGCCACCTCCTCCCGCCAGGCGACCAGGCGCGGGCAGAGGCGGCAGGTGAGGATGGAGGATTCGAGAGTTGACCAATCGTTCATGGGTTGAGTCTATCCGTGCTGCGTGATTCGTGCTACGTGATTCGTGCTATGTGTCAGTGCCATAAGAGGTTCTTTCTTAGGCCCTTACCAATCGGATTCCGGCATAAAAAACAAGAATCTCACCACAAAGACACCAAGACACAAAGATCACTAAGAATTCTATCTTTGTGGACTTCGTGCCTTGAGCCTTTGTGGTGAAGGCGTGGTTCCGGCTCGTTCGGGTTAGGACTTACGCAAGACAGCTCACTCAGGCACTCTGAACTTGTCGAAGAGCGCTCATCCAGCGTCTTGCGTAAGCCCTGTGTCTGATGAAACAGACCACAAAGTGCTCTTCACGTCTCACGCATCACGCTTCACGCATACGCCGGCAGCGTCGTCAGCCGCTCGTCCTCCAGTGGCCCGCCGACGGTGAAATGGTACAGGCTCTGGTACGTGCGGTCGCGCAGACCCAGCAAGCTGTGCATCCCGTCATCGAAGAAGCAGCCGATGCCGGTGCCGCGTAGGCCCGCAGCCTCCGCCTCCAGGTAGAGCACCTGGCCGATCATGCCGCACTCCCAGAAGAGCCGCGGATAGACCCAGGCGCCGTGCTCGGTCAGCGGCCGCTCGAATTCCGTCAGCATCCCCAGGCTGAAGCAGCCATCCGCCGCGATGTCCTGGCCGCAGGAGATGCGGCGAGCGATCCCACGCGTGTCGCCGCTCGCCAGCCAGTAGAGCGGCAGATCGGGTGGGCAGCCCGGTGGCGTCTCCCAGGCGAACTCCGGCTTCAGCGTCGCACGCAAGTCATCGGTCTGCGCCGGGTCGCGCGCCAACAGATAAAGTCCTGGCTCCAGCCCCATCACGCGGTGGACAAAGAGCGCCAGATGCACGCGCGGCGGCCAGGGCAGCATGGCGAACGGGAAGCGGCCCAGGCCAGGCAGCGTGCGCGCAAGGATCCGGTAAAACACATCCCGCTCGATCGCCGTCCGCCCGTCCATCTCCCTGTGCGCTGCGGCGCTGGTGGATGATCCGCCGCAGCGAGAGGATTCGTGATGCGTGAAGCGTGGCACGTCCCAGGGTGATACTCTGCGCTGGCACATCAAGCATGGTGTCTTCTTCGTTTTTGGTCGTTCGTTCTTCGTCCCCCGGCCATCTGCTCTCTGCCATTTGCCATTTGCCATTTGCTGGTTTGCCCGTCATCTCCTCCGCCGCCTCCGCCCAACGCCACTCGACGTGGCTCGGGCTGAGGACGTTCGGCTGACCCTGCCAGCCGAGTGGGCGGAAAACATCGAGGATGGCTTCGGGTAGCTTCCACTGCTGGAAGGGCGCGCCTTGCGGGAAGACCGCCACCAGGCAGTCGGCGTGCTCCGGCTCGGCCCCGCGGGGGTCGGCCACGCCGAGCAGCGTTTCCACCTGGCCGGCGCCCAGGTCGTCGAGCAGCCGCGCCTGCCAGCCCAACCCGGCCGCGGCGATGCCCAGCGCGCCCAGCGTGTGCCCCACATCATGCTGGCAATAGCGGAAGGCCCGCTCGCCGTACTTCCACGCCTCGCGCCAGAGGATCGAGGTCAGACCGACGAAGATCGTCTCTTCCGGCAAGCCATCGCCCCGGTTCAGCGCCACGCCCTCGCGCAACGCCTGCCAGATGCGCGGTGTCAGCCGCGCCCGCACCTCCAGGCCGTGCTCGGCCGGGGCATAGTGCGCGACGATCGGCGCATCGCTCAACCCGGCGAGCGCGCCGCAGATCAGATAGCCCTCGGTCGGATGCAGGTTGCCGCTGGAAGGATTGACGCGTAATGCCCATCGCTCACCGTCGTACTCCTTCCAGGCGGAGATCGCCAGGGTATCGAAAAAGAGTCGTGAGACGCTGGCGGCATCGAGCGGGGCAACCGGCGCCAGGCCCGGCATGAAGCCGGCCGCATAGGGAAGGCCATCGTCTGGCGCGGGCCGCGCCAGCGGTAGCACCTGCGCGCCGGTGTAGCGCCGGAACGGATCGGGCTGCGTGGCCCAATCCAGGTAGCCGGGGCCAGGCGCAGAGGCCCGATAATGATGTTTGCTTGCCTCATGGTAGGCGATGATCTGCGCCGCGAACGATTCTTCCAAGTGCTACCTCCCGCTCTGCCCACCGGGCAGGCTTCCCCGGACACACCTGCCGGATGTTCCCTACACTTTCAGGATTGGATTCTATAAGTGAACGCGCTGCCGGTCAAGTGGACTCGGTTTTGTGAATGCTCAAGCGGGTGGTTTGAGGCCAGCGGTTCTTGCGCTATACTTCATCCGGCAATCGGGAGGTTCGGGAGGGAGTTTCATGCGAGTCATTATTACCGGCGGCGCCGGTTTCATCGGGCGAGCCCTGGCGACCGACCTGGCAGCGGCCGGTTACGAGGTGGTTGCACTGAGCCGTAACCCGGAGAAAGCGGCAGGGCTGCCGGCCGGTGTGCGCGCCGAGCGCTGGGATGGCCGAACCGCGGCCGGCTGGGGGCCGTTGGCCGACGGCGCGCACGCGATCGTCAACCTCGCCGGTGAAAACCTGGCGGGTGGCGGCTTCCTGCCCGCCCGCTGGACACCGGAGCGCAAGCAACTTATCCGCCAGAGCCGGTTGGACGCGGGGCAGGCGGTGGTAGAAGCGGTGCAGGCCGCGCAAGTGAAGCCCGCCGTGGTGATTCAGTCGTCCGGCATCGGCCACTACGGGACGCGCGGCGACAGCGTGCGAACCGAGACGGATGGGCCGGGCGACGATTTCCTGGCGCGTCTGACTGTGGACTGGGAGGCGTCAACCGCACCGGTTGCGCTGCTCGGCGTCCGCCACGTCAGCATCCGTTCGGGCGTCGTGCTCAGCCCGACCGAGGGCGCGCTCTATCGGCTGCTGTTGCCGTTCAAGCTGTACGCCGGCGGGCCGATGGGCAGCGGCCGCCAGGGTTTTTCCTGGATCCATCCGATCGACGAAACGACCGCCATCCGCTTTCTGATCGAGAATCGCCGAGGCCAGCGGTGCGTTCAACCTGTGCGCGCCGGAAGCGCTCTCCAATGCTGAGTTCGGCAAAGTGATCGGCGCGGTGCTGGGTCGCCCCTCGTGGCTGCCGGTACCCGCGTTTGCCTTGAAGCTGGCGCTGGGTGAGGTCGCGTCCATGGTGTTGGAAGGGCAGCGAGCGACGCCGCTGAAGCTGCTTGACTTGGGCTTCACGTTCCGCTTCCCCGATGCCGAATCCGCGCTGCGCGATTTGTTGAGGAAGACATCTTCTCAAAAATGAGGCCATTCTGAGCGGGTTAATCACTCAACACTCGTGATAACAAGACTTCAGCGAAGAATCTCGCCTTGTAACCTGACCGAACACGATCTCGATGCTTGGAACTGGTCGCGCGGAGAGCTTCGCTACAGATTCGCTGTGACGGACTTTGAGCTATCGACACGCTCACGGAAAAGCCGTGACAGGCTGCAATATAGAACATGAAATTTATCCATACATTTCGAGTCGCGGCCCCGCTGACGGCGGTTGCCGAGTTTCACAGCCGATCGGCGAGTATGCCGGCCATCACCCCACCGCCGATGATCGTGCGCGTACACGCCGCGCCTGAGCGGATGACCAGCGGCGATGAGATGGATTTCACCTTGTGGGCCGGGCCGATCCCGGTGCGTTGGGTCGCCCGCATCGAGGACGCGTCCCCGGCAGGTTTCATTGACCGCCAACTGCGCGGGCCGTTTGCCGCGTGGGCGCACCATCACAGCTTTGTGCGCGTGGACGACCAAACAACCGATGTGGTAGATGAAGTCCAGGCGACACTCAAGCGCCATCCGTTCTGGGGGCTTGCCGGCGCGCTGATGTGGATCGGGATGCCGGGGTTGTTCGCGTATCGCGGCTGGAAGACAAGACGGATATTGGAAGCTTGAAGCTGGAAGCTGGAATGGGGAAAGTGAACCGAGTTGTTGTCGTCGGTGCAGGTATCGGCGGATTGACGACGGCGGCGCTGCTGGCAAAGGCCGGGCTGGACGTGACCGTTCTGGAAGCGCACGTTTATCCGGGCGGCTGCGCGGGAACGTTCTATCATCAGGGGTATCGGTTCGACGCCGGCGCGACCCTGGCCGCGGGATTTGAGCCGGGTGGCGGGATGACCCGGTTGGCCGAGACGCTTGGCATCACCTGGCCCGTCGAGCCGGCCGAGGTTGCGCTGGCCGCGCATCTGCCGGATGGCTCGACGGTGACCCGCTTCACCGATCCGGCACGCTGGCAGGCGGAGCGCGAGCGCGCTTTCGGGCCTGCAGGTGAGTCTTTCTGGCACTGGCAGGAGGCAACGGCCGATTCGTTGTGGGAGGTGGCGCTGCGCGGCGCGCCCTGGCCGCCTCAGACGGTGGGCGAGGTGCGGAGGTTGGCCGGCGCAGGGTTTGCACATGGCGAGTCAGGTCGTCCCTGCGGATGCCGGGGTTGGCCGCGGACGCGTTCCGGCCCCTCAGCGCCCATCTGCATACAACGCCGGCGCGGATGCGGCAGTACATGGATGGCCAACTACTCATCGCAGCCCAGGCCACTTCGCCGCGCGCCAACGCGCTCTACGGCGCGGCTGCGCTCGACATGCCACGCCGCGGCGTGGTCCATGTACATGGCGGCATCGGCAAGCTCGCCGAGGCGCTGGTCGACGCGGTGCGACGGCAGGGCGGTCAGGTGCTTTACAGGCAGAGGGTAACGCGGGTTTCGACGACCGGCGGGGCGAAGCTCGTCGAGACGGACAAGGGCGGGCGCTTCGAGGCGGCGGCGGTCATCTTTAACCTGCCGCCCTGGGACGCGGCCGCGCTGCTGGGCAGGGCCGCCCCGACCAGGATGCAGAAGGCGGCGCTGCCTGCCGACGGCTGGGGCGCGTTCATGATCTACATCGGCCTGGACGGAAACATCCTTCCCGCCGATTTTCCGCTGCACCACCAAGTGCTCGTCCGGGAGCCGCTCGGCGAGGGAAACAGCGTTTTTCTCTCCCTCAGCCTGCCGGACGATGCCGCCCGCGCCCCGGTGGGCCATCGTGCGCTGACCGTCAGCACGCACACCGACCTGCGCACCTGGTGGGCGCTGTTCGAGCAGGATCGGAAGGCCTACGAGGCGCGCAAGGCCGAGTATGCCGACCGGGTGCTGAATGCTGCGCAAGTCGCCATTCCCCGGTTGCGTTCGGCCGCCCGGCTGGTGCTGCCCGGCACGCCGATCACTTTCCAGCGCTTCACGCAGCGCAGCCGCGGCTGGGTCGGTGGCTTCCCACAGACCAACCTGTTTCGGGCCTGGGCGCCGAGGCTCGGTCACGGCTTGTGGCTGGTCGGCGACAGCATTTTCCCCGGCCAATCCGTGCTGGCTACGGCGCTGGGCGGGACACGGGTCGCAGACGCGGTGCTGGGGAGCATCCCACGACGGACTGTTGTTCCAGCGCAGGCGCTGCCAACAAGTAGCTTGTAACGAGAAGGGGATTCCAGGCATCTGGCTATACATCAAGTTCAATCGGAGCAATTATGAACACAGATCCCATCGAGACCATCCAACTCGGCAAAACCGACGTGCATGTCCCGCCGCTCGGCATCGGCACCTGGCAGTGGGGCGACAACATGATCTGGGGCTACGGCAAGGGCTACGCGGAGGACGAGATCAAGGCGGCCTTCGATGCCAGCATCGCGGCCGGGATTATCTTTTTCGACACTGCGGAGATGTACGGCTTCGGCAAGTCAGAGCGCTTCCTGGGGAAGTTCATCCGTGCAGACGGGCAGCCGGCCGTCGTCGCGACCAAGTTTTTCCCGGTACCCTATCGCCTGGGCAAGGGCAGCCTGCTCCGGGCGCTGCGCGGCAGCCTGAAACGGCTGGGGATGCCGCAGGTGGACCTCTATCAGATCCATTTCCCCCTCCCGCCCGTGCCTATCGAGACCTGGATGGACGGATTGGCCGACGCGGTGCAGGCAGGCCTGACCCGGGCGGTCGGCGTGTCCAACTATAACGTCGAACAGACGCGACGCGCCTACGCGGCGTTGGCGAAGCGGGGCGTGCCGCTGGCTTCCAATCAGGTGGAATATAGCCTGCTCAAGCGCGACCCCGAACGCACCGGCCTGCTCGACCTGTGCCGGGAGCTGGGTGTGACGCTGATCGCGTACAGCCCGCTGGCAAAAGGCCTGCTCACCGGCAAGTACACGCCGGAGAACCCGCCGGCCGGCACGCGCAGCCGCATGTTCCGCCCGGACTACCTGGCGCGCATCCAGCCGCTGATCGGTCTGCTGCGCGAAATCGGCGTAGCCCATCAGGGCCAGAACCCCAACCAGGTCGCGCTGAACTGGGCCATCTGCAAGGGTGCGATCCCGATCCCGGGCGCCAAGAACGCGCGCCAGGCCCAGGAAAACGCCGGCGCGTTGGGCTGGCGGTTGACGACGGACGAGGTCGCGGCGCTGGATGCGGCCAGCGACCGCGCGACCTGCAAAGTAGGTGTTTCGGATGGGCATCCTGCAAGACAAAGTCATCATCATCACCGGCAGCAGCCGCGGGCTGGGGCTGGCCGTCGCCCAAGCCGCAGCCGCGGAGGGCGCCTCGGTCGTGCTGTCCTCCCGTACGGCCGAGGCGGTGGAGGCTGCCGTGGCCGGGCTGCGCGCTGAGGGCCGCGAGGCAAGCGGGATCACGTGCGACGTCAGCGACCTGGCGCAGGTCGAGGCGCTGGCCGAGCACGCCGTGCGGACCTTCGGCCGGTTCGACGTCTGGATCAACAATGCCGGCTATGCGCCGCCCTTCGGCCCGACCATGCACATCGCGCCCTCAGCCTTCATGGCCGCGGTGCAGACCAACATTATCGGCACGTATCACGGCTCGCTGGTGGCGCTCCGGGCCTTTCTGCCCGCGGGCCGCGGCAAGTTGATCAACATCCTGGGCCGCGGGTCGGACGGCAAACCGGCCGATATGCAGAACGGTTACGCGGCCAGCAAGGCGTGGGAGCGCAGCTTCACCTTGAGCTTGGCAAAGGAGTACAAGGAGTCGGGGGTCGGCATCTATGCGATCAATCCGGGCATGATGCGCACCGACTTCCTGACCGACCTGCAGGCGGTGTCGGGTTACGAGAAGCGGCTGCAGGTCATGCCGACCATCATCCGCATGTGGGCGACGCCGCCAGAGACACCCGCCCGCAAGGTCGTCTGGCTGGCGTCGAGCGCCACGGACGGCAAGACCGGGCTATCGCTCAGTGAAATGGGGCCGGGCAAGATGCTCGGCGGCGCGCTGGCTGAAGGCTGGCGTCGTTTGCTCCGCCGTCCCGCGCCGCCGCTGGAGATGAAGGTATCCGTGATTCCGGCTGCACTGCCGCTGCTGAGGAAGCGGTAGATTGGTGGGTTGGTAGATTGGTTGTGAGTTTTGAGGTATTCGAATGAAAGATAAACGTCTTGCGACGATCTTTGCCGTCGTCCTTGTCGATCTGCTGGGCTTCAGCCTGATCCTGCCGCTGCTGCCCTACTACGCCGAGAAGTACGGCGCGACCCCGACGGTGGTCGGCCTGCTGGTGGCCTCTTACGCGCTGGCGCAGCTCATCGGCGCGCCGCTTCTGGGCCGCCTGTCCGACCGCTACGGCCGGCGCCCGATCCTATTGGTGAGCATCGCCGGCACCATCCTTGGGTTCCTGTTACTGGGCTTTGCCGAACCCATCGCCGAGCTCTTTGGCGGCTCGAATGCCGCGGTTCTCGCCGTATTGTTCCTCAGCCGCATCATCGACGGCCTGACCGGCGGCAATCTGTCCGTGGCGCAGGCGTATATCACCGACGTTACGGACGCCAAGGACCGCGCCAAGTCGTTGGGCATGATCGGCGCCGCGTTCGGGCTGGGCTTCATCATCGGGCCGGTGATCGGCGGTGTGCTGAGCCAGTGGGGCTATGCCCTACCTGCCTTCGTCGCCGCGGGGCTGGCGACCGCCAATCTGATCGCCGTTTATCTCTTCCTGCCCGAATCGTTGAGTGATGCGATGCGGTTGGTGATCGCCAACAAGCCGCGCGCGGCCTTGAGCGCCAAGGCGCTGTGGGCGGCCCTCAACCGGCCCCGCGTCGGCCCGCTGCTGCACATCCGCTTCTTCTTCGCCCTGGCCAGCGGCATGTTTCAGAGTATCTTCGCCCTCTATGCCCTGTCAAAGCTGGGGCTGGACGCGAAGGCGACCGGCTATGTCCTGGGCTACGTCGGCTTCCTGGTCGTGCTGGTGCAGGCCGGCTTGATCGGCCGGCTGACCGCGCGCTGGAGCGAGAAACAACTGATCTTCGCCTCGACCATCCTGCTGACCTTCTCGTTCGTGGCCTGGGCGTTCACCCCCAGCCTGCCCGTGTTACTGATCGTGCTGATCCCGATGTCGGTGGGCACCGGCGTCATGAACACGGTGATCAGCAGCGCCCTCTCCAAGTCGGTCTACCCCGAAGAGGTCGGCGGCACGCTTGGCCTGTCGGCATCGTTGGAGAGCTTCTCCCGCGTGATCGCCCCCACCCTGGGCGGCCTGCTGCTGGGCCAGGTCGGTCCGTGGGCGCCGGGCATCCTGAGCGCGCTGATCATGGGCTGGTTGATCTCGTTCACCTATCGCCGCCTGATCGTCAACCCTGACCCGCCGCTGCCGGCACGCGGCGAGCCGCAGTTGGCTGAGGCGCAGGCGTAGTGCGGGGGCGTAGAAAAGACCATCGAAACCCAACACGAACAGGACCTCATCCGCAAACGCAGATCAAAGCCTGTTGCGTGGGAAGGCCGTTTGTGTTAGGATTAGCACCGTGATCGCGATGACATGCGACCGCTTTGCGAAGATCAGGCAGTGGGCGGTTGCGACAAGTGGTAGAGTTGCGTGGGACCAGATCCCGGAGGGCAAAGGCTGATGGCTGTCCTCTCGATGTTCTATGGCATCATCATCTCGATGTACTACTTCGACAAACGCCAACATCACTTGCCGCATATCCATGTCCGATATCAGGAGCAGGAAGCGGTGATTTCGATTGGCGATGGCGAGGTACTGGGCGGCGAAATCAAGCCCAACAAACTGCGCCTGGTTCAGGCATGGATCGAGATTCACCGAGACGAGTTGTTGGCCGATTGGCTCCTGGCCAGCCAAGGACAGACCGTCTTCACGATTGACCCCTTGAAGTAGGGAGGGGAAGACATGAATCCAAGAGTTATTACTGTACACCCAGAAACTGATTACACGCTGACACTCACGTTTTCCAACGGTGAAGTCAGGGTATTTGACGTCAAACCGTACCTGAGCATCGGCATCTTTCGAGAGTTACAGGACAAACGGCTCTTCAACTCGGTACGGCCGCTTCTGGGCAGCATTCAATGGCAAAACGGCCAGGACTTCTGCCCTGACACATTGTACCTCGACGGTGTTCCCGCCGGGGAGCCCCGCCAGGTAGCAGCCTGACAGCGCCCGCACCTCGCACCCGCATCTCGCGTAGCTACGGTCGGGGCACCGACTTCTTCGCAGGCGGGAACTCCCGGAGGAGTCGTTCTATGCCGAAGCCGAATGACCGTGATGATTACGAATTGCGAGACGAGTACAATTTCTCTGAGATGAGCATCGTCGCCAAAGGCCGTTACGCGCCGGAGCGCCGCGCGGGCAAGAACGTGGTGCTGTTGGCCCCGGATGTGGCGCAGGCGTTTCCGTCCGATGATGCCGTGAACGAAGCATTGCGCTTCGTCTTACGGATCGCCGAGGTCCCGACCAAGTATGAGGCGCACCCAGCCGGATCCTGATGCGTGCGATACCTCTCCTCAAACCTATCCCCAGAATTTGACCCAAATTGGGCTGGCGGCTTGACACGCCCTCGCATGTAGAAGGCTGAAGCCGAACGCCACTCGCACCGGACGCTTCAGATTCGCGCGACCGCATGACTATGCGGGCCTTCTACGCGCGGAAAATACGTTGCGCAGGGAGGCCCTTTGTGTTAGGATGGGACTGGTGAGGTGCCTGACGGCTGACTTCGAGTGCCACACGAGAACCTCAAGCCAAAACCGAAGGAACACCATCCTACATGCCGGAAAAAGAAGCCGCCGCTCGCATCAAGATCAACAAGCTGCTCGAAGCCGCCGGCTGGCGTTTCTTCGCGGACGGCAAGTCACCTGCCAACATCCGACTCGAACCCAGCGTGACGCTCAAGTCTTCTGACCTGGACGCGCTGGGCGAGAACTTCGAGAAGGCGAGCAAGGGTTTCATCGATTTCCTGCTGCTCGACGACAGGGGCTTCCCGCTCATCGTCCTGGAGGCCAAATCGGAGGACAAGAACCCGCTCGTCGGCAAGGAGCAAGCCCGCAAATATGCCAGATCTCAGAACTGCCGCTTCGTCATCCTCTCCAACGGCAACCTGCACTACTTCTGGGATCTTGAGCGCGGCAATCCCTACCTGATCACGACTTACCCGACGCCCGCGTCGGTAACCGGCTATCAAAAGACCGTTCCCGATCCCAGACGCCTCATCGAGGAAGCGGTCGAGGCTGACTACATCGTCCTATCCCAACGCCCCGGTTATGCCGCCGAGGCCGCATGGAAGAATGAGGCTGAACGCGCCGGCTTCATTGAAGCCAACAGCCTGCGCTTCCTGCGGCCCTATCAGGTGAAGGCGGTTGCCGCCCTCCAGCGCGCGGTCAGGGACGGCAAGGATCGCTACCTTTTCGAGATGGCCACGGGCACCGGCAAGACCCTCATCTCCGCAGCGGTTATCAAGCTTTTTCTGCGGACCGGCAACGCCCGGCGGGTGCTCTTCCTGGTGGATCGGCTGGAGCTTGAGGACCAGGCCAAGAAAGCCCTCACCAAGGTGCTGGCGAACGACTACCAGGTCGTCATCTACAAAGAGAACCGCGACGACTGGCGCCGCGCCGAAGTGGTCGTGACCACCGTCCAGTCGCTGCTCTTCAATAACAAGTATCAGCAGCTCTTTTCGCCCACCGACTTCGACCTGGTGATCTCCGACGAAGCGCATCGTTCCATCGGCGGCAATGCCCGCGCCGTTTTCGACTATTTCATCGGCTACAAACTCGGCCTCACCGCCACGCCCCGCGACTATCTCAAGCGGTTCGACAAGGCCAGCCCCACCACGCGCGACCCGCGCGAGGCCGAACGCCGGCTGTTGCTGGACACCTATCGCACCTTCGGCTGCGAGAACGGCCAGCCGACCTACCGCTACTCACTGCTGGACGGCGTGAAGGACGGCTTCCTGATCAACCCCATCGTTGTGGATGCCCGCACCGAGATCACGACCGAGTTGCTTTCCGCAGCGGGCTTCGTCGTCTCCTTCACCGACGATGCCGGCGAAGACCAGCAGGAGGCGTTCAAGCAGCGCGAGTTCGAGAAGCGTTTTTTCGCCGACGCCACCAACCAGCTCCTCTGCAAGACCTTCCTGGAAACCGCGCTGCGTGATCCGGTCAGCGGGGAGATCGGCAAGTCGATCATCTTTGCCGTCAGCCAGAACCACGCGGCCAAGCTGGCGCAGATCCTCAACCAGATGGCCGACCGCATGTTCCCCGGCAAGTACCAGTCCGACTTCGCCGTGCAGGTCACGTCGCAGATCACCGACGCGCAGCAGTTCACCATCAACTTCACCAACAACAACCTGCTCGGCTCGGCCAACTTCCTGCCCGCGTACAAGACGAGCAAGGCCCGCGTCTGCGTGACGGTTGGCATGATGACCACCGGCTACGACTGCCCGGACATCCTCAACCTTGGCCTGTTCCGCCCGATCTTCTCGCCGACCGACTTCATCCAGATCAAGGGACGCGGCACGCGCAAACACAACTTCCTCGAACAGCTTTTCGACGCCAGCCTCAAGGACGGCGTCTTGCAGCCGCAGAAGACCGCCTACAAGCTCTTCGACTTCTTCGCCAACTGCGAGTACTTCGAGGAGGGATACAACTACGACGAGGTGCTGAAGCTCCCGCAACCCCAAGGCAAGGGCCGCGATGACGGCGGAGGCGCAGGCCCGGTGGTTGTGATGGGCGCATACGAGCACCTCGGCGCGGACATCCTCGCCACGATCAAGGAAGAGACCATCGGCTACGAGGGGATGAAGATCGACCGGATGTTCTTCGAGAAGTTCGAGGACACCGTGCGCGAAGATGCGGCCATTGCCAGAGATGTCGAGGCTGGGCGGTGGGATCGCGTCATCGACTACGTCAATCGCGAGGTTCTGAATAAGCCCGAGGAGTACTACACCCTCGACAAGCTGCGCAAGGCTGCCGCCGTGGACCGCCGCCTGACCCTGCGTGAGATCCTCGAAAAGGTCTTTGGCCTGATCCCGCGCTTCAAGTCGAAGGACGAGCTGCTGGAAGAAGAGTTCGCCAAGTTCGTGGCCGACGCCAAACCCGCAGAGGCCGAGGCGATCCCGGCCATCAGGAATTTCTTCAAGGCGTACGTCACCAGCGACCAGGTGCGTTACATCATCGAGAGCAAGCAATTCACCGACCTGGCCACGAATCCGGTCTTTTCCACCCGCGACTTCAAGGCCGTGCCGTCGAAATATCGTTTTCTCATCCCTGAATACGTCAAGGATTATGTGTCCTTGAATCAGTTTGCGGCGTAGGAGAATGAACATGGATGAACAGGATGGACAGGATTCATTTCTTATCCCGCAGATGCTGCCCATCCATTTGAGACGAGGAAGGTCGATATGAATGAACCGGATGACAAAATGAAGCACGAGGAGATCACCAAGGCAGTCATTGGGTGCGCCTTTGAAGTGATCAACGAACTTGGCGCGGGTTTTCTTGAATCGGTCTATGAGAGAGCCATGCTTCTGGCGTTGCGCCAAAAAGGCTTGTTGGCGATAGCCCAACATCCGATTAAGGTGATGTTCAGGGGTGAATGCGTGGGTGACTTCTACGCGGACATATTCGTTGAGGACAAGGTGATCGTCGAACTAAAGGCCGTCAAAGCCATCGCCCCCGAACATCAGGCGCAGGTCATCAACTATCTGAATGCCACCGGGATCGAAGTCGGTCTTCTGATCAACTTCGGCAACGCCAGGCTCGAGTATAAGCGCTTCACGAGGAGCAAGGATTTCAAACAGGGATAGACAGGATGAACAGGATTTCCCACCTCATTATCCTGTCCATCCTGCGCATCCATGTGAATAAAGGCTGTGCATAAGGAAGCCCATGCTAGACACCGACACCCGCCGCCGCATCGACACCGCTCGCGACATCCTCGTGGGCAAGGTGCCCGACCCCAAGAGCCAGGTCGAGCAGATCACCATCGCGCTGATCTACAAATTCATGGATGACATGGACGCGGAGAGCGAGGAGTTCGGCGGGGTGCGCAAGTTCTTCGCCGGGGAGTTCGCGCGCTACGGCTGGGCCAAGCTGATGCACGCCGGGCTGGGCGGCTTCGAGACGCTGATCCTTTACGCCGAGGCCATCGCCAAGATGCCGGAAAACCCCGGCATCCCGCTCCTGTTTCGCAATATCTTCAAAAACGCCTATCTGCCCTACCGCGACCCTGAAACACTCAAGATGTTCCTCAAGGTCATCGATGAGTTCAGCTACGACCACAGCGAACGGCTCGGCGACGCCTTCGAGTATCTGCTGTCCGTGCTCGGCTCGCAGGGGGACGCCGGACAGTTCCGCACCCCGCGCCACATCATCGATTTCATGGTCGAAGTCATCGATCCGAAGAAGACCGAGACCGTGCTCGACCCGGCCTGCGGCACCGCGGGATTCCTGATCTCGGCGTACAAACACATTCTTGGCCGCGAATCGAATCAACATGGATACGCAGGATGGACAGGATAAGAATGAAAAATCCTGCATATCCTGTCCATCCATGTGATTCAGTCGCCGCCGACCGCGAGCTGATCGCCCGCTTCGAGAAGAAGATCCAGGCCACCCTCGCGCGCGTCTGGGGCAAGGATGCTGAACATGGATACGCAGGATGAACAGGATGAAAAACAATCCTGCATATCCTGTCCATCCATGTGATTCAGTCGCCGCCGACCGCGAGCTGATCGCCCGCTTCGAGCAGAAGATCCAGGCCACGCTCGCGCGCGTCTGGGGCGAGGATGCCGAACATGGATACACAGGATGAACAGGATGAAAAATCCTGTATATCCTGCCCATCCATGTTATTCGGTGGCGCGTCTGGGGAAGGACGAGCCAGCCCCGGGCGAAGAGAGGGTGTAGATGGCGGAGTATGGCGAGTGGAACCGCAAGGGAGCAACCCTGAGCGACGTAACGGCCGAGGCTGAATACGGCGTGAGCCGCGATTTCATCATCAAAGGGATCGAAGCGGCCAAACTTGAGTACAGACCTGGGGCAATTTGGGGCAACCCGTACCTCAGAATCCTGCGAAGCCAGCTCGAAAGGTATATCGCGGAGGAACTTGGCGAGGACTATTTGGTGAAAGCCAAGAGTCAGGCAGAGCTGCGCAGGATCAAGAAGGAGATAGCTGACCTCAAGAAGCAACTGACGGCGCTTCAGGCCCGGAAAGCTGCGCTTGAGGAGTCGTTGAAGTGATGCCGCAGCGGAGGCAATCAGCCGATGAAGGGTAAGAAAATCAGCGTCAGTGAATTGAAGGACATCAAGGTACTCTACGAGGGTGACATCTACGAGCTGGCTTGTTTGATATTGAAGCTGTATGATGCAAGAGATGCGGGCACCAATGTCCGGTCACGGCATACGGTGTATGGCCTGGCAGCCGAGTACGCCATGCTATTGCGTTGGAATCGCGACCAAGTATTGGCGATCTTGGCGCCCCACAAGTTGCCGCTTGAGGCGACAGTTGAGTACGATGCGTAGGCCGTTGCAGCGGACATCACGCCAGCCACGCCGCGTTAGGGGGAAGATCAATGATGAATTACGAATTGAGAATTACGAATTGCGGGGAGCGAACAGAAGCAATGGCTATGCAGGAAAAGCAGACTGGGCAAGCTCTTCATAATTCGTAATTCTTCCGCGTGGAACTGTGATAATATGCCCGTAAAGCCGCCGATTCCCGTCTCGGACCTCCGAGGGTACAGCCGGCTCGCCGTCGACGCGACCCTCGGGGTGACCGACATCGTCGAGGCCGAGCACGCCAACATTCTGAGCGTTCCGTTCCTGCGCGTGTCCGCGACCGGACGCACGCGGGGCATCACCGGGCTGGTCTACCGCAACATCCGCGGTGTGACCCATTTGGTGGGCCTCAGCCTCGATGCGCTGCTAAAGCTGCTCGATCCGGCATTCGAGCCCGCCGCCTCTACGGCCGAGCGCGAGGGGTTGCTGGCGGCTGCCAACGGTGTGCTGGGCGATCACCTGGCAGCCAGCGCCAACCCGCTGGCGATCCCGATGCGGCTGCGGCGGGACGGACAGCCGCTCGACCTGACGGCCCCGGCCCTCGCCGCGGCGTTCCCGCAGGCCACCGGCAAGGTCCTCGTGCTGGCGCATGGGCTGTGCATGAATGATCGGCAATGGCGGCGCAAGGGGCACGACCACGGCGCGGCGCTGGCCGCGGACGCCGGATTCACACCGGTTTATCTGCACTACAACAGCGGCCTCCACGTCTCGACCAACGGCCGCGCGTTTGCCGGGCAGCTTGAGGCGCTGCTGGGCGCCTGGCCCGTGCCGGTGGACGAGCTGGTCATCCTCGGGCACAGCATGGGCGGGTTGGTGGCCCGCAGCGCCTGCTATTACGGCGAGCTTGCCGGGCACGCGTGGCCCCGCCACCTGCACAAAATCGTCTTTCTGGGCACGCCGCATCACGGCACGACCTTTGAGCGGGGCGGCAACTGGGTGACGGTCGCGCTGGGTGTCAGCCGATACACCGCGGCGTTCGCGCGCCTGGGCAAGATCCGCAGCGCCGGCATCACCGACCTCCGCTACGGCAGCCTGCTCGACGAGGACTGGGAGGAGCGGGACCGCTTCGCACGCGACCGCGACACACGGCGCATCCTGTCGCTGCCCGCCGACGTGCAGTGCTATGCCATCGGCGCGGCAATCCCGACGGGCGAAAGCGTGCGGCGTGCGCCGCTCCTCGGCGACGGACTCGTGCCTTTGCGCAGCGCGCTCGGCGAGCATCCCGACCCGGCCCGAAATCTGGCGTTCCCGGCGTCGCAGGAGTGGATCGGCTATGGCATGAACCACTGGGATCTGCTCGATCGGCCAGACGTGTATGAGCAGATCCGCCGGTGGCTGGCAGGGCCTGAAATCACCGTCTGACACGAAAGTGCGTTGAAACGCACTGCGCGCTGCATCGATAACCCGCTTCAGCGGGTTTTGGCTGTGTCAGACTACGGTTTCAACCGTAGGCGGCCGCCCGCAATGGCAAGAGTCGGACCATACGACTCGCCAGGAGTTGAACATGCCGGCCAGCAAACCATCCACCGGGCCAAATCTCATCGCCGCGATCTTCCTTGCCGTCGCGGTCCTGATGCTCGCCGATCGCGGCGATCTCGGCGGTCAGCAGCGGGCGCGCGCTGGCCAGGGAGATGACGGCTCCAGGCACGGTCGTCGATACGGCGATCCGGCAGGCGACCAACGGCACGCTGTACTATCGGCCCGTGGTCGCCTTTGCGTTGCCGGATGGCACCCGTCGCACGATGCGCGCGGCTGAGGAGAACACGGTTCCGACCTACGAGGTCGACGAGGTGGTCACGATTGCGTATGATCCTGACCAGCCGGACAACGCCCGCATCAAGACCGCCGCGAGCACGGCGGCGATGTGGATCTTGCCGTTGATCACTGGCATCCTGGGCGCGGCGTTTCTTGTTGCTACATTGTTTGCGCGCTGGGTACTCCGGTCAGGTGACGAATAGGTGAGGTGTCGTTGAAATTCGCCAACCTATTGCGCGGCGATGCCCTTTGTGTTAGGATGGGGTCAGTCATTGAGCAGTTTTCTCGGAGCGTGAACCTATGTCTGTACAACTTGCACCTTTGAGTATTTCGATTTCACCGCGCGTGCGACCGGTGCTGGAAAGCATGGCGGGCGAGACGCCAGATCAAAAGATTACCAACCTGCTGCTCAACGAACTTCGGCGAAATCTTGAGGCCTGTGACAAGGAGTTGCTCGACTTCGAGGTTAAATACGGCCTTGAGCACGCCGACTTCGCACGGAGGCTTGCCGCCGGCAGGTTGGGCAGCGAGTTCGCATATGACCTGGAGATGGACGCCATGCGCTGGCAGGACCTGATCACTGAGCGCAAACACTGGCATAAGCAGTTGAGTCAGCTCAAGGGTCCGGCAGCATGACGTTGCCAGAATTCAAGCGCGCGCTTGAAGCCGCGCTGAACCTGCATTTCCCCGACGCCCGTTTGATCCTCACCGAAAGCCGTGGTGTCGCCTTGACCTGCCGGGCTGAACTGACGGCCGACGTACTTCTCGCGGTGTACTTCAACGCCCTGACAGGCAACACCAGCTACGCGCTGATCCAGCAGGGGCAGCGCGTAGCTGGCTTCGACAACCACCGATTCTGGCATGTCCACCCCCTGGGAGCCGCCGATCAGCACATCCCGTGTGATGAACCAACGCCCGCAGCGGCTATTGCTGAGCTGGCGGCTGTGAACTCCAAGCTGTCGTCCTGACACCGAGCGGTGTGCCTCTTCTCTACTTTCTGCCATACAAGTCGAGGTAATTTCCATGCGTATCCTGAAATGGGTTCTTCTGATCCTCCTCGCTATCGTCCTGCTGGTTGCTGCCGGCTTCACGGTCTGGGCGTACACGCCGCTGGGCCCCATGCCGGAAGCCATCGCTGCGCTGCAATCCGATGCGCAGGTGCAGGTCGATACTTCGCCGTGGCTGACCTTCACGCCGGCCGGAACGCAGCCGACCACCGGCTTCATCTTCTACCCGGGCGGCCGGGTGGACACGCGCTCCTACGCGCCGGCAGCCCGCGCCATCGCCGAGCAGGGCTACCTGGTGACGATCGCGCCCATGCCGTTCAACCTGGCGGTGTTCAAGCCGGCGGCGGCGGATGCCGTGATCGCTGCCCATCCCGAGATCGAGCACTGGGTCATCGGCGGGCACTCGCTGGGCGGCGCGATGGCGGCGAACTACGTCTACACCCATCCCGATGTAGTGCAGGGGCTGGCACTATGGGCGGGTTACCCGGCGAGCAACAACGGCCTGGGGGATCGACGAGATCCCCGTTGTCTCGATCTATGGCACGAACGACGGGTCGGCATCCCGATTTACCGAGGATGCCACCCGTGCTCTGCTGCCTGCCGACACCCGCTACGTGCCCATCGAGGGCGGCAACCACGCGCAGATGGGGTGGTACGGCCCGCAGCCGGGCGACGGCACGGCGACGATCAGCCGCGAGGACCAACAGCAGCAAACGGTTGCGGCGACCGTGGAACTGCTTGCGACCGTGGGCAAGTAGCTCGCAGCGCGACGGTATAATCATCCAGCCAGCCCCGGGAGCGCCAGATCGTTCTCGGGCCTGTGTTTTTCTGCCTGATTGCTGAGGAACTTTCAAAATGTTATATACGTAGCATTGACAAACATTAGACATCGTGTTATAAGTAGCTTGTTGGTCGGATTTGCATCGGTCGGTTACAGGTCCGCTTCTGGTTGACTGACAAATCGCGTTTGGCCGCGGATTAGCACGGATTTCCGCGGATCAAATACGAAAGATCTGTGCAAATCCGCGTAAATCCGCGGCAGTTCTCAACTCGGAACGCTGTCTTTCACCGGTTACTAAGTTTTGTCAGTCATTCAGGGTCTGCTTACTACTTGAAGCGTGAAGGAGGGATACGATGGCCAAAGTTGGTCGGGTTCTGCTGGCGACAGCCGGCACTGCGGCGTTCGCTATGGTCATCGCCCCCTTGCTTGTGCCAGTCCGCCCGCTGAAGGGCACGGTGCCACCGGAACAGTTGGCTGACGCGGACAGCCGATTCATCGACGTGAACGGCGTCAAGTTGCACTACAAGACCCTGGGTTCGGGCGCGCCCGCGTTGATTCTTCTGCATGGATTCGCGGCCAGCGCCTTTAGCTGGCGCGAGGTCATGGCGCCGCTGGCCGAGCTGGGGACTGTAGTTGCTTACGACCGGCCGTCTTCCGGTCTCACCGAGCGGCCGCTCCCCGGCGATTGGACGGGTGACAGCCCCTACGGCCCGGAGGCGCAGGTCGCACAGCTCATCGGGCTGATGGATGCGTTAGGCCTGCGCCAAGCTGTCCTCGTGGGCAACTCGGCGGGCGGCACAGTCGCGGTTCACACCGCCTTGCGCCATCCAGATCGCGTACGTGCGCTGGTGCTGGTGGACGCGGCGATCTATGCCGGTGGTGGTGCGCCCGCTTGGGCGGTACCATTACTGCGTACGCCGCAACTCGAACGCATCGGCCCCTTGATCGCGCGCAGCCTGGGTAACCAGGGCGATCGGTTACTCGACCTTGCCTGGCACGACCCTTCCAGGATGACGCCGGAGACGAAGGCCGGTTACCGCAAGGCGCTGCGTGCGGAGAACTGGGATCGTGGCCTGTGGGAGCTGACCAAGGCAGGCCGCGATCTGAAGCTCGGCGAACGGGTGAAAGACATCCGGGTGTCGACGCTGGTGATCACCGGCGACGACGACCGCATCGTACCGACTGCGCAGAGCCTCCGCCTGGCGCGAGAGCTGCCCGGCGCCGAGCTTGTTGTGATCCCGAATTGTGGTCACGTGCCGCAGGAAGAATGCCCGGAGGCATTTCTTAAGGCGGCGACCGACTTCTTAATGAAGCATCAATGAACATTGGAGGAATTCCCATGCCAGCCAAACTTACCAACACATCCGCTCCTGATTTCACCTTGACCGACATCCAGGGCCGCACAGTGCGCCTCGCCGACTACCGGGGCAAGGCCAACGTCGTCCTGGTTTTCAACCGGAGCGTGCTCTGACCGCACTGCCGCCGGCACATGGCGCAGTTGCGCCAAGATTATGCTCAGTTCAGCGCACGCAGCGCCGAGATTCTGGTTGTCTGGCCGGACGATGCCAAGAGCGTACAGGATTACTGTGAGAAAGAGAAGCTGCCCTTCGTCAACCTGGTCGACCCGGGCCACGAGGTCGCTAACCAATACGGGCAGCAGACTAAAATTTTGAAGTTGGGCCGCATGCCCGCGCTGGTCGTGCTCGATCGTGATGGCACGGTGCAGTACGAGCACAAAGCGAACAGCATGAGCGATATTCCCAGCAACAAGATCGTGTTTGACGTGCTCGATAGGCTGAACGCCGAGCCGGTGGCGGCATGATCGGTGAAGGCATGATGGTGGGCTGATGAACTGGCGAGCGGTGTGGCATCCTGAACAATATCACGGGCATGGTGCGAGGCCGCCGTTTTTTGAGGGGTGGTACTTCAAGCTGGTGGACGCCTCCGAGACGCACCGTTACGCGGTCATCCCTGGCGTCTTCATCGGCGCGGAGCCGGGCGCATCGCACGCCTTTGTTCAAACCCTGGACGGCGCCACCGGGCGGACCACGTACCACCGTTATCCGTTCGACGCGTTCCGGGCCGACCCGCGCGAGTTCAACATCCAGGTGGGACCGAATCGCTTTCGGCTCGATCGGATCGCGCTCGATATCGACGCGCCGGAACTCCGGATGCGCGGCGAGCTGCGCTTTGCGGGCCTGACACCCTGGCCGGTGACGCGAACTTCGCCTGGCGTCATGGGGCCGTACACGTTTGCGCCCTTCATGGAGTGTTACCACGGCGTGCTGAGCTTCGACCACACCATTGCGGGCAGCCTGGCGGTGGACGGCCGGGAACTTGACTTTACCGGTGGGCACGGCTACATTGAAAAGGACTGGGGCCAGGCTTTCCCCAAGGCGTGGATCTGGACGCAGAGCAACCACTTCGGGGCCGATGCGCAGGGCACACCACTGGCCACGTCGCTTTCGGCATCGGTTGCCATCATCCCGTGGCTGCGCGGCGCGTTTCCCGGTTTCATCGTGGGGCTGCGGCACGGCGGGCAGCTTTATCGCTTTGCGACTTACACCGGCGCGACTATCGAGCGTCTCGATGTGCATGATACGCGCGTTACCTGGCACATGGCCGGACGCACCGGCCCCGACCGCACGCCGCACCGCCTGGAAATCGTCGCCTGGCGGGCAGAAGGTGGGCTGCTGCTCTCGCCGGAGCGGTCCGCCATGCTGCAGCGGGTGTTGGAGAGCCTCACGGCGCGGCTCGACGTGCGCTTGCTGTCTGTCGAGGGCGGCCGCGAGCGCGTAATCTTCGCCGGTATAGGCCGGCATGCGGGGCTTGAGATCGTGGGGCCCATCGACGAGATTCGGCAGATGGCACAAGGAAAAGGCAGGTAGTCTATGCACGCTGAGGGACACGCGCCAGGGAGGATCGCGCTGCTGGGATCGGGAGAGACATCACTGGCCGGCGGGCGGGTGTTCGAAAGCCTGGTGCGCGCACAGGGTGTGCCGACGCCGCTGCGGGTGGCGGTACTGGAGACACCGGCTGGCTTCGAGCTCAACTCCGGCCGGGTCGCCGGCCGCGTGGCTGACTTCCTGACGGCCCGGCTGCAAAACTACCGGCCAGAGATCGCGGTGCTGCCGGTCCGCAAGCGCGGCACGCCCTACAGCCCCGAAGATGCCGACATCACAGCGCCGCTCTTGCGCGCCGATCTGATTTTTATGGGTCCCGGCAGCCCAACCTACGCCGTCCGGCAACTGGCGGACAGCCTGGCCTGGCATCGCTTGGTCGCCCGTCACCGGGTCGGCGCGACCCTGGCCCTTGCCAGCGCAGCGGTCATCGCCATGAGCACGCTCACACTGCCTGTCTATGAGATCTACAAGGCCGGGCATGATCTGCACTGGCAGCCGGGTCTTGACCTGTTTGGCGCATACGGCTTAAAGCTGGTCTTTGTGCCGCACTGGAACAACACCGAAGGCGGCGCTGAACTGGATACCAGCCGCTGTTTCATGGGCCGAGCGCGCTTCGAGGAGTTGATGGCTTTGCTGCCGTCCGATGCAACGGTGGTGGGCATCGACGAGCACACCGCCCTGGCCATCGATCTGGACACCGGGACCGCCGAAGTGATGGGCGCCGGCGACGTGACCGTGCTGCGCCGCGGCGACCCACTCTGTTTTTCGCCCGGCGGCCGTTTCTCGTTGTCTGAGTTTGGGCCATTTCGCTGGCCTGAACCGGCTGCAGGGCTGCCGGCTGAAGTCTGGGCCGAGGCGCTGGCCGCACACGAGGACTATGAGCAGGCGTTGCCGGCGCCGCCCGACGAGTACTGGCGTTGCTTGAACAGCGGGAAGCAGCCCGGGCGCAGCGTGACTGGGCCCATGCCGACACGCTTGCGCCAACAGGCCGCTGCGCTGGGTTGGCAGATGTCGAAAGATACACCGACGGGTCCGTGGTAGAATCGTTGCGGTGAAACGGCAGAACGATGATCTGGGATTTCCAGGACGCGCTTTCGCGCCGGCTGCTGTTGTGGTCGGCGCTGAGCATCGGCGCGGGCACGCTCTTGCTGCTCGCCGGCGATGCGTTCTGGCGCGGGTTCGGCTTGCAGGCAGTGGTCTGGGGTGGCATCGACGCGGGGATCGCGCTGTTCGGACGCCATGCTGCGCAGAAACGGCAGGCGGCCGCCCCGCCGGTCCCGGACGACAACCGCGCGCGAGGCGCGCAAATTGCGCCGCCTGCTGTGGATCAACACCGGGTTGGATGCTCTGTACGTGGCCGGGGGCCTGCTTCTGGTTTTCACGCTGGGGCGAAGCGACCCGTTTGCGGCGGGCAGCGGCTGGGGCATCGTCCTCCAGGGCGGCTTTCTGTTCATTTTCGATCTGCTGCACGCGCGCGGCGTGTCGGGCTACGAGGTCGATCCGCCCCTGCCCACGCTGGACATGTTCGGCGGACCGGAGCACGCACCCTTCCTGTTGAACGGCGGCGAACCCGCGGCGCTCCTGGTGCACGGCTTCGGCGGCACCCCGGCCGAGATGCACGGCCTGGCTGAGGCGCTCAACCAGGCGGGTTGGACGGCCCAGGGCATCCTCCTGCCGGGCTTTGGCGCCGATATGCCGTCGCTGTTTCGACGGCGTCACGAGGAGTGGACCGCAGCCGTAGTGGCCGCGGCCGCCGAGCTGAAGCGGGTCGGACACCGGCCGCTGATGGTGGTCGGCTACTCCATGGGGGCAACCGCCTCGCTGGCAGCCGCCAGTGAGGTGCGGCCAGACGCCATGAGCCTGCTTGCGCCGTTCTGGTGGCAGGAGAAACCGGGCTGGCGGTTGGCTGAGTTTTTCGTGCGGCCGTTTCTGCCGCTCGGTTTTCGCCCGCTCCGCAAAGCAAATTTCGGCAACCCACAGCTACGTGAGGGCATCGCAAAGTTCATGCCCGGCATCAACCTGGACGATCCGGCGACCCAGGAGGCGATGCGGGACTTCCGTTTGCCGTTGGGCATGATCGATCAAGTGCGCGGCCTGTCCAGGGCTGCCTTCGCCCAAGTCGGTGAGGTGAACGTGCCGACATTGGTGGTCCAAGGCACGCGGGACGACGTAGTTCGCCCGGCTGCAACGCACAAGCTGATGAGTCATTTCCCGTCAGCGCCGAGTTATGTCGAAATAGACTCAAATCACGAAATGACGCTGCCCGAGAATCGCGCCTGGCCGCAGGTCGAGACAGCGGTGGTTGAGCTTCGCCCGACAGGTTCAGGCGCCGCCTGGCGAGCAGGGATCTATATCCGGCAAGGAGGCATGATGAAGGCCATGACAGCGACGCTCCGGGATGCCTTCGGGAGCGCTCTGCCCCTGCTTGTGATCCTGGTGGCCGGGCTGCTGGTCATGCCGATCGCACAGTGGGGCACCGACCAGTCGGGCTTTATGTCAGGCATTATCCTCGGTGTGCTGCTCCAGACAACGGTCGGTGTCCTGTTTCTGGCCCAGGCAGCAGGAACGCGGCGCGTGGTGGGCATCGTGCTGATCGTTGTCGCGGTGGCGTGGACGGCCGAGTTCATCGGCTCCGCAACCACGGTCCCGTTCGGCGGGTACGACTACACCGGCAAGCTCCAGCCGCAACTGCTGGGCGTGCCGCTGCTGGTCCCGCTGGCGTGGCTGATGATGCTGCCGCCGGCGTGGGCCGTCGCCCAGCGGATCACGGGCCGAGTTTCTGGCGTGGCGTTCGTGGTGGTCAGCGCGCTGGCCTTCACCGCGTGGGATCTCTATCTTGACCCACAGATGGTGCATTGGGGGATGTGGACCTGGGACGTGAGCGGCCCCTACTTCGGCATCCCGCTGGCGAACTTCGCCGGCTGGCTGCTGATCTCCGCGCTGATCACCGCACTGGCGCGGCCGCCCGCCCTCCCGCAGACGCCGCTCATCATCATCTACGCCCTGGTCTGGGTCATCGAGGCTGTGGGCCAGGTGGCGTTCTGGGGGCTGCGCGGCCCGGCGCTGTGCGGTTTCATCGGCATGGGGGTGTTCGTGGCGCTGGCGTGGCGGAGGAAGGAGCGTGGAGCGTGGAGCGAGCGGGTTTAGGATTTATCCGAAAACTTCCATTGCACGCCCCCTGAGCCCGTCGAAGGGGGCGTCCTTCGACAAGCTCAGGATGCGCAATTGGGTTTTTGGATAGACTCTTCGTCTTTCGTCGTTCGTCCTTCGTCAATTTCGGTGTCTTACCATGACCGCACTCATCTGGACTCTCATCGGTTTCTTCCTCGGCAGCCTGCCGCTCTCGGTGTGGCTGGGACGGCTGGTGCTCCAGACCGACATCCGCCGCTACGGTGATGGCAACCCCGGCGGCACGAACGTCACGCGCGCGGGCAACCCCGGCCTGGGCGTGCTGGCGATCGCCCTGGACATGCTGAAGGCCGCAGCGCCGATCGCGCTGGCGTACTACGTCTTCGATGTGACGGGGTGGGGGCTGACGCCGGTCGTGCTGG
This sequence comes from uncultured Chloroflexia bacterium, assembly GCA_963841825.1. Lineage (GTDB taxonomy): Bacteria > Chloroflexota > Anaerolineae > CG2-30-64-16 > CG2-30-64-16 > CAWJEL01. The sequence goes on from CAWJEL010000005.1 coordinate 52,168, forward strand.
CTCCCATCCTCGGGCACGCCTTCTCACCATTCTTGGGCTTTCGCGGGGGCAAGGCGCTGGCCTGCACCTTCGGCGCGTGGTCGGCGCTCACCGTGCCGTTCGGGCCGTTCGTGATGGGCGGCTCGGTTTTCCTTTTCCACAAGGTACTCACGGTCTCAGCCTGGGCGGTGATGGGTGCGCTGCTGATGCTCCTGGTCTTCCTGTTGATCGCCGGCGCGACGCTCCCGCTGTTGGCCGCGTGGGCCGGCACGATCGCGATCCTGGCCTGGACGCACCGCGCGGATTTGCGGCAGCCGCCACGGTTCCGCCGAACCGTCAGCAGGCAACCATGAGCCTTTTCTGGCCTTACAATCAGTTCAGCGTCGCCGCGTTCGTCGGCTGCCTCGTGCTGATCGCCCTGAGCAACTGGCGGCGGCTCCGGCGGCTGGATTGCTTCGAGATGCCGGAACGTCCCCCGCGCGTCTCGGTCCTGGTGCCCGCCCGGAATGAGGAGGCCAACATCGGCGATTGCGTCCGTTCGCTGTTAAGCCAGGATTATCCGGACTTCGAAGTGATCGTGCTCGACGACGGCTCGCGCGATCGCACGGGCGAAATCCTGGCCGAACTGGCCGCTGGTAACCCCAGGCTGCGGGTCATCGCCGGCCGAGAACTCCCGGCCGGCTGGCTGGGCAAGCATTGGGCCTGCCAGCAGTTGGGCGAGGCGGCGACCGGCGATCTGCTCCTTTTCACCGACGCTGACACCCATCACGGGCCACGATCGCTGTGGCACGGTGCAGCGGCGCTACTGACTGAAGGTGCGGATCTGCTGACCGCCTTTCCCCGGCAGGAAGTCGTGACGTGGAGCGAGAAGCTGGTGGTGCCGTTCTTTCCGTGGAGCATCTTGTCCTTCCTGCCGCTGGCGCTGGCGTATCGCGTGCGGTCACCGGCCTTCTGTGCCGCGATCGGCCAGTACATGTTCTTCCGCCGCGCGGCCTACGAGCAGATCGGCGGCTATGCCGCCGTGCGGGCCGATGCTGTGGACGACATCGCGCTGGGCCGGCGGATCAAGTCTCACGGTTTGCGCTGGCGTATGGCAAACGCGACGCGGGATGTCCGCTGCCGGATGTACCGGGACGCTCACCAGGTTTTCGAGGGGTTCAGCAAGAATCTGTTCGCGGGCTTCGGATATCGGGTACTGCCGTTTGTCTTCGTCTGGGTGTGGATCGGCATCGTTTTTCTGCAGCCGGTCGTTATGCTGCGCGCTGGCGGTGGTCGGCGTTTCGCTGTCAGTTTACTCTCTGGCGATGGCAGGGGCGGGCGTCCTCTTCGCGGTGTTGCTGTGGGGCATCTCGAATCGTTGTTTTCGCTTTCCACCGTACCAGGCGTTGCTTTATCCCATCAGTATCGTGTTGGCGCTGGTGATTGCGGGCCGTTCGGTCGTGCTGGCGGTGCGGGGCCGATCCACCTGGAAGGGACGGACGCTGGTTCGGGCTCCGGTGCGTTGGTTGTGAAAAGAACCATTGAGAAATCGGCGATCCTGACCAGCCTATAACTTGGGCCATGATATTCAGGGAGAGGGATGACTGTGAAACCACTTGTCTATGATGTGATCGTTGTGGGAGCCGGAATGGCCGGTCTCACAGCCGCGGCCTACGTTTCTAGGGCAGGCCTGAAGGTGCTCCTGTGCGAAAAAGAAAAGCAAACCGGGGGGTTGGTCAACTCGTTTGAATACAAAGGCTTCGTCTTCGACGGCGGGATCCGGGCGATAGAAGACTCGGGAATTGTAAACTCCATGCTCAGGCAGTTGGGATTACAGGTTGATTTCCTCCCCAGCCCTGTCTCTGTCGGCATCGGTCAGGACGTCGTCATGGTTTCCTCAAAGGAAAGTCTGGGGGCGTACCAGGAACTCCTGGACAAACATTTTCCCGACAATCAGCAGGATATTGCGCGCATCATCCAGGAAATCGCTAAGATCATGGGGTACATGGATGTACTTTATGGCATCGACAATCCGCTGTTTCTGGATTTGAAGAACAACCCCACCTATGTGTTCAAGACGATTCTGCCGTGGGCGCTCAAATATCTGCTGACCGCGCCCAAAATCGCGAAACTCGGAAAGCCGGTGGATGAATACCTCGCCCGCTTCTCCACCAACCAGGCATTGATAGACATCATTGCCCAGCATTTCTTCCAGAAGACCCCGACTTCCTTCGCGCTAAGCTATTTCAGCCTCTACCTCGATTATCGCTACCCTAGGGGAGGAACGGGAGCGCTTGCCAAAACCCTGGAGCAGTTCGTCCTGGACAACAGCGGTGAAATCCGGCGGGAGACCGAGATCACAAGCGTTGACCCCGGACGACACCAGGCGACGGATTCCAGCGGCAATGTCTATCAATATCGGAAACTGGTCTGGGCCGCGGATTTGAAGACGCTCTACCGGCTCGTCGACCTGGCATCCCTGACGGACAGCAAGGCGATCAAGGGCATCGAGGCAAGAAAGGCAGCCCTGGCGGGGAAGATCGGTGGCGATTCCGTTTTCACCTTGTATCTTACGGTCGATCTGGAGAGCGCGCACTTTGCGCAGATATCCAGCCCTCACTTCTTCTACACGCCGTCCACAACCGGACTTTCTCAGGCCAGCCTGGACGAACTGCGCAATAACGACCCGAAAATTCCCACCGGATTCGTTGATGACAGGCCGCGTATCGAGGACTGGCTGGGACGATTCCTGGATTACACCACGTACGAGATCGCCTGTCCTGTTCTCAGGGATAGCACCCTTGCCCCAGAAGGCAAGACCGGGCTCATCATCAGCACGCTGTTCGATTATTCCCTGACGAAGCACATCCAGGCCATGGGATGGTATGACGATTTCAGGCAGCTCATGACCGACCGCATGATCCAGGTGCTGGACGCGAGCATCTACCCGGGCCTCAAGGCCGCGGTCATCGATAGCTTCACTGCAACGCCGCTGACGATACAGAGGATTTCCGGAAACTCCGAAGGCGCAATCACGGGGTGGGCATTCACCAACGATTTCATGCCCGCTGTGAACAGCCTTCCAGGAGTGGCCAGTTCAGTGCTGACACCGATCCCAGATACTTACCAGGCAGGACAATGGACCTACAGCCCAGCCGGACTGCCCATTTCCATCCTGACCGGCAAGTTGGCCGCGGACAGGGTTATCAAGGACCTGGCTTGAGGCCGGTCATTTGCATGCTCAGATCCCAGACCCGGCGGCCCTTCTCCCGATCCAGGGCCGGGGCTGCCGGCTTCTCGTCGATCGTCAGATGAAAGAAGCGGCCGCTCACATCCGCCATTTCGGGAGCAGCAGCCAGATAGTACAGCGCTTCGCCGGAGATCACCGGGTCCTTGAGCATGTGCCAGGTCACGTTGTGCTGGAACCACCGGTACAGCGGCCCATTGTTGTTGCCGATATTCGTCCGCACATCCCCCGGGTGCATGGCGTTGATGGTGACACCCGTGCCCGCCAGGCGGTCGGCGAATTCCCACGTGGTCAGCAACTGCGCGATCTTGGACGCGCCATAACCCCGGAGCCCCGAATAGCGCCGGTGTTCCCAGTTCAGGTCATCCACATCCAGTCCGCCGAACCTGTGGCCTTCGGAATTCACCTGGATGATGCGGGCGGGCGCGCTCTGCTTCAGTCGTTCGAGCAGGAGGTGGGTCAACAAAAACGGGGCCAGGTGATTCACACAAAAGACCGTCTCGAACCCCTCTCTGGTGGTGGTGCGGCTGGTCGAATGCAGCCCGGCCGAATTGATCAGCACATCGATCCGGGGGTAGTCACTCAGCAGGGTCGTCGGCCGCTTTGCGGACATCCCCGAGGTCGCTGAAATCTGCGATCACGATGTCGACCGGTGCATTGTAGTCCGCCATGACCTCTTTGCGGACATTCTCCGCTTTGGCAGCGTTCCGGCAGACCATGACGATATGGGCGCCGCCGCGGGCCAGACGCCTCACGGCCTCCAACCCCACGCCCGAGGTTGACCCCGAAACGACACAGACTTTCCCCGACATGGCAGCCGTCGTGGTCCTCTGGCTTGCCTGGCGGTTCTCGATGAATATGAGTTCATCCGGTAAGTTTGAATTTAGCCATTCCGCTTCCTCTAGCCGAAGACCCGGCGCATGAACCTGCGATAGCGTTTCTTGAAATACGGGATCCCGTTGAAGATGTCTCCCCACAGGTCAAAGTAATCGCGCTGTGCGATGATCCTGCCGTCCTCGTGAAGGGTGAGCTTTGTGCTCCCGTACATCGGCGTGCTGGGATACTTCTTGAAAGCCATCGTCATGATCCAATCCATCAGGATGACGTTGGCGTCCTGCGCGATGGAGAGGATCTCCATTTGCAGGCTTTCACTGCGCTGTGTCAGGCGTTCGCAGAGGGCGACAAACTCCGCCATCCCTTCGATTCGCTGGATGGAGTCCTGGAAGACGATATCCGGGTGATAATAGGGATACAGATGCGACCAGTCAGGCTTCCCATGGGCATTATAGGTTTTTGACCACAATTCCCTGACCGTGTTGACATCCAGCGTCTTAAGTTCGCCGAGTTCACCGTTCACAATCGGCGCGGCGTCTGGAATTATCTTCTCGTTTCCTTCCATGCGCTTTATCTCCAGGAGTCTCCTGTCCTCATGAGCGGACTGACATGCATGTTGGAGTCAGGGCGAGGCTCTCACAGGTTCATAGTAGAATTGATTTATGGAAAACTTGGACAAGGGGTTTTGCTTGGCGGCAGCCTTTGGAGAGGAGCCAAAGCGTGGTCTATTTTAGCCGTCATTCGCTGCTCTGTCCAATATAGCCTTTGACAACCACCCACTCTATCATTACAATGACTTCAGTTATCGGGTTGCGCTATGTGTACCCGGTAGAGCGGAGGTGAAATCATGACGGCTGTTGTTGGAACGCTGGGACGGCTCCAAGCACTGGAACGACTCTACGCGCAGGGGTATGCGGATGAGGTGGTTGACCTGACCGTACGCAAACTTCTGGAACACCAAATCCAAAAGGATGAAGCGCAACTAGCTGAGCTGCACGAAGACCTGGCGCGCTTCGAGGGCCACTATGCCATGACCTCGGCCGACTTTCACATCCGCTATCAAGCCGGGAAGATGGGCGACGACGCGGATGTTTTCGAGTGGAACGCGCTTTACAAGATGCAGTCTCGCCTCGCCGATGCGGTGAAGACCTTCCGCGGTCAGTTGCGGGGGTAACACCCCACAATTCCCCGGTTTGCTGGGTTCCTCCCACCATTGTCATGTCGGCAACGAAGACAAAGTCGAGCCAAGCGCCCCTCTGAACCTGGCTCAACTGTTCGATCACATCACCTCATTCATCTCCTGAACTCAAACCGAGTCGCGGGCACAAAGGATCGTTCATCGTCACCGGCGTATCAGCGGCAGATACACGTGCGTCGGCGCCCAGGCCAGCCCAATGGGTGGCACGGTCAAGTCGCCTTCAGCGGGCACGATGACGGCCACCGGGCCGGGCACGGTTGGAAGATAGCCGCCCGGACCGTTCACTCCGATGGTGTACGCGCCGGGCGAGACAAACTGGAAGTGGTACGCACCGTTTGTATCGGTGACAACCTGGCGGCCAGCCGCGGCGGCCAAGAGTGGGCCAGCATTCGCTGTCAGCTTTACCGTCAAAGAAGGCAGCGGCGGCTCGCCAACATCCTGGACGCCGTTGCGGTTCTGGTCATCCCAGACGATACCGCTGACGGTCTGCGTGCCACAGATGACGTCGGTGCGGCGCAAGTAAGTAATGACGCTTAGCCAGGTTTGAAAGGCAGCGTCTCCTGGCTCACACAAATCGGTTTCATCATAGAATAACGACTGAAGTGTCAAATTCACCAGCGTCGACGGTAACGGGCCACTCAGCAGGTTCCTACTGAGGCTCAGGTCGTAGATGTTGGTCAGATTGCCCAGTTCGGAGGGAATGGGACCGGCCAGTTGGTTAAATCGAAAGCCAGATAGACCAGATGTTGATCAAGTTGCCCAACTGGGCAGGGATGGTACCGACTAATTGATTCCCGGCCAGAATGAGTTCCCGCAAATTGGCTAGGTTGCCTAGTTCGGGCGGTATGGAACCTGCCAGTTGGTTGGTGCTCAGGTCAAGCCAGTTTAGCTTGATCAGACTCCCTAGTTCGGATGGGATGATGCCCGCCAAATAATTATTGCGGAGGCCCAGCCCTGTGATGTGGTCGCTGCCACAGCTCACGCCATACCAGGTGCATGGCGTGTTCGTCTGCAACCAGCCGGCGCTGTACGTCCATCCTGCGCCGTTGGTACTGTTGTAGAACGCACCAATGCCTGGCATTCGGTCTTCGGGATTTCTGTTACGGTATCGCAGGAGAAGGCAGTTGTGGAGGCGGGTTGAGGGGGTGGAGGGTCAAATGCCACGGCCCCGATGGGCGACAGCTCGTTTATCAACAGCGCAAGAGCAATAATGCAGGCCAAAAACACGCGGGGGCATAAGTCGGTGCGCATGCGAAATTCTCCTTTGAAGACTGACAGGCGTCGCGGCCACAAGGGGGAATCTTTGTGTGCCTGTCGGCCTTGGTAGATCGCAGCTTCGCCACGGCAGCGAAGTCGAGGCAGATTGTAGCGGTGCTTCCCGATCTTGCCAAACATGCGATCTGGAAATTGACGATTTATGCGTGGCTCGGCAATGTGATTGTAGGGGCCAAGTTGTGCGGCGGGGAAAGGCGGGATGAAACCTAGGGAATCTACGGCAAACCTAGCACAGCCAACACATCTTCCACCTCATCCAGGAATTCGCTAAGGCTCACGGGCCGACGCCCCTCGGCGCCGGTATCGTGGGATTCTGGGGCTGCAGGCGTATGGCGATGCCACACGCCCGCCAGTTGGTCGCGGGCATAGATGCGCTGCTCATTGTGCATCAAGACCAGATTCGTGGTGTCGAAGCGATCATTGCGGTAGACCTGGACAAAGAGGTCGGCTGCGATGTGCAGCCGCGCCTTAAGCATCGAGGCGCTGTGGTCAAGCACAACCAGCCGGCTGATGTAGGCACGGCTTTGGGCCTCATGGTGGAGAGCAGATAGCCAAGCGACGACGTTCACAACGCATCAGCTCAACGCGCTCAGGCGCCTGATTTCTTGTTCCATGTCTTCGATGCCGGTCTCGGCCAGTTCCCAGTCGAAGTAATCCTGTTCGACCTCTGACGACGGCTCGCTGCTCAGAATCCAGCGGCGAAAGGTGGGGAATGGTTGCTTGTATTTGACTTCAAATCGCCGGGCCATCGTCTGGTATTTGATCAGATTCTTGCGGGTGCGCTCCAGAAGCAGTTCCGCCAAAACTTGATCCAGGCTCAGATCGGGGAACAACCGCCGCGCACTGGTTTCCAAGATCATGTTTGCATTAGCGTTCATCGTTTACCTCTCCGCCTCGTTGAGGGCCTGAGCCTCTCTTTGCTCGAAGCGCTCGCAACTGCTGTGTTACGCCCTGGCGACACTTCCAACGGACGGCTTTCTTAGCGCTCACTTTCAGCAAGAAGTATAACCAGCGAGCCGCCGCGAGTCAAACCCGCCGGAAGTTAAAAACTCCAGCGCTTACGCTACCACATTTCCGTCTTCGACACCGTTTTGCGACCGAGCGCCGGTCGCGGTTATACTTCCACCATCGTTGCCGGCACGGTCGCCCCGACCCAGGCCGGCTTTGCGTTTCGTGCAACTGTTGAGGCAACCCGTTATGGACAAAGAACTGCTCTTCATCACCGTGCTCGGCCAGGACAAGAAGGGTATCGTCGCCCGGATCTCCGGCCTGCTCTACGAATCGAGCGTCAACATCGAGGACATCAGCCAGGGGATCATGGAGGGCTACTTCGTGATGACGATGGCGGTCGATATGCGCGAGGCCAACCGTGACCTGGAAGCCCTCGAGCGCGGCGCTGCAAGCGCTGGGCGATGAGATGGGGATGCGCATCCAGATCCAGCACCAGAACGTGTTCAAGATGATGCACAGGATATAGCCATGAGATTCGACGTCGAGGAACTTTTCGAAACTGCCAGCATGACGCTGCACCAAAACCTGGACATCCGCACGACGACGCTGGGGGTCAACCTCAAGGACTGCATCGACTCCGATTTCGCGGCGTTCCAGGACAAGGTCTATCGCCGGGTCAATGGCTACGCCCGCGCGTTGATCGCGCACGCGCGGCCTCTGGAGGTCAAGTACGGCATCCCCATCGTCAACAAGCGCGTCTCGATCACGCCGGTCAGCCTGATCATGGAGACGCACGCGACGCCGGAGAAGTACTTGGCGATGGCGCAGACGCTCGATCGGGCCGCACGCGACGCGGGGATCGACTTCATCGGCGGCTTCGGCGGGCTGGTGCAGAAAGGACTCACCCGGTCGGATGCGGTGCTGATCGAGTCGCTGCCTGCGGTGCTGGCTGGCACCGAGCGTGTGTGTGCGTTCCTCAACGTCGGCTCGACGCACGCCGGGCTGAACCTGGACGCGGTCAACCTGTTGGGGCCGATGCTGCTGGCGACCGCGGCGCGCACGCCTGACGCGATCGGCTGCGCCAAGTTCGTGGTGTTCGTCAACGCGCCCGAGGACAATCCGTTCATGGCCGGCGCATACCACGGCGTTGGTGAGCCCGATGTCACGCTGAACGTCGGCATCAGCGGGCCGGGCGTGGTGCGCAGCGTGGTGGAAAAGAACCGCGACTGCGACCTGACGCAGCTTTCCGAGGTGATCAAGCGCACCGTGTTCAAGATCACCCGTGCCGGTGAGTTGGTCGGCCGCGAGCTGGCGGCCGATTTGGGTGTCCCGTTCGGCATCGTGGACATCTCGCTGGCGTCTACCACCGCGGCCGGCGACTCGGTCGCCAACGTGGTCGAGGCGTTCGGCATCGAGCACATCGGCGCGCACGGCTCGACCCTGGCGATCGCCCTGCTGATGGATGCGGTGAAGAAGGGCGGCGCGATGGCCAGCGGCAACGTCGGCGGCCTTAGCGGCACCTTCATCCCGGTGAGCGAGGACGCCGGGATGATCGACGCGGTGCTGAAGGGCGCGCTGAGCCTGGATAAGCTGGAGGCGCTGACCGCGGTCTGCTCGGTGGGGCTGGATATGTTCGCCATCCCTGGCGACACGCCCGCGGAGACGATCGCCGCGATCATCGCCGACGAGCTGGCGATCGGCATCATCAATGATAAGACTACGGCCGTGCGGGTGATCCCGGCGCCGGGGCGGGTGGCGGGCGACCTGGTGGCGTTCGGCGGGCTGCTGGGCGTCGCGCCCGTGATGCGCGTCAACCCGTTCTCGGCGCGCGACTTCATGCGCCGCGGGGGCCGGCTGCCGGCAACGGTGATGAGTATGCGGAACTAAGGTAATTTCTCAGGAGGGCAAGTACCGAACCCTCAGCCGCGTGACCACTACGGCCGTCCCTGCGGCGACGGCAAAAACTGCGAGCTGAAGGATCGGGTTGAACGCGAAAAAGTTGGATGCCGTGCTGATGTAACGCCACCCGGGCGGCGTCGCGAACAGGTGGTGTACGAGCGGCATCAGCAGATAGCTGAGACACAGCCCCGCCGCGAGCAGAGCACCCGCGGGCGGCGTCGGCCTGCGCCGCCATGCGCGCAGCACGGTCATGACGCCCAGCCAGGCGATCCCTGCAAGCAATCCCCCGAAGGCAAACAGAATGGCCAGCGGCATGCTGACGGACACCCCTCTGCCCGGCAACTCAACCGAGCGCAACAAGAGCAAGATGGGCATCAATCCTATCCCGTCGAGCGCAAGCCAGATGAGGTCGATGGGCCGTCGCGCGGCCCACTCGCCAGGGAGCAGCGCCAGCGCCAGACCCGCCAGCGTCGCGATCACGCACGCGGCGGCCAGCCCGAACGGCATCGTCGGCGCGTTGCGCGTCATCGTGATGGCAGGGATCCCGATGATCAGGGGCAGCGCACACAGAACCCAGACCCGCCACCAGGCCGGCGGGCGGTAGTTCTGCCCGCGCCGATGTGCTATCCGACCCAGAACCCAGTTGACAGCGATATAGACTACCATCACGACGCCGGTGGCGACCAATCCGGCCATCCAGTAACGGCTCCGGGTCATGGCATCGAACGGCTGGGCCAGGGGAATGCCGGGCGCACTGTGGCCGTACAGGAAGATCGCGTACCGGTCGGCGACGGCGAACCAGTGGTGGAAGAGACCAAGGATGAACAGCGAAGTGGGTGCCGCCGCGATCACCGCGGGCCTCCACCTTTCATCCGCGCTGAAAAGGCTGTGCTTTTCCACGCGCAGGATTATCACCTGCGCCCGGTCCGGTTGTCAAATCGCAGAACCCAGCGGTTGCCGAGTGCGCTGGATGCTACCGCAGCACCAGCGGCAGATACACGGTGTGGGCGCCGCGCGGCACTGTGGGCGTGCGCGAGGGCGTGGCAGCGCGACGCACGGTCGCAGTAGGTGTAGGCGTTAACGTGCGGGTCGCCGTTGGGCTGGGTGTGTACGTTCGAGTGCCTGTCATGGTGGCCGTCGGGGTTCTGGTTGGCGACACGGTCTTCAGGCCCGCGTCGATGATGGTGGTACTGATAACGTTCGTGGCGAGGGTGAAGATATCGGTGAAGCCGAGGCTGGCTCCGGACGGGTTGATGTCGCTGTCCTGCTGATCCCCGGCTGCCGCGTTGTCCTTGGGCGAGAACTGATCGCCGATAGACGGCAGCACGACGCGCACGCGGTAGTCTCCCGGCACCGGCGCAACCAGGCTGTAGATGCCGCTGGCGTTGGTCACTTTTTGATCGATGACTTGCGTCTTGGCGCCGTTCCAGAGCTGAACCGTGATTCCTCCCAGCCCCGGCTCGCCCGCTTCCTGCCGGCCGTCACCATCCAAATCGTGCCACACGAAGTTGCCCACGTTGATCGGGGTCGGGGTGCGCGTCGGCGTCGGGGTTCGGAAGATCATGAGCCCCGCGTCGATGATGGTGGTACTGATAACGTTCGTGGCGAGGGTGAAGATATCGGTGAAGCCGAGGCTGGCTCCAGACGGGTTGATGTCGCTGTCCTGCTGATCCCCGGCTGCCGCGTTGTCCTTGGGCGAGAACTGATCGCCGATAGACGGCAGCACGACGCGCACCCGATAGTCTCCCGGTACGGGCGCGATCCAGGCTGTAGATTGCCGCTGGCGTTGGTCACTGTTTGATCGATGACATCTGCGTCTTCGCGCCGTTCCAGAGCTGAACTACGATCCCTGGCAGTCCCGGCTCGCCCGCATCCTGCCGGCCATCGCCATCCAGGTCATCCCACACGAAGTTGCCCACGTTGATCGGCGTCGGGGTGCGTGTCGGCGTGGGGGTTCGGAACACGATGAGGCCCGCGTCGATGCTAGTGATGCTGATGAGGTTCGAGGCGAAGGTGTAGATGTCGGTGAAGCCGAGGCTGGTCCCGGATGGATTGATGTCGCTGTCCAATGTGTCCCCGGCGGCCGCATTATCCTTCGGCGAGAACTGGTCGTTGGCAGACGGCTTCACGACGCGCACGCGATAATCGCCCGGCGTCGGCGCCACCAGGCTGTAATTGCCCGAGGCGTTGGTCACTGCTGAATTAATGAGCTGCGTCTTGGCGCCATTCCAGAGTTGCACCGTGATCCCCGCCAGCCCCGGCTCGCCCGCGTCCTGCCGGCCATCCTGATCCAGGTCATCCCACACGAAGTTGCCCACGTTGATCGGGGTCGGGGTGCGCGTGGCCGTGGGAATCGGAGCCTGGCCCATCACCCCGCGGGGCAGCGACCAGAGTGCGCTGGTCAAGAGAATTGCGACAGAGATCACCCGAAAATGGCGCAGGGTTATGGACATACTCAACGCTCCGTGAAACGGACTGCTACAACTAGCAGACTGATCATAGCGTGCGTTGCGGATTTGCTTTGTAATAGTGAACCCACTGTGCCAGACTTCTCGAAGGCGGCGGTGGCCGGCCGCGGCTGCGGTGCAATTTTGTGGGGTCGCGGGTCGCTAATCTGCGTTGCCAGTAGTATCCCGGCGACCAATGTGTACCGCCACCACCTGCAGTACCAGCCTGAACCGAGGGTGGCGGACGCGAGGACGCCGGCGAATGCCTCGCCGGCGTCAAGGGCAAAGTGGCTGCGTCAGTGGCGCACTCATCAGTCAAGGCGATTGCGTCGGATCTCCTACCGCCAGGTGATGACCCGTTCGTCCATGGCGTCGTACTTGATGGCCAGCTTATCCCACGTGCTGGACGACAGGAGTGGTTTCTGATTGCTGCCGTCAGCGTTCATCACCCAAATCTCCCAGCGGCCCGTGCGATCGGTCAGGAAGGCGATCCGCTTGCCGTCCGGTGACCAGACCGGCGCGGCATTGTTCCAGGAGTGTGGGGTCTGCCCGGCCAGTTGCTGGTCTATGAGGACACTTTGCGGTGTTTCGGTCAGACGGACACGGCCGGAACCATCGGCGTTCAAGACATGGACCTCCCAGTGGTCCCCCTGCCGATAGTTCACGGCAATTTTGCTGCCATCGGGCGAGAATGCCGGCGAGCGGTCACCGGCGTCGGTCGTCAGCGGCCAGGTCGTTCCCTGATTTACATCCAGGTTGTTCAGCCCGTGATCGCCGCGGTAGACCAGGCGCCAGACGTTCGCCGGGTCAAAGGCTGGCGTGAACGAGTGGCTGTCGCTGGGCAGATCTTCGTAGGCGCCGGTCGCGACATCAATCTTGCGCAGCGCCCAATTTGGATCGGCTACTTTCGTCATGCAGAATCGCTGATCAAAAAATTCTATGCATCGCTGGCTGTCGTACAGTGTGCCGCCCTGTTGCATGTTAACAACGATCGACTTGCTGTCCGCAGACCAGGTCGGTGACTTCGGCTGCTGGACGTCTCCTACAATCTGCCGCTCGCCCTTGCCGTCGATACCGATGGCCCAAACGCTGTCCAGGACGCCGCCGGCGCCGTTCCAGCGCGTGAAGGCCACCGTGCGCCCGTCAGGCGAGAGGACGGGGTCGATGCCCGTGGTCAGATAGCGCAGGTTGCTCCCGTCCGCGTTCGCGGCATAGATCGGCCCGCCGCTGGCGGTCTGGAATACGATCGTGCCTCCAGGGCTGCCGGCCGGCTTGGCTGCCGGGGCCGGCGCTGACACGACCGGGACCGCCGTCAAGTCACCGGTCAACGCTACGAGCGCCGGCGAGCCGCTGACCCAGCCTGTGCCGCCGGTGGTCGGGCGCACCTGATACCAGTCACTGGCGGCGTTGCGCCCGATGATGGCCGCCTGGGCGCCCTGGGTAAGCTTACCGATGACGGCGTAATTGGTCCCCGGCCCCTGTCGAAGATTCAGAGTCGGAACCTGGACAGTCAGTTGCGGGCCATCCGCGGCTGCGGCCGGGGCGGCCAGAACGGGCAAGAGCATGAGTAGGGCGACGGCCACAAACATCAACGCTATTCGACGCACGGTGTTCATAGTACTATTCCTCCTTGAGGATTCTTGATACTTGAGATTCAACGAGCCTTGAGCTTGTCGAAAGGCGGGCATTCACAAGGCTGATCGTGCGCTTCGACAGGCTCAGCGCCCGTATCGAAATGTGAAGTGCGGGCTTTCCCAATAACGCGTAGAAATCCGCCTTTACCCTATTCATACCGCAGTGCATCGATCGGGTTGAGCCGCGCGGCGCGGCGGGCCGGGTAGATGCCGAAGAACAACCCCACGGCCAGCGAAAAGCCCACAGCGAGCACTACGGAACTCAAGCTTACCGTAGCTGTCAATGCACCGCTGAGCGTCACGAGGCCGGCGATCAGCATTCCAAACATCAGCCCGATGACGCCGCCGGTCACGCTGACCACCAGCGCCTCGACGATGAACTGCAACAGGATATCCTGCCCGCGCGCGCCGACCGCTTTGCGCAGGCCGATCTCCTTCGTCCGCTCGGTGACGCTGACCAGCATGATGTTCATGATGCCGATCCCGCCCACCAGCAGAGAGATGCCGGCGATCGCGGCCAGGAAGGCGGTCAGGATGGAGGTAATGCTGTTCAGCGTGCTCAGCATGGACGCCTGATTCATCAGCGAGAAGTCGTCGTCGCTGCCATCGGTCTTCAAATGATGGCGCTCGCGAAGCAGGATCGTGACCCGATCCTGGATGGCCTGGACATCGTCGCCGTTACGCGCCGAGAGGATGATATTTGCCACGCGGTAACTGTTGCCATCCGGCGTGCGCGCCCCGAACAGACGCTGTTGCACGAAGCTGATCGGTGCGAAGAGCTGATCGTCAACTGAGGGGCCCATGCCTCCACCACCTTTGGCGGTCAGCACGCCGATCACCCGGAGCGTCTGGTCCTTGACACGCACTGTCTGGCCGATCGCCGTGCCGTTGCCGAACAGATCTTTGGCCAGCGTGGCGCCCAGAACGGCGACCGGCGCCGCGGCGCGACTTTGGCCCTCGTCAAAGAGGGACCCAATGGCGGGCTGCAGATCCTGTAAGGCGAAATAGGCCGGCGTCGTGCCGTTGATCGTGGCGTTCTTGTCGGCCGCCGGCGCCACGATATTGGCGTTGCCGTTGAACTGTGGCGAAAGGCCGTTTAGGGGCAGTCCGAGACTGCTGATCGCCTGAAAGTCCTCCATGGTCAGGTTCAGGGCGGCGAACGTCGCGCCCGGTTGCCGGGGATTCACGTTGCCTGGCATCACGAAAATCAAGTTGGTGCCGATGCTCTGAACCTGGCCGGTGATCGACGCCTGGGCCCCGTTACCTAGAGACAGCAGCGCGACCACGGATGCCACACCGATGATCACGCCCAACATGGTCAGGAAAGAGCGCGTCTTGTTGGCAAACAGGCTGTCGAAAGACACGCGCACGACTTCCGCCAGGCTGAAGCCGGCGCCTGTGCCCGCGTCTAGGGGTGCAAGCATTTCGCCTGAGACCGTCTGCTGGGTTATGGAGACGTGCGGTTCAAGACTGGAAACATTGGCTGTCATAAGATCATCTCCGGCGCCTGCTGCGCCAGGGTGGTGGATGTTGACGGTCGACCATCGCTGATAAGCTTGCCGTCACGCAGCGCCAGGACCCGATTGGCATAGGCAGCCACCTCCGGCTCATGCGTCACGATGATGACGGTCAGACCTTGTTTACGGTTCAGGGATGTCAGGATGTCCATGATTTCGGCGCCGGTCTTGGTGTCCAGCGCGCCGGTCGGCTCATCGGCCAGGACGATCGCCGGGCTGCCGACCAGGGCGCGGGCGATCGCGACCCGCTGCTGTTGCCCACCGCTCAACTCATTGGGCCGGTGTTCCATGCGGTCTCCCATACCCACCATCTTCAACGCCGTGGTAGCCCGCGCCTTGCGGACACCCGTGGGCACACCCCGGTAGATCATCGGCATCTCGACGTTGCGCAGCGCGGTCTGCCGCGGCAGCAGGTTGTATTGCTGGAAGACGAAGCCGAGCTTGATGCTGCGGACCCGCGCCAGATCATTGTCGCCCAGGTCTTGCGTTTCTACGCCATCCAGCCGATATTTGCCGCTCGTGGGCGTATCCAGACAGCCCAGCATGTTCATCAGCGTGCTTTTGCCGCTGCCGCTATGGCCGATAATCGCCACGAATTCGCCCGGTTCGATCGCAAACGACACGCCGCACAGCGCCGGAACTTCCACCTCGCCCATCCGGTAGACTTTACACAAATCGGTAACTGAGATCACACTCATTCTAATGCTTCCTCTTTCCTGGGATTACCCGCCGAAGGGGCTGCGAGACGCCTGGCGGCCAGCCTCGTTGTCAGGCAGGGCAATAATCTGCTGGCCTTCGCTGAGACCACCCAGGATCTCCGTCATCGTGCCATCGGACAGCCCGGTCTGCACCTCTACCTCAGTTGACGTCGCGGGGCCTGCCTGCGTATCGGTTGCCGGCACCTTGACGACCCGGCCCGCGCCTTTGGGCAGCAGCGCCGTGTTGGGCACCACCAGGACGTTGTCCTTCCCCGCGGTCACAATGTCCATATCGGCGGTCATACCGACCTTGACCTTCGGATCGTTGTCGGGGAAGCTGACGCGCACTGCGTAGGTGACGACACCATTGTTGGTGTCGGCGGCTGGCGCAATGAAGCTCACCTTGCCGTCGGTCTGCCACCCGCCAAGCGACTGGATGGTCAATTTCACCGGCTGGTCAAGCTGGACCTGAGCAACGTCGTTCTCGCTTAGCTTCAAATCTACGTGCAGCGGGTTACGATTGATCAGCTTGATCGCCGGGGTGGCGGTGTTGGCAAGACTGCCTGGGTCCACGTTGACCTCCGCCACAATGCCGCCGAACGGCGCCGTGAGCGTCGCATTTTCAAGATTGAGTTGGGCCTGCTGCAGCGATTGCTCGGCCTGGGTCACGGCAGCCTGCTGGATCAGAAGGTCCGTCGCCGTCGCCGAAGCGGTCAACTTGGCGAGGTTGGCCTTCGCCTGATCCAGGTTCGCCTGAACCACGGCCAGATCTTCAGCAGTGGGTGTCAGCTTGGCAAGATTTGCCCTGGCCTGCGCCAATTGCGCCGCGGCTGAGGCGATCTTAGACTGGGCATCGGTGCCGAACGTCTGGGAGAGCGAATCGTAATTCGCCCTGGCCTGCTGGTAGTCGATCGTCGCGGTCTGCAAGGACAACGATTCCGGCCGCCGTGCGATGTCCGCGTTGCTGGCAACGCGGTCGTAGTTGGCCTGGGCCTGATGCAGGCTGGCTTCCGTCTTCTGCAGGGTTGCCGCCGCCGATTCCAACTGCGAGTTGGACGTCCCGGCTGATTTCACGGCCGCATCATAGGCTGCCTGCGCGCTGCGCACGGCTGCCTGGGCTGACGCCCGATCCGCTGCTGAGGGACCATTGGCTGTTTTGTCGTAATTGGCTTGCGCTGAAGCCAGTTGCGCCTGTACGGCCGCGATATCTTCAGGCTTGGCGTTGCCCTGCTCCGCTTGCGCCAGTCGCGCCTTGGCGCTCTCCAGGCTGCTGCGTGCACTGGCGACCTGGAGTTGCAGGTTGCGATCGTCCAGTTTGGCCAAAACCTGTTCAGCCTGGACCGTGTCACCTTCCTTAACTAGCACTTCGGTCACCGTGCCGCTCATCTGGAAGGGGAGATTCAGGGATTGTTCCGCCGTAACGCTGCCGCTGCCGGCAATTATCGCTGTGAGGTTCTTGCGGGTGACCGGGACGGTTGTTTGCCCTGTCGCGGACGCGCTCTGGCCTCTGCCGTTGATGAAGAGTGCGGCGCCGATCGCGACGACAACGAGAACGATGCCGATTGCAATCCAGCGGCCCGAAAGTTTCTTGCGCCGGGGTAGTGTCGTAGTTGCCATTGAGTGTATACCTTTCCTATCGATGATCGGAATGGACTCTATTTTCAGCCATTCAGCCATAAAGTATAGTCTGGTTCCGGCCCGCTGTAACCATGCAAGCCGGCGATTCACCTTACGTCGCTTCAGGTGACCGCCGATCACCCATTCAGGTGAGCGGCGGTCAGTCACACAGGCGATAGCAGATGTCCGGCGCTGTGCTATAATAAGCGCAGCAACATGGAGATCTTATGACGTCCCAGATTCCTTCTGAGCAAACCCTGGTCAGCCCTGAAGAAACCCGACGCCGCAGCCAGGTGGTCTTGCAGGCGCTGCCGGTGATGCTCATCCCGGCGATCAGCGCGATCGCTACAGCCCTATTGGTGAGCCTCGTCCTGCGGACGACGCTTCCCCCGGCGGCGACGCCTCCGCATCCCGGCGTGATCGGCATCATCGTGATAGCTGTGTTTTTCACGGCGATGATCACCCTGGTGCGGCTGGGCCGACCGACTGTCTCGGCGCTGCTGGTGATCGGCGCGTGGACACTGATCACCACCCTGGCAACCTTGCGCGGCGGTGTTGCCAGCATCGGGCCGGCGTTTCTTGTCATCCCCATCTGCGCCGCGGGGTTGTTGATCGACGGCGTCGCCAGCCTGAGTCTGGCCGCCCTGGCGACGGTGCTGGTAAGCGGTCTGGCCTGGTTGGAAAGGTTCGGCTTCTACGCGGTGTCCGCACCGCAGTTGCCCTTGGTGGCTTTCCCGGTCTCGGTCCCGTCCACGGCATTGCCGCTCGTCACCGCGGGCATCTGGGCCGGTCTTTTCTGGACCGTGGCTTTATTGACCTGGCTCCTGGCGGGCAGCCTGCAACGAGCGCTACAACAAAGCCGGGAGCAGGCGGAGGTGCTCCAGGAATTGAGCAGGACGCTCGAAGCGCGCGTCGCCACGCAAACGACTGAATTGGCGCTGCGGGCGTCGCGGGCCGAGGCGCTTTACGAGGTCAGCCAGGCCGTGACCGGCACCCTCGACTTGAACCAGGTATTGAGGTTGATCACCGAGCAGGCCGCGCGGCTGTTGAACTTCGATGCGGCAGAAGTTCTGTTGCAGCAACATGATAGTAGCTTTGCATCATTGGGCGCCTACGGGGCGCCTGGCATCCTCGGGGGAGAGATTGTCCCTCTCACGCAGATCTTGCAGGAGCAGTGGAAGCGTCGCGAAGCGCGCGTAATCAGTTGGTCGCAGCCCGACCATCCCCCCGAAGGAATCGACCGCCAGGCGCTCATGCTGCCGCTGCGCTATGGCACGACCGTCGCGGGCGTGCTGGTGCTCACCAATGCGGATGGCTGTGCCGACTGCGGCCCCGACGATCTGATCCTGGGCCAGGGGCTGGCCGATCAGGCCGCGGTGGCTATCGCCAACGCACAACTGCTGGCCCAGGTGCGTGAGACTGCGACGCTGGAGGAACGCACCCGCCTGGCGCGGGACATCCACGACACCCTGGCGCAAGGATTGACCGGTATCGTGGTTCAGCTCGGCGCAGCGCAGCGCGCGCTGGCGGTCGCGCCGGATGAATCGCGCGAACACCTGGTGCTGGCCCAGCGTATGGCCCGCGAGTCGTTGGCTGAGGCGCGGCGGTCGGTGTGGAATCTGCGTGCGCCGGCGCTCGATCGTGGCGACCTGGTGGATGCCTTGCGATCGGTGGCGGTCCGTCCGCTGGGGAGCCATGTGCCCGTGACTTTCGAATTGGCCGGCGAGCCGTGGCCGCTGACCACCGCGATCGAGTCGACGCTCTTGCGGGTCGCTCAGGAGGCGTTGGCCAACGTGGCCCGCCATTCGCAGGCAACTGCAGCCGCGCTTGGCCCTCATCTACACAGCCGACAGCGTACAGTTGAGTGTCAGCGACAACGGCGTCGGCTTCGATCCGCAGGCGGAAACCGAGAAGGGTATCACGCCGGGACCGTGGGGCGGCTTCGGGTTGATCGGGATGCGGGAACGCATCGCCATGCTCGGCGGCTCGCTGATGTTGAGCAGCCTCGATGGCGTGCAGGTGCTGGCAACGATCCCCCGGCCGGATTCAACGGCACCGATGGTGCGGGCGGTGACGAACGAGCAGGAAGGAGCAGTATGATTCGCGTTCTCGTAGTTGACGATCATCCGGTGGTGCGCCACGGTCTCATGGCGATCCTGCGTTGGGAGAAGGACATCGAGCTGGTGGGAGACGCGGCAGATGGCTTGGAGGCCGTCCGGCTGATCCTGGAGCAACATCCTGATGTGGTGCTGTTGGACTTACGACTGCCGCATCTGAGCGGCATCGAGGTGATGAAGCAAGTACGCGCCCAAGGTCTCCAAACACGCTTCCTCGTGCTGACAACTTACGACACCGACGAATATATCGCCCCGGCGTTGGCGGCCGGCGCGCAAGGATACCTGCTCAAGGACGCGGAGCCGGAGGAGCTATCCCGCGCCGTGCGTTCGCTAATGCGGGGCGGGGCGGCGCTGGAGCCGAAGGTCGCCGCGCGACTCTTGGGTCAACTCTCGGAAGAGGACGCCCGCGAGGAGCTTTCCGCGCGGGAGCTGGAGGTGCTCAAATTGCTGGCGGCCGGTGGCAGTAACAAGTCGATCGGCCTGCAACTATCACTCTCCGAGAACACCATCAAATCTCATATCAGCCACATCTTCGTCAAACTCGACGTTCAAAACCGCGCTGAGGCCGTTTCAGCCGCCATGCAGCGAGGCTTGCTCCAACTCGACCGGCAGTAGTTTTGGTCGGGTATCGCGCAACACCGTCGGTTAACCACGCACCCCTGGTTGACTGACAAATCGCGTTTGGCCGCGGATTAGCACGGATTTCCGCGGATCAAACACGAAAGATCTGTGCAAATCCGTGTAAATCCGCGGCAGTTCTCAACTCGGAATGCTGTCTTTCACTGGTTCCCAAGTTTTTTCAGTCATTCAGCCACGCACCCTGGGACTTTGGCGTGAGACTTCGGCGTGAGTTCAGCCGAACGCTTGTCGAAGGACGGCGCTTCGACAAGCTCAGCGACCGTGCATCCGGCACTTTTACGGCGTGCCCGTCTTGGCCGATTATCCTCCGCGCCCCGACGCCCATCTCCATCTGTCACGCGGCCACCTTGCGTATCCCCATGTCACGCGTCGCCATCAGTATCCCGGCCACCAGCGCGACCCCCGCGGCCACCTGCAGCGCCAACGCGATCTGCGCACCGTTGGCCGCCAGGATGCCGGCGATGATCGGGCCGGCGAACAGCGCGATGTTGACAGCCACGTTATAGACTGCGATGAAGTTGGTGCGCTCGGTTTCGGGGGTGACCGATATCAGATTCTCGAACAACGTGACAACGATCGCGGCGTTGAGCGCGCCGGCCAGTACGGCCCAGGGCAACAGCCACCAGACCGACGGTGAGATGGAAGTCAACAGCGGATAGAGGGCATAGCCGAAGGTGCCCGCTGTGAGGGCGCGCTCCCGGCCGATCCTGCCCACCAACCGGCGCATGGTCAACGACCCGATCACCATCGCGCCGGAGAACGCGGTCATGACGAGGCTGATCTGTCCGTTCGTGGCGTCAAGTTGGTTGACCCAGTAGAGCGGCAACAGCGGTGCGATCATGCCCAACGCCAGTTGCAGCGCACCGACCGCCAGCAGGAAGCGTCCGAAACGCGGGAAACGGAGCGCCCAACCCACTTCGCCGATCAGCGGACGCCGTGGACTGCGATCCGGCTCGCGGTCGGGGACATGGATGTGCCGGACGTGCCACCAACTGACCATCGAGGCGGCGAAACCGATCAGAAAGAGCACCTGAAAGTTCAGAGGGAAGCGGACGCGCTCCAGGAGCACGCCGCCGAGCAGTGTGGTGGCTGTGTTCGCCAGCCCGAACGCGGCCATCCGCCACCCCACAACCTGGATCATGCGGCTCGCAGGTACGGCATCCGCCAGCATCGAGAGGAAGGCGATGTTGCTGATCGTCGCGGGGATGGCTTGCAGCACCCAGATCCCAGCCGTGGCCTGGGCCCGGCCTTGCAACATAAAGAAAGGTATCAGCGCCAGCGGCAGGAACATCAGCCGATAGAAGAGGCCGGCTCCGATCACCCAACGCATACGGTGGCCCTTGCGCGTGATCAGACCGGCCGCGGGCAGCGGCCAGAAGATGCCCACCAGCGCCGGGCCGTAGGTGATGGCGCCGACGAGCAGGCTGGAGGCGCCCAGACGCACCTCGTAGACCTGGAGGTAATTGATGATCGCGCCCCACGCCACGCCGAACCAGCCGATCTCCCAGACCAGGCGGCGGATGTTCGCTTCGGTCTGCGCCGGTGTCAGCGCCGCGTCGGGCGGGCGGAGGAAGGGGTTGAGGCGGTTGAGCATGGGCAGAATGACGAATCAGTGAATCAGCGAATCAGCGAATGACGAATGACAAAAGCCACGCCCTTCGCGTGTCACGCATCACGTTTCACGCGACACGCCCTCAATCCCTCTCGACGAGCTCTACCAGCACCCCATGTGCCCCTTTAGGGTGGATGAAGGCGATCTTGCCATAGGCGCCCTGCTTAGGCGTCTCGTCGATGAGTTGGGCGCCCGCCGACTTGAGATCAGCCAGCGTCGCCTCGATGTCGTCCACTTCCAAACAAATGTGATGCAGACCCTCGCCGCGCTTGGCCAGGTATTTGCCGATGCCCGAATCCGCGTGGATCGGCTCCAGCAGCTCGATCTCGCCCTCGCCCGCCGGCAGGAACGCCATCTTGACATCCTGCTCTGGCATCTCCCGCACGTCGGTGACGGTCATCCCCAGCGCGTCGCGATAAACGCCGAGCGCCGCTTCCAGGTTCTCGACGACGATGGCGATGTGATCGATCTTCTTGATGGTCATGGGTGCTCCTTGTCGGTATATTGGTAAATCGGTAAATTGGTAAGTTGGTAGACTGGAAATCTTCTCCAAGCCCACTGCCAATTCCCAAGTTACCAGTTTACCAAGTTACCGATCCTAGTCCGGCCTCACGTACCACTCTTCCTGCTCGGCGTCGAAATCGGCGATCAGCCCAATGTCCAGCTTGACGTACTTGCCGGAAGCCTCCGCTGCGACGGCGCCATCCGGCAGATAAAGCTCGCCGGTGCCTTCGAACAGCCGGCTGGTTTCCTTCGTGATCCGGCCCACCACGGTCAGTTCGACGGCCAGCGGCGCCGGCTTGCGGAAGCGTACGTTCAGCTCGGCAGTCACGCCCCAGATGGTCTCGCCGTACTTGATCATGATGGCACGGCCGATGCATTCGTCCATGACCGCGGTAATCACCCCGCCGTGCATCCGACCGGGATAGCCCTGATGCTGGTCACCAGGCGTGAAGCGGGCCAGGACTGATCCGTCTTCCTGTTCGTAGAAACGCACATGCACGCCCGCCGGGTTGCTTTCCCCGCAGACGAAGCACATGCGGCTGGTGGGTTGTTTCTTCATAGGTTGAGATTAGCTCCAGCCACAGAGAACACAGAATTCACAGAGTAGTGAAGAATATTCCGCTTTCTTCTCTGTGGTCTCTGTGACCTCTGTGGCATCGAATCATAAAGATAGGCGTTTGATGCCATCCACCAAACGCGGTTTGCCGAAGTTAATCAATAGACCGCGCTTGAGACCTGTGGCTTTCAGGTTGGACAGAACCTGGGCTGTTGCAACCTCAGGCAGATTGGCCACCGACTTCAGCTCGACTACAACTTCACCTCCGACCAACATGTCAATGCGTTGGCCCCTGATCACATGCCCTTTGTAGACAACGTCTACCTCGACCTGGCGTTCAACAAGGATTCCCCGCACGCGAAGCTCGATGCATAGCGCTTCTTCATAGATGGATTCCAGCAACCCCGGACCCAGCAGGCGATGTAACTCAATTGCCGCTCCGATAATTGCTTCGGTCAACGCATCCTCATGGCCCACCCTTCAAGAGGTAGCCATAGAGCACACGGAGTTCACGGAGCAGTAAAGAGACTTTCGGTTTCCTCTCTGTGTTCTCTGTGTTCTCTGTGGCTGTCTTCACGGTCGGTATTCTCCAAATACGCCGCGCAGCATATTGCAGATTTCACCGAGCGTTGCGTAGACACTGACCGCCTCCACGAACAGCGGCATCAGCGCCGCAGCGGGGTCCTGTGCAGCGATCTGGATGCGGGCCAGGGCGTCGGCGACTTTGACGGCGTCCCGACTGGCCCGCACGGTGCGAAGCCGGGCGATCTGCTCGGCCTGAACCGCTTCGTCGATCTTGAGCAGGTCGGATGGCAGCGCGTCTTGCTTGCGTTGGAACTTGTTTACGCCAACTACCACCTGCTCACCATTCTCAACCGCGCGCAGCGCGGCGTAGGCGGCGTCCTGGATTTCGTTCTGGATGTAGCCGGCCTCGATCGCCTTGCGCGCGCCGCCCAGCGCGTCGATCTTCTCGATGTAGGCCAGCGCCCGGCGTTCAATCTCGTCGGTCAACTGCTCGACGTAGTACGAGCCGGCCAGCGGATCGACCGTGTCCGCCACGCCCGACTCATAGGCGACGATCTGTTGGGTGCGCAGCGCGACCTCAACCGCCGCCTCGCTTGGCAGCGCCAGCGCCTCGTCCTTGGAGTTGGTGTGCAGGCTTTGAGTGCCGCCAAGCACCGCGGCCAACGCCTGCAGCGTGACGCGCACGACGTTGTTCTCCGGCTGCTGTGCAGTCAGCGTCGAGCCAGCGGTCTGGGTGTGGAAGCGGAGCTGCCAGCTTTTGGGGTCCTGCGCGCCAAACCGCTCGCGCATGATTTTGGCCCAGATGCGCCGCGCAGCCCGGAACTTGGCCACTTCTTCCAGGAAGTTGTTGTGCGCGTTGAAGAAAAACGCCAGTTGCGGCCCAAAGTCATCGACCGCCAACCCCGCGTCGATGGCAGCTTTCACGTACTCAATCCCGTCCGCCAGCGTGAAAGCGACCTCTTGCACCGCGGTGCTACCCGCCTCCCGGATGTGGTAGCCGGAGATGCTGATGGTGTTCCAGTTGGGCACGTCGGTCGCGCAGTAGCGAAACAGATCGGTGATCAGCCGCATCGACGGCGCGGGCGGGAAGATGTAGGTGCCGCGGGCGATGTATTCCTTCAGGATGTCGTTCTGCACCGTGCCGCGCAGCCCCTTCGGATCGACGCCCTGCTGCCGCGCCACCGCGATCACCATCGCCAGCAGGATCGCGGCCGGCGCGTTGATGGTCATGCTGATGCTGACTTTGTCGAGCGGGATGTCGTCGAGCAGCGTCTCCATGTCGGCGAGCGACGAGATCGCCACACCCACCTTGCCCACCTCACCCAGGCAGATCGGATCATCAGCGTCGTAGCCAATCTGCGTGGGCAGGTCGAACGCCACGCTGAGCCCGGTCTGCCCTTGCGCCAACAGATACTTGTAACGCTGGTTGCTCTCCGCCGCGGTGCCGAACCCGGCATACTGTCGCATGGTCCAGAAGCGTCCGCGGTACATCGTGGGTTGGACGCCGCGGGTGAACGGGTACTCGCCCGGAAAGCCCAGTTTTGCCAAGTATTCGTCGGCGACCGGCGGGCACGCCTCGGCCGCGGCGTCGGGCGTATACAGCCGTTCGACCGGGATGCCCGAACTGGTCTCGAACTGCGCCGCCCGCTCCGGCGCGCGCGCCAGCGTCTTGGCAACCGCTTTGGTTTCCCAGGCGGCTTTGCGATCAGAAAATTGGCTCATGCGTGCTCCGTGACTGGAAGCTGGATACTGGAAGCTGGCTGTTGTTTTCAGATGTCAGATAGTCTTTTGGAAAAGAGGCTGTGCGAAGCCTCCTTTAGGCGCTTACCAATCGGATTCCGGCATAAGAAACAAGAATCTCACCACAAAGACACCAAGACACCAAGATCACTAAGAATTCTATCTTTGTGGACTTCGTGCCTTTGAGCCTTTGTGGTGAAGGCGTGGTTCCGGCTCGTCCGGGTTAGGATTAGCCGGTGGCGCTCAATGCCTGCTTCGACCGGCTGAAGCCTCTACTCCAGAGTTTGCAGCGCCCCGCTCTTCATCCGACGAACCTTTGCATCCAGCTTCTAGCTTCCAGCTTCAAGTATACTTTCGCTCAAACAACCCCACGTCATACGGTGCGCGGCGGTTGGGACAATCGCCGCGCGGGCAGAGCTGGCAACTGGCGAAGGTCTCCTCGGCCACGAACAGGATGCCGGACACCGATTTGCGCGGGACCATTAGCAGAGTGTCGGTCAGCTCGACGCCGATCGCCGAGCTGACATCGCCCAGTAGGGAAAACAGCGGCCGTTGCTCGCGCAGCGGCCAGTCCGTCAGCGAACCGGGGTTCATCACGGCGGTCGAGGCCAACTGGAACCGCTCGGTCAAATGCGCGGCAAAGGTGGTCATGGCCGCGTGCAGCACCGCTTCGTTGATCGCGTCGGCATAGAAATGCGCGAGCACGTCCTGCTTCGAGTCGGCCCAGGCCTCCAGCTCGCGCCCGCGGTGCCGACGAAGGCGAAGAAGCGGTGGAGCGTATCCAGGTTGACCCGCAGCACCCGGCTGGTGAACGTGATGCCATTGGCGGTGACGTTTTCATCGCCCTTGGCCTCGATAAACGCCAACTTGTAAGTCACTCTGGGGCGCGCCACAGCCACGGCCTCGGCCACCAGTTTGCCAACCTCGTCCCTATGCGGGGCGCGGACGCGCAGTTTTTCGCACAGAACAGGGACATCCAACTCGAATGCCAACGGATCAATGATGGTTGCTTCCAAATTTCCCCCTTACCGCAAGCGACCGGCGCTGATCATCAAGCGCCGGTCATTTGGGCACAGCATACGCGCACCGATGCGTCCCGTCCATGACGCGCGTCATCGGCTTTGAACTCATGACGGGTTGCAACGAAGCGAATCCGCTCGCTCACGCCTCGCCCGTGCGAAACACACGATCCCACACCGGCGAGCTCACCCCGTAAAGCGCGTCCGGCGCTTTGAAGTGGTGCGCCATGTGGTAGCGCTTGATGTACTTCAGGTAGCCGGATCGCATCGGGAAATGGTGGGTCGCGTAGTGCATCATGTCGTAGATCAGATAGCCGACGATGAAGCCTGCGAACAGGGGCGCCACCCACTGGGGCGCGCCGAGGAGCTGGCCAACCACGAAATAGAACAGTCCGTAGAAGACCAGCGCCAGCGGGATGCTGAGGATAGGCGGCATCACCAGCCGCGTCTTGAGCTGCGGCTGCGCGTGATGGACGCCATGGAAAAGGAAAAAGACGCGCTGGGCGCGTTCACTCTTGGCGTGATAGTGGAACAGGAAGCGGTGCAGCGTGTACTCGGTGAAGGTCCAGAGGGCCAGGCCCAGGATGAAGCCGACCGGCAAGACCCACCAGTCGCCACCGGCTGCCACGTCAATGACAGCACGCGCCAGGAAGAAAAGAGCGACCGGCACCCAGATGATCAGCACCGCGACCGGGCTGATGTGGGTGAAGAACTCGAGGAAGTCCGACTTGAACAGCCGAATCGGCACATCACTGTGGTTGATTTCGACGCCGCGAGCAGTAGTAGACATGAATACCTCCGTGAAAAGACCCGAAATGAAGAAAAGTGGATCAAAACTACTTCTGAGGTGGTCACACTCACGGTCAAGGATTCGCACGCCCTCGTTCATCTTCAAGCACTAAGAGGATCGCGGTCTTGATCGCCAGCGCAGCCTGTAGCGCATCCTCAGCCTCTGTCCACGTCGGCTCATCAAAGACGTCGGGATAGCGAACGTCGACGGCGTAGCCAGTCAGGAGGTTAGCATGATCGCGCAACGCCGCCAGTTCACCGCGGATTGCGCTACAGAGTACGATGAGGGCTTCGAGATCGTGTGTTCGCCCAAAAGGTTGAGCGTGCCAGGCGAGGAACCCCTTGAGATATTTTTCGGCCATCTGCTGGCAGTGAAAGCAGACAGTATCCAGAGGAACCAGAGCAGCGGCAAGGTTGTTGCGAGCATTCAGATAATCGCCTTCGGCCTTGCGGAACCACGCCTCCGCCAATTGTCGGTCAGTTTCGCTCATAGACGATCCGTCCCTCGCGCAAGGCCGTGGCCACCAATGAAGCTGGCGCCTGTGCCCAGCGCTTGAACTCAGCGGGGGTATAAACGACGATGTCCATGGGGCAGGGATAGGGATCAAAAGCGCGACGGATACGACGGGCCTGTTCGCGGCGAGAAACATCCGTTTCCATCTCCACCAATAGGTCCAGGTCGCTATCGGCATCCGCATCGCCGCGGGCCTGCGAGCCGAAGACTAAGATCCGGCGCGGGCGGAACTCGGTTGAGATCGTCTCAATAACTCGATCCATCACTTCTTGGGTGATCATTTGGCCCTCATGCTGGTAATTGTAGCATGTCTCCTGTTGGGGAACAAACAGCCAAGACAGATATGCCTCCTCAATGTCGCAAATTAGCGGAGTGTCACCAGCACCTGGCCCAACGCCACCTGGTCTCCCGGCTTGACGCGTACATCGTGTACGACACCGGCACGGGGCGCGCGTAGCTCGTTTTCCATCTTCATCGCTTCCAGGATGACCAAGGTGTCGCCTTCGGCCAATGCCTGGCCCGGCTCCACCGGCAGCCGGGTAATCAGGCCCGGGATGGGCGCCTTGATGATCAGCTCGCCGTCGGGCGCGCGCAGGCTGCGATCGACCAGCGAGAGACGGCGGGAGCGCTCATCCTGCACCTTGACCTGGTAGCGCAAGCCCCCCGCCAGCACGTCATACTGATTGCGCCCCTCAATCTCCGGATCGAGGACGAGCTCGTACGAGGCGTTGCCCAGCAGCAGCGAGTAGAGGTGGCGGCCTTCGACCAGCTTCAGATCGGCCGTCAGCTCAACGCCATCCACCGTGACCCGGCCGTGGTAGTCGATATCGATTTCGTAGGCATGATCGTTTACGGTTGCGAAATACTTCATCTGCGCCTTGCTGTTTGCTTGAAACCATCGTCCGCGGCATTTGTTCAGTCGTCATTGCGAGGAGTCGCAACCCCGAAGCAATCCTTATCGCAAGGCTAAGATTGCTTCGTCGGGCTGTCGCCCTCCTCGCAATGACTGCGCTTGAACAGTTATCGTCCGCGCACATTGCCGGGTCGCCCGGTCAGCTTCCAGGGCGAGGGGCCGACTTTGTCGCCGTTGCACGGGCTGCCCAGGATCACCGCCTGTTGACCGCGCTCGTGCTCGACCATCGCCGCGGCCACCGCGGCCACCTGCGCCAGGTCTCGGCCGGGCGACGCGGTCATGCGAAAACCGTCCGGCCCGTCGAGGAAGCTCGTGTCGAACTGGCCCCACTGGAAGACGGTGCTGTCCATCACTTTCTGGTGAAACGGTAGGGTGGTGTGAATGCCGCCGATACGATACTCGGCCAGGGCGCGGCGCATGCGCAGAATCGCCTCCGGCCGCGTTTCGCCCCAAACGATCAGTTTGGCCAGCAGCGGATCGTAGTAGAGGCTGACCTCCCAGCCGGCATAGATGCCGCTCTCCACCCGCACGCCAGGGCCGGTCGGCTCGCCGAGATTAGTGATGCGTCCCGCCTCCGGCAGGAAGTTGTTATACGGGTTTTCCGCACTGATGCGGCACTCGATGGCATGTCCTTTGAGCTTGATCTCATCCTGGCTCCAGCGCAGCTTGCGGCCCGAGGCGATGGCGAACTGCTCCTTGACGATGTCGATGCCGGTCACCAGCTCGGTGATGCCGTGCTCGACCTGGAGCCGCGTGTTCATCTCCAGGAAGTGGAACTTGCCGGAGCGGTCCAGGAGAAATTCCACCGTACCTGCGTTGTTGTAGCTGACCGCCTGCGCCGCACGCACGGCCACCGCGCCCATCTCAGCGCGTAGCTCGGGCGTTACGGCCACCGACGGCGATTCCTCGATCAGCTTTTGATGGCGGCGCTGGATCGAACACTCCCGCTCGCCTAGGTGGACGCAGTTGCCGTGGTTGTCGGCCAGGATCTGGATCTCGACGTGCCGGGCGCGGGCGATCAGCTTCTCAAGGTAGACCATGTCGCTGCCAAAGGCGTTGAGCGCCTCGCGCCGCGCCGCGGCCAGGGCGCGGGGCAGTTCGGCTGGCTCGTTGACCGTCCGCATCCCCTTGCCGCCACCGCCTGCCGATGCCTTGACCAACACCGGGTAGCCGAGCCGCTCGGCAGCCCGCGCCATCTCGGCATCGCTCAACGCCGCGCCGGATTCGCCGTCGTCATCATCGCTGCCCGGCACCACGGGCACGCCGGCCGCGATCATCGCCCGCCGCGCGGCCACTTTGTCACCCATCGCCTGGATGGCGGCCGGCGCCGGTCCCACCCACGCGAGGCCGGCGTCCAGCACGGCCTGCGCGAACGCCGCACGCTCGGACAGGAAGCCGTAGCCGGGGTGGATCGCCTCGGCGCCCGACCGATGCGCGGCCGCGATGATTGCCGCCGCGTTGAGATAGCTCTCGCGCGCCGGCGGCGGGCCGATGCGATAGGCCGCGTCAGCATAGCGCACGTGCAGCGCGGCCCGGTCAGCATCGGAGAAGACCGCAACCGTCGCCAGCCCACGCTCCTGACACGCCCGGATCACCCGCACTGCAATTTCACCGCGGTTCGCGATGAGGATTTTTTTGAACATGGCTTCCTCGGGAATTGGTAGATTGGTAAATTAGTAGATTGGTAGGTCGATGGACTGGCGAACCAGTTTCCCGCCCAACCAGTGCACCAATTTACCGATTCCCAATCTCCCAATTTACTAATCTACCCGCGTACCAATCTACCAACCTACAACGGTATATTCCCATGCTTCTTCGCCGGATTCACATCCCGCTTGTTTTGCAGCATTTCCAGCGCGTTGATCAGCCGCGGGCGGGTCTCGTGCGGCTCGATGACGGCGTCGAGGAAGCCGCGCGACGGCTGCGACGTAGGGATTGGCGAACTTCTCGCGGTACTCTGCCACCAGGCGGATGCGGGTTTCCTCGGGGTCGGCCGCCTCGGTGATTTCTTTGCGGAAGATGATGTTGACCGCGCCGTCCGGCCCCATCACGGCGATCTCGGCCGACGGCCAGGCCAGGTTGATGTCGCCGCGCATGTGCTTGGAGCTCATCACGCAGTAGGCGCCGCCGTAGGCCTTGCGGACCACCACCGTGAGCTTGGGCACGGTCGCCTCAGCGTAGGCGTAGATTAGCTTGGCGCCGTGGCGGATGATGCCGGCGTGTTCCTGCGTGGTGCCGGGGAGGAAGCCGGGCACATCCACAAAGGTGACGATCGGGATGTTGAACGCATCGCAGAAGCGGACGAAACGCGCCGCCTTCACGCTGGCGTTGATGTCCAGCACGCCGGCCAACACGGCCGGCTGGTTCGCCACGATACCCACGCTGCGGCCGTCCAGCCGCGCATAACCGATGAGGATGTTGCCGGCCCAGTGCTGCATGATCTCCAGGAACTCGCCGTCGTCGACGACCTTGGTGATGACCTCGCGCATGTCGTAGGGCTTGTTCGGCTCTCCAGGTATCAGGGCGTCCAACGCTTCATCGGTGCGCAGGGGGTCGTCTTCGCTGCGGATGACGGGTGCGTCTTCCATATTGTTGCTGGGGAGGTAGCTCAGCAGCTTCTGCACCAGGAAGATCGCGTCCTCTTCCCCCTCGGCGGCGAAGTGCGATACGCCGCTGGTGGAGGCATGCGTCAGTGCGCCGCCCAGATCCTCGAACGACACCTGCTCGTGCGTCACCGTCTTCACCACGTCCGGGCCGGTGACAAACATGTAGCTGGTGTTCTTCACCATCACGATGAAATCGGTGATGGCCGGCGAGTAGACGGCCCCGCCCGCGCACGGCCCCATGATCATGCTGATCTGCGGGATGACGCCGGACGCCAGGGTGTTCTTCAGGAAGATGTCGGCGTAGCCGCCCAGGCTCAACACGCCTTCCTGGATGCGCGCGCCGCCGGAGTCGTTGAGGCCGACCACGGGCGCGCCGCTCTTCATCGCCAGGTCCATGATCTTGCAGATTTTTTCCGCCTGCGTCTCGGACAGGGAGCCGCCGAACACGGTGAAATCCTGCGAATAGACGTAGACCAGCCGCCGGTCGATCGT
Organism: uncultured Chloroflexia bacterium; assembly: GCA_963841825.1. Classification (GTDB taxonomy): domain Bacteria; phylum Chloroflexota; class Anaerolineae; order CG2-30-64-16; family CG2-30-64-16; genus CAWJEL01. Next base: position 83,469 of record CAWJEL010000005.1, read on the forward strand.
GCCGTAGCCCGTCACCACGCCATCGCCGAGAATTTGCTGGTCCGCCATCCCGAAGTCGTGGCTGCGGTGCGTCACAAAGCGGTCGAGCTCGACAAAGCTGCCTTTGTCCAGCAGCAGCTCAACCCGCTCCCGCGCGGTGAGTTTGCCCTTCTTGTGCTGCTGTTTGATCCGCTCTTCGCCGCCGCCGAGGCCGGAACGGTATTTCATCTCGCGCAGGCGGGTGATTTTGTCTTGATGAGTCATTGTATCTCCATGATGCGTGATGCGTGGAGTCGGATGCGTACTGCGTAATGCGTGGCTCGTACCGTGACTTCGTGATCTCTCGCGGCGAGCGGTCCCACACGGGTAAACGGAATACGCTCTACGCACTACGTCTGTCTCGTCTCCCCAACACGTATCCAACCCCCATCACGATCACACCCGCCACCAGCGCGCCGCCCACCAGCAGCACCCCCGCGTCGAACCAGAACTTGTCCGGGAACAGGCGGATAAGCGAATCGCTCCAATTGAAGGTCCAGGTGCCGGCGTCAAAAAAGACGCCGTGGAAGGCGATAAAGAACCAGTTCCACGAAAGCAGCACGAGCAGGATCAGCGCGGTGAGCAGGCCCGTAGTCAGCAGCCCGCCGCCAAAGATCGCGGCGTAACCCTCGGCACGCGTGCGGCGCGGGATGAGTAGGCCCGCCAATCCAAGCGCAACCACCGCGGCACCGATCCACAAAACTCGCCACAACTGGTCCATCAGCCGCTTGACGTCCACCATGTGGCTGTTCTCGTAGATGGTGAAGAGCGGTTGGTCGGTGCCGGGCAACCGCAGATCTTCGAGCATCTTCACTGCCACTTCCGGCGGTTCAGGCGCGTTCAGGAAGTTGATGCTGGTCGTGGCGAACTCCAGGCGCTGCGCAGGCGTGAAACCGAACAGATCGGGCGGGAAGTTCGCTTTGGCGTACTCGAAGCTGGGATACCACGTGTTCACCATGACGCGGGCCGACATCAGGACAATCAGCACGGGCATAGCAAGGATGACGATCCAGCGGATAACCAGAACCAAGGCTTTGTTCAAAGAACCCTCCTGACCTATCCCAACCATTCATCGAACCAATCCAGGGTTCGCCGCACATACGCTTCCGGTGCGACCTCCAACGCTTCGAGGTGGCCGGCGCCGGGGACGAGCCAGAGATCGCTCCGCTCTGGTTCATCCGGGTCGCGGACGAACCGGTAGACCAGTTGGCTGTGCCAGGCCGGGACGTGCGTGTCGGCCTCCCCATGAATCAGCAGCAGGGGCATCCAGACGTGTTCCGTCTCGATCTTGCGGATCAGCTCGGGATTCGCAAATTGCCGCAGCACAGGCTGAATCGCGCCGTAAAGCGGCTCGTGCAGCACGCCGGCATAGAGTCCATCAGGCACCACGGCGGGGCTGTCGAGCACCATGGCTTCAAACCCGCCGCCGACCGGCCGCGTAGCCAACCCCAGCCCAATCGACGCGCCGAACGAATTGCCCCACAGCCCGACCCACAATTGGTCGTGCGCGTTGCGCAGCCACGTCACCCAACCCAGCAGGTCGGCCATGGCCTTGACGCCGGTGGTGTCCCACCGTCCGCCTGAGCGGCCGTGCGCACGCGTGTCTACCAACAGGAAATTGTATCCCCGGGCGTGTGCGCTGCGCACCAACGGCCAAGCCAGCAGCGGCGCGGCATCCTCCGAGCTGGGAAGGCGTAAGACGCCCCGTTGATAGAAGGCGCTGCGCGCCAGCACCACGCCCGCGCTGCTGTTGAAGCCATGGCTGTGGACGATGGTGCGATCGTGCGGCCGGCCGCCCTGGCTGTTGGATCCCGGCAGCCAGATCGCATGCAACCTGGCGCCGTCCGCCGCCGTTCGGTACACATCCTGGCTGATCACCGCCAGGTCAGGGGGCAGCTCCGCCACCACGCGCTGGGGGTGGGTGAAGTAGAAACTGGCGCCGCCGGCTGCGAGCCTCAGGCCGGCAGCTCGCAGCAACTGGATGCCGCGGGGCATCGCTTGTGTAGCCGTGTCTGGAATCATCGTTGTGCCGATACACTTAACCGTGTATCACGCCTGGGGTCGCGGTGGAGAATTGCCCGCAGCCGAGTTTGCGCCGCCAGGGTTGAGGTCGAGGCTGAGACTAAGTCGTGCTGGAGAGTTGCCTCAAGGCGTGTTTGCGCCGGAGATGTGTCCCGGAGAGGCGCTCGTTCTGCGTCAGTCATGTGACCTGCACCAGGATTTTCCCGAACCCCTCCCCGGCCATCATCCGCGCCAGGGCCGCGGGATATTCGGCCAACGGGAAGACACGGTCCACGACGGGCTTAATCTTGCCGGCCCATACCTGCGCCATGACCGCCTCGAAATCGGCCTGCGTGCCCATGGTGCTCCCGATGACGCTCAGGTGTTTGCCGAACAGCAGGTTCACCGGCGTGACCGCCTCGTAGCCGGTCGTCCCGCCGACGGTGAGCAGCCGGCCACCCTTGGCGAGGCAGCGCAGGCTGTTGACCCAGGTGGCCGCGCCGACGTTGTCCACGACGACATCGACCCCGCGCCGGTCCGTCGCGGCGTAAACCGCCTTGCTCCAGTTTGGCTCGGCCGTGCGGTCGATGACGAGATCCGCGCCCAACGCACGCGCCCTGGCGGCTTTCTCAGCGTTTGCGGCGATGACCAGGACGGTCGCGCCCGCCAGCCTGGCGATCTGGATGGCGACGCTGTTGACGCCGCCGCCTGCGCCCACCACCAGCACCGTCTCGCCGCGCGCGCACGCAGCCCGCGGTGATGAGCATATGCCACGCGGTGACGCAGACCAACGGCGCAGCGGCAGCCAGGACGAGCCCTGAGTCCGTCGAAGGGTCGTCCGGATAGCTGTCCGGGATGGCGACCAGGTTACGGGCGGGGACACATACGAACTCGGCATATGCGCCCGGCACGTGCTCGCCCAGGATGGCGAAGCGGTCGCAGCGGTTGTGCCAGCCGGCGAGACACTGCGGACATTTCCCGCACCACAGCGTCGGGTTGGCGACGATGCGCTGGCCGACCTGCCAACCGGTCACACCCTCGCCCAGGGCCGCGATCGTGCCGCTGAAATCGGCGCCGAGGATGTGTGGAAAGGTCAGGTCAAGCCCGCGCCAGCCGACCCGCACGAAATCGTCGAGGCGGTTCAGCGCCGCGTATTTCACAGCGACCAGCACCTCGCCGGGACCGGGCTGCGGCACGGGGATGTCTTCTCGGTATTGCATGACCTCAGGTCCGCCGTGCTGGTAGAAAACGACTGCGCGCATGTGAATCTCCAGGCTTAGTCTGTTGGCCCGCGAGTTGGTGGCGAAAGCCTTACCACTACACTGGCTATTCTACAATAGGGCAGGGCAAAAGACCAGTGGTGCAGCGTCATAGCAGGACCAGAAATGCTTGTAGGGGGTGTCAAGGCACGGGACCGCTCAGATTATGGCGCCGTATCCTCCAGTGAGAGCCGGGTCGGCGCACGCTACTCAATCCGGTCAAGCCGAAGTTGGGTAAAAGCCAAGCCAACCAGCCTCGGGTCGCCGTTGTGTGGGAACGTGGCCCCGGGGATTTCAAAAGTGATCTCGTTGACGGCATCCGGCTTGATCATCGCCCCGCTGATAATCAGCGAGCGCACCACCGGCGGCGAGAGCGGGCCCGGGAAGACCAGATCGCCGGCATGAGCGCCGTTAACGTACACGCCAACGTTTTGAATACCTTGAGAACCGGCCGTGATCTGCAGATGATACTTTCCCTGCGGATCGACAGTGCCCAGCTTGATCCGTAATGCGGTTGAGGTGCATACCGACCAGCGCCACCTTGCCTCCGGTTGGGACCAACCAATGAACGCGACGCGCCGATCGCTGTCGCGGTGGCCGATCGGCGTGTCCGAAGCGACTTCTGATGGCTCTGGCGCCGTCCGCAGCAGGAATTCCCGGTTTCTGGCGCAGAGCGCGTCAGCGGTGGCCAGGAACTGCGGATATCTCCAGTCCAGGAGGTAGCTCTGATCCCGATCCACGTCCGGCAGGATTGTGCCGTTCCATGCCATGGTATTGAGATTGTAGAGCCCCTGGTAGCTGTTGATGAAGATGCCCAGGAGCCCAAGGACCAGGTAAGCGGCGAGCATCGCCATGCGGTGCGACCTGGAAGCTTCCCGTGAAATATCTTGCCACAGCAATGCGGTCAGCAGTACCAGGGCGGGGATCCCATCGGTCAGGAGCCTGGAGCCAAAGGACCAGCCACCCCACCAGCGTGTCATCGTTGAAGCTACGGCGACAGCCAGCCCGAACCAGGCGAGTGTGAACCAGGTCATAGGCTGCTTCAGGAGACGGGGCAAACGCCATATCACGCCAGCGAGCACCAGCGCAATGAACGGACTGAAGACCAGAAGGCCCCGTGATGGGCTGAGAAGCTGGCCGTACAGGGCCACCCACAACCCTGCCGCGTGGGCTTTGAACCGCGCGCCTGCCGCGTAGTAGGCTGGTGCGAGGCTGCCGAATTCCAGCCGCGACCAGAGGGAGAAGAGCAGCAGCGGAACAAGCGCCGTCACGGCGACTTTGAGAAACCGATCTCGATGACGGCAGAGAAGATAACCCAGAGCGACGATGATGAAGGCCGAGGCGGATGAGCGGCTGATGTAGATGCAGAACAACAGGATCCCAATCAGGTAGGGTTCCCAGGGTTTGGCCCGGCCATGGTCGAGCCGGACGATCAGCAGCAGCGCGAGCGTTGCAAACAGCACGGCGAAGTCAATGTTCCACAACGCCGTCCCCATGGTGCTGATCAGTGAGCTGCCCAGCACCGACACAAGCGTGATCACAAGGCTGGAACGCCATCCGACAAATTCCCGACTGAGGGCATACAGGCTGAGGAAGGTTGCCAGGCAGAGCAGCGCCGACAGGGTGTTTTGCACGCTTTGGTCGTGCCAGGGGTTCGTCATGTCCTTGCCGAGGAGATTGGCCCCCCAGACGGCCGGCACCGAGAGCAGTGAAGGGCCGAGGGGAAAGTAGTAGTAGTAGTGCCCGCCCTGCTGGACGATCACCCCTGTATTCTCGGCGTCATCCAGCCGGGGCTCTACCGCGTCCACGTAGGCGTCCAGGCGGATCGTTCCGTGCTCGATGATGGACTGAGATGTCAGCAGGCTGAACCGCGGGTCTGAAAGCGCATTGGAGACTCGCGAGAAGAAGGCCGTGCAGAAGACCAGCAAGCTGCTGATAATCAGCAAGGCGATCGGAAGGCGTTGGCGGAGGGATGACAGGCGGTTCATATGAATCAGGTAACCCGCAGAGAATCGACGGCCGCCAGAATTCCGCCGGTATCTGAACCGATGGCCAGGTGATGGCAGCGCGCCCGGTCCAGCAAGCGATTGATCAGCACCAGGTTGCGCCGCCAGACCAATTCGGTGTCGAAGAAGAGACTGTTCAGCACGACCGCTTCGCCGGCGCTGGCACGAGTCGCCGGCGTCAACAGTGTCTGCTCGCTCCGGCTCCGGGTCAGCAGGCACAGGTCGATGGCGGAGGGGGTGATGGCTGCCTCTTGCACCAGCGAAGGGTCCACCCGGCGCAGGTCGACGCTGTACTTGATCTCCGTTCCCACAGGTTCAGACGCCAGCCAGGGCTGTAGGCGCGGGAAGGTCGGCAGCATATCGTGGCGCAGCTTGATCTTGCCTACCGGAAAACCGAGCAACTGCAACGTCTCGGCCTCGGGTGACAGAAAGACCATGCTGTCCGAGACCAGCCGGTAGCCGGCCAGGGTCAGGCGCAGGGCGGTTGTCGACTTGCCGCTGTTGTGCGGCGCCATGAGCAGCAATGCCCGGCTATCCCGCAACAAACATGAGGCATGCAGCATGCCGTAGCCGCCGCTGATGAAGAAGTTGGTCAGTACGGTGTTGAGAAGGCAAAGGCCGACCAGATCCGGTCGCTGGGCCAGGCGGGGTGACAACACAGCCACAGCACGTCCGTCGTCAAGATCGACAAAACAGTGACCCCATGCGTCCAGCCGGATAGTCAACCATGCCGCATCGCCGGTGAATTGGAGGTAGTCGACCAGGTTTTCGGGGGGAGGGCCCGGATCGAGCGGACCGGCCTGAACCACGAGTTGTACGGTGAAGGGGGCACGGTCAACCGGCGGCGCGATCGAGTAGAGGGGCAGGCAGCGGTCGATAGCGGTCAGTACCCCATCGTCGTTGCTTTCCAGTTCGATTCGGCGGTCGAACACGCGCACAGTACGCTTGAATCGAGTCCGGTTGTGACGCCGCCCCCAGAAATCGTCCAGCCTGTCTCGATCGTTCCAGAAAAGCGTGTCCAGGTCCATGATGCCAAACCTCAAATACCCTGGTTGCCTGCGCTCCGACGAGCGATCAACTGCGGGCGCAGCACAAGCAGGTAGATCAGCAACCCACCAAGCGCCAGGACCCACCCGGAAGCCATGAACACCGCGGCGATTTGCATCAGCGTACGATGGTAGAGCCCGAACAATAGCTGCTGTCCGGCAGCAACGCTGACCAGCAGAATCACAAAAGGCCAGGGCTGGGTCGCCAGGTAGAAGTTTAGCCAGATGGCGCAGAATCCGTAGCCCAACATGGCGATCCCCATCCAGCCCAACAGAACGCCGGCCTCGGGATAGTTGGCGCCAAAGGCCGCCTGGACGATGGCCGATCCATAGGCGAAATAGACGGCCGTAAGCGCCAGCGTCGAAGCCGCTACCACGGCGGCCGTCTTGGCGATCAGCGTGTCCGGCAGCTCCAGACAAGCGATCCTTGCCACCGCCCGCGGGTACATGACAACAATCACCGCGCCTGGCATCAAAGCCAGCACGCGCCGCAACAAGATGACGGTGGCGTAACTGCCGGCTGTCTCAGGCGCAAACGCGGTTCACCCAGATCATATCGTTGTTGAGCAGGCTCATGTAGGCGGCATAGGCGACGAAGGCGCCGGCAGTCAATCCCAGGCTCTTGACAGCGGCGTTGGCTGGCACAGCCGGGGCCGGCTGCCAGGCCGCCAGCCCCACCAACCCCAGCCCTCCCAGCAGAGCCAGAAACGATCCGGCAGGTAGCGAGGCGATGGCGCCCAGGATGCCGGCGCCTAGCCCGATCAGTAGCACGGCCACGGCGAAGCGTGCCACAGCGTTGAACGTGCGCGTCAGTCCAAAGGCGACCATTCGGCCTTGCCCTTGCAACATGCCTGCCACAACGGGGCGCAGCAAGGACAGCGGGACCATGACGATGACCAGGCTCAGTGCCAGCGCAGGCACATTGAGCCACCGGGCCAGGGGCACGCGCAGCCACGAGGCCGCCAGCCCCAGCGCAAGGCCGAGTACCGCGTTGTAGCGAAAATAGGACTGGAACCAGGCCCGATCAGGCGTGCCGCCAACCGGACCGGCCTTTGCCTCGGCTACGTAGCGCGCCACCACAGGCTGTGTGACTCCGAAAGCCGTGATCACGATCAGCAGCACGGAGTTGATCGTCTGAACTACGGCAAAACCGCCCGGAGGCAACATCCTACCCAGGAACACGTGGAACCCGTAGTCGATCACGTTGGTGACAGAATCCACCGTGAAGAGACCAACCGTCGCCCGGGCAGCCGGTGTTGCCAGCGCTGATAATGATCGACGGAGGGAACGGTGTGCAATCATCCGATTAGGCGCCCAGTATGGTATAGCATCACGGCGCCTCGTCCGGCGCTTCGTCCGGCGCCTCGAGCCGACGGAACAGGGATGCGCTCTGGTTCAACGCTTTCAACCGCCGATAGCGTTCCCATGTGTAGTAGACGGTGTCGACGCTCAAACGGACATACTGCCGAGCTGCACGCAGGAGATGCAGCGACGCGACTGCCGGAGAAGCGCCTCCGTAGCGCCGCTGCAGGAAATCGCGCGGGGGAAACAGGTAGGCGACGGTGTCCAGGATACGAATGGGGCGCAGGATAAAGGCGCCGTTGGTGACGACGAGAAAACCCCAAAGCCGGCTTCTCTCGCGTCCCAGGTAGGCGGCCAACTCCTGGTCAGCCATCCGGGTCATGATGCGTCGGGTAATACCACCCGGACCGGCAACGCGCAACCCATCCAACACCCATGCCGGCACCGGCGCCTGCAGCAGATCGGAGCACACCTGCAGCACAGCGCCCAGGATTTCGCCCGCTCCGGAACTGCTTGGCCACAGTCACCGCCTGGGACCAGTCCAGGGTCTCGGCATGAACCTTGATCACCTCAGCAGCATCCAGGTAGTTGACCAGCATCCCATCGGCCAGGATGATGCCGCGCCAGATCGGATCGACCGAGGACGCTGGGCAGATAGATCGCGTGTTTGACCAGGTGGATGGCCACGCTGAGCAGGAGGTCCGAGGGCTGCAGCTCACGAACCGACTGACCCAGCAGCTGCCCGGTGTGGTCCGATCCATCAGGGCCTCGTAGTCAATGGTCAGCAGCGTGTAAGGATGATCCAGCGCCCAGTGGGGCTCGAACCAGATTCTGAGGTCCTGCGAGCAGCGCTGCTGGTGCAGGTGATGCCGGTCATAGTAGGCGTCATCCAGCAGGTTAGGCCACCAGCGGCCCAGCCCCATCTCGTCCAGGATCACAAGGCTTTGGGTGACCTGGTCGCGGCGCATCAGCAGGTCGATATCACCGCCGGGCCGCATGGCCGGGTCGCCGTAGATATTCACTGAAAGCGACAGGCCCTTAAGCACCACGGTTTCCAGGCCGCGACCTGGCCGCCAGGCGCAGGTACTGCTGTAGCGCCTCGCCCATGACCGCTGCCGTCTCGGTTTGCTCTGTTACGGCGGTTTCGAGCATCTCGCGGGCTTCAGAGCGGCAGCGCGCCCATTTGATCTGTGGCGGAGAGCACGCGGCCCAGCAGCGGCTGCATGCGATTCGACTTGCCAATCTCGATCACCCGAGTCCAGTCTAACGGGCCGGGATCGGTCAGGTGGGCAGGCGTGCGCCAAAGGCGGGCGCAGTCCCACAAAAAACACTCTTCCGGCGTCAGGGAGGGCGGGGACGTCGTGTTCTGGATCATGAGAGTCAACCGCAGCTTCAACCCCGCAGACCGGGTTCCAGCACGTCCTCGGCTGTGAAGCCGATCAGTACCAGGCTCAACACGGTCAGGGTGATCATCAGGCCGGCGGGCAGAACCCACCAGCGCCAGGCGTCGCCGAAAAATGCCCCACTGGCCCGGGCAAAGTAGAGTGTGCTGCCCCAGCTTTTGGTGGATGGATCACCCAGACCGAGGAAACTCAGGCTTGCCTCTGCCAGGATGGCCGCGCTGGCCACCAACAGCAACTGCACGAAAGCAATCAGCCGCACCCCCGGCCAGATGTGGACCGTGAGCATCCGCAGCGAGGTGCAGCCCACGGCGCGTGCTGCCTCGATGTACTGCTCACCCATGATCGTCAAGACCCGAGCGCGGATGAGACGGGCCGCCCCCGCCCATGATACCACCACCAGCACCAGGATCACGTTGCTCTGGCTGGGTCCCAGATACGCGCTCAGCAGGATAACCAACGGCAGGAACGGCAGCACCAGGATGAGATCGGTCAGCCGCATCAGAAGCCCTGCCGTCAGGCCCGAGGCGTAGCCGGCGATCAACCCCACCACCGTGCCCGTCAGTACAGCCAGGATGCCCACGACCAATCCCACCGTGAGCGAGGACCGCGTGCCCCAGATGAGTTCGCTCAGCGAGATCCTGTCCGATGTCGTTGGTTCCCAGCGGGTGCTCGCCGCTCGGCCTCGCCAGGGGAGGGCCCACGGTTTTGGTCGGATCGTAGGGCGCTAAAGCGCCGGGAAACAGGGCCAGCAGGATCAACCCGACCAGGATGAGCAGCCCCAGCGCGCCGGCGTACACGGAAAGACGGCGTGGGATACGCCGCACGACCTGCGCTGTCGATTCGAGCGGGCGAACCAACACGGTGTCCGCGCTCATACATTTCTGCCCCTCAAGCGCGGCTCCAGGCGAGGATAGAGCCATTCGCTGAACAGATTAATGCTCAACACGCCTACCGTGAAGACCAGGAAGCCGCCTTGCAGCAGCGGGTAGTCACGGCTCTTGACCGCCTCAAACATCATATTGCCAATGCCGCGGTAGTTGAACACCGTCTCGATCAACACCACCCCGCCCAGCATCTGACCAAAGTCCAGCGCAAATGCCGTGACCACCGGCAGCAGCGCCACGCGCACACCATGACGGAACAGCACCGTGCCTTCTCTCAGACCTTTGGCCCGAGCGGTTTGGATATGGCCCGCGCCCAACACGCTCAGCATCGAGGAGCGCATGATGGCAAAGGCAACCGGCAGGTACGCGAGCGTGAGCACGAGGACCGGCAAGATGGCGTGGTGGGCAACGTCGAGCACGCGGGCTGGTCCGGTGGGCCGGGGAAACGAGTATGAGTCGCCGCTGGGCAGCACATGCAGGGTTACGGCAAAGATCGGAATCAACAGCATCGCCAGCCAGAACGGCGGCATGGAACGCAATACAAAGAGCGCGGTCAACAGGCCCAGGTCTCCGGGATGGCCCCGGTGCCAGGCCGCCCACACGCCGAGGGCGGAGCCCAGCAGGGCAGCCAGGGGCAAGCTCACGCCTACCAGGAGCAAAGTCCACCCCAGGCGATCGATGACCGTCTGCAAGACTGACTTGCCGCCGCTGTAGCGGTAGGACTGGCCGAGGTCGCCTTTCAACAGGTTGCCCAGGTAGATCCCATACTGCAGGGCCAGCGGCTTATCCAACCCGTAGACGTGCCGCAGCTCGGCCTTCTGGGCAGCGTTCATCTGTCGCACGGCGTTCCCCACGATGAGCGCCATCGGATCGCCCGGCATGAGCCGCGGCAGGAAGAAGTTCAGCGTCACGGCCAGGAACAGGATCACGCCGTGTTGTGCGAAGTGGCGAATTGCAGCTCTCATGACAGTTGTCGTCAGATCACGTTCTGGCTATTGGCCACGCGAGACATCCTCACACAGCCGGCGGATACGCTCGTGTAACACCCCAAACATCGCGTCCCAGTATGCTCGAGCCGCGGAGCCGTCGGGATAGGGTTTGACACACGCCCGGTGAGCCACCGGCACCAGGGACAGTGCCCACAACGCGTCGGCGTGTCGCTGAAATAGCCGGCGTTCATCGGGAGCCGGGGCTGAACCTCCCAATGCGCAACGCTGCTCCCAGTAGTAATCGAGCGCATCGCTCCGATTGATGCCCTCCGAGCTTCGGAAAGGTTGCATGAACATGAATGCCAGATCCAGCTCGGCCATACCCCAGCCCAACATCTCCCAGTCAAGCAGGATTGCCTCGCCGGTCAAAGCGCGCGGCAGACCGACATTTGGCGGGAAAACGTCGTTATGCAGGAGCGTTGCGGGTCGCCCGCGGAAACCGATTTGCTCGGTGAGGGTGCGCGCCACAAGCTGCTCGATCCCGGCGGTTCGCAGCCAGACCCCCCGGCGCACTAGGTCGTCGGCCAGAGCCAGAATTTCGTCAGCCTGCCAGGCGCGCTGCTGGAGTGCCATCTGCCACAGCCAGGCCTGCTCATCCGCGCCGTTCAGGCACGCCTGGCCCCTCTCGTGCAGCCGGGCGTAAGCACGCAAGGCACACCGCATCTCGTCGAGGCTCCAGCGGTGCGTGGGCGGTGGAAAACGGTAGTCGCCCGCCAGATCCTCCATGACGATGATGCGACAGGAGGTGGCTGGATCGATCGTGACATGGTGCCATCGGGGGCGACCAAGCCCAAGCCGGGGAAACAGCCTCGAGTAGAACCAGCGCTCTCGATCAGGGCCGTGAGGATCATCCGGCCAATTGGGGGCAATGGTCTTCACGATTGCCGACCGGCAGCCGGAATGACCCCCGGTATAGTCGAGGATCACCCGGCGCACGCTGGTCCGTGTGCTGCTGTCTTTGATGCACTCAACGGTGAAGCCGGCAATCCGTGAGTCGATCGTCTGCCGCAGCCAGACCAGCGAAAGCGCAAAACCTTGCCGGGCCTCTAGCGACCGGCTATCTGGCTGCATCGGCGGGCAGGAACGACCAGGCCGTCATGATGCCGGTGCCCTTGACAAAGACCCAGCCATCGTAATCGGCGGGCCGATAGGCGAAGTTACCGCCCGGCGACATGATCGGGATGAAAGGCAGAATCTTGGCAAAGCGCTCCTGGATTAGCTTGCTCAACTCCGCCTGCCGCGTCGGGTCGGGATTGGTCGCATATTCGTCTTCGAGCGCATCCAACTCGGGGTCAGACATGCCGGTCAGATTCGCCCAGCCAATTGCCTCCAGGTCGTGATGCGTCATGAATCGGAGGAAGCCGCGCTGAAACTGCGTGCCGCTGGACCAGCCCCAGGTTGCCAGATCATACTCGGGATCGGGTACCGCCACGAAGTTGGGCCAGATGTAGGTGACCGCCGTGTCGATGTCCATGCAGCGTTGCTTCGCCCCGATGCCAACGTTCCTCAAGCCAGCCCACGATCAGCTCTGACGAGCGAACCTCTACGGCGTTATTGGCATCGCAAAGAACCTCATACTGTGTCGGCTTCCCGTCGAACTCACGAATGCCATCACCATCCGAATCGCGCAGGCCGGCCTGATCCAGCAGGCTCTTGGCCTTTTCCGGGTCGAAGGCATGGGGCACGTTGATCGCCCAGGGCAGGTCAGGATGATAGTAGCTGGCTGGCAATGGAACTCCCTGGCCCAGGAGCACCGTATCCACGAGAGTTTTTGTGTCGATGGCCAGGGCAACGGCCGTACGCACGTTGGGATCGTTCCATGGAGGGCGCGATCCGTTCATGTAGAAAACGTAGTTGAAGAAGTCGGAGCCCTTGGCCAACTCGATGTCCGGGCTGCCGGACAGGTCATCGACCAGCGCAGGCAGCACCGACGACAGCACGGCTGAGGCGGAACCGGCCCTGAGCTGGTTGAATTGCTGCGTGCGGTCCTTGACGATCTTGGCGATCAGCGTATCCACCCGCGGCTTGCCGCGGTAGTAATCGGGGTTGGCCTGGAATGTGTACGATTCACCCGGCATGACCTCGGACAGCTTGTAAGGCCCCGTGCCGATCTTGCCCTGAAACTGGTTGAGTTCGCCACTGACGGGCTTCTGGTCCTTCCAGACGTGCTCGGGCATGATGTAGGAACCGGCGAGACCCTCCTCGAGGAAGAACGGGCTGGGCGATTTCAGCTTGATCGTCACGCCGTAGTCGCCGTCCGCCTCGATCGTGTCGATGACATTGAGGGCTTGAGCGCGGCCGGCATCGACCAGGAATTTGTAGCTAAAGACAACGTCTTTGGCAGTGAAAGGTTCGCCGTCGTGCCATTTGACATCCTCGCGCAGCTTGATCTTCCACGTGAGCCCGTCATCGCTCTGGTTGGCTTCCGTCGCCAGGGCAGGAATGGGTTTCAAGTCGGGCGAGCGCGCAAACAAGGGGTCATATACCCAGCCAGTCAACCAGTATCCGATAAAGGTGTTGAAGTTGGCCGGAGTAATCGGGCCTTCATCGTTGTCGATCACTACGACGAGCGGCTTGGAGGGCACGGTGGGCTCGACATTGATGGGGGTCGAAGGAGCAGGCGCCTGTGGGGCAGGTGCGGGGACGCAGGCAGCCGCGATGAGTGTCAGCAAAATCACGCTGAGAGCAAGAAGGAAACGGCGAGGCATAGTTGGCTCCTTTCAGGTCCGTTTATGCTGGCAGGCAACAGACGCGATCCGTGCGACTCAAGAAACGGCAGTATACCACTGCCGTCGCTTCGGATCAAATCGGAAAAAGCGCCGGGGAACCTCGTCTTCCGGCTATAACATCCGCATTGCGGCAACCATCGCGTCCACCGCCACGGCGAAGAAGCTCTCCATGGCCGCGTCCGACGCCTGGTATGCGCCGCCGTAGGAGCCGTCACCCAGCCCCGCGCGGGTCGCGGCAGCGTTGGCGGTGCGCGGGAGCCTCACGAACGGCTTCTCGCCTGCGGGCACAGGGCCGACGCGCGTGAACGGGAAGTTCTCCGACCAGTTGGCGTGCTGCTGCGCCAGGCCGAGCTTCTCCCCGGCCTGCACCACATTTGGATGCGTCCACCACTGGAATAGCTCGAACCGCGCTTCTGGGTGTACGTTGCCCAGTTCGACCAGCAGCGGAATCAACACGCCGGTATTGCCGCCATGACCGTTGCTAACGAGGATGCGCCGGAAGCCCTGGGCGACCAGCCCCGTGAGCAACTCCCGTATGACCGTTGCAAAGGTTTCTACCCGGAGGCTGATCGTGCCGGGATAGGCTGTAAAATAGGGCGAGATGCCGAACGGCAGCGGCGGCGCCACCAGCACCGGCTCCTGTGCGATCGCCGCCTGCGCGATCGCCGTCGGCGCCAGGATGTCGGCAAGCAAGCTGACGTAGCCGTGCTGCTCACACGCGCCGGTGATCACAACGATGCGGTCGTCGGATGCCAGGTAGCGCTCGACGTCCATCCAGGTCATTGTTTCCAGAAACATCGTTCTACTCCCTCGCAGATGTCGCGCACGCGTTGGGTATCATATCATCTTGCGCGGCAGTCCGCCAAACACCCATGCCTGACCGCAGGTCTTCTCAGAAGCTGTTTGAAAAGCGCACGCAAAGCCGCACAAGCGCAGAGAAACCCATCCGTCTGCGGCCGTTTCGATTGCCGACTTGCGTTTTTTGCGCCTTTGCGTGCGACGAATCCGGCCTTTTCAAACAGTCTCTCAATGTGGCCGGGGCGTTTGCTGGCGCGCGTAATGTCTGCTCTATGGCCGCATTTGGTCAAAGTCGACGCGCACGCAGGCCCAAAGCGTGCTATAATTGAGATCATAACAATCATCCAATCCACTGGATGTGTGCCGCCGTGTGGCAGGAGCGTCGGCAATGACAGAATACAAGCCATTCATCCTTCGAGTGGGTCGACGGACGGGGGACGTTTACCCGGTCACCGCCGATGCGCTCGACTGGTATGGGCATGGTAGTATCCTCGCCGAACTGCCTCTACTTTCGCCCGCCGATCTGCAGCAAGCTACCACCTGGCATGAACGCGCTTTCACCGACCACGTAATCGAGCGGGATTATGTGCGCGCCTTGGGTGGGCGCATGTTTCATACGCTATTTCCGGAGCCGATTGCCAGGGGTTTCTGGGCCGCCTCTGAGCGGGTCAAGCCCGAAGGCGGCTTGCGGGTCCTCCTGGATTTGCCCGCCGATTTGGCCGGTCTGCCGTGGGAGCTGATGTATGACGACGCGGGTAACCATGGTTTCCTGGCGCGTTCGGTCACTGCCCCAGTGGCGCGCCACTTTGCTGGTCTGCCGCTTCCCCGGCGTCCGCCCTTAGAAGGCTTGGCCGACCCGCTGCGGGTCCTTGTGATCATTGCTTCACCCCCCAACACGCTTCCCCTGAACGACGAGGCTGAGGTCGCCGGCATCGTCCGCGGTATGGCTGCGCGCCGAAGGAGCCTCGGTGGTGCGCTCGACCTCGCGGGCCGCCAACTGCTGCGCACCCGGTCGGCCCATGGTCTGTTCCAGCGGCTCAGTAACCGAAACCTGATCGAAATCGATGTCCTCCGGGATGCGACGTATCCCAAAGTGCAGCAGACGTTCGTCAATGCGAAGGCCGCGGGAAAGCCGTATCATATCGTCCACTTCATCGGCCACGGCGCGGCTGATGAAGGCGCCGCGGTACTCTTGCTGGAGAGTGAGGACAAAGAAAGGCCAATAGACGCTGTAGCGGGCGAGCGCTTCGCTGAACTCGTGGCCGAGCCCTCGGTGTGCCTCGTGACATTGAACGCCTGCCAGACCGCTGACGCATTGGACGTATTCAACAGTGTCGCGGAGGCGATTCTTCGTCGCGGCGTCCCAGCCGTGATCGGCATGCAGACGCCGATCCTGGATCGGGCTGCGGTGGACTTCGCTTGCGAGTTCTACGGCCAGTGGGCGGCCGGCGGGTCGATCGAACGTGCCTTATCCTATGCCCGGCGCACCATGAGCGCGGAAAGCCCGGCCGCCACCGCGCAATGGGCAACGCCGGTTTTGTACCTGGGATCGGTCGACGGTCTTGATCTGCCGGCCCCCCGCGACGACCGCGGCGAGTGCGCTGGAGTCTGGCGGTCGCGATGGGGGTAGCGTTGGGTGCGATCGGGGTGGGCGCATACTTTAGCACACTGCCCAAAGTGATGGACCGCGCCTTCAATGTCGCTGTGGTTGAATTCGGCCAGCAGGATGACACAACTCAGCCGGTGCACGCCTCTCGCTGGGCGCGAAGGTTGAGCCACGATCTGTACGTGAAGACCGAGCCGCTGGAGCGTCAGCCGGGTCTCGAGGATGTAGTCGACGTCCAGTACATCCGCGGCCCGCTCAGGGGCATCACCCCTGAACACCGCGCGGTGGAGGCGCAGGGGCTGGCGCATCGAATCAACGCCACAGTATTGGTGTACGGCACGGTGGATCTGACCGGCCCGCCCAACACCTTTACGCCTGAGCTGTATGTGACCGAGCAATTGCCCGACGCCGACGAACTCACCGGCGCCAACCGTTTCGGGCGGCCGATCCCGCTGCGGTTGCCGCTCAACGACCCACTGAACCGCTTTGAATTCACCGATCAATTCAACACTCGCGTGAGGGCTCTTGATTCGTTCATGCTCGGCGTCGCATATTTGCGCATTGATCGCCCACAACAGGCTTTGATCCACCTCGAAGCTGCTGATAAGGCGCCGGGGTGGGAGGCGGAGTCCGGCAAAGAGGTACTTTACTTATTCCAGGGCGCGGCGTGGGCCAGGCAGCCGGGCGCCGATGCGGCCCGACGGGCTGAGGATGCCTACAACAAGGCGCTGGCGGTGACGCATCAGCAATACGCACGGGCTTATCTGGCCCTGGGCAACCTGGATTTGGAAGCGCGCACGGCGGGCGGCGGGCTGGATTCACAGCGACTCGACGCGGCCATCGCTGCGTACCAGCAGGCGTTGATAGCGCCGCTCCAGCCGGCCTCGGCTTACGTGGACGTGAAGGCGCGCTATAATCTCGGGCTGGCCTACAATCTGCGGGCGCTGGCATTCGAGGACGTTTGTCCGGATCCGGATGCAGAGACAAGTTTGAAGTCGGTCATCTCCGACTACGAGCAGAACCCATCCGTGCCCTTGATCAGAGAACTGGGAGCCAGAGCGCACTACCAATTGGGTCTACAATACGAAGCGTGCGGCGACCGTCGCGTTGTTGAAGGCGCGACCGCAGATGCGGTGGCCCTCTACAGCGACGCGGCGGAATTATATCAGCGGAGCGCCGCGATCGCGGCTCCAGAAAGCGTGCAGGCGAAGACCTGGTTTGGGCTGCCTATCGGGGCGCCCCGGGCCCATGAACAGGCGTGGCAGTGGATCCGTTGGCCGGCCTTACACAAATTGGCTTACACCGAACTGATGCGAGCCGAGCTGGGTCAACCGGCATTATACGATGCGGCGATTGCGAATGATCGGCAGGTAATCCAGGCCTATGAGAAAAGCAGCGGGATCGTTCCGGACGAGATCGCCGCTGAGGCCAACTACAACCTCGGCCTGGCCTGTCAGGCGCGCGTGCGGATTGAGGAGGCGATCACTGCCTTCCGTCAGGTGCTCAGAATCGAGCCGGAGGGCAGCGAGCTCAGTTTGAAAGCTCAGGAGAAGCTACAACAGCTCGGCACGCACGCCGAGTGAAGTGAGAGGAGGTTATGCCATGAAGAGGGTGCGATCATCTCTGGTCGGGTTGCTGGCGCTGCTGGTTGCCGCGGCCGCGTTCTGGCAGGTTGCCCCGCTACCTTCGCAGGCCGACGCGCCTTGCAACTCCCCGATCACGTTGACCCAACCGGTGGAAAGTTCGGTCTCAACACCGCGCTGTTATCGGTTTAACGTCCCGATCAATAGTAAAGTGTTGCGGATCAAGCTGGAAGCCAAGAACAACGGCACCTATGATCTGTATTACCGGACGGGCACGTTCAATGCCCTGGCCAACGCTGACCGGCTCAACGAAAGCGCCATCGCGGGCAAGGCCATGTATGCGTTTATGTCGCCCGCTTCAGGGGCGCACACCATTGTGGTGTATCCGCAAAAAAACGGCAGATTCCGACTCGAAGCAACTGCCGTCAGCAGCGCCAGCACAGCGAGCAATCAGGCCACATCCAGTCAGGCCGGCGACATGACCCGCGGCAAAATGGACGTCGGGGCAGCCGGCTCGGGCGGCCTCATCGAACTCGGCAGTGCGTTCGGCGATCGGGTTGTTTTTCCGCTGGAGATTGGCCAACCCGGCCAGATTTACGCCCGTGCCACTTGGAAAGGCGCGGCATCCAAACTGGCCTTGATCATCAACGGCCCGGATCGGCCTGAATTAGCCAACCCGGTAGCATACTATGCGCGAAGTGATAGCGGCAGCCCGCTTGAAGTGCGGTACAACGTGACGCAGGCTGACTTCCAACGCGGACGTAAGTGGCGGATCAGTCTGGTCAACTTCAGCGGTGGGCTGGCATCAGCTACGGTCGAGTTCACTTTTCCGGCGCAACCGGCCCAGGCGATGACGCCTGCGGGCGGCGATCTCCCGCGCCAGGCCACCATTGAGCTGAACACCGACCGCCCCGGCCAGGATTACGCGGACACTCCGCTGAGCAACCCGGATGTTGAACAGTGCCGCAGGATGTGCGTTGATGATCTGCGCTGCGCGGCATACACTCTCAGCAGGAACGACAGCATCTGCCACCTGAAAGCAGGCGTGCCGGCGCCTGCGTACAACGGGAACTGCGTTTCCGGCGCCGTGGTCATCCGGCCGCTGACGATGGAACAGAGAACCGACCGCCCTGGCTACGGTTGGGATTATGACCATCGCACTGTCGAAGCGAACCCGGAGAGCTGCCGCCTGCGGTGCATCAAGGATCCGAGGTGCGGGTCGTACACCTACGTGCATCCCGGGGGGAACAGCACGAGCGCGGAATGCTATCTTAAGTCCGTGGCGGCCGCGCCTGTGGCCAACCGTTCGTGCTGCGTGTCGGGCGTGGGGTTCTTCCGCGTTGCGACGACCGAACAGCAGACCGATCGGCCCGGCCAGGATTACGCCCACCTCCCCATGCCGGTGCGCAATCCGGCGCTCTGCCGCCTCCGATGTGCGGGCGACTCCCGGTGCGTGGCCTACACCTACACGTGGGACGACGGCGTCTGCCACCTGAAGTCGAGCATTCCGCAGCCGGTGGGCAAAGCTGGCTGCGAGTCCGGCGTGGTCCTCCGCCGCAACCTGACCTCGGAAGCTAACACGGACCGGCCGCGTCAGGATTACCGCAGCTTCGAGCTGCCGGACAAGGGGGCGGTGGTCTGGCCGGAGCTGTGCCGTATGGCGTGTGGCCAGGACCTCGGCTGCCGAGCCTACGCTTATAAGAAGCCAGGCTACGGCAGTCCTAACGCTATCTGCTACCTGAAATCGGGTGTGCCCAAACCCGAGGCGAACGATTGCTGCGTCACGGGTTTGGCAGCCGCACCGTAGACTTAGGAGCGCAAAAGGAAGTACATATTGCCCCATCCAGCGATCGGCTGTATACTGGGTTCACGGTTGCGACACGACCTTCGCGCGGCGCGCGGCGTGTCCGGCCAACGCACAGAGATTTGAATTCCGAATGGACAACGAGGAGGCGCAATGACACAACCGATCAACCGCGTGGGTGTGGTGGGCTGTGGCCTGATGGGCGCGGGCATCGCCGAAGTGTGCGCCAAGTCGGGTTACACTGTGATCGTGCGCGAGGTCAACCGGGAGCTGATGGAGGCGGGGATCGCCCGCATCCGCAGCTCACTGGACCGGGCAGTGGCCAAGGGCAAACTGGCGGCCGCTGACCGGGATGGCGCAACCGCCCACATCATCGGCGCAACCGACCTCCAGGCCTTCGCTGACTGCGACCTGATCATCGAGGCTGTAGTCGAAAAACTGGAACTCAAACGCAAGATCTTCGCCGAGCTGGACGGGATCGCACCGCCGCATGCCATCCTCGCCAGCAACACCTCGTCGCTGGCGATCACCGAGATGGCCGCGGCCACCCGACGGCCGGATAGGGTGCTCGGTTTGCACTTCATGCAACCGGTCCCGGTGATGACGTTGCTGGAGCTGGTGCGCACCCTCCTCACCAGCGAGGAGACGTTCCAGGCCGCCAGGGCGTTCGGTGAGAGCCTCGGCAAGACGATCATCGTCAGCCAGGATACCCCCGGGTTCATCGTCAACCGGCTGCTGATCCCTTACCTCCTGCAGGCGATCGAGGCGCTGGAGCGCGGCGTCGCCACCAAGGAAGATTTCGACACCGGCATCCGGCTCGGCCTGGGCCACCCGATGGGGCCGTTCACCTTGCTCGATTTTGTCGGGCTTGACACGACGCTGTTCATCGCCGATGCGGTGTTTGAGGAGACCAAGGACCCGCGCTTCGCCGCGCCGCCCCTGCTCCGCCGGATGGTTAGCGCGGGGTACCTGGGCAAGAAGAGCGGCAAGGGGTTCTACGACTACGGCAAATAGCACGACACGGATTATGGACACGGATACACGGAAGGAGTAAGGGAGAAGCTGTGGCATGAGCGAAAAAGTAGTCGCCCCGCACGAGAATTTAACCTACCGGATCAACGGCGCAGCCATGGCTGTGCATCGGCGGTTGGGGCCTGGCTACAAGGAAGTGACCTACCAGCGAGCGCTTGAGGCCCAGTTCACCGAGGCTGGGATCGCCTTTGAGCCTGAAAAGATGTTGGCAGTCCATGATGCAGGACTGCTCGTTGGTTACTATATCCCCGATTTCATCGTCGAGGAGACAGTGATTGTTGAAATCAAAGCCTTTGCCACCCTCCATCAGAAGTACTTGGGCCAGGTGATTACCTACTTGAACCACACCGGGTTGGATATCGGTTTGCTCATCAACTTCGGTGAACGGAGTCTTCGGCCACGACGCGTCTTCCCATCGCCGCCGGCAACGGAGTTCCGAGTGAATTATCAATGGGTGTTCATGCCTGATTGGCTCAAGACCCAACGCCGTGATTCCGTGCCATCCGTGTAAAAATCCGTGTCGTGCAACACCTTGAGAGGATTTTCAGCATGATCCCCAAACTGCAATTCGGCCGCACCGGCCACCTGAGCACCCGTATCATCTTCGGCGCGTACGCGTTGGCTTACGCCACCCAGGACGATGCTGATCGCGGGCTCGATCTGTTGCTGCGCTACGGCATCAACCATATCGACACCGCCTTGAGCTACGGTGACTCGGAGCTGCGCGTCGGTCCGTGGATGAAGCAGCACCGGAAACAGTTTTTCCTGGCGACCAAAACCGGCGAGCGCACGTATCAAGCGGCCAGGGAGGGGATCCATCGCTCGCTGGATCGGCTCCAGACGGACCATGTTGACCTGCTTCAATTGCACTATCTGGTTGCACCCGATGAATGGGAGACTGCTATGGGGCCGGGCGGCGCGCTTGAAGCGGCGATTGAGGCGCGTGAACAAGGGCTGGTGCGTTTCATCGGTGTGACGGGCCACGATGTCGCGGTGGCCGAGATGCACCTGCGCAGCCTGGCGCGGTTTGATTTCGACTCGGTGCTGTTGCCCTACAACTATCCGATCATGCAAAACCCGCGCTACGCGGCGAATTTCGGGCAGGTGGTGGCGCTCTGCCAGGAACGCAATGTGGCGGTGCAGACGATCAAAGGGGTCCAGCGTCGCGCCTGGGGCGACCGGACACCGACGTATGCCACATGGTACGAACCGTTGTTGGAGCAGCCCGACATCGACCTGGCGGTCGGCTACGTGCTGGGGCAGCCTGGTCTCTTCCTCAACTCAGCAGGCGACCTCACCCTCCTGCCGAAGATCCTGGATGCGGCCGATCGGTTTGAGCAGACGCCCTCCGAGGCGGAGATGCAGGCGATGGCCACTCGGTTGGAGATGAGCTCGATGTTTGTGTAACCGGGCCCGGGGGCAGGGATCAGGAGTCAGGGGTCGGGGCACAGCGCGGATGCTGGCATGGACGCGGCTACTTCCGATTCTGTCACCTTGTCCCGCTATCCCGCTTCCTCGCAGTACGCCAACCCCGTCCCGTACCAGCGAAAGCCAGCCCGCTGGAAGACGCTGCTCGCATATTCGCTGGCTGCGGTCAGGAAGGCGATCTCCACGCCGCGCGCGAACGCGTTCGCCGCGGCGGCGGCGATCATCGCAGTGCCGATCCCACGGCGGCGATACGCCGCGATCGTCGTACCTCCCGCCAGTTCAGTCAGGCCATCCAGCGGTGTGGTGTACATCATCGCGGCTGCGGGAATGCCGTCCATCCGCGCCAGGAATAGCCCCGTCCTCGGCCAGATTCGCCCGCAGATCAGCGACATCGTCCTGGGTCGGGGGACCGCCAGCAATTTCACCGAAGCCCTCCCGCTGCACGGCCAGGCACGCGAGTAAATCCTCGGCGGGCGAATCGGGTGTCAGCGTCGTGATCGTGAGACCGGGGATGGGTGGGCTCGGCCGCAGCATCTCCGGCGTGCAGACCAGCAGCGGATAGCGCTTCTTCCAGGCTGAACCCCGCCGCGACCAGGGCCGGTCCCAGGTCGGGCGCGTACTCCTCGATGAACTCGAAACGCGGCATCCGCTCGCGCGCACGAAAGGCCGCGCGCAACGCCACCAGCGCGTCGGTCAGAGCCCGCCGACTCAGCACCGACCGGACGCCAACGGCTTGGCATAGTTGAAGAAACGGAGCGGATCGCCCGGGCTGAAGAAGCAGATAAACGGCGGCGCCTCGACCGTTTCGCGGCCGAGCATCGCGGCGCGACGCATGTAGGTTTCCAGGCGTTCCGATGACAGCATAGCGCTTCCTTATGTTTCCTGACTCCTGACCCCTGTCTCCTGATTCCTGACTCCTGACTCCTGTCTCCTGACCCCTACTCCAACTCCGCCAGGTACTTCTCGCACTCCATCGCCGCGGCCACCCCCTGACCGGCCGAGGTCGCCGCCTGTTTGAAGCGGTGATCCTGGATCTCGCCCGCCGCGAAGACGCCGGGCACGCTGGTGCGCATCAGCCTGTCGGTCACCAGGTAGCCTTCTTCGTCCATGGCAAGTTTATCCAGGAAAAGCTGGTTGTTGGGCAGGTGGCCGATGTAGACGAAGACGCCATCGGTCGTCAAATCCTGGCGCTCGCCGGTCTTGACATTTTGCACGGTGATGCTTTCGACCTTCGCCTCGCCGTTGACGCTGGTCACGACGCTGTCCCAGACGAACTCGATCTTGGCGTTTTCCCGCGCGCGGTTTTGCAAGGTCGCGCCGGCCCGCAGGCTGTCGCGGCGGTGGATGATCCGCACCCTCGACGCGAACTTGGTCAGGAACAAGCCTTCTTGCAGCGCGCTGTCGCCGCCACCGACCACGATCACGTCTTTGCCCCGGAAGAAGAAGCCGTCACAGGTGGCGCAGTAGCTCACACCCCGCCCGGTCAGCCGTTCCTCGTTCGGCACGCTCCATGCGCCGCGGGGACGCGCCGGTCGCCACGATGATCGCCTGAGACCGGAATTCCTGGCCCCCGGCAGTCTTCACCGTGAAGGGGGCGGCCTCGAAATCTACCTCGGTGACGTAGTCGATCAGCACCTCGGTCCCGAACCGCTCGGCCTGCCGCTGCATCCGCTCCACCAGCTCCGGCCCCTGGATCGCCTCATCGAAGCCGGGGAAGTTCTCGACCTCGGTGGTCAGCGCGATCTGCCCGCCCAGCTCGTTGCCGGTGATCAGCAGCGGCCGCAGATCGGCGCGCGCCGTGTAGATCGCAGCCGACCAACCCGCCGGCCCGCTGCCGATGATGATGACGTTTTCGACCTCAGGCCGCGGTTGCGCCTCGGCGGTCGGTTCTTCGCCCATGTTCAAGTTAAAATCCAGCATGACCAGGCTCCCCCTAAATTTCCTCCGCGGCGCACAAAATCAAAGTCGCCGCGACCACGCCGGCCGTCTCGGCCCGCAGGATGCGTGGGCCGAGGGTCACCGGTTGAATGCCATAGCGCCGGGCCAACGCGACTTCCTCTTCGGCAAAGCCGCCCTCCGGCCCGACGAACACTTCGATGCGTGTCCCGTCGGCGAAGTTACACCTGGCCAGGACGTCCCGCAGCCGGGTCGCCTGCTCGCCTTCCCACGCGATCAGCCGCAACGCGCCCTCCGCAGATGGGTAGGAGAGCGCCTGGGGCAGCAGCTCCGCCGGCGCCAGCTCCGGCAGCCGGCCGCGGCCGCACTGCTCCGCGGCCTCCTGGATGATGCGCGCCCAACGTTCACGCTTGCCCTCGGCCGCGTCCAGGTCATCCACCACGTTGCGCGCACAGATCGTCGGCACGAAGCGGCTGACCCCCACCTCCGTGCCCTTTTGCAGCGCCCAGGTGAAGTTGTCGCCCTTCAGCACGGCCTGCCAGATCGTGATATGCGTCCGCGGCTCATTGGAAACCGCCCAGCGTTTGACCACCTGGAACTTAGCGTCGGTCTCGCCGAGCGCGATAAGCATCGCCTCGTGGGCGTAGCCCTGCCCGTCCAGCAATGTCGACCCGGTCACCCAGCCGCAGCCGCAGCACGCGGCGGATCTGGTGCGCCTGGTCGCCGGTGAGGACGACTGGTTGGCTGGCGAAGGCTTCGGGTGAGACGAAGAAACGGTGCATGGCGGTGAATTGGTAGATTGGTGAAGGTGAATTGGTAGATTGGTAGATTGGTAGATTGGTAGACAGGGAAACAAGGAGAAAGGGTAACGAGCAACAAATATGCAGCTTCTGTCAGCTCGTTTCTGCCACCAGCGACACCCAATCCCCCATGCCCAGCCGCCGGATGACCGACAATCCATGTTCTGCCAGCGCGCGCGCGCACCTCCGGCTCCCGCTCCTCGATGATGCCGGCCAGGATCATGCGGCCGCCCGGCGCCAGGTAGGTGTGCAGCCCGGCTTCCAGCAGCCCGATGATGACATGCGGCAGGATGTTGACCAGGATCACATCCCAGGTGTGGCGGGCGCCGTCCTCGCTCCGCCAGAACGCGGCTCTCGTCCGGCCCTGCGCTGGCGATCACGTGGATCGGCAGCGGCAAAGCGTTGAGCGCGGCGTTCTCGTGCGTCGCTGTCACCGCGATGGGGTCGATGTCGAACGCGTCCACCCGGCCCGCACCCAGCCGGACCGCCCCGATGCTCAGGATGCCGGAGCCGCAGCCCGCATCCAACACGCGCTGGCCCGGCTGCACTACATCCTCCATCGCCATCAGGCAAAGCTGCGTGCTGGGGTGCAGACCGGTGCCGAACGCCATGCCCGGGTCGAGGATCACCGGTACATCCCCCGGCCCGGGCAGAACCTCGGCCGTCTGCCAGGCCGGGATGACCAGGAAGTGCTGTCCGATGCGTAGCGGGTGATAGCTGGACTTCCAGGCGTTGGCCCAATCTTCTTCGGCCAGCGGGTGAATCCGCACCTCTCCCAGCGGGTAGATACGGCCCAGATACCACAGGCCCTCTTCGATCTGTCGCTGCACTTCAGGGGTGTCGGCCGCGTCGGTGGGCAGATAGGTCTTGACGACGACGGTCGGGTGGTGATCCTCACCGACCGGGTCGAACCCACCCACCTCGGTCACCGCGCCGCCCTGGCCGTCGGGCCGGCTGTTGAGCCGGTTGAAGAGTCCGCTGACCGCTTCGGCGGCCTCGCCGTCGGCTTGGACGCTGATTTCGATCCAGTTCATGTGACCTCAATGATGGACGATCGTAGCATGGCAGGGTTTCGTCTTGGTCATCGTCCATCATCATCCAAGCACATCTCCCACCGCATCCAGGAATTTCTCGAAGATGTTGCGGCTATCCTTGCTCAACGATTCCATCCCCAACGACTCACCCAGTTCTTCAAGTAGTTTGCGCTGCTTTTGGTCCAGCTTGTCCGGCACGACGACGCGTACGGTGACCAGTTGATCGCCGCGCCGGTTGCTGCGCAGGATGGGCACGCCCTTGCCCCGCAGCTTGATGACCGTGCTATGCTGCGTGCCGGCCGGGATGGTGAGCTTTGTCATGCCCTCCAGCGTGGGCACCTCGACCTCCGCGCCCAGCGCCGCCTGCACCATGTTGATGGGCAGCTCGAGCAGGATGTTGTTCTCGTCGCGGCGGAACAGCGGGTGCGGCTTGACGTGCAGCATCACATACAGACTGCCGGTCGGGCCGCCGCGCTCACCCGGCTCGCCCTCGTTCGCCAGGCGGATGCGCATGCCGTCATCCACACCAGCCGGGATGCTGACCGCCAGCTTGCGCGTCACCCGGACGCGCTTCTGCCCGCGACATGCGGTGCAGGGAGAGGTCGCGATCTCACGCTCGCCGTTGCAGCGGGGACATGTCGTCACGCTGACGAACTGGCCCAGGATGGTCTGCTGCGCCCGGCGCACCTCGCCGCTGCCGTTGCACTGCGGGCAGCGGGTGGGCGTGGTGCCAGGTTCCGCGCCGGAGCCCTGGCACTGTGCGCACGTCTCCATGCGCGGTATCTCGATCTCCTTCTCGACGCCGAACACAGCCTCCTGGAAGGTGATCTCCATATCGTAGCGCAGGTCGTTGCCGCGCGCCGGCCCGCGCGCCGCGCCGCGCATCCCGCCGAAGCCGCCAAAGAATTCTTCGAAAATGTCGCCGAAGCCGCCGGTGAAACCGCCGAAACCTTGCCCCGCGCCGCCCGCGCCGAAGCCGCCCTGCGTTGCCGCGTGTCCGTAGCGGTCGTAGGCGCCGCGCTTCTCCGGGTTGCTGAGGATCTCATAGGCTTCGTTAACTTCTTTGAAGCGCTCCTCAGCGTTATCCGACTTGTTCACATCCGGGTGAAAAGTGCGCGCCAGCTTGCGATAGGCGCTCTTGATCGCGTTCTCGTCGGCGTCGCGCGGGACGCCCAGGACCTCATAGTAGTCGCGTTTACTCATTACTTGTCACTCGTTACTCGTTATTGAAAGCTGAAACCTGCTACTTGTTCTTCGGCGCCGCCGGCTGGGCTTCGTTCGATGCCGCCGACTGGGCTTCATCGTCGCCATCTTCCCAACTGATGATCCAGACGCACAGGCCCGCCAGGCCGATCGTCGCGGCGATCAGCGCGGCCCATTGGCTCGGCGTAAAGCCGACGTTGCGCGCCGCGATGATCACGATGATGACCATGCCGACCGCCAAAGCGAACCAGGAAACCAGGTTCGGGTGGTTGTTCCACAGTCTGCGCAGTTGCGTCATATTTCCTCCAAACGGACGATGGTCAATCGTCAATGGTCAATCGTCAATCGTCCAAAAAAAGCTCATACAACAACTCGTCCACATATTTGCCGTCAACAAACGCCTGCCGGGTCAGGCGGCCGCACGGCTGAAAGCCCAGCCCGGCGTAGAAGGTTTGCGCCTGCGGGTTGTCCGCGCGCACGGCGATCACCAACTTGCTGAATCCTGCCGCGCGCCTCGGCCCAGGTGGCGGCGCTCAGCGCATGGCCCAGCCCGCGGCCGCGCACGGCGGCGAGCAGATGCGTGCCCACGCTGGCGACGTGATCCATCGTGTGCGTGTAGGTAGCGTAGGGCTCGACCGACTGGAACCCGACGACCACCTTGCCCAGAAGCACGACGTTCAGGAACGCGCGCGGCGGCAGCAACCGGAAGAACGCCCGTTCCTGTGCCGGCGTGAACGTCTGGCCGGTGATCGTACGTCCGCCCTCGCGCACGACGCTGTTCAACACGCCCGCGGTGCCATCGCAGTCAGCCAGCGCCGCGCGGCGGATGACCGGCGGGGGCAGCGGCAGCCCCAACTCGACCCAGGCTGCCAGCACCGTTTGCGCCGTCTCGGCGGTCGTGCCATCGGTGTGGATGACGCGCTGCGCCTGGGCGACCATCTGCGCGGGCGGCATCTGGTTGGCCAGGCGGCGGCGCACCTCATCGGCGCTCATGCCGCGGCTGGCCTTCAGCCGCGCAAACTGGTGACGGCGGGTACACAGCGCCACCCACACTTGGTCGCACAGCGAACGCGCCAGCCCGGCTTCCAGGAGCTTGATCGCCTCGATCACGATCAGAGGCGCGGTCGAAGCCTCGACCCGCTCTCTGATCGCCTGGCCGACCGCCGGATGTACGATCGCCTCCAGCCGGGCCAGGGCAGCGGGGTTACCGAAGACTCGCGCACCGAGTTGCCCGCGATCGACGAGACCATCCGGCCCCAGGATGCCGGGCCCGAATTCAGCCAGGATGCCAGCGTACGCGGGGCCATCCGGCGCCATCACCTCATGGGCCACGCGGTCCGCGTCAATGCCTTCGGCGCCGAGCGAAACCAGCACGCTCCGCACGTGGCTCTTCCCGCTGCCGATCGGGCCGGTGAGGCCGATAACGATGGGCTTTCCGCCGTCCCGCACCGTGATTTCGGCCGACATCTATTCCTCCAGGTCGGCTTCGGAAAGGCCTGCCATCTTCACACGGACAAGCAACCTTCTATCGCTTCATACAGATTTGCCAGAAGATCCTCGCAAATATAGATTCGCCAACAGATCTTCGAAAGTCTCGCCCTGTGTCGCACAACCAGGTATGGCGGGCACTTCAGCCCAATAGCCGCCTTCCGCAGCAGGATGCGGAACCACCTTCAGTTTCACTCTGGCACCTCCGTTTACCCGTCACGCCAACTCCGCCCATTCGTGCATCGCCACCTGTAGCTCGGCTTCGATCGCTTCATACGTCAGGCCCAGGCTGTGGATCTTGCCCACGTCGCCGGCCAGGCTGGCAGCCTCGAGCTGGACGCCGAGGGCGGCAAGCTGCTCTTCCAGCGCGTGGATTGTCTGTTCCTTCGCCGCGGCCTGCTCCGCCAGCCGCTCGGCCGCCTTGCGTTGGCGGCGCTCCTCGCGGGCGCGCTCGCGACCATCCTCCGGCGCCTCAACCTCAGCCTGTAGCCTCGCCCTTAACCTCAGCCTCCGCCGCCCGCTGCCGCAGGTACGCCTCGTAGTTGCCCTTGTACGCGCTTAACTCATCGCCGGCCACCCGCCAGATGTGGCTCGCCAACGCCTGCACCAGATAGCGGTCGTGCGTCACCAGCAGAATCGTGCCCGGGAACTGGCGCAAAACTTGTTCCAGGATCTCCTGCGTGTCCAGATCGAGATGGTTGGTCGGCTCATCCAGCAGCAGCAGGTTGGCGCCGTGCAAGGTGAGCCGCGCCAGCGCGACCCGGCTGCGCTGCCCGCCGCTGAGCGTGCCGATGGTGCGGAAGACGTCGTCGCCCGAAAAGAGAAATTGCCCCAGGAAGTTGCGCGCCTGGCTGATGGGCAGATTTTGCACATCCAGGATCGCGTCGAGCACCGTCTCGTCGGGATCCAGCCCGGCCTGGGCCTGCGCCAGATAGCCGACCTCAACGCTGGCCCCGAAGCGCACCCGGCCGCCCAGCGGCTTCAACTGGCCGAGGATCGTCTTGAGCAGCGTCGTCTTGCCCGCGCCGTTCGGACCGATGAGCGCCACCCGGTCGCCGCGGCGCACCTCCACGTCCGGGCAGTGGAAGAGCGGCCGCTCATAGCCTACGGCAAGATCTTTGGTGGCCATCACCAGATCACCGGAGCGAATCTGGGTCGTCAGGCCGAGACGGATCATTTTCTGATCCTGGGGCCGGTCGATCGCCTCGTCGTGCAGGAAGCGTTCCAGCCGGGTGCGCCGGCCCTGAGCCTCCTTGGTGCGCTGGCCCGCCAGGTTGCGCCGGATGAAGTCCTCGGTCTTCGCCACGAATTCCTGCTGCGACTCCCACTCGCGGCGCTGGCGCTCGCGGCGCATCTCGCGCTGGCCGTGAAAGGCGGAGTAGTTGCCGCGATAGGTCTCGACCACGCCGTAGTTCATGTCCCAGACGCGCGTCGCCACCTTGTCCAGGAAGTAGCGGTCGTGCGCCACGACGACGATGGCGCCGGGCCAGTGGAGCAGCTTCTCCTCCAGCCATTCGACCGCCTCCAGGTCGAGATGGTTGGTCGGCTCGTCCAGCAGCAGCAGATCGGGCTCCGTCAGCAAAAGCTGGGCCAGCAGCGCCCGCGTGCGCTCGCCGCCGCTCAGGTGCGCCATCTGCTTGCCGTGCTCATCCTCGTTGAAGCCCAGCCCGCCCAGCACCTGGCGGATGCGTGTCTCGTAGGTGTAACCGCCCGCAATTTCAAAAGCGGCCTGCGCGTGGCCGTACTCCGCCAGCAGCGCGTCATAGTCGCCGTTGCTCCGGTCTGCGACGTCGGCCAGGCGGTGTTCCAATTCCGTCAGCGCGGCGCCCTGGGCGCGGAGTCCGTCGAAGACGCGCAGCATGGCGCCGTGTAGTGTTTCAGCGCCCGCGGGCGGCGGATCCTGCGGCAGGTAGCCCACCGTGAGCCCGCGCTTGCGCGCGACATCGCCCGCGGTCGGCGCTTCGACCCCGGCCAGGATGCGCAGCAGGGTCGTCTTGCCCGCGCCGTTCGCGCCCACAAAGCCGATGCGGTCGCCGGCCTCGATGCGCACGTCGACGCCCGCAAAGACGTCCAACGCACCGAAAGCCTTGCTGAGCCCGGTTGCAACCAATAGAGACATGCGGCGATCTACTCCAAACGGACTGCATTATAATACTGGAAGCTAGAAACTGGAAGCTGGAAGCTCCAGGAATTCCAAATGCAGGTGTCTGTGAGATCTGGAGTGGAGGCTTTAGCCGGGTTTCTGGCCAGCAAAGCCGCAAACCACACCGGCTAAAGCCTCGATTCCGGCTACATTTGGAATTGCTGCTGGAAGCTCGATACTGGAAGCTGGAAGCCGGAAACTGGGGATCAGGAAGCCGGCGTACTGGCAACATAGCGGGTTTGCGCATATAATCGCTTCACTTTGAAGACATGTGAGCTGCCCGACGTCGGCGTCATCACCGTGCGCATCCGGCCCCAGGTCATCAACCTGCTGGTGGGTGACGAAGCGCCGAGCTATTCGTTTGACCTCGCCGGCCGGTTGATCGGCACGTTCGCGGGCGGGGTGAACTATCGTCGCGGGCTGGATAACCGGGTGCTGAGCAAGTGGCGCGGCTCCGATGGCACGCGGCAGCGGCGTTGGCTGTCACCCGACGAGGCCCGGCGGTTCTTGACCGAGGTGTATGATCTGGCGCGGCGGGTGGCACAGACGACCGCTGAACCTGGGCTGGCGGTCTTGCTGCGCTGGGACTGGGCCGCGCTTCAGGCGGATGCAAGCCGCTTCGCCGCAGTCTACCGACCCGTCAGCATTCTGCCGCCCGACCAATATCTGGCGCTCGTGGTGCAAGCCACTGAGGGGTGCTCATACAATCGGTGCACCTTTTGCGATTTCTATCGCGACCGGCCTTTTCGGGTCAAGAGCGCGGATGAGCTGCGGGCGCACATCGCGGCGGTGCGGGCGTTTTTCGGGCCGGCGCTCGGCCTGCGCAAGTCGCTGTTCCTGGCCGACGCCAACGCACTGGTTGTGCCGATGCCGAGGTTGCGCGCCTGGTTTGATGTGATCGCCGAGGCGCGAGTCCTCCCGGCAGGCGCGGGCGTCTACTCGTTCATGGACGCGTTCGATGTGCATCGCAAGGCGGCGGATGAGTGGGCCGAACTGACGGCTCGCGGGCTGCGCCGCGTCTACATCGGCATGGAGACGGGCGACGACGGGCTGCTGCGCTGGTTGCGCAAGCCGGGCACGGTCGCCGATGTGCGCGATGCGGTCAGCCTTCTGAAGGACGCTGGCGTCGCGGTCAGCGTGATCATCATGACCGGCGTCGGTGGCGAACGTTATGCTGCGGCGCATGTTTATGGTACAATTGCCGCGTTGAATGCCATGCCGCTCGGCGCAGGGGATCTCGTCTATTTCTCGCCGTTCGTGGCTCAGCCCGGCTCCGAGTATGCCAGTTTGGCCGCAACCGAGCACATCCGGCCGTTGACCGACATCGAAATCGCGGCCCAGGAAGTGGCCATCCGGGCCGCGCTGCGACCGCACGACCCGGCGCATCCGCCGCAGTTCTCGCGGTATGATATTCGGGAATTCATCTACTAGACAGAAACAGAAGGAGAGATCGATGAAGACGCACCGTTCCGGCAACAGGGGCACGCTACTGATCCTGCCCTTGTTGCTCCTGATCGTGGCATTGGTGGGGGTAGCCTGTGCGCCCGCCGCGCCCAACGCCACTGTGGCTCCGGCGCCGTCCGCCGCGCCGTCCGCCGCGCCAGCCGCCCCGGCGACAACTGCGCCGGTCCAAGCCGAAGCGCCGCAGGCGCCCACCAGCAAGCTGGACATCCCTGTCGGTGTGGATGCCGACGGCAACTTCTATCGCGGCGACCCCAAGGCCGCGGTGAAGTTGGTCGAATACTCGGACTTCCAGTGACCGTACTGCGCCCGTCACGCAGGTGAAACGGGCCCGCTTCTGGATGAAGCGTACGTTGCCACGGGTGAGGTTCTTTCCGTTTTCCGTCACTTCCCGCTGGAGTTCCATCCCAATGCGATGCCGGCCGCCACGGCGAGCTATTGCGCGGGCCAACAGGATCCCCAACTGTTCTGGGACATGCACGAATGGCTTTTTGCCAACCAGGCGACCTGGTCGGAAGCTGCTGACGCCGCCGATCAGTTCCGCAAGCAGGCGCTGGCTCTGGGCGCGGATGGCGCCAAATATGACGCCTGTCTGAGCGACCCTGCCACTGAGGCGCGCATCCAGCGCGATATCCAGGATGGCATGAGTTCTGGGGTGCAGGGCACGCCCGCATTCCTGATCAACGACTGGTTCCTCAGCGGCGCGTACCCGTTCGCTGAATTCCAGAAGATCATCGAGAAGGCCAAGCAGGGCTTGCATCCGGCGCCCACACCCACGCCGCTCCCTCAGGGCGTTGACTTCTTCGAGGTGGACCCGAACCGTGCCGGGCTGACCTACGATGGCAGTCCATCGCTGGGCAAGGCCGATGCGGGGCTGGTGTTGCTCTCCTTCGAGGATTACAAGAACGCGGGCGCTGCGCAACACGCCACCTCCGTCGAGCCGGCGCTGAAGACCAAGTACGTCGACACCGGAGAAATGCGCCTGGTCGTCAAGCCGCTCGCTGACACCGCGCCCGGGGCTGCCGTGGCTGCGGTCTGCGCGGCGCGGCAAGGCAAGTTCTGGGAGTTCCGCACCCTGTTGTACGAAAAGCAGGCGGAGTGGCAAGAGGGCGATGACGCGGCCATGTCCGGTTACGCCAAAAGCCTCGGTCTGGATCAAGCGGCCTTCGACGCGTGTCTCAAGGATGTAACGGCCCAGAACGAGGTGGATTACGCCACGGCGTTCGCCCAGGAGATCGGTGTCCCGACGGTACCGTCCTTCCTGGTGCTGAAGATCGGCGCGGATGGCAAACCGGAAAACAGCCAGGGGCTGCCCGGCGCACAGACGCTGGAGCAGATCGAACAGGCGATCAATGCGCTGCAGGCGCCGCCGCCACGCCTACCCCCGTGGCGATCGCGCCGGAGAAGCTGGCCAGCCTCCAGGTGGGCGTGGATGCCGACGGGAACTTCTATCGTGGGGACCCGAACGCGCCGATCAAGCTGGTCGATTTCTCGGACTTCCAGTGACCGTACTGCGCCCGGCACTCTGTGCAAACGGGCCCGCTTCTGGATGAAGCATACGCAGTCACCGGTAAGGTCGTCAACGTGTTCCGCAACTTCCCGCTGGACTTTCACCCGAATGCCATGCCGGCGGCGAAGGCCGCCTACTGTGCCGGTCAGCAGGATCCCCAGCTATTCTGGGATCTGCACGACTGGCTGTTTCAGACGCAGGACGCCTGGGCCGGCGCCAAAGACGCGGCTGACCAGTTCCGCAAGCAGGCCCTCGCGATCGGCGCCGACGGCGCCAAGTACGATGCCTGTCTCACCGACGCCAAGACGGACGCTGCGATCCAGCGCGACCTGAAGGACGGCGCAGCGCAAGGCGTGCGCGGCACCCCGGCGTTCTTCATCGTGAAGGCCGCGGCCGAAGGGCAGGCCCCGACCCCGAAATTCATCTCGGGCGCGCTGCCGTACGACCAGTTCGCCCAGGCCATCGAGCAGGTGATTGCCGCGCAGTAGCCGCGGCCGAAATCAGTAACGAAGCGAAGCGCAAGACGTGGGCCGAAACCGGTTTGCGTCTTGCGCTCTCTTATTGGAGTGGCCTCATGCAGATCGATGACTTCAAGCTGGAACGCTACTTCGCCGCGCACGAGTTCCGCGTGCGCCACCTCCTCAGCGCGTCGGATTGCGAGGCGTTGGCGCTGGAGGAAGTGCTCAAGCTGGCGGACGATGAAACGCTCGCCCTCTGGCACGACCTGAAGCTGAGCTACACTGAGTCCCAGGGCCACCCGCTGCTCAGATCGGAGGTTGCTGGATTGCACCGGGCGATCGGGCCGGAGGATGTGCTGATCGCCGCACCCGAGGAGCTGATCTTCATCGCCATGAACGCGCTGCTGCGGCCGGGCGATCACGTGATCGCCACGTACCCCGGCTATCAGTCGCTCTACGCGATCGCAGAGGCGCTGGGTTGCGCGGTCACCCGCTGGCCTTTAGCGGTGCGCGACGGCCGGTGGCGCCTCGACCTGGATGGCCTGGCTGACCAGATCCGGCCCGAGACCCGGCTGCTGGTCGTGAACTTTCCGCACAACCCCACCGGCTATCTGCCGGACCGGAGCGAACTGGACGCCATCATCGAGCTTGCCCGGCGCCACGGCCTGCACGTTTTCTCCGACGAGATGTACCGGCTGTTGGAGTACGACGCGGCAACCCGCCTCCCGCCGGTCGCTGACCTCTACGAGCGCGGGATTTCGCTGTCCGGCCTCTCCAAGTCGTTCGCCCTGCCGGGGCTGCGCATCGGCTGGCTGGCCATGCGCGACGCGGAATCTGTTGGCGCGCTGCATCGCGTTCCATGATTACACGACCATCTGTGCTTCTGCGCCGAGCGAGATCCTCGGGATCATGGCGCTGCGCGCACAGGAGCGGATCGTCGCCCGCAACCTGGCGATCATCGAGCGCAATCGGACCGAGATGGCGCAGTTTTGCGCCCGGCACGACGACCTCTTCACCTGGCTGCGGCCGCAGGCCGGCTCGGTGGCCTTCCCGCAACTGCGCGGCGCGCGGCCCGTGGGCGAGTTCTGCCAGGACGTGCTGGACAAGCGAGACGTGATGATCCTGCCGGGAGATGTCTTTGACCACAGCGGCAATCATTTCCGCGTCGGTCTGGGCCGCACCAACTTCCCGGAGGCGCTGGCGCAGGTGGAGGCGTATTTGCGTGAGGCGTGATACGTGAGGCGTGATACGTGATGCGTGACACGTGAGGCGGAGAGCGTGGAGTGTGGAGCGCGCCATTCGTCATTCGCCATTCGTCATTCGTCATTTGCCACCCGCCGCCTCGCACTGCGGACAGCGCTTCGGGTCCTTCAACTCGACGATGTGCTCGGTGCAGATGGCGTAGAGCGCCACGCGGTCGAAAAGGCCAAGTTTCCGCTCCACCGATGCTTCGAGCGCCAGGTGCGCGCAGGTCGTTTCCACCAGGATGCCTGGCACAGGGCAGGAATCGCACAGTGCGCGATGCCAGGGCCGCCGGTTCTCCCGGTTGCGCGCGATCAATCGGCATTTTTCGATCTCGTTGCCGCGCCGGTAATCACCGAAAAAGTAAGGACAGTTGACAGGTTGTGACATCCGTGTTTCCTCGTTGAGCCGCGCTTGCGGTGTCTGTGAGGGCTATCTTATTTCTCCAATCCCGATTTGACAAATTCCCGGCACCCTGGTATAAAGCGGCCCACAACTGAATAGCCCTGGACTCATCCAGAGAGGTGGAGGGACCGGCCCTGTGAAGCCTCGACAACCAGACTGGATGCTAGAAGCTTGAAACTGGAAACCCGGACAACGCGTGTTCAACTTCCAGTTTCAAGCATCAAGATTCTAGCGCCCAGCTATGGTGCCAATTCCGGCAGATACGATCTGGAAGATGAGAGGAATGCGCTTTGGCTCCTGCTCATCCCCTGACGAGGGGATGTTTTATTGCCAGCCGTGAGCAGTGGTCAAAACGTAAAAGCATGCCAGCGCCCTCTTGTCTACATGATGAGAGGGCGTTTTGTTTGCTGCGTGATACGTGAATACGTGCTGCGTGATGATAAGCTGTAGCGGCGGGCCCGCCGACTTACGCGACATCACGAATCACGAAGTACGCATCACGGGGGCATCACACACATCACGGTTAAGGAGAATCCTACCATGACACATACCCTCGGCTTCACCACCCGCCAGCTTCACGCCGGCCAGCAGCCCGACCCGACCACCGGCAGCCGCGCGGTGCCGATTTATCAGACCACCAGCTATCAGTTCAAGAACACGGAGCATGCAGCGAACCTTTTCGCGCTGAAGGAATTCGGCAACATCTACACCCGCATCATGAATCCGACCAGCGACGTGCTGGAGCAGCGCATCGCCAGCCTCGAAGGCGGCGTCGGCGCGCTGGCGACCAGCAGCGGACATGCGGCGCAGGCGCAGGCCATCCTGACCCTCTGCGGTGCGGGGGATCATATCATCACCAGCAGCCGGCTCTACGGCGGCACGTACAACCAGTTTCGCTACTCCTTCCCGCGCATCGGCATTGACGTGACATTCGTCGACCCCTCCGATCCAGCCAACTTCGAGCGGGCGATCCAGCCCAACACCAAGATTATCTATGGCGAGACGCTCGGCAACCCCGACATCAGCGTCTTCCCGTTCGAGGAGGTCGCAGCGAGCGCCCGGAAGCACGCCATCCCGCTGATGATCGACAACACGTTCGCCACGCCCTATCTCTGCCGGCCGTTCGAGTGGGGGGCCAACATCGTCACCCACAGCACCACCAA
Source organism: uncultured Chloroflexia bacterium (assembly GCA_963841825.1). Lineage (GTDB taxonomy): Bacteria > Chloroflexota > Anaerolineae > CG2-30-64-16 > CG2-30-64-16 > CAWJEL01. Next base: position 120,160 of record CAWJEL010000005.1, read on the forward strand.
GTTCCTGGGCGGCCACGGCACGACCATCGGCGGGATCATCGTGGACGGCGGCAATTTCGATTGGACCAGCGGCCGCTTCGCCAACTTCACCACGCCTGACCCGTCGTACCACGGGCTGGTCTACGCTGACCTGGGCGCGCCGGCCTTCATCCTGAAGGCGCGGGTCCAAATCCTGCGGGACTTCGGCGGGTGTCAGGCGCCATTCAATAGCTGGCAGACGATCCAGGGCATCGAGACGCTCAGCCTGCGCATGGATCGGCACGTGGCCAATGCCCAGCGCGTCGCCGAGTACCTCGCCGCGCACCCGAAGGTCGCCTGGGTCAGCCACCCCTGCCTTGCCACGCATCCCGACCACACGCGGGCCGCGAAGTACCTGCCGAAGGGCACGGGCGCGATCCTGGGCTTCGGCATCCAGGGCGGCATCGAAGCCGGCCGCCGCTTCATCGAGAGCCTGCAACTGTTCAGCCACCTGGCAAACGTGGGCGACGCCAAGAGCCTGGCGATCCATCCCGCCACCACCACCCACAGCCAGCTCAGCGAAGACGAGATGGTCGGCGCCGGCGTCAGCCCCGACTTCATCCGGCTGAGCATCGGCATCGAGGATGTTGAGGATATTTTGTGGGATTTGGGGCAGGCGCTGGAAACGGCGTGACCCGTGAAGCGTGCTACGTGACTTCGTTACGAAGATCTCGCCGCTTTCACGCAGCACGTTTCACGTAGCACGTATCACGTCAGGAGTGATCCTGTGAGCATTGATTCCTTTCCCCCCGACTCCGTCGGCATCGTCGAGACCGAATACTTCACCTTTGCCGACGATGCGCCGTTTGTGTTGGAGAGCGGCGCGACGTTGGGGCCGGTCACGTTGGCGTATCAGACCTACGGCACGCTCAACGCGGATCGGTCCAACGCCGTGTTGATCCTGCACGCGCTGAGCGGTGGCGCGCACGCGGCAGGCTATCGTAGCCTGGATGACAGAAAGCCCGGCTGGTGGGACACTTCGATCGGGCCGGGCAAGGCGTTCGACACCAACCGGTTTTTCGTGATCTGCAGCAATATCATCGGAAGCTGCTACGGCTCGACCGGTCCCAGCAGCATCGACCCGGCCACCGGCAAACCGTATGGGCTGTCGTTTCCGGTGGTGACGATCGGCGACATCGTGCGCGCGCAGGAGCGGCTGATCGACCACCTGGGGATCGAGCGGCTGCTCTGTGCAGTGGGCGGATCGATGGGCGGGATGCAGGCGCTGGAATGGGCCGCGCATCACCCGGAACGGCTCCGGGCGGCCATCCCGCTGGCGACCACCGCGAACAGTAACGCCATGCAGATCGCTCTCAGCGAAGTAGGCCGGCAGGCGATCTACGCTGACCCGGCCTGGCAGGGCGGGGAGTATTATGAGAGCGGCTCCCGGCCCGACGCCGGCCTTGCCGTGGCGCGCATGATCGCGCACATCACCTATCTTAGTGAAGAATCGATGCACCAAAAGTTCGGCCGCCGTTTGCAGGATCGCGAACAGTTCGGCTATCAGTTCCGCACCGAGTTCCAGGTGGAGAGCTATTTGAGACACCAGGGTCTCAGCTTCACCCAGCGGTTCGATGCGAACAGCTATCTCTACATCACCAAGGCGATGGATTACTTCGACCTGAGCCAGAGTTCGACCGGGACAAACGGATTGCCCGTGAACTCGCTGGCCGCGGCGTTTGCCCGCGCCCAGGACATCAAGTTTCTGGTGGTGAGCTTCACCAGCGACTGGCTTTACCCGCCACACCAGAGCAAAGAGATCGTCCGCGCCCTGACCGCGGCCGGCGCGGATGTCTCGTATCTCGACATCGTAAGCGACGCAGGGCACGATGCCTTCCTGGTGGAGGTAGCCACCATGACCCGGCTGCTTGGTAGTTTCATGGATCGCTTGGCGCGGGAAGATGGCATATGACTGACCTTCGTCCCGACCTTCAAATCATCGCCGATTTCATCTCGGCCGGCAGCCGCGTGCTCGACCTGGGCTGCGGCGACGGCGCGCTGCTGGACCACCTGGTGCATCAGAAGGGGGCCAAGGGCCGCGGGATCGAACTGGGCGAGGCGAGCATGCTGGCATGCGTCCGCCGCGGCCTCAGCGTGCGCCAGGGCAACCTGCAAGAGGGATTGGTGGATTATCCCGACCGCAGCTTCGATTACGTCGTGCTGAGCCAGACCCTACCCTACCTCAATGATCCGGGAATGATCCTGCGGGAAATGCTGCGGGTGGGGGAACGGGCCGTGGTGAGCTTCCCGAACTGGGGGCATTGGCGCTGCCGGCTGGAGCTGCTGTTCACCGGGTGCATCCCTCGCGCAGTCGATTTGCCCCAGGCCTGGCACGAGAAACCGCGCTGGCAAGCATTTACCGTCACCGATTTCGTTCATTTTTGCCGGGAGAACGGGATCGCCATCACCGGCGATGCTTACCTGAATCGCGGCCGCCGGATTGACATCTTCAAGGTGACAAACCTGTTGTCCACGACCGCGGTGTTTGTGTTGGAGAAAAGCGAGTAGATAACGAGGGGGAAACAAGGAAATAGGTAGACAAGGAAACAGGGGACAAGCGGGTGACTTCAATCCTTGTCTACCTGTCTACTTGTCTACCCGTTTACCCGTCTACTTCCCCACCCCCATCCGCGCCATCAGGCCGAAGCCGGCGAGCCGCAGCACCGTTGCCAGGATCAGCGCCGGCACGATGCCGACGGCGGTGGATAGAACGGTGCCGACCAGCGGCGCGAGGAAGGTGGCCACGTAGACCGTCGTCTGGTACATCCCGATGTACGCCGCCTGGTCATCGGCCGGGCAGGTGCTCAGCACGATGTCGAAGAACACCAGGTCGACCCCGGCGAAGAACAGCCCCGCCAGCCCGGCCCAAAGTATCAGAACGTTCGGCTGCTGCGTCAACGCAGTCAACGCGGGATAGAAGCTCATCCCCAGCGCACAGACCAGCAACACCCAGCGTTTTCCGCGCCTGAAGACAACTCTGGACCACAAGAAGTAGGCCACCATCATCGCCATCGTCTGCGAAAAATTGATGGCGCTGATCTGTTGGTCGCTCGCGCCGGCGTTCTTCACCCAATAAATCGGCAGCAGCGGCACGGCCAACGCCATGCCCCAGCGGAACACGAACTGGCTGACGGTGAAATTGACGAACGGCTTATTCTGGCGCAGCGTCCCGCCGTGCTGCCGAAAGGTGTCGACCACCCCCTGCCGGCGCGCGACGATCTCCTGCGGTGGCAGCTTGATGCTGCTCGAAAAGATCACGCTGATCAACGCGCCTACGGCCGAGCCGATAAACACGACCTGGTAATTCAGCGGAAACTCGAACCACGTGAGCATCTGGCCGACGATCAGCACCGTGAGGGAGTTGGTCAGCCCCAGGATCGCCCACCGCCGGCTCATCAGCGTGAAGCGGCCGGTCGGCCCGGCGACGCCCCCCATCACCACCGTGAAGCCTACCGTGACCAACGTCTGCGGCAGCGTCGCCAGCGCCCAGATCAGGATAATCGCGCCCGGCGCGCGATTCGGGACGATGAACGGCACCAGTCCGGTGAGCAAGTAGCAGATGAGCACGAGGAAGCGGGAGCGGGCGAACCAGGGCACGATGTGGCGCTGGCGGGACAGGAACTCGCCCACCGGCATCGCCAGCAGCATCCCCGTCAGCGCGGGCATGGCGGTCAGCAGGCCCACCTGGAAGTCGGTCGCGCCCAGCCGCACCATGAACACCGCCAGGAAGCTGCCCACCCCCGCGGTGATCCCCACGCCGATGGCGTCGATCAGCACATTGCGTTGATTGCGCTGCTCCGACGTCACCGGGTGGACCAGGATTGTCCAGAGGCGAGATTGGGCTGGCGCGCCGGTAGTGGCAGGTGGCATCGTCGAACTCTGCGTCATGCCCTGATTGTATAGTACAGAAGAAGCAAAGGCAAAACAAGCCAGCGCGCTCAATATGCCTGCATCAATATGCAGTCGTTCGAACTGAAAAGACCTGCTGCAAACGAAGGTCGGCTAAAACCCGCAACTTCTGTAAAAGTATTTACAGGGAGTCGCCACCTTCGGCCCTGAACATGATAGAACGCGGCCGGCCTTTTGCAATCTCTGTAAGCGTTGGCGGGCCAGTTGGCGCACGAGGCTGCTCGGGTCGCCGCTTCCACCACCGGTGATGTGGCAGAGGCGATCCGGGAGCAGGTGCGGGCCGAATTGGTCGCCTTGCTGCATGGGGGTATCGATGCCCAGAGCTACGCACAGGCCGAGGTGGCGTTGGTGATTTTACGCAGTCACCCCCCGGGGCCGCCATCAGCCAATTCCTCAATGCGCACCTGGATCGCATTCTGGTGCATTTGGTCGCCTATTATGCGGGTCTGCAACGCGTGACGCCGGAGTGGTATTGGCGGGGTATTCCGCCTCCGCCTGAGCCGCGGCCGCAATCATGGCTCGGACCCGCGTTTGGAGCGGACGGCGCTGGCCTGAGCTATCTACCACAATTTCGAGCCCGCGCAATGGCTGAGGGCTGTCCTTCATCGATCATCTCGCCCATCAACCTTCAGCCATCGGCCCGCCGCCGGCAGCCGAAGGCTGCTCGGCGTGCGCCAGCGTCGCGCGCAGCCGATCTAAGAACGTCGCAGAGCGCACGGTGCGTTCCAGATGGTAGACGACATAGCGTTTGAGCACGGCCTCGACCTGGCTCATGGTCGCCGGGGTGATCTGCAGCGCGGCGACCTCTTCCCAGGCGCGCGATTGCAGGAAACGCAGCACCTTCAACACGGGCAGCGGCAGCGCGAGGGTTTCCGGGTGGTTGGCCCCGTGCTGCGGACACAGGCAGCCGCCGCGCGCCAGGCTGAGGAAGTTGAGCTCCGGCTTGAGCAGTTCGCCGCACTGGACGCACCGGAAAAGCTGCGGCTGGTAGCCGGCCAGCGAGAGCAAGTGTACCTCGTAGTAGCGCACGACCAGCAGTGGATCAGCGCCGCGATCCAACCGGCCGAGCGTCTCCAGCAGCAGGTCGAAGAGCAGTTGGTGCGGGTCGTCGTCCTGAACGAAAGCGTCAGCCAGCTCGACGATGTAATAGGCCCACGAACTGCGCCACAAATCCTCGCGCAGATGCCGATGCGCCGCAATCGTCTCGGCCTGCGTGATCAGATCCAGGCTTTTCCCCTTCGCCACCAGCAGCTCAACGTGGGTGAACGGCTCGATGTGCCCGGCCTTACGGCTGGCAGTCCGGCGCACCCCTTTGGCCAGCAGCGTCACCTTGCCCCGTTCGCGCGCCAGCACCGTCAGCAGGCGGTCGGCCTCGCCCTGGTCGCGGTGCCTGAGCACAATGGCTGAGACGCGATACAATCGCTGGCGGCGTTCGTTTTCAGCTTCCATGGTGTGCGGGATTATACCACAGCGGGAACATCGCTTCAGCTTTGGACCGAATCTTCGACGATTCTGAACCGTTTCTGGATAACTCTCCGGTATGCTGTGACCAGTTGATACATATCACCCTATCGGAGATGACCATGAAACCGACTCAACCTTCCCGACTTGGGAAAACGTTCGCCCTGGCGCTGCTCGTGATCGTCCTCGGCGCGAGCCTTTTGCAGGTTGACGGCGCCCAAATCAGCGGCGCGCAGCCTTGTCGGCCGTGAACCAGGAGAACAGTTTGGCGACGTCCGCGACCCCCTACGCCGTCGTGGACACCGGCCAGACCAAATGCTACAACGCCACGACCGAGATCGCTTGCCCGTCGGCGGGCCAGGCGTTCTACGGGCAGGATGCCCAGGTTCAGGGCAATCAGCCCAGCTACACGCTCAGCGGCGACGGGCTGACCGTGCTCGACAACGTCACCGGGCTGACCTGGCAGCGCAGCCCCGACACTAACGGCGACGGCAGCATCGAGGCCAACGACAAGCTCACCTGGACGCAGGCCCAGGCGCGGCCCGCGGCGCTCAACGCGGCCCGCTACGGCGGCTACAGCGACTGGCGGCTGCCGACGATCAAGGAACTCTACTCGCTGATTGACTTCCGGGGCACGGATCCGAGCGGTCAGCGGGACCGACACCTCCGGCCTGACCCCCTTCATCGACACCGCCTACTTCCAGTTCGCCTACGGCGACACCAGCGCCGGCGAGCGCATCATCGATTCGCAGTATGCGTCCAGCACGCTCTACGTCGGCAACACCGGCGCTAGCTGTTCGGCGTCAACTTCGCCGATGGCCGCATCAAAGGCTACGGCCTGACGATGCCGGGCGGAGCGACGAAGACCTTCTTCGTGCATCTGCGTGCGCGGCAACACGAGCTACGGCGTCAACAGCTTCGTAGACAACGGCGACCAGACCATCACCGACAATGCCACCGGCCTGATGTGGGCGCAGAACGACAGCGGCAACGGCATGAACTGGGAGAGCGCCCTGGCCTGGGTGCAGACCCAGAACGCCGCCAACTACCTGGGCCACAACGATTGGCGCTTGCCGAACGTCAAGGAACTGCAGAGCATCGTGGACTACACCCGTTCGCCCGACGCAACCGGTTCGGCGGCGATCAGCCCGCTCTTCAACGCCACGGGCATCACCAACGAGGCGGGCCAGAGCGACTATCCCTTCTACTGGAGCCGGCACCACCCACGCGAGCGCCGATGGCTCCGGCGCGGCGGGCGCTTACGTGGCCTTTGGCCGGGCGCTGGGCTACATGAACGGCGCCTGGGTGGATGTCCACGGCGCGGGCGCGCAGCGCAGCGATCCCAAGAGCGGCAACCCCGCCGATTACCCCACCGGCCGCGGCCCGCAGGGCGACGCCATCCGCATCTACAACGCCGTCCGCCTGGTGCGGGATGCGAGCGCCGTCGCCGACCCCACGCCTGCGGCGACAGTTACGCCCACGGCGACAGCCGCATCCACAGCAACCCCTACATCTGCGACAACTGCCACACCCACGGCGACAGCCACGCCCACAACGGGAAAAAGCTACCCCCTTGTGGATACCGGTCAGACGGGCTGCTACGATGCCAATGGCGCAGTCATCACCTGCCCCGCCAAGGGCGCGGCGTTCTATGGACAGGATGCCCAGTTCACCGGCAACGCGTTCAGTTTCACCGACAACGGCAATGGCACGGTCACCGACAACGTCACCGGCCTGGTGTGGCAGCAGACGCCCAATTCAGCCAATCTCAGTTGGAAACAGGCGGTGGACACCTGCGACGCGCTGACACTGGCCGGCCAGAGCGACTGGCGCATGCCCAGCTTGAAAGAGCTGTTTTCCATCAGCGATTTCTCACAAGGCTGGCCCTATCTGAATACGACCTACTTCCATCTGGCCGGCGCCACCGTCAGCAAAGCTGAACAGTACTGGTCCAGCAACTATTACGCCGGCTCCACGGTCGAGGGTCGCTCGGAAGCGGCTTTCGGCGTCAACCACGGCACCGGCCACATCAAGGCCTATCCGGCCGCGGTCACCGGGCCGATGGGCAAACATGTGCGCTGCGTGCGGGGCGACAGTTACGGGGTCAATCAGTTGGTGAACAACAGCAACCCTTCGCCAGGCTCAGGACAGGCTGGGACCATCACCGACCAGGCGACGGGCCTGATGTGGTCGCAGACCGATAGCGGTTCGGGCATGGACTGGGAGCACGCGCTGGCGTATGCCCAGACCCAGAACGCCGCCAATTACCTGGGGCACAGCGACTGGCGGCTGCCGAACGTCAAGGAACTCCAGAGCATTGTGGACTACACCCGTGCGCCGGGCGCGACGAATCCGGCCAATGAAGGCCCGGCCATTGATCCGATGTTCCAAACGACGGGCATCACTAATGAAGCGGGCGTCGCCGATTATCCCTATTACTGGACGAGTACGTCGGCGCTGTTCCAGGGCGGCAAACCCTACTACTACGCCTGGTACGTCGCCTTCGGGCGGGCCGTGAACACGGAAGGACTTGACTTTCACGGGGCGGGCGCCGTGCGCTTCGACACCAAGGTTGAGGGCGGACCGGCGGGCGAAGGCGGCGAACGCTACTACAACTATGTCCGCCTGGTGCGCGAGGCTGTCCCGACATCTGTCACGGCGCACACGGTCTATCTGCCGCTCGTGATGAGATAGAAACCGGTCCGAAGCAGCTCGCCATGGTTGTTTATGAACGTTGAAAATAATCTGGTAATCCCTCACCTCCATTTAACAATGATGAGATCGGCCTGTGATTCGAGACTGTTGCTGGCAGTTAGCACATCCAGAAAAGCAAGGACAGGCAGAACTTCTCAGGGTTTGTACAGCTTTTTCTTAGGTTCTACACAGGCACGAGTCCTACAATGGGGTCAACAAGAGCAGAGATTGGCGAGTGACGAAGGCTCGAAACTCGCCAGTCTCTGGCCAACCCGAAGTAAGGGACCATTCAAGGAGAAAAGAGCAATGTCCAAGAAATTCACGACCCTGTTAGTTCTGTTCTGCATCCTGGCAATCGGCGTGGCCGCTTGCGCGAGTGCGGAGAATTCGACCGAGGTTGTACCCGCAGAGGCTCAGGCTTCTGCAGTGCCAACTCAAGCACCAGCAGTGACGACGCAAGCTCCCGTGGTTCCAACCCAAGCTCCTGTGGCGGAAACTCAACCGGACACCAGCGCCACCATTTCCTACCCCATCGTCGACACCGGCCAGGGCACTTGCTACGACAACAGCAAACTCATCGACTGTCCCGCCGCAGGCGAAGCGTTTTACGGGCAGGATGCACAATACACAGGAAATGCTCCCAGCTACACCGACAACGGGGACGGCACGATCACCGACAACGTCACCGGTCTGGTTTGGGCACAGGAGCTGTCCGACGCATCCATGCCCTGGTCTGACGCCTCGGGCTACTGCGAATCCCTTGAGGTAGGCAGCATCACCGATTGGCGACTACCCAACGTGAAAGAACTGTGGTCAATCAGAGACTTCTCGACAGGTTGGCCCTGGGTCGACACCGACTACTTCTATCTCGTTGGCGATGGTTCAGATCAACGTCAGCATCATTCATGGTCGAGTAATCTCTACCTGGTCGAAAGCGAATATCAGAACGAGCAGGTACAAGGTGATCCCGCATTCATTGTCAACGACTGGACCGGACACATCAAAGCGATGAGCGGTAACAGATTCGTGCGCTGTGTCAGCGGTGACGAGTACGGCATCAACGATTTCGTTGACAATGGCGACGGCACGGTTACCGATAATGCCACCGGTTTGATGTGGTCGCAGGATGACAGTGGCGAGGCAATGGACTGGGAAGCGGCGCTGGCTTATGCGGAAGCGGCCACCACTGCCGGCTACGATGATTGGCGTCTGCCCAATGCCAAGGAATTGCAGAGCATTGCTGATTATTCCGGTGTCTTCCCGGCCATGGATACATCTGTGTTCAATCTAACAGAGCTCACGAATATAAAGGGACAGACTGATTATCCCTTTTACTGGTCGAGCACGTCCAACCCAGTAGAAGGTAGTGATGGCGCAGTAGATAGTGGTTCTGTTTATGCCTGGGTACTGGCTGCAGGCTATAACACAGACCCTGATGGTTACGACCTACATGGAGCAGGCTCAGTCGTTTTCACCCCTAAATCGGAAGAGAATTTTACAGAAATGGATCCTGAAATTCACCGTTACAACTATGTGCGCCTGGTGCGCGACGGTGATGTGACCGAAACACCGGATGGCGACTCAACCACCGTCAATCCTGATCGGGTTGTCATATTTCCGGACGGTGACACGGGTAATGTAGGAGGAGGCGCAGGTGGCCCAGGTGGCCAGACTGGTACTACTGGCGGCCAGCAAAGTGGCCCTGATTTAGCTGCCGCTGCCACCAAGTTGGGAATTACTGAAGATGCGCTGAAAGCTGCTCTGGGTGATCCCAGCCAGGGGCAACCTGATTTTGCCGCTGCAGCCACCAAATTGGGCATCACCGAAGCCGAACTGATGGAAGCACTGGGTGTGACCCAACCGTAAATGCGAGAAAAAATCTAGCGTAAGAAAGAGATTGGCGAGTGAAGAATGATCCCAACTCACCAATCTCTGGTTTAGACTGAGCAAGAAATGATGCAAGGAGAAAAACGATGTCTAAAAAAATTACCGCCCTGGTTATCTTATTCTACATCCTGGCGATTGGTCTATCTGCTTGCAGTTACCCGGAAAATCAAACCCAGACGGCACCCGTAGAGGCTCAAGCTTCTGCAGCGCCAACCCAAGCGGCACAAGAAGTTACTCAGGCTACCGTTGCTGCAACTCAACCTGCAACCAGTGCCTCCGTGGCTTATCCCCTGGTCGATACTGGCCAGGGCACCTGCTACGACGCTAGCGAACTCATCGACTGCCCCGCCGCAGGTGAGGCCTTCTATGGCCAGGATGCGCAATACACCGGCAATACTCCCAGCTACACCGACAACGGGGATCCTTCGACAGGCTCAGGACAAGCCGGCACGATTACCGACAACGTGACCGGTCTGGTTTGGACGCAGGACCTGTCAGACGCATCCATGCCCTGGTCTGACGCTGCAGGCTACTGCGAATCCCTTGACACCGGCGGTGTCACCGACTGGCGCTTGCCCAGCGTCAAAGAATTGTGGTCGCTCCGGGACTTTTCGCAAGGGTGGCCCTGGGTCGATACCGACTACTTCTATCTGGTTGGCGATGGCAGCGATCTTGCTCAACATCATTCATGGTCAAACAACCTCTACCTGGTCGAAAGCGAGTATCAAAACGATCAGGTGGCAGGTGATCCCGCCTGGATCGTCAACGACTGGACCGGCCACATCAAAGCAATGAGCGGTAGCCGTTTTGTCCGCTGTGTCAGCGGTGACGAGTACGGCATCAACGACTTCGTTGACAATGGCGACGGCACGGTCACCGATAATGCCACCGGTTTGATCTGGTCACAGGACGACAACGGCGAGGCATTGTACTGGGAAGAGGCATTGGCCTATGCTGAAGATGCCACCATTGCCGGCTACGACGACTGGCGTCTGCCCAGTGCCAAGGAATTGCAGAGTATTGCGGATTACACCGCCACCGAGATTCCGGTATTGGATACCAGCGTGTTCAATCTGACAGAAGTCACAACCACAGTCTATGATGGTGATGAAGTAATCGACACGCAGGTCAACTACCCGTTCTACTGGACGAATACATCCAATCCGTTAGAAGCGGATGGTGACGATGTCGATGGAGGTACCATCTATGCTTGGCTCTTGCTTCTGGCTATAATGTGGATATGGCCGGCTACGATTTGCATGGCGCGGGTTCAATCGTTTTTGATTTCCAAGACGGAAGAGAATAGTGGTGTTGAAGACGTAGTCCCGGTCATGGTGCGCCTGGTGCGAGACGGTGATGTGACTGAAACGCCGGATGGCGACCCAACCACTGTCGATCCTGATCGAGTTGTCGTATTTGAAGATGGCGAACTGGTATGGAACGGTGGCGGTCAGGGCGGACAGGCGCCCGACTTCGCGGCTGCCGCTGCAACTCTTGGTGTCACCGAAGAAGCTCTGATGGACGCTATGGGTGAACCCGGCCAGCAGCCAGATTTCACCGCTGCCGCAGCCGCACTCGGTGTCACGGCGGAAGAGTTGGAAGCCGCGCTGATGAACAGCAGTGGCGCACCGCAGGATGATGCACCCCCCGAAGAACCGACTGATTCAAGCGGAATGCCTGCCGATTCGGCCCAAACATCATCAGCCATCTACACGCTCAACGAAACCGGACAAGGCTTTTGCTACAACAGCGACGGCGAAAACATCGACTGCCCCGCCGCAAGCGAAGCGTTCTACGGCCAGGATGCCCAATTCACCGGTGCAGCCTTCGACTTCACCGACAACGGCGACGGCACCGTCACCGACAACGTCACCGGTCTTACCTGGGAACAATCGCCTAACAGCGGTCCCAGCAGTTGGCCTGAAGCACAGGAATATTGCGAAGCGTTGTCGCTAGGTGGTCAGGATGACTGGCGCATGCCGTATGTGAAAGAGCTGTTCTCAATCAGCAACTTCTCGGCGGGCTGGCCCTACCTGGATACCAGCTACTTCGATCTGACAGTCAATGATTCGATTTCCAAGGATGAGCAATACTGGGCCGATAACTACTACGTCGGCAAGACGGTTGAAGGCCAATACGATGCCGCCTTTGGCGTCAACCATGCCACCGGCCATATCAAGGCTTACCCGGCGTTGGTCACCGGCCCAATGGGCAAATACGTGCGCTGCGTCTACGGCGAAGCGTACTTGATCAACGACTTCGTGGATAACGGCGACGGCACAATCACCGATAATGCCACTGCGCTGACGTGGATGCAGGCAGACAGCGGCGAAGGCATGGACTGGGAAACATCTCTGGCCTATGCCCAGGAAATGAACGAAGCCAACTACCTGGGCTACAGCGACTGGCGCTTGCCCAACGTCAAAGAACTGCAGAGCATCGTCGATTATGACTATGCACCCGACGCACAGGATGAAGCCTTTGATGGTCCGGCGCTCAACCCGATGTTCAACGTGTCCGAAATTACCAATGAGGCCGGCGAGCTGACTATCCCTACTTCTGGACAAGCGCATCCGCTCGCTTCCAGGCCACTGGAGATTTCCCTTATGCGTGGTACGTTGCCGCCGGCCGTGCGGTAGACGCCTCTGGCAACGA